>NZ_JAXRUV010000003.1:0-305810 GCF_034497705.1 Marinococcus luteus | reverse complement strand
GCCCAAACGATCGCCTCCTATGGTTTTACAACCACCACGCATGTCATCAATGAGGGCCATTACATGGTAGAAGCTGTGAAAAAATAAAAAAGCTTCATATATTAAAAATAAACGGCTTGGTCCTATATCTTAATAGGATCAAGCCGTTTTGTTTATCTTCTCATTACTTCAATGAGGAGATCACCTGTCTAATTCGGACTATCATTGTTCTTTTGAGCAGAGATTAAATGGTAGACATACGAACTTAAATCAGTCTGACTCCCGAATTGTTGTCGGAGTTGGGAGACCGGCTCGTTGATAAGCACTTCACCTTGCTGCAAAAACAACAGATCATCGGCGATGTCATCAACCAGCGACAAGGAATGCGTCGAAAAAATAATCGTTTTTCCCTTTCTTTTTTGTTCCAGCACTATTTCTTTCATCTGATACGACCAGTAAGGATCCAATCCGTTGGTAGGCTCATCCAGCATATACAGCGGCACATCTGCTAAAAGACATTGTGCCAGGTTCAATCGCTGCTGCATGCCTTTCGAATAAGTCTTTACTTTTTGATCCTTTACCTCTTCCAATCCTACATATGGCAAAATATCTTTCACCTTATACTGTTGCTCTCCCATTAGTGCGGAAAAAAATCGCAGGGTCTCTAGCCCCGTTAAATGACGTGGAAAAACCAATTGGTCCGGCATATACGAAAAAGAATGGCGATATGCATGCGAATGATTTTGTACTTTGTTATTGTGCATGTACAGAGTTCCGCTCGAAGGTCGATTCATACCCGTCAGCACACTGAATAAAGATGTTTTTCCCGCTCCGTTCCCTCCACAAAGAGCATAAACACTCCCTTCAGTAATCGAAAATGTCAGGGGCTTAAACCGATGTTTTAAGGAAATGTTTTCTAGACTTAATATAGATGGGTTAGCTTCCATGCGTTTTCCCTCCCCGAATCAGGATATAGCAAGCCGCCGTTGGCAAAACTAACCAGAGAACCGCAAAGACTGCTAGAATCAAAGCACCAAACCCACCGGACAAATACGACGTAAAATCATACAATGAAGGTCCAAGGGAGGTCCCGCCGTCCATAATGATAATCGTCGCTACGCGAATCAGTTCCACCGGGTTGAACGCCACCGCCAAAGTCAAAAAAACCGTTAACCATAGCGGTGGTACTACCGTAATAAGGCCCATGAATAAAAATTCATATAACAGCACAAAAAAAGCCCAAATCCCCAAAGCTAATGCCATAGCCTGAAACTTGGTAGAGGTACAAACCCCCATTAAAATGGCTAACGGAGCCAAAAGCAACACAAGCAGCACCGATAAAAAGAGAAACAAAATCAGCGTGTCCGGAGCGAGCGCCGTTCCCGTAAAAAAACCTACAATAGCGGCAACGCCGTAGCTAAAGAAAAGAATAAGCAACATAGCTGTTATTAACGACAATACCTTTGCCACCACAAGCTGCAGGTACGACACCGGATAACTCACTACCAATGTAAATAACCCTTCTTCTTTTTCGGCCGCCACGCTGACCGCTCCCATCACAAAAAGAATTAGCGGTAATAAAAACAAATTTACATTCAATAAGCTAGCCATTGTGGTATTAAATCCATCATAAGTGTTCGCATCGGCGCCACCAAAGAGAATAAAGCTAGTCGAAACTAGTGTAAATAAAATACCAAACCATATCATCCATTGATTCCGGGTGTACTGTTTCATGTCATTTGCATAAAAGGCGGCAAACATTATTAAAAGCTGTCCCAATCATGCTCAGATAAGTCCTGATAGGTCAGTAGTTCTCCCTGGCCTTCGGTATCGATATAGTTTTCAGCTTCGGCTTCCGATCCAAAGCTGATGACCCCATTTCCCATAGGAGTCGAGATATCTTCATCGTAAACGTAGGTGCTTTCTTCGGCATCGGTCCAGCTTTCTTCCCCATAGCTGTTAATATATTCTGTATGGAAACTCTCCGACTGCCCTTCTTGTTCTTCTTTGTACTGCATCATACAGCCAATGTCATCAAATTTCACTGCACTGCCGTCTTCCATCACGATTTGAGTTGCTGCCTGGGTATTGTTAATGGCCATATTACAAATTTCGCACGTATCGACGTCATGATCGATACCGTGGGGGTCATGCGAAGCCTGCTGACACGCGCCCAAGGCAAGACTGGCCATTAATGTTAAGACCATCGGTGCTTTTTTCATTCTCTTCTCCTCCTATGGAAATAATACATACTACTACCGGACATCAGCAGTAACACTCCGCCTATTCCGGCGAAATGAATAGATGTAAAAGGCTCAGCAGCTGGTTCAGTTTCCGGATCGATGTTAGGATGCTCATCGATCACTTCTTGATTAGTACGCGATGGTAGCCATTCAGAGACCTGGCTCCACAATGTCATAGCCGGACTGTGCATAAACAGCTGCCATTCCGGGTGTGTCGTCAGCATAGAATCATAGATGGATCCTGCCACATAAGGGGCTTCCCCAACTCCATCCTCATCTTGGTCGACCAAAGCATAGTCGCTCCAATAATTTCCTTTATTTTGACTGGAGAGGGTTAATCGCTCGACAAATTCTCCTTGTGTGGATAATACATTGCTGACCATATCATTATGATAGAATTCTACGTCCGCCTGCTGCCGTTCCCAACCTAGACCAACTTGGTTGCCGGCAATAATGTTATCGTGGATAGAAACATTTTTTGTTTCTTCCAATTTCAAACCTGTACTATTACGTGAAATCTTATTGTCATGCAGGAGAATGTCTTCCGAACGATATACCAACAGTCCGTAGCCCCGGACATCAAACTGATCGGTTAAAGTGTTTTCAAAAAAATTTGCCTCTTCCGAATCCATAATCATCAATCCATTTACATTTTCCTGAAAACGATTGGAATGGCCTTCCACCCTGGAGCTGTACATCAAGTGGACGGCGTACCGGGAATTTTCTACAACGTTATCGTGAATTGCTGCTTCTTGAAGCGAATCCAAATAAAAGCCGTCGAGAGCGTCTTCTACTTCATTATCCGTGATGGTCACCTGATTGGACTCATACAATTCAACGGCTGCCAGGCCCTGGTTCACGTAGGAAGAGAACGTGCCGGAAAATTCGTTGTTACTGATGGTGAAATCATCGCTTCCTTCCGCATGCAGGCCGGAGCCGATCATGTCCATTTCGTTATTTGTAAACGTAAAGCCCTCGCTGTCCAAAATAGAAACCACCGGCTCGGGTTCGATCGCATCGAATTCCTGGCCTGGCACAATGCTCTCTTCAATCTGGGTGTCTTCCTGTACAAACGTGATGCCATCTACTGTAACGTTCTCAGCCTCTACGGTGAGCGCCGTCTCTTCCGCCTCACTCCTTATGGTGACCCCGTCACCTTGCAGCGTCACTGGCTTATCAATTGTGACTGACTCTTCATATGTGCCCTCATCTATAGTGACGGTCCCACCAGGTTCCGTCTGGTCCACCTGTTCCTGAATAGACGTCTCGGCTTCAGTTTTGCCCGGAATGGCGAACACAAGCACGGAGAATAATAAGAAACCCAGAAATCTCCTCCTACTCTTATGAAGCGTGTTGTTCTTCATCATGTTCATCCATATCATTATGATTTATTTTTCTGCCTTCGGAAGATTCAGACTCATGCTCATGGTTCATCCCTTCGGCGTCTGTGGATTCCATGTCTTCACCTTGGGCACGTTCATGGGCATCAGTTTGGACATCTTCCCATGAGGCGACCTCCGCCTCATGTTCTTCAACAAATGCTTCGGCGTCGGATTCCTTTTCAAAGAAGGCATACTGGTAGCTCATCGGTGTTTCAAAGGAATCACCCGACACCACTGTTGCGTCTTCCAGTTCGAACCATTCATCAGAGTTATAATCTTTCACCCATACTTTCGCAAACTTTTCGCCTTGCTCCTTTTCCGCATTTTCTATGCAGCCAGAATCATCAAAAAAGACACGCTCGCCCTCGTTGGTGATCGCCTGGGCCGTAAAAACGGACTGCTCGTCTTCCGGATGCGGAATTCCCATTTCACAGTAATAACAGGTTTCATCTTTCCCAGGCTCTTCGGCGGTCATGTTATCAACATTGGCTGCTTCGTCTCCGTTGGAATTTTCTCTGTCCTCCTGTGTCTCTTGCTGCTCATGGTTTTGACCTCCACTATTTTCACCTTGGCCCGTTTCTCCCCCACACGCCGTCATGACCCCTGTTGTTACTAATACCGAAGATAACAATACCATGTTTTTCTTTTTCATATGTTTGTTCCCCCATTCGATAATGACCAACAAACGCCCAACCCGTTTGTCGAATTCTCCTGTACCACTATCGTATCCGTTTTCATTAGCAATTGCTGTGAATACTGTATGACGCTTATATCACAATATGAAAAAGTCATTTTTTTGACACAAATAATTTCAATTATATAGAAAAAGCAATAAGGACGATTAAACATCAAATGGCGTTTCGTTTAATGCAAAGTTCTATGTATATGTGCTTCAGAGAATGTTTGCTTGTGAAGGTTAACATAATCATGCTTATCGGCAGAAACGATTTTTCTGGATGATAAAGCCTTGGCCAAGTGTTAGGAAGCCTCGTTTATGAAACCCTAAGGAATTCACTTTTTACTTTCTCTTGAATACAAATAAGCAATCATGCACAACGAGCATAATTGCTTATTCGGTTTAGTAATGTCTTTTTTATTTTCTTCCCGTTATCATAGCCGAATCTATAGGAAAGACGAAAGATAAAGCACCTTCACTGTTGTAATGAACTTCTCCATGCGAAAAATGATACTTTTGGAGAAAACTTTCCACTTCGTCCTTTGAAGGATGATTCTTCAATAATTGTTGAAAAGCTTCTCCCGCTTCTCCATAGTCGCTCAACATGTCTGCCATGTGTTCCGCAGTAAATGTTCTTTCATCATTAAACTCATAACCCACCGTTTCTTTGAAACCTGCTGCATCAAGTAAGGCTTTCACCTGAGCCGGGGAAGCATTTCGAAATGGCAATTGAGCTACTGCTTTTTGATAATCTTCCGTGAATATCTCTTCTTTTTTATTCGTTTGGGGGTTTTCATACACTTTCTTTGAATCTGGCATCGTAATAAAAAGAAGAATTTTTCCATTGGTCTTTAGTACCCTGTAAGCCTGCTGTACAAATAAGCCGGGATTGGGAAGGGTCCATAAATTCAAACGGTTCGTAATAAGATGAAAACTATTATCCAAAAAGTGCATATATTCTGCGTTTCCTTCTAGAAACGTAGCTTTATGTCTTGCTTCCTCATTATGTTGATTCGCAAGTTCGATCATCCTTTTGGATAAATCAAGGCCTGTAACTTCATGTCCCATCGAGGCAAGAAGTAACGCAAGTTGGCCGGGCCCTGTGCCTACATCCAGAATGGATTTTATTCCCGGTTCATCATTCAAATAGGGGGCCACTAAATGCTCCCATTGCTTTTTATTAAAGGAATAAAAATTACGATTGTAAAAATCAGCGCCTTTTTCCCATTTTTTAGCTAATTCTTCTTTCATAATCAAACCTCCACCTTTAGTCACTTAATATCTCTACAGCTTCTTCCATTGATGCTTCATGTCCTGAAGCAGAATAATCCAACCAAGGATACAGCTCGATGGTATGGATATTATCTTGTTCGACTGCTTCTAAATTATTCCACACGGAGCTTTCTTCTAATTCTTCCAAACGAGTCTGAGCTGCTTCTTCATCAGCCGTTTCAATCAATATGTGATCAGCATCAAAGTCTGAAAGTGATTCTATAGATACAGCTTCAGCCCAATCGATATCTTTTACCTTTTCAGGGGCTGTGAGTCCCAAATCCTGGTATAGGAGGCTTCCGAAATTACGGTTGTATCCATACACCCGATATTCGTCTGCACGAATGCGAAGCACAAGGACTGACTCATCGCCGATATTGTTTTTGATCTCTTCTGAAGCGTTATCAGCCTCTTGATCATAATTTTCTAGCCACTGGTCAGCTTCTTCTTCTTTATTTACTGCCTCTGCCGTTCGTTCAAAATGTTCTCGCCATTCCAAGTCTTCCCATGGGATCAGAACAGTAGGAGCGATGGTCTCCAGTTTATCGTATTGGTCGGCGATTGTATCTTCTCCGAGAATAAGGTCCGGTTCAGATTCCAATAATACTTCAAGGTTCGGTTCAGAAAAATTGCCCAGATCAGTCGAGCCTTCTAACTCATCTTCAGTATGTTCGAAGTGCTCTCCATTATCAGTAACAGTCGCTGAGGGCGTAACCCCTAGAGCCAATAGATTACTAGTGTATGGAAACGAAAGCGATGCCACATCTTGAACCTCTTCCGGCACCTCAGTTGATCCTTCTGCGTGTTCAATGGTTCGCGATGAAGATCCTGAACTTTCGTCTTCCGTTTCTGTCTCCGTGCTCTGCTCTTCTCCTCCGCAAGCGGCCAACATTAAAAATAATCCTCCAGGTGCAAGGATATATATCATTTTTTTCATTGCCATTAACTCCTTTATATCTGAATTATTCAAAAAGATCATAAGTGATACAAGTTGGTTTTTGATTTACAGGGTCTCTAGTAATAATTGCGTCTATATTAAAGACTTTCTTTAACACTTGAGGAGTCATAATTTCATTTGGACTGCCATCCTGTATAATGGCTCCATCTCCCATCGCGATCATATAGTCCGCAAATCTCGAGGCATGATTTAGATCATGAAGTACCATTACCACCGTTCTCCCTTCCTCCTCATTCAGTCGTTTCAATATTTTTAACACTTCGAGCTGATGTGCAAGGTCTAAATACGTCGTCGGTTCATCCAAGAGAAGAACAGGAGTTTCCTGGGCTAATGCCATCGCAATCCATACTTTTTGGCGCTGTCCGCCTGACAATTCATCCACATCCCGCTGTTTGAACTTCAACATTCCAGCTAATTCCAGAGACTGATCAATCACTATCTGGTCTTCGTTCGAAAGTTTTCCAAAACCTTTTTGCCTGGGGGCACGTCCATAGGAAACTAGTTCCCCTACCTTTAAACCTGAGGGGGAATCCGGGGATTGAGGGAGAATTGCCAGTTGCTTAGCCATTTCCTTTGTATTTGCTTTATGTATAAGTTTGCCATCCAAATAAGCTCCTCCGGCTGATGGGGAAAGGATGCGCGCCAGTGTTTTTAGCACTGTCGATTTCCCACAACCATTCGCTCCTATGATAGTAGTTATCTTGCTTTCCGGAATTTTTAAATCTATGTTCGTCACTACCCTGTTAGCTCCGTAGCTTATTGACAGTCCCTTTGTTTGAATGACAGGCATACTCGCGCCTCCTTATCTCGTTTTCATTAACAAGTAGATGAAATACGGAGAACCGATAGCAGCTAGAGTAATTCCAACTGGTATTTCACCGGGATATAATAAATTTTTGGCGACCAAATCTGCTGCCATCACTAACGCAGCTCCTGTAATTGCTGAAGCAGGTATAAGTGTTTTATAGGACGGGCCAACTACGTGCCGGGCAAGATGGGGGGCCAGTAATCCCAGAAAAGCAATATTGCCTCCGACAGCTACACAGGCCCCAGCCAAAGCCACCGCAACAATTAACAGAATTCTTCTTTCTTTTTCTACTTTTGTTCCCAACCCTATCGCAATAGCCTCTCCCATATTCAGCAGGTTTAAATAACGGGCTTTATAAGCAGCATAAGGGATTAAAACCAAAATCCAGGGTAATACTGACATAACCATGGGCCAACTGGCTCCCCAAATGCTTCCTGATAACCATATAATGGCTTCTGAAAATGCCCGAGGGTTCATTTTCATTTGAAGGATAATGAGGAGCGCCCCGATACCTGCTGATACGCCTATACCCACTAAAATAAGTCGGGTTGGGGAAACCTTTCCATTTTTTAAAGCAATAATATAAATGACAAAAGCCGTCACCGCAGCACCCAAAAAAGCAAAGAAGGGCAGGGCATAAGTAGGGCCTAGTCCCGAAACTACTAATCCTCCCTGCGATAAATACAAATATGCTACTACGACCAAGCTTGCTCCTGCATTGATGCCAATGATGCCTGGATCTGCTAAAGGGTTTCTACTAACGCCTTGAAGAATAGCACCGGACACCGCAAGGCCCATCCCAATGAGAATGCCTAAAACTAAACGCGGCAAACGAAATTGAAAAAGTACAATTTCACTTTTTGATGAGCCCATCCCCAACAATGTTTGCAAGGTTTCAAATGGCGTTAAACTGACTTCTCCCATACTTAAGCGTACGGGCAGTAATCCAAGCGTAAGCAAGGTTACAACTAAAAAATAAATTTTAACTTTTCGATTCAATCAAGTCCCCTCCCCTCCCGACGAGCTAAAAAGAGAAAAAAGGGCACTCCAATTAAGGCTGTGATAGCCCCTACAGGCGTCTCAAAAGGAGGATTTACTAAACGCGCACCGATATCAGACACAGTTAGTAAAGAAGCGCCTAATACAGCTGAAACGGGAATGATATAACGATAATCTTGACCGACAATCAACCTCGCTATATGAGGAATCACAAGACCTATAAAACCAATACTCCCCGCTGTTGCGACTGCCGCTCCCGTGAGGATTAATACAATTATTGTGCAGGTTATTTTAATAAACAAAGTTCGTTGCCCCAGTCCTACTGCAACCTCGTTGCCTAAACTAAGCAACGTTACGGATCGCGATAGGATAATCGCTACTAAAATACCTGCCGTACTAAGAGGAAGAAACAGTGTTACGTCGTGCCAACGAATACCTGACAAATGCCCTGCATACCAAAAGTTTACTTCTTGAGCTATATTAAAGTGGATGGCAATACCGCTTGAAAATGCACTCAGCATCGCTCCTACAGCCACGCCAGCAAGGGCCAGTTTTACGGGGCTCACTCCGCCTCTTGATAATGAAGCCACACCGAAAACCAAAAACGCTCCTATGCCCGCTCCAATGAAAGCAGCAACCATTAAGCTGATGGAATCAAGTGGGGGCAAAAATGCCATGGAAAAAGCAATACCAAATGCCGCGCCGTCCGTTATTCCCATAATGGACGGCGAGGCCAGGGCATTTCTTGTCATACCCTGCATGATGCAGCCCGCCACTGCTAAAGACGCACCAATGAGCGTTCCCGCCAAAGCTCGGGGTACACGCAGTTCCTGGATGATATTATGACTTTCCAGTTCGCTGTCATAGAAAAAAAGAGCTGTAAGAACTTGCCGGTAAGAAATGTCGCCTGCCCCTGTCGTAATTGAAACAATTAATAGGTACCCAAGCAAAAGGCTTCCGAGAAGCATGAGCGCGATATTCCCTATTAATGTTTGAAAAGATTTCTTTCTCTCCATTGTTGACCCCATTGCCTTCCATTCTATTGATTATGATAATCATTATCAATTTAATAACTTAAATGATAATGATTTTCATTGATAAATGCAAGCTTTTTTTAGTGTGAATATATTAATAAAAAATAATTTTTACCTTTTTGTTATTATATTTATTTTTAATTAGAATATAATAAAGGCAGCGATCCCTGTATGAAAGGAAGCGCTGCCTTTAATGTTTCATGATAACGACCTGGAACAATGTTTATTCTCTTTTTAAAACCACTATTAAAGAACCTGAAGCAGACTTCTTTTTTTCTAAGAATCTTCCTTTTTTCCATATTATTTATAATATTATTAATCTCTTTAGCATGGACATAGGAACAAAAGGACTGGGCTACATTTCTTACTAAAGAAGCTATCTCCATTTCATTCTGCTGTTGCTTTAAAACAGTCATAATCACTTGTTCTAAATCTATAGTCCGCATTGCTCAATACCTCATCTTTACTATTCATTATTATTTCTCTTTCACTTTTTTCTTAATACCAAGCATAGATAATAGGTTCCTACGACTTCGAGATCATTTCCTTTATCTTCATCGATTGGACGTACTTATAATCATTTATATTGAGCATAGAATTCAGTCTGAAAATTCATCTAGAACTTCACAACCCGTTGCAATGTTGTACACATTCATCATGATAAGTGACTTTGGAATCTAAAGAATGACTTGTACACCATATCTAAACCAAAGTATCTTTCTTCTTCATACCCTTTGAGTATAATTGCTCTATTTCTAGAAAAGAACCGATAACCATCTAAAGCCTTTTTATATTACTAACATCTAATATAAATTTACATGCAAAAGATCACATAAACATTTTTAGCAGAGACAACAATAAAACAATGTTTTTCAAAGGTCATAGTGTACTTTTTGAGAGGGTAAAAAGAAAGAAGCCTGCTCCAATAAGTAGACTCCTTTCCTCAAATCGAATATCAATCTTTTTCCGCCGAACGCAATAGCTCTTCCTACACGAGCCGAATTCACCTTCTACATCCGTTGCCCAGCTGGGCGTGGGAAGCTGACCCCGGGGGCCGTTCGTTATGACTTGTTAGGAGAACTGCTACCTCCCCCACCATTGATACCCAAGCGCGACAATCATCAGCCAAACCATAACGACACCCATGCTCCACCAATCATACAAATAATTGTCTTTGTTATCGCTTTCCTGTTTCCACAGGTGGGTTCCGATAGCTATGTACAGCAAAAAAAGAGGGAGAATCACCACGAACAGGAAGAGCTGTCCCGGCATTCTTTCCAAATGCATAATCAGTAGAAAAGAAACCATCACCATAGAAAACCACAGGGTTACCGTTCGGTGGGTAGCATTCGCGTAACGTTCGGAACGTTCGTGACCATTGCGCTTCACATACCAGCGCCGAGCCAGCGGGACAGCCACGCCTGCACCGCCAACAAGCAGCACCAGGCTGAGGACGAGTTCCACGAGAAACCATAGTGGTTCATTCATCAAGCATTTCCCTTCCCTTTCTCCTCCCTCCCTTCATGATCCCATTCAGTAAAAGCAAAAACATTGCTCAGTGAAGAAATAAGAGGAATAATTGATGATTTATATATGGTACATGAAATTTTCAGGATTTTAAAAAATACCAGCCATGACGGCTGGTTAGCATGGTAGGTGTATAACGATTAAGGGAATGATCGGGGAGACGTATGGCTCCCACGTTTAACTTAGCACGCGCAGGCGCTATTGGCTATAAGAACACAAAGATCTTTACAAACACTTAAAAGACGTAGGGGAAGCACCTTTGCCTGTAGGAGAAACGAAGCGCCCCAGACATTCGTCGATTGAGCCATATCAACCGTTCTCCTTTCCCCTTCTTTTGCTTGTGCCATGAACGTATTTATATTAGCATATGATTATATACATATATATTTTCTCGTATGATGTTCAGAATCGTCCTACGAGCGTCGTTCTAAAGGGGGACCAACATGAAAAAGTGGCAGTTGCTTTTGCTTATCATGGGCATTATTGTTTTGAGCTTTGGGTTGTGGAGACAGCTTACCTCTCCCTTCGGGGGCGCCATTGCCATCACCCTGGGTCTTCTGGCCTTGATTATTGTCGGATACACCGTTCGGCCGAGGCCACCTTCATGAGGCCCAGAACCATGGAGACCATTCGCCAACGGTTATGGAGACGTCAAAGAAAAACAAGCAGGGGCCCTGCTCCCGGCCAATCCGTCGACAAAGATCTTTCTATCACCTGGCGGGATCAAACGATCGTGATTTACCGGGTCCCGGTGGTGGAATATCCCACGGGGGACATTCGAATGACATGGCGAACCAATCGTCAATGTACACGCCTGGCGAGACAAGCTGTGAGGAAAGGAGAAGCCTCCATCGATTTTTCCCACGGCAGCACTTCTTCTAGCCAGTAATCCTTGATCTCGTTACACCTCATGACCGGGAAGATACTATCATTGCTGCCTCCCAGGGAGGTCGTCTGGAAGGTATAATGGAGCGGGAGATTTCATCTGGGAAAACGTAATTAAACAGGCAGCCAACCTTTCGCTCTTATATTTTATTCCCAACGAAAGAAAGCCAGCCATCTCGGCCAGCTTTCCAACGGGGTATCATTACGTAAGGGGAGTAATGGGGAGGGATATCGCTCCCGAAACTACCTTATCAGGCAGGCGTGTTACGACCCTCGCCGATTAATATTAACAAGCGTTTAACAATCTTTATGTGATTGAAGATCCTCAATTTAACATAAGCGGTTATCAGCAGAGACGATAATAAAACAGTGAGCTTCAGATTTCACAGTCTACTCTCTGACATAATATTTAATTAAAAAACACCCTTCATGGAAAAATCGGCTTCTTAGTAAGCATGAAACATAAATGATTTTCTCATTTTATAAAAAACCCATTAAAATGAATCCGCTAATACCGACCAGGACCCCATAAAGGAGAGCCGGTCCTAAGGTTTTTCGGATGACATTTCCTTCTTCTCCCTGCATGCCTACGACAGCGCTGGCAGCGACTACGTTATGCACACAGATCATGTTTCCTGCGCCAGCTCCCACCAGCTGCGCGGCAAGCACCACATAGACATTCGCTCCTGTAGCTTCTGCGATATTGTACTGAATCGGGGAGAAGGTAAGTGTGGAAACGGTAGCGCTTCCAGTAATAAAAGAGCCCAGTTCCCCAAGAAACGGGGCTGCAAATATCCACATCGGGCCGAAGGCGGCTGCCATCCCCTCCGCGATGTACTCCGGCATGCTCATCAAATCACTCCCATTAATCCCGGAATTACTGAACACATGAACCATGGCAAGTGTTGCCGCCAGGGTCAAAGAGGTAATTTTAATCGTCGACAACGACTGCGTCGCCGCCCGCCCAAAGTGACCCAGCGATTTTCGTTGAACAACGACTGCCAGGATGGCCGCGACCGTAAGGACTGTGCCGGGGGAATAAAGCAACTCCCACTCGGATGTAACCCCTTCCACCCCTAAAATATTCGTCCAGGTTAAATCAATGGCGGTCTGAGTGAATTCCTGAAACCAAGGAACAATACGAGTGAGAAGCAATAAAATAACCACAATGATGTACGGAAACCATGCCCTGAGCAATCCCATCTCGGCTCGTTCGCGACTTACCTCGAAATCCTCCTGCATAGCATCGGTCCATGTAGAATTTGGCAGCAGCCACCCCTTTTTAGCTGTAGCCGCGGCCACCACCAGCCCCGTTAATGAACCAAGAATTGCTACAAATTCCGGACCAAACAAATATGCGTATACTAATGCGGATCCGTTATAAGTGATACCAATAAGTAGTGTCCAGGGCAGCATCGCCACAGCGTCTTTGATTCCCTTTCCTTTACCAAAAAATAACGTCAGAACAAGCATTAAAATAAAAGGAATAAACGTGCCCGCGAATAAATCAATGAGGGTTACCGTAAAACCAACATCCTGATAAAAAGCGGCATCCGCTTCGGGCAAGGTGCTTAACCCGACCAAAACGGGCGTTCCTACCGCTCCAAAGGCGACGGCGGTACTGTCAGCAATGAGGGCCGTCGCTACTGCTGCCATCGGCTTGAATCCCAGCGCAAGCATCAAGGGCGCCGTCACCATAGCCGGGGTGCCAAATCCTGCCGCCCCTTCGATTAAAGAACCAAATAAAAAGGCAACAAAGATCACCTGGACCCTCATATCCTGAGAAATACTTTGGAATCCCTGATTAATGCGATTCACTGCCCCCGTGTTACGGAGGGTATTCAAGAGAACAAGAGCCCCAAACAATATCAGTAAAATAGTCAATGTTTTATGTACTCCCTGCAGGATCGATGAAGCAATCACCTGGCTTTCCATCCCCCATACGGTGAATGCTAATAGAATTACAATTGCGGCACTGATGGACATTCCTTTAATCGCTGGCATTCGCAGCAGGACCAACAGCAGAAATGGGACAATCACAGCGCTTAAGGCTACTATCATTAACATTTATTTTCCTCCTCTTTGATATCTTGATGCTTTAGCTTTTACCGTTCATCTGGGATTAAGCAATATGGTCATCAGATGACCATATTTCATATAGTAACCGCTTACATTTATATTTGCAACATGTTTTGTGAATGAATTTATAACTTTCATATACCGACCATATCGATAGAAAAATGGAATGAAATAATTATCCTGACGTTTTTATACTTCATCAAAAGCGGTCAAACAGAAGAATGCCAGGAAGCAATTCATATAGTGATCTCTAATCATCCAAGTAATAAGCAGTTCATCCATAGTAGTTTTATAAACATGCACCATTCATGTAATGTTATGAGTGAAAAAGAACAAACATGGCCCCCTCTTCTATTCCATCGTCCAGAGCGGTAATAATGTTTTTGAAGCCAAATGTTAGCAAAATTTGCTAAAAATAACATATAGGTATAGTGTTATATCTGTATAAGTCTGAATATTCCAAAATTTAAATCGGAACAATTTGTTCACGGTCACGAAAAAGTGAAGAAGGGAGGTTTTCTCTATGAAAGCCAGCGTGCATAAAACGTATGGTCCCCCGGAGGTTATGGAGGTTACAGAAGTAGAACAACCCGTTCCCAAGGATGATGAAGTACTGGTGAAAGTGCATGCAACCACAGAGACGTCCGGAGACTGCAAGGTGCGGAAAGCGGATCCGTTTCCTGTCAGGTTCTTCTACGGCCTGAAAAAGCCTAAAGCTGGAATAGTGGCTCGGAGTTTTCTGGTGAGGTGGAAGCTACCGGATAAAATGTAACATCTTTTCAACAGGGAGAGGCAATCCTTTGCGGCACAGGCGTGAAGTTGAACGCCAATGCCGAATATGTGTGTGAAAGAAAAGGGAGCCATCGTCGCTAAGCCCGGTAACATGACATTTGAGGAAGCGGCTTCTGTACCTTTCGGTGCTACTACCTCTTTATTTTTTCTGCGGGATAAAGGACGTATTAAAGAAGGCCAAAAAGTGCTTATTAACGGCGCTTCAGGAGCGCTCAGCACCTATGCCGTTCAGTTGGCAAAAGCCTTTGGTACAGATGTTACTGGCGTCTGCAGCACCAATCATGCAGAGCTTGTAACATCTTTGGGGGCCAGATGATCGATTACACCCAATAGCAAGTTGCTACGGCTCACAGTTACGTGGAAACCGGCCATAAACATGGAAGCGTCGTCATCACATTGATCCCCTCTCCTGCCTTTTAAATGCCAGCAATATCATTAGAAGCAGTTCGCCTATCATAACCTGTAACCAGAGAACTTCGTTGACTCTCTCTTCTTCTTTTCGTGTCTTGAATTGTAATATTAAACGCAACACCTAAAAAATGTTGAAAAGTTACTTTGCTGGTTCATTTATAAATCTGCGGCATATCATGCGCTTCTATTTTCTCCTTTTTGTGTCTGGCTGGATACGATCATTCGGTTCGCGGTCCCTTGAGTTCACAACCTATAATGGCATCGGAGCGGACGAGTAAGGAATCTCCTAACGACAATACTTCATGGTTACGCTTTTGACCTACTGCTGTCATGGCCTGCTGGATATCAAAATACGTTTCCAGAGCTTCCTCTTCGTCGGATACTTTGTACGACATTTCACGACCATTTGTTAACGTTATGATAATTTTAAACATGCTTTATCTCCCTTCATGATACGTTAAATAGCAGGCAAGCAGTAGTGCCCGCGGTTGGGGCGCACAGTCCAACAGGATCAAACGCATAACCTTTCAAACAACGATCTCTTGATGTTTAATAAAAAAGCGTAATATCCTGGCTCTCCGCCTAATAAGTTTATTTCCATTATATTCCTTCATATTCCTGCTATAAAACAAAAAAACCGAAAAGGAAAAAACTAGCCCCTTTTCGGTTACTGTCATGCATTTTTCCACCCGCGTTCGGTTCCCGAAACATGTCAAAATTAGCCAAGAAGTTACCTCTTCTTTACGGGCTCCAGCGCCAGAACCATGTATCCTTTATCTCCTGCAAAATCCCAATCCAGGAAGATCTCCAGGATTTTTCTCTGCAGAATCGGTGCCATATGCTCCTGTTGAAACAGACGCCGTTCCATCGGCCGTTTGGCAATTTTTAACTGTTCCTGGAACCCGGCGTGAATGAGTTCCTGTTCAATTTCAACAAAGACCCCGGAGCGGTAAACCACAATGGTCCGCTCATCGATCCAAAATGCTTTCGTATAGTCCGGCTCTTTCTGTCCTTTCGTGCTGAGATTGACCACTTTTCGTTCGAACGTCCGCTGACTAAGCTGCCCCGGCCAGGAAAAAGTGGCTGCCGGCTCCTCCTCGAGGACAGCCCAGATCATGCCGCTGCGCGCTTCGAAATTCCAGTCAAAATACCATTCTTTAATCGTACCATTAATCATCTCTTCGAGATCCGGCTGAATCCCGGGACACAATTCCTCCATAATGCGTTCCCTTGCTTTCGCCACATGCTGTTCTTCCTGTTGCTTCAGCAAAATCGTTTCCATTGGCATTAAAAAATCTTTCACGTACAGGATGATAAACGGGCGCTTCAGAGAGACATGCACGTTCACCGGTCCTTTGCCAAAATGATCCCTTAATGCTTTGCCGGTATACGCCGCAATCATCTGGGCTTCAGTTTGTTGTTGTTCCATAAAATCTCCTTTACGTTCAACCTTTAGAGTTTGCTTTCTTACGTACCATGGTACTAGCCAAGGAGCTTTTGATATATGTATTTTCTGAAAATTGAGACCTACTGTCCATTCTCCACAAGTTCTATTAGCTCTTTACGGTAACAAACGTCGCTATTTTGCCGGCGAAAGCTCCAACTTTTACAGGGAGTAAAAAACAATATTCGTATGTCCAACAGGTAATTTCCAAATGTTTCAGCCTATTACTCTATATTAATCCTCCATTCAGCAGCGTATCATAAAGGATGGAAGGCACAAAGAATGGTGGCTTCTACTTAGAACAAAGCGCTTCCTATGCCGGCAGGAAGCGCTTCTAATCGTTCTAGGCAAGACCATCCCCTGAGAGGGCGATTCGCTCGCTAGACGTTTCGGTCCTCCCTCGAATAAAAGATACCCGTGTAACACCTTTTATATCTTGAAAAGGCCACATAAAAATTCTCTTTTTTCTTCTTATCCAATTAATTCATCTATACAAGTTTCTGATTAACAGCTAATAACCAAAACATAACGATATTGATTTTATCTTTCAACTCTTATAAAAAATCGGACTCTTAAGTCAGAAAAATTACCGAAAACGGGTAATAGTCCTGAAATGGCTAGTCTTCAAAGAAACTTATGCTCCAAATAAAACCTCTATGTTTTGTGCGTATTTAGTCACAAATATAATTTCAGGACTTAAGTATGGTTGAAATTCCCTTTTATACAATTATAATGGTAATCATATAACCCTTAAGTCACTGGTTCTATTATAATGTTTATATATTCGCTATTGGTCTTTATTCAATCTGTTTCTTCCCCTGGCGGAAGATAGTGTCGATTGCTTGCTATGGCCATTTGCTTTGTCCTTGGCCGCCCAATAGGTGACAGCTGCATTGGTTAACGTCTTCCTACCCATGAAACATCATAGAAAGATTGTTCCTCTAAAACGTTCCATTCAATAACCTTATGGCTAAGAAAAAAGAGAAAAAGCTATTTTCGGGCCATACCTTCCTCCTCGGGAAGGTATGGCTTTTTTGCGTTCAGAAAGGAGCATTCGTGCATGGCTGCTTGTACCTTCGGATACACGCTTCACGGAAATATCATCATTTTCGGAACAACGCTCGAGCTCGCATATTACCCGGAAGGCCAATGGGTGGCCTCGTATACCAGATCGGATCATCTGTTTTATTCGTTTTACCCGTTTACGGTGGTCGGCACCCCTGTGTAGTTTCTTCCGGGAGCCGAAGCTCTTGTTCCTTTATGGGAGAGATACTGCCGGCAATGGGTGGCTTCGTTCCATTATGCGTTTATCACCACCAAGGGAGGTCTCCGCCGATGAGTACCGTGCTGATTATCATAGTATATGGATTGTTTTGTTGGACGATCATTGCGGATCCCGGCCGCTGGCAGCGCCAGAAATAATAACGCTGCCAGGACACTTTTATAATCCCATGATTTACTTGTTGACCCACCCTGCTATTAAAGATTAAAGGAGTATGATGATGAGAAATGTATTCAAGCACGCCGTTTCGGCAGAAATGATTCAGGCTACAAACGGACGGCTGCCTCCCAATCCCGAAGCCCTGCTGGAGGCAGCCCATCGAAGCAACGAAATTGCTGTTCTGCTGCCGTTTTACATGTACTGTTTCGATCCGCATGAATGGCAGGAATACACCCTGTTCGCCGACGACCCCCTGCCGGCTATTTTAAACCATGCCGCCTATATTGTCCTTGGAGCGCCGGCGCTCCATGCGGATAAACAGATCAAACGCTATTTTTACGGTGCGACGGCCATCGCCCCACTGCCGAAGGACCGTCAAACCGCCGAAGACGTGAAAATATGGGCCTGTGGAATGTTTCGTCAGTATCAGCTGCTTCGTCAGCGAACCCGACCTTCGGTGTCCCGTATCAGCACCAGGGGCAGCTATTCTAGCGCGTGGGTCGCAAACGCCATGAGAAGGAGGAGGTTCGATGGGTGTCACAGACGGGAAGCCTCCGATTGACTCATTGCCGGCAGATCCATAAACGCTAGTGCGCTTCATCCATGGGGCAGCGCGTACTGCGCAGCCAAATCACCTGTGGTTTATTGGCTGCACCCCGGAGTTTCAGGAAGAAAGCCTGGCGGAGATTGATCCGGCTTATTGGTTTGAGTTGGGGGATGAAATCGAATATCAGAAGGCAGTAAGAAAGGTGGTCGCGATCGAAATATTTCCCCTCGCTCCCTCTTTGTCCCTGCCGGTAGCAGATAAAGTCATCACCTATTACATCGCCTCCAGCGTTTTTCCGCTCATGTAGCTGCATGGCAAGCACCTGTTCTTAAACCTTATCACGTGCATGGCTGCCGATCGGCAGCCGGAAAGGAGCACTTATGAAAATGACCACGACTTACACCATTGCTTCGGTCGCCGATCATCAAAATGGCGATGCCCTGGGCGTCGCCATGACGTCTCTGCTGACGAACACCACGCAGCCCGAGCGTTTGGTTTTTTGCATCGTCGACGGTGGCCTGTCGCTTAAAGACAAATGCTACTTGGAACAGCTCGCTCAACATTTTGACACCACCCTCCGTCTGATCCCCGACGAGTGGGATTTTTACTCCGAGCGGTACTGGGCCGATCTCGAGCATTACCGCCACATCTCCCGGGCCGCTTCGTACCGGCTGCTGCTTCCGTACCTGATGGGGGAGGACGTGGACCGGTTGTTGTATCTGGACAGCGACACACTGATCCGTACCGACATTACCACATTGTGGGAGGAACCCCTGGGCGACAGAGCGGTAGCTGTAGCCGAACCGCGTCCCGATGCTGAACGGGCGTCCGCCCTGGGTCTGCCGCGGGCTCACGGGGCCCTGGATCCGGGCCTAGTGATGATCAACGTCCTGCAGTGGAAAGCCCGATATCTGTCCACCTCCCTGTCCACGCATATGACCACCCACGGAAGCACGTTTGCGGACAGCCTGCACACCTTGACATATTCGGACCAGTGGTGGTGGCATCCCCGCTGGAACACCACCACGGACCTGTTTACCCAGCCGCTGCCCGCTCATGCCTATGGGGACCGCGTGGTGGAAGCTCTTAAGGATCCGGCTTCGGTCCATTTTAATGGACCCGTGAAGCCCTGGCACGCTTACTGCCCTCATCCGTACAAGTACGAATACACCTATTACCGCCACCAGTGGCTCTCCCGGGTCACCCTTTCATCGCCCGTCTGAGCGCCGCCTAACGGATCCCAAGCGAGTGAGTGACGCTTTTGAGCCGGGCCCTTGGCAGTCTTTGACCGTATTCCGATATGAATACGATTATTACCGGTACGGATGGATGACCACGGTCACGCTCACCTTGGCCCCGTCCGCCCACCCCTGTTTCAAGCATACGCAACAGCAATCACCCACTGCCTGAAAGAAAACGTCATTTTTTCTTCATAGAGCATTCATTGACATTAGTAGGAGGTTATTATCATGAAACGAAACCCTGAATTTATCGATACCGTAATCAACTTGGGCATCCAACGTTAACTTAATCGCGAATTATTGACGTCCACTATTATAAAAATTCCCTTTTCTACTGTTTTATTTTATTTTTAACCATGCAAATAAATAAAAAAGCCAGCCTTCATAAAATCAAAAGACTGGACCCCGTCATTGATCAAGCCCAAACACGTGTGCGCCACATCGAAGGAGGCGTTTGTTACGCTCTGAAAATTTAGACGTTCAACCAAAAGGTTAAGGAAGAAATCTTAGAACACTTTACTATGTTTAAGTATTATTTGGGAGATCAGTTTCGAAAAAGGGGAAAAATAAACTTTAGCGAAAAAAGCTTCACCAAGGGCGCGAGTGAGTGAATGAAGATGCCTGTCTCCATACCATTTCATTCAACCGTTTAAACTTCTAACCCTATGAGCTAATAGGAAGGTCAAACCGACTCTTCAACTAAGATGGCAAAATCCCGGCCCAGATAAATAATATATTAGCCAACCATTTTTATTAATTCTAAGGGCTCAATGTAAGCTAGCTTACACACCCAATTTCAACAAGAAGGTCTAGGGTTATAAGCAAAAACAGCATCATTAATGATCAGAAAATATGCCATGCAGTAGGGATGCTATTATGATCGAACACATTAGCGCCTTATCTAAAGGTATGGATACTGAAATCACGTCCGGAAAGTACAAAATTGTGATTGATGAACCAGTGGGATATGGGAGGCACCGACGAAGGTGCCAATAATCCCTCCAGACCCCTTGTTCGCTTCGCCAGTCGGCTGTGAAAATGCGATTGCCAACTGTATGGCCAAAGAAATCGATTTTATTTTGCCGGGCATCGAATTTGATGCCAAAGGCGCGCGGACGTATACGGCAATGGACATAACGAAAAGCTGCTCGGCTGTGCTCTTCAAGGGCGCCGCGAGCAAGCCATTATCGCTACCAAGTTCCCACTCACCCCCAATTACGAGAGCATCAGCGGCCATCCGGATCACGTTAAGAAAGCAGCGGAAGATAGCCTTCGCCGTTTGAATAAGGATAACATCCATCTATACTTCCAACACCGCGTCGCTCCGCAAATCCCGACAGAGAAAACGTTTGGAGCGATAGCAGACTTAGTCAAGGCAGGCAAGGTTCGGGTGCTCGATCTGTCCGAGGCTTCCGCTTTTTTCCTTCGCCGCGCTCATGCCGAATATCCTACCTCTGTGCTTGAGAGTGAGTATTCGCTCTGGATCCGTGACATCGAAGACGAGATACTCCCTGCTGTAAGAGAATTTGGGATTACCCATGTAGCCTACAGTCCACTGAGCAGGGGCTTTATCTCCGGCGAACTTCACAGATGTATGCCGCGGTTCCAGGGAGACAATTTCCGGAAGAACATTGAGGTTGTGGACAAGATTAAAGAGATTGCGATGGAGAAGAATTGTACGCCATCCCAATTAGCCATTGCCTGGACGATAGCCAATGGAGCACTGCCTATACCGGGTACGAAGCGGATCAAGTACCTAGAGGAAAATGCGACTGGTACTGATATCCTTCTCACGATGGAGGAACTCGAACGTATCGATCAGGTCAGCCCCAAGAACGTTGTTAATGGTACGCATTATATGAAAGAACAGATGTCACTGCTCTACGGCTAGACGATAATCAGAAGAAGCAATGGCCTGTCTCAAAAGCGAATGATCGTTCATGAAGCGGAAGCTGGAGATGGTTCTCCGGCTTCTTTTTTCATGGTTTCCTTTTTCTTACGCAGACTATGGGCGACGGCTAACAGCCTAAATTCCATGGCCCCCCGGGGATGATTTGTCTTCTCTTGGAGCTAGCACTCGGTATGATAGCCTCTATGATTTGGATAATAAAAGTTCTTTCCTCGGGTAAGGCTTAACTAGTTATGTACTAACGCTAAAACTGGTACATCCGAAACATAAACGTTTTTTCATTCTCGCTTCTTCCCTTTGCCACTTACTCAATTCACACTTGATTTACATAAAGCGGCTGATAGAGATTACAACTTTCAAAATCCAATATTTTGTAAGATCCAACTCCAATGTGTAGTATAAAAATAGTGTTTTCTCACTAATACATGCGTTAAAGGAGAGGCGATTTGAAATGAAGTCGGAAACAATGAAAACCTTTGGATTTTATAAGCCGGGCTCTAAAGAAGGAGCACCTGATTTTAAACAGATAGAGCAGGAGAAACCAACACCAACAGGACACGATCTACTTATAGAAGTAAAAGTGATATCCGGTAACCCGACTGATATTCGGACACGTGACGGAAAACAGGAAGAGGATGATTCATTTACAGTGGTTGGCCGTGATGTTGCCGGAGTCGTTGTCGCGACAGGAGAACACAGTTCGCTATTTAAAGCAGGGGACGAGGTATTTTACGCCGGGGCGACCGATCGTCCGGGTGGCCAAAGCGAGTTTCATCTGGTGGATGAGCGACTCGTGGGAAGAAAACCGAAAAGTCTTGATTTTCCTCAGGCTGCTGCACTGCCTCTGACCAGCATTACTGCGTATGAAGCACTTTTTGACCGCCTGGGCATTTCAAAAGACGCTACAGAAAATGCCGGGAAGAACATTCTCATTATCGGAGCCGCAGGTGGCGTAGGTTCTATTGCTGTACAAATTGCTAAGCTGGCTGGACTAACAGTCATCGGCACCGCCTCTCGTTCTGAGACTGTAGAGTGGGTTAAAGACCGTGGTGCAGATCAAACCATCAATCATCACGAGCCGTTTGGCCCGCAACTGGAACAGCTTGGCCTGAATGGTGTTGACTACATCTTCTGTTTAAATAATGTCGATGATCATATGGCAGAAATGGCAAATGTTATTTTGCCTCAAGGAAAAATTTGTTCTATTCTGCCGACTGAAAAACCGCTGGACACGGCGCTGTTCAGCAAAAGTGTCACCTTCGTTTTTGAATTGATGTTCACCCGGTCTCTATTCCAGACTGCGGATATGGTGCAGCAGCATATCCTGTTGAACGAGCTGGCCGATTGGGTGGACGCTGGGAAAATCCATTCCACAGTGACAAAAACCCTTCACCCTATTTCAGTGGAAACGTTGAAGGAAGCTTACAATCAGATTCAAAAGGGAAGTACAATCGGTAAAGTCGTTCTGGAAGGTCCCTTCAAATAAACGTAAATATAGCACCGTTCTCTTTTCTTAAGGAGAACGGTGCTTTTAATATTTTTAGCATATAATAATATACACTGCCCCTCCTGGCAGACATAAAACCTTTATTAAAGGAGCTATATACAATCGAGTGAGATCTTTTTTTAGAGACAGCGGGAAAACAAGTTGATTCTCTTTCTTACGCATAGGAAAGGTTTTCAACAAGAAATTTCTTTTCGACTATCCTTTATGTTTTGGATCTGGTCCATCGTCACCAAAAGGCCTACGAGGTGGCCCAGGAGGACCAAACACCGGCCGGTCCATAAACAACCGGAGTCACCGATACCATGATGAGTTATTGTCTCCCGACCAAATTGCGGGAATTTTTATCCGATTAACCGGAGGTATACCCTAAAGTAACAGGGGTCGATTACCTCCGCATTCCCGAACAGTTGCAGCAAGGCATGTATGATCTGGCGTTACTGATCGAATCACCCGACTGGCATCCGCCTGAATTAACGGTTCGTGCATTAGCCGAAGAACCGCTTCAGCTGGTTCAGGCTTCGTTCAAAACACAGGAGAATTCGAGTCTCACAGATCTGATGCTGATGACAAGTCACGCCTGTAGCTGGCGCCCAGTGTTTAAACGTCTCCTTCGTTATCACGCGTATGAACATACGACCACTGTAGAGCTGCCAAGTGCGCCAGCCATTAAGCAGTGTCTGCTGACCAGTCTGGGAACTTCTCTCTTCCCTCGCCTGGTCGTCCAGGATGAACTGCGTACGGGGCAGCTTCAATCCGTTCCGCTGACAACGCCGTTGGCCCCTCTTCAGGTCTCGATATGTTGGCACAAAGATAAGCACCTGACGTCAGCGATGCAGGCGTTTATTCATTCGATGCAAGTATCAATATAATGGTTGATTTCAAAATATCAATCCTCCATTTCCAACTGATATTTTTGCAATCTATGCATTCTTAACTAATCTCGATTATCAGCAGTCTTTTATTCAAAAAAATAGACCATAATTTTTTAGCATTTTTCAATTCTCTTGAGCATTTTTCCAACGATAAAATTGTTTGATGAAAAACCATACAAATCCTAAAACAATCAAACTGTAAATGAGCCAAGGAATGAAGCCTTCGAGAGTTGGATATAATATAGATGTCACCATGCCCAACGTAATAATAGCCCCTAATATGTTACAAACAACATTTACCTTATCATTTTTGAACATCAAATATCCCCTTCTAACAAAGAATATGTTCGTTCCTAATTTTAACATTTATGCCATCCTTTTTTTATCCTATGTCAGTTTAATGGACGTTTTAAAATTATAGTCTTTACATAATAATGATTACCATTCGTTTTCATAAGAAAGCAAAGCCCGTGCACCCAGGCTTTGCTTTTTAGTGTTTTAAAATTGTTAAAAATTAGATAAAGTAATGCACCTGCAGCTATTGTTTGTTATCATTTTCCAGTAACCGCTATGAAGGACGCCAAAAAATTAATCTGGATCAGGAGATGGATGATGGATAAGCAGGAAAAATAACAAAAACATCTACTGGGAGCATTGCTGGCCTCCCTTTTGTTGATTTTCATCCCCACATTTTTGTCGAACCTTATTTTTACATTATACCCGGATTTGATGGGAGACAGTTGGGAACATTTTTTCGTCGTTCTTGTGATTGATCTTGTCCTTATATGGAGTTATACCTCTAGCTTGAAAGATGTTGAATATCGTATAGAAAAAGTATTTTATTTGGTGTTGCCCTCCTTAACAATTGTTGGAGCATTAAGCAATTCTATCGCCCAATTAATAGCTTAAGTAATGAGGGAAAATCTCGTTTACATGAATTTTTATTAGAAGGTCATTCCTTTTTAAAGTCATCTAAGCGCCAAAAAATTTGGTTCCAAAGCAAGGTAGAAAAGGAGTTCGGAACATGAGTAGCAAGCAGTCAATAAAACGTATGGTAGCTATTTTTTGTGATATAGTGATGTTCATTGGTGCTGTTTATTTGATCGTGTTTACGTTTACCCATTCTTCTCAGGAGCAAATGGAAGGTTCCCCACTCCTCATTTATCTCTTTGTAGGAATAGTGGCGTCTATTGTTTTAATAAGAAAATTATACAAAGCATTCATCCATGAAGAAAAGAACAGTTAATGGAGCGACAAGTATCTTTAATATTCGAATCAAAAGTATGAAAACCAATCCCGCTTATACGTTTTATCAATAACCTTTACATAGAAATCTTATAGGTACTACCTGGGATGTCTACGTGAATGACCAGAGGAGTGGTTTCTTAAAAACAAATCTTGATGTTGCCAAAGATAAAATGTGGTTAGTTTTAGAGAATGGGAAAACGATTCATTTTGAATCTACAAAATTATCTAAAACAACTCATGGGTATTCCAATGATAATAATATATTTTCAGATCAAACGGAACGGTTCATTCCCTTTTCGAAACATGATATAAAAGTTGATACCACGATGATTAATACTTTGATAGAAGCAAGAAATGATATTTTTCTCCTGACAATGATTTTCAGTTTTGCTGGGGTTGCGACTATCCAACTTTATATTTAATTCATGAAAAGAAAATATTTATTTTCCGTCCTCTTTCTGATGGCTGGTACGACATTATTTTTTATAGGTTTATCCAGCCTGTTGAGTGAAAATCAAATTCTATAAACATGACCTTCTCTTAAGCAAAAAGAAAAAATAACATATGTTCCAATAGTAAAAACAAAAGAACAAGTAGAGCAGGCTAAGAAGAGGCCTCTTCCAATAAGACCTTTTTTCTTGCGTATTATTAATGTCTAAAACCCTTCGTCTTTTACATAATGACGATTATCGGTAGATTTTCAATGAATAAAAAATGAACTTTGGATAGGTGTGGTTGCTATCTGACCCTCCAGGGTCGATAAACGAGAAAGCACCAGGCGCTTTCTCGTTCTTAATTTCTTGAAAGGATCTGTGCTTTTCTATTGATCGCGCTTACATTTTGTATGATATGATAAATGTAATCTTTTGGAAGAAGAGGTGAGCAGAGTTGAGTAGAGACGAGACGAGTACGAAGTTAGAGTTAGACCGTATCATTTTTATTGGCCGAACATTTGAGGAATATTTAGAGATGTTTGCTCTTACCGAGCATTATTTACAAGGAAAAACCATTCTTGATTGTCCAGCTGGAGCATGTTCGTTTACGGCCATTGGTCGAACATTAGGGTTGGATGTAACAGCATGCGATATTGCTTACGATCATCCGGATGAAGATTTAAAACAAAAAGGAAAATACGACATCGACCATGCCATGCATCATATGGCGAAAGCGAAAAATAACTATCACTGGGGATACTTTGGGGATATTGATACCCTAAAACAATATCGGTTGAGTGCTTTGCATCATTGCACCAAAGATATGCAAGAATCCAAGCATCGATATGTTTCTGCCGTCTTACCTTCGCTTCCCTTTGAGGACAAGGCCTTTGATGTTGTATTATCCGCGCATTTTTTATTTATGTATGGGGATCGACTAGACTATTGTTTCCACCTCGAGACCTTAAATGAATTATTACGAGTAGCGAACCAAGAAGTTCGGATATTTCCTCTCGTAGATTTGGAGGGCCATAGATACAGTTACTTAGACAAAATCATGAGTGATCTACGACTAGCCGGTTACCAAGTCGAAGAGGTGTCCGTTCCCTATGCCTTTCAACGCAATGCATCGTCCATGTTAAAAATTCAAAAAGAAACAAAGCAAAAATAAAGCAGAAAGGCCGTCTCCTTGTAGAAATGGAGATGGCCTTTGTCCATGGTCTGAAGCAAACTCAGCTTTCTATGACAAGTAAGTTGATTGATATTTTTTTATGTCTACGATCTTTTTCAGCTTCAGCAGAATATTCGTTACTTTCCTTTTCGTCTTTGGTTTTGGCTTCCTTTTTTCATCGTTCTGTGTATCTTCTGCTTCATCCAATAAAATTCTGATGAATGAAATTTTGCTTTTACCTTTTAATCGCCACGAAAGAAAGCCAGCCCTCTCGGCCGGCTTTCTAACGGGGTATCATTACATAAGGGGAGTAATGGGGAGGGGTATCGCTCCCGAAAATAATATATCATGCAGGCAGGCCTCTCACGACCCTTGCCGGTTAATCTTAACAAACGTTTAATAATCGCTTTCTGATGGAAGTATCCTCATAGCAGAAACCGCCCAGCATACGGTTGGCCTCGCCTCTATGCTGTACGCCGTCCATGAGGTCTCCATCCCATGGGCATTTTCCGTGAGAAATGTTCGTTATTAGAAGCGCAGGCGGTCCCGGCTCCTAAACGCGAGCAGTACCTGGGCAACCCCCGCCAGGATCGGCAGCTCGATCAACGGACCAATCACCAGGGCCAGAGCTACCAGCGGCTCATCCGGAAAGGCGGTCACCGCAATCGCCAGGGCCACCGGAGAATTTCGTGCCACTGTGGTTAATGTCAGGCTGACCGTTTCCTCGTAAGAAAACCGAAGGGCCCGCCCGGTCATTTGGGCGACCGTAACATTTATGACAAAAAATAGGATAATAGGCAGTACGAGAATAGTAATTACGCTCAAGTTATTTAAGAGCGCCGACCCCTGAGAAGCAAACATCGCGGCTACCGCCAGGGCCAGAAAGAAAATCTGGGCCCGGGAAAAGAACGGAAGCAGCTTGTGCTCCAGAAATTCGGGCTGTCGGCGCCAAAGATACTTGGTCCCCTGCGCCAGCAGAAACGGCAGCAGCAGTACGAGCAGGACACTTTCGATGATCGTCGGCAGCGCCACCGTTTCGATCGTTCCGGCAAACAAGAAGAGATATAAGGGCAGCAGCAGGAACTGCAGGACGAGATTCAGGGGAAGAATCGACGTCGATAATGCGAGATTGCCTTTGGCGATGGATGTAAAAACAAGATACCAATCAGTACAGGGCGTGACCATCAGCATGATAAATCCGAGCCACAAGGCTGGATGATCGGTCAGAAACAAGGCGCCAAGACCCCAGGCAACCACGGGGGTCCAGATAAAATTGATACCCAGGCTCACGCCGAGAAAGACCCGATGTGTGAAGGCCTGATGCAGATCCTTTAACGGAATCGATAAAAACAAGCCGTACAGCATCAGCAGCAAAAAAGGAACAATCAGTACCTCCGCGTGGGTACCGATCGCCCTCACCTGACCCAGAGCCAGACCTATGCCTACCGCCATGATAATTAGAAGCGTTTGATATTTTTCGATGATATTCACGGCTTCCTCCTTTCCATAGCTTCCGGTAAGCCTGATAAGTTTTCGTTCCCCTTATCATACCAAACAGGTGCCTCCCGGTCGTCATCAGAATCCTGAATGAATGTTATTTATATAAAAGTTTTTCTCCGAAATACCAATTCAAATAACTGTATTTAGAAGATGTTTTAAATATTTTAATCGGTAACCTGTGCTCTAAAAACAGCCTCGCCTCCCTTTTTCAAGAGATACGAGACTGCTTTTTGCTGTTTAAACAGAACATATAATCTCCAAAACAAGTTTTAGAAACTACTTTTCTGCTATTTAAAATCAGCTGCATACTCTTCGTATTCCGTACCTTCCAGTTCATCGGCCGGAATAAATTCCATCGCTGCTGAATTCATGCAGTATCTGAGGCCTGTCGGCTCAGGGCCATCCTGAAACACATGGCCTAAATGGGAGTCTGCATGCTTGCTGCGCACTTCCACGCTCGTCCCTAAAATGCCGCCGTCTTCTTCATACGTAATATTGCCAAGCTCCAGAGGCTTCGTGAAGCTCGGCCAGCCTGTTTCAGAGTCATACTGATCGCGCGTGCTGAATAGCGGCTCCCCGGAGACGATATCAACGTATATTCCCTCTTCCTCATTGTCATGGTAGGCATTATCATAAGCAGGCTCTGTCCCGTCTTCCTGCGTCACCTCATACTGCATGCTGTTCAGTTCAGACACGGCAGCTTCTTTATCCTCCACGGCAAACGGGGAATCCGTGCTTACTTCGTACTCTTTATCCTCTCCCCATACCTCGTCTAAGTAGGCATCGCGTCCGGAGTTATTACGGTAATATTCGTACCTTCCAGGGTTTTTCTTATAATAATCCTGGTGGTACGCCTCTGCTTCGTAAAACGTATCGTATTCTTCAATGGACGTCACGATCTCTCCATCAAACCGGCCCGAGTTCTCCATCTCTATTAATGACGCTTCCGCTGCCTGCCGCTGGGCCTCGTCATGATAAAATACGGCAGACAAGTACGGCTCTCCTTTATCCACAAACTGTCCTTCATCATCTGTAGGATCAATTTGGCGCCAGAAAATCTGCAGAAGGTCTGCGTAGCTGATTTTTTCAGGATCATACGTAATTTGAACCGCTTCCTGATGACCCGTTTCTTTGTTCGCCACTTCGTCATACGTAGGATTTTCTTCATCCCCGCCCGTATAGCCGGAAATCACGCTTACAACTCCGGGCTGGGATTCAAACGGCGGCTCCATGCACCAGAAGCATCCCCCTGCAAACGTAGCCTGCTCCATCCCTTCCAAATCCCCCTGCAGCTCCGTTTGTTCCGTCGCGACCACTTCTTCATATTCCGAGGCCGTAAACGCCTGATACAAATACCAGCCGCCAGCCAGAAGAAGAACTGCCGTTATACTAAAAAACCACCGTTTTTTATTCATATAGGTCCCCTTTAGTTTCTTTTCTTTCATTATAAAGAAAAGGGAGCGACTTTAACATTATTCCAACTTGTCCGTATTCAGCAATGCTTTGGAGTCCCCTGGGGTATAAACATAATTTTAAAGACCCGGACTTTTAAAAACAGACCGAGTCCTTAAATAAATGGTAAAATTAGGTATTAACAGCATGAACATCATTAAAGCACACCTATGGGAGGTACAGACCATGACATTTATAGCGCAGTATGGGTTCTTTTTTGCGATTTTAATTACTATCGGCGCCATCATATTTTTCAGCTACCTATTGCCGAAGACAGAGAGATTTGTGCATATTTTGACTGCTTTATTGATACTTGGAGGAATAGGAATTATTATTTACAGTTTTCTGGGCCCGGATGATCCTTTTACAGGCATTGCTTACGCTGTTTTAACATTTTTTATCTGGTTAGGTACGGGACTGGGATGGATAGGGATCGCTATTTATGAAATGATAAAGGACTGAAAGAAGGGAGATTTTATTAATTAACATCCATCTTTTAACTCTTATTTTCATTCGATTTTTTGCCCCAGTAATAAAGAAATATTGCGGAGGCTATGCTGCCCAGGGCGTAAAAAACAGCCATATATACTTCTCCTTTTATCAAAAAAATTGTCTCCAAAGCGTAGCAGTTCGCCTTATTAATTTATCAATTGAAGTAACAATACTCCCACAATCATACCAAAAAGAAAATATACCAGAAATCGCACATACTTATTTTTCATGTTCAGCTCCCTCCTCGAAAATGTCTAATACAGCCACACTATAAAAATAACTCACGACTCAATGTTTGCTTTTTGTTTCTTTCTCTGGTCTATCCAAATAATAATTGTCGATATAAGCAATACAGCCACCAGCCCATTAAAAAGCCAGAAGGGTATAGTAATAACTCCTGTAAAATCCAAACCCATTAAAATAAGAACTACAATGCAAAATACCTGATGACATATGGTCATAACCTTCATTTTTTTATTTCTCCCCTTTGACATAAATTCCACTAATTCTTTTTAACTTTAACAAAGAGCAAAATTGATAATACTTATTCTATTCTACATTTTTAATCAAAAACTATTGTTTTTTACACAGTAATCGCAATGGCATTTATTAGCGTAGTGTATTTTGAATTGGTTACAAACAGAAAATCAGATGATTAACAGGTTGGCTTAATTGAAAAGTTTTAGGAGCACTTCTTAAAAGGCGGAGATAGCATAACCGCCGCCTCCGCTTTTTCTATTCTTCTTCGGAGTCAGACACAGTAAATGTTTTAGCAATATCCTGAATCTCTTCCTGTGACGGGGCGCCCTGTTCTTCCGGCACTTCTGCTTCAAATCCGTACCTATTATCGTTTTCAAACACCCGCATGGAGAAAGTAAAGCTCTCCTCTTCCTCGGATAGCTGATAATAGCCCTTGCCGCCCTTTTCAAGTTCCATCTCTTTGTACGAGCTGCTTTCTGTCACTTCCGCCTTATCACTATCCTCATGACTTCCAAATACAAGAACGTTTTTGCTCTCGTCAAAAACTTGTAAAACTCTCCCGTCCCCGTTATCCGCTTCCGGCTGCGGTTTCCAGTCCGCCGGATAATCGATCTGGTAGCCAAAGCGGGCATTTACGTAGCGTTCAGTATCTTCATCTGTGTCCTGCTCCTGATTGCTGCCTGTATTCTGCTCCTCTCCATAGACGGAGGTATACTCTCCGTTCTGATATACCTTAAACCGGCCCACGGTCCCCGTCCCTCCTGCTTCTGAAAGCTCTTGTGATGTTAATTGAACTGTATAATAGGCTCCCTGTCCGTCTTCCTGCAAGTCACCGCCAAGATCATCGAACCGTATATCTTCGCCAATGTCTTCATTCTGCTTCACTGTTTCAATGGCTTCTTCCCCTGAAGCTACCGCCACTTCCTGTTTTTCGTTCGGTGATAAATTTCCGCTTTCATTTTCATTCTCAATGCTTTGATCTTCAGCGAGAAAATCCCATGTATTCGGCCCAAATATACTCTCAACAGCCATTAAATATCCATGCGCGTTTAAAGCTGCCCGCATGATCGCTATGCTCTTTCCTGGGTCCTCATTTGTCATCACCATCTCCGAGGCTACTGTCGTATGTACGTTCATATTTAGTTCATCTGCTTCGCCATTTTCATTGGATGCCAGGACTCCGGCCGGCGTCATGATCATACCGGCAGCAGCAGTCGTGAAGATTGTCCATTTCATCATGTGTCTCATGATAATTTCCCTCCTTTATTTTAACCGAAGAGAAATGTAGTGGCTATGAACCCCACTATCATTACAAGAATAAGTATTCCTGTTCCCTTCTAGCCTAATCCAGTAACGAGGTCTACAATACTGCCGTTCCCTCCCCGGTGAAAGGAATCATTCATATTACCGGTGGGGTTTCGTTTTAACTCTTCCTGTCTCAGCCTTTCTCTTTTTCTTTCTTCCTCTTCTTTGTTTTCGCTCATTTGTGCACCTCCGCTACTGTTATCTCTAACAAATGACAGGTCTTGATTATCGAATATCACTTTTTCTTAAAATATATTTAAACCTCAGGCATTTATATGTAAAACGCCACATATCCGGACAGGATCATTAATGCGAAAATGAGGAGCGTCATGCCGTACGTTTTTACTTCTACAGCCCGCGCGGACTGCTTCTGAAGCCAATATGGATAAACAAAAAAAGCTACCGGAAGCAAACCAAGAAAAATTGAAAATAAAACGACCGCGATCACACTAAAGATATCTATTGGAGGCCCCCTCGCTCTTTATGTTCTCAATCCTTTCCATATGTCAGGACTCGTCCTCCTCATGTTGATGCTTTTTGCTCCCTCTCCGGTCCAGAAAGAGAAAAAGGCAGACCATTGCAACAGACCCAATCAGTCCACCCACCCATTGAAGCCCGGGTAATTGAATGACTCCCAAAAGTGCAATGATGGTGATAGGCAGCCAGGAAATCCACATCCATCGAAACAAATAAACCGGTGACTGCTGCATAATAGCACCTTCCTAAGTTAAATACGCTCATACGACTGATTCCGAACGGCTTTGGCTTTAAGAAAAATGTATATTTTAACTCTGCTTATTTGAATTTTTAACAATCATCATTTTTCATGCTTTCCCATTCTCTTCTCAATATCCCCATTTTTATGGAATCATAATAGCTTCCCTGCCAGTACCTCGCATCCCGGATACGGGCTTCTTCCTTCATTCCTAATTTTTTGGCCACCTGCATCATGCGTTCGTTCGCCGACCAGGTGGACGTTCCCAAACGATGAAGATCCGTGTGGTGAAATAGATAATCGATCCATAAGCGATAAGCTTCTGTTCCGTAGCCTCCGTTCCAATAGGCAGGATCGTAAATGACAATACCTGTTTCCATCCAGTACGTATTGGCGTCTACCCAGTAAGCTCCTGTATAACCAATCGTCCGCTGGTCAGCGATAATTGCCAGTGCCGCAGGGATATCGGGAAAAATTTCTGCCTGCCATTGCTCCTGATAGGCGGAAAAGAAAATAGCTTCTTCCTCGATATACGGAGCATTCCATTTTTTTGCTTCCTGATGCCCGTCAATGTACTTCCATTCGTACAACTGCTTCATGTCGGTCTCGTTGGCTTGTCTTAAAAATACTTTGTTGCCTTCCAGTTCACTCATTCCCTGCTCCTTTTGGTCTTCCGAAAATTCTTTCCTTATACAGTGACATTAAAGCTGGTCACATACGCCGCATGGCCGGCAATACTCACATCAATATTATCCTGATGTTTTACCACCTGCACGTGAACCCGCCCATCTTTATTCATCTCCTGTCCCTGCTCTACGGTAACCTGTAGAGGTGGTTGAAGGTGTTCATCAATATACGCCGCCCAATAAGCTCCCATGACTCCGGAGGCTGTTCCTGTGACAGGGTCTTCCACGGTGCCTGAATACGGCGAGGAAAAGTGCCTCGCATGCATATCCGCCGTTTTATCATAGGTTTCCAGGCAAAACGGATGAACGGACGCTTTCGGCATTTCTGTGAGAATCGATGGAAATGCTGAATTATCAGGTCTCATTTTTTCAAAGCTGCTAATGTGAGCAACCGGCACCAGCAGCGTCCAAGTTCCAGTATTTCCATAGACGATGGGCAGTTCAGCGTGAATATCTTTTTCTTCTATCCCCACCGAAGCAGCCAGAGAAGCCCGGGATCCATGAAACATTTCAAACTTTGGCGACGCCTGGGTCATCGTCATTGTGTGCTGCTGATAGGCATACGTTTGTATCGTGACGGTGATAATTCCAGCTTTCGTCTCCACCGTGATACGTTCTTTATTACTAAGCACTCCTTTGCTTTTTAATGCATGAGCCGAAGCCAGCGTAGCGTGACCGCACAAATTCATTTCGTGTCCCGGGGTAAAAAAGCGCAGACGTATATCTGCTGATTCGGAAGGTAATACAAAGGCCGTTTCGTTAAAACCGACCTGACACGCCACTGACTGCATTTCTGTTTCTGTGACGTTGTCTCCGTCGAAAACGACGCCTGCCGGATTTCCTTTATATGGAATTACACTAAACGCATCATAGTGGTGAACCTGAAGCGTCTTCATTTTCTGCCTCCCCCTCTGTTAAAATTTATAGCAGCAGAATGAAAATACCCGCCTTTGGAAATGATAACTTTGCTTATTCAAAATTCAATACTAAGGAGGTAGAGTCATGGTTTTTGATTTGCCAGGCGAAAAACGTATGGCTCCTATAGTAGGGATGCTGTACAGTACGGTTAAAGAAAATAACCAGCGGTTAATATCCATCACTAAGGGAATGACCCAGGACGAACTGGAATATAAAGGACCTTCCGGCAGATTCAATAGCACCGCTCAGCTTATCAATCACCTTACATACGTGGATGTTCATTGGGTATACCGAATCAAAGGCGAAGATTTTCCACTATACCTGGAAAACTCTTATGGACCGGCTAGGGATATCCATGGACATCTCCCTCTTGTGCAGGGATATTCCCTGAAGACGCTCTTATCTCATTACGAACAAATAATCAATGAACTGGCTGATGTCTGCGCCCAGCTGACCGATCAGGATTTAACTGCCCTTGTCTCATTTGGCCATGAAAACGAAAAACAAGCTACAATACGCTGGGGACTCTGGCACATGGCCGATCACAGCCGGTACCATCAGGCAAATATCAACCTGCTTCGGCAATGGTATGCCCAGTTTTCCTGAATAACAGATCACTGCTATTTTGTGCAGTTCTGATATATGGCTCTTCATTCAAGAATTTTCACTCCAACTGCGTACGTGACCTCTCCCTCGTAACCTGAGCCGGACCACTGAGTACCCATTTCATGTATATACGTTCCGGCCTTTTCCGGCAGATCCAAAGATTTTTTTTTCAATTGTTTCAGTTTTTTCTCGTGCTTCCCCGCGTCTCCACCAGCCAACGATTCGGTCCGGGCTCCGGTCGTTCTCAAAATGGATCTCCACCGAGTCTCCGCTTTCGGCTTCTATTGCTGGAGGTTCATCAGCGACGGCTTGAAGCACCGTGCCATCGGTTTGAATGGTCTGCTTCTTTTCTTCCGGCACTTCAATGTTCCATTGTCCTTCTCATCTGCCGCACATCCTGCAGAAGGCAATACCGCAAGCAGCAGAAAACTTTTTCATGGATTCATGTATGTTCCTCCCCGTGGGAAGATGTTTTCAGATGTTCATTTTACTTTATCTTCCCTCTATGATACTTTTTTACAATAAATAGGGAAAGGGAGGGTTGTTTGTCTGTTTTTCAGGAAAATTGAATTTTATTGGAGGCTTTCCTTTGGCCACTAAAGTTGTTTTATTTGATTTAGACCAAACACTGCTCGACAAACAAAAGACACTGGCGGTTTTTTCTGAATATCAGCACACTCAATTTGCACTGCATCGTTATGCAGATCTGGGGACATTTCAAAATAGCTTTGTATCTCTGAATAATCAGCTGTTGCCTAAAGCTGTCGTTTATCAGGAAATCGGTCGTAAATGTAGTATTCCGGAGGTCCTTCTCGGGGAGTTATTACAACATTTAAATGAACGCCTCCCAGAATTCAGCGAAGGTTTCCCAGGACTACACAATATGCTGGCAATTTTAAATAAAGAAAATTATAAAATAGGAATTATTACTAACGGCCGTGATTTTTACCAGCGTCACAAGATAACTTCTCTAGCCATTGAACAATATATGGATCTCATCGTCACCTCGGATCAGCTCAATATTCGCAAACCCAATCCGCAAATATTCCAATATGCCCTGGATTACTTTCAAATTCAAGCTGTAAACACAGTATTTATCGGAGATGATCTTAAAGCGGATATTTCCCCTGCTAAAAAACTAGGTATGCTCACGATTCACAAAACGACGGACTCCTCTTCCAGTGCTCACGCCAGTACAAATTGCTTAGAGGACATTACCCGGATAATCGAGACACTAGCTGAATATGAAGCATAATAAAATATAGAAGAAACTAGGAGAATCTATGACCGGGCACATTCATCATATCGAGCTTTATGTATCCGACCTCGAACGGTCGAAGGCCTTTTGGCATTGGCTGCTCGAAGACCTTGGCTATCACGTCTTTCAGCAATGGCCGGAGGGGATCAGCTTTAAATTGGATTCCTCCTACATCGTATTTGTTCAAACGGAGGATCGCTTTCTAGATGTTTCTTATCACCGGTGCCGGACAGGGTTAAACCATATTGCTTTCCATGCCCGGTCGACATCTCATGTGGATCAAATGACCAGGCAGCTGCGGGCAGCGGACATACCTATTCTTTATGAAGACCTGCATCCCTTTGCCGGAGGAAAAGATCACTACGCCCTCTATTTTGAAGATCCAGACCGAATTAAAGTAGAACTCGTGGCTCCAGCAGGAAGCTGAATCCCACCGACAATAAAGGATTTCGGACTTCACCTGTAAAATAGCTTCACATAAAAAAAAGAACTCCCAATTTTATCGGGAGTTCTCCAAACTAGTTCAGGAAGCTTTATCCGGTTTATCGGTATTTTTGCTTTTATCCTTTGTTTCAATATCTTTTTCTTCCCGGAGTGCTTTAAACAGCGAGTATACCATCAGTATCATCACGACGGAAAACGGGAGCGCCGAGATAATCATGACGTTCTGCAGCGCATCGATCCCTCCGGAATAAAGCAGGACGGCCGCTGTAGCAGAAAGCATGATCCCCCAGGTGAACTTCACCACAGCCGAAGGATTCATTGCTCCGTTGGACGTCTGCATACCCAACACGAATGTGGCAGAGTCTGCCGAAGTAATAAAGAATGAAACAATTAACAGCAGTGCAATCGTAGACATAACGGTACTGAGCGGGTATTGCTCAAACACGCCGAAAATAGCTTCTTCAGGAGCTAATGAAGCAATGTCTGCCATACCGGTGCTCTGGACATTTAACGTAGCCCCGCCAAACAACGAGAACCAGATGAAGCTGACAATCGACGGCACCAGAATAACACCGATCGTAAACTCCTTCAGTGTACGTCCTCTCGACACACGTGCAATAAATATCCCTATAAAAGGCGTCCATGAAATCCACCAGGCCCAGTAGAAAATCGTCCATGTATTAATCCACTCTCTTGTACTTTCAGATGTCGGAGCTATCTGAAAACTCATCCGCGGAAGCGTCTGTATATACGTACCAAGTGTATTCGTGAACAAATTCATGGAAAATAACGTGGGTCCGACAAAAAGCATTAAAATAAACAGAATGATTGTTAAATAGATGTTTGCATTACTTAAGGATTTAATTCCTTTGTTTAAGCCGGTATATGCCGACACTAAAAACATGGCAGTAATAACAACAATCACAATCAACTGCATCGTGTAATTGTTCGGGGTACCAAACAAGTAGGACATACCGCCGGACACTTGGGCCACACCGATACCAAGGACAGTGGCAATCCCCGACACTGTTGTAATCAGGGCGATAATATCCACTATTTTTCCGCCGATGCCTTTTTCGTTCATAATCGGGCTGAGCATGGCACTCACCATGCCAGGCGCTCCCCGACGGAATGTGAAGTAGGCAAAACAAATGCCGGTAATACCATAAATCGCCCACGGGTGTATTCCCCAGTGCAGAAACATATAGCGCATCGAATCAACAAGAGCCTGGTTTGTTCCAACCTCTGCTTCCGGGGCATTCGTCGCATAGTGCGAGACCGTTTCTGCCCCGCTCCAGAATACAAGCCCGACTCCCATGCCTGAGCTGAAAAGCATCGCAAACCAGGTGGGATAGCTGTATTCCGGCCGGTCCTCCGGCCTTCCAAGCCGGATATTTCCATAACGGCTGAAAATAAAATAAAAACATAAAAGTACGCATGCTGAGACAATTAAAAGATAATACCATCCAAAATGAACCGATACAAATTCTCTTACCACAGAGCTTGCATTAAAAAACGATTTCGGTATCGTAACTCCGACAACTGCCATAATAAGTAGTATTACTAAGGCTCCATAAAAGACAAAGCCTACTCTTGGTTTTTGATTATCCACGACGGGGGCTCCTTCCTTATTCAACAGCGGCTTAACATATGGAATAGACCGCTCCAGAACTCTCTCATTAACATTTAAAATAATTGATACCCGCCGTAATTCCCGTGTAAACCACCTGTCTACAGACCTGACTGATAAATCAAAACTTCGCGAAGGTTTAGGAGGCCCGGCTAATTATTAGTTCTGTATTAGTTGAAACAGTGAGATAAGTAACCGCCGGCTCCGACAATTCAAAATAAGCACCATGGCTTTTTTCGGCAGCCATAGTGCTTATAAAACTCATCGAGACGGTTTTCAATTAATTTTTTCCAGTAGTGGTTTTATTATTTTTTCTGAAGGCTCATTTACGAGAAGGGGCTTCCGTATTTTTCAGCGTATTCGTAATAGCCGTAGCGGTACATATACATTGTCTTTTCAATTTCTTCTGCTGTGTCAAAATTCACCATGTGCAAAACCAGCTCAGTGAACTCTATAGGCTCCGTTCCATTTGCAGTCACCAGGTTTTTATCTTTGACAGCCTGCTTTTCCATAAACTCTGCATCGGGATTATAGCTTTCGTAGTCCTGCCAGAAGTAAGCCGAATTGCCGGTATGTCTGAAATGATTTAAAAATCCATTCCTTGCTAAATAATCTACCGCTCCGCATATGGCCCCAACCGGAGTATTTTTAGTGATCGCTTCGCCCACTAAATTGAAAATATCATTGCTTTCAACGTCCCACTTGTTCCCGCCTATTAATACGAGCAAATCGAAATCCGGATGGTTGTTGATTTTATAATCTACCGCTGTTTTAAAGCCTCCGATAGATGTAACCTGGTCATGCAGAGAAATTGTACTAACCGTCCACTCCTTACCTTCGTTCAATGTGGCCGACAGGTAAGCGGCTTCCCAGTCAGCATACTCATCTAAAAGCAGAAACAATGCTCGTTTCAAAGTAAAACCCCCTAAAAATAAATTCACTTAATTGCCGGTAAGATTCATTGGTCCAAAAGCCTAATAAGACGCGCCGGGTTCCCTCCCACAAGCGTACGGGCAGAAACGTCTTTGGTAACGACTGCTCCCGAAGCGATAACTGCGCCGTCTTCAATGCGAACGCCGGGATTGATGATGGCTCCTCCACCGATCCACACATTATGTCCGATCGTCACTGGCGATCCGTATTCCTGGAGCGTCGCGCGGGACACTTCCTCCATCGGATGATTTACGGTGTATATGTGCACGCCCGGGCCCAGCATCACTCCGTCACCGAACGTAATTGGCGCCTCATCGAGCATCACACAGTTGAAATTGGCGAAAAAATGGTTGCCAAGGTAAATATTATAGCCATAGTCACACCAGAACGGTGGACTAATCCGGGCTTCTTCCCCCATTGTTCCTACGATTTCCTGTAGCAGCTGATTGCTTCTTTCCCTCTCCCGGACACTGATGGAATTATACTCTTCAAGCAGCAGCTTCGCCTCCAGCCGCTCCGCTGCGAGTTCAGGATCGTGCGGCAGAAACAGCTCTCCGTTCATCATTTTTTGCTTCTCACTTTTCATTCAGCCACCTCCTTTATTTTCATTTCTTATGCCTTGAACACTTCTATACGCCCACTATACCACTGTTCGTTTAACCTGGGAGATTTGTTTTACGGAATGTTCCAGAAATTTCTTTTTCTTTTTAACACACTTGTATTAAAAAATGATACACTTACATTACTTTCTAAATATCGGGGTGTACTATGCCAAAACTCATTGACCACGAAAAGAAAAAGGAGCAGATCATTGAATATGCATGGCAGTCCATTGTGAACAGCGGGGCGAAAGGCGCGACGGTAAGAAATATCGCAAAGCTCGCAGAAATGACCCCGGGGCAGATCCGCTACTACTACCCTACTCACAGCTCGCTGCTCGATGCAGTCATGAAAAAAGTAAATCATAAAGTTGCCCAAAGAATTCAGGAGATATTCGGGCAGGAAAATGTCACCGAAAAGGAGCAGGTCATTCAGGCAATACTCGCAGTCCTCCCTTTGGATGATGACCGCTACGCGGATATGGAGGTGTGGATGGCTTTTCAATACGAAATCCATGCAGCAGGGACGGGTTCCATGGGAGATGAGATACGAATGCTCATTCAAAAGTCCTTACAGTACTTAAACGAAAAACAAATGCTACAGGAGGACCTTCCTGCCGAGCTCACTACTATGCGTGCTCATGCCCTCGTTGACGGCCTGGCCCTGCATAAATGGTTAACCCCTGACCGCATAGATAATACAAATATTATTAAACTGATTCGTGCCGAAGTCCATTCCTGGCTTAAGGAGGAGGATAGATGAACTTCATACTGCTGTTGATTATCGGGATCGAAATAGCCTTCTGGCTGGTTATTGGTGCCGGATTAATTATTCGTTACGTGTTTCAAATGCCCAGACTGGGTTTATTTTTTCTCGCCTTAACGCCCATCCTGGACCTGGTGCTGCTGGTTGCGGCCTCCGTAGATCTTATGGGCGGGGCAAGAGCAACCACGGCTCATGCCATTGCTGCCATTTATATTGCAGTATCCGTTGTTTTTGGCAAGCAGATGATCCGCTGGGCCGACGAACGGTTCAGATATTATATTATGAGACAGGGTAACAAGCCGCCCAGGCTCTACGGCTATGCCTACTCCTGGAAATACTTTAAGGACTGGGTCAAACACGTATTGGCATATGTGCTGGGAACGGGACTGCTGTGGGGAGTTATTTTTCTTGTTAATAACGCAGACAGAACTGAAGCATTGAGCGGCACGATTAAATTATGGTCTCTCATCGTAGTGATCGATTTAGTTATCTCCATTACGTACTTTATATGGCCACGCGAGGCGAAATATAAAGAAGAAATCCATGAGTAACACGCACAGGAATATCTTTATTGCGATTGGTACTTAAATATTATCGTCGCATAACCGATCACAGAAGCGGCAAGAAACAGTGTGTGATAACCAAACGAGCCAGCGACGATTCCGGAAAAAATGGATCCTGCCGCCTGCCCCAGAGCAAGCATTAAAAACGGCAGCCCCAGCCCAATGGAGGGGTTCGTCCGGAATACTGAAACGCCCCACACAATCAGGACCCCGGTAATGAAAACGTACGAGCTCCCAAACAAAAACGGGGACAAAAATCCAACCACGGGACTGCCGGGCGAGCTTCCGAGCAGCAGAGAGGCAGTAGACAGCGTTACTACTGAAAGCCTGAAGGCACTCCCAATGCCAAACCAGTTAATAAAGATGCCGGCGGTACCGCCCAATAAACCCGACAAACCGATGATTATCCAGAGCCAGTCCCCCAGATAGGCAGGTACACCCTCCAAATTTACGATAAAATCTCTCGAAAACGTCCAGTATGCCGCAGAAGAGATGCCGAGAAGCAGCGAGGCCAATATTAGCTGGAGAGACTGCTTCCACTCCTGCTTCACAAAACCAGCCGATCTCTTCTTTTCAATTGTCGACTTGTGAGGGAGCACTTTGTAGTTGGCAGCCAGCACTACCATAGCAATAACCATAAAGATCACATACGTCTCCCTCCAGCTGTCCACCATCATAATCACTATGGCGCCGGTGAAAGCCGTTCCGATGCTTGTACCGGAATTGATCCAGGCATTCGCCTGGTTCTGCTCCCTGGCTTCTACAGTCGCATTTACAATACTGGCATACGGCGGGGACGATAAGCCCGTACTCATCCCTGCCAAAAATATCCCTGCCCCAAGCCCGATCGGAGTCAAAGAAACAGAGATAACGCCAAGACCAATAATCGACAACAGTCCCGCTGCCATCAGCATCAGCCTGGAGGTCACCCTCCCGGAAAACATCATCGCTGCTACTATCGCTATACAGTATGCCACATAGGACATAGAAGAAATGATGCCACTCGTGGATTGAGTCATATTGATTGCTTCATTAATATAGGGAAGCATCAGTCCATAGCTGAAACGGGAGAGTCCGTAGGTCACCGCAATCATCGGCAAGCCGGCAAGGATTAATTTATTCGCATTCATAGTTGTTCGCCCCTTTTTTATTTATTGATCGTTCATTCAATAAACAGTGAAAAAATAAGAGCCATCAGTATTAATAACGAGGCTCTTTTGCCATGTTTATTCGTTGACCGCCTGTATGTTTTTCGCCAAATTGAATGCCGATTTTTCTATTTCTTCCATCTCCAGAATTTGAGCCATGGACGTAACTCCTTCCAGTATCATGAACAGCTTCATTCCGAGCATATTGGAATTATTAAAAGATTTGGTCTCCCGCTCGATTTTATTTAACAGGGTTGTTTTATGGTCCTTACTCATAGTAGTAATCTCTTCGTTGACTCCTTCATATTCCTGTTTCGCTCTTAAGAACAAACATCCATTAAAGCCGTCCGTTTTCATCCAATCCATGTGGGCCTGGATCAGTGATTCCGCGTATACGGTGAAACTATTTGCTCCATTCGTTTTTTCTTTTATAAAGTCGAAATACCGTATTTCCCTGCGTTTTAATATTTCTATAATTAACACTTCTTTAGACTTAAAATGATAATACATCGTCATCGGCGCCACTCCGACTTCATTTAATATACTTTTGACCCCGACAGCATGAAACCCGTTTTGATAAAAGAGATCTTCTGCGGTGTTCAATATCACCTCTTTTTTCGATGCCGCTTTCATCAATCAACCTCCTTTCATTTATTGAACGTTCATTATAAAAAATCATAACATATTCTATCGCGAATTGTTACTTTATTGTTTTTTCTTTCTAATTTTTTCTGCCGTATCATTTAAAAATTCATCTATATTATATTCTTTGTAATCCTCCCGAATTTCAGCGATGACCATATTTTTCGCTTCCTGTTCTGTTTTTCCTTCCTCTATTAAATCCAGCAGTTTACTATTATAAACGTTTTTGTACTCTTCTTCACCTTCGGAAATACTTTCAGCATCCCCGCCCCAGATAATACCGACAATTTCTTCTAAAAACTCCCGATATTCCATTTCGCTTCCCCTTTTCAGATAATATTTTATAATTCAATTATATTTTACCCTTTTAAATGTAAGTTGAAGAAACTTTTAGAAAAGTGCAACATAAGAATTTTCTTCCCTATTCATGTTTTTATTATTACATGAGCCCTTAGTCTTTTGAGAAAGGCATTATAAGGGAATATTGGTATTATCACTACTAAGAACTAACCAGTATGCTTTCCGGTATAGCGATACGCATAGAAAATGAATTCTTAAACTGGAGGTACAGCTGATGAAATTTCTTTCTTTTATTATAATTGTAATTATTATATTAATTCCCGAAAAATGGCTTTTTAACTATTTTACAAATAAAGAAATAGCTTCTCTGTCTACTGCCAGTGAAAATGATCCAGCTATGAAGATAACACAAGAAAGAATCGAAACCCTTCCTCTCCCTGTAGCGAGGTGGCTCATGAATATAGGCCTGGCGGGCAAACATGAAATACAGTCGGTACGATTAAAACAAACAGGATTAATGAAATTGAAGCCTTCCCAAAAAAAGTGGTATCAATCAAATGCGGAACAATATATTACGGTCAAGGAACCAGCGTTTCTATGGAAGGCGGAAATAAAAATGCTTCCCTTCATTAACATTGTCGGAAGAGATCTTTTTATGAATGGCAGAGGACAAATGAAAATTAAATTAGCTTCAATTATTCCAATCGTGAATATTGCTGATAATGAAAAATTAAATCAATCTACCTTACAGAGGTATTTGCTTGAGCTGCCCTGGTACCCTTCTGCTGCCCTCAGCCCATATATTCAGTGGAAACAGATCGGTGAATTTTCTGCCGAAGCCACGATGGATTATAACGGCGTTTCAGGTTCTGCCATTTATCAGTTTAGTGCTAAAGGAAATGTAGAAAAAATTAGTGCTCATCGATATAAGGATAGTAGTAAAAATGCAAAGCTTCCGGAATGTGTAGGGGAAGTTGTAGAGAATTCCAATATTGAGGGTATAAATATTCCTACAACATTAAATGTTTCTTGGATGTTAGATGAAGGAAAATTCACGTGGTATAAAGTAAAGGTAAAAGATATAAGATTTAATGAACAACAATGAATAAAGCAAAGAGCTATCTCTTTATAAAAGCAGAGACAGCCCTATCATATTCATGATTTAAAAACGTGCTTTACCATAAGCACCCAAAAGGGGATAACAATGATGAGAAGTAAAACAATAGCGACCGCTGATAATAGATTGGAAATGAAAGAGCTTTGCACAATCATTAAATAGATATTAAAAAAAATTACAGCCGTGAGAAAAATTCCTCCAATGACTGATCCGGTATTTATTGTTTGTTTCAATTAAACACCCCCAACTATAGAAAAGAACGAACCCCTGCCAGGTTCGTTATGAAAAATTCCAGGAAAACAAGTAGCGGGACAACGATGTTATATTCTATTCTTACTCATTATAGCACCTGGCTGTCTTTTGATTAAGAAAAAACCATTGAGAACAACGACCGCCCTCAGTGAAATACGATTAATTATTCTTTTTTCTTCTACGCTTCCCTGCTTCCACCAGCGTGTGAGTAACATAAAATAATCCAATACCAACAAAAATAATAATGAATAAATTTACTGCAATACTCCATAAACCATTTACTGGTAAATACGAAAACAGCCAGGCCATCGGGAGCAAAAAGATAAGATCGTATGTATTAATTTGAGCAAAAGTGTATTCAAGAGTTTCCTGTTCCTTATCTCTCATATTTGCCTGCCCCCTGTTTTAGCCTAATTTTTTAATTATGAAAGACGGCTGCTGACTTCGGACATCTCTGTACATATGCAAGTAAATGACCGACAAACAAATTTTATTATCATTCATTGATTTGATCACCGCGGATAGGGTTGCAGCCGTTCTCAAACCTCATACGGATAGATTTTCCCTGAAGAAAATCCGCCCGGGTCGACAGCTGCATGTGCAGATGGGCCTCTGATGAATTGCCTGAGTTACCGCATTTTCCTATCAGCTGTCCTATTGAAACGCGTTCGCCCTTCTGCACCAGATTCGAACCGGGCTGAAGGTGAGCCAGAACGCTGTACTCCTTATAAGCATGATGAATAACCACCACATTACCCGCCAGCTTCTCTTCATTCATGACTCCCGGCTCGTTGTCCCGAATTCCATCCACCACCTTAGCTACAGTACCCTCTGCCGGCGCATAAATTGGTTCCCCATACGCCGCATAATGCTCATTTTTTGCCGGCGATTTTTCATAGGTTTTACCTTCGGTTTGAATCACCAGATCATAGGCATAGCGTTGGTTGGATAAGGGGTGATGAGCGTTAGCCAGAGGATGATTTCCACCCCAGACGATTGTCCATCCTATCCCCGGCTGTACCGGCCAGCGATACTGTTGCCTGGATTCCTCCTTTTCGCCAATGGGATCAATAGATACGGGAATCATAGCCAGGCCGTGGATGATATATTGGTCATCCATGTAGATATCAATCGCCCGTTCATTCCGGTCATCGTTCCAAACGTACTGCACTAAATGTTTGTCTATTTGATATAAAAACAGAAGACTGTATGATGTTACCCCTTTATTGAAGCCGGCGGCCATGTTCTGAAATTCTTCGCTGTCAGCAAGCCGCTTAATATCGTTCGTAGTTTGCTTGTAAATGCGAACAAAATCGCCACGCAGAAACGAATTTCCAAGCTCCTGAGGCGGTATTGGATGATCTGGAAATGTAGACGTCATGATGCCTTCCTCCTGAAAAGTCATTTTGCATTTCGTATTACTCACCCATGCGGCTATTCCTTCGGGGCACTTATCCAGGAAGTGCCCCAGGCAGCCGTCAGAATAAAGATTACTATTAGTCCAGCGGATATAATTGGCTTTCCTAATTCATAACCGAATCCCAAACACCCAGCTATAATTGCCGCCAATAGCAACGAAACCGGCGTTATTATTTGTTTTCCCTTCATTTTTGGTTCCTCCAATTACCAACAACTTCTACTCTTTATTCCTTCATCATATCAGGAGTCAGTAATAGAAGGAATATTATGGATAATGTTTATTTCGAATCAGAAAGCTTATTTCTGTTGACTTTGCCTGCAAGCTTTTTTAGAAAACCGATATGAACCAGCATAAGATAGTAGGCATGTTATCGTTCGAATTAAAAAAGGGTTCTTAGACATTTATCTAAGAACCCTTTTAAACACTTCAATTTATTTTTTTATACGCAGTCTTACCATATTCCAGGACATGCGCGGCAGCTCTGCCTGCAGCTGCTTTTCTTCCAGAACAGCATTGCCACCGTTGTGCGGTGCTACTTCTTCCTTATCTTTCGTGTTCACCGCTTTTGGATTATCATGCTCGAGCACGACATGCTCCACTACCTCCGCCTGTTCAAACGAACGCAGGTCATAAGAGATGGATAATGATTCTTCTAAATGCCTGTTGGTCATAAAAAGCACCAGCTCATTTCGTTCTTCATTCAATACTACCGCACTATCTAAGTATGGAACGTCTGTAAATTCCCTGGAATCATATTTATCCGAATGAATAATCGGGTGTAGTGCTTTTCCGCGCCCGTAGACCGACAAATAATAATATGGGTAATAAATGGTCTGCTTCCACGCTTTCCCCTGATTTTCCGTCATAATCGGGGCGATCACGTTTACCAGCTGCGCCATGCAGGCCATCTTTACACGATCAGCATGGTTAATCAGCGTATGAACCATGTTAGCTACGAGCAAAGCGTCTTCGAAATTATAAACATCCTCCAGCTGCGGCGGCGCGATCTGCCAGGACTCCAGTTGTTTATCCGCTTCGGTCGAATGAAACCATACGTTCCATTCATCAAAGCTGAGATTGATCTTTTTGTTGCTTCGTTTTTTAGCCTTGATGTAATCACATGTGGAGATGACCGTACGAATGAATTGATCCATATCTAACGATTTTGCTAAAAAATTAGCCGTATCGTTATCATGATTTCCATAATATTGGTGCAGCGAAATATAGTCGGCAAATTCGTAGGTGTGCGAAAGGGTCGTTGCTTCCCACTCCGGGAAGGTCGGCATTTCGGAATTCGAACTACCACAGCTCACCAGTTCAATCGATGGATCCACAGTTTTCATCGCTTTTGCTGTTTCATAAGCGAGACGTCCGTATTCGTCAGCCGTTTTGCCGCCGATCTGCCAGGGACCGTCCATTTCATTGCCAAGGCACCACGTTTTAATATTGTGCGGCTGCTCATAGCCGTGGGCTTTCCGCAGATCACTATAGTACGTACCGCCGGGATGATTGCAGTATTCCAGTAGGTTTCTTGCAGCATCGATGCCTCTAGTCCCCAGGTTTACAGCCATCATAACCTCGGTGCCGGCTTTTGACGCCCAGTCGGCAAATTCATTTGTACCCACTTCGTTTGTTTCTATAGTGCTCCAGGCAAGCTCGAGCCGTCTCGGCCGTTCATTTTTTGGCCCTACGCCGTCTTCCCAATTATATGCAGAAACCATGTTTCCACCTGGATAACGAACAATGGGAACCTGCAGATCCCTGACTAATTGCAGCACGTCCTGGCGAAAGCCCTGTTCATCTGCCAGTGCATGTCCCGGCTCATAAATGCCCCCATATACAGCCCGGCCCAATTGCTCGATGAAAGAGCCGTAAATTCGCTCATCCACCTCGGAAATTACAAAATCCTTATCGACAATAACTGAAGCTTCAGGTTGTTTTTTCGCCATATTTTGTACGCTCCTTGGTTATGCTGTAATTCGTAGATTCCTGCTCTCGTGCACTCTTTTCTTCCAGCCGATGATACAGGTTTTTCGTAATAAATACAGTTGCTAATGAGGAAAGACTGCCGTAGAAAAAGAGGAAAAATGCCGGGATCGTTAACGCCCCGTAGATTAAAGCAAAATGAACTGCTATTAATGAAACAGTAATGTGCATTTTTGTGATTCCAATAATCAAAGCGTTCTTAAAGTAAGTTAATAAACTCGCTTGAAAGCTTGAATGTAAAGCAAAAAGATGCACTGTCAGTGAACTGTAAACGATTAAAATAACAATGTAGAAAAATATTGTTACTGCGTTTGCGGAAAAACCGTTATTCAGCGCCGCATAGTTAACCAGAATAAGCACGGCGCCTCCCAGCCACAGGAAGCCAAGCATGTTTGCCTGCATAAAATCCCGTTTGTAAAACTGAATAAATTTTTTCCCTACCTTTATCTCCCTGCTGTTCAAAAGTTCTTTTGAAACACCAAGTGCTGCAGTAGACGCTGGAAAAATACCAAACGCTATCAGTCCGCCAAGCATCCCTAAAATCCAGCATACGTTTAATATAAATAGTTTATTGATCCATACGAAAATCATATTTAATTTTTCTAATGGGAGCTTTTTCATACTTTTTCCTCCCCCTGGAGAGATCAGCCTTTAACACCGCCGACAGTAAGGCCGGAGATGAAGAATTTCTGAAAGAATAGAAAAAGAAGGACAATAGGAACAATGGTAAGAACCGAGCCGGAAAACAGGAGCTCATAGTTATTGCCATATGGGGTAAGCAATGTGGCCAAGCCTACTGGAAGCGTGAACATTTCATTTGATCTTAATACAAGCAGCGGCCATAAAAAGTTATTCCAGCTGGTAAGTCCCTGAAGAATAGCCATTGCCGCAAACGAAGGGCCCATGAGTGGCGCCATTATTTTGAAAAAGATGCCGTACTCTGTGCATCCGTCAATTCTGGCCGACTCCATTAGTTCCTTCGGCAGCCCCAGACAATACTGTCTAAAGAAAAACACTGCCACCGGGGCAACAATTAAAGGAAGCATGACCGCAAAATAGGTGTCCACCAGGTTTAAACCGGTCATCATCTGGTAAAGGGGAAGCATTAAGATTTCAAACGGCACCATCAGTACAAACAATACGAGCATAAAGATAACTCTTACTCCTTTGAAATTGTACATCGCTAGCGCGTAACCCACCATAGAGGAAAAGAATAGTGATAATACAATTAAGCCTCCGCTAACAATGAGACTGTTCATATACCACTGCCAGTAGCTGGCCCCTTCTTCAGAAAATACAGCCAGGTAATTACCAAGATCCAGACTGGCCGGATCAAAGAAAAAGGAAAGGCCCTGCCTCATCAATTCTGAAGAGGGCCGCATAGAAGCTACAATTAATGATACTACGGGGGTGAGAGCAATTACAGTTATTACTGCAAACAATGCAGTCAATAGAATTGACACCCATTTTTTATTATTTTTGCCCATCACTCTCTAATCCTCCTTTTTGAAGGCGCCAAAGAATTTCAGCTGAATCATGCTTACAACAAATATGATCAGCATTAGCACGACTCCGATAGCTGCGCCGAAGCCCATGTCGTTTTGCTGAATGCCTTCTTTGTAAATATATCCTACAATGGTTAAGCCAATATTGCCGGGAGAGCTGTTTTCCCAGAATACAAAGCTTTCTTCAAACATCCGGAAGCCGTTAATGATCGTAATGGTGGCTACGAAAATAATAACAGGCTTTAAAGCAGGCATCGTAACGAATAAAAATTTCTGCCATGCGCTCGCTCCGTCGATATCAGCCGCTTCATATAACTCCTCCGAAACGTTCTGCAGACCAGCGAGAAAGTATAGTATGTTCACACCAATCCAGCGCCATGAAGCAAGCAGCACCATTAAAAACATCCCTGTTCCTGCTCCGTACCTCCACTGCACCGGGTCCATACCAACAAGGCCAAGCAATTCGTTTACAAAGGAGTTTTCCGACTCCCCGAACATCATCCGGAAAATAATACCGGCGACGATAACCGAAGTAAGAGCTGGTATGAAAAGTGCCGCTCTAAAGAAATTTTTAAAATACAGGGATTTACTGTTTAAAAATACTGAAAGTATAATTGGAATCATTACTAATATAATGACCGTAAAAAACACATAGGTTGCTGTGTTCCCCAGCGCCTGGAAAAAAGTCGGGTTCAAAATCCGCTGGTAATTATGAGTTCCTACAAAAGTCGTCTGACCGGGAAGAACCTGCTGAAAACTCATAATGATCGCCTGAATCATTGGATACAAGTACAGTGCCAGGAAAGATACAATGAAAGGCGACACAAAAACATAAGGAGCAACCTTTTTTGAATTCAGGAAATGCAGAATACCTTTTAAAGAAAAAGTCTTTTTATTGGACATTGTTTCTGAACGTTCCATTTTCTGCTCCTTTCCGCTAAATAATGATAGAAGGAGGGCAAAAGCCCCCCAGTTCTATTCTTCTGTCTGCCCGCTACTTACTGCGTCTTCAGCCTGCTTTAATGCTTCTTCCGGATCCTGGCTCTGCTGCCTGATAGCGCTGTTCAGAACATTCGTGTGAATTTCGGACTGCACATCCGGCAGATCCGGTGTAAGATTCAACGCTTCGATTTCTCCATTTAAGTCCAAAAGAGTGTCAAAGATATCATCATCAAAATATTCGTAGTAAGGGTTCGGCTCATCCATAGCTTCATCATCCCACACGGTGTACATTGGTGGGTCAAAGCCTAACTCCTGCCACAATGCAATATTTCCTTCTTCAGACAATTTCGCATAGGCTAAAAATTCTTTAGCCAGTTCCGGCTCTTCCGTCTGATTCGTCACTACTGTACCTGTACCACCCATTCCAGCTGTACGGTTTCCGCCTTCTTCCCATACAGGCAACGGACGGATTTCCATTTTTCCTTCGAGATCAGGCATATAATCAATAAATCTGCCCATGTACCAGGTTGGCATCATTAACGAAGCGGCTCCTCCGTCGTTCATGTAGCCATAGTATTCCTCAGAATGATGAAATCCGCCTGGCGTCACTTCAGCTACTTCATGTTCATTCACCATATCGTCTAAAAATTGAAGTGTATCAACGTTTGTATCGTTTGCCAGGGTTAGATCACCTTCATCATTGAAGTAATCAGACCCTCTTTGACTGATTAAAGGCCAGAAGCTGAAATGCTCATCCACTTCTACTGTAGTCATCATCGAGTCTGTATTTTCTACAACCTGTTCTCCTGCTTCTACGTAGTCATCCCAGGTCACAATTTCGTCTATATCCACTCCGGCTTCTTCCATAATTTCCGTATTATAGTACATTACTGTAGCACCAACATGGTAAGGCATGCCGTAATAATTATCATCCTTGGAATATATATCAAACCGTTCTTCTACCATATCGTCGAGCACTGGCTCCACGTGTTCATTCATTGATTCTAATTGAACGTCACCTTCGAGGAAGTTGGCAAAGTAACTAATTTCTATGTCCGCCATGTCAGGAGCTCCAGACCCCGACTGTAAAGAAAGAAGCAAATTATTGTTCATCTGCTCGATAGGATAAACCTCAGCCTGCAATTTAATCGGCCGGTCTTCATGCTCCTCATTCCATCTATTTACTGCATCTTCATAAATACCAATATGTTGTTCGTTGAATGTCCAAAAAGTTAATTCGGTTGCATCTTCACTTTCTTCGCCAATTACTTCCACTTCCTCTGCTTCGCCTTCTCCTCCTTCTCCGCCTCCTTCACCATCACTTTCGCCACCACTCCCGCCGCCACAACCTGCTAAGTAAACAAAAGACAGCATCGCACCACCAAAAATCGACCAACGTTTCATAATTGTCCCCCTTATTCTGTTTTCACAACTTATACGTACAAGTTATTTTTATTTAACCATACAGGTAAATCTTTTGCAAGCGCTTTCCATACATTTATTTCAATATTTAAAAGTCAAAATAGCTTCAGATACTGCCACAACAATTTTTCTTCAGTTGTACGCATGTGTATGATACGATAAAAAGAAAAAGAGGTGCATGATGGTCTCAAAATATAAACAATTAAAGCAGCACATTCAATCTAAAATTTTGGACGGCAGCTTCCGTCCCCACCAAAAAATTCTATCTGAATACGAATACGTAAAGAACTTCGAAGTAAGTAGGCACACCGTACGCCAGGCTATCGGCGAGCTTGTGAGCGAGGGATGGCTGTATCGGGAACACGGCGTCGGCACATTTTGTGCAGACCGCTCTAAATTTTCTTCCCCCTCTATCCGTAAAAATGTAGCCATTATCACTACGTACATCTCAGATTATATTTTCCCTTATATTATACGCGGGGCTGAACGGTATTTAAGCGATAAAGGCTATAATGTTATTCTTATGAGCACCAATAATGATTTTGATAAAGAAAAACAGGCGCTCGAAAATATTCTTACCCAACAGGTCGATGGTCTGATTATTGAACCGACGCGCAGCGCGCAGGCTAATCCCAATCTAAACTACTACCTGAATCTCGAAAATGCCGGCATTCCATATGTCATGATGAACGCGTATTATGAAGAGCTTGAACCGCTGAGTTTAACCCTAAACGATCAGGAAGCGGGCTTCCGGAACGCGGAGCATTTAATCCAGCTCGGCCATCGGCGGATAATAGGCTTATTTAAAACTGATGATATGCAGGGCGTGCAGCGGATGAAGGGGTTCCTTAAAGCTCACCGGCACTACGGGTGTCCGGTAGACCCCTCCCTATTGATCACGTATTCCACCGACGAAAAGTATTCCAGGGCCGCCCAATCTGTCGAGCAGATTTTAATGAGCCAGACTGACGGCCCTACCGGCCTTGTAACCTATAACGATGAACTTCTGCTTCAGCTTCTCGATGTGCTCCGCGATAAAAACCTGCAGGTTCCTGAGGACATTTCTGTCGTAAGCTTTGACGATTCCCATTTTACCCAAATCTCCGAAGTGAAATTTTCTTCCATCGTCCATCCCAAAGAACGGATGGGAGAAGACGCAGCCAAATATGTAACAACTCTCATTGAACAGCCGGACGCTGCCCTTTCTTCTATTGTATATGAGCCTCATTTTATCGACCGCCATTCGACACGGAGTCTCCAATTCACACCAGCGCTGGAAACAGAATAAATATTCATACGGATCGGCAGATAGCTGGACTGTACTCAAAAAAGGAAGCTGCCTCTTTTATTACGGGGAGCTTCCTTTTTCGTCTGGTTACAATTCATAATTTCTGTAAATATTATTTTAAAGCACAGCAAGCCCAGCCTTCCCCGGGCCTTTAGAATGTTTATTTTTCAAAACGATAGGCTTTCTTGGAAGGCTCCCATATTGTTTCTATCTCTTCTAAAGACTTATTTTTTGTTTCAGGCACTATGGTCATCACAAAAACAAAACAAATAACGTTAATCACCGCAAACATCCAGAACGTAAACGCACCTCCGGCATTGTTGATGAGCATGGGCGTGAACTGGCCGATCGCCCAGTTAGCTCCCCATAAAAACATAGTGGCAATGCCGACTGCTTTTGCGCGCATATGATTTGGAAAAATTTCAGGAATCATAATCCATGGAATTGGACCCATTGAGATACAAAATGCTGCTGTGAAGCCCATGATAAAAAGCAATGCCCAGATCCCATTACCTACATCGAAATAGAAAACGCTTCCAATAAGAACCATAAATATTGCCATCAAACTTGATCCTACGCCCATTAATCGTTTTCTTCCAGCTTTGTCGATTAATAAAATAGCTACTACTGTAAATATTACTTGTACGGTTCCTATTAAGCTGGTGGCCAGAAATTCAGTATTATTTTCAAACCCAACCATCCGGAAAATTGTTGGTCCGTAATAAGTTACAGCGTTCATTCCAATAACCTGATTAAATAGAGCCAGGAAAATACCGACTGCCATTGCTTTACGAAGTCCTGGCTTTAACAGCTCTCTAATCGATGTGCTTGATTCACTTCGAAGAGAGGTTTGAATAGCATCCAATTCCAGTTCAGCTGTTCGGGTGTTATTGATTTTTTCCAATGTCCGAAATGCTTCTGTATGCTTTTGCTTTTTCACTAAATACCTTGGACTTTCAGGAATAAAGATAAGCATAATAAAAAAGAGAACTCCCGGCACTACCCCGTAACCGAGCATCCATCTCCAGCCTGTTTCCACTCCCCATCCATAGCTGCCGGAGTTTGCCACAGCAAGGTTAATATAAAATGTAGCTGAGATACCAATAATAGTGAACAGCTGATACATAGAAGCCAGCCGGCCGCGTATAGCAGGCGGGGCACACTCAGCAATATACGTAACTGACAACGCAGAGGCAAAGCCAATTCCGAGGCCTCCCAAAACTCTTGCCAGAATGAGGGAAGTAACACTCATAGCGAGCGCGGACCACAAGGCGGAAACAGCAAAGAGAATCCCCGACAGCATTAAAATCTTTTTTCTTCCAAAGCGGTCACTTAAATATCCGGATATCCCGACCCCGACCACTCCACCTACCATAACACTTGAAATAATAAATCCTTCCATAGCCGGACTTAAATTATAAAGCTCCTGCAAAAAGCCGATGGCACCTGAAATTACTGCGGTATCAAAACCATACAAAAATCCTGCCATTCCTGCTGCGGAAGCTATCAACAACACATACCAGACTGACTGCTTCTCTTTCATGATGTTCAATGTCCCCTTTCAATAATTGGAAATGATAACGTTCACAAGAAAACTATCATATGTTCGTACAAGTTTCAATAATATGGGTTATTTTTATATTTTATGCATACAAGTTAGTTTTAATAAAAACTATCGTCAGCTTTTTAACTCCTCCTTTTCTAATTAGGTTATATAAAAAGGGTAGAAAGCGGTTGCAAGGAGCTTTGTTTCATGGTTAAATGAATTTAACTTATACGTACAAGTTGCGCTTTAGCCATTGATTTCATTAACGCAATATAACAGAAATGAGAGATTCATTCGAATTACTAAAAATGCTTTTAAAGGAATGAGTCAAAATGAAGCAGTCAGAAATGAAAAAAGCCGTTACTCAAGGAGAAACGTCACTCGGAATTGAATTTGGCTCCACGCGTATTAAAGCAGTACTGATGAACAACAGCTTTGAAACAATCGCCACGGGCAGCTATGAATGGGAAAACCAGATGAAAGACGGTTTTTGGACGTACCATCAGGAAGATATTATCGCTGGTTTGCAGAAGGCTTATGGTGACATGAAATCCGAAGTGGAAAGTGCATACGGGATTACCCTCCGCACTATTGGTTCGATAGGTATTTCAGCTATGATGCACGGCTATATGCCATTTGACCACACCGGAGCACTGCTCGTCCCCTTTCGGACGTGGCGTAATAATACCACCGGCGCTGCGGCTAGCGAGTTAACAGGCCTATTTCAGTACAATATCCCGGAACGATGGAGTATCGCACACCTTTATCAGGCCGTGCTCAATGATGAAAAACATCTGCCGCGTATTCAGTTGATTACAACTTTAAGCGGATACATCCACTGGCTGCTGACCGGAAAACAGGTCATTGGAGCCGGGGATGCATCGGGGATGTTCCCAATTGACGAAACTACTCAGGACTACAACGACTTCATGCTTGAGCAGTTTGACACCCTCATTACAGCAAGAAATTATTCATGGAAAATTAAAGACATTCTTCCTGAAGTTCTTACAGCCGGCGAACAGGCAGGCACCTTAACCAATGACGGCATCAAAATTTTGGATGAATCACAAAACCTGCAGCCCGGGATTCCGTTTTGTCCTCCGGAAGGTGATGCCGGAACCGGGATGGTGGCTACGAACAGTGTGAAAAAACGTATTGGAAACGTTTCTGTAGGAACCTCTGTTTTTGCGATGATTGTGCTGGATCAAAAAATATCTAACACTCATCCGGAAATTGATTTAGTTACTACACCAAATGGAAACCCTGTCGCCATGGTGCATGCGAATAACTGTTCAAGTGATTTGAACGCCTGGCTCGGCTTGTTCCGGGAGTTTTCAGAAGCAACGGGACAAAAGCTTGATTCTAACGAATTGTTTGAAGTAATGCTGCAGAAAGCTCTCGAAGCGGATCCTGATGGCGGCGGTCTGCTCAGCTATGGTTATTTCTCTGGTGAAAATATTACAGGAGTGGAAAGCGGCCGCCCTTTGTTTGTGCGCTCTCCAGAAAGCAAATTCAATTTAGCTAACTTCATGCGTACGCATCTCTTTTCTGCTTTCGGTGCCCTAAAAATCGGCATGGATCTTTTAACAGACAAAGAACAGGTAGCGATTGATAATGTCTTCGCTCATGGCGGCTTGTTCAAAACTCCAGTCGTGGGACAACGGATAGTTGCTGCTGCAATGAATACGCCTGTCTCCGTTATGGATACGGCCGGAGAAGGCGGAGCATGGGGAATTTCTGTACTGGCCTCCTATATGAAGAACAAAGGCCCTGCTGAAGCACTGGAAGAATTTTTGGACAGTAAAGTTTTTAAAGAAATCGAAACTACGGAAATTCATCCTGACCGTGCTGATGTGGAAGGGTTTGAAATTTTTATGGAACGTTATAAAAAAGGTCTCATCATCGAACAGACGGCGGTTGATCATTTAACACCGGCCGAAGCAATAGGCGAACAAGTCAAAGTAAATTAAACTATCAATAAGAAAAGAGGAGTACTTATGCCCGCTATTGAAAAAAAAGAATTCTGGTTCATCGTAGGCTCCCAGCAGCTTTACGGAGAAGAAGCACTGAAAGAAGTAAAGGCTCATGCCCAGCACATAACTGATGCATTAAATGAGAGCGGTATTTTACCTTATCCGCTTGTCCTAAAAGACTTAGCGATCAATACAGATGAAATTACACGCACCATGAAAGAAGTGAACTATCGTGATGAGGTCGCCGGGGTCATCACATGGATGCACACCTTCTCCCCTGCGAAGATGTGGATTCGCGGAACGAAAATACTGCAAAAACCACTGCTTCATCTAGCTACCCAATTTAATGAAAGCATCCCCTGGGAGACCATTGATATGGACTTCATGAACCTGAATCAGTCGGCCCACGGCGACCGCGAATATGGCTTTATAAATGCCCGCTTAAACAAGCAGAACAAAGTGGTCGCAGGCCACTGGGAGCATGCCAGCACCCAGCAGGAAATTGCCCAATGGATGAACACGGCTGCAGCTTATAACGAAAGCTTCAACATTAAGGTTGCCCGCTTCGGTGACAACATGCGCAATGTAGGGGTCACGGAAGGTGACAAAATTGAAGCGCAGATTCAATTTGGATGGGTCGTCGATTACTACGGGATCGGAGACCTTGTGGAGTACGTCAATCGTGTTACAGACGAAGAGGTTAATGCACTACTTTCGGAATACGAAGACCTTTATGAATTTGAGTACGGAAGCTATCCAGAAGAAGAATGGAAAGACAGTGTTAAAGTACAGGCAGGCTATGAAATTGCTATTCAACGCTTCCTGGATGATGGAGGCTACAACGCTTTTACGACTAACTTTGAGGATTTACATGGAATGAAGCAGCTGCCGGGCCTTGCTGTTCAACGCCTCATGGGGCAGGGGTACGGGTTTGCTGCTGAAGGAGATTGGAAAACGGCTGCGCTTGACCGTTTGATGAAGGTGATGAGTCATAACGAATCAACAGGTTTTATGGAAGATTATATTTATGAATTAACGGCTGGAAAAGAAGCTATCCTTCAATCACATATGCTTGAAGTAGATCCTACCCTGGCAAACCATAAACCAAAAATCGTGGTATCGCCATTAGACATTGGAAATAAAGAAGATCCTGCACGCCTAGTTTTTGATGGTAAAGCGGGAGACGGGGTCGTGGTTTCCATGGCGGATTTTGGAACGCATTACAAGCTTCTGATTAATGAGGTTTCGGCATTTGAACCGCCCGTTCCTGCCCCGAATCTCCCGGTGGCCCGCATTCTCTGGAGTGTTAAACCAAACCTTCGGGATGGAATAAAAGCCTGGATTGAAAATGGAGGCGGCCACCACACCGTTGTTTCATTGAATGTAACGACAGATCAGATTATTAATTATGCGAAGCTGGTAGGCCTTGAGTACGTCGTTATTAATTAATATATTTCAGCTTAAGCTATTGATATTTAAGGAGTGAGCTTTATGGAGAATCTGAAAAACCCTATTGTTTTACAAAGAGCCGACCCATTTATTTATAAGCACCATGACGGGTTTTATTATTTTACCGGCTCGCATCCTTCCTACGACCAGATTATTTTGCGGCGGGCTAAACATCTGAATGACCTGTACGACGCAGAAGAACATGTAATCTGGCGTAAACATAGCAGCGGCCCTCAGAGCCACTTAATCTGGGCACCTGAACTTCACCGAGTAGACGGGAAATGGTATATCTATTATGCCGCCGCTCCTGACGACAACATTGACGATAATACCTTCAATCACCGAATGTTTGTGATTGAAAACGAATCCGATAACCCAATCGAAGGCGAATGGAAAGAAAAAGGTGAAATAGATACAGGGTGGAGTGCATTCGCTCTTGATGCAACAACGTTTGAGCACAATGGTATTCAATATTATGTTTGGGCCCAGCAGGATGTAAATATAAAGGGTCATTCAAATATTTATATTGCGGAGATGGAAAACCCATGGACTTTAGCGACTACCCCTGTGCTGCTGACTAAACCTGAACTGCCCTGGGAAATTAAAGGCTTCTGGGTCAATGAAGGCCCTTCCGTTCTGATTAGAAATGAGAAGGTCTTTATTACGTATTCAGCAAGCGCTACAGGAATCGATTACTGCATGGGCATGCTGACAAGTGATGCCAAGGCAGATTTACTGAATCCAAATTCCTGGACGAAAAGCCCGGAGCCAGTTTTTGAAAGCTATTCACCGAATAAACAATACGGGCCGGGACACAATTGCTTTACCGTGTCCGAAGATGGCAGCAGCGACATTTTAGTTTATCATGCCCGTAATTATACCGAGATTGTTGGAGATCCCCTTTATGATCCGAATCGTCATGCCCGTGCACAGGAAATTACGTGGGACGAAAACGGTAACCCGGTGTTTGGTATTCCTGTCTCGGATGACCGGTGGACTCCAGGCACCCCAACAATTTTAACGACAGAAAATTCTAATGAATAATTTTCTGATCATACATGTACGTACATTGAAGGAGGTTTCCCATTGCTGGAACTATTGAAGCAGCAGGTCTGCAGCGCAAATCAGGGACTCGTTGATCATGATCTCGTTACTTTTACCTGGGGGAATGTCAGCGGATTTGATCCCGAGACAGAATTATTGGCCATCAAGCCTTCCGGGGTGCCTTATGAAGAGCTCTCTCCCGGAGATATTGTATTGGTGGATTTGAAAGGAAACGTTGTGGAAGGCGATTTAAAGCCCTCCTCTGACACTCCTACCCATATCGAACTGTATAAAGCTTTTCCAGGTGTACGGGGTATTGTTCATACGCATTCGGACTGGGGCACAGCCTGGGCCCAGGCTGGTAAAAGCATTCCCTGCTCCGGAACTACTCAGGCGGATTATTTTTACGGAGATATTCCCTGCACACGTCAACTAACAAAAGAAGAAGTCCAGAATGGTTATGAAAAAGAAACAGGGTCAGTCATTATAGAAGCCATGCAGGGAAAAAATCCTGTGGAAGTGCCGGGAATAGTTGTTCACGGGCATGCCCCGTTTGCCTGGGGAGGCTCTCCGGAGGACGCCCTTCATAATGCTGTGGTGCTTGAAAAAGTCGCAAAAATGACCTTCCTCTCCTACCAGCTCTCGGGTGAGCTTCCCCTGGATGATCATGTGCTGCAAAAGCATTATGAAAGAAAGCACGGTGAAAATGCTTATTACGGGCAGTCTAAATAACCCCTGCTTTAAAGAGCAAGCCTGTTTAAACGATGGCTTGCTCTTTTTCCTGTTTAAAACGCTTAAGAAGGCTTACATATCTTTTTATAATAATTAATTTATTTCGTATACCAGTTCAATGCATTCGAATACAAGATTTTTTCAGCTGCTTTCTCATCAAATATATTTTGAACCAGTTCAAGGTCTTCATACTTGAAAGGTCTCGGCGCTCTTGTGGAGGGAAGGTCTGTACCAAACATCAATGCTTCCGGATTCGTGCCATAAATGGACGTTAAAGCATGTCCGACGTTTAATTCCACACGCCCAAAGCCGGTGGCTTTCACCCGAAGACCTTTATCCACCAATCGCAGCAAATGAGGCAGTCCTTCCTCCGACAGCCCTAAATGATCAATTGATACAGCAGGCAGCTTTTCAATAGTTGAGGCGATTTCAGGCAGTTCTTTGGCATCCATGTAAAGTTCAGAGTGCCATCCCGACGTTTCATGCACTCTCCTTGCCAGGTACTCGAGCCGGGAAATATTTTCAGATCCGCCCCGCCGGATATTAAACCGCAGCCCCCTCACACCATGATCATGCAGCCGTAAAATTTCTTCATCACTGACACTGGACGGCAGTTGAGTTACGCCACAGAATTCGGGCCCCAGCTGTCGAAGTGCTTTTAGTAAATATCCCTGGTCAAACCCCTGAAACGAACCTGACACAACTGCTCCGCCCAGAACGTTGAGCTCAACCGTATCCCTCTGATAATCAGCTGCCATATATTCCGGAGGTATATAGCTTTGATTTTCAGTAATGGGAAAATCAAAATCAATAATATGGAAGTGCGCATCAAACATTCTCATATCCTTCCCTCCTCTTTTATCTTTCCTAAGAATATCCGAATTCAGATTATTTGGTCAAAAAATCTCTAAATGTGCGCCCCTCCCCTCCTTGCACATGGTAAACAACAAATAAATATGTAATATATTTTTGACATTATGTTAAAAATATATTACTATAAACGTAAGGAGGCTATAGATGAATGAAAGAACAAGGTGAATTAACTAATCAGCTGTCAGTGTTCCGGGCCAAAAAGGGCTATTCCCAGGCAGAAGTGGCAAAGAGAATCGGTGTGAGCCGTCAGACTATTATTTCCCTGGAAAAAAATAAATACAGTCCTTCACTCAAGTTAGCTTTTGAACTGGCACATTTATTTGAAACCGGCGTGGAAGATATTTTTCAATATAATTTGAAAGGAGAGGAATAGCATGGAATGGTTCTTCTATCCGTATTTAGCCGTCGTTATTTTCTCCATCATCATTTGGTTTAGGTTTCAGCACGGGGAAGAAGGAAAAGATGAACGCGGCCGTGAAATTATTAACCGCTCGTATGCGATTATTTTTCCCATGTTTCTTATCGGCTGGGTCTTAGTCAGATTGATCGAAGACTTTGTAGTCCCACTTGACGGAGATGCGTGGCGGGACGCTATGTGGTATTTAATTACCGGGATTATGATTCTTCATTCCATCTTAATTTTTACCTTTAGGAAAATCTACTAATACTAAAACCATAAACAGCAAACCAAAAAGAATAGCACTAACAATTAATTATCTTAATTTTCATATAATTTAATGTAGAAAATGCCTTAATTGATTTTCCTTAAGCATCTTTTCATTTCATATTATCTGCCACATCACCTGAAAAATGGTGGTGTGGCCTTCGCTAAGAGAAAAACTGTTCCCAATCACTGAAGGATTTGAATATTGAAGCAACTTTACATCAACTTTTTTTGATTTATTTATTGTATTTTCTGTTGCACCAGCCTATACTTATATTACATCAAAAAAAATTGATATAAAAAGGAGGCTTTTTAATGAACTCTCCATCTTCTGAATTTGCTGCAGCTTCTCCATTCACTGTCTATGAACAAAAATTCAAAGCCCTGGCCGACTATCAGCGACTGGAAATCTTGCATCATATTACAGAGGCAGGCAGCGTGTGCGTCTGTGATTTAACTGAACGCATGAACCTAACTCAGTCCAAGCTTTCGTATCATTTAAAAATTTTGCTCGATGCTTCACTCATCGATCGCGAAAAACACGGTACCTGGAATTACTATATGCTGAACGACCAGGCACTAAACCATCTGTTGTCCGAGGAATTGTGCTGCCTCTTTCGCGGAAAATAAAAAATCTATTTGAAATCAAGGAGGTTGAATCATGAAAATTCATATCGGATTAAACACCAGCAGCCTTTCCGAAGCCGTAGCTTTTTATACCAAGTTGTTTAACGAGCCCCCGGTCAAATACAAGGAAGATTACGCCAAATTTCTTCCAGCCGGTATTCCAGTAAATTTCACACTAAACGTTCATCCCGATGTGAAAGGGAACCAGGTGGAGCATTTTGGCCTGCAGCTCCCCGATGCTGACACTCTCGTCTATCATAAACAGCGTGTCCAGAAGGAAGGATTTTTCACTCGCGAGGAAACGGATACAACGTGCTGCTATGCTCTTCAGGATAAGTTCTGGGTTACAGACCCGGATGGTAACGAATGGGAATTCTTCTATACTAAAGCAGACGTTGAGACTGCGGTCAAAGAACCCGGCTGCTGCTCCTAAAATTTATTGATAAATGTGCGGGTTTTCACAGCAAAAAAGCTGATTAAATAAACCGGCACTGCTTTTTAATATTGTCCGGCTTTTTAATGATAATCATCATTTCTACAGCTGATATGCCTTTTGCTGCTGAATTAAAAACAACCCAACCCCGAGCAGCACGATAACCCCGCCAATAATCTGCAAGGCGACAACTTCTTCTCCTAAAATAAAAAATGCCAGAATGGTGGCCCCAACTGGTTCTCCCAAAATCGTCATCGAAATGGTGGAGGTATTAATAAAGTTCAGCAAATGATTATAAATGACGTGGGCAATCGTTGGAAGAATTGCAAGCAGCATAAATATCCGCCACTCTTCAGCTCCGTACCCCGTTACTGCAATACCGGATACTGCATTAAAAACATGCAGCGATATCCCCGCCACCACAAACACAATAAAGCTGTACAGCCAGTGCGATACCCGCTTCACTACACGCTGGCCAATTAATAAATAGATGACCACCGCTATCACACTCAAAAAGGAAAGCAGGTTGCCGAGCAAGGCAGAACTGCTGCTGCGTCCGAGGTCTCCCAAACCAATAACCACTACCCCGAAAATCGACAGGCTGATCGTAATCAGCTGCGGTATGCTGACTCGTTCTTTATAAATCAAAAAGCCGCCCGCCAGAGCCACTACCGGCTGCAGCGCCAAAATAATGGTGGAGCTTGCCACGGTTGTCAGCTTTAATGAACCAAACCAGAGCGCAAAATGCATGCCTAGGAAAACCCCTGAAAAGACGAACAGGACCCATTCCTGTTTTTTGATATTTTTAAAATCATGCCTGTTTAACCAAACAAACGGAAGTAAAAACAAACTGGCAATATACATGCGGTACATGCTGAGAATGGTGGCCGGCGCTTCAGACCATTTTACAAATATCGCCGCAAAAGAAATCGCGATAATAGATATTATCAGTAAAAATGCTGTTGATTTATTCATCCTTTCCTCTCTCCATCCTTTATGATCATCTCTTTTTGTTTTGCCATAAAGAATCTTACCAAACCAGCGTTTAAAAATCCGGTATATAATTTCCTATTTTCAGCTACTTTTTTACGGTGCTTAAATACCTAAAAATATTCCGATAATATTTACATAATCAACCACTTTGTATAACATGGTGGCATACTTGGTCCATTTAGAAACAATGATACTTCACATAAATACTGAAGAGAGCCTGCTATGAAGAAATCATTATCCGGTTTGATAACGCTAATCGGTATTATTGCCTTTAACTGGCTCGCCACCTTTCTCCTTTCTGCGACTTTCATTGAATATTCGTTTCTAACCGGACTGGGAGCAGTGATTTTGATTGGCTGACTCACGTCCTCCGGCGGCTTTTCCTCTGATGTCGTTCGTATGCAGACTCAGGTAAAACAGGTATTAGAATGGAAACAGAAGCACGCAGTGGGCTCCGGTCCTCGATGCCATTCTTCGCAGCGCTTATGTATACCATTTGTGCTTTAATAATAACGATCTACTATTACCAGGATTACTTTTTCTAAATACATGATAATATTTTACGTATCACTGATTATTTTCAGCTCACCTTAAAAAAGCCTCTTTTCAGCTGTTTACACTGAAAAGAGGCTTTAAAATAATTAAAATCATATTTACGTCATTTGCGGCTGTTTTTGATTTTTCAATCCAAGCACCTGCTCGGTAGACTTATGGATTTCATCAATCATCTCTGGATGTTCTGACAGGTTAACACCGTATGAAGGGATCATTTCTTTTATTTTCGGCTTCCATGCTTCAAGATGCTCTGGGAAGCATTTCTCCATAATTTCGAGCATCACAGAAACTGCAGTAGATGCACCTGGCGATGCTCCGAGAAGCGCAGCTATAGAGCCGTCCTCCGCGCTGATCACTTCTGTACCGAACTGCAGGGTGCCTTTACCTTCTTCAGTATCTTTAATAACCTGAACCCGCTGGCCGGCTACGAGCAGCTCCCAGTCCTCTATTTTCGCGCTTGGGACAAACTCACGGAGTTCTTCCATGCGCTGCTCTTTTGACTGCATTACCTGAGTGATCAGGTATTTCGTTAATGGCATGTTTTTAGCTCCCGCTGCCACCATCGTAATCAAGTTATCCGGCTTTACGGATTTCAATAAATCCATTAGGGAACCAGTTTTCAAAAACTTTGGAGAGAAGCCGGCAAACGGGCCGAACAAAAGTGTCTCCTGGTTATTAATATACCTTGTGTCCAGATGAGGAACAGACATTGGAGGTGCTCCGACGGGCGCTTTGCCGTACACTTTGCCGAAATGCCCATTTACGACATCCGGATTTTGACAGACCATAAACTGGCCGCTTACTGGAAAACCACCGATGCCCTTTCCTTCTGGAATACCGGATTTTTGCAGCAGATGCAGGCTTCCGCCTCCTCCGCCAATAAACACAAAATCCGCCTCGTGCAGTTCAAGCGTTTCTTTTTGATGATTGCGCACCTTCACTTCCCAGGTGCCGTCTTCGTTACGCGTAATATCATCCACGTCATGGTTATATTTCATTTCTACGTTATTTTTTTCGAGGTGATTAAACAACTGATTCGTCAACGAACCAAAATTCACATCGGTGCCGTCTTCAATTTTAGAAGCTGCTATCGGTTCTTCAATCTGACGGTCCTTCATCATTAACGGCATCCACTTTTCAAGCACTTCAGGATCCTCAGAAAATTCCATTCCTGAAAATAACGGATGTGCAGACATTTTTTCGTAACGGGTCCTTAAAAATGAGACGTTATGGTCACCGCGCACATAGCTGATATGCGGCAGAGGCATAATAAAGCCACGTGGGTTTTGGATCAAGTCGCTTTTGACCAGATAGGACCAAAACTGTTTGGATACCTGAAATTTTTCATTGATGCTGATGGCCTTACTGATATCAACGGAGCCGTCCGGCTGTTCGTTTGTATAATTTAATTCACATAGAGCCGCATGCCCGGTTCCTGCATTGTTCCATTCATTCGAGCTTTCTTCCCCCGGCTTTTCCAGCTTTTCAAACACTTTGATATTCCAGTCCGGGGACAGCTCTTTCAGCAATGCCCCTAATGTTGCACTCATAATGCCGGCCCCGATTAAAATGATGTCTTTTTCACCCTGTTGTTTATTCATTTCTTTACTACTCCCTACATAATAGAAAAAGACGTCTCCTTTTGGCGGAAATCTTCCGGCCATATTTAGTTCACGTCAGGGAGGCATCTTTTCCAATAATTTTACACCAAATACAGAGTATCATTATTAGACGAAGATTAAAATCATTATTACTATAATAACCGTTTATGAACCTAGAAAAACAATTAATATAATTCAAGACCCGGTACAGCCTTTTTCGACCTAAAAAAACCGAAACCGGAGAATTTCCTCCGGTTTCGGTCTGCTTATGATAATGATTAGTCGACTACTGTTACTTCGAGGTCCTGACGACCGAAGGAAAGTGCTTCGGAGTTGGATGGAACGTGGACATCGATGCGGTTGCCATTAATAGCGCCGCCAGTGTCTTCTGCTTTATACGTGCCCATGCCTTCCACTTCTACAGTGGAGCCGAGTGGGATAACATCCGGATCAACAGCGATAACGTTCGCGTCACGGTCGTTGTTCAGGTTTTTGCCTGTGGCCGTGATGCCGCTGCAGCCTGCACATTCAGCCGTATATGCCGTAGCTTCCATGTTCATGGTTTCGCCGCCGCTAGTGCTCTCAGAAGACTCGGAAGTGGACTCGCCAGCTACTTCTTCGCTGGATTCACTGGAGGAATCAGAAGAGCCGCCAAGAGCTCCCTGGGTTTCTGGACCGGCTACGCCGAAGTAGCTGCCGGCAGAAGAAGAAATACCGTTGTCTGCCTGAAAGTCTTTAACTGCGCTTTCTGTTTCCGGTCCGAATGTGGAACCGGTGTTTCCACTAAAGTAGCCTTCTTCTTTTAATTTATCCTGAAGTTCTGCAACGGAAGAGTTAACGTCTCCTCTGTCCAACTGCCCGTGGTCGCTGATGGATGCGTCCGCTGCCTGTGGTGCTCCGAATACTACGCCTGCTGTAATTGCTGTTCCAAATAGTGTTTTTTTCATCATGTGAATCGTCCCCCATAAATATAATTAAATTGTTTATTCGCCCTAATGACGAAATCCATTGAAAAGTTTGCCTATATGTTTACTTGCCTTTACGTCGTCACTGCATTGATTATCATGTTGTTTTACTGCTTGCTGTTTTTTGTGCTTTCTCTCAAACACAACGCTACCGATTATGCCTTGAAAAAGCACAAATGGCAATAACATTAATTTAGTTGTAATCTAACCTTAATAGTTTTTCATAATATGTAAAATTGACGGGGCTTCCTGCATATATTCCACGAAAAACTTCCGTATTTTTACTCATTACTAAAGAGAACACCTTTAAAATATTACACTAATATTACAATAAGTCCGTTTTTGCGTAACATTATTAGAAATAAAGAAAGAAAATACTTTTGAATTTTGCTTGTATGTGGTAAATCTATTAGTTTTTAAGCTTTTTTAGGGCATACCAACAACTAAAAAACCCATGCAGCACTTCTTTTTGAGAAGTCTGCATGGGGTCAAGCTTAATAGTAAAATTTATTTCACCTGCTTGTATGAAGTAACCTCCAGATCTTCATCTACGGTGGCTTCATACGTTTCTACTTTCGTTTTTCTGCCATCGTTGTTCAGCACATCAATTTTCACGTGCCATACGCCGTCTTTTTCTTCTGTAGAAGTAATACGCTTCGGTTCAGCTACATAGTTTTCGAAAAATGCATTGACGCTATCCATTACTTCGGTGAGCCGTGGGCCATTCTGTTTGGATTTTTTCTTTTTAGAAGGAGCCGGTTTTCCTTTGGAAGCAGAGTCCGGCACACTCCCAGCATTTTTTAATTGTGGCCTGCCTTCATTTTTGGAAACCATTCTTGCTTTTTTAGGCGTCTGTTCTTCATTTTTATTCTCTGAAGATGATCCCGACATGCCGGGAATTTTCGCTTTCGATTTTTCTGCGGTCTGCTTTACGTTGTCTTTGGCTTCCCCAGCTTTTTTTAGAGGCTTCTTCAAGAAGGAAGCTGTTCCCCCGCTTTCATTTTCTTCCTCCGAAGTATTGGTTTCTTCCTTCGAATCTTCAGAAGCTTCCTCCCCGCCGCCTTTCTTTTTTATTCCCTTTGTAACCATCGGAACAGCTCCTCCGATCAAACTTCCGGCTGCCATCAGCCCGTAGGTAACTTTATCTTTTTTATCAGTCATTATGTTTTCCCCTTTCTTTAATGCTCGAACCTGAATGACCCTACCGACCCTCTATCCGTCGGTACGGGCCTTGATAGACGAGGCTTTCTTTCCATTTCTGCTGTTTTTCGCGGCTTCTGATTTAACTTCTTTCATTAAATCGTTCCACGAATTATCCATAAATGCGTTTTTCATCTGCTGCTTGAGCTCTTCTTTGAGGTCTTTATACATGTCATCCTTCCGTTCTGCAGCCAGGGTACGTGAAATATTGCGGACGAGGCTTTTATGTGCAGCTTTCGATAGGAAAGAAGAATTTGCAGCACCTGATTTGTCTGCGCTGTTCTTATTTTCTTCTTTTTCAGAAAGGTCTTCGTTACTACTCTCATCAGGCGTTTCTTTTCTCCCCTCATACGCTTCATTGACCTGCTTCATAATTTCCTGAATCATACTGTCTTTGTCTTCTTTCGTTACTTGGAAGCCGCTGTCTGCCGCCAGTTTTTTAACAGCCTGCTTATCCATCGAATGCAGGTTAACCTCTTCTTCATTTCCATCCTTATTCGTAATAATAACTCCAGCGTAGTTTTCTTCATTTTTTTGACTCTCAGACGCACCTTCTGCATTTTCTGCTTCCTCATGTTTAACCGTCAGCTTAGACCCAGCTGCCTGATTTATAATTTCATCAATCATATCCTGTTTTCTGGTTGTTTTAACTTTTAAGCCGCTGTCTTTTGCCAATGCTTTAATAGCTTTATTACTCAAAACGCGAAGATTTACCCTTTCCTCCACTCCTCCATTATCGACGATGACTACTGCCGATTGTTGGTATTCATCGGAAGCTGATTCCCTTACAGCCATCGGTTATCCCTCATTTCCCGCCCGTTTCCGGATATTTTTCATAAATTCCTTCATATTTGACTTACTTTACCTTATATACCCCTTAATCAAACTAATAAGTACAAAAATTTCTTTCATCCATATTTTTATACTCGCCGCTAAATAAAAAAGCTGTCTTTCTCCCGAGGAGAATAAGACAGCTATCATTAAAAAAGATTTTCAACTTCTGGAAATATTGGTGACGGATGTTATTCCACCCGTTCGTTTTGCTGATCACGGCGGCTCGTTTTCTTTTGTTTGTACTCTTCTTTTGTCAGCACGTCCTCTACATGCATATTAATCTCTGTTACTTCGAGCCCCGTCATTTCAGAAATAGCCCGTTTGACCGCCTGTTTCAGCTGCTCATACATGCCGGGAATGCTTTTTCCGTATTCTACAATGCAGGAAATATCAATGGCTGCCTGTTTTTCCCCGACATCGGCATTCACACCTTTGGTAATGTTATCGTTACTGCCGATACGGTCGGACATTTCTTCAAAAAAGCCGCCACTCATTTCCAAAATACCGTCGACTTCCTGAGCGGAAATAGCCGCAATCTTTTTTATTACATGATCCTCAAATGTTAATTTGCTTTCCTGTTTTCTTTCGGTGGGGGTATTTGCCTGTGGTTGGTTTTCCATTGGAAAAGCCTCCTTCTAACATAGTTTTATTTTATGAACCAAAAATTTTTCACCTTTCCCGTTGGAACAAAAAAGTAAGCAGCTGGTCGACTCTCAGGTCACCATCGATAATTTTCCCGATCATGATCCCAATCAATAAGAAGAGAAGCACCACCAGGGCGTGTCCAAAACCGACGGTCAGGTACAAAATGCTAAAAACTATAGCAAACAGCAGGCTGATTATTCGCCCCCTGTACAGGTACAGGCGCTGCCACGTTTCTTCCTTCATGGTTCTCCCTCCTTACACTACGCGGGCCTTTTTCTTATCGACTTTCGGTTCATGTACGGTTACCCGGACTTCCCGGACCGGGACTTCGAGCCACGCTTCAACGTTTTCTTTTACACGCTGCTGGACGTTTTTCGTAAGCGTCTGGGCTCCAGTTTCCCGGAATAAATGGAAGGACGTACGGATCGTCACAGTATTTTCCTTCCGGTGAATCTGTACATTCACCTCCGGGGACCGAAGCTCTGTGTACTCTTTTAGGGTCTGGTAAACAGTAGAACGAATAGATGCTTTTGTAATATCGATTGTTCCATCCGCTGTTTCAATTTTCAGACCATCAGTCGAGCTCGACGGTCCCGTTAAAGATGCTACAAGCATTACTAATGATATGAGTCCGATGAAAATGGCTGTACCAATGATAATCCAAAAGCCGGCACTGCTGTTAATCCAACCGTCGATTACCGAAGCGCTCGTCCCGATATCGAACAGGTACAGAAGTGCTACTGCAGAAAAAACAATTGTTGCCACTGCGAATAAAAATCCTATGAAGCGAGTAAAACCATTCACTATCTCTCCCTCCTCTCCTCCCGTCTGCCCGGTGCTTAAATAAAAAAGCGGAGGCAAAGCGTTACACCCAATATCCCCCACAGATGCGTAAATCAAACTATATATGACTTATATGTATTTAATAAGAGAAATACGTCCTTTATAACTACTCACCTGCTCACACTGTCATTAAACGGTTTTAATGATGATTATCACTTGCTTGTTTATAAAATTGGGTCCAAAGACTCAATCAAACTATTCCGTAAAATAATCTGTATAATGATCATGCAACCATACAAAACAGCCCCTCGAGTTTAAAAAACTCAAAGGGCTTATTAGATCTATTTCACGGTTTTAAGCGGAGCACCCATAATGGACCTTTAATCAAGAAAAAAACTTCTTCTTTTTATTATACAGCTATACGATAGTAATAAAGATTCTCGCCATACAGCTTCCGTTTCTCTATAACCCCCAATCGTTGTAATTTTCTAACTTTTTTACGCAAATAACGCTCTGACATCTGTGTTTGCGCTGCAAGTTCAGCCTCCTGGCAGTGAAACCATCCATCCTCTAAAAATCTAAAATAAGCCGTTTGCTCTTTAAATTCGTTTACGAGCGCACTGTATATTACTGCTTCTTCGTATCCCACCTCTCTTACAATTGCTGGATTAACCCCCTCATGTAATGATTGTTGATATTCTCTATTTTCCAGCAAGAGCCACCCCTCCATTGTTATCAGGTTATTTGACGGTACTGCTGCTTACGATTTTTCAAGATTAATTCCACTGGCTATGTTTTTTCTCTAACGATTCTTTTTCCCATCCTAGCGCATAAAAAAGACTTTGAAAACCCTTACATTACAAAAATGTAACAAGAAATTCGCTTTTGTTTGAAGTTGATTGCAGTCTTTGAATGTAACTCTTTTACCATGCAATGCCATATGCTTCAGCACGTGCTGCCTTATGATATAGTTAATTTATTTCAAACAGTAATGTGATCAAAAGGAGGAATTTCATTTGGAAAGATGTTCGTGGTCACGAAAAAATGAACGTATGCAGGAGTATCATGATAATGAATGGGGACGTCCGTATACAGATGACAGCTATTTATTTGAGCTTCTAACGCTGGAAGGCGCTCAATCCGGACTATCCTGGAACACGGTGCTTGCTAAACGGCACCATTACCAGGAGGCTTTTCAGCAATTTGATATTCAGAAGTGCGCTTCCATGACAGACGAAGACCTGGAGTATATCCGGAATCATTACGGAGTGATCAAGCATCCTGCCAAATTAGCTTCTGTGCGAAATAACGCTGTAAAAGTCCTGACTATCCAGGACGAATACGGCAGCCTGTCTTCCTTCTTTTGGCGGTATGTTGATTTCACCCCAATTATTCATGAGTGGAAAGAAGAAGCAGAGGTTCCCTCTTATACAGAGCTGTCTACCCAAATAAGCAGGGAATTGAAAAAACGGCAATTTAAATTTGTCGGACCGGTAACGGTGTATTCATTTATGCAGGCTATTGGTATGGTGGATGACCATGTTCGTACCTGTCCCTGCCACTCTAAAAATACTAATGCTTGATTTGGAAGTGTATAAAGCCTTTGTCTTTCTTTCAAACAGATCTATTGCAAAATTAAAGTGCTCGTCCGGTTGTTAATACTTTTATTTTTACTTTTCACCGGGAACATGAGGTTTAGATTTCATTCGATAAATTAATGGTGCAGAAAGAAGGTCGACTACTATGGAAGAAACAAAATACCGGGCAGTGATGCTTCAGGAGGACGGGACGGTAGTGGAACGGCACTATACCCGGAGGCAGCTGTTCGGCGGGGGACAAAGCGTAAACCTCCGGGACAGCCATTATCATGTGCTCCCTGACGTCTGGGCTGTGGGATTTTATGAATTGCCGGAGGAAATTGAAGAGGTCTGGGCTGAAACAAAAGAATCCTCTTTCCCTCTTCCAGCTATCTTTTTCAGCTATAACCCGCACACACAGGCCATGGCTAATATGAGTGATAAACTGATCGAACAAACGAAAGCCGAAATACAGAAAGCCGGGCGCCGCAAAAGTAAATAGTGCTAAAACAGCAATGCCTATCCGATAACAGGAAAGGCATTGCTTTTTATTGTATACAGACGGGTCATTGAACTGGTTCCTGCAGGCTCATTCCGTTTTTCGCTGTCGTTTTCCTTATTTTTATTTCCGGTGTCAGGATAATTGTTCTGCTTGACTGTCTTTTTATAATAATGACTACTTCAGATATTTTTCTTCATTCTTTTGAGTTTTTGTATACTTTTACTTGTGCTGCTGAATCATATTATTCAATGCATAAAATTTTCATTTTCTCAGTATATATTGTTGTACTTAAATTAACTTATACAATTTTTACATATAAAAGGTCAATTTCGATTATTTTTAAACTGAATGCATACTCTCCCAACACTTTTCATATTATTTTCATTTAAATGCAAAGCTGCTGTTCCTCCTAAATTATGTATATATTATGCTAATTTTCACATGGTTAAAATTAAGACCTTAGATATGAGTAATATATCATTCAGCGGGAAAACAATTTAATAAATAAAGATTTTTATAGTTTTCAAAATTTTTGTTATAAAGCGGGTTGTGCATTTCAACCATACCGCTATCCAACCCTGGTTGTTTATATTTAAATTAAAAGCTTTTTTTATGATTGAAATGCTGCAGACCCGGAGAAAGGAGCAGCATTTATGAAATATGAAATGAAACATGCTGTGTTTGAAGAAATGATAGAGCATCTTGACCAGAACGGCCCTTCAAGCGTGGAAGGATTTGTCCAGCAGGCATCAGAGGATTTTGAGATGGCGCTGCTGCTTCCTTTTTATATGTACTATTACCACCCGCACGAATGGCAGAATTATTCCTTATTTGCTGACGACCCTTTACCAAAAACACTGAACTGTGCCGCCTATATTGCACTTGATGCTCCTGCACTTAATGTAGATCCAAAAATTAAACGCTTCTTTTATGGCACCTACTGTATTACTTCCTCACCGCCAGACGACCGCACGATGCTTTCCCTGGAAGAATGGACGATGCATTTATTCCGGAAATACTGGCAGCTTTATCAGAAAACCTCGTTTTTTGGTAACCATGTAGAAGTTTTAGATAGTCAGACGTCCCGTTGGATTCCAAAGACTACTCAGTGGTAACAGCTCCCATTTCAAATTGCGAAATAGTTTAGCGGTCCCCAAGGAGGGATTATTCTATGACCCCGCTGATTATCGGCTACACCATTCAGGGAACGGAAATTATTGTAGGAACCCCTGCAAGTTTATCGTGGTTTGCAGACGAGCCTTGTGTGGCGGTGCATGAAGATATCGAAGTATTGTTCCGTACTTTGCATCCATTTGCTGTTAAAGGAGTTGCTATTCGATTTCTCCCTGATGTGCAATCGTTAAAAACTGCCTGGGAGGTTTATGATCTCAGTGCTTCTTCGTACCGTTCGGCCTATCAATAATTGTATTTTCGCAGATAAACGTGAACAAAGCAGACTCTGATACAATGGAGTCTGCTTTATTAATAAATAGAAGCGAATATTCCTCCCCTTTTTGCCTTTATCCTTTATGCTTCCGTCTCTTCCCCTGTCTTTACAAAATCTTAATAATTCCTTTATTTACATTACGGGTCCCCATGCTTTAAAACTGTAGAGGGTATTGCAGTAATTTGTTTTAGATAGACATCAAGGGGAGGAATTATTGTTTTGGATATTCAAACGCTTTTGTTTACGTTTTTCGGTGGTTTGGGCATCTTTTTATTCGGTATTAAATTCATGGGAGACGGACTTCAGAAGATTGCCGGTGACGGTCTTCGCAACCTTTTAGATAAGTTTACAAGTAATCCGTTTTTAGGTGTGCTTACCGGTACCTTAGTCACAATTCTTATTCAGTCCAGCTCCAGTACAACTGTTTTAACCGTCGGCCTGGTCAGCGCAGGATTTATGACTCTCCGGCAGGCGATCGGTGTCATTATGGGAGCCAATATTGGAACGACTGTCACGGCATTCATTATCGGAATCGATTTAGAGGCTTATGCTCTACCGATTTTATTCCTCGGCACAGTAATGATCTTTTTCTTCAAAAATAAAAAAACCAACAACATTGGCCAGACTTTTTTCGGTTTCGGAGCCCTGTTTTATGGACTGACATTAATGGGAGAAGGCGTGGCTCCTCTAGAAGATTTGCCTGCCTTTAACGATTTAACCATCAGTATGAGTGAAAACCCGCTGCTCGGAGTGTTGGTTGGCGTACTGTTCACCGTTGGCCTGCAAAGCTCATCGGCCACGATTGGCCTGCTCCAGGAACTGTTCAGCCAGGGGACGATCCCCCTCGAAGCAGCCCTGCCGATCCTGTTTGGCGATAACATTGGCACCACCATCACCGCCGTCATTGCAGCCATTGGAGCTTCTGTCGCAGCTAAACGGGCCGCGATGGTTCACGTGATCTTCAACGTACTAGGAGCAGCGATCGTGCTGATTCTGCTCGTGCCATACACCGCATTCATCAGCTATCTGCAGGACGCCCTGCAGTTGAATCCACCAATGACTATTGCCTTTGCTCACGGGATCTTCAACGTTACCAATGTGCTCATTCAGGTGCCGTTCGTCGGGGTTCTTGCCTACATTGTGACCAAGCTGATTCCGAGCCGGGAAGAGGAAATCGACTACACAACAAAGCATCTTGATCCGCTCTTTATTCAGCAATCACCATCCATCGCCCTGGATCAGGCTAAATTAGAGACGCTCCGGATGGCGGAATATGCTGAAAAAGGATTGAAACAAAGCGAATCCTATCTAGAAACCAAAAATAAAAAAAGTGCTGAAAAAATTGTTAAATATGAAGAAGCCGTCAACAATCTGGATAAAAATATCACCAATTATTTAACCGGCATTTCTTCAAGGTCTCTTTCATCCGAAAGCTCACGCCAGCATTCGGTTTTGATGGATACCACGAGAGACATTGAACGTGTGAGCGACCATGTAGAAAACCTGATGGAGCTTGTTGATTACCAGGTGTCCAATAAGGTGACACTGTCCACTGAAGCATACAAGGATTTGAATCAGATGTATGAATTAACCATGAGCACGTTTTCTCAATCAATTGAAGCACTCGAGCAGGATAACCACGAAACTGCCACTCAGGTGCTGAAGCAGGAAGAAGAGATTGACCGACTGGAACGGAAGCTTCGGAAAAAACACATTCTGCGCCTGAATGAAGGCCAGTGCTCCGGTTCCGCCGGCATTGTATTTGTAGACTTCTTAAGCAACCTCGAACGGATCGGTGATCATGCCGTAAACATTGCTGAGACTGTGCTTGATGATGATCATAAAATGAAAGAAAGCAATTAATAAGCAGGCAGTGCCCTTACAATTTGGGCGCTGCTTTTTTCGTGCCAATAGCTGCTTTCAACAGGCTCCATCCCTTCCCTTTTCATGAAATGTACTATCTTGCATATTTACCATTTTTAAACATGTGAACCATTTATCATCTATATACCTATTGTAAAAGCTTTAAAAATCCAACATACTGAATTTAATGATAACTATTAGAAAGAGGGGTTTGAAATGAAAAAGAAAAATAGTACAGACTGTCCAAAAGTATTGGCCGAGCTGGATGAAAAACAAGCGCGTCTCGATAAGTATCGGAAAGAAATAAGAGAAGGCAACAATAAAGATGTGAAGGACCTTGATGATTTAAACAAGCCTCTTCAAAGTAAAAAAAGTTGAACGAAATTTTATATACCATTGTAAATTCAGCATCTTAAATATAGAAGCGTTTAATTGATACAGCTTTCGATTAAAAAGAGTAGGTCTGCTTTTTCTGGGCAGGACCTGCTCTTTTTGGTATTATTATTTTTATACCTTCTGTCTTCATTCTGTTTTATCTCTGTGGTTTTTTATGAAAACCTTTTACTGCAGTAACATTCACCTTTCCTTCTAAAGGAGCGATCAAAGTTATGTGGCGTTTTATCAAGTTGTATTTTGGACTTGCAGTCGGACTGGCGGTCTTTTTTGCTCTCGTGCTGTTAGCTGCCGGTGCCTACGGGTAAGTCCTCCCTTTAAAATTTTCCCGCCGAGGCTACGTAGAAAAGCCTTTTAGATGTCTCCCGCGGAGCTCTAAAAGGCTTTTTTCTAATGGTTGTTCGCTTAAGCTTTAGTCCTGCTTATGCAGCTCCATCTCAATATTAATTTTCACATCTTCGCCAACAAGTACTCCGCCTGTTTCAAGCGTAGCGTTCCATGTTAAACCGAATTCTTTCCGGTTGATGGTTGTCTCGCCGCTGAAGCCGGCTACTATGTTTCCGCTCATCGGATCCTTGCTTTGTCCTTCAAATGTAACATCAACAGTAACTTCTTTGGTTGTGCCTTTAATCGTAAGATCCCCGGTCACGTCATATTCACTTTCTCCCGTTTTTTTAATCTCCTTGCCTACAAACGTCATGTTGGGATAGTTTTCAGCATCAAAGAAGTCTGCCGACCGTAAGTGACCATCACGGTTTTCGTCGCTGGTATTAATACTCGCTACATCAATCACCACTTCGATTTCTGCGTCTGTTAAGTCTTCCACGTCCACCTTTAACGTAGCGTCAAATTTGTCAAACGTGCCTTTCGCTTTTGAGATCATCATATGCTTTACCGAAAATCCAATTTCACTGTGTACAGGGTCCACGGACCAGACTGTTTTTGCCATAAGTAACTCCTCCTAATAATTCACTCAATTAAATCCATGAAGCTACAACTAGTATAAAGGTATCAAGTCTTTAAATCTAGTCTTCTGCCTTAAGAATAACAAATATTCCGTCATTTCCAAATGATTTTCTTTGTCTATTATGGCAAATTTTGTTTTTTTATTCTCCTTATGTTTTACACTAATTGTAAAAGTCAGTCGTATATTTCGTCTCAGCTGTCATGGCACCTTGCAAGCTTTTTTCGTATGAAACACCGTATTTTAATATCGAGAGGAGACTTTACTATGAAATTTTCTGTATCTGCCTTTTTCTTGCGGTGAGGGGCATGCAGATATGACCGCCACCCTCATTGTTCAGTAGGCCGGAGTTTTCCGGCCTACTTTTACTTTTTCTGTAAAAAAAGCCGCCGCGCCTAAATACAGGCACGACGGCTATAATTTTAACCATATTTATTCTTTAATTGGAAGCGGCGCTTCAGGGGAAACCAGTTTCTCTTTACGCAGTTCCTGCCAGAAAGCTGCAGGAATATCGGCGTTTAATGCTTCGAGGTTGTCCTGAATACGCTGCGGACGACTTGCTCCTGGTATAACAGCTGCCACTGCCGGATGAGCGGCTGAAAACTGCAGGGAAGCTGCAATCAGGCTCACATTGTGGCGTTCAGCAATGGACTTCATCTGCTCGACACGGGAAGCAATTTCCGGCGGGATATCCGAGTATTCGTACGTGGAACCACCGGCGAGTACGCCTGATCCGTAAGGCGCTCCGACTACAATGCTCACGTCCTGTGCCTCGGCTCCCGGCATTAAGCGCTGAAGCGCACGCTCGTGGTTAAGCAGCGTATAACGGGTAGCCTGCAGGCTGATATCAGGATTGGAATCTTCAAGGTCAAGAGCGAGCTCAATCGGCTCCGTCCGGTTTACTCCAATTCCCCAGGATTGAATGACGCCCTCTTCCCGTAGTTTGGTCAGTTCACGGAATGCGCCTGTTCTTGCCTCTTCAAATTTAGCGAGCCATTCGTCTCCCTGAAAATCCGGAGAAATGTCATGCACATACACAAAATCAATCCGGTCCATCTGAAGGCGCTCGAGGCTCTGCTCAATCGACCGGCGTGTGCCTTCCGCGGTATAATCGGTAATCACTTTATTGTTGCGGCCATTGGCAAACAGGCCTTCTTTTTCTTCTGTTTCTTCGGAAATATAACGGCCGACTTTCGTACCTAATACAAAATCATCGCGGTTATGCCTGGCCAGCGCTTTACCTAAGCGCAGCTCCGCCAGCCCTGCTCCGTAAAAAGGCGCGGTGTCAAAGTAACGAATGCCGTGTTCCCAGGCTGTTTCAATTGTTTTTAAAGCTTCCTCTTCCGGAATATCACGGTACATATTCCCAAGCGGCGCTGTGCCAAAGCCAAGTTTTCCTTCCTGCTTCAAATTAATCATAAATTTTTTCCTCCTTTATATAAGGTGAAGCCATTTTTTACATTTAAATGGCTGATCCAACGTATCTCACCTGTAACGATTCAGGTTTCTGCCAACGATCACTCTATTTTAGTTACCTTTCACAGTAAGATTTAAACATCAATGTTTAAATAGATTTTGTTTGTAGCCCGGTATCACTTTTTATCCAAAATTTCTCTTGAAACACTTGAATACATAGTTCTTCAGCCGATATTATTATTAAAACGACATCATTTGGAGGTCATCTATGAAGAACGGTTGCGACATTTGCATGCCCGGCCACCAGGGCTATACGTTCATTTTTGAAAACGACCAGTCTCCTGCCTTGCTCGCCCCTTATTTTAGTGAATACAGCGAAAACCAGTGGCAGGAAGTAAACAATCGTATGGTATGGATGGATAAAACCATTGCTTTTGATTTGCTGGACTACCTGGAAGTTCACTATAATCCTGAAGAAATTTTTATTTTCCCGGCAAAAAAGAATAATCCTTTGGAAGACGAAGCTAACAGACAGCCGCTTCGCTCCCTCCACGCTTACAAAGAAGCAGGATGGATCGATGACATTATCGATCAGGAGCAGATACAGTCGCATTACCAGCCTATCGTTCGGCCAGATAACGGAAGCTATACTATTGTCGGGCACGAGATGCTCTCCCGTGGAAAAGCATCCGACGGAAGCACGATTGCCCCATTCTTTTTGCTCGAGGCAGCGCGCGCCCGCCACCGGCTGTTTGCGCTTGACCGTGCCTGCCGGATGGCTTCTGTCAGAAATGCAGCCGTTATTAAAGACAAGCTCATCTTTATCAATTTTATTCCGACCGCTATTTATGTGCCTGAGCACTGTTTATCGACCACTATTTCCCTGATAAATGAAATGGGCATCTCACCGGGAAACGTAGTTTTTGAAGTTGTGGAAAGCGATGAGGTGCAGGATATTGATCATTTAAAAAGCATCCTCGATTATTACCGGAATCATGGTTTTAAATATGCTTTAGACGACGTAGGCACCGGGGCTAATGACCTCAAAAAGCTATCTTACCTTGAGCCGGATATTGTTAAACTGGCCAGAGAATATTCCGACGGCGTAAGCCGGGACCCCGAAAAACGAAAAGTCGCGGCTTCGCTGCTGCAGGTCGCTGCCCACACCGGCTCTCAGCCACTTGCTGAAGGAGTCGAACATAAAGAAGATGCCGATTACTTAGTCGAAATGGGCTATGAGCTGTTTCAGGGATATTATTTCGCTAAGCCACAGGAGCAGCCTCTGGATTACCTTCCCCACACCGTTAATACGAACCACTGATCTTACGAAGCATGTGCCAGGCACGTGCTTTTTCTGTTTATATCAATCGCAGGTCAAATGGCTTCACCTATACATCAAGCCCTCCGACACTTAAGCCGGAGGGCTTGTTTATTATTATTGGCATTTAGATAATTTCCCGCTTCCAAGAGGCAGCGGGAAATTATAGATCAATAAAGCGGCTGCCCTTTTCCGTCACCACCGGGTCCACATATTCGACCTTTTCCTCTTCGTCTATCTTTTTTTCTGCTTCGAGCATCGCTTCTTTGATCAAGTAATCAAAATGCGCTTCTTCATTGGAATCATCCGGGGTAATCGTCCCCTGTTCTTTAGCAGCAATACGGGCAATCAGCAGCAGCTCTTTTAGTAAATCGTTATCCATACAGCCCCTCCTCTTGTCTCTACGCGTTGGAAAAACAGAAATTCTCCGTGCCGTCTTAACTCTGGCGTTCTTTTCGTTCGATGTTTAATTGGTGCACCGTGCGCACCAGGTCATTTTTTTGATCGTTAACTTCGTCCGGGAAAAAGACACCGTATATGCTGCCGCCGCTTTGTTTTTCCTTTCGTTTTATATAGCCGTGAAGGATAAAGTTTTTATGAAGCAAGCGAAAGGAAAAAGTCAAAAGCACCCGCTCTGTGACCGGCAGATTCAAACGGGAAAAGAAACGCATGCCCCCGCCGGAGAGGTCATGGATGATCATTTCACCTGCCGCGCTGTTCACGATAGTATTGTCCATCCGGTAAATGAAGAAGGTTCCGTGGAGTGGCTGATCTTCGAAATAGTAGCGTAGGTTTTTTCTTGATTCCGGCATACTTTTCTCCTTTATCTTTGCGTGAAATAAGTACGGTATTAATAGTATATAGGCTCTGTCACTCGATTTCAAAAAGGTTTTTAGTACAGTATGCCGGGCCGTTCAACCCCCCTTTCATTCCTGCTTCCCTTTTAAATAAAGATTGACTTTATCTGCACTTCAGAATATGCTTAATATAGAATAAAAGGGGAGTAGCTTTCCTGCATCTGCATCGTCATGACGGGCTTTGACCCCGGTGCTGATGGTAGTTACCAGACTATAAGCGAGACCTTTTCTTCTCCGCAGCAATTTTGGGGGAGGAAAAGGTTTTTTTGATGCCTTTTCCTTCGAATCATTCAGGGGAAAGGCTTTTTTCATGCCTTTTCTCATAAGGGGAGAAAAGAAATGGATGTAGGTTTGTTGATGGAATACAGCTGGGTTTTGATTATTCTGGTCCTGCTTGAGGGTGTGCTGGCAGCTGATAACGCGATGGTTTTGGCGGTAATGGTTAAGGATCTGCCTGAAAAACAGCGAAAAAAAGCTCTTTTTTACGGGTTGTTTGGCGCTTTTCTTTTCCGATTTGGATCGCTGTTTATCATCAGTTTTCTGGCAGGTGTATGGCAGGTGCAGGCTATCGGCGCGGCCTACCTTCTCTATATAGCTATTAATCATATTATCAGGCATATGGCCCACCACCGCCAGCAGCAAAACGTGACTGCTGCTGCACAGGAAACTAAATCGCCCGGCTTCTGGAAAACTGTTTTTAAAGTAGAGCTTGCAGACATTGCGTTTGCCGTCGATTCGATTCTTGCGGGTGTTGCTCTCGCTATTACTCTTCCAGCCTCCGGTCTTCCGGCAATTGGCGGCCTTGACGGCGGAATCTTTGCGGTGATTTTATTCGGCGGATTAATTGGGGTTGTTATTATGCGTTTTGCTGCCGGTAAATTTGTTACCCTGCTCGAAAAACGTCCAGGCCTTGAAATAACTGCCTTTGTTATCGTTGGATGGGTCGGTGTCAAACTAGCCGTTTATGCTTTGAGTCACCCGGCGCTGCACATCATTCCTGAAGCATTTTCCCATTCACCGATGTGGAAGGCTTCCTTCTATATTGTCCTCGTTGTGATCGTGGTCAGCGGCTGGTTTTTATCCAGCCCGAAATCAGCAGGTGAAACAGTGGAGGAACGTTAATCATTAACGAAGCATAGCTTTACACACGAATTCAGCTCCCTTTAAGCAGGTGAAAGCTTACAGGGGCTTTTTTAATGGGCCTCTTCCAGTTTTGAAGTTTAGCTATATAGATTGAAGGTAAAAAGATAGAAAGAATAAATTTTTTAATTTTATTGCTGACAAAGCTGAAGGAGCCTGTTTATGCCATATTTCATTTCAAAAAACACATCACTCTATTATGAACAGCGAGGCCAGGGGCCTGTACTCTTATTTATTTCCCCTCCCGGTCTCGGCTGCGCGGCCTTTGAGCAGCAGCACCCGCTCGAAGACCAGTTTCGGGTCGTTACCTTTGATCCACGGGGAAACGGCAGAAGCGAACGCAGTGAAGCCGCTGACGGCACCATCAGACAGTGGACGGAGGATATCTACGCCCTCGTATCTCATCTTGGGACTGACCAGGTTATTCTTTGCGGCTATTCCTTTGGCGGCCTGCCAGCCCAGGAATTTGCTTACAAATATCCCGAAAAGACGAAAGCGCTCGTATTAATCAGCAGCTTTCCCAAAGTAAGAACGTTTCTGCTAGCCGGAAAATTCCGCCTTGGCATCTGGAGTACGTATGAAAATCTGCTTGGTACACTTGGCAAAGGCCTTGCCTTTTCTCATACCAAAAAGCAGGACCAGCAGGCACGCATCGAAAAAAATATTGAAAACAGCGATCCCGGCATTATGGAGCAAATGTATTTGAATGGCAGGCATTACGACAGCACCAGCCTTCTTCCTTATATTACCTGCCCCGCGCTTACGATATTTGGCAGTAACGATGTGTTTGTAAAAAAGCATCAGCAGGATTTTAAATCCAGGCTTCCCCATGTGCAAAACGTTCATATTCAGGGGAAGGTACACCAGCTCCCTACGAGAGCTGCTGAAGAAGTGAACGCTATCATCAGAAATTTTGTTAACAACAACGTCTACGCAAAAATTCAACAGGATGTTTACTGAAGAAGCATAAAGGATATATATTTATAGTTCATTTTCACTTTGCATATTGAGCACGGCGGTAATGGTTGGATAATAAGCTAAACCATGAGCCAGCAGAAGAAAGCTTTTTCTTTGCTGACTCTTTTTTTAATTTCCTGAACCATTGCTTCCATATTTTAAACTAAAAGGAGTAGATATAATGAGTAACACATCAACCAGAAAAACACTGCCGATTATTGCACTTTCAGCCGCTGCTATTGGGGGAGGCGTATACTGGTATACGAAAAGCTCCGGTAGCACCAGCAACAGTGAAAGTAGCAGCAGCGAAGGAATCAAGGATAAAGTAAATAAAGCTAATCAGGAAGTCGATACGGATGAACTGAAAAGCCGCTTCCAGCGAACAGTAGAGCTTGCCAAGCAGGCAACGACCCAGCTGCAGGAGATATACAATGATTACGGAAAAGACATCATTGAACAGATCCAGCAGGTGAAAAAAGACTCCGAAGGCGTAGTATCCACAGCTAAAGAAGCCGGTGATGAGCTGAAGGATGTAGCTGATACAGCTAAAGAAGCCGAGCAGGAGCTCGAAGGAGTAAAGGATCAGGCTAAACAGGGCGCAGAGCAGGTTTCTTCTTCTGATTCTTCCTCTGACAATTCCAGCGCCTCTTCTTCTGAAACCAGTGCCAACCAAAATATCCAGGAGTCTCCGGAAGAAGAAATTAAACGCAAAGATAACCAGGCTGATATTGAACCGCAGGAAGAAGGAAAAAACCAGCGTGGCCCAAACAGCAAAGACAATAGCTAAGCTTTTCTCCGCGGAGAAAACAAAAGATTTTCTAAAACGAGTTAACTCACCAGTTACGACCCTGGTGGGTTATTTTTATGCCCCGCTCATATATCAGTTTTTTCTGCATACTTTCCGTTATCTACATGCGTAACACCAAATGGCTCTTGTCCATGGCCGTTTTTGGTCTTCCTCTTTTTCCGAGTTATTTTCTTCCTGCTATGCTACCGCTATCTGTTTTTCCATTTCTTCAAGCCATGGGTAAACTGCATAAATACTGAGCAATGTGATGAAAATGATGATCCCGGCTGTCAGCAACGTGACACGTCTTTTCATAAAAATCCCCCTGCTGCAACTGTACATAAACATAATAAAACCACCGGATATAGTAACATCCCGCGGTTCCAGCCTTATGTATTCATACTTATTTTTCCATACATAAAATACCATTTTAAGGCTTCGTTTTTCACCCAAAGAAAAAACAGGCAGAGTTTCTGCCTGAATACTTTTCGGCATACTCCCCGTCCTGCTTAGCATTCTTTAGGAGGATAATCTTTTTAAAATACTCCATTTATCCCGTTTGGAAACGTAGGCCCGCTCCTTAAACACCTGATAATTGTTTTTCCGTACTGATTCCAAAATCGCCTGATACATATAAGCAGCGCCTTTGACGGGATACCTTGCATCCTTTGGATACTGTTCAATAGATTCAAGTGCCTCTGTATACAGCTCTTCTGCCCGTGCGGCAATATCCTCCCACGCCTGTACAAATGAGGAATCAAGGCGGTGCTGGTAAAGATCCCTGGTGGTATAGCCATGCTTTTCGAGTATTTCAACCGGAAAATAAATGCGCCCACGCTCCAGGTCTTCACCTACATCGCGAAGAATGTTTGTCAGCTGCATCGCCTTTCCAAGGGCGATGGCGCCCGGCTTCAGGTGTTCAAAACGCTCCGGGGAAAGGATAGGAAGAAGCATCAGCCCTACTGTTCCTGCTACATAATAGGAATACCCTTCAACTTCTTCCAATGTGTAATAAAAAATTTTTTCCAAATCCATATACTGGCCCTGAATCATATCTATAAAAGGCTGTACTTCCATATCGAAACGTTCGAAAGTATCCCTCAGGGCAATCCATTGCAGGGACGGCTGATAAAATGGATCGCGGAGAAACTGATGAAACATCGTTTCAAATTCCTTTAATTCCTGCTCCGGATTTTCTCCTTCATCCACAATATCATCGACGGTCCGGCAAAAAGCATAGACAGCCCAAACGCCCTGTCTTTTTTCAAGCGGCAGAATATCAAATGCCTTCGAAAAAGTTTTACTGTGCATTGCAATAATACGATGACACTCTTCGTATGCTTCTTCTAACGTTGATTTCATACTTCTCATCCCCTCTCCCGCGTTTCAGAAGCCAAGCGATGGTTGGTCCCCTGCCGGTTGTATATCAGAACATGTCCTGCTTTCTTGCTGTCCCGAGATGCTCCGCTAACAGTTTTGCTCCCTGCATGACAATTGGGACACCGCCACCGGGATGTGTAGAAGCACCCACTGCGTATACGTTGCTGTAGGAGAACGGCTTAAGCTGCGGCCGGAATGCACCTGACTGGGCAAAGCTCGGAGCTATACCAAAGCTGCCTCCTTCATACAATCCGTATCTGCCGGCGTCCTGAGGCGTCCGGACCTGCATCCACTGAATCGAAGAACGTAGGTGCGGGAATCCTTTTTTCTCGACCGTCTCTAAAATAGACTGAATAAACTCTTCCTGCACCTCCCAGTCGATGTTATCTCCTGATGGTACGGGAACGAGCAGATACAGTACACTCTTACCTTCCGGGGCGAGGGCAGAGTCTATTAAAGACGGGTGGAATGCATAAATACTCGGCTCTTCTGGTAATTCCTTAGTCTCAAAAACCTGCTTCATTTGGTGGTCAAAATTGCTGCCCATAAAAAACTGGTGGATAGATGCCTTTGTATATATTTTGTCTAATCCTAAGTAAATTAGCAAGCATCCTGATGAAGAAGTGTATTTTTTTTGTGATTTATTTTCCACCAGCTGTTCTGCTATCGGAAGCTCGCAGTTGCAAATGAGCCGTTCTGCCGGCTCTACCCGCTTATCCGTTTTCAGAGCAGTAAAAGTCTTTCCCTTCGCCTGAATGCTTAATGCTGTTTCTTCAAACCGAAAGATCACGCCGCGACGATCCAACTCTTCTTTAATTTTTTCGATCAGCATCGCATAGCCTCCGTGGATATACCAGATACCGTGATACTGCTCGCTGAAGGAGACCAGGGAGTAAATACCGGGAGTAGTGGCAGGATTGCCGCCAATGTAGAGCGTCTGCAGTGAATACGCGTCCCGGAGCCGGGGATCTGTAAAGTAATCGGCTACCTGGGTTCTAACCGACTGATAAGCTTTCATCTGCCACAGGGAACGAATATTAGCCGCCGTAAAAAATTCCCGTTTGCGCATAAATGACCGGGATAAAAAATCCTTCTCTCCCTGAAGAAAATTTCTCTTCATATCGCGCATAAACCTTTCAAAATTTTCTTCTTCCCCCGGAAAAGCCCGTGCCAGCTCTTCTTTTTGTTTTTCAGGATCACTCCATTTGTAAAATTCTGTGCCATCGGCGAAAACCATCCGGTACAAAGGGTCAATCCGCTCCATATTAAGCACTTCCGGATCCATCCCTGCTTCAGCAAGTATCGCTTTAATTGTTCCGGGCAAAAGAACAATCGTCGGTCCTTCATCGACTTTAAACCCGTCCTGCTTCACCCATTTAATTCTTCCGCCGGCTTCTTTATCTTTTTCCACTATTGTTACTTCTTCGCCTGCCTGTGTTCTGTAGAGCGCTGTCACAAGACCGCCAATGCCGCTTCCCACGATAATATTTTTCATTGCGCCCGCTCCCTGGAATATTTGGCCGTCAGTGCCTGGGCAGTAATTCTGCCGGATACGATAATCGTCGGCAGACCGCTTCCGGGATGCGTACCTCCGCCCACCAGCCAACAGCTTCCGACATCTTCGAACTTGTTATGCGGACGGAAATACATCATTTGATTTAAGCGGTGGGACAAATTGAATACAGCCCCTTCGTATACGTTACTGTCGAGCTGCCAGTCTGTAGGCGTATAAATTTTTTCCACCTCAATATGGTTCCGGAGTCCTTTAAACGGCGAACGGCTTTCCACCTGATCAAGCACCAGATCCCGGAAGCTGTCTTTGTTATTCTCCCAGTCGATACCGCTCTGGTTGTTCGGAACCGGGGCAAGCATATAAATTGGCGATTTCCCGGCTGGCGCCAGCGTGTCATCGGTCACAGCCGGGTTATGAATATAGATGGACGGATCGTCTGAAACAATTTTTTCATGAATCATTTCTTCCACATTTTTTTTATAATCATTGGAAAAGACGATAGAATGGTGGGCCGCATCCGGATAGGTAGTGTCAACGCCGGCATAAAGCATAAAAGCCGAGCAGGAATAGTCTTTTTTAGCCACCTTTTCTTTTTTCCACTTCTTCAACGGTTCATCGAACAATTCGGTAGCTGCATAGGCGAAATCTGCATTCACCACTACCTCATCTGCTCCAAACACTTCCCCGTTTTCAAGCTCTACGCCCACGGCCTGCTGTTTTTTCGTACGGATTTTTTTAACTGGTGTGTTGAGGTAAAGATGGCCGCCGTCTTCTTCAAATGCTTTAGCCATTGCTTTTGGTATCTGGTTCAATCCTCCGGTAGGGTGAACAATACCGTATTCATGCTCCATGTAGGAAAGAATGCTGAAGGCCCCCGGGCAGTCCCACGGTGACATTCCTAAATATTTGGACTGAAAGGTAAAAGAAAGCTTCAGCCGTTCATCGGAAAAATACTGGCTCAGCACGTCATACACAGATTTCCCGAGCGCAAGGTGCGGCAGGGCTTTAAGCGTTCGGGGCTTCATATAGTCAAGCAGCGACCCATGCTCATGCTCAAGTACCGGCAGAAGCGCATCCCAACGTTTACCCAGATCATGCATGAAACGGTCGTACCCCTTTTCATCGCCCGGAAAGGAAGAAGCGATCCTTCGTTTCATTTCCTGCTTATCGGAAGTCGGACGGAAGCTTGAATCTTCGAAAAATAATTCATACATCGGATCCAGGTAGTTCCACGAAATATAGTGAGCCAGATCCCTCCCGGTTGCTGAAAAAATTTCCTCAACAATATGGGGCATACTTAAAAATGTCGGGCCTTTATCAAAGCGGTAGCCGTCAACGTCCACGTGGGACGTGCGTCCACCTGGTTTATCATCCTTTTCGAACACACTTACCTGAAAACCCTGACTCTGCAGCAGCATGGCAGCGGTAAGTCCTCCGGGGCCCGCTCCAATCACCGCAATTCGTGTCTCTCTCACTCCAAAAAGCCCCTCTCTGTCAAAACCTTATGTGCATGTCCAAAGTTTTATTCCCGTTTTTTCGCATTCTCAACCTGCCCAAAAGCCCGGGAAAATAGACATTATAAAAGCATAAAAAAGACCTTTCAGAAAGAAAGGTCCCGTTCAACTGCTTCTGCTGTATGATGCAAGCACCCGGTCCACCTGCGCCCCGTACATTTCCCCGAACACATTTAAATGGACGAGCAAATAATATAACTGATAGAGAGGCATCCGTTCTTCAAATTCAGCTTCCACCGGCTGGATGGTTTCATACGCTTCATACGTTCGTTCGGAAAATCCTCCAAACAGCCGGGTAAAGGCAAGATCAAATTCATAGTCTCCGTACCAGCAGGCAGGGTCAATCAAATATGGACGCCCCTCTTCTCCTGTGAGCCAATTGCCGGCCCAAAGATCTCCGTGCAGCTTCACCGGCTGCCGGTCGTCGGGTATCCATTCTCCGAGATGGTCCAGAATATATCGCAGGCGGCGGGACCGTTCGTCAGTCAATTTGCCCAGGGATCTGGCGATTTCCATCTGCGGCCGCAGGCGGTGGTCCCTTACAAAACGCACCCAGCTTGTTTCCCAGGAATTCTCCTGTGGCAGCTCCCCGATAAAGTTATCCTCCTCAAGGCCGAAATAATACCCGGAGGATTGATGGAGATTGGCCAGATCGATTCCCAGCCATTCATCCGTGCGGCTGTCCCCGCTTCCCTGAATAATATCCATAATGATAAATTTTTTCGACCAGTGCAGTACATCAGGCACGTGCACCGCTTCCGATTCACGCAAAAATTCGAGCCCGCGTTTTTCCTGGCGGAAAAAATCATACGGTGCCTCTTCATTCCATTTCAAAAAATAGGAGCGCTTGTTTGTATCCACCCGGTAGGCAGAGCTGATGCTTCCTCCGGAGAGGCTTGCTATATTGGTTACTTCTGCCTGCGGATCCACGTATCGTATCGCTTTTTGAATATGCTCCATTATACATTCTCCTGCTCTCTAATCCATTGTAATAAATGAAAGGTACTCGTATTAACCAGTTCAAACACGTGACCAAAATTATTGTCGAAGTAAGGGTCAGGGACGTCTTCACTCCGGCGCTCAGGGTGAAAGTCCAGCAGTTTCCACACCCTGCCGTCTTTAGCGGAAACGTGAAAGTTCTGAAGCATCTCCAGGTTCTGTTCATCCATAGCTACAATATAATCGGCTTCTTCTCCGGACTGCACGACCCGGGCTGTTCCCGGACCGGAATGAATACCATGCTGTTCGAGTACACCAATCGTTCCTTTGTGCGGAGGCGAGCCTGCATGCCAATCACCGAGACCGGCTGAATCCACACTGATTTTATTTTCTACTCCCGCTTCCTGCAGATGCTTTTGCAAAAGTGCTTCTGCCATTGGCGAACGGCAAATGTTTCCTAAACAGATGAATAAAACCTTTATACTCATAGATACCCTCCTTTATCCGTAGAGATGTATAATCATGCCTTTTATTTCCCCGGTCATATCAAGAAGGGAGAGGGGCTCCTGTTCCTGCTGCAGCATCTGGTCTGTCATTTCCACTAATTTTTTATCAATCTTTTCAATCAGCTGATGGGTTTTGAGCCGTCCGTCGCTGCCAAATGACCTTTCTTCATGCAGATTCAATCCGTGGTCCTTAAGTTCTGTAATAATTTCTCTTACAAGGCGTTTATACTCTTTTAACTCCGGAATGGTCTGGTTCTCCATCAAACGCCTTCCCTGCTGATCGAGCTGTTCGAGCATGATACCCATCTGCCGGTTGAATGTTTTGGACTGTTCGGTCTGCATTATTTCCGAGAACGGATTCTTTTCGGCTTTTCTCTCCTTTACATTGGGGAGCGGTGATTTAATATTTCCCTGAAGACGATGAATATCCACGCGTATATTGTCCTCCTTTACGCGTCTTCTGCTGGCCCGGTTACAATGGCCGCCATAAACGCTGGTACTTTCACAAATTCTTTTATAAGCAGCCGTTCTTCCGTCGTGTGGATATTTTCATATCCGACGCCCAGATTGATGGTAGGTATGCCGTAGCCGGAAATCACGTTGGCATCGCTGCCGCCTCCGCTCTGGACAGTTCTCGGCTCCACATCGAGCCGGTTGGCGGCCTGCACTGCACGCTGCACCACATCATCTGATTCAGCCAGCACGTATCCTTCATACATTGGCTGTATGTCAATAGATGCCTCGGCCCCCATTTCTTCCGCTGCTTCTTCGAATGCCTCGCGCATCGCAGCTATCTGTCTGCTCAGCTTATCCGGTTTAAAGGAGCGTGCTTCAGCAGAAATCACGACTTCATCACATACGACATTTGTCTGAGTGCCTCCGGCAAAGCTTCCGATGTTGGCTGTTGTTTCTTCATCAATTCGTCCAAGCGGCATCTTGGTCACTGCTTTAGAAGCAACGCTGATGGCTGAAATGCCTTTTTCCGGCTCCACACCTGCGTGCGCTTTCTTTCCGTAAATAGTCGCGTGCATTTTCGTTTGATACGGCGCTGAAGTAACGAGTGTGCCTACCGGTCCGTCACTATCAAGCGCATAGCCCATATCGGCGTGCACGAGTCCGGTATCAAGATGCTTTGCGCCCATAAGGCCGGACTCTTCCCCGACTGTGATGATAAACTGAATATCACCATAAGGCTCGTCTTCTTCCTGAAGTACTTTTACCATTTCGAGCATCGCCGCAATGCCTGCTTTGTCATCAGCTCCGAGAATCGTTTCACCACTTGAAACGATATACTCATCCTGCACTTCGGGTTCAATACCTTTGCCCGGTTCGACTGTATCCATGTGAGAGGTGAAATAAATTACCGGCTTTGTGCTGTCTGTGCCTTTTAACGTACAGACCAAATTTCCTGCCCCGTGTCCGGTCAGGGCTTTGGCGTTATCTTCTTTTGTTTCGAGGCCAAGCTCCTGGAATTTGCGTTTGATTACATCCGCGATTTTGGCTTCATGCTTCGTTTCCGAATCTATCTGCACCAGTTCGATAAATTCCTGTATTAAACGTTCCTGATTTGTCATCACTATTATAACTCCTTTGCGGGTTGCTTAGGTTTATTATATATTTTTTTGCCTGCTGTGTTATAATTTGAGCATCAGTTTCTATTGAAAGCGGGGGTTAGAATGCAGAAAGTCATTATTTACATTATGATTTTTGCGCTTGTCGGCAGCAGCCTGTTGATGGGCGGAGCGGCGATGTTTTAAAACAAACGCCAATCCTTGTATGTACCGGATAAAGCAGAACTTGCGAGTTTACATCCCGCTTGTTCTGCTTTTATTTGTTTCTGCGTGCCATCTGCCTGTTTAATCGTTTGCCCGAGATTGTATGGGTACGCTTCGGGTCAGGCTTAAACATTTTTTTTATGAGCAGGTATTCTTCAATTTCATACAGGATATAAAATAGAGAGGAACGTATTTCGAATTCATGCCTTGTTTTAGGCAGCTCCATCTGCTGAATTTCATACTTCATTTCGTCAAGACGGTATAAAAAATAACCGGCAGTATTGCCCGGGGAAACAGCGTCGCTTAATTCATCCATATAATCAGCCATTTTATGGCCCTGAGGCACTGACTGATCAATCGAAGAAATAAACGGAAGGATACTCTCGAGTACCGAGAACTGTTTTTCTCTCATGCGGAAATAGTGATAAAAGTAGTCATCATCCCGGAGGAAGTGGTTGTCTATATCCCTCAGGGCTTTCCCTTTAGCTTCATCAATGATCTTCGCTGCATCCGAAAATTCTGCCCCGTCCCAGACATTATCTCCAAAACGAAGGTAGTTAGCGTATTCCTCCCAAATTTTACGAAAAGCGTCTTCAAGGCTTAATTGGTCCTGGGCCAGACTTTTTTCACTGCTCGGCATATAAAGGTTCATAATTAAAGCTACCCCAATACCGATAAAAATAATCGCGAGCTCGTTCATCCAGATACCAGCGCTCACCTGTTCCTCTGTATAAAGGTGCAGGACGATAACACTGCTTGTGACGATACCCCGGGCAGCGTTCGCTGCTACGCTGAGTGGAATACTGATGAGAAAGAGTGCAGCGATGGCCACCGGATTATAGCCTATCAGTTCAAAGAATACACTCGCGACCCCGAGCCCAATCACACAGGAAACGAGTCGTTCGATGCTGACACTCAGGGAGCCCCTTTTGGTCGTCGTAATACAAAGAATGGTAATGACACCTGCTGATATGTAATAATCCAGCTGCAGCAGCTGGGCAATGTATACGGATATAGCTGTGCCTACTGCTGTTTTCAGCGTCCGATATCCAATTCGGAATCTCCCCATCTAAAAAACCTCTCAGTTTATTCATTCGTTCTTATATTATATCGTAAACACAGGCAGAGGGAAACTGACTGGCGTCCTTCATCCCGGCAGCGCCCTCTTCTGCATTCGTACCAGCTTAATAAACAAATAAAAAAGCAAAGGAATAGCTCCTTTGCTTACACATTTATTCATTGGTGCGCCTACCAGGACTCGAACCTGGAATGCGAGAACCGGAATCTCGAGTGATATCCCTTTCACCATAGGCGCTTTTGTCATATGTTTTAACAAGACAATGAATACTATACCAATGAACGAATATGAAAGTCAACCCATTTTTTAATCACGCTTCCCCAGGAGACCCTTCGAGCATTTTTTCAAACTGTTCGTTGATATCCTCTTCACTGTATCCTGCTTCCTGAAGCCTTTTAGTAAAATGCTGGGAATACACTCTGGAACGTTCCTGCATCTTTCCGAACTTCTTGGACTCCTGCTTTTTTTTCGTCCGCTTCTGGCGGTCTTCCGCATTGGACATGATGCTCTCGGTAATAAACAAGGCTTTCCATACCTGCTCTTCTTCATATCTGGATGCGTTTGCATCAAGTTCATCGATGACGTTTTGGTAGTAATCACGGAACTCTTCGTACGAAATCTCTTCGTCCATGTTTAAGTATTCCTGAATTTTTTCATAATGCGCCTGAATCATTTGTCTCCGCCCTTTTCATTTATGTATTCCGAATCAGTATACCACGAAAGTAAAGCTGAGCGTCAAGGCACTTCCGTGTCATTTCTTATTTTTGCAATTGACGTTTAAATCAAAAGCTCTGGAGGGAAGAATCCTTAATAGATCTTACACGAAGAAAGAGGGATAGCATATGGCAGAAGTAACATTTAAAGCTAATGTAGGAGAACCGCAGACGACAATCGCTTCTAACGGCAAAACACTATGGTATAGTGTGACAAAGGAGGAAGGCCCTTCAACAAAAAGTAATGACTTTCGGGTAGGGTTTGAAACTTCCCAGGAATTCGAGCCGAAAACAAGCGAAATTGTATTTCCGGATGTTGATACTACTGTAGAGCAGGACGGCAACATCTATCATTTGGAAAAATAAATCCAATGGACTCCTTCTTTAGGAAGGAGCTCTTTTTTTACAAAAAAAAAGCGCCCCGGAGGGCACTTTTTATTTTGTGCAGTATTGATCGAAAGCTTCTTCGAGTTTTTGAACAACCTGAATCGGCTCATGGCCTTCAATTTCATGACGTTCAACCATGCGTACCAATTCTCCATCTTTTAAGAGCCCAAACGATGGAGACGACGGCGGGAACCCTGTAAAGTAAGAACGGGCCTGCTCGGTCGCTTCTTTATCCTGACCTGCAAATACGGTCACAAGCCGGTCCGGCTTCGTGTCATAATTCGTCATATAAGCTGCCGCCGGACGGGCAATGCCTCCAGCACAGCCGCATACAGAGTTCACCATCACAAGTGTTGTGCCTTCCTTGTTCAACACTTCATCGACTTCTTCCGGGGTACGAAGAGACTGGTAGCCCGCTTCTTCGATTTCATCTCGGGAAGCTTGTACTATATCATTGACGTAAAAATCAAAATTCATTAAAATCCTTCCTTTCCTTCACCGAATACCTATATTGTAGCGGATAAGAACAGGGAATCACAAGTAAGAAGCTTGAAAAGTTATTCGTTCAGTGCTTTTTCAAGGTTATCGATATTCTGATTCATCAATGATACATAGCTCGCGCCATCAGCAATTTCTTCTTCGCTGGCTGATTCGAGGTTATTTAGCGTATAAACCTCTGCTCCGATTTCTTCCTGGAGAACGTCTGTCGTATCAGACGGGATGTTTTCTTCCACCATAATGGCGTTCAGGTCATTTTGTTCTGCTTTATCGATAATATCATTGATTTCCTGCGTGGAAGGTTCATCCTGGGCGTTTACGCCGTTAACAGCGATTTCTTCCAGCCCGTATCGTTCTTCCCAGTATCCGTATGCTGCATGGGAAACAATAAATTGATTTTTACTGCTTTCATCCACAAGGGTCTCGAACCGATCATCCAATTCATCGAGTTCCGCCGCCAGTTCTTCATAATTATTTTCATAGGTCTGCTCGTTATCCGGATCTGCCTCTATTAGCTGGTCTTTAATCACGCCGGCTGCTTCTTTCGCCTGAACTGGGTCAATCCATACGTGAGGATCCGTGCCGCTATGGTCGTGCTCTTCCCCGCTGTGGCTTTCTTCAGCATGCTCAGCGTGTTCTTCTTCAGATTCGCCCTCCTCATGATCGTGGACTTCTTCCCCGCTGTGGCTTTCTTCAGTATGCTCAGCATGTTCTTCTTCAGATTCGCCCTCCTCATGATCATGGGCTTCTTCCCCGCCGGCAGCCTCTGCCACCCTGGCTATCTGTACATCCTGGTCGCCAATAGTGCTCTCCACTTCGTCAGCAAACCCTTCCATTCCGTTTCCGGTCATCACAAATACATCGCCCTCCGCAATATTTGTAAGTGTCTGCGGCGTTGGGTCATATGTATGAGCATCCGACCCTGCCGGTACGACGTTTTCTACATTCACATGATCGCCGCCGATCTGTTTTGTGAAGTCTTCCCAGGCAAAAAGTGTGGTATACACTTCTAGTTTTTCCTCACTTTCGCTTCCCTGTTCTTCCTGATTATCTGCTGAACCGCAAGCGCTTAAAGAAACAAAGGCTGCTCCGGCTGCCCCTAAAATAAATAATTTTTTCATCATTGCACCTCTTTATCGTAATGATTACGTTTTGTATGTACATTGATTTTAGCGCAAGGGAAGCCGTTTGTAAATAAGAACGATTCTTTTTTATGCCAAAAAAAGAGAGCTCCCACGGGAAGCCTCTTTTAAATGTTTTCATTGCCTTTATAATTTTCAAGCCGCTGCTTTAAATCAGCTAAAAACCGTCCGCACAGCAGGCCGTCCAAAATCCGGTGATCCAGGGAAAGACACAGGTTAACCATATAGCGTATCGCTATCATATCCCCCTGCATGACGACCGGTCGTTTTACGATCGATTCCACAGAAAGAATGGCTGCCTGCGGGTGATTAATAATCGGCATGGACTGCACCGAACCGAATGAACCAGTGTTGTTCACCGTGAACGTTCCGCTTCTCATTTCTTCTGCCTTAATGGTCCCCTGGCGGACTTTAGTGGCAAGAGACTGCATATCCCGGGCGAGACCACGGATATTTTTTTCGTCTGCCCGTTTGATGACCGGGACATAAAGAGCTTCCTCACTGGCCACAGCCATCGACAGATTCACTTCCTTGCGCTGAATAATCCGATCACCGTCCCAGGTGGAATTAAGACTCGGAAACAGCTGAAGGGATTCGGACACAGCCTTCATGAAAAACGGCAGATACGTCAGCGAAAAGCCTTCTTTTTGTTTAAACTCATCCTTCACGCTGTTCCGGTATGCAACTAAATCCGTCACGTCTACTTCAATCATCGTCCAGGCGTGGGGGATTTCCTGCTTGCTTTTCACCATGTTGTCAGCAATTGCTTTCCTTGCTCCGGTTACCGGAATAATCGTGTCGCCTTCACGCTCCTCCTGATTTTCAGAAGGCTTTGTTGAATAGATGGGAAATGGCGAAGGTGCAGCTTCTTCCTGTTTGGTTTTTTCTGCTCCTTCCCTGATCGCTTTTTCAACATCTTTTTTCGTAATGCGTCCCTGTCTGCCAGAGCCCTCAATCTCTTCAAGATCCAGACCGTTCTCCTGGGCGAGCCGCCATACCACCGGCGAATACCTTTTTTTCATTGACTTCTCTTCCTCCCCGGCTGTTTGTTGTGCCGGGGCCGTTTGTTCCGTTTTTGCAGAAGGCTTCTCAGCTTCCTCCGCCGCGGCCGGCTGTGCTTCTTCTGTTTCCACATAGCATATGAGCGTGCCTACAGCCACTGTTTCGTTTTCTTCAGCGACGAGCTCGCTGATTTCGCCTGTATAAGAGCTCGGGATCTCTGCACTCACTTTATCCGACAGCACTTCTGCGATGGGGTCATATTTTTTTACTTTATCGCCCGGTTTTACAAGCCACTGGGATAGCGTGCCTTCGGTGACACTTTCCCCGAGCTGCGGCATTGTTACTTCTTTGCGCATCCTTGATACCCTCCTAAAATTCCGCCAAATCTCGTATCGCTTTCGTGATTTTATCCGTGTTCATTAAAAATTCCTTTTCAAGTGTCGGAGCGTAAGGCATGGCCGGCACATCGGGGGCAGCCAGTCTCCGAACCGGGGCATCGAGATCAAACAAATTGTGTTCGGAAATGATGGCCGACACTTCACTCATGATGCTTCCTTCGAGATTATCCTCGGTGACAAGCAGCACCTTTCCTGTTTTCGCTGCTGCCTCTTTGACCGCTTCCCGGTCGACTGGATAGACGGTTCTCAGATCTACCAGATGCACATCAATGCCTTCTGCAGCAAGTGTGTCGGCTGCCTGATTGGCCAGATGCACACACAGTCCGTATGTAATAACGGTGATATCCGTGCCTTCCCGTTTGACCGCCGCTTTTCCGATTGGTACCGTGTAGTCTTCTTCCGGTACCTCGTCTTTAAGCATCCGGTACGCACGCTTATGCTCAAAAAACAGCACCGGGTCGTTATCCCGGATCGATGCCTTCAGCAGTCCCTTCGCGTCATAAGGCGTGGACGGAATCACGACTTTCAGCCCCGGCGTATTGGCAAACAGTGCCTCCACTGACTGGGAATGATACAGGGCACCGTGCACACCGCCGCCAAAAGGTGCTCGGATCGTAATCGGGCAGTACCAGTCATTGTTGGAGCGGTACCGGATTTTCGCCGCTTCAGATACAATCTGGTTGACTGCCGGCATAATAAAGTCCGCAAACTGCATTTCCGCTACCGGGCGGAGGCCGTACATCGCAGCTCCTATGCCCACTCCTGCGATCGCTGATTCGGAGAGCGGAGTGTCAATGACGCGCTGGTCTCCGTAGGTGCTGTGCAGTTCTTCAGTCGCACGGAACACCCCGCCCTTCAGACCGACATCCTCGCCCAGTACGAACACATTTTCATCACGCGCCATTTCTTCTTTCATCGCTGTATTGATTGCCTGAATATAAGACATGACTGCCATATTAGTCCCCTTCTTCCTCGTAAACATACTGCCCAAGCGTCTCAACAGCCGGGTATTCTGCTGCTTCAGCGGCATCCGTTGCGGCATCCACTTCCTCGTGGATCCGCTGCTCCATTGCCTGCTCTTTTTCTTCGGTAAGTATCCCTTCGGTCCGCAGGTAATCCGCAAAAGCTACAACCGCATCGGTCTGCTTTTCCTCATCCATTTCTTCGACACTACGGTACAGCTTGTCGTTATCATCGCTTGAGTGAGGCGTAAGTCTTGCCACGAGCGCTTCCACAAGGCTCGGGCCTTTACCGTCCCGCGCACGGTCCACTGCTTCTTTCATCGCCTTATACACCTCAAACGGCCGCGTGCCCTCCACGGTTACTCCCGGCATTCCGTAGCCCTTTGCGCGGTCAGCAACATGCTCGCAGGCGAGCTGTTTACTGAGTGGCACGCTAATTGCGTATTTATTGTTTTCACAGAAAAACACGACCGGAAGATCATGAACGCCGGCAAAGTTCATGCCTTCATGAAAATCTCCCTGGTTGGAGGAGCCTTCGCCAAACGTGACCATCGTAACAAAATCCTTGTTTTTCATTTTAGCTGCCAGTCCGAACCCGGCAGCATGGGGAATCTGAGTGGTTACCGGAGAGGACTGGGTCACAATACGGTTTTTCCGCTGGCCAAAGTGTCCCGGCATCTGTCTGGATTCAGAGTTGGGATCTCCCTGTTTAGCAAAAGCTGCCAGCATTAAGTCCTTTGCGGTCATTCCAAATGCCATAACGAGACCAAAATCCCGGTAATACGGCAGCAGGTAGTCCTTATCGCGGTCAAGTGCCATAGCTGCAGCCGCCTGCGCCGCTTCCTGGCCCTGGCAGGAGACAACAAAAGAAATTTTGCCAGCACGGTTCAGCAGCCACATCCGTTCATCAAGACGTCTCGCCTGCAGCATAATTTCATACATTGTGAGCGCTTCTTCGTCGCTTAAGCCTACTTCCCGGTGAGTACTGTATTCTTGAATCATTTTTGTTCCTCCTCTTTATTTCACCCGTGGTGAATAGCTTTTCCGTCTACAGCCAGGGCACCTTCAGCGTAAATTTCTGCCAATGTCGGATGCGCGTGCACGGCTCCCTGTATTTCAAGATGCGAGGCATTCATATAGACTGCGAGCGCTCCTTCGTTGATCAATTCGGTCGCTTTTTTTCCAACAATATGAACGCCGAGCACGTCTTCAGTGTCTTTATCTACAATCATTTTCATAAATCCTTCCGGATCACTTTCTATTAGTGCCTTGCCTATCGCCTGAAAAGGCACGGTGCTTGTTTTAATATCCAGGCCGACGTCTTTGGCCTCGCGCTCTGTCCAGCCCACGGAAGCCATTTCAGGATCCGAGTAGACACAGGAAGGAACGTGCTTATAGTTAAGAGGCTCGGGGTGATTTCCAAGCATATGCTCTACAGCAATGATGCCTTCACGTGAGGCCACGTGGGCGAGCTGCATGCCGCCGATAACGTCGCCGATAGCGTACATATGCGATTCCTTCGTCTGGTACATGCCGGACGTCTCGATGAAGCTGTTCCGGACTTCGACTTCTGTGTTGTGGAGCCCCAGATCTCCCGTGTTGCCGTTTCTTCCGACAGCGACGAGCATCTTCTCAGCCGCCAGTGCTTCTCCGGCCACTGTACGGACCGCTATTTCTCCGTTTTTCGTAAGTGAAGAAGAGTCGAGCTGTGTATTTGTATAAATACGGACCCCTTTTTTCTTCAGGCGTTTTTCCGCCTCTTTTGACACGGCTTCGTCCATCATCGGAAGCAGGCGATCGCCGAGCTCCACCATCTGTACCTCTACACCAAAATCCTGAAGCATTGAAGCCCATTCCACGCCAATAACTCCTCCTCCAACAATAACGATCGACGAAGGAAGCTTTTCTGCTTCGAGCAATTCCTCAGAGGACAAAATGTATTCGCCATCAATATCGAGTCCTGGCACAGTCGCCGGACTGGAGCCTGTGGCGAGCATAATCTGTTTGGGCTGCAGCATGATATTTTCTCCTTCGGTTTCTGTCTCCACTGAAATGGTGCTTGCCGTTGGAGAAAATATGGAAGCCCCGAGGATGCGCCCGTGTCCGTAATATACATCCACCTGGTGTCTTGAGAGCAGATGCTGGACTCCTTTATGTAATTGTTGTACCGTCTGATTCTTTTTTTCGCGTACCTTTCCGAACTGCAGCCCCACGTTGTCTGCTTCTATGCCGTAGTCCAGGCTTTCCTGCACCATTTTATATACCTCTGCGCTTTTTAAATACGATTTACTTGGGATGCATCCACGGTGCAGGCAGGTGCCGCCGATATCCCGGGCTTCTACCACCGCCGTCGATAATCCTCTTTTTGCTGCATGCACAGCGGCCACATATCCGCCGGTACCAGCTCCTAATATGACCAGGTCATATTCTTTAGCCATAAAAATTCCTCCTGCGGGCTTTCACCCAGGATTTTATTCATTTATCTCTACTTTATTTTAATGGATTTTTCCGTTTCATCATAGCACGAAAATAGATCTGGTAAAGAGAAGTTTTGGCATTTGGAGATTATTATAGCACATCCCTTTGCTCAGCCGTAAAACAGATCCCGGTGCTAAAATAAATAAAGCAGCGCTCAGGCTGCTTTACCGGTTCGTTAAAATATGCCGCGAATGGGGTAGAAACTGTTTCCTTGAACGCTTGATGGATTCAATGCGCTCTTCGGCCATCCGGTTGGCGGCCTGAAACGATGGGATGCTGTCACGCCCCGCAATTTCAAATACACGAACAATATTATCGTAAATACCGTCGACTTTTTTCAGGGCTCTCTCGCGGTCGTACCCGTAGAGCTCGTCGGCGATGTTAATTACGCCCCCTGCATTGATAATGTAATCCGGGGCATAAACGATGCCACGATCCTCTAAACGGATGCCGTCCTCTTCCGTCTGCAGCTGATTGTTCGCTGCTCCGGCTACAACTTTTGCCTGCAGACGAGGGATGGTGCGTTCGTTCAATCCGCCTCCCAGCGCACACGGGCTGAAAATATCGCACGGAACATCGTAAATTTCTTCCGGCGCCACCGCTTGTGCTCCGTAGGTGTGAACAGCACGCTCCACTGAAGCGTCCCGGATATCCGTTACAATTAATGAGGCTCCTTCTTCATGAAGAAATCTACACATTTCAAACGATACGTGCCCTACGCCCTGAACTGCAATCGTTCTGCCGGCAAGGCTGTCGGTATCGAAGGCTTCCTTCGCCGCTGCTTTCATGCCCTGATACACGCCCCGCGCGGTGACCGGTGAAGGATTCCCACTCGATCCGGAAGCAGAAGACAGTGAAATACCGGTCACAAAATTTGTTTCTTCATGGATAATATCCATATCATGCTCTGTCGTACCAACATCCTCTGCCGTAATGTAGCGGCCGGCAAGTCCTTCAATATAACGACCGAATGCACGAAACATCTCTTCATTCTTATCTGTGCGGGCATCTCCTATAATCACAGCTTTTCCCCCGCCAAGATTCAGTCCGGCTGCTGCATTTTTGTATGTCATCCCTTTGGCGAGACGCAGCACGTCCTCAAACGCTGCTTCTTCGTTCTCATACGTCCACATTCTTGTGCCACCCAGAGCAGGGCCGAGTGTCGTATCATGTATCGCAATAATTGCTTTTAATCCTGAATTACGATCCTGGCAGACCACTACCTGCTCATAATCGTGCAGCTCCATACGTTCAAACAATTCCATTTTTCGTTCTCCTTTTTTTGTAAATTCAAATTTATATCTGCTCCGTGCGCAGCCGATCGGCTACTACTGCGATAAATTCACTGTTTGAAGGCTTATAGGGCAAAGCTCCGTCCTGGCTCCAGCCGAACAGATCGGAGATCGCCTGCGTATGGCCACGGTCCCAGGCTACAACAATGGAATGTCGTAACGCCCGTTCGACCCGGCTTGGCGTCGTCTGAAATTTCCGCGCAATTTCAGGATACAGCTGCTTGGTGACTGCGTTAATCATCTGCATATCATCCACCACAAGTTTCACTGCTTCCTGCATATATACATAGCCTTTAATATGGGAGGGAATACCAACATATTGAATAATATCTTTAATACGCTCTTCCACCGACTGACGACCCCCAGCTTTTTCCGGCATGTCTTCAGTCAGCACCTGGGAATTCAGGCCTGCTCTGTGCACATCCCGAATATTTGCCATCAGTGCCTCCATATCAAATGGCTTTAAAACATAGTAGGCAGCACCGAGCTCCACCGCTTTTTTTGTTACATCCTCCTGACCGAAAGCAGTTAACATAATAACTTTCGTGTTAACAGTATGTTTATTTTTCAGTGCCGTTAATACAGAAAGCCCGTCCCGATGCGGCATTATGATATCAAGGAGTAAGACCTCCGGTCGTTTTTGTTCCACTACCTCGAGCGCCTCTTCCCCGTTATGGGCCGTGCCTGCTATTTCCATGTCTTCCTGTTCTTCTATATGTTCAATTAATACTTCGACGAGTTCTTTGTTATCGTCGGCCACTACGACCCGTATCATTTCTTTCCACTCCTTTTGCCGCAGGCTTCTGCCACATTCCATTTTCCTTTCGACATTATTTTACCATAGCGTGTCGCATAGAAAAAGACAACTTCAGCAGTTGTCTTTTTCAGGTGGACATATTCTATTGGAGCTACACATTGCTTTTGGCTTTCTCGGCCATTTCCAGCAGCTCAGTTGCATTTTCTCTTGTCAGAGCCGTCACTTCGACTCCCGAAATCATCCGGGCGATTTCATCGATTTTATAATCTGCCGTTAACGGTGTAACGATCGTTTGGACTCTTTCTTCTTTTTCTTCTTTTTGAATATACAAATGGCTGTCTGCCATTGCAGCTACCTGTGGCAGATGGGTTATGCAAAGTACCTGGGATCCTCTGGAAACCAAATGGATTTTTTCCGCAATCGCCTGGGCAACCCGGCCGCTCACACCCGTATCAACCTCGTCAAAAATCAGGGAAGTAACGTGCTGGAAGCCGGAAAGAATCGTTTTCAAAGCCAGCATAATCCTGGAAATCTCCCCGCCGGAAGCTACTTTTGCGAGCGGCTTTAATGGCTCACCCGCATTGGCTGAAATAAGGAACTCAATCTTGTCCGCTCCCTTTTCATTAAATACCCACGTCTCCCCCTCAGACGTCTGATAGGTTTTCCCGCGGTTGAGAGGTGAAATCTGCACTTCCATTGTAGCCTTCTCCATGTACAGCGCCTGAAGCTCCTGCTGCACGCTGTCGGCAAGCGAAAGACCCGCCTGGCGGCGAAGATCGGTTAATGTTTTTGCTTCGGCAATCAGCTCTTCCGCTGCCTGGGAAAGAGCCTGCTCATATTCGGCGATTCGCTCTTCTTTATTGGCGAGTGAATCGATTTCCTCTTCGATTTTAGAAGCATATACTAAAATTTCTTCAACGGAATCTCCGTATTTTCTTTTCAGCTTATTCAACTCATCGAGCCGGTTTTCCACTTCGTTTAACCTCTCAGGATCAAAAGCCATGGAATCAGCTTTGTCCCGAAGCGTAAACGTTGCCTCTTCCATCATGTAATAAGCCGAACTGATTGATTCGGAAAGCTCTCCGAGATCTGTATCGATTTCTGCAGCTTCTTCCACGCTCGATACGGCCATGCCCGCCCAGTCGAGGGCCTTGCCTTCACCGTACAGATGATCATAGGCTCCACGGATTGCCTCGAACAGCTTTTCGCTGTTGGCCAGAATGTGACGCTCCTTTTCCAGATCTTCATCTTCCCCCGGCTGCAGGCCGGCGGCCTCAATTTCCTGAAGCTGGTATTGAATGAAATCTAGCCGGTTTGCTGTTTCCTGGTCACTTTCCTTCAGCTGCTTTAACTTGGACTGCAGTTGTCCAAAACGGTAGTAGCGTGTTTGATAGTCTTCAAGCGCTTCTTCAAGCTCGGTTTTCCCGAACCGGTCCAGCATCTGCTGATGACGTTCAGCATGCATCAGGTCCTGATGTTCATGCTGACCATGGATATCCACGAGGCTGTGCCCGGTCTCCCTCAATACAGCAAGCGTCACCAATTTACCGTTGATACGGCAGATGCTCTTGCCCTGATGAGTAATATCCCGGCGCAAAACGACCATATCATCTTCAATATCAATGCCTGCGGCCTCTAATTTCTCAACTGCGGGGTGGTTGTCCTCCAGGCGGAACAGCCCTTCCATTTCTGCCCGTTTTTCTCCGTGGCGTACATATTCAGCCGATCCCCTTCCACCGATAAGCAGGCCGATCGCATCAATGATAATGGATTTTCCGGCACCCGTTTCACCGCTTAATACTGTTAATCCATTTTCAAATGAAACGGTTAACTCCTCGATAATGGCAAAATTCTTGATGGAAATTTCTTCAAGCATTTCTGTACCCCATTTCCAATTAGCGTTAAAGCATTTCTAAAAATCGGTTTACAATCTCAGGTGAATTTTCCTTCTGCTTACATATAATGAGAATCGTGTCATCCCCGCAAATGGTTCCCATAATATTTTCCCAGTCCAGATTATCAATGAGTGCACCTACAGCATTGGCGTTGCCCGGCAGTGTTTTCATGACAATTAAATTCTCCGAATGATCAATGCCTACAAAGCTGTCCACGAGTGCCCGTTTTAATTTCTGCATAGGATTGAAGCGTTGATCGGCAGGCAGACTGTATTTGTATCTGCCGTCAATCATCGGCACCTTCACAAGGTGAAGCTCTTTAATATCCCGCGACACCGTCGCCTGAGTCACATTGTAGCCGTCTCCCCGAAGCCTCGCTACTAAATCATCCTGCGTTTCTATGTCTGTATTTGAAATCAATTCCCTGATTTTTATGTGTCTTTGACCCTTATTCATCCCGAAACCTCCTGTGCAAAACTACTTTTATCATAACTATTTCATTATAATTATACAAGTTTATGAGTAAATAGCATGCCATGATTTAAAAATTCTTTCAAAGCCATGGGTTAAACAAAAAAACGCCGAAGAGGATCGGCGTTTACGAAGATTCCAGTTTTTTCTTAAATGATTCATGTGCGTCCCGGACTACCTCTGCTATTCGCTCCTCACCGGGACGCGACGGCTTATCGCTTAATACCGAACCATACAGCAGGTATTCGATATTGCCGTCTCCCCCGGTAATCGGTGAAAAATCGAGCGCTTCCGGCACTAAGCCAAAGCTTTCGGCTGACTGAACTGTTTTTTTCAGTACTTCCCTGTGCACCGAAGGGTCCCGGACGATGCCTTTTCTGCCAACCTTTTCCCGTCCCGCTTCAAACTGCGGCTTGATGAGTACGCAAAAGCCGGCACCTGAGGCCAGCACCTGCGGCATAACAGGGAAAAGCTTTTCCAGTGAAATAAAGGATACGTCAGCGATCAGCAGTACAGGAATCCCCCGCGTCAGCTGACTTTTATCGAGGTATCTGAAATTAACCCTCTCCATCACCTCTACCCGGGGGTCCTGACGCAGCTTCCAGGCGAGCTGATTGTAGCCGACATCCAGCGCATATACCATAGAAGCTCCGTTTTGCAGCGCACAGTCGGTGAACCCCCCGGTAGAAGCTCCGACATCGAGCACCACAGCATCCTGCAGATCCAGCTGAAACGATTGAATAGCTTTTTCCAGTTTTAATCCGCCCCGACTGACGTAGGGCATCTGCTTCCCCTTCAGGCGTAAAGCTGCCTCATCACTGATTTTTGCGCCGGGCTTGTCCACTACTTCATCATCTGCCAGTACAAGGCCTGCCATAATTGCCCGTTTGGCTTTTTCCCGGGAATCAAACAGCCCCTTCTGCACTACCAGCGTATCAATGCGTTCTTTATTCATCCGCGGATATTTGTTCTTTCTTTACTGGTCATTGCCGTCACTTTTTCCGCTACTTTCTCTGGAGTGAGGCCCAGTTCTTCATAAAGCTCCGGCACACTGCCATGTTCTACATAGTAGTCGGCAATGCCCATCCGGCGGATTGGAAGCGAGTCATGCTCATGGTCGGCCATATATTCAAGCACAGCGCTTCCGAAGCTGCCCTTCAATGCTGCTTCTTCCACTGTCAAAACCGGTTTGCCTTCTTCAGCTAATTCTTCAAGCATTTCGTCGTCAAGCGGCTTGGCTGAACGGGCGTTAACGATACGTACACTAGTGCCCTGTCCGCTTAAAACGGCAGCTGCCTCCTCTACGATTGGAAGCATTGTTCCAAACGAGAGGATCGTACAGTCCGTCCCTTCACGCACGACCTCCCATTTGCCGTAAGGAATCATTTGAAATTCTTCGTCCATTTCCACTCCGAGCCCGTTACCGCGTGGGTAGCGGACGGCTGTTGGACCATCGTCATTATGGAAAGCCGAATACAGCATATGCTGCAGTTCATTTTCATCCTTCGGCATCAATATTTTCATATTTGGCAGGTGCCGCAGATATGCAATGTCAAACACGCCCTGGTGCGTCTCTCCGTCAGCGCCGACCAAGCCTGCACGGTCGATGCCAAAGAGCACATTCAAATTTTGACGGCAGACGTCATGCACAAGCTGGTCATAGCCCCGCTGCAAAAACGTGGAGTACACGCCGAACACCGGCTTCATTCCCTGCGTGGCAAGCGCTCCTGACATCGTCGTAGCGTGCTGTTCAGCGATGCCTACGTCAAACATGCGATCCGGAAATTTGTCCGCAAACGTGTCAAGCTTTGTACCGCCGGCCATAGCCGCTGTTATGGCGACCAGACGCGGATCCTGTTCTGCTATTTTTTGCAGGGTATTGCTGAACACGGCACTGTAGGCAGGCGCGGCTGCCGGTTTTTTAATTACTTCACCGGATTCAATCTTATATGGCCCAAGACCGTGCCAGGTCCCTTTGGCATCCTCCTCCGCCGGTGTGTAGCCTTTGCCTTTTTTGGAGAGAACATGCACAATCACCGGTCCGTTAGTGTCTCTGGCATATTTAATATTAGCGTGCAGGTCATCGAGATCATGACCATCCACTGGACCGAGATACGTAAATCCAAGCTCCTCAAAAAACATGCCGGACAGAACCATCTGCTTCATGCTGTCTTTCATCCGGTCGGCGTAGGAAGCAAGCTTCGACCCGAACGCAGGAATTCTGCGCAGCATATGATCCACGTCTTCTTTCGTTCTGCGGTAAGTACCGGCTGTCCGAATACGGCCAAGCATGCTGTGGAGTGCCCCTACGTTTGGAGAAATCGACATCTCATTGTCGTTCAGAATAATAGTAACGTCCGTCTGTTCATGTCCGATATGGTTAAGTGCTTCGAGAGCCATACCGCCAGTAAGGGCTCCATCACCAATAATAGCTGCTACTTTGGCATCTTCACCCTTCAGCTGATTCGCAAGCGCCATTCCTTCTGCTGCAGAAAGCGATGTCGAGCTGTGGCCGGTCTCCCACACATCATGTTCACTTTCTGAGCGTTTAGGAAAGCCGCAAAGCCCCTGGTACTGGCGCAGCGAATCAAATCGATCAGCACGTCCAGTTAAAATTTTGTGCACGTAGGACTGGTGCCCGACGTCCCAGATGAGTTTGTCTTTTGGCGTATTGTAAAGCTGATGCAGGGTGAGCGTTAATTCCACTACTCCGAGATTGGGACCGAGATGGCCGCCGGTAACGGATAATTTTTCAATGAGGAAAGCTCGTATATCTTCACCCAGTGCTTTTAATTCTTTATCGTTGTACTGCTTCATGAATCCAGGGTCTTGGATAGTTTCCAGGTTCATTTAAATCCCCCTACCTGCTATGTTTTTCTGTTGATGATTTCCATCTTCTTTTCTTTGGAATCAGCTTAATTTTTAACTTATTTTCAATAAAATACAAGATTCTTCCGACCTGAAAAACAATATTGTTTGCATACTTAATCGCAAATGTTTTTCCAAGTGCTTTCCCGCTGACTGTGAGCGCTGCCACGATAGCTGTAAATATAGTGCTCAGAATCAGCTGGCCGTTGGAGCTGTTGTTTGTACCTATTGTCATGCCAAGCTGTACGACAACTGCCGAGCTTGCTGTACCGCTTACAACCCCGCTAATGTCACCGATTACATCGGCGCAGAAGTTTGCCACCCGGTCGGCATTTCGCTGAATAAATACACTATGGGAGGCACCGGGAACCTTTTTAGCAGCCATTGCATTAAAAGGTCTCGGCTTTGCCGCTGTAGCAGCGACCCCGATCACGTCAAAGATCACACCGATAAATACGATAATCAGCACGACTACCATGCCGATCGCCCAGCCCACTCCCGAGAGCACCGCTGTCGAGACTACCGAGAAGATAGCAGCGAGTACTAAAGTAACAAATCCTATCAACGTACTCCACCGGAGCGATTTCTTCCATAAACTATTCATGTTCACTTATCACCAAATTCTTTGTTTTTATCATAACGTACATCTTGTTCTTTTAATATCATTTTATGCTATGGCCTGATTGTTTATACCCTAAATAACACATATTTAAGCTTTTCCCCTGCTTTAACGTCAACCATTCACGTAAAAGAAAAAAGCGCCTGCCAGCGCTTCTTCAACTACTTATGTATAAAGTTGAATGGTCGCCCGGAGCGTAAACCTTGTGGCTTAGGTCCAGTAGGATTTCCCATCAGACAGCCAATTCGTCGCCGAATCGGTGGTTACCCTTTAATGCCTGATGAACGCCGTCACCGGCAGTTCGACTGAATTACCACTTAGACCACACTGCAATCCACTCCGGACGTGCGTCAAACAGCCTAGGAGTTTTCCCCGGCAGTTCCGTGCCACTTTCTTATCCTCTTTTGCAGAACAAGTTTCAGTTGTTGGGTCCCATAACAGTTGGCCGACCGGTATGATACCAATTGAACAACTTCCCCACTGTTCCACTCAAGGCAGGCTACGCTGTTGAAAGGCCTTCCCTTGGCCTTTGCAACAGGTCTTACCGCGGCATGCATCCGGGACGGTATCCGTCTTCCAGGATGACCCGGATGCATTACCACAGCCTCCACGGCGAAAGGGTTCGCGCCCACATGCCATTGTGGATCGCCCTTACGCCTTAACTCCCAGCACCGACCCAGGGCTGGGCGCCGCAAGCCGACGCCAGGAACTTCATCGATGTGCCCTTCAGCGGATTTTTAGGCCCGCCTTCGAAAATGGAGAACCGACTAGGATACTGCACCATTCAACTTTTCAAAATTATTTTAGCATGGTTTGTCTGTTCTGAAAACTAATTCGTTCTGCTTTAGTGATTGCGCTGGCCAACATATTGTAGAAAGGCCGTTAAAAGGGAGGTATCTACTGCCATGCGCCCGAGCAGCTTTTCTGCCTGTTCAATATGATGGGCAAGTTTCTCTTTTGCCCCTTCAAGCGTCAAAAGCTTTGGATACGTGCTTTTTTCTTTCGTTTCATCGCTTCCGGAGGACTTTCCCATTTCCTCGAGGGATCCTTCAACATCCAGAATGTCATCTTTAATTTGAAAAACGAGACCGAGTTCACGGCCAAACGCACGCCAGTTTTCCACATCTTCGTCTGCAGCTTCTGCTATCAGCGATCCGGAAACTACTGCGTAGGTCAGCAGATCTCCCGTTTTATGATGATGAATGTATTCGAGCTCCTCCAGGGTGAGAGACTGCTTCTCCCCTTCGAGGTCAGCCATCTGACCGCCGACCATGCCTTCGCTTCCGGAGGCCTCAGCCAGCTCCTGCACCAGCTGCAGCCTGGCAGCGGCAGAAGTCGGCCGTGCCGATTCTACAATCCAGGAAAAGGCTGTCGTCTGCAGAGCATCCCCCGCTAAAATGGCAGCGGCTTCCCCGAATTTTTTATGATTCGTCGGCTGTCCCCGGCGCCAGTCATCATCGTCCATCGACGGCAGATCATCGTGAACGAGCGAATACGTATGAATCAGCTCCACGGCAGACGCGGCCGGAAGGTCCTCTTCTTCCACCGGGCGGTAGCATTGCAGCACAGCCAGCGAAAGCAGCGGACGCACGCGTTTCCCTCCTGCTTCGAGAGAATAAAGCATCGCTTCTTTCAGCGTTTCCGGCGTTTTTAATGCATGAACCCGGTCAGTCAGAGCTCGGTCGACAGACGGCCGGTATGTATCGAAAAAATGCTGGAGGTCTCCACTCATTCGCCCGGTTCCTCGTTTTCAAGCGGTGTTACCTCTCCGTTCTCATCCACAATTTCGTCCATCTGTTTTTCAACCTTCTGCAGCTTTTCATGGCACGTGTTGGAAAGCGTCATGCCCTCCTGATACATCGTGATCGCTTTTTCCAGAGGCACTTCGCCTTCCTCGAGCCGTTCTACGATCTGCTCGAGCTTTTCCATCGCCTGTTCAAAAGTTTGTTCTTGTTCTGCCAAGATTACCGCTCCTTTTCCGGACGGGAAAGTGCTTCAAAGCCATCTTCCCCTTTTTCTTTAACTTCACATTGCAGATACCCATCCGTCATATACATTCGCAGGCTGCTTCCTTCGTCTGCCTGGGCAATCGAAGACAGCACCTTATCATTTTCGTCGTAAGCAACATTGTAGCCGCGCTGTAGAATAGCCAGCGGATTCAGCAGTTCAAGCGCCTGCAGCGATTTTGCAAAAGTGGCTTTTTTCCGCTCCACCTGCTGATTCATCGCTTTTTGCAGCCGAGCCCGCTTCTCGTACATCCGTTCGCTTTCAAGTTCGATTAAGCGCTCGGGGTGCTGGCGCATAAGCCGCTTTTCTGTTTCTTCAAGCTTCTGCCTGCTTGTTTTCACCGTCTGCAGCGCCTGCTTTTCAAGCCGTTCCATCAATCGGTCAAGATCCTGTTCTTTTTGTTCAAACAGGCGGGCCGGATATTTAAATGCATACGAACGACGTAGCTTAGCAAGCCGGGTGCGCTGCTCCTGTATTTTATAGTTCATCTGCCGGTGCAGGCGATTCTGCAGCTGCCGGACTTTTTCCTCGAGTTCGCTGATCATCGGGACAGCTATCTCAGCAGCCGCTGTCGGCGTCGCTGCCCGCACATCCGCAGTAAAGTCGGCAATCGTAACATCTGTTTCGTGTCCCACCGCGGAAATCACCGGCACGCTTACGTTCCGGATGGCGCGTGCCACCACTTCTTCGTTAAACGCCCACAGGTCTTCGATAGAGCCGCCTCCGCGTCCAACGATGACTACATCTGCGCTGGTCATTTTTTCGACTCTCTCAAGAGCCCGGGTGACCGATCCCGGTGCTTGTTCCCCCTGCACCAGCACAGGGAACAATGTGATTTTCACCGGGGGAAAACGCCGCTTCAGGGTGGATACAATGTCCCGTATGGCCGCACCGGTAGGCGAAGTAATTACGACAATATGCCTTGGAATAGGCGGGAGCGCACGCTTATGCTCTGGTGCAAACAGCCCTTCTGCCTCCAGTTGTTTTTTCAGCTGTTCAAAGCGCACGTACAGCTGTCCGATACCATCAGGCTCCATCGCGTTCACATACATCTGGTACTGCCCAAAAGGCTCATACACAGAGACGCTGCCTGTTACGAGAACCTTCATGCCGTTTTCCGGAATAAAAGACAGGTTTTTGTTTTTTCCGGCAAACATAACCGCCGATATTCTCGCCTGCTCGTCTTTCAGGGTGAAATACATGTGCCCTCTGCTGTGCTTTTTAAAGTTCGAGATTTCTCCGCGCAGCCATACTTTCTGAAGCCCCGGGTTCTGTTCGATAGAACGCTTGATCGCACCCGTCAGCTGGGAAACGGAGAGCCATTTATCTGCAGGTGACTGCATGCCCTCATGCCTCCTGCCGGTGAAAACGTTTAGCAGATTGCAGTGTGTTGTACAGGAGCATCGTAATCGTCATCGGACCGACGCCTCCCGGTACCGGCGTGAGGTACGAGGCTTTCTCGCTCACTTCTTCAAAATCAACGTCTCCGCACAGCTTACCGTCATCCTTGCGGTTCATCCCGACGTCTATCACAACAGCTCCCGGTTTAACATTTTTCCCTTTTACGAATTCCTGCCGGCCTATGGCCGCGATCAAAATATCTGCCGACTGCATGTACGACGCCAGGTCTTTCGTGCGTGAGTGGCAGTGGGTAACCGTAGCATTTTTATTTAAAAGCAGCTGACCCATCGGTTTGCCGACGATATTGCTTCGTCCGAGAACGACAGCATGTTTGCCTTCAATTGAAACCCCGGTGTATTCAAGCATTTTAATAATGCCATACGGAGTACAAGGGAGAAACGCCTCCTGACCGGTCATCATCCGGCCGATGTTGATGGGATGAAAGCCATCTACATCTTTATCAGGCGAAATGGTTTCAATCACTTTTTTATCCGAAATGTGATCCGGCAGCGGCAGCTGCACCAAAATTCCGTGGATATCTTCATTGTCGTTATAATCTTTTACAATCTGTAAAAGTTCTTCTTCAGTAACCGATTCCGGCAGTTCTTTTAATTCTGAATGGATACCGACTTCTTTAGATGCCTTCTGCTTTCCTTTGACGTACGATCTCGAAGCCGGATTATCTCCTACTAAAACCACGGCAAGTCCCGGTATTTGCTCTCCGTTATTCCAGGAGGCGATCTCCTGCTTGATTTCCTCACGCAATGAAGCTGCTACTTCTTTGCCGCTGATCAGCTGGGCACTCATTCGCTCTCTCTCCCTTCCCGCTCACAATCGCTTAAAATATTCGACAACACGCCGTTGACAAATTTCCCTGCCTCTACACCACCGAATGCCTTGGCCAGTTCAATGGCTTCATTGACGCTGACATGCAGCGGAATATCAGGCACATATAACATCTCATGAACGCACTCTCTTAAAATAGCCCGGTCCACATTTCCAACCCGTTCAAGAGTCCAGTGTTCAAGCTGATCTACGAGCCGTTCATCAATTTCTACTAGGTGTTCCCATACGCCATGCACCGCAGAAATCAGAAATTCATCTGCTTCTTCATCCTCGAGCATGGAATTTTTTATTGCCTGGTCCGCATCAACATCTGTAATATCCATCTGGTACAGTGCTTGTACGGACCGAAGCCTGGCTAAACGTCGATTCATTTCGTGTTCTCCTTTTCTCCTATGTACCCGGAGCCGTATTCGTAAATGAAAGAAGGACGGCTGCCCCGAAAAACGGTTGCGGGAGAGCCCCCCTGTTCATTTTTCCTGTTCCTGTAACGGCTGCTCTGCTTCAGGGAACTGCAGGCCGATAATGTGTACGTTCACCGCATCGATGTGAATATCTGTCATCCCCCGTACGGTCTGCTGTATGTTTTCCTGTACCTGCTTAGCCGTGACGGGCACAGAGCTTCCGTAATGAATCAGCATACTGATCGTTACCACCGCACCGTTTTCGGTCAAGTCTATCTTCACACCTTTGCCGTATGATTTCCGACCGAGACGCTCGGCTACATCATCTGCGATGCTGCCCTGCAGGTCGTATACCCCTTCGACTTCGAGCGCGGCAATGCTTGCCACTACTTCAATCACGTCCCGGGCGATCTCAATATTTCCCAGGCTTTCTTTTTCTTCACCTATCGTAAGCAGCGTGTATTCGCTCACAGCGCTCCCCGCTTTCTATGCAGCATGATTTTATTCGTCCTGCTCCGCCTCTGCTTCTGCTCTTTCTTTTTCTTCCGCTTCTTTCTGCTTTTGTACGTATTCGTATTTATATTGGCGGAATACAGGATATTCAGAAAGATTATCAGGGATTTTTCCTTTTTCAAGCAGAATCAATTTGACAATATCCTTATTCCGGGCCATATGATACTTTTCTCCGTACTCGTTTTCTTCAGCAAACTGTTTAATGCTTTGGTAATCTTCTTCCTGAATCGATACCGTATATTCATGGCCGGGTTCTCCGTACTGGTGCTCAAACCCTATTTCAAATTCCACGATCTGTATTTGGTCACTTTTCATATTGCGGGTCTGTTCGAGTACCGCTTTTGCGCCTTCCGTTAAATCATTCCATTCCATATAATAGCCTCTCTTTCCGTATTACCGCTCAAAATTCCATTCCATTATATCACGGTGATTCTGCAATTTCACCGGTCCGAAGCCGCCTGCGTCTATTTGTTCAAGAAAAAACGGCCTCCCCTATGGCAGGCCGTTTATTTTAGGCACGGGAAGCGTATGCGCCGGTCCTTGTATCGACGACGATCCGTTCGCCTTCTTCGATGAAAATAGGGACCTGCAGACGATAGCCGGTCTCCACCACTGCCGGCTTGGATCCTCCGGACTGAGTGTTACCTTTAATACTTGGGTCTGTTTCTTTGACTTCAAGCTCTACCGTGTTAGGCACTTCCACACCAAGTGTTTCTGTCCCGTAACTGGTGATGGACACTTCCATGTTTTCTTTCAGAAAGTTTAATTCATACTTCAGCTGGTCGCTCGTCAATTCCATTTGGTCAAACGTCTCCATGTCCATAAATGTATGCACATCACCGCTCGCATACAAATACTGCATTTTCCGGCGTTCGATATGGGCATTATTTACTTTTTCACCAGCTCGGAATGTTTTTTCCTGAATGTTACCCGTACGCAGACTGCGGAGTTTGGAGCGGACAAATGCTGCCCCTTTTCCAGGCTTTACGTGCTGGAATTCGACCACTGTCCAGATATCGCCGTCTGTTTCAATGGTGAGTCCTGTTTTAAAATCGTTAACTGAAACCATAAACGTTCCTCCACTCTTCAATTGATCGATTATTACTATATCACAGCTGTGCGTTTTTTTATACGCGCTCCCGGTTAATTGCCGACAATCGTCAGCTCTTTTGCGGAGTAGCTGAGCTTCCGGACGCCTGATTCGGTAATAAGAACGTCATCTTCTATTCGAACGCCGCCAAGCTCCGGTACATAAATCCCCGGTTCAATGGTAATCACCATGCCCGGCTCGAGCTGCACATCGCTTTTCGGAGAAACTCCCGGCTGTTCATGCACTTCCATACCGAGTCCATGCCCGAGGCTATGGCCAAAGCGCTCGCCGAACCCTTCTTTATTAATATGCTCCCGCGCGATCGCATCTGCTTCTTTTCCCGTCATCCCCGGCCCAATCTGCTCCACGGCTTTCACCTGGGCTTCATATACAGTTTGATATATTTTTTTCAGGTCGTCATTCGGTTCACCGACAGCGAGGGTTCTTGTAATATCCGAGCAGTATCCGTCCACGTAAGCCCCAAAATCAAGCGTCACCAGCTCCCCATCCTCTATCACTTTATCGGAAGCGATACCGTGAGGAAGAGCGCCTCTCCACCCCGAAGCAACGATAATATCAAATGAAGATCCCGAGGCCCCGTTTTTTCTCATGTAAAATTCCAGCTCGTTACTTACATCGAGCTCGGTCATGTTCGGGGCGATAATCGATTTAATGTGTTCAAACGCATCCTCAGCAATATTGACCGCTGTCTGCAGCTTTTCCACTTCTTCTTTAGATTTGTACGCCCGCTGCTTTTCCACGATTCCCGATACCGGAGAAAGGGATACGCTTAATTTTTCTCTCATATCTTCAAACTGTTCATAGGTTACATGCTGTTTTTCAAATCCGATGGAGGTCACTTCTTCACTTTGGGCGATCTCTTCGACCATATCCCATGCCGAGCCCTTCTGCTCGACCACCTCGAAATCAAGAGCTTCATCATTAGCCTGCTCCACATAACGAAAATCCGTGATCAGCCGGGCCGATTTTTTTGTGATAACCAGCGTACCGGCCGAACCGGTAAAACCACTCACATAACGGCGATTGTAAGGGCTTTGGATCACTAGAGCGTCGAGCTTTTTATGTTCAAGGTCTTCCCGAATACGTGCTGTGATCTCTTGCATTACCGACACCTCTTTTTCGATTAACTTTGCTTCCCTGTTTATCGTAACACAACGCCCGGAAGGGAAACAGGCATTAGGAGGGTGAAGAGCTTCATTTATATATCACGTGTATTTTCGTTAGAATATGGGAATATTAATATTACCGTGAGAGAATGTTTAAAAGTAGCGCATTTCAAATCTTTATTGTAAAATTTAAGTACTATTTCTATTAACACTCTATCCCCTAACACCTTATGCCTCTGCAGAAAGTTTTACCGCCTCACCCAGCGGGTATGGAAGTAAATCTTCTCACAGGAAGCTGTTCGCTCCGCTAAGAAGGATATCAGGGTATTTGTAATTTTTACTATTTAATCCACTATACTATTTGATCAATTTTCGATAAAACTGTCCCTGCCCGCTGATAACGCATGAAAATTTTAACGAAACGAGAGGTGTGTTCCATGCAGCAAGCGCTGAAAAATCCCATTGCCACTGTTGTGCTGGGACTTGCCATTTTAGGGGTGGGTTACCGGCTCGTAACAGACCCGCTCGGTCTGCTTCTCTATCTTGTTATTGGTGCAGCTATCGCTGTTGGATTATATTTCCTTTTCACAAAAGTTATCATGAAACGTGCGATGATGAACCAATACCAAGCCGGCTCTAATGCTGCTTCGGGACGACCCGGGGCAACGAAAGGAACTCAGGCGAAAAATTTTAAACAGGCCCAGAAGCAGCAGAAGAAAAAATCCGCTAAAAACTCCAGTAAACGACGGAACGATGCAAACCTGAAAGTAATTCAGGGGAACAAAAACCGAAAAAAAGATCGGGCGTAAAATAAACGCCCGATCTTTTTTATTCGTACGAACGCTGAATGTCGCGCAGCGCCTGCACACGTTCATCATCCTCTTCAAAATACTGAAGAACATCTCCAATACGGTCAATCGCATCCCAGCTGAGATGATGTTCAATCCCTTCCACATCGGCATATATTTTGTCCTCTTCCACACCGATAATATGTAAAAACTTCTCAAGCAGCTCATGCCTGTAAACCAGACGCTTTCCTATTTTATTTCCTTTTGAAGTCAGCACAAGTCCCCGATACCGTTCATAAATCAGATATTCCATTTTATCGAGTTTTTGGACCATTTTTGTTACTGAGGAAGGATGCACTTCCAGCGTCTCTGCAATGTCCGAGACCCGCGCGTATCCTTTTGATTCAATTAGTTGATAAATCCGCTCTAAATAATCTTCCATACTAGGAGTCGGCATCGAGACCCTCCAATAAATATGATAAAAACCGTCACACAAAAAAATTGGCTTTCTTCATTTTAACGAAACTATTTCTAAAAAACAAACCTTCTTTTTCTTATTATTAACCCCTATTTTAAAATTGCCTCTGGGAAACTTTTTTGTTTTCTGAATAATTCTTTCCCATTTGAAGAGCTTTTCTTTTTTTCGCATCTGCAATCTTGTACAATATAAAGTATTGAAGGAGGCAGCATTCATGAGCTATGTGATGTATAACGAATCCATCATCCCAAAAGAGGAAGCCGCTATTTCATTTGAAGACCGCGGTTATTATTTCGGTGACGGTATTTATGAAGTGATCCGGGTATACAACGGAAAATTATTCCTCCAGGAAGGTCATCTTGAGCGTTTTCAGGACAGTGCTTCTAAACTTGACCTGACAGTTCCGTATTCTCCCGATACTATAAAATCGCTTCTCCGCCGGTTGATTGATAAAAACGGGCTCACCACGGGCTACATTTACTTTCAGCTCACCAGAGGTATCCAGGCCCGGGATCATTTGTATGAACGCGGCAATGCGCCTGTATTAACTGGTTTTACAAAAGCGGCTGAGGTGCCGTTTGCTAAGCAGGCCGACGGTATTAATGTGTATGCCGCTGAAGACATCCGCTGGCTTCGCTGTGACATAAAAACTATTAACCTGCTCGGAAACGTGCTCGCTAAACGGGCCGCGGAAGACCACCACTGCGCAGAGGCCCTCCAACACCGCGGGGACGTTATTACGGAAGGCTCTTCTACTAACGCCTTTATTGTTAAGAATGAAACGATTATTACCCATCCGCAGAGCAATTATATTCTCGAAGGTATCACTAAACGCTATGTGCTTCAGCTTGCAAAGCAGCTGAATATCCCCGTTGAACAACGTCCGTTTACTATCGGGGAGGCCCAGGAGGCTGACGAAATGTTTATGACAAGCACTTCGATTGAAATTGTGCCTGTGCGATCCATTCAGGGCTCATTTGAAGCCAGGTATGGAAATTCTCCAGTAACAAGAGAGCTGCTTGGAGAATTCCGCCGGGAGGTCGAACTATTCGAAGCAGGGGACACACAGCCGCTTGTCACCTATAATTGAGTATTTATATGCGTAATCAACAAAAGACCGCTCCGGAGCGGTCTTTTGTATTTTGATGCCGTTATTTATGCACTTTATCATCGCCTGAAATTCCATTCCTCTGACTGGTAGCGCTCTGCGGCCAGCTTCTGCACCTCTTGTTCCTGCGCAGTGGTCAGCTCATATTCTTCAAGGCCGGCATTCAGACCTTCGGCAAACCCTTCCTTAAATGCTTCGCGAAGATCGCCAAGGGTAAATGGTTTATCCGTCAGCTCATTAATTGCTACAGCTTTGTTTTTAAATGTTTTCTGCATTCTCTCCCGCACGCGCTCGCTCGGATATTTAAACAAATCGAACAATTTATCCTCATCAAGATCCAGTATAATCGAACCGTGCTGCAGGATAACGCCGCGCTGTCTCGTCTGGGCACTTCCGGCAATTTTCCGGTCCTCCACCACCAGCTCATACCACGACGAGGCATCAAAACAGTTAGCCGAACGGGGATTTTTCAAAGAATCTTCTTCTTCCTTCGTTTTCGGCACGGAAAAATAAGCATCCAGACCGAGCTTTAAAAATCCCTGCAGAATCCCTTCTGACAGCACGCGGTAGGCATCCGTCACCGTTTCCGGCATTTCCGGATGATCTTCTGACACGATGATGCTGTAGGTCAGCTCCTGATCATGCAGAACGGCCCGGCCTCCCGTCGGCCGGCGCACAAAACCTACGCCGTGCTTTTCCACTGCGTCCATATCAATATCTTTCTTCGCCTTTTGGAAGTAACCGACCGACAGCGTCGGCGGATTCCATCCGTAAAATCTGATCACCGGCGGAATCTGTCCTTCACTGTGCCATTGCAGCAGTTTTTCATCGAGCGCCATATTATAGGCCGGGGATTGGTTGCCTGAATCTATAAAAAGCCAAGTATCTTTTGCCATTAATGCTCATCTCTCTTTCTCGATTTTTCCCTTTCCATTGTAGCAGAGATCGCTGCTTTCCATATATAAAAATGACCGCCCGTTAATTAGAAATCTAGCAAAACAACAGGGTTATGCGTTATAATTAATTTGCAATCGACCTGGAAAGAGGTGAAATAATATATATGATATTTGAATGGTTATGGGTAGTGCTTATTGCGGTATTAGTTTTTCTTATTGTACGCCGATTTGTCGGCCCGAAGGACTTAACTGCATTACCACAGGAAGATTTTATTAAAGGCTATCGCAAAGCCCAGCTCATCGATGTGCGTGAGCCGAAGGAATATGACGGCGGCCACATCCTCGGGGCCCGGAACATTCCTGTTTCCCAGATGAAGCAGCGGATGGTGGAGATCCGGGAAGACCAGCCTGTTTATTTATACTGCCAATCCGGCATGCGTTCAAAGCAAGCTGCAAAATTGATCAAAAAGCATAAGGGAAACCGTGATATTTATCACCTCAAAGGCGGCTTCAAGCGCTGGACAGGTAAGATCAGCAAAAAGAAAAAAAGCGCATAATTAAAAGGAAGAGCGAAGATGCTCTTCCTTTTTTGTAATTTTTGAAGCCCGAAGACCTCATTGGCTTATTTATTTCATGGACTTGAGCGACGTTTCAGTATTATATGTCAGCACAGGTTTACGTGCCGCCAGCGTCTCATCCAGCCTTCCGACTACAGTAGTGTGAGGCGCTTCCTGCACCATTTCCGGATCTTCTTCTGCTTCTTTGGCAATTCCGATCATGGCGTCTGCGAACGCATCAAGCGTTTCTTTCGCTTCGGTTTCTGTCGGTTCGATCATCATGCACTCTTCGACGTTGATCGGAAAATAAATGGTCGGCGGATGGTAACCATAATCAAGCAGGCGTTTAGCCATATCGAGCGTACGTACGCCGAGCTTCTTCTGGCGGCGGCCCGAAATCACAAATTCGTGCTTGCAGTGACGGCCGTAGGGGAGGTCAAAATACGGCTCAAGCCGTCTCATTAGATAATTGGCGTTTAATACAGCATACTCTGATACTTTTTTAAGTCCCTCTGCACCCATCGTACGGATATACGTGTAGGCACGCACGTTGATGCCAAAATTACCGTAATACGGCTTCACGCGGCCGATGGAATACGGCCGGTCTTTATCCCAGTAGTACTTATCATTTTCTTTTGCAAGCACCGGCCCAGGCAGATAAGGAATCAGCTCTTTTTTCACGCCAACCGGTCCACTGCCGGGTCCTCCGCCTCCGTGAGGGCCGGTGAAAGTTTTATGCAGGTTCAGGTGAACGACATCAAATCCCATGTCCCCAGGTCTTGTGATGCCCATAATGGCATTGGAATTTGCCCCGTCATAATAGAGCCGGCCGCCAGCCTGATGGATTGTATCGGCCATTTCCATAATATCTTCCTCAAACAAACCGAGGGTGTTCGGATTCGTGAGCATAAGGGCAGCCGTTTTTTCGCCCGTTACTTCTTTTAGATGCTCAAGGTCCACCAGCCCGCGTGCATCGGTCCGGACCGTTACATGATCGAATCCTGCCACTGTTGCCGAAGCAGGGTTTGTTCCGTGCGCAGAGTCGGGCACGATCACCTCCGTACGTTCCGTTTCTCCATTCGCTTCGTGAAGCGCCCGTATCAGCATCAAGCCGGTCCACTCTCCCTGGGCACCGGCCGCCGGCTGCAGCGTCACTTCATCCATACCGGTTATTTCAGCAAGCGCCTGCTGAAGGTCGTACATCATTTCGAGATTCCCCTGCACCTGTGCTTCCGGCTGGTACGGATGCGTCGCGGCAAAACCGGCCATGCGAGCCGTTTCTTCATTGATTTTCGGATTGTATTTCATCGTGCAGGACCCGAGGGGGTAAAAGCCTGAATCCACTCCGTAATTTCGATTCGAAAGCGCCGTATAGTGGCGCATCAACTGCAGTTCAGATACTTCCGGCAGCGCCGGCTCTTCTTCCCGGATATTAGCCCCGGGCAAAATGTCACTCAGGCTTTGTTCAGGTATATTTGTCTCAGGAAGGGAATACGCCACCCTACCTGGTTTGCTTTGTTCGAAAATTAACGGCTGGTTAGGCTGTTTCATGTACAAGCACCTCCAAATGTTTGGCAAAGTTTTCCAGCTGTTCTCTTGTGCGAAGTTCGGTCACACATACGAGCATCTGCCCGTTTTTATCCGCTGAAACCTCGCTTAAATCATACCCGCCGATGATCCCCTGTCTGAATAGCTGTTCATTCACTTCTGCCACGGGACGACCGAGATCAACTACAAACTCATTAAACGATGGTGACTCATGGACAAGCTCGATGCCTTTTTGTTTGAGCAGCTGTTTAAAGAAATGAGCACTTTTAACATTTTGTTCGGCCGTTTCTTTCAGCCCTTTTTTACCGAGAGCCGTCATTGCGACAGAAGCAGCCAGCGCGTTCAGAGCCTGGTTTGAACAAATGTTGGATGTCGCTTTGTCCCGTCGGATATGCTGCTCTCTTGCCTGCAGCGTCAGTACATAACCCCGGCTTCCATCTTCATCCTCCGTCTGTCCGACAAGACGCCCGGGAACCTTCCGAATATGCTTTTTAGTGGTGGCAAAAAATCCGCAGTGAGGTCCGCCAAACTGCATTGGAATACCAAGCGGCTGAGCGTCTCCTGCCACAATATCCGCCCCGAAACGTCCCGGCGGCGTCAGGACGCCGAGCGCGAGGGGGTTTGCCGACACAATCATCAGCGAGTTTTCCTTATCGGCTGCCTGCCTTACAGCAGCTAAATCTTCAATAGTTCCGTAAAAGTTTGGGTACTGCACGATCACTCCTGCGGTATCAGCATCAATCATGTCTTCAAGCTTACCTATGTCGGTACGCCCCTCCTTTTCGGGAACGATTTTCACTGTAAGTCCGGGACCAGCAGCGTATGTTTTCAATACATCGAGCGCTTCAGGGTGAACGGTTCCAGAAACGACGATGGTACGGCGCTTTCCCCTGTTTTCACTTGCGGCCATCAGCGCTGCTTCTGCGAGCGCTGTCGGCCCGTCATACATAGACGAATTAGCGATATCCATTCCTGTAAGTTCACTGATCATCGTTTGAAATTCAAAGATTGCCTGCAGCTCGCCCTGCGAAATTTCCGGCTGGTACGGAGTATACGCCGTGTAAAATTCCGAGCGCCGGAGCACGTGATCGACGACTGTCGGTATATAATGCTCGTACACACCTGCCCCTAGATAGGAGACGCACTCCTGTACATTAGTATTTCTGTCGCTGAGGCGCTTCATTTCCTTTAGAAGGTCCGTTTCCCCAAGAGCTTTCGGCAGGTTCATTTCTCCGGAAAAGCGTATATTTTCCGGCACGTCCTCAAACAGTTCACCGACCGACTCCACGCCAATTGTTTTAAGCATTTCTTTTTTATCCTCGCCTGTTACCGGCAGATAGCGATAATCCATACCTGATGCCTCCTCTGTTTATTTTTCCCTTTTATAAAAAGGTACAGCTGCCACTTTTGCCCGCTTGGCTTTGCCCCGCACATCCACTTCGACAGCTTGACCGAGATTCGTCCATTCAATATTCAGAAGTGCAAGTCCCACGTTTGTTTTCAGCGTCGGCGACTGAGTACCTGTAGTTACCCAGCCGATTTCCTCCCCATCATCATTGTGTACCATATAACCTGGGCGGGGTATGGCTTTATCCACCATTTCGATCCCGACAAGCTTACGTTTTAAGCCCGTTTCTTTTTGTTTTTTTAAAGCTTCTTTACCAATAAAATCGTCCTCCTGCTTCAGCTTTACGCAAAATCCGATGCCTGCTTCAAGCGGTGTAATATCTGCGCTCAGCTCCTGACCGTAAAGCGGCAGCTTTGCTTCAAACCTCAAGGTATCCCGCGCGCCAAGACCGCACGGAATGAGTCCTTCTGCTTCTCCTGCTTCTATAATTGTCTCCCAGCAGCGGATGGCCTCTTCAGCCCGGCAATATAATTCAAAGCCGTCTTCTCCGGTATAGCCGGTTCTTGAGATGATAATGTTTTCCGCTTTTCCGACTGAAGCACCGGCAGCAAAACGAAATGGCAGAATCTCTGCAAGAGAAGCATCGGTTACTTTCTGCAGCGTCGTTTCTGCCGCCGGACCCTGTACAGCAATTAACGCTGTATCCTCCGAAATATCAGTAATACTTACATTTTTCGTTACGTGGCGGCGGAGCCATTCCAAATCTTTTTTAATATTGGATGCGTTTAAAACGAGCATGTATTTTTCCTTTTCGAGCTGGTACACGAGCAGATCATCAACCGTACCCCCATCTTCATAGCACATGGCGGTATAAAGCGCCTTTCCGGGTTCTGCATTTTTTATGTTGTTTGTGAGCATATACTGCAGAAATTCAGCAGCACCCTTTCCTTCTACGATCGCCTCGCCCATATGGGAAACGTCGAACAGACCAGCCTTAGTACGAACCGCCTCGTGTTCGTTTTTGATGCCAGAAAACTGAACAGCCATCTCCCACCCGCCAAAATCGACGGTTTTTGCTCCGTATTTCTCATACACAGGGTACAGGGGAGTTCGTTTTAATTCTGCCAAGAAAATCACCTCATTCATTATTTTCTGAAAAATCAAAACAGGAAAAAGCATAAAAAAGACAGAACTCCATAAACTATGGAAGCTCTGTCCTATAACCAGAAAGTTTCTCCTTTCCCTCGTACGGAAAGAGTGTCTTCGTGGGTGGCTTCTAAAAGAAGCGCTCTCCAGAGGAGCGTCCAGTAAGAGTCTGTTTGCCTGAGAGATTCACCTGTTACGGCTTGCTCCTTCGGCGCTGCCTGGCAGTCTCTCCCCTTACCATCATCCGCGCATTATATGTACACCTTTATTTGCTCATATTCTATCACTAATTCAGTTAAAAACCAATGCTGAAAAAAATTAATCCGAACATTCCTGAAAATTTCCCCATTATCATTCGTTCATCACTTTGGATCGGTTATTTCTTCTCACTGAAATATTGTTTATACTAAAATCAGCATAAAAATTGGAGGGAAACTATGAACTGGAAACAGCTTCCACTGGGACCACTGCAGACAAACTGCTATGTTCTGTACGATAATGATAAAAACGCCGTGATTATTGACCCGGCCGGAGATGCCGATAAACTGATCACCTATCTTCAGGAAAACGAGATGCGTCCTGTCGTCATTCTGTTAACCCATGCCCATTTTGATCATATCGGTGCGCTTGATGCCGTGCGGGAAGCCTACGATATCCCTGTTTATCTTCATGAGCAGGAAAGTGACTGGCCTGGGGATGCCCAAAAAAATGGATCCGGACGCATGATGCCGGAGGCTGCGTTTACTGCTAAGCCCGCGGATCATCTGCTGCAGTCTGAAGGAACGCTTCAATTCGGCGCCTTTGAATTCCAATGGCTTCATACGCCGGGCCATTCGCCGGGAAGTGTTTCCTACTGGCATAAAGAAACCAATACAGTCTTCTCCGGCGATGTATTGTTTTCAGGCGGTGTCGGCCGTACCGATCTCTACGGAGGCAACATGGATACGCTGTTAACCTCCATTCACGAGCAGCTGCTTGAGCTCCCGGAAAATACGGTAGTAGCCTGCGGCCACGGCCCCTTCACCGATATTGGAGCCGAAATGGACTCCAATCCGTTCATTAATGGGTTCGGCGCATAATAAGTAAAAAGACCTCTGTTTAAAATCAGAGGTCTTTTAGTATCTTGATAAAGTAATTGAAATTATTAAGGCTTCCCGCCGGGCTTCAGACGGTTAGTACCTTAATCGTTTTCTTCGATCCATTGGTACACATGCTCGCGCAGCTCCTCTTCGGTTTCACCGCCTTCAGCCGGATGGTCTGCTTCGGCCATCGGCTTTACAGTATACTGGTCTTCAGGACCTGGAACGACCTGGGTAAAATCAACGTTAGGCTTTGTAATCTTCACGTCTTCTCCGTCTTTTTCCACATCGAATGTAGCAATGCCGCCTGTATCGGTATGTTCTTGATCCTGCCCGGAATAGAAATTACCGAGAGAATAATAAACAAGCGTTTCATTTCCTCCTTCACCCTCCACCCATTCCATCGGCTGAAGCACGTGAGGATGATGACCGATGACTACGTCCACTTCCAGGTCTGCAAGAAATTGGGCCAATTCTTTCTGTTCTTCATTCGGAAGGCGTTCGTATTCATCCCCCCAGTGCATATTTACGACCACGGCGTCCGCTTCATCTCTCATCGCTTCGACGTCTTCCTGTATTTGTTCCTTGTCAATTTCCTGCACGACATATTCATGCCCCTCCGGCACCTCGATGCCGTTCAGGCCGTAAGTATAAGAGAGGAAGCCTACATCCACGTCTTTCACATCCACAATACGCTGCCGCTCTGCATCTTCTTCGTCCTTATAAACCCCTACGTAATCCATACCTGTCTGTTCATAATGATTAATCGCATTGTTTACAGCATCCATTCCGCGGTCAAGCGTATGGTTATTGGCCCCGGAGAGCATGTCCACTCCGGCATCCTGAAGGTCGTCTACGATTGCATATGGACTGTTAAAGGAAGGATAAGCTGATAAACCAAGCTCTTCGCCGCCGGGTATTGATTCCTGGTTCACAATCGTGTAATCCGGTTCTTCAAGCATCGGAGCAACTGCCTTCAGCGCCGGGGTGAAATCGTACTCCCCGTCTTCTTCCATTCTTTTATATACACGCCCGTGCAGCAAAACGTCTCCGGCCGCGCCAATCGTAACGCTTTCATCTTCCTGCTTCTGATTTTCAGAATCTTCTTTTGTCTGTGCTTCTGAATTTTCATTCTGCGCCTCTGAGTTTTCATTCTGTGTCCCAGAATTTTCATTTTCCCCGGTTGATTCCCCGGCACTGCTGCAGCCACTCAAAAGGAAAACCCCGCACGCTAATCCATAATAAAGTTTTCGCATGACGTCCTCTTTTCTTTTAAATAGAATTCCTAGTCTAAATATACTATAAGTTTACTAATATATTCATTGGAATTGAAGAGGTTTTCATGCATTTTCTATGACTGACGGGGCGAAATATTTTTTCTTCCACACAAAGCCAGCGCTCCCAGGACACCCGCAAGCGGCACAATCGCCCACCACTCCTGATAAAGCAGAGGGTACGAAAAATTCTTTGAGGTTAATGGGAATAAAAACTGGGTACCGTTTCCCAGAAAATCAATCAGCATAGAGCCGATGGCCAGCGTAAAAAATGCAGCTGCCCAGGCCTTTGGGAATCCTCCCCCGAGCACGCGGTGGACAACCGGGGCGAACGCTGCCGCAATAAATGGCATTGTCAGCAGCGTATGAAAAATATAGTTGCCAAACAGCTTCGGGATATCCGGTACAAGCACCATCACACCGAACGCCATCACCTTCAAGCGCCGCGAAACAGTTAAATTCCGACTTCCGTAAAATATATACATTACTGCTGCACCGGTTAGCAGGTGCAGTAGTGTACTCGGTACATGTTCAATCAAAATTTCAATCAAAGGCCGTTCCTTCTTTCTGCGGGAGATGATTATTTTATTCACGGTTTTCTTTTTTCATAAACTTCCTCCAAAGTGTTTTAAACAGTCGGGTTGAATGATACAGCTTCCGGGGTATGGAGAGAAAAGCAGCCAAACTATTGTCAGGAGGAATTTTATAATGACCCCCGTAGAAAAACCGTCTGCGCTAAACCGGGCGAGAAAGAAAAAAGCCCCCGCCATGAAGGCAGAAGGCGAGTTTGCCCGTCAGCTTAAAGCTATTCTCGTTTTTCAGCAAATCGATAAGCAGACTGCTGACAAAATGGACAACAGCTTCCGTCCCAAAAAAACGATTTATGCCCTCACCGGGGAAAAACTGAGTATGAAAGACATTGCATTTGTCATCAAATTGAAAGGCTTTAACGGCCTTTACCGTTTATTTTCCGCTTACAATGCTGTTTATCATACAAATGACCTCGGGGAGCCGGTAATTGTCTTTCAGCGGCGCCTTTAATGGACCGTGTACGAAAGAAGCCCCCATCCGCTTTTCATTTTCCTGGGGATACGTCCTGCTTCTGATGGTTTCTGTAGACAAACCGTCATCGGCTTCCATATACTATTAGTAGGAAAAACATACAGGTATTTTTGAATCATTACATATTACAGAGGAGTGGATGGTTTGACAAAAGCACCGTTTCGCGCAGAACACGTAGGAAGCTTTCTTCGTCCGGAGCGACTCAAAAAAGCCCGGCAGCAGTATACAAAGAGAGAATTAAGCGCTGAGGCGCTATGGGACATTGAAAATGAAGAAATTACTGCTCTTGTTGAAAAGCAAAAAGAAGCTGGTCTCCCGGTTGTTACAGATGGTGAATTCCGCCGAGCATGGTTCCATCTCGATTTTATGCAGGAGGTCGAAGGGGCAGAATTTATTAAATTGGACCACGGCCTTGTATTCAGCGATAATACAGAAACAAAAGCCGAAGGGGTTAAAGTTGTTAATAAATTAGCTTTTCGCGACCACCCTGTTGTCCGTGAGTACGAATTCCTGCACAGCCTGAAAGGGGGGCACGCCGCCCGCGTGACAGTTCCAAGTCCAAGCATGTTTATTTTCCGGACTGTAACCGAAGAAGAAAAAAATGTTTATCAGTCGGAAGCTGAGCTGTTTTCAGATCTCGTGCAGGTGTATAAGGATACGATACAGGCTCTTTATAAGGCTGGCTGCCGCCATCTTCAGTTTGATGATACGACCTGGTCTTTATTTCTCGGCGCTGAAAAGGACAAGGACCTCGTACTTTCCGGCGGCCTGCTTGAAGCACGCGGCCTGGACCCGAAAGAAACGCTGGACATGTTTGTAAACACCGTCAATGAAGCGATCGCTGATAAACCTGAAGATATGCGGATCTATATGCATGTCTGCCGCGGCAACTACAAGTCCACCTATGCATCCAGCGGCAGCTACGACGCCGTTTCAGAATATATGTTCAGCAAATTAAACGTCGACGCCCTCCTGCTGGAATTTGATGACGAGCGCTCCGGAGGCTTTGAACCATTAAAGTATGTGAACCGCAGCGATCTGCAGGTGGTTCTCGGTTTAATCACTTCGAAATTCCCTGAACTTGAAGATACGGATTTAATTAAATCCAGGCTGCAGGAAGCGGAAAAATATGTACCACTTGAACAACTTGGTTTAAGCCCTCAATGCGGCTTTGCTTCTACCGAAGAAGGCAATATTCTCACTGAAGAAGAGCAATGGGCGAAAGTGCGCCACGTCGTTTCTCTTGCCGAAGACGTCTGGAAATAAGCATTCGGAAAAAGAAGCCGGCGTTTCCCGGCTTCTTTTTTAACAGGGGCGTACGAGAATACTCCTTATCAAAACACCAGAGCAGGTAAATCTTTTCTGGCATTTAAGCCAGTCCCAATATTATAATTTCAGTAAGTATAAAAAAGGTGGAAGATAAAATGGTTATGGAACGAGACATGGAATCAATCAGGAAGCTTTTGATTGACCTGAAAGAGCAAAAGCCCGGCTTCAGCCTCACATCTAAAAACGAAGAAACCGATTACTACATGTATCTGCTCACCGACGGAGGCCTGATCGAGGCTACCCGACATAAAACCTTGAGTAAGCAGGTGACAAGCTACCATAATATTAAAATTACATTTGCCGGCCATGATTTCATTGACGTTGCCGAAGACGACAATATTTGGAACAAAACAAAGGAAAAAGCCATAGAAAAAGGATGGTCGATGTCCAATATTCCTCTAACTGTCCTGACAGATTTACTTAAAATCACCCTTTATCAGCATTTAAGCAACGACTGACGCACAACTAATATCTCACGATTTATTGTATTCCACATAGCTTTCTAAGAGCCTCCTGATAATTCAGGGGGTTTTTTGTTGTACTGCGGAGTGTTTTCTCCCCGCCCTGTTCCCCTTTTTCTTCTGCAGCATATTATGGCTTTACTGATTTTTATAGATTAGTTCATTCCTCACGAAACATCAAAATTAGGTTATTTTTCTCACGTTTTTCACTTGTAATATTACGTTCGTTTTTTCATTGAAATCTTAAATTAAATCGCCTTAAAACCTTAATTTAAAGGGATTTTATAAATATTACACATAATTTCTCATATATTTCACAAAGCTTAATCTTGTTACGTTTGCATTACATTCGTCCTATTCGCTTGAAAGTTCTTCTTCTTCAAGTTAAATTTACAAACGTGCGATAGGTTGTTTTCACATACGCATCCAATACTAATTTGTTTACGTTTATTCGCCCTTAATGCTAACTAAATAAAAAAATTTTTATACTCTCCGAGGAGGAATTTTTCAACCATGATGAAATCTACGAAAGCTTCACATTGGATCGGCGGCGCAGTTCTTGGTACAGCTTTAGCTTTTGCAGCACCAGCGGTAAGTGATGCATCAGACAGTCTGCTGGTCCAGGGAGACTCCAATGACTCTGTATCCGAAGCCCAATCTGTACTCGATGATAAAGGATATTATGATTATGAAGTAGACGGGATTTTTGGTTCGATTACGGCAGCAGCTGTCCGGGATTTCCAGGCTGATGAAGGCCTTACGGTCGACGGCATTATTGGCCCGAATACAAAAGCAGCGCTGTACGGAGAAAGCTCCAGCAGCTCCAGTGATAACGGTACTGAAGAAAGCTCTGAAGCGGACGACAGTGATAATGAAGCTGTAGAATCTGCCTCCACTTCCGAAAGCAGCAGCTCTGAAGATACCTCCGGCGGAGAGTCCATGACAGTCGAAGCCACTGCTTATACGGCAGACTGCGCAGGCTGCAGCGGCATTACAGCTACCGGTGTAAATTTAAATACCAACCGTTATGCGAAAGTAATAGCTGTAGACCCTGACGTTATTCCACTTGGCTCTGAAGTACAAATTGAAGGTATGGGTACTTATACGGCAGCGGATACCGGCGGAGCGATACACGGAAACCGTATTGACGTTCACGTTCCAAGTAAGTCCGAAGCTTATTCCTTCGGCCGTCGAAGCGTGGAAGTAACCGTAGTAGATTAATCTACTTATAAGCTTTTATAAATATAGAGCCGCCTCTCCATCAAATTGGAAAGGCGGCTCTATTGTATTTACTCGTTTACCACTTAGTATATGGAAGAAATTTGCCGTTCAACGTGACAACTACCCGGTCCCCTTTTGGGTCTTCCTCACGTTCTACATCCATTTTAAAGTCAATGGCGCTCATAATACCATCACCAAATTCCTCATGAATGATTTCCTTTAGTGTCGTTCCGTATACCTGAGTAATCTCATGAAAACGGTAAATAAGCGGATCTGTCGGAACGCCTTCGCTTAGAGAACCTTTGTACGGTACAGCCATCAGTTCATGCTTAATTTCTTCAAAAGGAACTTCGAGGTAGTTAATGAGCGCGTCTGCTTCTTTTTCGTCCATTGATGCCTGGCCCTGAATTACAGCAGCAACCCAGGTTTTATTGCGGCCTACGGCTTCCGCTAGATCCTGATAAGTAGCTCGCTTCCTGTTTTTTGCTTCTATCAGCTTAGCGGTGACTTCACTCATTTCCATTATTTTGTCCCCTTCCTTATTCTGTTCTCCTTCACTTTAACATGCAGCCATTCCCCTGATACATGATTTTTGCCATCTTCTTTTAGGCAACTTCCATTCAACCTGCTTTCACCCTAGTTCCAAAAGCTTATTTTTTGTTCATTCGCTGTTATTTTGTTTTAAAAAGATGCATGAAGGATATATGTATAGTTACCTGCATATTTTTATGCTGTTTTTTAAAGTGAATAAAATCCGCTTCAGCAGCAATGAGTTAGACCATTGGGAGCTAATCATAAGCTGAAAAGAAAAAGCCTGCCAGCTGATTCTTTTTAGTTCCAGGCATGCATCGGGTGCTTCTGTGACTAAAACAGATTATTACTATTACCCCACGAAGGAGTGCTTGTTATGTCTTATTCTTCTCCCTATATTGTTACGACTGTAGCTGACGCCAATTATGCGGAGCATACAGCCGTTTCCCTGACTTCGCTGCTTACGAACACAGCCAGGCCGGAAAGAATCGAATTTCATGTTATTGAAACCGGGTGGAGCAGCTATCAAAAGCAAATGCTCGAGCAGCTCGGAGCCCATTTTAAATCCCGTGTCGTTTTTCACGCCATCGACACAAACAAATATAAAAATCTTTTTCAGGCAAATCACAAATATTCCTATCATATTACCAATGCTGCTTATTACCGGTTGTCCATTCCGTACTTGTTTACGGATGTAGACAAAGTATTGTATATCGACTGTGATACTATCCTTCAGGAAGACATTACAATTTTATGGAAGATTCCTTTGCGGCGCCAGGTTATTGCCGCAGTAGAAAACTTCGGCGGATTTTACCGCAACGACGATTTATTCATGCCGCCGGATGCTAAGTATTTCAATTCCGGCGTTATGATGATTCAGGTACCGAATTGGAAAAAACAACAGGTGACTGACCAGGTCGTCCAGTTTATCCAAAAGCATGAGAGCCGGATGCTTTATCACGATCAGGACGGCTTAAACGCTGTGCTTTACAACCATTGGTTCGAGCTTCATCCTAAATGGAATACAATGACCGATATGTTTTTGAAGGCTGTGCCTGATACCCGTCAGGGGGAAAAGGTGATGAGCGCTGCCGAAAAGCCGGCGGTTATTCATTTTACCGGTCCGGAAAAACCCTGGCAGCCAAACACTAAACATCCTTTGAAGCATTTGTATCATGAATACGCTGCCCAAAAAGACGAAATTGTCGTAAAGCCTACTTCCCTTTAATACCGGTGCCGCTCTTTTAATCAAAAGAGCGGCTTTATTTTGTCTCAGGCTCCTTGCTGCTGCAGACAAATATTAAATAATTAATGTCCTTATCCACGTCCCAGATAATAAATGGATCGATCACTTCCCGCGGCATCCGTGCCAGTAAATCTGTTTCTTCGATAATGCCTTTTACGAGGGACGTTTTTGCTGCTTCAACTTTCTCTGCATATCCTTCTTCAAGAAGCTGGCGTTCTACCGGAGTCAATACATTCGTTCGTTCAATCAGCACTACGCGGTGATTTAAAGGTTTTGTATTTACCGAAGCAGACAGACCTTCTTTGTTTTCTCCTGCTTTTTTAACGACGCTGTTTAAATCCTCCTGCCACTTTTCCACAGTGCCAGAATCCGCAGGCGCGTCAACTGTACCGAAAATTATCCCGGAACGTTGATCGAGGTTCCAGTTTGTATAAATATCGAGTATTTCCTTTCCAGTAACCGCTTCGAGTTCTGATTTTATATCTGCATAGAGAACGCTCATCAGCATCTCTCTTAATTCTTCCACTTTCCTGCCTTCGTTTTTTTGAATTAAAATTTGTTCCATTGGCACTAAAAAATCACGGATATGGACACAAAAATAAGGCGGAGCCCACGTAGTATGTACAGAGATCGGACCTTTTCCAAAGCTTTCCCTCAAAACCTTTCCAATATATCCAGCTATCGCTGATTGTACTTCCTTTACTTCTGACATCACATTCTTCTCCTTTTCTTCCAAACATCATTTTGTTTTGCCTTCGCCCTATCACGGTCTTCACTGAAGAAACGCAGGCTTATAAAAGCATAAAAAAAGCCACAGAGGAAAAATATCCTTTGTAGCTTACCGTTTAGCTCAACTGTCTAACGATCCTGCATCATTTACTGTTTATTAAATTTTACAGGGAGCCGCCTGAGACGACTCCCGGGGTTTCATTTCCTGTCAGTGTAACGACTTATTTTCAGCCCTATTGTCTAAAAATTTCTATCGTTCGTATAAAACATACATTGTTTATTCATGTTTTACTTTACCTGTTTTGGACTAATTTTGCAATCCATTTGCTGCAGGACTCCTACAGAAGAAACGCTGCAGCCAGTCCGCAGATAAACAGCGGAATATTGAAGTGTAGAAATGTCGGTACACATGTGTCCCATATATGATCATGGCGTCCATCAGCATTTAAGCCTGCAGTTGGACCAAGCGTGCTGTCAGAAGCCGGAGAACCTGCATCCCCAATCGCCCCCGCGGTGCCGATTAAAGCTGCAGTGGCGAGCGGGGAGAAGCCGAGTGTGGCACTCAGCGGTACAAACAACGCCGCAAGAATTGGAATCGTCCCGAATGAAGAGCCAATACCCATGGTAATCAGCAGTCCTGTTAAAAGCATCACCAAAGCCCCGAGCATTTGGCTTCCTCCAAGAACATCCGATGTAACTGTTACTAACTGCTCTACTGCTCCGGTGTCCTGCAGCACAGTTGCATACCCGGAGGCAAGCAGCATTACAAAGGCGATCATTCCCATCATGCGAACTCCATCGTTCACCGTCTGATCGGCCTCTTTCACCGGAACGATCCGGAAGATAAACATAGCTGCAATACCCATCAATGCACCAATCACCAGGGATTCTGTCCATACCTGTACCAGCAGCGCCAATACAATCGCTATCAGCGTTAACAAGTGCGACAGCTGAAATTTTTTCGTATCCTTCAGGGAAGCCTCTGCTTCGGTAATATCTACGCTTCCGGTGTCCATTTCTTTGTCCTTTCGGTACGTCACGAATACAGCTATCAGCAGACCGACCACCATCCCGCCTACTGGAATAATCATTGCCTGCCAGATCTGACCGAAATCAATATCCATGCCATTTTCGTTCATGCTTTCAAAAATAATATTGTGAAAAATTAACCCATAGCCTGCAGGAATCAGGATATACGGCGCTTTTAAACCGAAGGTCAAACTCACGGCCACAGCTCTCCGGTTGATTTTCATATGATCAAACAAATGCAGAAGCGGCGGTATAAGTATTGGAATAAAAGCAATATGTACCGGAATAAGGTTCTGTGATAAACAGGCCACTCCCGCAATTGTCAGAAGCAAAGCCGCCCGTTTATTTTTTAACAGCTTCACCAGATTCGTCACTAAAAATCCTGTAATACCCGAATAACCAATCATAACTGCAAAAACACCAAGCAGAATGTAGCTGAGTGCGGTATCAGCCCTCCCGCCCATACCGGATACGAGCATTTCAATGGTATCGGTGAATGACAGGCCGGCCAGCAGTCCTGCCGTCACTGCTGCTCCCATCAGTGCCAGAATGACATTCAGCCGGAAAAGGCTGAGCACAATCAACACCAGGACTGAAACTATAACTGCGTACTCCACTTTGTTTCCCTCGTTTCTCTTCTTTTATCGTTTACGTACAACTATGTAAATTAAACGCACAAAGAAGATTTTAGCATAGATCCTTTAGTCTGCTCAAACTTTATCAGAGTAAAATGTTTTGCTTCATTTAAAATTCCCATTCGTAATGAGTCCATGCGCTTTTAGCCCCGCCGAGAGATTCATAAAGTCTGCGCGCTTTTTTATTGGTCCGATCTGTTTCAAGCACCATGCCGGCAAAATCCTCAGACTGCACGTAAGAAAGGACAAATTCGAGAAGTTCTTTCCCGTAATGCTGGCCCTGGAATTCGGGATAAATATACAGATCGTTTAAGATCGCTGTTTTTTTAACCTGAAGGGTGCTGAATGTCTGATACAAGGTAGCAAAGCCGATCAAGTCGCCGTAATGCTCCACAATAAACTGGATACCGATTTCCGGCTGCGCGAGAAGCTTTTTAATTAACGTTTTTAATTTGCCGATGCCGGGATCCGGATGCTCGTAATGATCCACAATATATGTCTGCATAGCTTCTGCGAGACTGGGGATATCTTCTGCTTCTACGGTTCGTATTCTTATACTCATGATGGCCTCCTGCATAGTTCTATTACCTTGCTTATAATTGTTTTATCGCACTATATTTCATCATATGGCACATAGAAACAGGATACAACCCTGAAAGCAAAAGCACCTAGGAAAAAATATCCCTTTTAAATTCATAGAAAAACGGGAGCCGCTTATGCGTGCCCCCGTTGTTATCAGTCGTGAAAATTTGTTCCATCTGTAGTTGCTTTAACGTAGTCTGCGCGGATAACAAAGTCCCCGAAATGCTCTCCCTCGTAACGCTCCTTCGCAAAACGGGCAATCATCGGTTCAAGTTCACTTAAAATTTCCTCTTCCCCAATGTTTTCCCTGTAAAGCTTACTCAGGCGGTCTCCGGTAAAGCTTGCGCCTAAATACATATTGTATTTTCCAGGTGCTTTTCCGATAAAGCCAATTTCTCCAAGCGCTGAACGGGCACAGCCATTTGGACAGCCCGTCATGCGGATAATAATATCTTCATCCCGCAATCCCTGCTCTTCAAGCATTATTTCGAGTTTATCGACCAGAGAAGGAAGATAACGCTCTGCTTCCGCCATGGCGAGTCCACAGGTCGGAAAAGAAACACAGGCCATGGAATTGCGGCGGAGAGCGGAATAATGCTTTCCGTCTGTCAAACCGTAATCCTCGATCAATTTGCTGATCTGTCGTTTCTTATAGCTCGTAATATCAGATATGACAACGTTCTGGTTCGGCGTCATCCGAAAGTCGCCGGTATGAATTTTGGCTATTTCCCGCAGGCCGGTCATCAATTGATAATTTTCTTCATCCTTGATTCGTCCATTTTCAATAAAGAGGGTGAAGTGCCACTTACCGTCGTTGCCTTTGATCCATCCATATTCGTCCCCGTTGCTTTCAAATTCATACGGACGAGGAGCCTCTATTTCATAGCCGAGCCGTTCATTCAATTCGCTTTTCAGCCATTCGACCCCGTAGCGGTCAATCGTATATTTGAAACGGGCGTTTTTCCGGTTGGAGCGATTGCCGTAATCGCGCTGAATTGTCAGCAGCTTTTCCGCTGTATTTACAGCTTCATCTTTTGGCACATAGCCGATCACGCGTCCAAGCTGTGGATACGTATCCGGCTCGCCGTGCGTCATTCCCATGCCGCCGCCGACTGATACGTTAAAACCCTGCAGCTCCCCGTCCTCTACAATAGCAATGTAGCCGATGTCCTGGGAGAAAACATCAATATCGTTGGAAGGTGGAACTGCCACCCCGATCTTGAATTTTCTTGGGAGATACGTTTCGCCGTAAATAGGTTCCACTTCTTCCTTGCTGTCTGCCACTTTCTCTTCATCAAGCCATATTTCATGGTAAGCCGTCGTGCGGGGCAGCAAATGGTCGCTAATCTGTTTGGAATACTCATAAACTTCCCCGTGCACATCGGATTGATTCGGATTCACATTGCACATAACGTTTCTGTTCACGTCCCCACAGGCGGCAATCGAGTCCATCATGGCTGCGTTAATTTCCTGCAGGTTTTTTTTCATATTCCATTTAAGAATCCCGTGCATTTGAAACGTCTGGCGGGTAGTCAGCCGGAGAGTGCCGTTCCCGTATTTATGCGACACTTCATCCATGGTGAGCCACTGCTCCGGCGTAATGACCCCGGCCGGCAGGCGGACACGAAGCATAAACTGATAAGCTGGTTCAAGCTTTTGCTGGCGGCGCTCATTGCGCAGGTCCCGGTCGTCCTGCATGTAGCTGCCGTGAAACTTCATCAGCTTTCCGTCTGCTTCAGGAATGCTCGCAGTAATAGGGTTTGCCATCGTTTTAACAAGCGTACCGCGTAAGAAGTTACTGTCTTTTTTCAAGTGCTCCATTCCATCTAACGGGGCATCCTGAATGTTTTTTAAGCTGCTGTATTCTGACATATGCGTGTGGTTCCTCCCCGGTAGTTATTAATATACATCACGCTGATAGCGTTTTCGCTGCTGCAGATCGAGCATGTACGCTTCAGCTTCTTCATGTGTCATATTTCCTTCTTTTTCAAGCACTGTCACCAGGGCTTCATGCACGTCATGGGCCATCCGTTTTTCATCTCCACAGATGTACAGAAACGCTCCATCCTGCAGCCACTGATAAACTTCTCCGCTATTTTCGAGAATCCGGTGCTGGACATATACCTTTTCTTCGTTATCCCGTGAAAAGGCTACATCCATTTTTGACAACGAGCCCTCTTCAAGCCATTGCTGCCATTCTGTCTGATACAGAAAATCTGTCCGGAAATGCTGGTCTCCGAAGAACAGCCATGATTTGCCGTCCGCCTCGACTTCTTCACGTTCTTCAACAAATGAGCGGAACGGTGCAATACCCGTCCCCGGACCTACCATAATAACAGGGGCAGACGGATTGTCCGGAAGCTTGAAATTCGGGTTGTGCTGAATATAAATAGGCAGCGTATCTCCCGGTTCCGTGCGTTCTGCACACTGTCCGGAGCAGACACCTGTCCGTGCTCTGCCGTGCGCATCGTAACGAACGGCTCCCACGGTTAAATGCACTTCATCAGGATTGGCGGATGGGCTGCTTGCAATCGAGTACAGGCGCGGAGGTATTTTCCGTAAATTACCGACCACGTCTGCAGCTCCTCCCTGCCATGGCCCGTAGTCCTTCAACAAATCCAGAAGGTCACGCCCTTCGAGGTATGAGCGCAGGTTATCCGCCTGTTCTGTTTCCAAAAGCTCCGGGAGTTTTTCGTTGTTTGTCAGCTTGCTCATTTTTTCAAGCAGCGGTTTCGTTAAAACCGTAATTTCAAAATGAGAGAGGAGTGCTTCACGAAGCGACCGAATATCGCCCTGCTTGTTTAATACTACTGTTTCTTCCGGATTCCAGTCCATTTCGCGAATCAGCTGGTCAACCAGAAGCGGATCATTTTCCGGAAACATGCCGAGGCTGTCCCCAGGCTCAAAAGTCAGGCCTGACCCTTCAAGCGAAAGCTCTACATGACGGGTTTCCTTTGCTGAACCCCGGCCGTTTAAATTAATATTTTCCAATATTTCCGCCCGAAACGGATTAGTTCTTGAATATGACGGCTGTTCCGTAGCAGGGGCTGCTGGCGCGGCCCCTCCTGCAGGGGCTGCTGCCGCCTGCGCCGTTTCTTCCTGAAGCTCATTCAGGCTAGAAAGAACACCCTGGATCCATTCTTCGGCATCGTCGTCAAAATCAACATCGCAGTCTACTCTTGGATACAGACGGGTGCCTCCAAGCTCTTCAAGCCGCTGATCAAAATCCTTGCCTGTCTGGCAGAAATATTCGTAGGAGGTGTCCCCAAGCGCAAGTACGGAAAAACGTGCATCTTCGAGTTTCGGAGCCTTACGCCCGTTCAGAAACTCATGGAAGGAAATAGCGTTATCCGGAGGATCGCCTTCTCCGTGCGTACTTACGATGACTAATAGGTTTTCCACCTTTTTCATGTTTTTCGTCTTAAAATCGTCCATCGAACTTACAGTTACATTGTAGCCCTGATCTTTCAGTCTTCTTGAGCTGTCTTCTGCAATCATTTGACCGTTACCGGTCTGGGAGCCAAATAAAATGGTCACTTCTTTGGAAGCCGCCTCCGCCTGGGATGTCTGGGGTACAGCCGCTTCCTGGACAGCCGGTGCTTCAGCTGCTGCCGGGGCAGCACCCGAAGCTGCCTGGGAAGCCAAATATCCGCTTAACCAAATTTTCTGATTTTCTGTTAATGTCGGCAGGAGCTGGTTCAGTAAATCTACCTGCTCCTGGCTAAAAGGACTATTCGTAACCTGCAATTGCACTCTCTCCACCTCACAAATAAATTTAACTGCAATCTAAACGTTCTGAGGACAAAATAATTTTCTCTTTAGCTTTATCTTATCCATGTATATAAACTGGTCATTTTATTATGGTCAATTTTATCCGTATAATTCTTATGTGTCAAGTTGGTTTTAAATTCCTGATGGAATATTGGGATGCCTTTTATATTTTATCACACCACTGCTTCCGTTACGCTTTCCTCAAAAAATTAATACATTGAAAAAAATGGTAGATTATTCCTTTGTTTTACCATATAATAAAATTACTTTTCAGAAAGAAGGTGAGGCCTTGACCAACATCGAATCATTTACACGGCAATTGATCCATCAGGCAGCAGCCGCCGGCGCATCAGATATTCATCTGCTGCCGTCTTATTCAGAAGCCTCTCTCTATTTTCGTATCAATGGACACCTTGAGCTTTCAGATACGTATTCCGCAGCTTTCGCTCACCGGCTTATTACGCACTTAAAGTTCAGAGCCGGTATGGATATCGGCGAACGAAGGCGTCCACAGGATGGCTCACTTACTTATCGCTCGCTTCATCCCCCTGTACATCTCCGTTTTTCCACCATGCCTTCAGAACGTATGGAAAGCTTTTCTATACGGCTGCTTCCGCAGACTTTTCAGTTTAGCCTCCCGCAATTGTTTTTAACTTCCACCACCACACGCTCGTTCGAAGACGTTCTTGCCTACCGTAAAGGACTGGTTCTTTTGACTGGCGCCACCGGGTCTGGAAAATCCACCACCCTTTGCGCCATGCTCGAGCACCTGCTTGCCTCCCACCCGCAGCGTATTATTACAATCGAAGACCCTGTAGAGCTCCGGATACCCGGCTGCATCCAGACCGAGGTTAACGAAAAAGCGGGGCTTACCTACGCATCTCTTCTGAAGGCTTCTATGAGACATGACCCAGACGTTATTATGATCGGAGAAATACGTGACACTGAAACAGCGCAGCTGGCACTGCGGGCAGCGCTCACCGGCCATCTGGTGCTCACTACACTGCATGCTGGCAGTACCTTTGGGGTCCTTCGCAGACTACTGGACCTTGGCCTTTCAAAAACGGACCTCCTTGAAACCATCACCTTCATTGCCCACCAGCGGCTTATTTCCACCACTTCTATTTCCACCCCCGGACGCTTAGCGCTATTTGATTTTTCCACCCGAAAGGATATCCATTCCATGCTTGATTCCAATAAACCACTCGAGTCACCCCGGATAAATGAGCAGCTGAAGCGGGGTTATGCGCTCGGCTTGTTCGGCAAGGAAGCCTTCGCGGAGACCAGGGTATGAGCAAGCTGTTAAAAAGAAGCTGGAAGCCGGAGGCTAAAGCACTATTTCTTCAACAGCTGGGCGAGCTGCTCGGCAGCGGGTATCATCTGGATCAATCCATACAGATGCTTTCCTGGGAACAGCCCGCTTTCGTCACCGCTTCCCTGCGCAGCATACGAAGACATCTCCGCAGCGGCCGGGAGCTGCATGAGCTTTTACTTGAACACTATTTTCCCTCTGACATTGCTGCTTTTGTTTATTTTGCGGAGCAGTCCGGCCGTCTCTCTGAAGGATTGACTGCAGCAGGTAATCATTATATGAGCCGCCTCGAGGCCTGGAGCAGCTTCCGTAAAGTTTTGTATTACCCGTTATTTCTTCTGTGGCTACTGATAATTCTCGCTTATGTATTTGTCCGCTACCTTTTTCCACAGTTTCTCGAGCTGTTTGAACAGCTGAGCATGGATCTTCCTTTTTACACTCGGATGGTGATGAAAATGATTTCTGCTGCCCCTTTTTTCTTTGTCTTTGTTTTTATTCTGCTTGCCGGCCTCGGAATATTTTATGCTTTGGCTGTCCGCCCGAAACCTGCCTCTCATCGGACTCTTTTTTGGAACAGGCTGCCGTTTCTTCGTCCATTTATTACTATGAGAACTACTGCTTCTTTCGCTGAACAGTTCGGCTACCTGCTCTTAAATGGATTGTCTCTTTCCGAAAGCTGCCTGGTGTTAAAAAACCAAAAGCATTCCCAGTTGATTCAGGAAGAAGGTGCACGTATTGAACAGATGCTCTCTGCCGGTACTCCTCTGCCGGAAACGCTCCGGCAATCATGGTACCTTGAAAGTCTCGGACAGGCGGTGCAGTACGGCCAGTCTATTGGAGCGCTCGGCCAGGTGCTTGTGCAATACAGCAGCCAGACGCAGCATAAACTCGAAACAGACATCCAACGGATGACCATGACCGCCCAGCCCATTCTTTTCTTTTCAGTCGGCATTCTGATTTTAAGTCTTTTCGCTGCAGTATTTTTACCTATGTATCACATGATTACTTCCATACAGTAAAAGGAGTGACCTTCCCATGCAAATCCCTCATGATTATTTTTCTGAACGACTCTCGGTACTTGAAAAACGCTTGACGGATCTTGAAACGCAAAAAGAAGAAGACATCGCTTCTTTATTAAAGATGCTTCGACAATCCCGCCCTTCTAGAAAGGAAAAAACATATGCTTAAAAACAATAAAGGTTTTACTATGGTGGAAATGCTGATTGTGCTGCTCATTATTACTGTGCTTCTTTTAATTGCTATCCCGAACATCGGTACAAACAACCAGGTCGCCCAGTCCAAAGGATGTGACGCCACCATCCAGCTTTTAGAAACTCAAGCTGCTGCTTATGAAGTTGAATACGGCAGCGAACCGTCTTCCCTTCAGGATCTCGTTGACGCTGATTATGTTGAAACGACCACCTGCCCGGACAACACTCCACTTGTATATAACAATGGAGCCGTCAGTAAAGGGTCCTGATGCCTATTTTCAGTTCGAAGGGCTACACCTTCCCGGAGGCTATCGTAGTACTGCTTGTGTTTAGTGTGCTTGCTGCTGTGCCATTTATTCATTTCTCTTCGGCCTATGATAGCGCACGTGAAGATCATTTCGTTCAGCAGCTGCAGGCTGATCTCGTTTACAGCCAGCACTATGCCTATACTCACCACACACCCACCCGTATCGATTGGAAGGAAGATGAGGGCTACTACGCCCTTATAGGCAACGACCGCAGTGAACCTTTAATCCAGCGGGACATTCCCGAAGGCTTCTTTGCTCCTACTGCCTCTAAGCTGCAGTTTCATACATTGTCTTATACGGAGAAAGGAAATATAAAAAAAGCTGGCACCATAGCCCTTCATGGCCCGTCCAGGTCGTACCGGTTTATATTTCAAATTGGAAGGGGGCGGCTCCGCGTTGAGACATCTTCGTAATGGATTCACGCTGATCGAAGCCGTCAGTGCCCTATCGCTTCTGTTCGCTGTCACTTTATTTATGCTCCCTCTTCTCCATCAGACTTATCAGACCTGGAGCAGCCAGCAGCTGTATTACGAGCAGCTGTATGCAATGGAAAAGGAAGCAGGGCGTATTCACCAGTCTGCCTCTGCCTCCGTCACTGCTGCCGCCTATTCGAAAGGAAGGATTCATGTTCACATTAAAGAACACGAAGAAGGATATAAAGTGTGTACTTCAATCGAAGGGAGCCGGAACAAACAGTGTGTTTACGTCCTTCCGAAGCAATAAAGGGATCACACTTCCTGAAATGATTATAACTCTTTTGCTGTTCAGCCTCTGGGCACTGGCCGCTGCTAAATTCAGCAGTCTTCTTTTAACTGATGTCCCGTCTCCCGATACCGAAGCACGTTTATTCATTCAGCAAATGGAAGAAGATATGCAGATTGCTCAGTCATTAAAGTATGAGAAGCAGCGGTTTTATATTAAATCCGGACAAAATACGTACGAATATTTTATGTCTAACGGACGTGTCGTACGCCGGGTGGATAACGAAGGTTTTGAAATTATGCTGCAGGATGCTTCTGCCTTTTTTGTGGAGACAGAAGACTACGGCGCAGACGTGGAGGTGATTTTAAATGATGGGCAGCATATTCAGTCGTTTCTTTCCTATCATGCAGCGACGAAGAAGCTCTTCTCTTCGTAAACGTGAAGGCTTCATTCTTCCCTCCACTATTTTCTTTCTTTTATTCATTTTCTTATTTATGGTACTGGCTGCCGGGCTTTTAAAGCTTCAGCTTCTGCAGCAAAATGAGGAGTTTGGATCCCTGGACGTAAAATGGATGATCCGGAATGCCGAAAATATTTATATTGAAGCACCTTCTGAATCCGGCAGCGTATCGATGCCGGATGGCACCGTCGAGTGGAAAGAATCCGGGAGCGGCGAAATTAAATTCACTGCCCGTCACCGCCTGGGATTTTCCAAGCAGGTAACTTACCCTGCAGTTTGGAAAGCCTCTGTTTATGAAGCTCTTTCTTACCCAGAACATAGGTAAAGCCGGCAGAGTTAATTCTGCCGGCTTTCGTGTTGATTATTGCTTTCGTGCATTCCGTACTGATTCCATTTTCTTTTTCATCTGTTTACCTTCTGCATCACGGCGGTCGTCAATACGAATATTTGTTGATACACGCTGATAGCCTTCTTCAAAAGGAATTTCGTGTATTTCTCTGACGGCCTGAAGCAGATCGTCAATATTTCCTTCGAGAAGCGTACTCATTGGCGTCATTTCAATATCAATTTTATCATTGTGTTTTTCAAGCACGTCCTGAATTTTTGCTACTGTTTCCGACATCCCGGTTCCCTGTTTGTCTATAGGAGAGACTGTCACATCAACAATTGCCATAGATAACTGCTCCTTTCGTTTTCTTCCGGGCCGGCGCGGGAATTCACGTTCAGCAAGCATCCGAAATGCTGCAATCGCAGTTTGAACGTGTACCTTCTCCGGCACGGAACATGAAATATTTCGTTGAAGCCAGTACGAAGGCTTCAGCCATGTGTTTCTGCTGCCGGCAAAGTGCCGCTGGAGCACTTCTTCTGCCGCAAAAGCCATTGGCAGTGATATATAAGCGCTGACAGCTATAAAAACATTTCCCGGAGAAGAAACAATATAAACCGGGGACGCCATTACAAGAAACAAAACGAAGTATATAAAAACAATATTCGTGGAGCAGTGACGGTTTGTAATCGATGCCCTTCCCACTCTTTTCCACGAGCTTTTTTCAGGGACGCCGGTAAAGCTGAAAACTTTATGCTCTGCGCCGTGAAACTTTTTGAGCTGCTGAGGAAAAATAAAATGAGTTCCCAGGATAAACAGTAAAAAAGAATATAAAGGAAGCAGTTGAAAAATAGCCGCAGTGAGCCAGGCCGCGGCTGTGAGCTTGTACCAGATGGGCATCGCCCCTATCACCACTGCCGCCACTCTTGAATAAGACCGAAAGGAAAGTGGAAGCAGTTCGGCATGTATCTTTCCTTCGCTGTCGACATAGGCTCTGCTGATAAAGGAAGCTCCAAAGAAAAATACGCCGCGCTGATAGGAAAGTCCGCGAATTTTCATGCCGGCTGCTACTCGCCGTACATGAATCGTGAACCGGCGATCCCCGATTTGGTCATTTCCTTGGCATCCAGAATTTCATCGAGCTCTTCTTCAGACAATATCCCCCGTTCGATGCAGATCGAGCGTACGCTCTGGTCCGTTTCAATCGCTTCTCTTGCAATTCTCGCAGCTGTTTCATACCCAACGTGCGGGTTGATGGCTGTAATAATGCCTACGCTTCTTTCTACCATGCTCCGGCAGTGTTCAATATTGGCTGTTATTCCTTCAATAGTAAATTCCCGGAACACTTTCAGACCATTCTGCAGCACTGAAAGGGACTGAAGCAGGTTAAATACGAGCACCGGCTCCATGACATTCAGCTCGAGCTGACCGGCTTCCGAAGCATGGCTGATCGTATGGTCATTACCGATGACCTGGAAAGAGATCTGATTGATTAGTTCGCACATGACTGGGTTCACCTTCCCCGGCATAATGGAAGAACCCGGCTGACGGGAAGGGAGGTTAATTTCATTCAGACCGGTTCTGGGCCCGGAGCTCATCAGCCGGAGATCGTTTGCCATCTTGGACAGGTTAATCGCATGTACTTTGAGTGCCGCTGACAGTTCGGTGTAGGAATCCGTGTTTTGCGTTGCGTCCACAAGGTCAGTGGCACTGTAAAACGGCATCCCTGTCTGCTCAGCAAGAATTTCCGCTACCCGTTCAATGTATTCAGGCATCGCATTGAGTCCTGTGCCTACAGCTGTGGCCCCGAGGTTAATTTCATACAAATGATCCACTGACCGCTTAATGCGGCGCAGGTCTCTCGTCAGCACCCGGCGGTAAGCACCGAATTCCTGGCCGAGACGGATCGGCACGGCGTCCTGCAGATGCGTACGTCCCATTTTGATGACATTGTCAAACTCTTCTTCTTTTTCGCCCATCGCTTCGATCAAATTATCGAGCGCAGTTACAAGACCACGTGAAAGACGTAGAGCCGAAATGTGAATAGCTGTAGGAAATGAGTCGTTGGTGGACTGGGCCATGTTCACATGGGAATTCGGACTCACCCGAAGGTAATCCCCTTTTTCACCGCCCAGTAATTCAATGGCGCGGTTAGCAATAACTTCGTTTGCGTTCATGTTAAAGGAAGTCCCCGCCCCGCCCTGAATAGAGTCCACGATAAATTGATCATCAAATCTACCTTCGATCACTTCGTCTGCTGCTTTTATGACCGCCTGAGCAATAGATTCATTCAAAAAGCCCACTTCCGCGTTGGCAGTTGCCGCTGCTTTTTTTACGTAGCCGAATCCTTTAATCAATTCCGTGTGCGGCGGATAGCCGGTTATTGGAAAATTTTCTTTTGCCCTCAGTGTCTGAATTCCGTAATAAGCATCTTTAGGTACTCTCTTTTCTCCTAAAAAGTCACGTTCCACACGGTAGTTTTCCATGTTTTTAGCCCCTTTTTAACGGTCATTTTTCTATTTTATCCGTTCAAGTAATGATTTTTAGCCAGCCAGGCGGCTCCTGCCACCCCGGCGTCGTTCCCGAGATCGGCAATAACAAAATCTGTTCCTTTTTTGACTTTATCGAGCGCAAACATATCAAAATGAGCGCGCAGCGTCTGCAGTAAGTCATCACCGGCAGCAGCCACGCCACCTCCGATCACGATTCGTTCCGGATTTAGGGTGTTGGCCATATTGCCGACGGCAAGTCCCAGGTAATACATGGCGTGGTCAATCACGCCGGCACAATACGGGTCAGCGGATGTGGCATAGGCGAATAAATCTTTGGTCGTAATCTCTTCCCCGCGCTGGTGCACATCATAAATCGGAGAACCTTCGGCTTTGTCGATATGCTCCAGGGCTCCGCGTACCATACCTGTTGCTGAAGAAATGGTTTCCAGGCAGCCGCGTTTACCACAGTTACAAAGCCGGCCTCCCTCCGGCTTTACGGTAATATGGCCAATTTCCCCAGCCATATTATCTTTGCCGTTCACCAAATCCCCGTTAAGAACAATACCTCCGCCGACTCCCGTGCCGAGCGTGATAAAAATCATATCCCGGACGTCCGTCCCGGCCCCTTTCCAGTATTCGCCCGCCGCTGCAAGATTTGCATCGTTATCGAGCGCCACGGGAAAACCGAGCTTTTCTTCGAGAATACGTGCGACCGGGTAATCCTTCCATCCTATGTTTGTTGCGAATTCAATAATGCCATTTTCTATGTCTATAAAGCCGGGAAGCCCCGCCCCGGCGCCGGCGACTTCCGTAAGCGGAATTTGCTTTTCATCCAGTTCATGCCTGATCGATGCAGCAATTTCATTGAGCACGTATTTTCCGTTTTCTTCCTTGCTAGTCGTAATGCTCCATTTATGCTGCATGTCACCGCCCTGGCCAAAAATCGCCATTTTCACTGCGGTCCCGCCAATATCGATTCCGATCACGTATTTTTCAGCCATTTGTCTACCCCTTTTCCTGCTCGATTCGTCGTTCTCTTTTTATTGTTAACAAAGCAGTCTGATACATCCGGACATCCAAAAGCCCGTTTTTGTAAGCTTCTCTGATTTCTTCCTCCATTAAGTCTAAATCCATTAAACGATTTTTCGTATAGATGAAGGCCCCGACCGTGCGCAGCCACATCCGGATTTCTGTCATGGATTCCATAGTTATCCTGCTTCCTTTCATTATAGCAAGCGAAAGGCGTTTTTCTACTACGTATTTTGATTAATTCCACCGGTACATACCGATCGCAAAAAAGATAGCAAACGCCAATACAAAAAACGCAAACGCTCCTATACGCACAAACTGCCAGCGGTGTCCCGGAAGATGTACAAGAACGGAGGCGATAAATCCACCGACAAGACCACCAATATGGGCTCCGTTATCCACTGCCTGCACGGTAAACCCAAATATCAGATTAATCCCGAGTATGACAAGCACGTTCATGCCAAGTGTACGAAAAAACAGCCGTTGATGGGCAATTCCCAGATATAAAAGGGCTCCGAAGCAGCCAAAGATAGCACCGCTGGCCCCGGCTGACACCTGTTCATTCATAGCAAAGCTGACCGTCGATGCAAATACACCTGCGGCAAAATAAATGATAATAAAGCGCGTTGTGCCGTAAATACGTTCTGTGATGCCGCCAATGAAAAATAACGCCAGGCTGTTCATAAACAAATGCAGAAAACCAATATGCAGAAACATAGCAGTAACGAGCCGCCACCATTCTCCGTCTACAATCCCCGGGTTATATTTCGCCCCAAGCTCGATGAGAGTGTTGACGTTCATACTGCTTCCCGATCGTTCCAGCACTAAAAAGATCACGGCAAGCATTGCCAGCACAATATAGGTCACAATCGGCTTCCCGCTTGAAAAAAAGGACATGTCCTGCTCTTCAAGCTGCCGCTGCTTTTTTTCCGCCTGGCGGCGGTAAAAGGAGGCTCTTTGTTCATGCTCTTCGGGTTCGAGTTCTTCTTCCAGACTGCCCCATGCCCATTCATTGGTTTTTAGATACGTACTGACAGATGGGGGCGCATCCGCCAGGCCCCGCCCGTTGTCGTCGGCAAATAAAAAGGAGCGGGCTTCGCGGTCTCCACTCTCCATCGGCTCTGTCATATCCGCCGGAGGGTAAGAAGTAATATATACATTCGCGAATTTTGCTTTCCTCAAGGCGAGCCGCCGTTTCCACCCGTGAAAGCTTTTTTCCGCTTCGTGCCTGTCTTCTTCCAGCCGCCCAAGACGTTCATATTCCACCCGTGCCATACGCACAATCCATGGCTGTCCGTCGACATCTCCCTGAAGCCATACCCGCTTCCGGTCCGGACCGACGTCAATCAGACGGAAGGATTCTTCCTCCATAAGCTGCTCTGTAAATTTCCAAAACTGGTGAGCTTCCCTTTTAGACATCCGAACGCCGTCCTTCTTCCACTATTTCTTTTAAATATGATGCTGCCTGGTTAAATTCGCTAAACTCTTTTACTGGATTTGACGAAGGTCCTGCTTTCTCCCCTCGGGTGTTCACATAGATAGCTTCCCATCCTGCATTTTCCGCTCCCCTTATATCGTGGGCCCACGAGTCTCCGACAAACAGTGCCCGCTTTTTCCGGCTGTCCAAAATCTGCAGCGCTTCATCAAAAATGGCTGCTTTCGGCTTCGGAGCTTCGGCCATTTCAGAGATAAAAAGATGATGGTGGTCGATCCAGCGATCAAGCTCAAGCTGATAAAACTTTTCTTTCTGCAGTTTCTCTGATCCATTTGTAATAATACCGAGGCGGACACTGCTTTTTGTGAGCGATTCCAACAAACCAGGTACACTCTCAAACAGTTCACTGAATTCCGGCAGCCGCTGCTCGTACTCCTGATGAAACTCGAGTGCTTCCCTGCTTGACGCCGGTAGCCCGAACACGTGCATCGTCTCTGCATACCGCTTTATCCGGTACTGCTCCTGCGTAAGGCTGCCTTCCTCGTATTCTTGCCAAAACAAATCACAGTGATATTTAAACACTTCGAACCACTTGTCTTCATGAACGAAGGGAGCTTCTTTATTCATCTGCTGTCTGATGGAAACAAACACAGCTTTGATTGTTTTTTGAAAAGCTTTTTCGTGATCGTAAAGGGTGTTGTCCAGATCGAAACAAATCGTTGTCCAGCGCATGTACTTGTGCCACCTTTCTTCCTTCTATTATAGCAACCTCCCGCTAAAGGCGAAATCAAAAGGAAAAGAAAGAAACAATGTACAGCACTACAACCACCATACCGCCTCCAAAGGAGCTTAACGCATTCACAGCGTTGTTTGTCATCCATGGAATGCCCGCGGCGTGAATGGTTTCCCTTTCATGATGGACTTCGGCTTCCGTATAGGATCCACATACGCTGCAACGATTCATCCGTTCAACGTAGGCTCCGAGAAAGGTATCAATAAAGCAGCCGCATACGCCAGCAGCACTTACAGCAATAAGCATAAAGACGTTCAGCTCGGAAGAAATGAAATAAACCACCCCTCCCACAAGCAAAGCACCGCCGAAAGCCCCCAGCGTTCCCGCTCCGGAAACCGCTCCGGAAAAACCAATTTCTATGCGTTTTCGGCTGTGCACATGAAACGGCCGGCCACCAAACCGTCGGCCGATCTCCGACGCCCACGTATCCGCATTTGACGCCGCCGCTGCACCAACAGTTGCAGCTAGAAACCCTTCCCACGACGCGACGCTGGACAAAGCAGCAAATATAAGCATCGGTCCTCCATTCGCCCATACCTGCCCGCTGTCCCGCTGTTCCTTTTCCTGTTTATTCAGACGGGACAGGACCGTTGAACTCACAAAAAAGGTAAGCAGTGCTGCTGCCCCCAGCCACCCCGTCCACGTGTACATCAGCGTGCCGAGCACCCCGGCTGATACCGTTGCAGGAAACGTTAATGATCCTTTTTGCCAAATCACCATCAAAAACAGCACGAATGCTAAACCCAGGGCCGTTTCACTCCACATGAATGAGTCCTTCGCTGCTGATGAGGGTTTGTACCGGTACGTCGTGCGCTTCCACCGGGATACGTTCCTGAAGCTGAAAAGGATGAATCAGGGCTGCCGTAGAAAAATTCGCCCGGTTTAAAAAGCGGTCATAGTATCCTCCTCCAAATCCAATGCGGTAGCCCTGCCTGTTAAATACAAGGCCAGGAACAAGAACAAGGTCAAGCTGCTCAGGAGGCACGAGCGGACACATACTTTTTTTAGGCTCATATATCTGGCCAATAGTACGCTCAAGCTCCCCGAATTCCTGTATTTCATAAAAATCCATTCCGCGTTGCTCGGGTTCAATTTTAGGTACACACATCCGCTTTCCCTGCTGCCAGCCCGTTTCAATAATCGGCCCGGTATTTATTTCATTTTTAAGTGAAACAGTCACAGCAATCGTCTCCGCCTGCTTCCATCCGCTCCACTGGAATAAGTACTCGTAAATCTTTTTTTCTGCCACCAGGCGGTCACTTCCGGAAAGGTTTTGGTAGGCGCTGTTTACCTGCTGCCGGAGCATATGTTTATTCAATTATTTGCCCTCCCATGTCTTTTTCATTGTACAATGCTTTAAAGACAAAAGAAAAAGCAGCTGGGAGATGTAATCTCCTGCTGCTTATTTCGTTTCGCGATGAAGAGTGTGCTTTCCTAAACGAGGAGAATATTTGTTCAACTCAATACGCTCAGGGTTTGTGCGTTTATTTTTGCTGGTGATGTAATTACGGTCACCAGTCTCTGTGCAGGCAAGCGTTATTTGTACACGCATGTGATTCCCTCCCTACTTTCGTACATTTTTCATACTTAGTAATACTATCAGATTCCTATTTGTGCTTCAAGTCTGTGATGTTAGTTTTTCTAAGGAAAGTTAAGAAGAATTTTTGTAAAAGCGGCAAATCAGTAAAAAGTGTTAAGAACAAAACGACTTGCCGCAGTCTTTTATTCAAGCAGGATTACTGTTCTTCTCCTTCACCGCCGGAATCTTCCTCATCTCCTGCGTTGTCTTCATTGTCTTCGGCGTTCTCGTCGTCTTCTTCATTTTCATCTTCGTCTTCGCTGCTTCCGGCTCCCGGACGTTCTTCTTTAAGGTTCACATATGCCTGCATCGTATCGGCGGCAATGCTGTTGGCGATACCCGAACGTCCACCCTCATCACTTGAATAAGCGTTAGGAACGACTACCGCAATCGCAATCTCGGGATTTTCATACGGCCCGTAGGCTATAAAGGTCTGGTTGTTCACTTCCACCAACTCATTGTCGCTTTCCCTTCTTATTTCCCGTTGCGCCGTTCCTGTTTTCCCGGCAATTTCCATGTTTACATCGTTGAAATAGCTGTCTGCAGTTCCAAGCTCCGTGTTTACCACATCGTACATGCCCTCCTGGGCAATATCAAAGTACTCTTTGTCGATATTCACCCGGTTCATCATCTCTGGCTCAAATTGGTGAAGCACCGCACCCATTTCATCCGTATTACGGTTTGGTTCGCGTATTTCTTTCACCAGGTGAGGCTCCATCCGCTTGCCGTCGGAAGCAATAGTTGCGGAATATTGGGCCAACTGCAGTGGCGTATATGTGTCAAGCTGGCCAAAGGAAAAGTATAGCAGACTCCCGGCATTAGCTCGTCCGGCATCAAGGCCGGTAGATTCTGATGGAAGATCGACACCTGTTTCTGAACCAAGACCGAACTGATGGTAATAATCCCTCATTGTAGTATAAGCTTCATCCACTTTTTCATCATTAAACCCATTGTTGCTTCCAAGTTCGTAGTCCATCAGGCGCATCGCTATTTCGGACATGAATACGTTGGAGGATTCCTGAATAGCTCCGACAACATCGATCGTGCCGATTTCGTGAGAAGAACTAATCGGCGGGCTGTTAGGCAGCTGAATCGGCCTGTCGTTAATTTCAGTATCCTCCGTAATAACCTCTTCCTGCAAGCCAATCATACCAGTCGCGGGCTTCACCGTTGACCCCATCTCAAACGTATTGGTTACGTTTCCGAGCTGATCATCATAGCCGTTCATGGCAAGTATTTCACCGGTATTCGGGTCGATCGCGGTCACGTAGGCCTGCTCATCATTCGGAAAAGACCCCTCTGACTGGGCGATCTGATCGTCGACTATGCTTTGTACTTCCCGCTGCAAATCCATGTCAATCGACAGGACAAGATCATTGCCGCGGCTGCCGCTGCTCGTTTCCTCGGCGTCATTATCCTCACCGCTGACCGTTCCTTTTTTACCTCTCAGCGTGTCTTCATAGTATTGTTCAAGGAAGCTCTGCCCAACTTCATCGGAACGCTGATAGCCCTTAGCCAGGAATTCGGATACGGTTTCTTCAGGGATTGACCCTACCTTCCCGTAGAGGCTCTGGAAGGCCTGCGTATACTGATAGTCACGCTGGAAGTCTCTTGTCACATCCACGCCCTCAAGTTCGTCCAGGCGTGAACTGATAGCCGTGGCCTCTTCTTCTGTCAAATCTCGTTTGACTCGCTGCGGCGAGTCATAGTATCCCGAAATCATTTCACTCCAGATGGCTACAACTTCCAACTCTTCATCACTGATATCATTCAATTGCTCTTCAGTAATCCGGTCGAGCTGAACTTCATATGGATCTTTATCATTTTCCATCAGGCGCTCTTCTTCTTTGTCGGAGACAAGCTCCTCCGCTTCATTTTCACGCGTTAACAGCCAGTAGTCCTGCAAATTTCTTTCCGGCATGCTCTCACGGTCTGTTTCCTCTTCATCGAATTCAATCAGTTCAGCCAGTTCTTCAGCCGTCTGGAGGCGTTCTTCATCCTCATAGCTTCTCTGGTTCGTATACGTTAAAGTCAGAATAAGATTATTATCCACCAGCTCGGTTCCATTGCGGTCATACATAATTCCGCGCGGGGCATCGACCCGGCTCGCCGATGTGGAGGCCGTTTCATTCACGTCCTCTTCATACGTATCACCTTCAACGATCTGTACGTATCCAAGCCGCAGAATTAATATAGAAAACAATATAAAAACAGCGAAAAAAAGTACGTTCAGCCGAAAAGGAATGGAAGGTTTTTTATTTTTTCTGGAAGCCACACGCAATCCCTCTCTTAATATATGTAAATTTGCTTGTTTCCAGTTAAGTATAGCATAGAAAAAAGCCGCTGCCGAACTTCTGCTCTCTTCCTAAAGCAGAAAAAATCCGTTCCCCATTTCCGGGAACGGATTCTTGAAATATATTATTTAGCTGCCTGATAGTTCTTTTCAACTTCGTCCCAGTTTACAACATTCCAGAATGCTGCTACATAATCCGGACGACGGTTTTGATACTTCAGGTAATACGCGTGCTCCCAAACGTCCAGGCCAAGGAGTGGAGTTTTTCCTTCCATGATCGGGGAATCCTGGTTAAGCGTATCCATAAGCTCAAGCTCGCCGTTGTTTAATACGAGCCATGCCCAGCCTGAACCAAAACGTCCAACTGCTGTTGCGCCGAACTCTTCTTTGAATTTGTCAAAGCTTCCCCACTTGCTCTTAATGGCATCTGCCACTTCGCCTTTTGGTTCGCCGCCGCCATTAGGGCTGAGAAGCTTCCAGAAAATGGAGTGGTTGGAGTGGCCGCCGCCGTTATTTCTTACTGCGGTACGGATATCTTCAGGCACAGCGTTCAAATCGCTGATCAGTTCATCAACGCTTTTGTTTTGAAGGTCGCTGTGATTTTCCAAGGCTGAATTTAATTTTGTCACATACGTGTTATGGTGTTTATCATGGTGAATGTTCATTGTCTGCTCATCAATATGAGGCTCTAATGCGTTTGGTGCGTAAGGTAGATCTGGTAGTTGATGTGTACTCATACAAAATGCCCTCCTTGAAAGTTCTGGTGGTTTGTTCAAAGTGACTTTGCGATAATTTAGTATACAAAATTACACTTAGTCTACTTTCACTCTACCAAAACAATTCTTATTTTTCAAATCGGCTTTCTGCTTTATTCAAACTAGAAAGCCTGCCACGGATGATTATTCCCTTATGCTTCTTCTTTAAACATAAAAATACTGCAAGTTTTTGCTGCATCCGGCAAAACCAAATAATCAAATCCGGCTCTATTGCCGAATGACTCCCGTTTCGGGCGGAGCTTCCTTCAAAATAAAAAAACTTTCCCGTTCAGGACGGAAAAGTTTGCTGCGCAGTTATATAAGAATTGATATTTAAATAATAACTATGGCGGAGGAAGAGGGATTCGAACCCTCGCGAGCCGTAAAGCTCCTAACGGTTTTCGAGACCGTCCCCTTCAGCCGTACTTGGGTATTCCTCCAGATACATATTTACCCACTGCTTCTTAAAGTGGTGGACCCTGTAGGACTCGAACCTACGACCGGACGGTTATGAGCCGTCTGCTCTAACCAACTGAGCTAAGGGTCCTTAAAAGTATTGCAGACAAAAAAATGGGGCGGTTGATGGGAATTGAACCCACGAGTGCCGGAACCACAATCCGGTGCGTTAACCACTTCGCCACAACCGCCGTATGAATATGTAAATATATTGGTAGCGGCGGAGGGGATCGAACCCCCGACCTCACGGGTATGAACCGTACGCTCTAGCCAGCTGAGCTACGCCGCCATGGCTCCGCAGGCAGGATTCGAACCTGCGACCAATCGGTTAACAGCCGATTGCTCTACCACTGAGCTACTGCGGAATGTGTTACTGCCGTTTTTACGACAGTAATTACTATATCATTTCCCTAAAAACGCGTCAAACAGATTTTTGTATTTCTTTAAACAAGAATTATTATAATATAAATGGCATTCACTAGCAATATACCGCCCTTTATAACAACGCTTGCGACAAATCCCCCGACAGACCCTACACCAATTTTACCAAGCTGCTTCCACGATTTCTGACCTCCGATTAACTCTCCGATAACAGCTCCAGCAAGCGCGCCAATCAGAATACCGGCGACCGGAATAATAAACGGGCCGATGACCAGACCGATCAGGCTCCCCCAGATGCCGTATTTCGTACCACCGCTCCGTTGGATACCATAATAATTAGCCACGTAATCGATTACAAACAGCAGTACCGCAATGACTGCCTGAATTACCCAGTAGACTAAACCTATGTCCGCAAACCCGTAGCCCAGTGCAAACATAAGGGCAGCAGCAGCGTGAAAAATACCGCCCGGCAGAATCGGATAAACAACCGCGACAAGCGCCAGTGCGTAGCAGGCAATCCCCAGTAAATACCATATTAGTTCCATACGTACCTCCCTTTGCAGATATATTGTTATTCTATAGCCGCTTTTCTCCTTATATAATCAATAAAAAGAAGGAGGCGGGCCTCCTTCTTTTTATTATGAAACTTCCCGGTCATCGAGTACCGTTTCGGCAATATTCACGGAATGGTCGCCGATACGCTCTAAATTACTGATCATGTCGACAAACACGATACCAGCAGAACCAGAGCATCTGCCTTCATTCAGGCGCAGAATGTGCTTTTTACGCAGCTTCCGCTCCATCTTATCGATATCTTCCTCCTGTCTGGCAACCTGCTGGGCAATCTCATAATCATCTTTTTCAAGTGCTTCAACAGCACGGTTAAACGTGCTGATCGTCAGCGTGAACATTTCATTTAAATCTTTGTACGCTTCTTCTGAGAGCGTCACTTTGTTGGTGAGCTGATAGTCCACGAGCTCCATCACATTCTCCATATGGTCGCCGACACGTTCAATGTCGCGGACAGTGTCCATCACGACTGAGTGCTTCCTCGAATTTTCTCTAGACAGGGAGCGTGCAGAAATACCGATCAAGTAATCTGTAATATCTTTATCAAGATTGTTGATCGCTTCTTCGTACCGCACGATTTTTTCCGCGTCTTTTTTGTTTTTCGTTTCCAGATAGCTTTCGCTTTTTCTAAGGCCCTTACCTGCATATTCAGCCATCCGGAGCGTTTCAAGCTTTGCCTGATCCAAAGCGATTGCAGGGGACTGATAAATAAAGCTTGGATCCAGATGCTTCGGTTTGTATTCAATTTCTTCGTCACTTCCAGGGACGAGCTTGGTTACTATATATGCCAGAACCCCGACAAACGGCAGCTGGATAATCACGTTCGATATATTAAATATACCGTGCGCAAAAGCTATCGTCATCGGCTGGTTTAAATTAAGCGCATCCTGCAGAAAACTGATGAAGGCTGTATAAGGAACAAGCAGAATAAGAATGATCGTTGCGCCGATCAAGTTAAAGATAACGTGCGTCAATGCAGTGCGCTTTGCTGCCACAGAAGCTCCTATAGCCGCGATGACCGCTGTGACGGTGGTCCCTATGTTATCCCCAAAAAGTATTGGAAGCGCAGCATCCAGTGATATCGCATTTTGCGTATACAGCTCCTGAAGCAGCCCGATCGTCGCTGAGGAACTCTGCAGCCCTACTGTAAAGACCACCCCTACCAGTAATCCTAAAAGCGGGTTGTTACTCATGCTGATGGTTAAATCATTAAATGCCGGCAGTTCCTCGAGCGGTGCCACTCCGTCTCCCATAAGTGATAGTCCGAAAAACAGGGCACCGAAGCCGAAAAAAGTTTGTCCTATATTGCTTACTTTTTTGTTTTTAAAGAAAAAGATCATTACTGTACCAATAAATATAATCGGAAGAGCATATTCTTCGAGTTTAATCCCGATAATAAACGCCGTTACCGTTGTCCCGACGTTTGCCCCCATAATAACTCCGATCGCCTGCCGCAGCGTCATAAAGCCGGCGCTTACGAGGCCGACCGTAAGTACTGTAGTTCCTGAACTTGATTGAATAAGTATAGTGACGATAATTCCAACCAGTACGCCCATAAATGGGTTGGAGGTGAATTTATCCAGAAGATCCCGGAGCCTGTCGCCAGCAATTTTCTGCAGACCATCTCCCATGTATTTAATTCCGAACAGGAATATCCCCAAACCACCAAAAAAAGTAAACAAAATCGTTTGAATATCCAAACTCTACATCCCCTTAGTCGCTTTATGAATTTTGGCAGTTTTTTGCCGCACCCAATCTATTTTTAAAGTAAATTGAATGGTTTGTAAAGGAAATATTAATTTTTCCCGAAGTTATTTAGCTTTTGTTTTTTCCGTAAGAAAAAGAGCAAGCCGCAGCTTCCTCTTTTTTCATTAATATCCTTTTATATGGAAATTACTGCTCTTTTACAGCCGGCTCTAGCCGCTTAACACGGATGCGTGTCCCGTCTACAGATGTTACTTCAATTTCTTCTTCAGCATTCAGCCACTGATCGCCGCTGGTAGCACTGTAGCGCTCTCCTTCAATATCAATCGTCCCCGTTGGGCGGAAAGGAGTAACGGTGGTCCCCGTTTTGCCGACCAGCCCTTCATACGTCTGATTCATTGAGTTATAGCCCTGTTCGCTCGTCAAGCTATCCTTAAGCATCAGCTTCGACCACAGATCCCGCCGCGGGAAAACCTTCAGGAAAAACATCGCTGAAATGGCCCCGGCCAAAAAGCCGAAAATAACGAGGACTCCGTAAATAATAGTAGGAGTCGGCACAGCGATAGATACTCCCATTAACAGGAGACCTACAATAGAGACAGTTCCGTCTCCAATAAGCTTGCCGTCAAGCAGGATCAGCCCAAGACCGGCTGCATATAATACAAGCACCCAGATGCCGGCCGCCCCTTCAAGATGATAGGAAAAGAATAAGACCATAAAGGCTGTTCCCAGAATAAAAAATAAGCTTTTGGACTTAACTAGAAACTCTGAGATTAAAAACATTGTTCCAAGAAAAACAACAATAAAGCCGACACTCGGGTTCGCTAACCATTCCATTGTATATACTCCCTTCCATAAACTTCTGTAATCACTGACTAATGCGGCTCGTAAAAGCTTGGTAATCATATATACGCGTAAACACCCGTAATCGTTTCACAATTATTGTAACTCTTCTGTCTTCCGGTTGTCAGCTTTAAGCGTCTTCTTTGCAAAAAAAAGAAGCCACGCGGCCTCTTTTCTTTTATTAATATTATGCTGATTCTTCAGAGTCGCTGTTAAACCATCCCTGCACGGAATCAAGCATCTGTTCGAGGAAAGCAACGATGCGCGAAAGGAAATTCTGCGTATCTTCACTGTTTACAAAGCTGTCGATGTTTTCCGAAGCTTTATCAAGCTGACTCTCCATCTGTGACCAGTCGATATTTAAGTTCTGCATCCGGTCGAATAAGGACACAAGCTCATCTGTCTGCTCTTCGCTCAGTTCAATATTCATATCGCCTGAAACATTCTGCACGATGACCCGGATATCTTCCGTATTATTAATTTCTGTGTTGTTTATTTCCTGCTTGATTTGTGTAATTAGTGTTGTTGCTTCTTCTTTACCGATATCTTCACCAAGCTCAGATGTTTTGGCAATCTCTTCATTTGCCACCTGTTTTTGATCCTCGGATATGTTGACATTGTTCTGCTGTTCGTAGGCTTTTAAAATACCGGTCAGTGCTGCCGTTCCGGATACCTCAAACGGAGCTGTCACGTAAACCTCTGCATCCTCTACTCCCGCTGTTGCCAGCGCGTTTGCATACATTCCTTCTGTAACTGTATCTATTTTATTCGTTTCAATATCGATGCCTTCCCCGTCTTCAGCTGCAGTAATTTTTGCAGAAGATAACGCGCGCGAACCAATTTCAGAGCTGCTTAAATAATCTCCAAGATACTGGTATTCTTCTTCATTTGTGACCTCCACGACCGGTACTTCCCCTTCAGTCACATCCATCTCTTCAAGCATAGAACTTCTTTGATCTGAAGACAGGTCCTGGCCGAGCGTCACCGTTACATCTCCTGCTGCAGCGTCTGCTGACGCCTCCTGGCTCACCCCAAGAACCCCTAACGTAACTACCCCGGCTGCTAATGTCTGCTGCCACCACTTCATTATGCCCAACTCTCCTTCTTATGCCCTTTCATTTCCAATCCTATACTTTGACGACCAATATTTTTATATTCGTCGCATCTATAGTCGTAAGCTCCGGGAAAAAGTTACACCGCCCGCATCCTTTCGTTAGTTTCTCATCATTTTACAAAATACCGGCTTTTGCAATTCCGATTTCCGCTCTCTGGAAGCAACTGCTTGCCAAGAGTACACACCCACTGATACAATTACGATGTGTTATAGACCACTATTAACTATTGTTGTTGCATTAGACGAGGCACGAAATAAATTCACCAATATAAAGGGGCGAATGGATACATGAGCCAAATAACCCACCGCAGCGAAACCCGAGCAGTCAAAGTAGGTAATGTGACGATCGGTGGCAGTAATGAAGTAGTAGTACAAAGCATGACCACAACAAAAACTCACGACGTGGAAGCGACCGTCGCAGAAATTCATCGCCTTGAAGAGGCCGGATGCCAGATTGTCCGCGTCGCATGCCCACAAATGAAGGATGCTGAAGCAATTCCAAAAATTAAACAGCGCATCAATATTCCGCTCGTTGTCGATATCCACTTCGACTATAATATGGCCTTGAAAGCTATTGAAGGCGGCGCTGATAAAATCCGGATCAATCCGGGCAACATCGGGAAACGGGAAAAAGTGGAAGAGGTTGTTGAGGCAGCCAAAGCCAAAGGCATTCCGATCCGTATCGGTGTAAACGCCGGATCCCTCGAAAAACGGATCCTTGATAAATACGGATATCCAACTGCAGACGGAATGGTCGAAAGTGCTCTCTACCATATTTCCATCCTTGAAGAGCTCGGCTTTTACGATATCATCGTTTCGATGAAAGCTTCAGACGTACACCTGGCTATTGAAGCTTATGAAAAAGCGGCTCAGGCATTCAGTTACCCGCTTCACCTTGGGATTACTGAATCAGGCACTCAATTCGCAGGCACGGTCAAAAGCTCTGCCGGACTCGGTGCTATTCTGAGTAAAGGAATCGGAAGTACACTACGTATTTCCCTCAGTGCCGATCCGGTAGAGGAAGTAAAAGTCGGACGCGAGCTGCTGAAAACATTCGGCCTCGCATCCAACGCGGCTACTCTTATTTCATGTCCGACCTGCGGACGTATTGAAATTGATTTGATCAGCATTGCCAACGACGTGGAAGAATACATTTCCACAATTAAAGCTCCGATTAAGGTAGCCGTGCTCGGCTGCGCCGTTAACGGTCCCGGCGAAGCAAGAGAAGCCGATATCGGTATTGCCGGTGCAAAAGGCGAAGGTCTTCTTTTCCGTCACGGGGAAATTATCCGGAAGGTTCCGGAAGAAACCATGGTGGAAGAGCTGAAGATCGAAGTTGATAAAATTGCTGAAGAGCACTACGCTAAAGAAGCAGAAAAAGAACGGGAAGCAAAAGAAAAAGAACTGACAAATTAAGCTCTCGACGCAAAAAAGCTCCACCCATTTAAGGGCGGAGCTTTTTTTGTTTCCCCTGTTATTGCTGTAGCACCTATGATTATGCCGGCGCAGCTTCCTTGTGTTTCGCTTTTTTGCATTCCGAACAAAGGCCGTAAATTTCAAATTTATGCCCCGTTACTTCAAAACCGCCGTCGACGTTTTCATTCAGCCAGTCCATCGGACACGTCTCAATTTCTCTCGTTTTTCCGCACTCGAGGCAGATAAGGTGGTGATGATGGACCGTTGTTGAACAGGAAAAACGAAAATGCATTTCTCCTTCAAGCTCTGTCATCTCGAGAATATCCATTTCCTCGAATATGGACAGATTGCGATAGACAGTGTCCACGCTCATTCCCGGGTAATTTTTCTGCAGGGAATGCAGTACTTCCTTCGCTGTCAAATAGCGTTTTTCATCTGAAAAAAGCTGGAGCAGCTCTTTACGCTTGGCTGTATATTTAAACCCTTGTTCCTTCATAATATTAAGCGCTTTGGTGACGTTCATATTTAAGCCTCCTGTTTCTTTTCCAGTTGATCCATACTCTGAGAACTAAAGTCGCAAAAAGTATAAAAGCAGCTGTCACTACAGTGCCGCCTCCGGAAGCAATGCCAAGAAATATGGATCCAGTCACACCGGCTGCCACGGAGGCTTCCCCGATAATAACAGCAATCAGAAGCATTCGTTTAAAGCCGGAAGCCCACTGCATGGCGGCCGCTGCCGGCAGCGTAATCAACGCCCCGGCAAGCAGCACTCCGACCACCTGCATCGATGCAGAAATAACAATCGCAAGTAGTACAGCAAGCAGTACATTGAAAATTTTAACTGGTATTCCAGCAGCAGCTGCCATTTCTTCATCGAAGGAAAGAAACATCAACTCCCTGCCAAACGCCGCAAGCAGCCCGAGAGCAGCAATCGTCATTACTCCGATAAACCAAAGGTCTTCCATCTGTACGGAGACCACACTTCCAAACAGATAGCCGTACCACTCCGTCACCCCGTCAGCGGATATAGACATAAATACAGCGCTCAGTCCTACCGCTGCCGCCATTAAAATCGGGGCGGCAAGCTCCTGGAAGCCTCCGTAGGTGTGACGTACCCGTTCAATGATCAACGAGCCGGCAAACGCAAATATAAAGCCGCTGTATAACGGATTGATATCCCAAAAAGCCTGCAGATTACCGGCGAGCACTCCTGCCGTTACGCCGGCAAGGGTAACGTGAGCGAGAGAATCTGCTATCAGCGAGGACCGGCGCACGACTAAAAACGAGCCGATCAAAGGTGCCGTCAGTCCAATCAACACCGCTGCTATAATGCTTCGTTCCACAAAATTAAAATCAAACATAGCCGTCACTCTCTATTCTTTATTTTACACAAGGATCGCTTATCTGTGCTATTGATTTGCTTTGTCCGCCCATTTCGCCTCTTCCCACGTACGCTGACGTATTCGTCCAGTGGCTTTTTCAGCCAGTACAACGAATGTCCATATAAGAAAGGAAATGACTGCGATTGTGCCGCCTGAGCTCAGGTCATAATAATATGAAGCAAAAAAGCCGGCCAGAACAGCTGTTTCTCCGAAAAGCACCGCATACAAAAACATACTTTTGAAGGTGGAAGCGATCCGGAGCGCTGCTGCCGCCGGCAGGGTAATTAAAGCGGACACGAGCAGCACTCCCAAAATAGATATGGAAGAAGCAACTATGACCGCTGCGATGCCGGCAAATAATAAATTCACTCTCTGCACCGGAATGCCGTTTACGGCAGCCTGTTCTTCGTCGAAAGCCAGGAATAATAATTCTTTATAAAACAGCAGAAACAACAGCAGTGATACAGCAGAAATAACACCAATTACCAGTGCATCTGCGGCATTTACCGTAAGAATGCTTCCAAATAAATAGTTAAACAAATCATTATTAAAACCATCCGCCAGAGAAATAAAAACGACTCCGAGCCCAATGGCTGAAGCCATCACCACCGGAATGGAAAGCTCCTGAAATGTTTGAAAACGCCGGCGCAGATACTCAATCACAAACGACACGATGAACGTAAATAAAATACCGGTATAAAGAGGGTTCCATTCGCTGAGCCACACCCAGAAGGAAGCGAGCCAGAGATGAAAGGCGATGCCGGTCAGCGCTGTATGCGACATCGCATCGGCGATCATCGGTGTTTTTCTGACCACTACGAACACACCTGCAGCCGGAGCGACCGCGCCGATCATGAGGCCGATGATGAGCGCATATCTTAAAAAATCAAATTCCAGAAAAATCATCAGGCTCCTCCTGCATGGTGATCGTGCTCGTGATGGATAATATGCACATCGTGTCCGTAAGCGCCGGCAAGATCACTTTCTTCAAATTCCCGTGTCGTTCCGTGAAAATGAAGCTGTTGGTTCAGGCAGGCTACTTTTGTCACATATTTGGTCATCGCTCCTACATCGTGGGTGACAAGTATAAGAGTAATACCCTTCTCCCTGTTCCAGTGGCTCAGCCGTTCATAAAACGCCTGAGCGGATGCAGCATCCACCCCCACGGTCGGTTCGTCCAAAATCAGTACCTCTGGGTCGCTAACAAGGGCACGTGCAATAAACACCCGCTGCTGCTGCCCCCCGGAAAGCCGACCCATATTCTTCTTTTTATAGCCGAGCATATCCACCTGCTCGAGCGCTTCGTGAATGCGCTGCCTGTCTTTACGATTCAAAAACCGGAGCAGCCCTTTTTTACCGTACAGTCCCATAGCTACGACTTCATATACCGTCACCGGGAATCCGGCATTAAAACGATTCGCTTTTTGAGAAACATAGCCGATCTTCGGCCATTGGTGAAATTGGCGTACGGGCGTTCCAAACCATCGCACTTCTCCCTTATAATGCTTGTGCAGGCCTAAAAGAACCCGGACGAGCGTAGATTTTCCCGAGCCGTTCGGCCCGACCAGACCTACGAAATCTCCGCGATTTATATTCATATTGATATCGTCCAATACGAGCTCTGACTCATAGCGAAACGAAAGATGATTCACTTCAAGCAGCGTGTTTGTTGAATCTTCCACCAGGAAGCCTCCTTCTTTCCAGAACAATTAGGAATCGTTACGATTTATTGATAGGAAAAGTATACAAAACCTTTTTGCTTCTGTAAATCTTCTTTGCTTAATCGTGTATACAATTCATGGTTATTCTTTGTATGATAGTTAATAGTAAAGCAATTAAACGAAATCAAATTTAATTCTAAGGAATGATGAAGATGTTTCAAGCGAAAGAAAAAGTCGCCGTTATCGATATAGGTTCCAACTCAATACGTCTTGTAATTAATGAAGTGGACGAAAAACGCGGATACCGCGAGCTTCATAATTTAAAAACCGTCGCCCGTCTGAGCAACCATATCGACGACCAGAACGCGCTTACCCATGAAGGAAGAGATATTCTGCTGCATACTCTCCAGCAGTTTGAAGAAGTTCTGCGCTTTCACGACGTTCAGACCATTCATGCTGTGGCCACCGCAGCTGTGCGCGGTGCCTCCAACCGTGAAGAAGTTCTACAGTATATTGAAGAACGCATCGATTTTCCCATCCGGGTTCTGTCCGGGGAAGAGGAAGCCTCCTATGGGTATCTTGCAGTAGTGAATTCCACCAGCCTGTCTGAAGGAATCACTATTGATATCGGGGGCGGCAGTACAGAAGTAACCATGTTTAAAAACAGGGAACTCGTTCGTACCCACAGCTTCCCTTTCGGCGCTCTGACATTAAAGCAGAAGTTTCTTCCAAATGATAACAAAGTCACCTCGAGCAACCTGAAGCAGATGAACAAATGGATTGAAAAACAATTTCAGAAGGTTTCCTGGCTGCAAAAAGAAGGGGAAAACCTTCCGGTCGTCGGTATCGGCGGCAGTTCCCGGAACATGGTGCTCGTGCACCAGGCCTCCATCAACTATCCTCTCGCCGGGCTGCACCAGTATTCCATGACCGGTGACGATATTGCCGAAACAATGGAGCTTCTTGAAAAATCAAGCTTATCCGAACGGGAAAATATCGAAGGGCTTTCCAAGGACCGGGCGGACGTCATTATTCCCGCCGTACGGATCATTTCCCAGCTCTATAAGCATATCGATGCCTCCTACTATTTAATCAGCAGCAAGGGCCTCCGTGACGGACTGTTGTTTGAAGAGCTGCTCCGGGATAAAATGTATCCCCATTTTCCGGACGTGATCGAGGAAAGCTTTTACCAGCTGAACCGGGAATTCGAGATTAACCCGGACTATGTGGATGAAGTTGGAAACATTGCTTCTTCCATGTACAACAGCCTGGAGCCGTATATTCCAAAATCCTATCTGCATGAAGACAACCACCGCCTGCTGAACCGCGCAGCCCAGGTTCTTTATATCGGGGAGTACATCAGCTCTGAAGCAAGCAGCCAGCACACCTTTTACATTTTAACCAACCGTTCCATCGACGGCATTACGCACGAAGAACGAATCGCCATGTCGCTTGTGTCATCCTTCAAATCTAAATCGATGTTTAAACAGTTCGCAAAGCCATTCCAGCCATATATGCAGAAAAACAGTCTGAAACGGCTCGAATTTCTTGGAAGCATTTTAAAATTCTCTTACTCGCTCAACCGCACGCGCCGCAATATCGTTTCCGGACTTGGCATTGAAAAAGAAGGCAAAGAGCTTCACTTCCATATATACTGCCGCGAGGGCATGCATTCCTCTTTTGAGGAAGCCAAAGCGGATAAGTATAAAAAACACCTGGAAAAAATGATCAACCGTGAGATTGTGCTTCACTTCCACGAGCAATCGCCGGTTTCTGCTTTTTCCAGCTGAACAATGCTTTTTTCGTGAATCTTTACATGCACTTAACATTTCGTTGATACAATTGGCCCAGGAGCGACCAGGGTGTAAAGAAAGGCGGATTCTACCATGACCGAAACGACTCAGACACATATTGACCTTGAAAACCCAGCATATTATAACAACCGGGAGATCAGCTGGCTTGCGTTTAATGAGCGCGTGCTCGAAGAGGCGCTCGACGAGACCAATCCACTCCTTGAACGCCTGCGGTTTTTAGGTATCTTCAGCTCCAACCTGGATGAATTTTTCATGGTTCGGGTGGCAGGGTTAAAAGACCAGGTAAAAGCAGGGTTCAATAAACCCGAAAACAAAGCCGGGCTCACGCCGAAGCAGCAGCTCTCGGCCATCACCGAAAAAAACTCAGAGCTTGTGCGGCTGCAGGATCATTTTTTTACGGAAACAGCTGTCCCGCTGCTGGCCTCAGAAAATATCCGTTTTCTTTCGACGCTTGAATTAAACAGCGGCCAGTATGAATATATCCAGGAATATTTCATGTCCAATATTATGCCGGTGCTGACACCGATGGCCGTAGACGCCTACCGCCCGTTTCCTATGCTTTTAAACAAATCCCTGAATCTGGCCGTCCGGCTCCAGAAAGAAGCCGGTTATGAAAAAGAGAGCATTGCGATTGTACAGGTACCCGGGGTGCTCCCCCGCTTCCTTGTGCTTCCATCATCCGACGGCAGCCGGGAGTATATTCTGCTTGAGCAGGTACTGGCAGAATTTATCCATATGCTCTTCAAGGGTTTTACCGTCGTAAGTGCTTCTCCGTTCCGGATCACCCGGAACGCAGATTTAACCATTCATGAGGAGGGCGCCCGCGATCTGCTCCGCGAAATTGAAAAAGAATTAAAAAAACGCAAATGGGGAGCCGCTGTTCGTTTGGAATGCCAGCACGGCATGATGGATGACTATATTCTTGAGTTTCTGCTCGAAGCCCTCGAGGTTCACCCAGACGACGTGTATACCCTGAAGGGGCCGATCGATTTAACTTTCCTGTTTCCGCTCTGTGAGGAACTCGCGCCGGAATGGGAGCATCTTGTGTATGAAACGCTTATCCCCCAGCCGCCGGAGGATTTGATTACTGATTCCGATGTGTTTAATGCTTCCGATAACCGGGACATTTTACTGCACCATCCTTATGAATCATTCCAGCCCGTTATCGACTTTATTTCCACAGCAGCCGACGACCCGGACGTTTTAGCGATTAAGCAGACTCTTTACCGGGTCAGTGGGGACTCCCCCATTATTGCTGCACTGGCAAGAGCGGCGGAACAGGGTAAACAGGTGACGGTCCTCGTCGAGCTGAAGGCACGCTTTGATGAAGAAAATAATATCCAATGGGCGAAAACCCTTGAGAAATCCGGTGTTCACGTCATTTACGGTATTACATCACTGAAAACCCACAGTAAAATTGTGCTGATCGTCAAGAAGACAGCAGATGGCATCAAGAGGTATGTGCATCTTGGTACCGGCAACTACAACGATTCCACCGCTAAAGTGTACACCGATATGGGCATGATTACGACCCGCCCCTCCTTCGGTGAGGATGCCACTAACTTTTTTAATCATTTAAGCGGCTTTTCCCAGCAGCCGTACTGGAATGAAATCAGCACTTCTCCGGAAGGGATACGCGAGGAGCTGATTCATTTAATCCAGCGGGAGATTGACTGCCACCGCCAGGACGGAAGCGGGCATATTATTGCCAAAATGAATTCGTTAACAGATAAAGAGCTCATTATTAAACTGTATGAAGCCTCCCGGGCCGGTGTACGCATTGAACTTATTGTGCGCGGTATCTGCTGCCTGAAACCAGGAATCCCCGGAGTGAGCGAAAGCATCACCGTCCGCAGCATCGTCGGCCGTTTCCTTGAGCATACCCGTATTTTTTATTTTGCCAACAGCGCCCGTGACGACTATTATTTGTCGTCGGCTGACTGGATGACAAGAAACATGGAAAAACGAATTGAAATCATGTTTCCAGTCTACGAACCTATTTTAAAAAAGCGGCTCAGTGCCATTTTGGAGCTGATCCTGCAGGATAATGTGAAGGCAAGGGAGCAGTACAGCAGCGGTTATTATCATTACGTTGAGCCTGCGCCCGGAGAGCCCGCCGTTAACAGCCAGCTGGTATTGTTTGAGTGGGCATCGAGATTTCTTGATATGAACAACGAATAAAGCAAGCACGCCCCGCATGAATGCATGTGGGGCGTGCTTGTTGCTATCCTTGTTCCTAATGCCTTTTCCTGGGCTTCCAGAAATAAAAAAGCATGAACGCTTCACGCGTTCATGCAGAAGACATTTACACCTCTGCCGGCATTAATTCATCCCGCCAGTCCGCTTTCCATTCTTTTTGTCTGAGCATCGCAATTTCGTGCTTATACGGTGGTTTTTTATTTTTCTTATCTGTGCCGACATAAGGTGTTTCCAGTATTTTAGGCACAGAAGCAAACGCCTCGTGATGCACAATTTCTGCTAACGTACTGTAGCCGATATAGCCGTAACCAATATTTTCGTGACGGTCTTTACCTGCTCCGCGTTCGTTTTTGCTGTCGTTAATATGAAGCACCTTCAGCCGGTCGAGGCCGACATAATGATCGAACGACTCCAGCACGCCGTCCAGATCCCCCACGATATCGTAGCCCGCATCATGCGTGTGGCACGTATCAAAGCAGACACTCAGTTTATCGTTGTGAGTTACTCCACTGATAATCTCCGAAAGCTCTTCAAAGCTTATTCCGCACTCCGAGCCTTTGCCCGCCATTGTTTCAAGCGCGATTTGCACCTTCTGGTCCGGATAAATAACTTCATTTAAGCCCTCGATAATTTTTTTAATGCCTGCTTCTGTGCCGGCTCCAACGTGCGCCCCCGGGTGAAGAACAATCTGCTTTGCCCCGAGCGACTCGGATCTGCTGATTTCATTGCGCAGAAAATCCACACCCAGCTGAAATGTTTCCGGCTTGGTTGTATTGCCGATATTAATAATATACGGTGCATGGACCACTACCTCTTCAATGCCGTTTTCTTTCATGTGGGCGTGCCCGTTTTCGATATTTAATTCTTCGATCGGTTTGCGCCGGGTGTTCTGCGGCGCTCCTGTATAAATCATCATCGCTGTCGCTCCGTACGAAGCCGCTTCTTCACTTGAACCAAGAAGCATTTTTTTTCCGTTCATGGATACATGCGAGCCTAAAAGCACAGTCATCACCTCAATTGTTATTTTCGTTTGCGGCGGCGGGACGCCGTCTGGTCTGCCATCGCTTTCTTCTTATAGCCCGGCTTCACTTTTTTCGGTTTTTTCACCGGCATGGCGTCAGGAGCAGGCGCAGGCTTGCGTTTCGTCTGCTTGGTGGCAAACAGCGGTTTGGAGAGCTCGGTCCACGTTCCTTTACGAAAGTCCATGAACGTGAAGCGGATACCTTGCTTTTGAAGAGAAAGAACGGCTTTCCGGTCGTCTTCTCCCATCAGAGTATAGGACTCTCCTGTCAGTCCGGCTCTCCCGGCACGGCCCGTCCGGTGAATAAAGTATTCCAGTTCCTTCGGCAGGCTGTAGTTAATAATGTGGGAAATACCCGGAATATCCATACCGCGGGCAGCAAGGTCGGTAGCTACCAGATACTGAACCTCCAGATTTTGAATCCGTTTCATGACCTGTTTGCGCTGCCTCGAAGGCAGACCGCCGTGCAGCACTTCTACCGGGTATTGTTTTTTGAACATTTCCCCTGCCAGTTCGTCCGCTTCCTCCTTCGTGCTTGCAAATATGATGGCAAGAAACGGCTGCAGCCGGTCTACAAGCTCCATTGTCACATCAAGACGGCTGCGGTGCCTGAGCGCGATGCCGTAATGTGTCATTTCTTTTGGCGTCGCATGCTCCGGCTTTACGTGCACATGCTTAGGATTGTTCATATATTTGCGCAGAAACGGCTGCAGGCTTTCCGGTACCGTTGCAGAAAATACCATCATCTGCAGGTTATCTGCCATTTTTCCGGCCACCGGATCAATTTCTTCCAAAAAGCCCATATCAAGCATCTGATCTGCTTCGTCAATGACGAGCATGCTTACCGTGTGTACATTGATAACATTTTCTCCAACCATATCCTTCAGCCGCCCTGGAGTGGCTACAATAATGTGCGGTGGGTTACGGAGCTGCTCCATCACTCTGGAGCGGTCCGTGCCCCCGGATACCTGCTTGGCACGTACCGAAGAGGTTTCATCTTCATCCGTAATTTCCTTCAGGACACCGAAAATCTGGCCGGCGAGCTCCCGGGTAGGTGCTGTAATGACTGCCTGCACTTCCGCTCTGGAGGTGTCGATTCTGCTCAGAATTGGCAGCAGATACGCAAGTGTTTTCCCTGATCCGGTCTGCGACTGGCCGATAACATCCTTGCCATTAATCGCGGCGGGCATCAGCCGTTCCTGAATATCCGTTGGTTTTTGAATTCGTTTTTTATCCAGCAGCTTGAGGGCGTATGCCGGAATATTGTATTGTTTAAAGCGGTTTTCCACGCTGTTCACCTAACTCTCTTTTCATTTACGCATTTTTTGCATCTCCATATTTTATCATAGTTAAAATAGAAACCATAGCTTCTCCTCTGCTTCTGTTCACAAAATATTAAAGGAATGCATCCCTTCAGCCGTCCTTTCTTTTCAACCAGACGCTTAGGTAGTATAATGAATCCAGAATCGTTTTACATGACTGCATACGTAAAGTCAGCGCGTACACGCAAGACCTCACGGTTCAAATTATGAAACAGGAGGCCTTTATGGAAGTAACAAAAATTTCACCACGTGGATACTGCTACGGCGTTGTCGATGCGATGGTAATGGCGAAAAAAGCCGCCGGTAACCAGGAGCTTCCGCGCCCAATCTATATTTTAGGCATGATCGTACACAATAAGCACGTGACTGACGCATTTGAAGAAGAAGGTGTCATTTCCCTCGACGGGCCTAACCGGCTTGAAATACTCCGGCAGGTGGATAAGGGAACAGTTGTATATACAGCTCACGGCGTTTCTCCGGAAGTACGCCAGCTTGCCGAAGAAAAAGGACTGACCACCATTGATGCCACCTGCCCCGATGTTACCGTCACCCACGACTTAATACGGGAAAAACAAGACCAGGGCTATGAATTTATCTATGTCGGCAAAAAAGGACACCCGGAACCGGAAGGCGCTGTCGGTGTCGCTCCGGACATTGTGCATTTAGTGGAAACACTCGATGATCTTGAAAGCTTAAACATTAAGTCGGAACGGATTATCATGACTAACCAGACGACCATGAGCCAGTGGGACGTTTCTGACATCATGGACCGGGCAAGAGAAATTTATCCGCATGCAGAAATCCATAATGAAATCTGCAACGCCACCCAGGTCCGTCAGGAAGCGGTAGCTGAACAGGCAAAGGATGTAGATCTGGTGCTCGTTGTCGGTGATCCGAAGAGCAATAACTCCAACCGGCTGGCCCAGGTGTCAGAACAGGTTGCCGGCACAACAGCTTACCGGATCAGCAACTTAACCGAGCTGGATTTAAGCTGGCTTGAAAATGTCAACTCTGTAGGGGTGACAGCGGGTGCTTCCACCCCAACGTTAATCACCAAGGAAGTTATCCTGTTTATCGACCAGTACGATCCAAACGATTCATCCACGTGGGACACCGAGTCCCATATCGATAAGTCAAAAATCCTTCCAAAAATCAAAGCAAAATCATAAAAAAACCCCTCCGCGATCAAGCGGAGGGATTTTTTCTATTATGCCAGCCGAAATGGTTCGGTAGACAAAGCAGAAGCCAGCCATTCCACCTGCAGCCGGCCCTGGCTGCGGTTCTGCATCTCCTTCTGCACGCCTTTTTTCATAATTTTTTCCACGTGATGGCCGGGGTCTATCATCGTGAGGCCATCCATTGCCGCATCCTGGGCTGTATGGAAATAAATATCGCCGGTAATGTACACATCTGCCTGCTTCGAAAGCGCCTGCTTCCAGTATTTGTTGCCATCGCCTCCGAGCAGAGCCACGCGTTTGACCCGGTCGGTTTTCCCGTCCACTACGCGGACAAACGGCACGTCATAGCTTTTTTTCACCTGCTCCACAAACGCTTCAAGCGTCATTTCCTCCGGAAGTTCCCCCACTCTGCCAAGCCCGTAAGGCTCACCTGGGATAGCGAGCGGATACACATCGTAGGCCGGTTCTTCGTAGGGATGAGCGGCGGTTAAAGCGGCTTCTGCGGTCTGCCGGAGAGAGGCAGGCACAATAGTTTCCATCCGCTTTTCATCCGCAAACTCCATTTTCCCCTGCTCCCCTAAAAAAGGATCCGTGCCGTCTCCTGGGATGAACGTTCCAGTACCCGCAGCAGAAAACGTGCAGTGACTGTACCCGCCGATATAGCCGGCGCCCGCGTCTCCCAACGCTTGTCTTACTTCTTCAGCGTGGGACGCCGGCACAAAGGCCACCAACTTATACAGCTGGTCTTCACCTGTCGCAGCCAGCACCTCCGTGTTCGTTAAACCGAGCGCTTCTGCCATCATGTCATTCACGCCCCCGGGTGCAATGTCAAGGTTCGTGTGCGCGGCATAGACGGTTAAGTCATGCTTAATGCATTTTTCAATTACCGGCCCCTGTCCATTTGCCACATCGAGCGACGTTATCGGACGAAAAAGCAGCGGATGGTGGGCAATGATTAACTCCGCCCCTGCTTTGACAGCTTCATCCACCACCTCTTCGGATACATCCAGAGTAGTAAGCACCTTTGTGACCGGCTGGTTCCAGTCCCCAATCATCAGGCCAACCCGGTCGCCTTCCACAGCAAGCGATGGCGGCGCCCATTCTTCAAATACCCGGATAACGTCACGTACAGTATTCATGTAATAACCTCCTCAGCCCATGCAATATATTGGTTTAATTTTTGCTTCTTTGCCGTTGTCTGTTCTGTCGGAACGGCGTTTGCCAGCTGTTGTAAAATCTGCTGCCAGTTATCTTTTTCCCTCATCCATTTATCCTTAAAAGCATTGTTCCGCTCCTTAAGCAGATACGGGCCGAACAACAGCTGTTTTTCAAAAGGCTCCTGGTTTTCCCGGTACGGCGCTTCCGCTTCCCCCGGCACTGCCGTCAAAACTTCATACACATGGCGGTCCTCCTTCAGGATTCGCTCATTGGTAAGCTTCCAGCCATTGTCAAACAGCCACTGGCGGATCCGGCCCGCGGAGACGTTAGGCTGCAGGATCAACTTCTGCACCGGGCGGAGATGTGCCTTTCCCTCCTCTAAAATTTCTGTGATCAGCGTGCCACCCATCCCGGCGATAACTACTGTATCAATACGATCGGTTTCTTTCAGGACAGTGAGTCCACTCCCGAGGCGGGTGTCAATTTTACCTGTTAATCCACAGGAGGCAATGTAGTCCGATGCAGCCTGGAGCGGACCTGCATTCACATCAGCTGCTACTGCATGCTCCGCCTCCCGGTGCACAACTGCTTCGACCGGAACCAGCCCGTGGTCCGTGCCAATATCTGCGACCACCGCTCCCTGGTCAATTTGTTCCACGATAACTGCCAGTCTGTCCGACAATACAGCTTTTTTCATGTTTTCCTCTCTCTTCTATGTAAAATAAAAAAGGGGACACCTGCTTAATGGAAGCATGCGTCCCCTTGTATCTATGATGAATTCATTAGTCCATGAAATCTTTTAATCGTTTGCTGCGGCTCGGGTGACGAAGCTTTCTTAGCGCTTTGGCTTCAATCTGACGGATACGCTCTCTTGTCACACCAAACACTTTGCCCACTTCTTCGAGGGTGCGGGTGCGTCCATCATCAAGGCCAAACCGGAGACGGAGAACGTTTTCTTCGCGGTCCGTAAGCGTGTCAAGTACATCTTCGAGCTGCTCTTTCAGTAGTTCATAAGCAGCTGCATCCGATGGGGCCATCGCTTCCTGGTCTTCAATAAAGTCACCAAGATGAGAGTCGTCTTCTTCACCGATAGGAGTTTCCAGCGATACCGGCTCCTGGGCGATTTTAAGAATCTCTCTTACTTTATCCGGAGTCAGATCCATTTCTTTGGCAACTTCTTCCGGAAGCGGTTCACGGCCAAGGTCCTGCAGCAGCTGACGCTGCACGCGGATCAGCTTGTTGATCGTCTCCACCATGTGCACCGGAATACGGATTGTTCTCGCCTGGTCGGCAATAGCACGGGTGATTGCCTGACGGATCCACCACGTAGCGTACGTACTGAATTTGAACCCTTTGCTGTGGTCAAACTTTTCCACCGCTTTGATCAGACCCATATTGCCTTCCTGAATTAAGTCGAGGAAAAGCATGCCGCGTCCGACGTAACGTTTTGCGATCGAAACAACCAGACGAAGGTTGGCCTCTGCGAGACGGCGTTTTGCTTCTTCGTCGCCTTCTTCAATTTTAGTGGCAAGATTAATTTCTTCTTCTGCAGAAAGAAGCGGCACACGGCCGATTTCTTTTAAATACATCCGGACTGGATCGTTAATTTTAATGCCTGGAGGGACGCTTAAATCATTCAAGTCGAGGGTGTCTTCTTTTTCCACCTGTTCCATGCTTGGAACTTCTTCTCCCTCGTTGATAATATCAACGCCTTGTTCACCAAGGTATTCAAAAAACTCATCCATTTGCTCAGAATCCTGGTCGTAACTGGAGAGTTTTTCTGTTATTTCTGCATACGTTAACGTTCCACGTTTTTTGCCCGTTTCGAGCAATTGTTCTTTTACCTGATCGACCGACATTTCACCTTCCGCCAGCGGACGGCTTGGTTTTTCCGCCATTCGATCTCCCTCCTTCCAAGCTTCACACCTTGAATCCTACCCTGTCTCTTTACATGCCCGCAATTGTCTGTGCCGACGATTTCTTTTCCTGGTATTTTCTTAGCTGGTTGAAAGGACGGCAGGCACATAGAAAGAGCGTGCACATCAAACTGGCACGCTTTCCTTCTATCGTGATCATATCTTATCAACCACAAAGGAAAAGCGCAAGCAAATTGCTTCAGGCTAGTTTTTCTTCAGCTGCATCATCAATTCCATGATTCTTGTCAGCAACTGTCGCTGATTTGTTTCTGAATCACCATTTCTTTCAGCGTCTTTAAGCTGTTTCTGCCTTTGCAGTAATTCTTCCCGTTTTGGTCGAATTTTAATCTGTTCAACATAGTCAGACATTTCATTATCTGATATTTCTGCGGGAATGTCAAGATGCATCAGCTCAGACACCAGGTTTACAAGCTCCTGCTCTTCAACGTATTCCATAAACCGGCTTACATCAGGATCATGGCCGTCGTCATAATAAGCATATAAATATGCTGCGAGCGCTGTATGGGCATCAATGTTGAATTCTCCCCCAATACGCTCTTTAACCTCTTCAGCCACCTCCCGGTTCTGAAGCATAAAGGCGAGGAGCGTCCGTTCAGCATTTTCATAAGCCGATCGCATCGACACCTGCTTTTTCGGAAGCGCTCCGCTCCGCCACCGTTTGCCTGCTTCCGCAGACGAAGGAGCCTTTGCTGCCTTTTCCTGCTGTTCCTTTTTTTGTACTTTGCGTTCTTCCTCACGGAGAGCTTCCATCGACAGATCAAATTCTTCTGCCAGCTGCTTCATGTAGAATTCACGTTCTACAGCACTGCTGATCACAGATGTTTCCCGGAGTACTTCTTCGATATAGGCAAGACGGTCTCCTTCATTTTTAAGGTTTTTATTTTTACGCAGTTCCTGAACCTTAAAGGACATAAAAGGTACCGCACGCTCCGCCAGCTGTACCTTGAATGCTTCTGCCCCGTACGCCTGAATATAGTCGTCCGGGTCCATTTCTGCCGGGAACATTGCCACCCGTACATTGATGTCCTGCTTTTCAAGAATATCTCCGGTTTTCCATGCCGCTGCCCGTCCGGCATTGTCACCGTCATAAGCAATTACCGCTTTGTCTGTTGCTTTTCGGATCTGCTCGGCCTGCCGTTTAGAGAAGGCCGTGCCAAGACCCGCAACCCCGTTTTTCACTCCCGCTTTCCAGGCAGCTATAACGTCCATATAGCCTTCAAACAGGACGGCTTCATCCTGTTTGCGGACTGCCTGCCGGGCTTTGGAAAATGAGTAGAGCGTTTCATGCTTTAAAAAGATGGGTGTTTCCGGACTGTTTAAGTATTTCGGCGCACCTTCCCCGAGCGCCCGGCCGCCAAAGGCGATAACCTGCCCTCGCTGGTTATGAATAGGAAACATGACCCGCCCGCGAAAACGGTCATTCCACTGCCAGCTGGATTCCTGGCGGAGAATCAGTCCGGCTTCTTCCATTTCTTCAAGGTCATATTCTCTTTTTTCAAGCAGCTGTACAAGCATATTGTTTCGCTCCGGTGCATAGCCGAGCTGGAACTCTTCAATAATCTCTTCACTAATTCCCCGCGCCGTTAAATAGTCATAGGCTTCTTTGCCCTGTTCTGTATTCATCAGCAGATGATGATAAAACTTGGCCGCCATTTGATGCGCATCTTTTTTGGCCTGGTGCTGTTCCCGTTCGCCGGGGTATTGATCTTCAAGCTCGGGCAGCTCGGTACCTGTTTTGGCTGCAAGGGATTGAATAGCTTCCACAAATGTCAGGCCGTCGTGCTCCATCAAAAAAGTTATGGCATTGCCGCCTGCGCCGCAGCCAAAACAGTGATACAGCTGTCGCTCCGGCGAAACAGAAAATGACGGGGTGTTTTCTCCATGAAAAGGACACAGACCGAGATAATGCCTGCCCTGTTTTTTTAGCTGTACGTAATCATTGATGACTTCGACAATGTCTGTTTTTTCCCGAATCTCAGCAACTTTTTCTTCTGGAATAAACGCTGCCACTTTGTTTCCTCCCTGATGAGCCTATTACCATTTGGACTCACTGCCGCCTGCTTCAAAAATTTCCAGGCCTTCAAAAAAACGCTGGCGTTCTTCAATCGATATTGCTTTAGGCCCTTTAACTCTGTGCTTTCCCTGTTTGGCCAGTACGCCGGCATACCGGCCGGCAAGCAGCCATTCTTCGTCACCCTTTTTCCAGCGCTTCCCCCGGAAAGAGAGGACCGCCGCTCCTTTTTCAAGAGCAATTGCTGCCAGGCCATGATCATCGGCGATCACCAGATCTCCGGCAGAAACATGGTTCCAGATATACATATCCGCCGCTTCGGGCTCGTTTTCCACCATTACGGTTTCTGCTTCATACACTTTATTTGAGGCGTGGGCGCTGCTCGCCACAAAAACGATCCGCATGCTTTTGCCCGCTCCCCACTTATCGATCGTTTCTTTATGCGGACATGCGTCAGCGTCCACATACACTGTGGGTTCCTTTTTCGTCATGCTGATTCTCTCCTAGCGCTGCTGAAACATATTGGAGATAATATTGGCTGTTTCTTCCACAGCTTTGTTGGACACATCAATCACCGTACAGCCGATTTTATTCATCAGCGCTTCCGAATAGTCGAGCTCTTCCTGAATACGCTCCATACTCGCATAGTTTGCTTCCGGTCTCAGTCCAAGCGCTTTCAGTCGTTCCGAACGGATCCGGTTCAATTTATCGGCGCTGATCCGAAGCCCGATGCATTTTTCACTCGGAATATTAAACAATTCTTCCGGCGGGTCCACCTCCGGAACCAGCGGCACGTTTGCCACCTTCAGACGCTTATGGGCCAGATACTGGGACAGAGGCGTTTTTGAGGTTCGCGAAACGCCGATCAGCACAATGTCCGCCCGGACAATGCCCCGCGGATCACGGCCGTCATCGTATTTGACCGCAAATTCGATTGCCTCCACCTTACGGAAATAGTCTTCATCCAGGCGATATACGAGACCAGGCTCATATCTTGGCTGCTGGTTCGTGAGCGTCACCATTTTATCGAGTACCGGGCCCATAATGTCAACGGTGTCTACCCCGGCCTCCTCCGCGTGCTCCCGGAGGTACTGGTTGATCTCGGGGATCACCAGCGTGAAGGCAATCATTGCCCTGGCTTCCTTGGCGAGCTGAATGACCTCTTCCACCGTGCCCTCATCTTCAACGTACGGAATACGGCGGACTTCCATTCCGTCTTCCCCGAACTGACTCGCAGCGGCCTTTACTACCAGTTCAGCTGTTTCTCCTACCGAATCGGACACTACGTATACTACTGGACGCTCTTGTTTTGTGGTCATGTCTGCCTCCTCGGGTTAAAATAATTGGTTATTGGCCAGATCCACCAATACTTTAGTTATATTCGTTTTCGTGACCCTGCCGACCACTTCATACTTTCCATCGCCGGCGTCTTTTACTACTGGCAGAGCATCAATTTGACGCTCGATCAGCTTGGTTGCTGCATAAACGACCAGGTCTTCCTTTTTGCAGATAGTAATGTTGGGCATCCTTGTCATAATAATACTTACAGGGATTGCTTCCGTATCCTGGCGGCCGAGACTCGCCCGCAGCAGATCTTTTCTTGAAAGGACGCCGGCCAGATAGCCTTGTTTATCCACCACAAAGAGAGTGCCGACATCTTCAAGGAACATGGTGCAGATGGCATCGTACACACTGTCTGATTCCGAGACGACCACTGCGATCGACTGATAATGCTTGACGGTTAACTTCTGCAGCTGATTATTCAGCTCTTCAGTGTCTGTTTTTCCAGTATAATAATATCCTACTCTTGGTCTTGCTTCTAAAAATCCTGACATTGTGAGAATGGCCAGATCCGGGCGCAGGGTGGCTCTCGTCAGTGAAAGCCTGTCTGCGATGTGCTCCCCGGTGATCGGACCGTTGTCTTTAACAATCTGCAGGATGGTTTCCTGACGCTCTGTTAATTCGATAGTGACTCCCCACCTTCATCGGCGCTTCGCACGGACGCATTGCTTTACGATGAAAAAACAATGCTCCGAAAGCGGGCGAACCGTTCAATTTCCTTGGATAACAGTGCCATCTGCTGCAGTCTGTTCTGCTTTACCTGTTCGTCTTCAGCCATAACCATGACATGATCGAAGTAGGCATTGATTGCCGGCGTAACTGCCTGAAGCGCTTGATACGCACCGGCGACATCCGCCTGCCCGAGCGTGTCATCAAGCTGATGGTTCAAGGTTTTGCTTTTTTCGTAAAGCTCTCTTTCCTCTTCAGCCTCGAACAGCTCTGTTTGAATATCCGCACCACTGTCTGTGTTTTTTGTGATATTGGTCACCCGGCTGAGTGCTTCCACCGTTTCTTTGAAGTCTGTTTCTTCAGCGCGCGCTTGAATAAATCCGGCTTTCTCTGTCACTACATCAATTCTTTCGCCAAGATGAAGCAGCACAGCATCCGCAATATCGTGACGCACACCCTCATCAAGCAGCTTTTGGCGGACGCGCTGGGTAAAGAATTCTTCAAGATCCTTCAGGACATCCGCTTCTTCCCGCTGAAGAAGAGAACGCTCTTTGATTTCATCCATCACCAGAACGATCAGCTGTTGAACTGTCAGCGGAAACCGGTGCCCGGTAATTGTCTGGACAATACCTGCTGCCTGTCTTCTCAGCCCATGAGGGTCCTGGGATCCGGTCGGCACCATCCCTACACCAAAGCTCGAAACAATAGTGTCCATTTTATCCACTACGCTAATAACCGCGCCTTCGACATTTTCCGGGAGAGCATCTCCGGCGGACTTTGGTTTATAATGTTCTGCAATAGCTTCGGCAACTGCGGTGTTTTCTCCTGCCATCCGGGCATATTCTCTTCCCATAATTCCCTGGAGCTCAGTGAACTCGTCTACCATTAACGTTACGAGGTCAAATTTGGAAATATGAGCGGCACGCTTAACATTTTGTACCTTCGTGCTGTCCAGCTGCAGGTATTCTGCCAGCCTGGTGCTGACAGCCTCCACTCTCATTACCTTTTCGCCGACTGTACCCAGGTTTTCCTGATAAATTACGTGGTTTAATTTTTCCACTGCTTCCTCCGGCGACACTTTCTGATCTTCGTCATAGAAAAATTGGGCATCCGCCAGACGCGCACGCAGTACCTTCTCATTTCCCTTCCGGACCTGGTCAAGGTGCTCAGCATTACCGTTTCGCACTGTAATGAAATACGAAAGGAGACTGCCTTCATCATTTTCCACCGGAAAATACCGCTGGTGCTCTTTCATGGAAGTAACGAGCACCTCCCGCGGAATGTTCAAATATGCTTCATCGAATGAGCCGTAAAGCGCAGTCGGGTATTCCAAGAGCTGATTCACTTCGGCAAGCAGCTCATCATCGATCGGAATGTGCCAGTTGTTTTCCGCTTCAATCTCTTCGATCTGACTGCGAATCAATTCTGTTCTTTCAGACGCATCCGCAATCACGTACTCCTCTTTCAGCTGCTGCTCGTACGTTTCCGGCTTGTGAATAGTAATGGCATTCCCCAAAAACCGGTGTCCGTAAGAAATATTGCCGGCTGTGCGGTCTGTAATCGTAAATGGAATTACTGTCTCTCCGTACAACGCCACGAGCCATTGAACCGGACGCACAAAGCGGAGTTCGTGACTTCCCCAGCGCATATTTTTCGGAAAAGCGAGAGACGTAATAATTGCCTCCATCTCCTGCAGCAGTTCTGAGGTCGGCCGGCCCTTATGTTCTTTTTCCACGAAAACGTACTCCGTGCCTTTCACCTCTTTAAAGTACAGATCCTCCGTATCGACCTGCTGGCCTCTGGCAAAACCTAAAGCAGCCTTGCTCCATTCCCCGTCTTCTGTAAGAGCGATCTTCTTAGCCGGTCCGCGGGCCTCCTCGACCATATCCTCCTGATAATCGGACAGGTCTTCAATCCGGAGCGCGAGCCGTCTCGGAGTAGAAAACATGTGCACGGTGCTATAGCTGAGCCGCTGCTCCTGCAGCCAGATTTGCGTTTTTTCCTTCAGCTGCTTGACCGCCCCCTCCACAAAGCGGGCGGGCATTTCTTCCACGCCGATTTCAAGTAAAAAGTGATTAGTTGTCATCATTCATCGCCTCCTGCTTCCGTAGCGGAAATCCTAGTTTTTCCCGTTCTTCGTAATACGCTTTCCCGCACTTTCTTGCCAGATTGCGCACACGTGCAATATATCCGGTTCTCTCCGTCACTGAAATCGCCCCGCGGGCATCGAGCAGGTTAAACAAATGCGAGCATTTTAATACGTGATCATAGGCAGGGAGCACCAGTTTTTCCTCAATAGCCCGCTCTGCTTCCTTTTCACTTGCGGCAAACTGATTTAACAGAAGCTCTTTATCCGCAATTTCAAACGAATACTTTGAATGCTCGTATTCCGCCTGCAAAAACATATCTCCGTATGAAACTCCCTGCACCCATTCCAGGTCAAATACGTTTTCCTTATCCTGAATATACGACGCCAGCCGTTCAATGCCGTATGTAATTTCAGCTGTCACCGGGTGGGCATCCATGCCGCCAACATGCTGGAAATACGTAAACTGGGTAATTTCCATGCCGTCGATCCAGACTTCCCATCCCAGGCCCCAGGCACTCAGCGTCGGAGCCTCCCAGTTGTCCTCTACAAAGCGAATATCATGGGCAAGCGGATCAATACCGATTGCTTCCAGGCTTTTTAAATACAACTCCTGGATATTATCCGGCGAAGGCTTCATGACTACCTGAAACTGATGATGCTGATACAAACGGTTCGGATTTTCCCCGTAGCGTCCGTCGCCCGGTCGTCTCGATGGTTCTACGTATGCTGCGTTCCACGGCTCCGGTCCGATACTCCGCAGAAATGTCATCGGGTTCATCGTCCCCGCTCCTTTTTCCACATCGTAGGCCTGCATAATAATACAATTCTGGTCCGCCCAGTAGTTCTGCAATGTTAAAATCATTTCCTGAATATTCATTGCCATGTTAAACACCCCTTTTGTTCTTCGTTTATTTTCATTAAAAAAGTCCCTATACCTGTCACTCAGGTATAGGGACGGTTATTACCGCGGTTCCACCCTACTTGCTTTTTCGGCATTACAGCCGAAAAGCCGCTTTATCCATTCCGCGCTCCAGAACGCCTTCACAACCGGTCAGCGTGCAGCTTTCACTATCCTGCACTCGCTAATGCTGAAGAAGATTGCTACTACTTTCTTTCCATGCGCATCGTTATGATTGTATTGAAATAGTACTTAACATTTGCGAGTGTGTCAAGCACTCATTCGACGTTCCACTTTTCCATCTGCTCCAGAAAACGCCTTGCCTTTAAATGAATACCTGCATACGCATCATAATAGCTGTTCAGCACATCCTTCAGCTCTTTTTTCGTTTCGGCCGATACAGAAACAGAGCCGATCCGGTGCACATCAATGTAGAAAAACATCCGCAAAAGCCTCACCGTTTTCGGCTGAATGCGGAAGCGGTACGGATCGATATCCCAGCACTGATGACAGAGAAAGCCCGCTTCACGGATGGAAAAATGAAATGTACCCTCCTGCCGGCCGCAGTTCACACAGCGGTCGATCACGGGCTGGATGCCTGCCACTGCAGTCATTTTCACTTCAAACAGACGGATAAGCACTTCAGCATCTTCGCCTTCATCGATACGCCGCAGAAGCTGCCAGAACAGCTCAAACAAATAAGGATTTCGCTCCTGGTCCCCAGTAACTTTATCAAGAAGTTCGGACAAATAGGATGCATAGGAAGTGAGAACGATGTCTTCACGCACGCTGCGAAATGACTCCGTGACGTCTCCCTGACTGAGCGTTCTCATTCCTTTGCCCGGATAGTACACAAACGTCCCGTAGACAAACGGCTGGGAGATCGAGCGCAGGCGACTGCTTGGCTTCTTTGCCCCTTTGGCCATCATCGCCATCTTCCCGTGCTCTCTTGTATAAACCGTTAACACTACATTGGATTCCCCGTAGGAAGCAGTCCGCAAAACAATTCCTTCTGTTTTCTGAATCATGCTGTTCCTCCGCTCCCAGGCGATTTCTTAATATTCGTCCTCGCGATACCCGTTCTCACGAAGCAGATACGCACTGTTTCTCCAGTCCTTTTCCACCTTCACCCAGAGCTCCACGAACACCTTCGAGCCAAGCATCGACTCAATATCTGCCCGGGCCCGCTGCCCGATTTCCTTAAGCATTGAGCCTTGCTTACCGATAATAATGCCTTTTTGGGTCGGGCGTTCAACAACAATTGTAGCTGCCACATACACTGCCCCGTTTTCCCGTTCTTTCATTTCATCGATAACGACGGCGAGCGAATGCGGAACTTCTTCGCGCGTAAGCTGCAGCGCTTTTTCACGTATCAGTTCACTCACGATAAACCGTTCCGGGTGATCAGTGACCTGATCTTCCGGATAAAATTGCGGCCCTTCCTCGAGATATTTGGTAAGTTCTTCGAGAAGCGTCGTCACATTATTGCCGTTCAATGCAGAAACAGGCACTACCTCGGCAAAATCATACCGTTCGGAATAGCTCGCAATCACTTTGAGCAGTTCGTCGGGATGAACTTTATCAATCTTATTAACGATTAAAAATACCGGTGTGTCTGTCCGCTTTAGTTTTTCGATAATATATTCCTCGCCAGGGCCGTATGACTCTGACGCATCGATCAGATATAAAATAATATCAACGTCGTTCAGCGTCTGCAGAGCCGCACGAACCATAAAATCGCCCAGCTTGTGCTTTGGCTTGTGAATTCCCGGGGTATCGATAAAAACAATCTGGGAGTCTTCCGTCGTATAGACGCCCTGGATTTTATTTCTTGTTGTTTGTGCTTTGTCACTCATGATCGCAATCTTTTGGCCAAGCACCTGATTCATTAATGTGGATTTTCCCGCATTGGGACGCCCGATCAAAGCGGCAAATCCGGAATGATACGATTCACTCATTATTTTCCCTCTTCTTTCCTGCTTTCATACTATAAATCTTCCGGACCGAATGCTCCCGGGAGCAGCTCTTCCATCGTTGTTACTTTCATTTCACCATGCAGGTTGCCCAATACAATCCGGGCATCCTTCGGCAGAAACTCAGAAAGCACCTGCCGACAGGCACCGCACGGAGCCACCGGCCCTTTCGTATCAGCGACGACAGCCGCCATTTTCCCGCTTCGCATGCCTGTGCGCACCGCGCTGAACACGGCTGTCCGTTCTGCACAGTTGCTTAATCCATACGACGAGTTCTCAATATTACACCCTTCGTACCATTCGCCGTCCTCTCCTACAAAAACTGCACCTACCGGAAATTTTGAATACGGAACGTACGCCTGTTCTCTTGCCTGTTTAGCCCGTTCGAGCAGTTCGTTTTCTATAGCCAATGTTCTCCCCCCTTTGTCAGTTCAGCCATTCCCATAAGGAAGGCATAAAAATCATCACACCGATGATGACAGCAAATACAGCATAAATGAGTACTGCGCCGGCGGCCATGTCTTTGACATCTCCCGCGGTTTTATTCCATTCCGGCGATATTAAATTCACCAGGCGCTCCAGCGCTGAATTAACCATTTCGAGCACGAGCATGCCGGCAATTGCCAGCAAAAGAACGGTCCACTGCCATAAAGCGATTCCGCACACCCATCCCAAAAGAATGGCCGCCAGACCGAAAAAGACGTGAAAGCGCATGTGACGCTCTTCCCGGAAGGCAAGGAGAATACCTTTTCCAGCAAATATAAAGCCGTCCTTCCAGCGTTTAGGTACCGATCTATCGCGGTAATCCATACGCTTCAAGAATCCTTTCCTGACGCGAAAACATTTTATCTTCTTCCTCTTTATCCATATGATCGTATCCAAGCAAATGAAGCAGGCCGTGAACGGCCAAAAAGCCCAGTTCTCTTTCAAACGAATGACCATATTCCCCAGCCTGCTCCTGCGCCTTAGGGACGCTGATAATAATGTCTCCGAGCAGGTTTGGTATGCCTTCGGCCTGGGGCTGAATTTCGTCGTCATTCAGCGCAAATGAAATCACATCAGTCGGCCGGTCGATCTCCCGGTATTCTCTGTTGACCGCCTGAATCATTTCATTGTTCACAAAACTTACAGAAACCTCCGAGCCGTCTACGACTCCTTCTTTTTCACATGCGAACTGCAGGATGTTTTTCACCAGCTCCCAGTGCTTCGATTCTACTCGTTCCGTTTCATCCACCATATCTACTTCAATACTCACACCTGTCCACCCCTGACTAGTTGTTTGTTGGTTTGTCCGGCCGGTTCAGCGTACGCTTTGGATCGCCTTCCTCCTGTTCGTAAGCATCAAGAATCTGCTGCACGAGTGTATGCCTTACGACATCCGTAGCTTCAAGATAAACGAACCCAATATGATCAATATTCTTTAAAATGCGTGCCGCCACTTTGAGACCTGACTGCTGGCCTTTGGGAAGATCAATCTGGGTGAGGTCCCCGTTAACGATCATTTTTGAACCAAAGCCGAGCCGCGTTAAAAACATCTTAATTTGTTCTTTCGTCGTATTCTGGGCTTCATCGAGAATAACAAAAGCATCGTCGAGCGTCCGCCCTCTCATATACGCGAGGGGAGCTACTTCGATCGTTCCTCTCTCCATTAACCGCTGTGTATGCTCCGCCCCAAAGATATTATGCAGGGCGTCATACAGAGGACGCAGATATGGATCCACCTTTTCTTTCAGGTCTCCCGGAAGAAATCCGAGGCTTTCTCCAGCCTCCACTGCCGGACGGGTCAGTACAATCCGCTTTACCCGCCCCTCTTTTAAAGCATTTATCGCCATTACGACCGCCAGATAGGTTTTCCCTGTACCTGCCGGACCAACGCCAAATATCATATCTTTACGACGAATCTGGTCAATATATTCCTTTTGCCCCAAGGTTTTAATCATCACCGGCTTGCCTTCAGCATTTACAGCGATCTGCTCCTGAAAAAGATCTTCCAGCTTTTCAAGCTTTCCTTCTTCGGCAAGCTGCGCGGCATAGACAACGTCCCGCTCTGAAATCCGCACCCGTTTTTTGAGCAGCCTCGCCAAAGCTTCAATCACTTCTTCGACCAACGCTGCCTGCTTTTCATTTCCTTCTACGATCAGCGAGCCACCCCGGGTAATAATCGAAACGTCCAGCTTTTCTTCAAGCCGCTCAATGTGCACATCGTTTGGGCCGAACAGCTGCTGTATGTCGTTCATCTCATTCACTTGTAATTCTAACGTTTTCTTTTCGGTCAATATAGCTCAGTCTCCTTGAGTATAATATCATATCCTTGCTGTTATCAGTTTTTTCGTTAGTATGCTAACTCTACTCTACCACCACGCTGAGGGTGTTGCAAAAAATAGCAGACATTTTACGATTTTAAGGAAAAAAAGAACCTGATCCGAAGATCAGGTTCACTCATTACTGCTTTTTTTAGCGGCACGATGCGGTGTCACTTTTTCACGTGACATTGTTGACTGCCGCTGGTAAGGATAACCGCTGCGCCTTGTGACCGGCGGGCTGAGAACCTCTGCCCACACGAGCCCATTTGCTGCTTCTTTTTTATTTATCGACCGTGGATTTTTCCGCGTTCCGCCGATTTCCCCGTCTGACATAACGCCTCCGCGTTCAGCAGACTGACGCGAAGCACGTTCGAGACGCTGGCTTGCATTTTTCTTTTGCTGCTGAAGCTCTTCTCGGCGTTTTTCGTATTCTTTTAAAGCACTGCTTTTATTCTGGGGATCGTCTGTCTCTTCTTTGTACAGCTCTGCCTCGGCTTCCGGCACCCTGCGCGTTGGATGATTGCCGGGACTTCCGGAAGGATCATTCTGAGGACGGTTCGGCGTATTTTCTTTGCGGGCATTTTCAAACTCTTCGAATATGTCTTCGAGTTTTCCGAAAGCCCCGCGCCGCCTCGAATCGCCGTCACCGCTGTCCTGCTGGCTGCTGTCTCCCCGGCCCATAAACGTAATCAAACCGCCGAAGAGCAGCAGTAAAATCCAAAGATTGTTAAACACTAGTTCAAACAGCTGCTCCATCGCTTCATTCACCTTCTTCTACGGACAAAGTCCCTTATTTATCGGTGTGCGGGCGGTTATATGGACCGTTTTGGTCGTCGTCTTTACCGGATTTACTGATGGATTCACGCATATCCGTGTCAGACATTACGTTCTGGATATTCATATAATCCATGACGCCAAGGTTTCCGGAACGCAGGGCTTCTGCCATTGCCATTGGCACTTCTGCTTCGGACTCGGTAACTTTCGCACGCATTTCTTCGACGCGAGCTTTCATTTCCTGCTCCTGAGCAACAGCCATGGCGCGACGTTCTTCGGCTTTAGCCTGGGCGATGTTTTTATCTGCTTCCGCCTGGTCTGTCTGCAGTTCTGCACCAATGTTTTTGCCAATGTCAATATCGGCTATATCAATGGATAAAATCTCAAAAGCCGTACCTGAATCCAAACCTTTGGAAAGCACCGTCTGCGAGATGCTGTCCGGGTTTTCCAATACTTTTTTATGATTCTGCGAAGAACCGATCGTCGAAACAATGCCTTCACCAACACGGGCGATAACGGTATCTTCACCGGCACCCCCGACCAGGCGGTCTATGTTTGCCCGGACGGTGATTCTTGCTTTTGCTTTCACTTCAATACCGTCCATTGCGACACCGGCAATAAATGGTGTTTCAATAACTTTCGGGTTAACACTCATCTGTACAGCTTCCAATACGTCACGGCCTGCAAGGTCAATAGCGGCACAACGTTCAAATGTGAGTTCAATGTTTGCACGCTGGGCAGCGATCAGTGCATTGACCACCCGGTCCACGTTACCGCCGGCCAGATAGTGGCCTTCAAGCTTGTTCAGTTCAATATCAAGACCAGCTTTTTCTGCTTTGATCATCGGGTTTACTACTCTCGACGGAATAACCCTCCGGAGCCGCATACCGACCAGCTGGAAAATACCTACTTTCACCCCTGCAGCAAGCGCCGAAATCCAAAGCGCAACTGGTACAAAAGTGAATAAAATGACTAGCGCTATTAAAATAATAGCTAATACAATAACGAGACCTATATCAATTCCCATGTCATGATTCCCTTCTTTCTTTGTTAGAGTATGGCTTTACTACAACACGCGTGCCTTCTACACGCACTACCTGCACAGCGTCTCCGCGGTCGAGATAGCGGCCGTCTGAAACAACATCGATTTTTTCCCCGTCAATATCTACTGCACCGGTCGGATGCAGCGGGGTCAGTGCCGTTCCTTCTCTGCCTAATAAGTCCGTTCTGCCTTCATTTGACACATATCCTTCCTTCGAAGAAAACGTATCCTGAAGCACCAGCTTTTTCATTGGACCCCGTTTTCCGAACCCGACTACCATAACTACTGCTGCGATGATGGCGGCTACCGCTGCCAGAACAACGGAGAGTGCCATAACGGAAACAGAAAACGACGACATAAACAGGCTGCCAACGACTGCCCCTATACCTAATATACCAAAAATCCCAAAACCAGGAACAAAGAATTCTATCAGCAGTAATATTAAGCCGACGCCAAACAGCAGCAGTCCTTCGAAGCCGGCAAATCCGGCAATCATATGACCGAAAAAGAAAAGTCCTAAGGATGCGAGACCGATGCCTCCGAAAATACCAAATCCCGGTGAAAATACTTCAAGTATTAGGCCGATCATGCCGACGCTCAATAAAATAGGAATCACATAAGGACTGGTTACCCACCTTGCGATCTGCTCGGCTGCGCTGATATCTGCTTCTTCCACTGCAGCATCGCCCAGGTTCATCTGACTGAGAAGATCATCTCTGCTGTCGGCAATGTATTCCGCATAGCCCACTTCGTCAGAAGCTGCTTCTGACGCCGTAAGCGTTAACAGTTCACCTTCTCCGGCACGATAATCCGGCAGTTCAACTCCAGGGTCAGCCATTGCTTCTGCATACACTGGCTCTCTGTCATTGGATTCAGCTGCATTGACCATATTAGACACCCAGGCCGACTGAGCCTTGTCAGATGCTGCATTGCCCGAGCCGTCAATAACCTGGGCTGCTCCCATTTCTGTTTCAGGCGCCATGGCAATTTCGTCAGCGCTCAAAGCCAGAAACGCTCCTGCTGACATAGCCTGGTCCGTTACATATGCAGTAGTTGGAATAGATGTGCCATTGATAATAGAGGCAATCTCACCAGCGGCATCCACTGCGCCTCCGGGCGTGTCCAATTCAAAAATAATCCTGTCGGCATCAGCTTCTTCCGCTTCTTCCACCGATCGTTCCAAAAATGCAGCCATCCCCTGCTCAACGGTCTGTTCAACCGGGATAACATATACGGTCTGATTTTCACCGGCCCCCTGTACAGATGCCGGAAGCCAGGCGGCTGTCATGAAAAGTATGGCTAGAAGAACGGACAACCATCTGCTTTTTCTCTGCTCCACCTCTATCCCCCCTCCCGTTCATTAGTTATATGTCTATACTCTTATGTACGAGGATAAAGATAAAAGCGTTTCAATTTTTTCCCGTTTATTTCGGCAGGAAGACTGTCTTATGTTTTAAAAAAAGAGACCGAACCGGAACTAAACCCTGATTCGATCTCTAGCTTTCTTATTATCAAGAAGATAAATGCTTTTTCACTAATTGATTTACCTGGGAACCGTCTGCTTTTCCGCTGATTTTAGGCATCACCGCAGACATCACCGTTCCCATATCTTTCATCGAAGAAGCATTCTCCTCCTGAATAGTTTCTTTCACAATTGATTCCAATTCTTCATTCGATAAAGGAGCAGGAAGATATTCAGATATGACGTCCATTTCAAACCTGGTCTGTTCTGCTAAATCTTCCCGTCCTGCGTTTTCAAACTCATGGAGGGAATCTTTTCTTTGTTTCATTTCGCGGTTTAAAACCGCTGTTGCTTCGCTTTCATCAAGCTCTTTATTGAGCTTGATAGCTTCATTCTGCATCGATGCACGCAGGCCTCTGATGACACTTAAACGCTGTTTTTCCTTGTTTTTCATTGCTGACTTCATGTCACTGCTTAAACGGTCCATGAGTTCCAAGGATGCAGCACCTTCTTTACTTAAAACTTACGTTTTCTAGCTTCTTCGCTTTTCTTCTTACGACGAACACTAGGTTTTTCGTAGTGTTTGCGTTTTTTCACTTCAGCCATTGTTCCTTCTTTGGAAAGGCTACGCTTAAAACGGCGAAGAGCGGCATCAATATCTTCATTCTTTTTCTTTCTTGTCTCTGCCATGTGATTCCCTCCCTCCGAACAACCAATCTAACTAATATATGAATAAAGACTATTACTCAAATACTAGCCATTTGGTAAATAGTATAAAGCATCTGTGCCAAAAAATCAACGAGCTGGCAGGCAGAGATTGTTAGTAGTTTTCGCTTGAGGTTTCACCCTGCAGTATTTTCACACCAGAGCTTGCACCGAGCCTGGACGCTCCGGCTTCAATTAATGCAAGAGCAGTCTGACGGTCCTTGACACCGCCGCTCGCTTTTACGCCGGCACGGTCGCCCACCGTCTCTTTCATCAGCCGCACATCTTCGATCGTTGCTCCTCCTCCATTAAACCCAGTGGATGTTTTCACAAAATCCGCTCCGGCTTCAACGGCAAGACTGCAGGCCGTCTTCTTCTCTTCATCAGTTAACAGCGCTGTCTCTATTATCACCTTCACCAGTGCCTCCTGATTTGCAGCCTGTACGACCGCTTCAATGTCCGCACGGACCAGATCGTCTTCCCCGCTCTTTAAGGCGCCGATATTGATAACCATATCAACTTCCTTCGCTCCGTTGGCGATGGCATTTTTCACTTCAAATGCTTTTGTTTCCGGATTCGTGGCACCGAGTGGAAAACCGATCACTGTACAGACAAGCACACCGGAGCCTTCCAGTTCCTCAGCTGCAAAAGGCACCATCGCCGGATTAATGCATACAGATTTGAAATGATTGTCTTTGGCTTCTGCTGTGATACGTTTTATATCTTCAAATGTCGTTTCCGGCTTCAGCAGGGTGTGATCAATATATTGCGCGAGATCTGCCATACTTTCTCCTCCATTTTAGCTGTTATAGTTATACAAGCGTTGCTGTATCATGGTCAAGCACGCGTACAAATTCCCCTTCATTCAATGGATAGCCCGCATTCGTAATTTTCACGCGCACAATTTCACCACGCCATTCCGGATTCGCAGGGAAACGTACCTTGATATAATTCGTCGAATAGCCGACAAAGTAACCTGGTTTTTCTTTATCTTCTTCTTCCGGAATTACTTCCACGACTTCATTTTCAAAACGCGAAGCATACTCTTTTGCCAGTTGATTGGACAGTTCGATCAGACGGTGCACCCGGTCATTTTTTTCTTCATCCTCAACCTGATCGCTCATTTTAGCAGCCGGTGTGCCGGTTCTCTTCGAATATGGAAATACGTGCAGCTCTGAGAAACGCTGGTCCCGGATAAAGTCGTACGTCTGCTGAAATTCTTCTTTCGTTTCACCCGGGAAGCCTACAATCACATCTGTGGTGATGGCGCATTCTGGAAGCGCCTCGCGCAGTTTTTCGAGGCGGTCCGCATAAAATTCCACGCTGTATTTTCTTCTCATTCTTTTAAGCACGGTGTTTGAGCCAGCCTGAAGCGGCACGTGCAGATGATTTACTACTTTGTTTGACCTGCGGAGCACATCAATCACTTCATCGGTGATCTGACTTGCTTCTATGGAAGAAATACGGATCCGTTTTAAACCGTCGATGGTTTCAAGGTCCCGGAGCAGCCCTGCGAGATTGTAGTCCTTCAGGTCTTCACCGTAGCCGCCCGTATGAATACCTGTCAGCACCAGTTCTTTGTAGCCTTTGTTAACCAACTGTTCGGCCTGGTGCATAACCTCCTCCGGATTTCTCGAACGGAGCAGACCGCGGGCCCACGGGATGATACAGAAGGTACAGAAGTTATTGCACCCTTCCTGAATCTTCAGCGATGCTCTCGTACGGTCGGTAAACTCCGGTACATCGAGTTCTTCGTACACTCGATTTTTCATAATATTGCTTACACCGTTAATCGGTTCCCGGGACACCGTGTACTCTTCAATATAATCGAGCATTTTTTTGCGGTCCTGCGTACCGACGACAATATCGACACCGGGGATATCCATAATCTCTCCCGGAGAGGTCTGGGCATAACACCCGGTGACGCATATAATGGCTTCCGGATTTTTACGTACTGCGCGCCGGATCACCTGGCGGCTTTTTTTATCTCCGGTGTTTGTTACCGTACAGGTGTTGATAACATAGACATCCGCGGTCTGGTCAAATTCCTTTTTTTCATAGCCGTCGTTTTTAAACAGCTGCCATATGGCTTCCGTTTCGTAATGGTTTACTTTACAGCCAAGAGTATGAAACGCCACTGATCTCATTGTATGTTCCCCTCCTGAATTTCATAATAATATGTCACTGCTCCAAGCAGCAGCAAAGAAGCGGTTTCGCTTCGGACAATTCTCTTCCCCAGGGACGTCGCAGGAATGTGCTGTTCCTCAAACAGGTCCAGCTCGCTACGGGAAAATCCGCCCTCCGGCCCGATAAATGCAAGCAGTGTTTCCGGATGACCGGCAAACACGTCAGGGAGCTTTGCGGGCAGTTCTGCTCTCGCCTCTGCTTCTGATAAAACGATCCGGCTCCCGACAGAAGCCGTGTTTTCTATAACCTTACGTGCTGAGGAAAAATAAACAACTTCCGGTATATACATCCGCTCTGACTGCTCTGCTGCTTCTTTAGCAATTCGGTTTAAACGATCAATTTTCTTTTGCCGTTTATTCGCATCCCATTTTACCACAGAATGCTCCCCTTCATAAAAATAAATCGCCGAGACCCCGAGCTCTGTTGCTTTTTGCACGACAGTGTCCATTTTTTCACCTTTAATCAGAGCCTGGGCGGCGATGATATTTACAGGAAGCTCTGCTCCTCCTGTCCACTCGCTGATTATTTTTACATGGACGCTTTTTTCTTCCACGCTTTCAATTTCAGTTACAAAGGCATGTCCCTGATTATCTTTACATACAATTTTTTCTCCCGGGCCCATACGCATAACACGGGCAATGTGCTTTGCATCATTACCCGTGATTTGTATATATTCATGCTGTATGGAGGAGGGGTCCACAAAATAATGCTGCATATTCCTCTCCTTTATAGTGTCTGCGGCCGGCGGGCAATAATGCACAGCCAGTCTTCGACTGCCCGCACATCCTCAATAACAAAACCCGCTTCCGTCAGAGCCTGTTCGACATCCGTACGTTTGCTTTCAATGATGCCTGAAGTAATAAACACACCATCCGGCTGAAGGGAACTAAACGCATCCTCTGCAAGGCGGATAATAATAGGTGCCAAAATATTAGCCACAATGATATCTGCCTGCATCGACCGGTATTCCAGCAGATCCGATTGGGCCACGGTAATTTTTTCTGCCATCCCGTTTCGGCTGATATTTTCTTCAGCACTTCTGACGGCTACTTCATCAAGGTCGAGCGCAAGAATTTCTCCTGCTTCGAACAGGCACGCGCCTATAGCGAGCACGCCGGACCCGGTGCCGACATCCAGCACTGCATTACCCGGACGTGTGTACTCTTCAAGCGCCTGCATGCTGAGCACGGTTGTCGGGTGGGTGCCGGTGCCAAACGCCATGCCCGGATCCAGCGTAATGATTTTTTCCCCGCTCTTTTTTTCATACTCTTCCCAGGAAGGCACAATAGTAACTTTATTCGTGATCTGGACAGGCTTGTAATACTTTTTCCAGGCCTCTGCCCAGTCCTCCTCGGCGATTTCTTTAAGCACTACCTGGTTTCGTCCTAAATCAATATCGTAAAGGAGCAGTTCATTAATGGATTGCTTAATTTCCTCCACAGTATCGGTGACGTAGCTTGTCATTGGAAGATAGGCTTTTACAAGCGTGCCTTCATCCGGATAATTATCTTCAGAAAGCATGAACCATTCGTCTTCTGCCTCTTCCCATTCCCGCTCCAGGTCAGCCGAATCTTCAATCACGACCCCGCTTGCCCCTGCTTCCTGAAGCACAAACGACACAGGGTCAATTGCCTCCTGGGTAGTGTGGACAGAAATTTCAATCCAATTCATATGTCTGCTCCTCTCTTTTTACTCTCCGCGAAACGCCCGTTTTACACGGTCAAAGAAGTTTCCGTGCTGTTCATCGGTTTCTTCATCGCCGCTGATTTCTGCGAATTCCCGCAGCAGTTCCTTCTGCCGGTCCGTCAGCTTCTTCGGCGTCACTACCTGGACTTTCACATGCTGATCGCCCTGGCCACGTCCGTGCACGTTATTAATACCTTTATTCCGGAGACGGAATTTTGTTCCGGATTGGGTGCCAGCCGGTATTTTCAATTTAACTTTACCGCGCAGTGTCGGCACTTCAATTTCATCGCCAAGCGTTACCTGAACAAATGTAAGCGGCATTTCGCAGTAGACGTCATCTCCGTCACGTTCAAAGAATTCATGCGGCTGAACGTTGAAAACGACAAACAGGTCGCCCGGTGGTCCGCCATTTGCACCCGGCTCGCCCTGACCGCTCACGCGGATCTGCTGGCCGTGGTCGACGCCTTCCGGAATATGAATATTGATCTTTTTGTTCCGGCGGATGCGTCCGTTTCCGTTACATGTAGGACATTTTTCTTCCACTTCGACGCCCGAGCCGCTGCAGCGGTCACACACACGCCGGTTCACGACACGGCCAAACGGTGTATTCTGTTCTACGTTCATCTGGCCCTGCCCGCCGCACTGGCGGCATGTTCTTTTTTCTGTACCCGGCTTTGCGCCGTCGCCACCGCACGTTTCACAATTTTCTTCTTTTGGAATTTCGATCTCTGTATCTTTGCCGAAGGCTGCTTCCTTAAAGGTAAGCGTCATCGTATACTGCAGATCCGCCCCCTGTCTCGGAGCGTTTGGATCTCTTGAAGCACCGCCGCCGAAAAACATATCGAAAATATCGCCAAAGCCGCCTCCGAAACCGCCAGCTCCGGCTCCGCCGCCGCCAAAGCCCTGGTTCGGATCTTCATGGCCGAAACGATCGTAATTCGAGCGCTTCTGGGGATCGCTTAATGTATCATAGGCATCTTTGATTTCAATAAATTTTTCTTCGGCGTCGTCTTCCTTGTTGACGTCTGGGTGATACTGGCGTGCCAGTTTTCTATATGCTTTTTTTATTTCCTGCTCGTCTGCGTCTTTGCTGACGCCAAGCACATCGTAATAATCGCGTTTACTCATCGTTCATCTTCACTCCTCGCTCTTGTCCATACGTGTTATCTTATCATTCTACAAGAAGACGCTTCAATCTGAAAAACATATTCATTACAGAAAGAAGGGGCCATCCCCTTGAATAGAAGCAGTCAAGTGACCACTATTCGGGACAGCCCCATTCGTCAGCGCTACAGATCGTTAGCTGTTTTTGTTGTTATCACTGTTACCATTGTCATCTTTAACGTCTTCATAGTCAGCGTCTACAGTATCGTCACTGCTTTCACCGCCAGCTTCGCCCTGCTCCTGCTGAGCCTGCTGCGCTGCCTGTTCATACATTTTTGTGGTGAGCTGCTGAACGATTTCCTGAAGCTCGTCCTTTGCCGTACGAATGGCTTCAACATCTTCGCCTTCAAGTGCTGTTTTCACTTTTTCTTTTGCGTCCTCAGCCTGCTGCTTTTCTTCTTCTGTTACGTTTTCGCCGAGGTCGTTCAGCGTTTTTTCTGTCGTGAAGACGAGCTGATCCGCTTCGTTGCGCACTTCTACTTCTTCTTTACGCTTTTTGTCTTCTTCTGCGTTTTCTTCAGCATCTTTTACCATTTTTTCAATTTCTTCTTCGGAAAGACCGGAGGAAGAAGTGATGGTAATAGACTGCTCTTTGTTGGTGCCAAGATCCTTCGCACGTACGTTCACAATGCCGTTGGCATCAATATCGAAGGTGACTTCGATTTGAGGTACGCCGCGCGGAGCTGGTGGGATATCGGTCAGCTGAAAACGGCCAAGAGTTTTGTTGTCTGCGGCCATTTCACGCTCGCCCTGGAGCACATGAATATCCACAGAAGGCTGATTGTCAGCTGCTGTTGAGAACGTCTGGGATTTGCTTGTCGGAATTGTAGTATTCCGGTCGATTAATTTAGTTGTTACTCCGCCCATCGTTTCGATACCAAGGGAAAGTGGTGTAACGTCGAGCAATACAACGTCTTTTACATCACCAGTTAGTACGCCTGCCTGAACAGCAGCACCTACGGCTACCACTTCATCCGGGTTAACACCTTTGTGTGGTTCTTTACCAGTTAAGTTTTTAATGCCTTCCTGAACAGCAGGAATACGTGTGGAACCACCAACAAGGATGACTTTATCAACTTCGGAAGCACTGAGGCCGGCGTCTTTCATTGCCTGTCTTGTAGGCCCCATTGTGCGCTCAACCAGCTTCGAGGAAAGCTCATCAAACTTAGCACGTGTCAGTGTAAGCTCAAGGTGCTTCGGTCCGCTCTGATCTGCTGTGATAAACGGCAGGGAAATCTGTGTCTGCGTAACACCGGACAGGTCTTTTTTCGCTTTTTCTGCTGCATCCTTCAAGCGCTGCACAGCCATTTTATCCTGGGAAAGGTCAATGCCGTTTTCTTTGCGGAACTCATCCACTAAATGATCGATAATCACCTGGTCAAAGTCGTCACCGCCAAGCTTATTGTCGCCGGACGTGGAACGAACTTCGAAAAAGCCTTCGCCAAGCTCGAGAATAGATACGTCAAATGTACCGCCGCCGAGGTCAAATACAAGGATAGTCTGATCCTCTTCTTTTTCTAGGCCGTAGGCAAGTGCCGCAGCTGTCGGCTCGTTTACAATACGGTCTACTTCAAGACCCGCAACACGGCCAGCGTCTTTTGTTGCCTGACGCTGGGAGTCGTTAAAGTACGCAGGCACTGTGATAACTGCGTTTGTAACAGTCTCGCCAAGATAGCTTTCAGCGTCCGACTTTAATTTTTGAAGAATAATCGCAGAAACTTCCTGCGGATTGTATTCTTTGCCTTCGATTTCCACCTTGTAGTCTGTTCCCATGTGACGCTTGATGGAGCTGATGGTATTAGGGTTTGTGATAGACTGGCGCTTAGCCACTTCCCCAACCTGACGCTCCCCGTCCTTAAATGCTACAACGGAAGGAGTTGTGCGGTTGCCTTCAGGGTTCGGAATAACCTGTGCTTCCCCGCCTTCCATAACGGCTACACAAGAGTTTGTTGTACCTAAGTCAATGCCAATTGTTCTACTCATTTTTCTTCCTCCTATACAGTACTCTATATCTGAATTATTAGTTGTTCACTTTTACCATTGAAGGGCGCAGCACACGATCTTTCAGTCTGTATCCCTTCTGCATTTCTTCCACAATCTGATTGGACTCAAACCCTTCTTCATCAGCCTGCATGACAGCCTGGTGAATGGTTGGGTCAAAGTATTCGCCCTGTGCCGGGATTTCTTCCACACCCTGCTGTTCGAGTGCAGATTTGAATTGATTATAGACCATAGCCATGCCGTCAATAAATGACTGGGCACTTTCATTATCCGGCTTGGTCTGCATCGCTCTTTCAAAATTGTCCATTACCGGCAGAAGCTCCTCTGCTAGAGGCTGGACCCGGTATTTGGCGTCTTCCTCTTTTTCCGCTTTTGCTCTGCGGCGCACATTCTCTAAATCCGCCTGAGCACGGAGAGCGCGGTCTTTCCATTCGTTTATTTCTTTTTCGAGTTCTGCTTCACGAGAACCGGATTCCTCTTCAAGTTCATCCTCTTCAACATCTTCCGGCTCAAGGATTTCGACGTCTTCTTCGGTTACTTCTTCTTCATTTGGTGCTTCCTGATCCTTTTTTTCCTCTTCCTGCTGTTTGTTTTTTTCGCTCACCTGCGCCACCTCCATAAATGCTGTTGCTATCGTTCAAAGCCACGCTATATCCGACTCTTTATTAAGTTCCTCAACCAATAACAAATACTATCATTAAGAGTCTCTCCGGTACAAGTCATCTAACACATTTGAAAGACCATAAGAAAGATGATTAACCAGGCTGATAACTTTTTGGTATTCCATTCTTGTCGGTCCTACAATGCCAATGGTCCCCACCGGCTTCCCAGCCAGGGAATACGTGGCAGAAATGATGCTGCAGTGCTCAAACGCTTCATTGGTGTTTTCCTGCCCAATTCTAATCGTCATGCCGTTAATGGTTGGTTTTAAGAGCTCGTGAATCAGATGCTCCTCCTCCATTAATTCGAGCAGCGCCCGGACACGGTCTACGTCTTTGAATTCCGGCTGGTTGAGCAGGTTGGTTTTGCCTCCGTAAAAAATCTTTTCATGCCGCGATTTCCGGAGAGCTTCCTCCGTAAACGAAAGAGCTGCTTCGTAGTTGAGCACGTACCTCTTTAAAACGTCTCTCACTTCAGAAAAAAGCGCCCGCTGCAGCTGATAAAGCGGAATCCCCCGCAGCCGCTCGTTTAAAATGTTCGTGATTTGTTCGAGCTCCCCTGCTTCAAGCGTCGGGGGAAGAGCTACCGTATGGTTTTCCACATATCCTGTATCTGTCACGATGACAGCAACAGCTGCTTCTTTTCCAATAGGAACAATCTGAATCTGCCTGAGTCTCGATTCAAACATTTCCGGGCCAAGCACAATAGAGGCATAGCTCGTCAATTCAGACAAAATGCCGGCTGTTTCCTTTACTGCTTCTTCAGCTTCGAGTATTTTACCGGCAAAAAGCGATTGAATGTTGTTCATCTCAAGTTCACTGAAGCGGTACGGCAGCAGCAGGCGGTCCACATACAGCCGGTAAGCTTTTTGGGAAGGAATGCGTCCGGACGAACTGTGGGTTTTTTCCAAAAAACCATGCTCTTCCAAATCCGCCATATCGTTACGGATGGTGGCCGGACTGAACGTAATGCTGTTTTTTTTGGAGATGCTTCTTGAACCTACAGGTTCGGCCGATTGAATATAATCTTCAATGATCGATTGCAAAATGAGTAATTGTCGATCGGTAAGCATTACACATTCTCCTCTGTTAGCACTCGTTTTATCCGAGTGCTAAATCTATTTTATAAGCTATCAAAGGATTTTTGCTTTGTCAATTATTTTCAGGCTCATCGTCCAATAAAAATAAAGCAAACACTTCATTACCGAGCAGCTTTCCTTCTTCTGTTAAAAACAAACGGCCCTCTGCTTCTGTGAGCCACTCCTTCCGCTTCGCTTCCTGAATGCTTTCCGGATATATGTCTTCCACGGCACAGCCGTATTTCTGATAAAAACGCTCCGTAGATACACCTTCATATAACCGAAGCCCAAGAAACATTTCCTCTTCGATCTGTTCTTTTCTTGTTACCGGATGCGTCGTTTGCACTGGACTGCCTTTTTCCTGAACGGCTTGGATATAATGGTTCAACGGTTTAATGTTGGCATATCGCACGCCGTCGGTGTACCCGTGAGCGCCGGCACCAGCACCAATATATTCTTCATTCTGCCAGTATATCCGGTTGTGACGGCTGCTGTACCCGGCACTTGCAAAGTTACTGATCTCATAAGCATCAAGCCCATGGCTTTCGAGACGATCCACAAGCAGCTCGTACATATCCGCTTCCTCTTCCTCCGGCAGCGGAGCGATTCTTCCTTCACGCCACCAATTATAAAACCGGGTCTGCTTTTCGATCTTCAATGAATAAGCCGACACGTGCGGTGGGGCAAGCGCCATCGCTTCATCAAGCGTCTCTTCCCAGTCCTTCATCGTCTGGCCCGGCAGCCCAAACATTAAATCAATTGAGATGTTATCAAAGCCGGCCTGTCTGGCGGCCTGAACTGTTTCTTTCGCTTCGTTTGCGGAATGTCCCCGGCCGATACTGTTTAACTGGGAATCATGAAACGTCTGAACACCAATACTCAACCGGTCCACTCCGCCTGCCTTCAGCAGCGACAGCTTCTCCTTACCTACATCTCCCGGATTTACCTCTACCGTATATTCCTCAAGCTGGCCTACCGGAACGTGCCGGTTCATGATCTGCATCAGCTTCTCCACCTGTACAGCCGAAAGAGCCGTCGGCGTCCCCCCTCCGATATAAACCGTCTGCAGCTGGTCCATCGTGTAGGAGGCGAGTTCCCGCTCCAGTGCTTCTAAATACTCATCGACGGGCTGGTTGTTAATGAGAAATTTATTAAAATCACAGTAATAACAAATGTATTCGCAAAAAGGGATGTGGACGTACAATCCTTTTGCCACGCTTTTCTCTCCTTCTTTATGGAAAAAGCAAAGGCCGCCCGGAAGGCAGCCCGCTTTGCTTAATCTTTATCCATCTTTAATACAGACATAAATGCTTCCTGTGGAACATCTACTTTTCCAACGCTTTTCATGCGTTTTTTACCTTCCTTCTGCTTTTCAAGCAGCTTACGCTTCCGCGTAATGTCGCCGCCGTAGCATTTAGACAAAACGTTTTTCCTCATGGCTTTAATAGTCGAACGGGCAATAACGCTTTTTCCAATTGTTGCCTGCACCGGCACTTCAAACTGTTGGCGCGGAATTAAATCTTTTAATTTTTCAACGATAGCTTTCCCGCGTTCATAGGCTACGTCCCGGTGGACAATAACGGACAGCGCATCCACGCTTTCCCCGTTTAACAAAATATCCATCTTTACGAGATTGCTTTCTTTAAAGCCGATAAACTCATAATCAAATGAAGCATATCCTTTTGTCTGTGACTTCAGCTGGTCGAAAAAGTCGTAGACAATTTCGGTTAACGGAAGATCGTAGACGATATTCACACGTGTATCATCCATATACTTCATGTCTTTAAATTCGCCGCGCTTAGCCTGGCACAGCTCCATAACGGCACCTACGTAATCATTTGGCACCATGACAGTCGCTTTTACGAACGGCTCCTCCACCCATTCCACCTGCTGGGCATCCGGCATATTGGAAGGGTTGTCGATCTCTTTCATTTCGGCGTCTACCATCTGCACGTGATAAATAACGCTCGGCGCAGTGGTGATCAGCTCGATATTATACTCACGCTCAATGCGCTCCTGAATAATTTCCATATGAAGCAGACCAAGGAACCCACAGCGGAAACCGAAGCCGAGTGCCTGGGACGTTTCTGCTTCAAACTGCAGCGAGCTGTCGTTAAGCTCCAGCCGTTCAAGTGCGTCCCGGAGCGCGTTATACTTGCTTGCATCTGTCGGGAACAGGCCACAGAAAACCATCGGATTCATGCGTTTGTAACCCGGCAGCGGCTCGGCGGCCGGATTATGGGCGTTTGTAATCGTATCGCCGACTCTCGAATCGCCAACGTTTTTAATACCGGCAATAATAAATCCAACGTCCCCCACTGTCAGTTCATCGCAGGAGACCGGCTTTGGATTAAACACGCCGACGTCCGATACTTCGAATTCTTTTCCAGTCTGCATCATCCGGATTTTCTCCCCCGGCTTGACCGTTCCTTCTTTAATCCGGATATAGGCGATAACTCCGCGGTACGTATCATATACAGAGTCGAAAATCATTCCCTGCAGCGGAGCTGAAGGATCGCCCTGCGGAGGCGGCACCTTTTCAACAATCTGTCTTAAAATTTCGTCTGTGCCTATCCCATCCTTCGCGGAGGCAAGTACTGCCTCCGAAGCGTCCAGGCCAATGACATCCTCGACTTCCTGTTTTACCCGTTCAGGCTCTGCGCTCGGCAGATCCACCTTATTGATAATAGGCAGGATTTCCAGGTCGTTATCGAGGGCAAGATACACATTGGCGAGCGTCTGGGCTTCAATGCCCTGAGCGGCATCTACAATCAGAAGAGCCCCCTCACAGGCTGCCAGGCTCCGCGACACTTCATAGGAAAAGTCGACGTGCCCCGGAGTGTCAATCAAGTGAAAAATGTACTCCACTCCGTCTGTATGTGTATATTTCAGCTGTACAGAATTAAGTTTAATCGTAATACCGCGTTCTCTTTCTAAATCCATCGCGTCCAGCATCTGGTCTTTCATTTCACGCTGGGTCAACGCACTGGTCGATTCTAAAATCCGGTCAGCAAGCGTCGATTTCCCGTGATCAATATGGGCGATGATCGAAAAGTTACGAATGCGCTTCTGGCGCTCAATTTTTTCCTGCTCTTTCATTGATTCGATCACTCCTGTTATTACTACTTTGCCGTGCGTTCCGTTCGCAGAGACTAACGTCTATTATAGCAATGCCCCGCCCTTCCTTCAATGTTCGCGTTCGCTTCGCTTTAATTCTGAAAATTTCATCCATTTAACTCTTTCCTGCTGAATCTTGCGCTCAGTCGTGATTTTTGATAGAATCCTTTTGTGCTGATAAAAGAAATGACCGGTAACTAAAGGAGGTGACCACCATGGCAAATATTAAATCCGCAAAAAAGCGCGTGATTATTAACGAAAATCAACGCGTGAAGCAGCAGGCTTTCCGTTCTTCCATGCGTTCGGCTATTAAAGAATTCGACAAAAACATCGATGCAAACAACGTTGATGCTGCGAAGAATTCCTACGCGCTCGCGATGAAGAAAGTAGACAAAGCAGCCAGCAAAAACATGATTCACAAAAACGCGGCCAACCGCGCTAAATCCAGAATGCACAAGCGCCTAAGCGCAGTAGCACAATAAGGATAAAACGACTCGGGCCCGAGTCGTTTTTTTATTGTCCAATTTTCTGGCCCGAGGCAAGCTTCATAAAACAGAGCTCGAGGGCGAGCTGCTTGTCCATTTTCCCGGCTTTCATCTGATAGTCTGTGGTACTGAGTAGCTTCAAGGCCTCCTGAAGGTACGAATGTGAAAATGCCGCTGCCGGCTTTTCAGCAAGCTGTACCGCATACGGATGGACTTTAATCGAACTGGCCATGCGCTTTCGCGAATAGCCCTGCTGCTTTAAGTTTTTTACATGATAAATAATACGGATCTGACGGGCAAGCAGCGCCAGAATCTTGATTGGCTCTTCTCCCTGCTTAAGCAGGTCGTAATATATGCGCAACATCGTTTTTGCCTGACCTTTGACTACGGCATCCACTAGTTCAAACACGTTGTCCTCAAGGGAGCGCGGCACCAGTTTATCCACCGTTTCCATCGTCACTTCCCCGCTGCCCGTATAAAGCTGCAGTTTTTTCGCCTCTTCAGCTAGCATCAGAAGGTCTTTGCCGGCAAGAACAATAAAACGGTCCATGACTTCACGGCTCATTGTGAGCTGGTGGGCCTGATTAAACTGCTGCATCCATTTTTTCATCGTCTCTTCGCCGGCGGCTGCTGCTTCGAGTACGACAGCCTGTTTTTTAATTTCTTTAACTACCTTTTTCCGGGCATCGAGCTTTTCATAAGGCGCGGACAGTATTAACACAGTGGTAGGATTCGGCTTCCTGGCATATGTTTCAAGCGCTTCGATTTTATGCTCCACCTTCTCTTTCTCTTTTGCCCCCGTTAAAAAGTAGCAGTTTTTAAGCACGATCACCCGCCGCTCTCCGAAAAAAGGGAGAGTTTCTGCCTCCTCCACAGCAATTTCCACCGGTGTTTCACGCATGTCGAATGTAGACAGATTGAATTCTCTCTCCTCTTCTGCCAATGCTTTTCCAATAATCTTCTGCTGAATATCCTGAATCATATAGCCCTCTTCACCCTGCAAAAGGTAGAACGGCTGTACGTCCTCCTGCTGTATCTGCTTTTCCATCGTTATATAATCCATCTGCTCACACTTTCCGAACGTATTCTCCTTCTATTTTATCTTATTTTCTTTTTGATTCCTACGAGAAACCATGACTTAATTGCACGCCGGAAGCATTTCCTCTCTTGCCGTAAGTATGTCGGAATTCTCCCGGGAAGAAGTAATAAACTGGACAGCTCCCTGAAGATCCGTACGCCATACGTTCACTCCCGCTTCTTCCAGTATTTCGAGAGGCTCTGGATGAGGGTGACCAAAGCGGTTGCAGTAGCCTGCTGATATAACCGCATGCTCTGGCTGAATTGCTGCCACAAAATCACTGTCCGTGGATGTTCTGCTGCCGTGATGGCCCGTTTTTAAAACGTCAGCCTGCAGCCCTGGATAAGTCTGCACTATCTGTTTTTCCTGTTCGGCGGAGACGTCTCCGGTCAGCAGCCAGCGCTTTCCGCCAAGCTCAAAATACAAAACAACAGAACGATCGTTTTTGTCTTCCCATTCACCTTTAGGATGCAGGACATAAAAGGACGTATCCCCAATATGGTGACTTTCCCCGCCTTCGACGAGCTTAATATCTGTATGCTCATCAAATGTTGCCAAAAGCTCTTTTTCCCCAGCCTCATACTGGGCGCTTCTGCCATACCACAGTTCGTCTGTCGGCACATGCTCCACCACATACTTCAGGCCGCCCACATGGTCAGTGTCCCCGTGCGTTGCCACCACCGTGTCCAATTTGCGGATCCCCCGGTATTTTAAATATTCAGCAACGACGGCTTCACCGGGATCAAAGGGAGACTCCTGCTCCTTCCACTCTTCGTCGTTAAAGCTTACCCGCCCTCCTCCATCAACAACCATCACGCCCTGCCGGTAAGGCAGTTCAATGACTGTACTGTCCCCCTGTCCGACGTCGAGGTAGGTTACTCTTCCGCGGGCGTCTGTATAAGGAGCCGTCCACTGCCAGACTGCTGCCGCAAGCATGACTGCTGCTGATAGATACATGGCTGTTTTTCGCATGTTTTTGTTCCACGCTGTAATAAACGCTGCGCATCCTGCCGCATATACGACAGTGAAAACAAGACCCGGTTTTCCGAGAAGTACCGTGGACCACGCCATGCCACCCAGATAGATAAAAAGTTCGTGCATCCAGTCGATTCCAGCGAAAACCAAAGAAAAGATTCCGGGAGGAGAAGCAATAAAAAAGGAGAGAAGGTAATTCAAAAATACAAAGGGGAGAACGAGGAATAGAAGAACCGGAGTGAACAGAAAATTAATTAATACATTCCAAAGGGAAAATTGATAAAAATTCCATAGTATTACAGGGAGGGATACAAGCATCGATGAACCGGCGATCCAGCCCATATTCACCCATTTCCCGGCTGCCGCCATCCTTTTTCTGCACAGAAGCAGATGCCCGCTTAGTAAAAAGGAGAGCTGAAAACCGATATGAAAAAGATAGCCCGGGCTGAGGAGGAGCATAACCCCCATCACCGTCAAAAGAATAATCACCGGATCCAAATGCCGCCCGCGAGGCCCCCATTTCTGCCAGCCGATGAAAAATCCTGCAGCAAGGGCCGCACGAAGCACTGAGGGAGCTCCACCGGTCAGAACAGCATATACGGGCAAAAGGCATAGGACCACCGTATAGGACCGTTCTTTCGTCACCCCGATTCGCTTCAGCAGAAAAAATAAGGCACCGCTGATAATGGCAACATGCATGCCCGAAACGACGAGCACGTGCACAAGACCAAGGGATCGGTATGCTTCCTCCACCTCGCCGGCCATTGACGTACGGTCCCCAAACAGCAGAGAGCCCGCCAGCCCCTCGGCCTGTTCAGGAAAGAACCTTTCAATCCGCTGCATCTCCTGGGCCCGGGTCCGCTGGAGGCTGTCAACAGCTCCCATTGAGCGTGCAAAGCATTCAACACTCTGGCTGTTTTCCACCGTAAACAGCCAATGTATTTTTTCCCAGTACAGGTAAGTCTCGTAGCTGAATCCACCGGGATTGCCAGCGGCCGAGGGTGCCTTCATTTCTCCGCTCCACCGACACTGTTCTCCCGGAAGGAGACTTTTGCTTTGCTGCATTTCTTCTTCAGTGTCAAACCACCATGTAACCGGTATGTATTCCCCCGTCTCTGTACGCAGTTCAAAACGGGCTCTTCCGCCATCATACGTTAGAGGGGAAGCTACAGTACCGGTAATTTCTGATTCGGTGCCGTTGAATAATGAATCGTTGTGTTCCATCCAGTACCAGGAGCTTCCGGCAAAGACCAGCATCAATGCTGCACCGGCAGCAAATACCCGGAAGCGCCGCAATATAATGAAACCGGCGCCGAAGCAAAGCCAAATAATCCCCCACATCCAGAAATCTCCGCGAAGCAGCATTCCGACCGGGGCTGTCATAGATATAAGTATCCAAAGGACGGGGATCGTGTTCACCCCCATTGTTAAATATTAAGATAGGAAAAATAAAAAGAAAGGGCCTGCCCAGCGAGGCAGGCTTTATCGCTCGTGGTTTATTTCTGGCTTTTCTGGAGGGCTTCTTCTAAATCGCGGAGAATGTCGTCTATATGTTCGATGCCAACGGAAACCCGTATAAGGTCTGCTGATACTCCTGCTGCACGCTGATCTTCCTCAGAGAGCTGCTGATGCGTTGTGCTTGCCGGATGAATAACTAACGACTTTGCGTCTCCGACATTCGCTACGTGTGAATGCAGATTGCAGGCTTCGATAAATTTTTTCCCTTCGGCAAGACCACCTTTGATGCCAAAGGTCAGAATGGCTCCTTTTCCTTTCGGTAGATATTTTTCCGCTGTAGCATACGTCTCATGTGAGGAAAGTCCGGGGTAGTTCACCCAGTCCACCAGCTCATGCTGCTCCAGAAATGAAGCTGTCTTTTCGGCGTTTTCACAATGGCGCTCCATTCTCAGATGAAGCGTTTCAAGCCCCTGGAGAAGCAAAAATGAGTTCATTGGAGAAATAGCCGGCCCTAAATCACGCAGCAGCTGTACACGTGCCTTTAAAATATAGGCCATTTCTCCAACCGCTTCGGTAAATACGACACCGTGATAACTCGGGTCCGGCTCTGTAAGCCCGGGGAATTTACCGTTATCCCAGTTGAATTTTCCACTGTCTACAATTACGCCGCCAATCGTCGTGCCGTGTCCGCCGATAAATTTTGTTGCTGAATGTACGACGATATCCGCGCCGTGGTCAATGGGGCGACATAGAATAGGTGTAACTGTCGTAGCGTCTACTATTAAAGGCAGCCCGTTATCGTGAGCCACCCCGGCAATTTTTTCGATATCAAGTACATTGCCGTTGGGATTTCCAATAATTTCGCTGAATATTAATTTTGTATTTTCATTTATCTTTTCCTCATACGCCCCTGGGTCCGTGCCATCCACCAGATGAACCTGGATGCCCATTTTCGGAAGCGTATGCATAAACATATTGTACGTCCCGCCGTACAAGCCGCTCGAAGCAACAATTTCATCTCCGGCGCTGCAAATGTTTAATACGGCAATATGAATAGCGGAGCTGCCGCTTGCAGTGGCAAGCGCTCCGACACCTCCATCCAACGCAGCCATTCGTTTTTCAAACACATCAGAGGTCGGGTTCATGATTCGGGTGTAAATATTCCCAAATTCCTGAAGGCCGAATAAATCAGCGGCATGGTCGGTATCATTAAACTCATAGGACGTTGTCTGGTAAATAGGCACCGCTCTTGCGTTAGTGGCCGGATCGGGGGTTTGGCCCGCATGCACAGAAAGTGTTTCAAGTTTCCAGTCTTTATGTTCTTCCACAGGAAAGCTCCTTTCTCTTAAAGCAATAGTATTTCTTTCTTAACTTTATCAGACTATTTCGAAAAGTAAATATTAGAGAGAAATGTAGTCCCGCAGCTGTTCTACTGTCTTTTCCCCAATTCCGCTCACATTGGATAAGTCTTCTATTGTTTCAAAGGCACCGTTATCTTCCCGGTAGCTTAAAATAGCTGCGGCTTTTGCCGGGCCAATCCCAGGTATGGTTTCCAAATCCACCTGCTCCGCCTCATTCACATTGACCACAGGCCCTTCCCCACTGCCTTCTTCAGGCGGGCCAGTAATTGTTTCCTCCCCTTCCCCAGGTATATGAATAACCATCTCATCCTCTATTCTTTCTGCAAGATTTACCTGAAGCATATCCGCTTTGTCCGTAATTCCGCCCGCCTTCTGGATCGCTTCTTCGACTCTCTTATCTGACTGAAGTGTATAAACGCCGGGGGCATGCACTTCGCCTTTCACATCGACCCGGACCTCCCCGCCAGTCTCCTCGTTTTCCTGATCAGAACCACCTCCGGAGGCTTCTTCCTGCACTGTTTCGTCCGGCTGATTTTCCCATGGAACAGATTCCTGCTGTTCCGCCTGTCCCCCGGGTAGTCCGCTCCAAAATAATAGAAACATAATTCCAAGGCACACGGCTCCACCGGCGCTTACTGCAATTAATTTCCAACGGCTCGTCAAAGAAAGCATCAACTCCAGATTCTTTTTATTTGTTTAATTAGTAAAGGGAAAATTCGGGAGGGGAAGGGAGCAGGACCCCCATATTAAAGAGGAGAGTATTCACTTCTATATATTACAATATTTTACACTATTTGTCTGTTTTTTTCGCCAAAAAGAATATGCGCTCGCTTTCTTCATCCGGAAAATCCGCTGTGAAGTCAGCTGTGATATGGACCGTCGAAAAACCCGCTTCCTCGAGCCACTCTTTGTATTCATTAACAGCAAATGTTCTCTGTACATGATCTTCATCATACCGGCTGTAGGTGCCGTCTGCATTTTTTGAAAAAATAGTCAGCTCGTGCTCGACCTCCCAGATTTGTTCTGAAGGATACACATCCCATATAAAAGAAATCTCTTCGTCATTGTCTGCATAGGAAACCTCAGACAAAATATCCTCTATGTAGTGAATGGAATGAACGTCGAACATAAAAGCGCCACCAGCTTCGAGATGGTTATACACACCGGCAAAGGTGGCTTTAACATCCTCCGGCTTCGTTAAATAGTTCAGGGAATCACAAAAACAAAAAATGAGCTGGTACGTATCCGGCGCGTCCAAAAACCTCATATCCTGATGGAACAATCCAGGTCTTTCCCGTGAAGCACTCCATTTCTGCGCTGCCACTGCAAGCATGTCTGCTGAAAGATCCATGCCGTCCGCGTGAAAGCCTTCGTTATAGAGACGTTTCATGATTTCTCCGGTTCCGCATCCAAGTTCAAGCATTTTCGGATTATTGGCAGGGGCTTCTTTTATGACAGCTTCTTTCCAGGCGTCATACGGAGCGTCAGCCATCAGCCGGTCATACACTTCGGCAAAGCCGTTATACATTGAGTGGGCCATTCTGCACTTCCCTTCATTTTAAATTAGAAAAAGGCCTGATTTTTCAGGCCTTTCAGGCTTGCATTGTTACTGGGAAAGCACCGTTTCGAGTTCCACGTATGCGGCATCTCCCCATAATTTTTCAAGGTTGTAATAATTTCTTTCGTCTTCATGAAAAATGTGTACGACGACCTCCCCGAGATCGATCAGCACCCATTTTGCTTCGTTATAGCCTTCAAGCCTCTGTACATCGATACCCTGCTTGTGAGCAGCCTTTTTCAGTTCTGTGGCAATCGCCTGTACCTGCTTTTCAGAAGTGCCGTGGCCGATAACAAAATAATCTGCCACCGGCGAAACCCCTCTCATATCAAGTGCTACGATATCATGTGCATTCTTGCTGTCAGCAGTTTGTACCGCTAATTCAAGCAGTTCCTTTTCGTTCATCTACAGGCCTCCATTATTTGCGTTCCATCACCAGATCGTTGTAAGCGCCGAGTGTATCTGGAAATACAGGAACATTTTTTGAAATTAAAAATTGAATCGTGTTTCCAAGAGCCATGATGAGGGCAGCGTCTATATCTGATTCTGCCGCCTCCCGGACTTCTTCCACTCCAGGGAATGTGCGGTTTGGCTCTATATAATCCGCTAAAAACAGCACCTTTTCATAAGCTGTCATATTGGGTTTTCCGGTCGTATGCCAGTAAATTGAAGAAACAATATCCGCATCTGCAATCCCGGCTTCTGTCTGAATGAAATAAGCACCAGCCGGGGCGTGAAGCAGTTCGTCCCCATAGGCGATAAACCTGCCGGCTTCTTCTTTTCCGCGGAGCAGTTCACGCATCTCTTCGACAGGACGGTATTTAGCATAGTCATGCAAAATAGCTGCTATCTCTACTTTATTATAATCGATATCAAACCGTTCTGCCAAATATAAAGCGGTCTCCCGGACACCGAGCGTATGCTTGTATCTGTTTTCCGTCAACTGTTTTTTAACGATTTGAAGAGCTTCATTTTTGTCCATACAGTTTTTTCCTCTCAATCTCTTTTAATACATTACCCGGCACAATATAGCGGACGGTTTCGCCGTCCCTGAGCCGGCGTCGTATCATTGAAGAAGAAACGTGCATCACAGGAGCTTCCACCTGGGTCAGCCACGAAGGCTTGCGGCCATTATAGCCGGGCCGGTTCACAAATACAAACTCAACCAGCCTGCGCAGCTTTTCGATATCCTTCCAGTTATCCATCTGGTCTGCCATGTCGCCGCCGATCAAAAAGAAAAACTCCGTTTCCGACGCCTGCTGCTTAAAGTAACGTACTGTATCAATTGTATACGAAGGTCCGCCACGTTCGATTTCCACGGAGGATGTGCGAAATCCGGGATTATCCTCAATCGCTGCTTCTACGAGACTCAGACGTTCTTCCCCGGAAATCATATTCTCCCTTTGCTTATGTGGTGGTGTGTGCACTGGGATAAACCAGACTTCATCCAGATTTAATGCATTTTTTGCCTCTTCCGCCATAATCAGATGAGCTAAATGCGGCGGATCAAATGTGCCTCCGAACAGGCCGATACGTTCATTCATAATAGCTTCTCCTTGTTTACTTTGGAAGTTCAATCCCAGGATTGTCTTTCGATCTCCGGTACAGTACGATTGTGTTTCCAATTACCTGCACCACTTCAGAGCCGGTACCTTCGGCAAGCTCAGACGCCACTTCATGTTTATCCTCCATGCAGTTCTGCAGAAGGTTCACTTTCAGAATTTCTCTTTTCTCTATCGCTTCGTCTACATGGGTAATAATTTGTTCGTTCATGCCTTCTTTTCCAATTTGAAAAAGAGGCTTTAACGAATGTGCTTCTCTGCGCAAGGTACGCTTTTGTTTATTATTCAGCATTATTTTCTCCTTTTAGGTGATCTTCAACAAGTGCCTGCATTGCTTTACGGTCTGGTTCCATTCCCGTCCAGTACTTAAACGCCAGCGCTCCCTGGTTAACAAACATTCCACTTCCATTCAACGTGTCGATCCCTGCCTCCCGGGCATCCTTTAACCACCTGGTTTCCCAGGGGTTATAGATAAGATCACTGCATAATGCAGAAGATTTTACATTTTCGAGGCTCCAGGGGAAATTGTTTATCTCAGGGCTCATCCCAATCGAAGTAGTGTTAATCAGTATATCGTACTCGTGGTTCCTGCTTTCTGCTTCTTCTTTGGCCGCTACTTTGATAGCCGCTATATCTTTCAGGTGATTTTTCAGCTGTTCTGCTTTTTCCTGCGTACGATTCACAACAGTAATGCTTTCAGGGCTTCGGAGACTCAACGCGTAGCATACGGCCCTCGCTGCCCCGCCTGCTCCAATCACAAGAATGTTTGCATTTTTGATTTGATCCAATGAACGTACAGCCAGTAAAGATTCCAGATAGCCTTCCCCGTCCGTATTATATCCGACAAGCTCATCATTTTCCCTTACGACTGTATTCACCGCTCCGATTCTTTCAGCTGATGGGTCAAGCTTATCGATATAGTCCCTTATCCGCACTTTGTGGGGAATGGTGATGTTGAATCCGGCAGCCCCGAGCTGCCGAAGCGCCTGTACGCCCTTTTGCAGTTCTTCTTCCGGCATATCGAACAAATGGTAGTAACCGTCTATGCCGAGCTTTCCGAACTGCTCATTATGCATTTGCGGTGATAGCGAATGACCGAGCGGATGGCCGATTAAGCCAAGCAGCGTTTTTGGCAATTAAATCACCGCCTCCCGTTTTGATACTCCTGTGCCGACCGGCACGTAAATATCCACGGAAGCACGGGGGTTTGTTACCGTAATCCATCCGAGCCCCTGCACAACAATATCTGTCTTTTCCTCTTTAATTTCAATTCGGTGCTTCGTTAATTCCGGCGCATCCTCCACGCTGTACGGCGGCTTTAATACGTCTCCGACCCTGTCCGGATGGAGGCGGTCAGCGTTATCCTGCTTGGTGCGGTGCACAGGAAGCCGGTTGGACATGAATACAACAAATGAATTAGGGTCGCCTTCGACAAAATCCATGCGCACATAACCGCCGATAAATATCGTCTGTCCACTTTCAAGCTGGTACACTTTTGGCTTTAATTCCTTTTCAGGAATAAACTCTTTTCGCTCCTTTAGACTCCGTTTGCGCCCAAACTGCTTATCGTTGATAAGTCCGGGAGTATCGTACAGACTCGCCTCTTCATCTAAAGGAACTTCAATCATGTCAAGCGTCGTTCCCGGAAAATGAGAAGTAGTGATGTCCTGTTCTTCATTTTCACCAAATTCAGCAATCAGTGCATTAATAAATGTAGATTTACCAACGTTGGTACACCCGGTGACGTAAACGTCTCTGCCGTTTCTCAGCTCTTCAATGCTTGAAGCGGCTTCCTGGATCCCCTGTTTATTTTTGGCACTCAGCAAAACAACGTCCTTTGGTTTTAATCCCTGATGCTTTGCCTGACGGCGAATCCAGTGGAGAAGCTTATTTTCATTTAAAGAATGCGGCAGCAGATCCGTTTTGTTGACCATCAAAAGCACCGGGTTATCTCCGACATATCTTTGAAATCCCGGAATCCAGCTGCCTTCAAAATCAAACACATCAACAATTTTTACAATAAGCGCTTTTTTTCTGCCAAGCTCATGCAGCTTATCACGGAAGTCCTGATCTTCCATGTCCACGTCCTGAACTTCATTATAATGCTTCAAACGAAAACAACGCTGGCAGATCACTGTCGCTCTGTCTACTAGCGCTGATGTCGGGACGTACCCGGCTTTATTTTTATCCTCATTTTGAATAGGCGCCCCACATCCGGCGCAGTACAGCTCTTCGGTCATTGTGTATCCTCCCATTGAATTAATCCTCTGTCTTTTAAGCGCTTCATTAACCGGCGTTCTATCTTCCGGTTAATTTTTGTCAGAAAGCCATCGCTTTGGGCCACCGGCACAACCAACACAGTGTAAAATCCTGCCCGGTTTCCTCCGAATACATCCGTCAGGACCTGGTCACCGACTACAACCACTTCACGCTTTTTGAGTCCCATCCGTCTGGTTGCTTTTCGAAACGCCCGGCTCATCGGTTTTTTGGCCGAATGAATGAAATGAATGCCGTTTGGCTCTGAAAATGAGCGCACACGGTGCTCCGAGTTGTTGGAAACAATAGTTACCTGAAAACCCTGCTCCTGTAAAAAGAAAAACCAATCATCAAGCTCGTTTGTTATATCCGGCCGGTCCCATTCTACCAGAGTATTATCCAAATCAGTGATAATACCTTTAATATTATTTTCACGCAGGTGTTCTAAATCGAGATCTAAAACACTCGGCAAGTATTCATTGGGCATAAATCGTTTAATCAAAATCCCGTCTCCCTTCAAGCAGACCTGCTTTAACTTCCGGCCTGCAGTTGACTGTAATATAAAAAACACTTATTTCTTCTATTTTAACAAACCCTTATTCAAATATCGCAATAATCTGGCGTTGTTTTCCGTCATAAGCCGTACAAACAGCAAGTATAACCGTCAGAAGCTTTTTTTTCAATTTTCTTTAGAGACGTTATACAAGATTGAAAAAAAAATTGTGAAAAGAGCCCCCATCTCTTCCTATATATGTGTTTGAAATGATTGCTGTTTCCGGGATTCGCTTCTAATGCAAGGCGTTTAGATATACGCTATAATGTGAAAAGAATTCAGTGGCGATCGAAACTAACAAGGAGGTTCTTCATGTTTACTATTTTACACCTAGCCATCATTGCACCATTTTTGGCTGCTGTGCTGGTGCCTCTTCTGTATAAATTTATTCCGCGTATACATACAGGATGGTTTGTTCTTATTGTTCCTATTATTCTTTTCAGCTACTTTTTAAGCTACCTTCCGGACGTTTCCGGCACGGGCTCCGTCATGAAAACATTCGAATGGATCCCTTCCTTAGGCGTTGATTATATTGCCTATGTAGACGGTCTCGGCCTTTTATTTGCACTGCTGATTACAGGGATCGGGGCTCTTGTAGTTCTCTATTCCATCTATTACCTGGATAAGCATAAGGAGCAGTTAAATAATTTTTATACATATTTGATGCTTTTTATGGGGGCCATGCTGGGCCTTACGTTGTCAGATAATTTAATCGTTTTATATACCTTCTGGGAAATAACGAGCATTTCATCATTTCTCTTGATTTCTTATTGGTATACGAAGGAAAAATCTCGCTACGGTGCGTTAAAATCTCTGCTCATTACCGTTATGGGCGGCTTTGCCCTTTTGGTTGGTTTTGTGCTTATCGCTTCTGTAACCGGCACCTACAGCATTCGCGGCATCCTGGAAGCTTCGGACCAGCTCGCCGACAGCCCGCTTTTTCTGCCGGCCATGCTTTTGATTCTGCTTGGGGCGTTTACAAAGTCCGCACAGTTTCCGTTTCACATCTGGCTGCCGGACGCAATGGAAGCGCCGACGCCAGTTAGTGCCTACCTGCACTCCGCGACAATGGTTAAAGCGGGCATTTATTTAGTTGCCCGCATGACCCCCCTGTTTGCGGTCAGTGCCTATTGGTTCTGGCTTGTCACCGGCTTCGGGCTTCTTACTCTCATATGGGGGTCCCTTTCTGCAATACGCCAGACCGATTTAAAAGGTATCCTCGCGTACTCCACGGTCAGTCAGCTCGGAATGATTTTATCGATGCTCGGCGCCGGGGCTGCAGCGCTTCACTATGACAGTATCGACAACAATGCCTACACGATTGCGGTGGCAGCTGCCATTTTTCACTTAATTAACCATGCCACCTACAAAGGAAGCCTGTTTATGATGGTAGGTATCATTGATCACGAAACAGGCACCCGGGACATCCGGCGGCTTGGCGGTCTCATGACGTTAATGCCAATTTCCTTTACCATTGCCGTTATCGTCGGATTTTCAATGGCTGGCCTGCCACCGTTTAACGGATTTTTAAGTAAAGAAATGTTTTTCATGTCCATGGTGGAAATTACTCACTTCCCGCAGTACAGTGCAGATTCCATTGGTATTTTGCTTCCAATCGTTGCCTGGGCAGCGAGTATTTTCACTTTCGTTTACTCCATGATGATCATTTTCCGGACCTTTACCGGGAAGCTCCAGAAGGAAAAGCTTCCAACCAAACCACACGAAGCTCCGCTTGGCATGCTTTTGTCTCCCCTTATTCTCGTAGCTCTTGTGTTGTTTATCGGCTTTTTCCCGAACACACTTGTGCCAACGATTATCGAACCGGCAATGGCGTCTATTATGCCTGAACTTGCCCAGACAGGGTCATTTGGGGTGGACATTTACTTCTGGCACGGCTTTTCCCTTGAACTGTTTATGACTATCGGCGTCGTTCTGCTTGGTACGGTCATATTTCTGGCGCTGCAAAAGTGGAATAAAATGCACGCCATCTTTCCGGAAAACCGTCTGTTTAACCAGGCGTACAATCGCTCTCTTGAAGGGCTTGACCGCTCTTCTCACGCCTTAATGTCCTGGCATATGACCGGGCTCGTAAGAGATTACTTTATATATATTTTCTCTTTCACCGTGGTGCTGCTCCTTTTCTCACTTTTCGGTACTGGAGCATTTACCATCGATGTCGAAAATATGGTTCCGGTCAGCCCTTATGAAGCCGTTCTCTCACTTGTGCTGATAGGGTCCTCCCTTATTCTTATGTTTACCCGGTCCCGGTTGAAGGCGATCATTTCCCTGGGCGTGCTCGGCTATACGGTGGCCCTGTTCTTCGTATTGTTTCGGGCGCCGGATCTGGCATTGACTCAGCTGACGATTGAGACCGTTTCGGTGACGTTATTTTTACTTTGTTTCTATCATTTCCCTCAAATTTTCGATGCTTTGAAGGAAACGAAATTTCATGCGGTCAACCTTGTCATCTCAGCTGCAGTCGGACTCACTGTCACATTAATAGGGCTTTCCGCCAGCGGCACCAGACTGTTTCCATCGATCTCTGACTTCTTTCTGGAAAACAGCTATAAAGAGGCAGGCGGCAACAACGTCGTAAACGTTATTCTAGTGGATTTCCGGGGATTTGATACCCTGCTTGAAATTCTCGTATTAGGTATTGCCTCCCTAGGGGTATACTCCTTAATTAAATTACGGCTGGCAGGAGGCGAGAATAAATGAAGTACAACGACATCATTTTGCAGACAGTAACGAAATTCATTTCATTTCTCATCTTTCTGTTTGCAGTCTATATCTTTTTCAACGGCCATCAGGAGCCTGGAGGCGGCTTTATCGGGGGGCTGATGACAAGCGCTGCTTTAGTTCTTCTGCTTCTCGCCTTCGATATGGAAACGATCCGCCGGGCTCTCCCGATTGATTACAAAATAATGACAGCGGTCGGCCTTGTATTTGCTGTTGGTACCGGCGTAGGCTCGTTTTTCTTCTCGGTACCGTTTCTTTCACAGACCTTCGGTTATTTTCATTTTCCCGTACTGGGCGAACTGGAACTGACGACCACCCTCGCCTTCGACCTGGGTGTTTATCTGGTCGTTATTGGAACGGCTATGACTATTATTCAAACGATCGGAGAGGATAAATAGTGGAAATAATTATGTCTATCCTTGCCGGCTTCTTATTTACTGTCGGTTTGTATTTAATACTGACGAAAAACTTAATCCGCATTATTATTGGCAGCTCAGTTTTAAGCCACGGAGCCCATTTGCTGCTTTTGACCATGGCGGGGCTGAAGACTGGGGCCCCCCCACTGCTTGGTCTTGAAGCTGACACTTATGTAGACCCGCTCCCTCAGGCGCTGATATTGACAGCTATCGTTATCAGCTTTGGAGTAACGTCTTTTATTCTCGTTTTAGGATACCGTACGTACAAAGTGACCGGGGCGGCTGAGACTGACCAACTGAGAGGAACTGATACTGATGAGTAATTGGCTGATCCTTCCGGTCCTTATCCCTCTCATCGCAGGGATTGTGGCATTGTTTTTTCCAAAGCATGTCACCGCTCAGCGTACCTGGGCATTTATTACGAGCCTGATCTTGATTGGCGTCAATATCTTTTTGCTTACGTACATATTGGCCAACGGAATCATGACTCTTGAGCTCGGCGGCTGGGAAGCTCCGTTTGGCATTGTTCTGGTAGGGGATTCGTTAGCCGTGCTTTTAACGACGACTACGGCCCTTGTGGCGCTTCCCATTATTTATTTCTCCTTCAGCACCATAGGAGTGGAGCGGGAAAAATATTATTACTACGCCTTTTTCCAGTTTTTAATCGCTGGGGTGTCCGGGGCTTTTCTGACTGGCGATATTTTCAACCTGTTTGTCTGTTTCGAGGTTCTTCTATTAGCCTCCTACGCTTTAATCGGCCACGGCGGTACAAAAACACAGCTGAAGGAATCGTTTAACTACGTTATTGTAAACGTCGTTTCCTCCGCTTTTTTCGTTATTGGCGTGGCGTACCTGTACGCCGTTACAGGCACGCTGAACATGGCCCAGCTCAGCGAGCGGGTCAGTGAAGCAGGCTCTGAACCGATTATCACGGTTATTGCCATTTTGTTTTTAATCGTGTTTGGATTAAAAGGAGCGTTATTCCCTCTGTACTTCTGGCTGCCGGGATCATATTCAGTGCCTCCAACAGCCATCGGGGCGATATTTGCTGCTCTTTTGACCAAGGTCGGCATCTACAGCATTTTTAGAACCTACTCTGTTATCTTTAACGAAGATACGGCCGTTACACACACCATTCTTCTCGTCCTTTCAGCAGTGACGATGATTATCGGTGTTATCGGTGCAATTGCTTACAGGGATGTTAAATTGATTTTAGTATACAATGTTATTGTAGCTGTCGGGTTTATCCTCTTCGGTGTCGCTTCATTAAACAGCGATGCGTTTGTAGGGGCCATATATTACCTGCTGCACGATATCGTTATTAAAGCAGCACTGTTTCTGATTATTGGGGCTCTGATTACTGCAGCCGGAACCAGTAAGCTCTCAGGTATGGGGGGAATTATTAAGCACCACCCGCTTCTCACGTGGATGTTTTTCATTTCCGCCCTTGCCCTCGCCGGCGTTCCTCCTCTTGGCGGCTTTCCCGGTAAGCTGATGCTTGTTGTCGGCGGTGCCGAAGCCGGTCATTATATTGTCGTAGCCGTCATGATGGTTGCAAGTCTGCTCGTACTGTATTCTGTAATACGCATTTTCCTCCAGGGCTTTTTAGGGGAGCCGGTGCTTACCCATGCAAAGCAGCACGGCAGTATTAAAGCACAGATGCCTTCAATCGTCTTTCTCGTAGCGCTGTCTGCATTCATGGGCTTTGGTGCCGAAATTATGTATCCTTTTGTGGAAAGCGCAGCAGAAACGCTGATCAATCCCCGTGCCTATGTTGAAGCTGTGTTAGGGGGGAATTCATAATGTCGTTTCAGATTATGATCAATATTGTTATGGCTCTGCTCTGGATGATTATTAATGATGCATGGTCGTTTGCATCCTTTATCAGCGGCTTTTTTCTTGGCCTTCTCGTCCTGTATTTCATGCGGGGCTTTTTCCGGGAGAGACTGTATTTCCACCGGGTCTATGCGGCCCTGGTGCTAGTGCTCATCTTTTTTAAGGAATTAATTCTTTCCAGTTTCTCTGTCGCCCGACAGATCCTGAGTCCTAAATTAAACATCAGTCCCGGGATCTTTGAAATGGAAACCACTCTGGAGCAAGAATGGGAAATAACACTGCTGTCGCTTTTAATTACTCTTACGCCAGGAACGCTGGTAGTCGAAGTTGCTCCGGATAACCGTTCATTGTTTATCCATGCGATGGACCTGCAGAGCGTGGAAGCGGCTCAAGAAGAAATTCGCAATTCATTCGAAAAAGCGATTAGGGAGGTCAGCAGATAATGATATTAAATGCGATTTATATCACAGCAGCAACGCTCGTCACCATATCCATTCTGGTCACACTGTACCGGGTGTTTAAAGGGCCGTCGATGCCGGACCGCGTTATTGCTCTCGACGTTATCGGTATTCAGCTGATTAGTCTAACAGCTCTCTTCTGCATTATTTTGAATACGACAGCGTTCATTGAAGTTATGCTGCTGCTTGCAATCCTGGCCTTCATCGGTACGGTAGCCTTCGCCAAATATATTGAAAAAGGTGTTGTGATTGAGCATGACCGAGATCGTTGACTGGATTGTAGCACTGCTCGCCCTTTTTGGAGCGGCCTTCAGCATCATAAGCGCTGTCGGTCTGATTCGCCTGCCGGATATTTTCACACGCTCTCACGCTGCCACAAAGGCGGCTACTTTAGGAGTGCTGTGCGTTGTTCTTGGTGCCTTTTTGTTTTTCATGGTACACACACAAACCTTCAGTCTCCGCTTCGTGCTGACCCTAGTATTTGTATTTGTGACTGCACCTGTAGGTGGCCACCTGATCGCAAGAGCAGCGTATAATGCCGGCGTTCCGCTGGCAGAGGGAAGCTCGCAGGATGCTCTCAGCCGCTCCAGGGAAAAGAACCGGTCCTACCACGAAGAAAAAACAGATAATGACCATTAAGAAAAAGCTGGACCGTTTATCTGGTCCAGTTTTTTTGATATTTAATCTTTTTCTCATAAATACTGGAATTCTTATCAAACCCTTGTTATGATAGGGTTTAAGAAAAAAACCAGAATAATGGAAGTATTTTTAAAATATATTTGCTTTATTTCTGGCTTTTCTTCTTAGAAACCTACTAAAATAAATGGAAGGGTTGACATACCGGGCTTTTCATGAGTTAATTTGGTATGAAAGACTCTAAATTTATGGAATGAAAGGGAGTATTTTCATGAACAAGACGGATTTAATCAACGCAGTTTCAGACCAGGCTGAGCTTTCGAAAAAAGACGCTTCCAAAGCTGTAGACGCTGTATTCGACAGCATCACAGAAACTTTGAAAAAAGGCGACAAAATCCAGTTAGTTGGATTTGGAAGCTTTGAAGTACGCGAGCGTGCCGCTCGTAAAGGGCGTAATCCACAAACGGGTGCAGAAATCAAGATTCCTTCCACGAAAAACCCTGCATTTCGCCCAGGCAAACAGCTGAAAGACGCTGTAAACTAACATAAATATTTAAAAGCAGCCTTTCTAATTTAGAAGGGCTGCTTTTTCTTAATGTTCTTTGGTGTTTCTTCCAATGCGAATAAGGGAACAATTATATATCATTCTTTGAAGGAGCTTGTGTATGGATATAACAATTACCCGTCCCGCGGTTAAATGGATGAAAGAAGAACTCAATATTGAGAGCGGCGATACTGTAAGATTTTATGTTCGTTATGGAGGTTCTCCGCAGCTCTATCCCGGCTTTTCTATGGGCATTGCTCTTGATAGACCCGAGAATCCTGCAGTATCGACAGAGGAAGAAGGCCTCACTTTTTTTGTGGAGGACGCAGACAGCTGGTATTTGCGCGCGCATAACCTGCATGTCAGTTTCAGCCGAAAAAACGATACGATTATATTTGAATACAACGAAAGCAGTGACGCAGAGTAATTCCTACTCTGCGTTTTTTGTCCTTACTTTCCACTAAAGACCCTGATCATAAAAAAGAGCTGCAGGCATAAATGCCCGCAGCTTCAAAGGGAGAGAGAGTGATGCCTAAAGGAGAGCCTGTTATTCACGGCTTACAGGAAATGACTTGCTCCAAAATGAAAAGCCATACCGGCTGATCCATTTCGATTGTTCCTGCGAAAGGCAACAATGTAAATGTTGGAACGAAGCATCTGCCTCCTGTTATTTATTAGTGTACATAGTTATTGCAGGGTTTTCATTATGTATGTCAGATGTTCTTCCACTCTTTTTTCCTGAAGCTTTCCTTCCGCAGTTTGATTGTTTTTTGCGAAACGTTTTACTATACTAAAAAAGCACCCTACATACGTGAAACCTTTCCATAACGAACAGGCTCACAGGTATATTACGAGGAGGACATTACCTTGTCTATGAAAAGACCTTTAACTGCAGCAGATTTAGAACGTATTCACGTTGTTGATGATGCCCGCCTTTCTTCGGACGGCGAGCGGTATGCTTTTGTACAAAAGTCTATTCAGAGTGATACGGGCAGCTACTATTCAAATATATACACGCAATACTTAACAGACGACGTTCCTGTTCAGTGGACGTTTGGATCTTATACAAATTTTTCGCCTCGGTGGTCTCCGGACGGCTCCAGCCTTGCTTTTGTGTCTGACCGCTCCGGCCTTAACCAAATTTGGATGATGAGTACTTCAGGAGGAGAACCAAAACAGATTACTTTCGTCAAACACGGTGCCTCTAATCCAGTATGGTCACCGGACAGCCAAAAACTGCTGTTTGAAACGGAACAGGCCTCTGAAGAAGACATCTTCACCACGGAGGTGAACTCTTCGACCAATCCCCCTTCTGCTGTGAAAATCGACCGCCTCCGCTATAAATCAGACAGCCGGGGCTTTCACTACGGCAGACGCGCCCACATTGGTTTGTTCCGATTCGACCGGAAAGACACTTCCTTACTCACTAATGGCAGCTACGATCACCACTCTCCTGACTGGTCTCCTGACAGTCAGTTTATCGTGTTTACGGCAAACAGAAACAGCGATGAAGACATTTCTCCGGTACAGGACCTGTATACACTTAATATTGAGACAAAAGAAATTTCCAGGCTGACGGATTCTGCCGGTACGTTTACTAATGCCAGCTGGTCGCCGGACGGCTCCTGGATAGCATGCACTGGTCACGAATTGGAATATAAAAGCGCTACAATTAATCAAATCTGGCTGATCAATCCATTAACAAAAGAACGAAAAGGAATGACGTTAAAGTGGGACGTCCAAATAGGTGACTACATGATCGGCGATATCAGAACCGGCCACACCTCTGATAAGCCGGTATGGTCGAACGATCAGGAGCACATTTACTTTTTGGCGAGCGAAAACGGAAAAGTCGGCTTGTATCAAATGGATATGCATAATGAAATTACCGCTGTTCATGACGAAGACAACCACGTCTTTTCGTTCTCCTTTCATCCTAAAAACGAGCAGTTTGTGCTCGGCATCAGCGATCCTTCCAACCCGGGTGATTTCTACAGCCGGCGACTTGAGGATAAACGCCGTGTGCGGCTCACAGACGTAAACGCCAGCTTTTTGAAAGAGATAGATCTTTCCCTCCCCGAAACCCTTTCCGTCCGTACCGCCGATCATTGGGACGTGCACGGGTGGATTATGTATCCTGTTGATTACGAAGAAGGACAGACCTTCCCGCTGATTCTGGAAATCCACGGAGGCCCTCACGCTATGTACGGTCACACGTTCTTTCACGAATTTCAGCTGCTTGCTGCGGAGGGCTATGGCGTTCTGTTCAGCAATCCACGGGGCAGCCACGGCTATGGCCAGGCTTTCGCCGATGCCTGCCGCCGGGACTATGGCGGAAAGGATTTCGGGGATCTGCTCGCAATTCTGGACTATGCAGTCGACAGCTATGAATTTGTCGACCGCAATCGGCTGGGAGTAACCGGGGGAAGCTATGGCGGCTTCATGACAAACTGGATGATCAGCCATACCGACCGCTTTAAAGCAGCCGTTACCCAACGTTCCATTTCCAACTGGCTCAGCTTTTACGGGGTGAGTGATATTGGCTTTTTCTTTACAGACTGGGAGATTGGCGTACCACTCCACCAGGACCCGGAAAAGCTCTGGCACCATTCTCCTCTCCGCTACGTCAAAGATATCCATACGCCTTTGCTGATCATGCACAGCGAAAACGATTACCGCTGTCCAATTGAACAGGCTGAACAGCTGTTTATTAACATGAAATATTTAAACAAAACGGTCTCCTTTCTCCGTTTTCCAGGAGCCAATCACGAACTAAGCCGCTCCGGCCCTCCCGCTCTGAGGATTGAACGGCTGGTCCATATGATCGACTGGTTTAACCACTATATCGAAAAATAATATTTCAGTCTTTCGGCACAGTGCAGCATAAAATGATCCCGCTTCAGTAGAAGCGGGATTTCATTTACACGCCGGTCAGCGTCATCCATCTTTGTCTTCACTGCCGGAGCGCTTCTTAGTATGGTGTTTTTTTCTGTTTTCTTCTTCTTCGTATTTCATATCTGCCAGCGGAATTGGATCTTCACTGCTCGTTGGCGGCTCTTCTTTCCCCGGCTTTTTATCCGGTTCCTGATTTTTTTCTTTTTTTACTTTATTTTTAAGACGTTCTGATTCTGACATCTTTATCCCTCCTGTAATATAGTACCTGTGAATATATATACCACGTTCGAGAGAAGAAAAAACAACGATACCCCAGAAGGAGGATACTATGAACAACGCCCGCTATTGGAAGAATAGAATTCGCACCCGTTCCGCTGCTATAATGGGCGAAGAGAATATGCGAAAAGCAGCGGTAGTAGTACCCCTGCTTCCATTGAACGATGAATATCATTTAATGTTTGAGCGCAGAGCATGGTCGCTGCAGTCCCAGCCGGGAGAAATATGTTTTCCGGGCGGAAAAATCGATGCCTCCGATCCTACTCCTCTTGCTGCAGGCCTTCGCGAATTCGAAGAAGAAACCGGCATTCCGTCTCAAGCGATGGATGTATGGGGAGCTTTGGACGTTGTTGTCCAGCCATTTCAACGAATAGTCTACCCTTACATTGGAGAAGTTGACTACGCTGGTGATTTTTCCCCTAATACGTCTGAGGTGGATGAACTGTTCACCGTGCCGCTTGATTTCTTTTTAAAGAACGAACCCGAAAAGCATAATGTTTACATGGGCATGCGTTTTTCAGACACGTTCCCTACTTCATTAATACCAAATGAAGAAACGTACCGTACAAACACTACAACGCTTCCCCAGTTTGTTTATCACTATGGGGATGTTGTTATTTGGGGACTGACGGCACAAATTATCCGCCACACCGTATCTCTTCTTCGTTAACCGCCCTCCGGTGGATCTATGCCTGTGCCAGAAGAGCAATCACCATGTCAGCTGACTGCTTCGAAGCATGCTTTAAAAATTCCTCGTAGGACTGCTTTGCTTCTTTACCTGCAATATCGCTGAGCGAACGGATAACTACAAATGGGCAGGAAAACCGATAGCATACCTGGGCAATTGCCCCTGCCTCCATTTCCGCACACTGCGGTTCGTCAAAGTGAGCTTTTAAAGCGTCCACTTGCTCCGTCTTACTCATAAACGAGTCTCCGGACAAAATCAATCCCGTCCGCGTGTTCAGGTCCACCTGCAAAGCGGCGGCTTCTGCTTTCTCTATCCATTCACGGCTTGCAGGATAAGCTGCTGGCATATTTGGCACCTGCCCGAATTCATATCCGAACACTGTCGCATCCACGTCGTTATAACGAACCTCTGTGGATATCACCACATCGCCAACAGAAAGGTCCGGGTTGAATCCTCCGGCTGAGCCTGTGTTAATTACAGCTTCAGGCTTATACAGTCCGATTAAAAGCGAGGTGGCGATAGCTGCATTCACTTTTCCAATACCCGACTGCAAAAGAATGACCTCATGGCCGTTTAAGCGCCCAAAAGAAAAAAAACAGCCGCCGGTTTCCTTTTCTTCTATGTCTTCCATTAAGCTTTTTAAATATTCCACTTCTTCTTCCATTGCTCCAATAATGCCTAAACGCATTGGCGGACCCACCTTTATCATTTACAATTATAATTACTGGTAAAACTACCCTGTACATTATAACGCAAAGGAGAATACATATGTCCTTAAACCTGCAAACAATCCGGGACAAGGTCGAATTTTTTGAATCGTCCTCCCTTGAACAGCTTGAAGCAGATATTCAAAAAAAGATCGAACAAAACGAAGCTCTGATGCTCGGGGTTCATCACGTGCAGCACCATGTTCACACCCGTTCAGAGAACGGGCGTTCAATTTACACCGCTGTCGTTCATTTCCGCGCTGTCCCTACCCCTTAATTTCATCAGAATAATATAAAGAAAACCGGCCTCCATCATATTGGAAGCCGGTCATTTATTAGTTGTAGGGATTGCTGTCGAGACGTTCAACGCTTGTTGGTTTCCAGCCTTCGCCGTCTACCCACTCCATGCGTACTTCGTATGGATTTTCACTGTTGGCGTCTTCACTGATAACTGCTCTTGCAGTATCCTGCGAGCCACCGTTTTCGAGTCTCCAGAGCACCGTGCTGTTGCCTTCTGTTGCTCTCAGCCCGGTGGCAGCCTCTACAGCATTCTCCATTTCTTCCCAGTTCTGGCCGCCTTCACTGAAGTCAGCTGTAAAGTTTTCCTGTTCAGTGCCTACCGGTTCGTATTCTCCGTCTTCCTGATTTGTTTCCGTTTCAGCGCTTTCGCTGCCTTCTGATTCAGAAGTACCGCTGTTTTCTTCTTCTGAAGAGTCTTCACCCGTAGTGGTTTCCTCCGAAGAGTCATCTTCGGCTTCTTCGTTTGAAGAAGCTGCCGGATCTTCTTCTGTAGAGGAATCGGACTCAGAGGAAGAATCAGATTCAGAGGTTTCTTCTGCTTCTTCTGAAGTTTCTTCTTCTGTACCTTCTTCATCTGCATTATTTTCCGAAGTTTCTTCTGTAGAAGAAGTGTCCGGATTGTCCTCCGGTCCGCTTTCATTCTGCTCTTCTTCGGTATTAGTTGAATCTGCCATCTCTTCCCCGTTATCTTCAGCCTGTTCATTATTATTGTTAAAAAACAATAACAGAATACCAAAGAACAGAATAAGCACTGCTACAATTCCAATAGCAGCATTTAAAACATTATTCATCCGCTTTTTTCTTTTCTTTTGAAAGCGCGAGCCGGAGTCGTCGTTATAATTGTTGTTCGACATCTTATGATTCACCTGCCCCTATCGTATGTATTGCTTTGTAGTACAAAAACACGCCCTGCTGAGAGAACGTAACATGTTTTATCATAAAGGAAATTTTTCCGGAAAACGAGGGAATATAGACCTATGATTTACATCCTCAAAAGCAGGGCGCCATGCTTAAGTTTTCATTACTGTTGAACGGCTTTTAGGCGATTTCAATAATCTCGACTTCAATGTCGCCGCCCGGTGTCGAAACCGTCACCTGTTCACCAATCTGGCGTCCGAGCAGGCTTTGGGCCATCGGCGAATCGTTGGAAATTTTTCCTTCAAGCGGATCAGACTCTGCACTTCCGACAATAGTGTAGCTTTCTTCATCACCGTTTGGCAGTTCTTTAAACCGTACTGACTTTCCGAGCGACACCACGGAGTTATTACTTGTGTCTTCTTCAATGATAGCCGCATTTTTAAGCATCTGCTCAATCTGGCTTACACGTCCTTCTACAAAGGCCTGCTCATCCTTGGCAGCATCATACTCCGAGTTTTCAGACAAATCGCCAAAGCTTCTTGCAATTTTTATACGCTCTACGACTTCCTGGCGCCGCTCCGTTTTTAAATATTCCAGTTCCTCTTCAAGCTTCTTTCTGCCTTCTTCTGTCATAAAATGCTGTTTTTCTTCTGGCATATTTTCACTCCTCTATTCAGTATAAAAATGTATCATATATTGGCTCGTTTTTATAGTATTTTACGTTATACTAACGGTTGCTTCCGAAAGCCGGGCACTTACTGCGACGCCGTCACCGACCGGAAAAATATTGGTGCGAAAGTCTTTTCTTTCCACGAGCCAGCGGTTGTACGCCCGAATTTTTTTCACCATCGGCTGTAATCGTTCAGGGACCTCTGCTTCCGGGTCAGCGACCAAGCCGCGGAATAATACGTTATCACTAATAATAAGCCCCCCCGGGGCCAGCAGCTGCTCACACAACTGAAAATACTGCTGATACTGGCCTTTGGAAGCGTCTATAAATACCGCATCAAACGCCGTTTTGTCTGAAAATTCTTCCTGCAGGTTTAAAGCATCGCCAAGCACAAACGTAGTTTGCTGCTGCCACGGGCTTTTAGACCGGTAATATGCCGCACGCCTGTAGCGTTCTTCATCTTTTTCCACCGATACTATAGACGTTTCGGGAAGGGCAGCTGCCATTCGCAAAGCAGAATAACCAATCGCCGTGCCAATCTCCAGAACCGATTCCGGTCTTTTTAAATGAAGAATTTCGATCATAAACTGCAGTGCCTCTTCCTCCATGATCGGTACACGGTCGCGTTTTGCTTCTTCAATCATTTCTTCAAACCACGGCGGCGGCCCGATACCCAACTCTTTCCGGTACTCATTAAAGTGGTTGTTTATGTCCGGCATTCTTTCGCCCGCTTTCTTAGCTATTGATTCTCCCATTCGCTTTCATACCTTCTCTGGGTGCGTGTATGCTGCTCGTACGTTTCATTGTAAATAACTTCTCCGTTCGGGCGGGCATAAAAATATAAAGCCTCCGTATTTTCAGGATTCAAAGCTGCCTCGATCGACTGCAGGCCCGGGCTTGCAATCGGACCAGGCGGCAGTCCCCTGTTCCGGTAGGTGTTGTACGGCGAAGTCACCTGCAGGTCGTTGAAGGAAGTACGAAGCCTGTGTTCACCGAGAGCATATGCCACCGTAGGGTCCATCTCAAGACGCATATTATTCCCAAGCCGGTTTTCAATCACTCCGGCAATCGGAGCCCGGTCTTCTGGTCGTCCGGCCTCCCGTTCTACAATAGAAGCAATGGTCCATATTTCACGGGCGGTCCACGGACTGTTGGTGATTTGATTCGAAAATTCTACCATAGTTTCGTTTGTTCGTTCAATCATATCCTTCACTACTGCTTCGGGACTCGGGGAGTCACCATAATATTCATACGTCTCTGGGGATAAATAACCTTCCAGTGTGTAGCGCACGCCATTTTCGTTATTTGACTCCCTGATAAATGAATAAGATTCACTCAGGGAGCGAATGAACGCGTCATCTGTGACGGTTTCCATAAACTTTTCTTCTGAAAAATCAGCATTTTTCGCACTGATTCGTGCTATCTGCTCCAAAGACCGGCCTTCCGGAATAGTGATGGAAACTACCGGTTCCTGTGCCTGCTGCCCGGCTTCAAGTGTACGAGCAATTTCTCCGGCACTCATCGAAGCAGAAAGCCGGTATGTACCGGCTTTCAGACTGTCTGGCCGTAAGTAACTGTAGTATTGAAACACCACAGAATTCTTAATCAGCTGCCGTTTTTCCAAATATTCAGCCGCAGCTTCCGTGGAGGTTCCCTGTTCAATAACAACGGTCTGTTTTTCCCGGTCATTTTCCGCCGCCGGAAAAAGCATGTACAGCACATATATGAGAGCTGCAGCGGCACTCATCAGAAATATAATCCCCAGGAAATAAAGGGCCGCCTTTCCTTTTTTCTTTTTAGAGTTGCGGCGCCCGGCATATGAATATATGAGCGTTTTCATGAATGGATGTTCTCCTCTTAACTGCCTCACTTAGCTGCAGGGCAGGTATAATAATAAAGAAAAACACCGGAAGAAGATCCGGTGTGCTTCCTTTACGGTTAGAACAGGTTCTACTCCATCTCGTTAGCACTGTAAGTGTTCACCATTTCTTCGACCATTTCCCATTCTTCGTCAGATTCGATTGGGAAAAGGTTTATATCCGACTCGTCCCCTTCGCCTTCTTCCTCGTAGCGGAAAGCAAAAACCTCCACTTCGTCATTGTCGGCTTCACTTGATGGAACCACTACAATGTAGGACTGCTCACTCTCATCCGCGTCGAATGTAAACAAGATGTCAAATAAATGTTCATTGCCGTCCTCATCGGGTATGACAATTCTTTCTTTTTCTTCTTCTTCAGCCATTTTATTTCACCTCTTTACTATAAGTTTGATTGATGGTCCAAATAACTCTGCAAAATCATCACAGCTGCCATTTTGTCTACGACTTTTTTGCGCTTTTTTCTGCTGACATCTGCTTGTAACAGTGTGCGTTCTGCCGCCTTCGTTGTCAATCGTTCATCATACATGGCTACAGGCAGTGAGGAAAATTCTTCAAGGTTCTCTGCGAATGCCTGACATTCTTTCCCCCTGCCCCCAATCGTCCCGTCCATATTTTTAGGAAGACCGACCACAAGCTGCTCGATTTCATTTTCTTTAACCAGCTCAAGAATACGCGGAAAAGCTTCGTCCGGCTCTGTCGTTTTTAAATGAATCGTTTCTACACCCTGGGCGGTCCAGCCCAGCGCGTCGGAGATGGCAATCCCGATTCTTTTTTTTCCGACATCGATACCAAGCGCTCTTTTCACGAGGATGATTGGTGGTCCTTCAAATAGTGTCGAATTAATTCTTCGATTAATTCATCCCGCTCGAGCTGTCGGATGATCGTTCTTGCTTCTTTATGACGGGGGATATAGGCTGGATCGCCTGAAAGCAAATATCCCACGATTTGGTTGATTGGATTATACCCTTTTTCCTCAAGCGCTTCATACACACTAAGCAGAACTTCTTCGGCCTTAGGGTCGGAAGAATCTTCTTCTCGGTTAAAACGTACAGTCCGGTCGTTCGTATCCAATTCCTCCACCTCCTCAGATGACTTTTCATGAAATGTCATTTCATAAAAAGCAGAAGGGAGGAGAAGCTCCCTTCCTATACTGCAGTAATTAATACGATTACTGTATAGACGATTATATTGTACATGAGATAGGGGTATTTAGGAAAGGGTTAAGATAAAGTTCTTCGCTTCTTCTAATGCTTCTCCAAGCTTCTCAGGCTGTTTCCCTCCTGCCTGAGCCATATCCGGGCGGCCGCCTCCGCCGCCTCCGCATACTTCCGCTGCTTTTTTCACAATGTCCCCTGCTTTGTACCGTTCAGTCAGATCTTTCGTTACTCCGGCAATAAGCTGTACTTTTTCCCCTTCCGATGTTCCAAGCACGACAATACCGCTTCCAAGCTTCTGTTTGAGTTCATCTACTGTCTGCCGCAGTGTATCTTTATCTGCTCCTGGAAGTTCTTTGGCAATCACCGGAATACCATTTATTTCTTCTGCCGCGTCTGCAAGATCCCCGGCTTCAAGATTACTCAGCTTCTGCGACAGCGATTCATTTTCCTTTTGAAGGCTTCTGATCTGCTCCTGCAGAGCTTCTGCACGCTGCGGGATATCTTCGATGGCACGGGCCCGGACGATGCTTCCTGTTTCTTCAAGCAGCTGCATTCTGCTTTCAAAGTATTCATACGCATACTGGCCGGTAACAGCTTCGATGCGTCGGGTACCAGCGCCAATTCCGGATTCTCCTGTAATCTTGAACACCCCGACTTCGGAGGTGCTGCCGACATGGCAGCCGCCGCACAGTTCAATACTGTAGTCGCCGATCTGGACTACGCGCACTCTTTCCCCGTATTTTTCACCAAATAATGCAGTGGCTCCCATCTGCTTCGCTTCATTGATTCCTTTTTCTTCAATCAGCACCGACACGTTGGACCACACTTTTTCGTTTACAAGGTACTCGATCCGCTTTATTTCCTCCTCAGTGACCTGTCCGAAATGGGAAAAGTCAAAACGGAGGCGGTTATCTGTCACAATCGACCCTGCCTGATTGACATGCTCACCCAGCACATCTTTAAGGGCCTGATGCAGCAGGTGAGTTGCCGTATGGTTTTTAATGATGCTTCTTCGAGTATTTTCTTCGATGGACGCTCTTACATGCATCCCCTTGCGAAGCGAGCCTTTTTCAATTCGTACCGTATGAAGATGCTGGCCGTTCGGAGCTTTCTGGACATCTTCCACTACTGCTTGCATTTCCGCTGCTTCATTTACGATCGTGCCGCGGTCTGCCACCTGGCCGCCGCTTTCCGCATAAAACGGGGTTTTTTCCAGGATAAGCTGCACCTGTTCCCCGGCGCCGACTGTATCCACGAGTTCTTTATTGTGAATCAGCATCTGAACGCTTGTTTCTACGTCAAAATGCTCGTAGCCGACGAACGTACTCTCTGTATCGATATCGGTCAGAAGTGAGTCCTGAGTCTGCATCGAACCACTATCTTTTCTCGCCGCACGCGCCCGGCTCCGCTGGGCTTCCATTTCCACTTCGAACTCTTCATTGTCTACCGCGAAACCTTCGTCTACTACGTATTCCGCCGTTAAGTCAGGTGGGAATCCATACGTATCATACAGGCGGAAAACATCTTTACCGGAAATGACTGTTTCCCCTTCGTTACGGGCTTTTTCTGTCACCTGCCTCAGCATTTTCAGCCCGTCAGTGAGCGTTTCATGAAAACGTTCTTCTTCGGTTTTTACCACACGTTCAATAAAGGATTGCTTTTCACGGACTTCTGGATAATAGTCTTCCATAATTTCGCCCACGACCCCTATCAGCCTGTGCATGAACGGCTCCTCCTGACCGAGCCAGCCGGCATAACGTACCGCACGGCGGAGCAGACGGCGCAGAATGTAACCACGCCCTTCATTGGATGGAAGTGCCCCATCCCCGATGGAGAAGCTGACAGTCCGGACGTGATCGGCAATCAGACGAAAAGCAATATCCTGCTCTTCATTTTCCCCGTACGTTCTTCCGGATACTTCTTCTACCTTCCGGATTATTGGCCGGAAAAGATCGGTATCAAAATTTGTCGGTACGTCCTGAACGAGGGTGACGAGCCGTTCAAGCCCCATGCCGGTATCAATGTTTTTCTTCGGAAGCGGGGTGTACGTATCATCGGCGTTATGATTAAACTGCGAAAATACGAGGTTCCATACCTCTAAATAACGCTCATTTTCTCCCCCCGGATACATCTCCGGATCCCGGGGGTCATCCCCCCAGCTGTCTCCACGGTCATAAAAGATTTCCGTATTTGGCCCACTCGGTCCCTGGCCGATATCCCAGAAGTTTTCTTCGAGACGGATAACCCGTTCCTCCGGAAGGCCGATAATTTCTCTCCAGTACTGGTACGCTTCGTCATCCTCGGGATGAACGGTAACCGACAGCCTATTTTCATCAAAGCCTATCCAACGCTCAGACGTTAAAAATTCCCATGCCCATTCGATAGCTTCTTTTTTAAAATAGTCGCCAATCGAGAAATTACCGAGCATTTCAAAAAATGTATGATGGCGCGTCGTTCTTCCAACATTTTCAATATCGTTTGTCCGGATGGACTTTTGGGCATTCGCAAGCCTCGGATTTTCAGGAATCACCCGTCCATCAAAGTATTTTTTCATCGTAGCTACCCCGCTGTTGATCCATAAAAGCGTCGGATCCTCATGCGGAACGAGCGAGGCGCTCGGCTCAATTGAATGTCCTTTTTCCTCAAAAAAGTCCAAAAAGCGCCGCCGGACTTCAGTAGATGTTAATGCTGGCATTATTGATCAGCCTCCCGTGAATTTTTTCATTTCGTATAAATCACATTAAAAAAACCCGCCCCTGAAAACAGGGACGAGTGTGCTCGCGTTACCACCCTGGTTGCCGCATATAAACACGGCCAACTCAGCACCCGTAACGTGGATGATCCGACAGGGTTTTCCTGCACTCCGGAGCAGCGTTCGGGCGGGTTGTTCTCCGGCAGTTTCAGCCGCTGCTGCCGGTCTCTGTGAGAATATATCCACCGTACTCGTTCCATCACTGTTTTTGTTATTCTGTTTCAGTTATATAGGAAACCGTATTTTCTGTCAAGCCTGCTCCTCCGGATCTTCCTCCCGGTTCTTCAGGCGTGCCCGAAGATGCGAATAGCGTTCATTTTTCGACTCCTGCTTTACAGCATACATAAATGCTTCTTTTTCCCCACAGAGAATTAAATAGTCCTTTGCCCGTGTTATCGCTGTGTACAATAAATTACGGCGCAGCATCCGCCGGTAGGACATCAGCATCGGTACGACTACGATGGGAAATTCACTTCCCTGCGCCTTGTGAATAGAAGTGCAATAGGCAAGAGTGATTTGTTTAAGGTCCTGGCGCGTGTAGCTGACTTCCTTTTCATCAAAGGAAAAAACAATCTGCATTTCTTTATCAACAGTTTCTTTTGCTTCAAAGACCGTTTCGAGTACCCCTTTATCCCCGTTATATATACCTTCTTCGCCGTTGTTTACAAGCTGAAGAACGATATCATCCTTCTGATAAACAGCGTCCCCGAAGGTTACACTTCGTTTTTGAGGTGTCCGGGGGTTAAACATTTCCTGCAGCCGTTCATTCAAGGCGTGAATCCCTGCCTCTCCCCGGTACATCGGGGCAAGCACCTGAATGTCCATCGGATCGTAGCCTTTGCGAATAGCACCGGCACACGTTTTCTCCACTACATCGGCCACCTGAGCTTTCGTGCACGGGAAAAACCGCCGGTCTTCAAACGGCTGTTCAAAATCGTCCGGCAGTCCCCCCTCCTTCATCGCGTGGGCCAGCTCTACAATCGAGGACTGATTCGTCTGCCTGTACACCACCGACAAGCTCACGGTCGGAATAGTACCGGCTTCAAGTAAATCTCCAAGCACCTGGCCCGGTCCTACCGAAGGAAGCTGATCCTCATCCCCAACGAACACGACCTTCATTCCTTTCGGGACCGCACGGATCAGCTGATTGGCGAGCCACATGTCCACCATCGATACTTCATCGACAATCAGCAGTTCCCCTTCGAGAGGCTCATACTCATCCTTTTCAAAAAGCTCGTTTTCTCCTTCTCCGCTAAACCCGAGCAGCTTATGAATCGTCACCGCCCGCAGGCCGGTCGACTCCTTCATCCGCTTCGCCGCCCGGCCGGTCGGGGCAGCAAGCAGTACTGGGAAGGGCTTCTTGCCTGAATATTCGGAAGGGTCCAGAGAAACATCATAGAGCGAGGCGTAAACTTCCACAATAGCCCGGATGATCGTGGTTTTTCCGGTCCCCGGTCCGCCTGTAAGCAGCATTACCGGCTCTTCCATCGCCGTCTGTATCGCTTCCTTCTGCTGTTCGGCATACTCAATATCAAACTTTTCTTCCACTTCTCCGAGAGCCTGCAGCAGATCCGCCTGGGAATATTCTTTTTCTTCCGCTTCTTCCTGCAGCTTATGCACCCTGCCTGCAAACCCTTTTTCAGCAAAATACAAAGAAGCAATATAAACACGATCGTCGTCAATCTGCACTCGTTCTTCGTTTACAAGCTCCTGCAGGACAAGCTTCAGCTCCTGCTGATCGATGGTAACGGCAGGGTCTGCAAGCAGCTGCTCCGCACTGTCAAGCAGCTGCTGCTTCGGGATATACACATGCCCGTCCTGCATCGTCCGTTCATACAGTTCAAACAGCACTCCCGCCTTCAGACGGCTTGGGTCATTTTTTTGAATGCCGGTGTTTTCCCCGAGCCGGTCCGCTTTTGTAAATCCGACCCCGTCCACGTCCCAGACGAGCTGGTAGGGATCATGCTGAATAATATCGAGGGTCCGCTCACGGTACTGGTTGTATATTTTCACGCCAAGATCCGTACCGAACCCGTAGCGTACGAGAAGCGTCATCGCATGCTCCATGCCCTGATTTTCGAGCATGGCGGTGCGGATTTGTCTGCGTTTCTCTTCATTAAGTCCGGGAATTTTTTCGAGGGCTTCCGGTCGTTCGAGAACCTCATCAATTACCCTGGCCCCAAAGCGGTCGACCAATTTTTCTGCTGTTTTTGGCCCGATGTAAGGGAACCGGTCACTCGATAAATAGTCAATTAACGCTGAGCGTTCGGTCGGTATTTCCTTTTGATAAGAGATGACCTGATACTGGGTGCCAAACCGCGGATGCTGTTTAATCTCGCCGTTAAAACGATACCGTTCATTTGCTTCCACCGTCGGAAGAATGCCGACGATGGTCGTTGTGCTTTCTTCAAAAGCAGGTATCGATTCTTTAATTTTTACTTTCGCTACTGTGTAGCCGTTTTCTTCATTCCGAAATATAACGTGCTGCACCGTTCCGAGGACGTAGGGCTCGAGCAATTCCTGTTCACCGTGTCCGTTCTCCATAGCGCAACCTCACTTTTCGCTGAGCAGCTGTTGAACCTGCTGTCTGCCGTTCTCTGCCAAAGCGTGTTCAGGCTCTGCTTCAAGTGCTTTCTCGAAGAAGCTGAGCGCTTCTTCCACCCGTTCATTAAACAGAGCAGCCACTCCCAGATTATAGTGGGCATCAGCATGGTCCGGATCCTGCTCCACCACTTTTTTAAATTCTGCTTCCGCCTGGTCGACTTCCTCCTGCTGGGCAAGCGACAGTGCGTAATAATATCTGGCTTCGGCATCCGATTCATCGAGCTCCACGGAGCGCTTGAAGTTAGCAATCGCATACGGAAGACGGTCGGACTGCAGGTAGCTCAGCCCGAGCATGAAAAACAGACTCGAGTCTTCAAGCCCCTGCTGCTGGGCTCCTTTATACATCGTAATGGCCTCAGCGTACTCTTCGCGGTTATATAATACGTTGCCAGCCCCGTAGTAGGCTGTGGCTGCTGTTTCATCTATCTGCAGTGCTTTCGTGAAAAAACGGATGGCTTTATCATCTTCCCCAGCTTCGGCGAGAAGGTTACCAAAGTTTATGTACGCGACAGGGTCATTCGGCTCCGCTTCCATCTGCTCATTCAAAAGCCTTGCCGCTTCTTCAAAATCCCCGTTTTGTAAATGCTCCATTGCCTGCTGATTTTTATCCATACTATCATCCTTTTCAAGTCTTGTTTCTGTATTATTTCACGTTCCCGGGTGATTGAAAAGCCTTACCGGCAAACAGTAAGAACCAAGAAAAAGGAAAACGTTACGTTGCAACGCTTTCCTTCATCATCGCTTCTTCTATTGTTGCACCTCCAAGACATACATCCCCGTCATAAAAGACTACAGCCTGTCCCGGAGTAACCGCCCGCTGCGGTTCATCAAACTCTACGAGCAGTTCTCCATTTGTTTTTTGATGGACGGTAACGCCCTGGTCTTTCTGGCGGTACCGGAATTTCGCAGTGCAGGAAAATGGAAAAACTTCCGGCTCATGAATCCAGTTAGGTTCAGAGGCAGTCAGCTGCTCGGAATACAATCGCTTATGATTGCCGCCCTGCCCGACAATCAAAACGTTACGTTCCATGTCTTTGTCCACGACAAACCATGGTTCACCGGAGCCGCCGATACCAAGCCCCTGGCGCTGGCCGAGCGTGTAGTACATCAAACCATCGTGGCGGCCCTTCACTTCTCCTTCAGGACTTTCCATATTACCTGGCTGGGCTGGAAGGTACTCCTGCAGGAAATCCTTGAAATTCCGCTCTCCAATAAAGCAGATTCCAGTGCTGTCTTTTTTCCCAGCCGTTTCAAGATCCCGCTCCTCCGCCATTTTCCGTACTTCAGACTTATCATACTCTCCGAGTGGAAACAGCACGCGGCTCAGCTGCTCTTCGCTTAACTGATTTAAAAAATACGTCTGGTCCTTGTTGTTGTCCACTCCGCGCAGAAGATACGTCCCGCTTTCGGTGTGTTCGACACGTGCGTAGTGCCCGGTCGCGACGTAATCTGCCCCGAGATTAAACGCGTGGTCAATAAAAGCTCGAAACTTAATTTCTTTGTTGCACATCACGTCAGGATTCGGGGTACGGCCGGCTTTGTATTCTTCCAGAAAGTACGTAAAGACCCGGTCCCAGTATTCTTTTTCAAAATTCACAGCGTAGTAGGGGATATCCAATTGGTTGCATACCGCAATTACGTCTTCATAGTCTTCCGTTGCCGTACACATCCCCGACTCATCTGTGTCATCCCAATTTTTCATAAAAATACCGATCACTTCATAGCCCTGCTCTTTTAATAGAGCGGCCGTAACGGAGGAGTCCACTCCCCCGGACATTCCTACAACAATCCGTGTATCTTCACTGGTCATTTCAAAGCCTCCTTTTTCTCCATTTTCCGGCATATTTTCACTGCCGTGTGCGCCGCGGTTTTCATATCTTCCACGGTGTTTCCATACCCAAAGCTGAACCGGACAGATTCATAGATACGTGCGTCTTTGCCGTACATTGCTTCAAGGACGTGAGACGGTTCTACAGTCCCAGCCGTGCATGCCGACCCGCTTGAAACAGCTACACCTTCCATATCCATCTGCACAAGAAATGATTCGAGCTGAATTCCAGGGAAATACACATTTACAATATGCGGACTTTTTTCTGCATACTCGCCGTTAATTTGATAAAAGATCCCGCTGCGGTCAATCTCGGCTAAAAATGCCGCCCTGAGCGATTCGAGCTCCTGCCGGCGTTTCTCCAGACTGTTCATCTGCAGCTCAGCAGCTTTGGCGAAGCCTTCGACGGCAGCGACATTTTCCGTGCCTGCCCGACGTTTTCTTTCCTGTTCCCCGCCCGTTAATTCCGGACGAATTTTGGTGCCCTGACGAACGAATAAACCTCCTGCTCCTGCAGGACCGTTAATTTTATGGGCCGTCATTGTTGCCATCGTCACCGGTGTTTCCTTCACGTCAAACAGCAGCTGTCCGTAAGCCTGCACCATATCGGTATGGAAGGCAATACCTTTTTCCGAAAGCTTTTCAGCAGCTTCATGGACCGGCTGTACCACTCCTGTTTCATTGTTTATATACATTAATGAAACCAGTACCGTCTCCTCAGTCACTGCTGCCATAATTTTTTCCGCCGAAACGATGCCCTGCTCATCGGGATGGACGTATGTGACCTGAAATCCTTCTTTCTCAAGCGCCTGGGCCGTATGCAATACAGCATGGTGCTCAATGGCACTTGTTACCAGGTGGTTCCCTTTCTCCTGGTTGGCGTGCATAAAACCGCGGAGCGCCAGATTATTGCTCTCTGTGCCTCCGCTCGTCCATACGATCTCTTTCGGACTTGCATTTATGGAGGACGCCACCGTACGGCGGGCCCCGTCGAGTCTTTTTCTGGCCCTCCGCCCGTACTCGTGGACACTCGAAGAGTTTCCAGGCGGCTTTTTCATGGAATCGATCATAGCTTCTGCCACTTCTGGATGAAGCGGCGTCGTGGCTGCATGATCTGCGTAAATAGCAGGCATATTTCTTCTCCTCCTAATGGAGTTATTTCATATAATCGGAATAACATTATTTTTTACATTAACAAATAGGAGTTTTTTTGTCTATTTCCTTGCCTATGCTTTCGTTTCCCGTGTAATATGTATTTTGTTTCCTATTATTTTATGAAAGTGCGGGATGTGTGAGTGAAAAATGTTTGGATGCTCCGGCCTTTACCTAACGGCACCAACCAGCTGCATAATTTTTTGGAATATGACTTTATCGCTATTGGCTATCCTATTGGCAAATCCCTGAATGGCCTCAGCTACGAAAAGGTCAAAAAGGAACTAGCCCGCTTTGATATGGATGAAGGCGCCACGAATGTGTATAATTTTATTTCCCAGATGAAGATAGACGACCTCGTGATTGTGCCGGACGACAATAACCGTGACGTATATTTCTGCACAGTCACCTCGCAGTATATTTATGTGCCAAACGTTGATAATCAGAAAAAGGGCCTCGGCTATCCCCATCAGAAGACCGTCAGCTGGTTTTTCAACAAAGAGCCGCTTAACCGTAATGATTTCAGTAAAGAGCTGCAGGCCTCCCTGCGCTCGCCAAAAACTATCACAGACTTAACCCATCACCTCGATGTGCTGAATGAAATCATATTTGATGTAGCGTTTATCAGCGGCGGCGTTCTGAAAGGAAAAGCGATTGAAACGGTCAGGGAGATGCTTGAAGATCATCAAACAGTCGATACCAGGCTCCGGGCGGCTGAGCTTGCGCTTAAATACGATCTTTAACCCTGCCGGAAGCATTTTACATTGCAATAAAAAATCATCCAGTCACCCATTCTAAAATATGCTCATAAAAATCTCCATGCTCTTACGCAGCATGGAGATTTCGTATATATACGCTCGGGCTTCAGAGCTTAAATATAAAACATATAATTTTCCTGTTCTTCGTCGCCCTGATACTCCGCCAGATAATCAAGCGTAGTACTGTCGAGGACGTCCTTCACAGCATCCCGGATTTTCAGCCACAGGTCCCGTTTAGCCGGCTCTTCGTCATCGAGGACCTCGACCGGGCTGATTGGGCCCTCAAGGACACGTATAATATCACCCGCCGTGATTTCGGCCGGTTCTTTAGAAAGCATATAGCCGCCGTAGGCCCCCCTGACGCTTTTAACGAGGCTTGCGTTTCGAAGCGGAGCAATCAGCTGCTCCAAATAATGCTCGGAAAGATTATGATCCCGTGCGATGGATTTCAGGGATGTAGGGCCGCTCCCATGCTTTCTCGCAAGCGCCATCATAATCGTCAATCCGTATCTGCCTTTAGTTGAAATTTTCAATGCCATCATCCCTTCCTGTCAGGCCTGTGAGTACCTGTTACATCTTCAATGATCCTGCGTTGATTGGTTAGTTGCTTTGTCATTTGGCTGTCCAGCTTCTAATGCTGATAAAAACAGTTGGAATTAATGTCAGTATATCATACCTGCAGTCTGCTGTTCATCCTCATATAAGAGAAAACGTGATACAATTTCAACGTGAACTGTTTACGAAAGGAGAAACTACATGTCATCCAAACAGCCTCTTGCCTACCGGATGCGTCCTGGCTCTATCGAAGAAGTCGCCGGTCAGGAGCATATTCTCGGGGAAGGCAAAATGATTGCTCGTATGGTGGAAACAAAGAAACTTTCCTCCATGATTTTATACGGGCCCCCGGGCACAGGAAAAACATCGATTGCCTCTGCCATCGCAGGAAGTACAGATATTGCCTATAAAAAAATGAACGCCGTTATGAACAATAAAAAGGATATGGAACTCGCCGTGCAGGAAGCCAAAATGTCAGACCAGCTGATTGTCATTATGGATGAAGTGCATCGGCTTGATAAAACAAAACAGGATTTTCTGCTTCCCTACCTTGAGAGCGGATTAATTATCATGATTGGAGCCACTACTGCCAATCCCTACCATGCTATTAACCCGGCAATACGCAGCCGCACACATATATTTGAGGTGCTGCCTCTTTCCATACCAGAAATGAAGCAGCTAATCGAACGTAGTCTCCGTGATACGCAGAATGGGATGGGCGCGTACCGGACAGAAATAACCACGGAGGCACAAACGCATCTGGCTGAAGCTGGCGGCGGCGATGTGCGTGCTGCGCTTAACGCGCTTGAGCTTGCCGTACTCAGCACGAAGCCGGACGATGACGGCATCATTCGCCTTACTCAGAGTGTCGCTGAGGAGTGCATTCAACAGAAGCGTTTCACTCATGATAAAGATGGCGACCACCACTACGATGTACTTTCCGCCTTTCAAAAATCCATTCGGGGCAGTGATCCTGATGCCGCGCTCCATTACCTCGCCCGTTTAATTGAAGCAGGGGACTTAATCAGCATCGGCCGCCGGCTTATCGTCACCGCCTATGAGGACATCGGGCTGGCCAACCCCCAGGCCGGTCCGAGAGCTCTTGCTGCTGTTGAAGCTGCCGAACGGCTGGGTTTTCCGGAAGGAAGAATACCGCTCGCAGATGCCGTTATAGAGCTCTGCCTCTCCCCTAAATCAAACAGCGCTTATAAAGCGCTTGACGCAGCACGGGAGGCGATGCTGAAAGCAGGCACGCCGGGCGTTCCCTCGCACCTTCGGGATTCCCATTACAAAGGGGCCGGGGCTCTTGGCCGCGGCAACGAGTATGAGTACCCGCATAATGACGAACGGGGATGGGTGCCGCAGCAGTACCTGCCGGACAAGCTTAAAAACGAGCAGTATTACGAACCGAAAAACAACAGCAAATTTGAAAAAGCGCTGGCGGACGTGTACCGTCAAATCAAACCCGCAAAGAAGAAAACATAAGCCACCTGCGATGCTGCCTGTCAAAACGGGGTTTACACAAAAAAGACGCCTTAAGTGGAGGCGTCTTTAATTTGCATTTTGGCTGTCACTGCTCATCGTTTCTCCGGCCAGGTGTGCCGGGAGTCGCACGTTAAATTCGGTTCCGTTGCCAGGAGCGGAATCGACCTCCAGCGTCCCTTTGAAATCCTCCACAATTTGAAACACGGTCATCAGCCCGAGACCAGTTCCATTTGATTTGGTCGTATAAAAAGGATTTCCGATTTTCTGCAGCTGCTCTTCACTCATACCGCTCCCAGTATCCTTTATTTTCACTTCATAATACGGCTCTTCGGTCCAGTGCATGGATGTTTCCACCCGCAGCACGCCTCCCTCCGGCATCGCTTCCAGACCGTTTTTGATCAGATTCACAAACACCTGGGATAATTTCTTTCGATCTCCGATTATTTCCGGAAGATCATCAAAATTCGTATAAATGAATGTTTTGTTTTTTACAGCCTGCTGACTGTACAGCTCGAGCAGTTCTTCAAGCAGACTATTTACCTGAATACCGTCTTCATCTCCGGAGCTTGTAGGTCTGGCAAGACCAAGCAGATCCTCCACAATGCTATTCATTCGGTCAATTTCATTCAGTACTAAATCGTAATGCTGAATATCCTTTTCTTTCTTTGCCGACTGGCGGAACAGCTGCACGAACCCTTTAATAGTTGTGAGTGGATTCCTGATTTCATGTGCAAAGCCTGCAGACAGCTGCCCTACCATTTTCAGCTTTTCGCTTCGGACAAGCTCATTTTCCATGTCTTTCTTTTCAGTAATATCGTTAAATATAAGTACAATGCCCTCAGAGGACTCCCGGGCGTCCATGGGAGGGAGAATGGTCATGTTCACTAGAAAGGTACGTTTTTTCCCGTTGATAGGCGCTTCGATTTCTTTCATCTCAAGCTGCATGTCATTCAGACGGTGTGCTTCTATTTCCCGGGCGAACATGCGGAAGTCTTCAGATTTTTCCATTACCTGCTGCACGGAGTGGCCAAGCGCTTCTTTCCGGTCAATTCCAAACAGCTTTTCGCACATCGCGTTGAACGTAGTAATATTCGTAAAATCTCTGGAGACAGCTATTACTCCATTATCTGTCGTTTCCAGAATCATCGTGGACTGGCGGTGCCCCCGCTCTCTTTCTTCAAGCTGCTCTGACATATGATTAAATGTTTTAGTCAGCACATCCACTTCTTCATAAGCGTTGGTCTGCAGCGGAAACACCTTTTTGCCTATTGCAAAACGGCTTGTCGCTTCTGCAAGGCGCTCGACAGGATGCACGATATATTTGGACAGCTTAAAAACGGCAAACACCGTAATGATTAAAACAATGCTGAAAACAAACAAGTAGCTATATACGAGCTGCCGGAGATTCGCATAGAATCCGCTTTTGGGCACCGTATAGCCGACGTACCATTCATTTGCCAGGCTCCCTACATTCTCCACCGGCGTAACTACGGAAACATCATTTCCGTGCTCAATCAGCTGATCCTCCTTCCCTGCGATCAGTTCTTCAATAGAATTTTCTTCCATTCCCTGCTCTTCAAGAAAGCTTTCCTCGAGCACATAGCCCGAGTTCGGGTATGCAATATACTCCCCTTCATTATTAACGACAAAGGCCTGCCCGGAAAAACGTTCATGCTCGCCCATTTTATTCAGGCGCTGCCAGAGCACTTCCCACAGCGCATTTTCATTAATCGAGGGAGAAATGACAGCCATCACATTTCCTGCATCATTTTCCACCGGTCCTGCGAGAGGAATAATTGGCTGCTTTAAAATTGGATCTATAAACGCTTCTTCAAGCGTTGGATTGCCCTCCCGTGCCTTCTGGTACCATACTCGGTCGGAGACGTTTTTGCCTATCACTTCATCCCGGGTGGACGTAACAATATCTCCATTCGTATCTATGTAAACAATACCCATATATAAACTTTCCGCGTCCACCATTTGTTCAAGCTCGTTTCGTATATCGGAAGGCTCTGCATTCTCATCCTGCAAAACAGGATTCATCGTCATCATGTCCAGGTCGTTCATTCGTTCCGAAAGAACGCTCTCCATCGTTAATGACAGATTATTGGATAACGAAAATAAAGAACCCTCAAGCTGGGATTCCATTTCTGAACGCTGGGATTCGAACAAAACCACCCCAAAGATTAACAGCGGAAGCGCTGTTATGATCAAGGTGATTACCAGAAGCTTAGAACGGAGTTTTCTCAATGTATGTTCACCTGCGTTTCTCTTACTGCCATAACAGTTCATTAGTTTCGCCGGGTTTATGTAAAAAACCTCCGGTGCACTATTCACGCGCCGGAGGATGCATAACAATTTAAATAAAACAGGAAGAGTCCCAATGTGCCGTCAAACGAACTTGTTTTTGAACCTGCTCATGGCAGGTGGGTGCCTTGCTTGTTCGTTCATACTTCCCCAAACATTGAGGCTTGTAATCCAGAACAAGACGACAGGCTCCCAATGTGAATGTGTTGGCTCAAAACGATCAGTGCTTCACGAACACCTCAGGACTCTTCACATTGTTTGATTATATATTAGCACTTTCGTATAATTCGGTCAAGAACGTTACTACAACATTCTAAGGTGCACAGAGCCTTAAAAGGAGCCGATGATGACAGAAACATTAGCCAGGCTTAATGCAACGTATACAGAACACGTAATTGAGGATTTTCAGAAAAAAAGGGTCCCTGTGGAAATTCCCCTTTGCTTAAAAGAAGATCAAATCTCTTACGGCCACGATCAGGAAATTTCTTATCCTCTCAAGGAAGTGCTCGACGTTTCCTACCGCTATGAACCTGGAAAAATAGGTTTTCTTTACATTCACACGATTCAGGGCATCCGCACTTTTCAGATTAATTCAGACCCCGGTGCTTTTGTTGAGCAGTTTCATCAGCTTGACCATTTATAGCTTTTTATTCGTCTGCATCTTCTTTTTCAAACACATCGAGCTTAAGATGCAGTTCATCAAGCTGTCTGCTGCTGACTTTCCCAGGCGCCTGAGTCAATGGATCAGTTGCGCTCGCCGTTTTCGGGAAGGCGATCGTATCTCTCAGATTATTTCTGCCTGCGAGGATCATAACAATCCGGTCAAGGCCAAACGCTATGCCGCCGTGTGGCGGTGCACCGTAATCAAAGGCTTCCATAAGAAAATCGAACTGTTCTTTCGCCTCTTCTTTATTAAATCCAAGAGCCGTAAACATTCTTTCCTGCAGATCTTTTTCATAAATACGCTGCGATCCCCCGCCAATTTCATAACCATTCAACACGAGGTCGTAAGCCTCCGCTCTGATATCTTCCGGCTTTTTTTCAAGCAGGTGGGTATCGCCCTCCACTGGCCGTGTAAACGGATGGTGCATCGCTACATAGCGGTCTTCGTCCTTGTTATACTCCATCAGCGGAAATTCTGTAACCCAAAGGAAATTAAAGGTGCTGCGGTCAATCATGTCGAGCTCTTTTCCGAATTTTAGGCGCAGAGCGCCAAGAGAATCCCATACCACCTGGTGGCTGTCTGCTCCAAAGAACAGCAGGTCTTCTGCTTCTGCTCCCATCGCTTCCCGGAGCGATACTGTTTCTTCATCGCTTAAGAATTTCGCAACCGGGCCTTTCAGTTCATTTTCCTCTACCTTCAGCCAGGCGAGCCCTTTCGCCCCGTATGCAGCCACAAATTCTGCCAGATCGTCAATTTCCTTCCGTGACATCTGGTTAGCCACACCTTTGACGTTCAGCCCTTTAATGATGCCTCCCGAAGCCGCAGCATTTTTAAATACTTTAAAATCACTGTCCTTTAAAACATCGGTCAGCTCTACAAGCTCCATGCCAAATCTTGTTTCCGGCTTGTCGGATCCGTACCGGTTCATCGCTTCATAATACGTCATACGCGGGAATGGTGTTTCAATGTCGACCCCGCGCGTTTCCTTCAACAGCCCGGCCATCATTGTTTCCATCATGGAGAAAAGGTCCTCTGTCTCCAAAAAGGCTGTTTCAATGTCCACCTGGGTAAATTCTGGCTGCCGGTCAGCCCGCAGGTCCTCGTCCCGGAAACAACGTACAATCTGGTAATAACGCTCAAATCCCGAGACCATTAAAAGCTGTTTAAACAGCTGCGGGGACTGTGGCAGAGCATAAAATTCCCCGGGGTGGACCCGGCTTGGCACCAGATAGTCTCGTGCACCCTCAGGCGTGCTTTTGGTGAGCATCGGTGTTTCCATATCGAAAAAATCACGGTCATCGAGAAAACGGCGGATAAACTTGGTTGTCTGATGCCGGAGTTTGAACGTCTCCTGCATATCCGGCCGCCGAAGATCAAGGTAGCGGTAGCGGAGCCGGACATCTTCAGAAACATTAGTATCTGCTTCAATTTGAAACGGCAGTGGCTTTGAGGCATTCATAATTGAAAGCTTATCAACCCGGACTTCCACCTTTCCGGTCGGAATTTTTTCATTGTACGTTTCTTCATCGCGCTGTACGACAATTCCTTCTACATCGAGCACGTATTCACTGCGGACCCTTTCCGCTGCGTTCAGTGCCTCCTGGGACTGTTCCGGAGTCGCTACTACCTGCACGATCCCCGAACGGTCCCTGAGATCAATAAATACCACCTGGCCCAAATCCCGGCGGGTCTGGGCCCAGCCCTTCAATCGTACTTTTTCGCCTATCAGTGCTTCCTGAATGTCTCCGCAATGATGCGTCCGTCCTATCATTGTGCTTTCCTCCCTGTACGTTCCTGCATAGTAGTAATAAATGCCGACAGCGGCACTTCTTCCTGCGTGCCGGTTTCCATATTTTTAATGTTAACTGCTTCTGCTTCCAGCTCATCGTCGCCAATGACAACGGTGAAGGTACTGTTCGTACGGTCCGCGGCTTTAAACTGGGCTTTTGTTTTACGGTCCATGTAATCCTTATCGGCTTTGATGCCTGCCCTCCGGAGCTCGTGCACCAGGGAAACGGAGCGCTTTTTGGCTTCCTCCCCCATTGCCACAATGTAGCAGTCCAGGTTTTTTTCTGCCGGCAGCTCTACGTTCTGGGTATTGAGCGCCATCAGCAGACGCTCGATGCTAAGCGCAAAGCCGATGCCAGGCGTGTCCGGGCCGCCAATATCCTCGATCAGCCCATTGTAACGGCCACCGCCCATAAGCGTTGTAATCGCACCAAAGCCTTCTCCCTCAATCATAATTTCGAAGGCCGTGTGGGTGTAATAATCAAGACCGCGTACAAGGTTCGCATCCACCTCGTAAGGAATGCCCATTTCATCAAGCATTGTTTTCACCTGGTTGAAATAGCTGCTTGACTCTTCATTTAAGTGATCAAGAATAGAAGGCGCATCCGCCATCAGCGGGTGGTCTTTATCCTTTTTGCAGTCCAGAATCCGGAGCGGATTGGTGTGCAGGCGCTCCTGGCAGTCACTGCAGAATTCTCCGATACGGGGCTCAAAATGAGAAACAAGCGCCGCGCGGTGAGCCGCCCGGCTCTCCTTGTCCCCCAGGCTATTGACAACCAGCTTAAGGCCCTTGAGATTCATTTCTTCATAAAACTGCATGGCAAGACCGATAACTTCTGCATCAATCGCAGGATCCGCACTTCCGATTGCTTCCACGCCGAATTGCACAAACTGCCTCATGCGCCCGGACTGCGGACGCTCATAGCGGAACATCGGCCCAGTGTAATACAGTTTGACCGGTTGTCCGGGCCAGCCATACATTTTGTTTTCTACGTAGGAACGCACGATGGAAGCCGTATTTTCCGGGCGGAGTGTGAGCTGTCTTCCGCCTTTGTCTTCGAACGTATACATTTCCTTTTGTACAATATCCGTGGAGTCCCCCACTCCCCGTGCAAACAGCTCGGTTTGTTCAAAAACAGGGGTTCTTATTTCACTGTAGTTGAACCGGCTGCAGATATCGTCTATTTTTTGTTCAATAAACTGCCATTTTTCCGACTCACCCGGCAGTATATCCTGGGTCCCTCTTGGAATTCGATAAGCCATGCTCTTTCCTCCCTTAATATGTTCAGTCTTTCCACATAAAAAAACCGTCCCTCATGAATCATGAGGGACGGTTAATCCGCGTTGCCACCCTAATTGAAACGACACTCGTTTCCACTTTATGCCTGTAACGAAGGCGTACGTTTATTCCTACCGGCTGCTCGTCAGCATTCGAAATAAAACCTACAAAGTGTCTTTCAACAGGGGAGAAAGAGAAGGACTTCCAGCCTCAGGTCCTTCCTCTCTGGCATTCTGCCGCGCTGTTTACTTTCTTTATCATCGGCTTTAGCTGTTCTTCTGTAAAACAATCTTACGAATCTTCCCGGGGATTGTCAACCATTTCCCTGGCTTTTCGGGGAATCCAGTATGAGTGTCACCGGGCCGTCATTCGTAAGAGATATATCCATATCCGCGCCGAATACACCTGTTTCCACGTGAACACTTTGTTCTGCGAGAAGATCGTTAAACTGGAGGTAGTACGCTTTGGCCTGCTCTGGCGAGGCCGCCTCCATAAAGTTCGGCCGGCGTCCTTTCTGCGTATTACCATAGAGCGTAAACTGCGGAATAGATAACACGCGGCCGCCCGCGTCGAGCACAGACCGGTTCATTTTCCCCGCTTCGTCTTCAAATACACGGAGATTGCTCACCTTCTCGGCCATCCACGCCAGGTCCTTTTCCGTATCTTCTCCGTGAATGCCTACAAAAAGCACCAGTCCTGAAGATATTTCCCCTGTTACTTCATCCCCAACTCGGCACGCCGCCTCTTTGCTTCTCTGCAGTACCACTTTCACGATGAACGACCCTTTCTTTCCTGCAAATCGTTAATGCATCACCCGCCGTACGGAATAAATGTCAGGGAGCCCCTTAATTTTATCCACGACCCGGCGCAGATGATCGGTATTGCTGATATTTACTGTCACGTGAATAATAGCCATTTTGTTCTTATCTGCTTTGCCGCTGACAGCGCTCATGTTGGTTTTCGTTTCAGTCACCGCCTGGAGCACAGCGTTTAAAAGCCCGCGCCGGTCATAGCCGGTCACTTCAATATCCACATTATAGTTTTTCGACTTCTCAGCCGCACCTTCCCATTCCACAGACAATAGACGCGGTTCTGAATCTTCGTTTTTAATATTTGGACAGTCGCTCCGGTGCACGGAAACGCCCCTACCTTTCGTAATAAAGCCTACAATTTCATCACCGGGAACCGGGTTACAGCACCGCGACAGGCGCACGAGCAGATTATCGACGCCTTTCACTCTCACTCCGGCGCCAGTCTTTCTCGTCGGCGTTGCCGGCTGTACGTCTTTGACAGCTTCAGCTACAGACTTTTGTTCAGCCGCCTGTTCCTGCTCCTGGCGGGCCCGGTCAGTCAGCCTTGTAACGATCTGCTTCGGACTGACCCCGTTATACCCTACTGCCGCAAACATATCTTCATCGTTGGAAAAGCTGAATTTGTCGGCTGTTTCCTGCCGGTTCTCTTCGTTTAATATCTCTTTTGGCTCGTAATTTTGCGCCCGCAGCTCGCGCTCCACCATTTCACGGCCTTTTTGAATATTTTCTTCACGCCGTTCTTTTTTGAAAAACTGTTTAATTTTGTTTTTGGCATGAGAGCTTTTCGTCAGCTTCAGCCAATCCTGGCTTGGTCCGTAGGAATGCTTGGACGTAAGCATTTCTACAATGTCACCGGTGGTCAGCTCATGATCGAGCGGCACCATTTTGCCATTCACCTTTGCCCCAATCGACCGGTTGCCGATCTCCGTATGAATCCGGTAGGCGAAATCAATCGGGACTGACCCCCGCGGAAGCTCAATGACATCGCCCTTTGGCGTGAACACAAATACCATGTCGGAAAATAAGTCGATCTTGAGCGATTCCATAAACTCCTGGGCATCCGGCGTATCATCCTGCCATTCCAGAATTTCACGGAACCAGGTGAGCTTGTCTTCAAGGGACTGTTTGTTCTGCGCGTCTTTGCCTTCCTTATACGCCCAGTGAGCTGCTACACCAAATTCGGCGATACGGTGCATTTCCCTGGAGCGTATCTGTACTTCAAGAGGCTCACCGTTCGGCCCGATGACGGTCGTATGAAGGGACTGGTACATATTCGCCTTCGGCATGGCGATATAGTCCTTGAACCGGCCCGGCATCGGCTTCCAACAGGTGTGAATGATTCCAAGCACAGCGTAACAGTCTTTGATACTATCAACAATAATACGTACAGCCAGCAGGTCATAAATTTCATTAAACTGCTTTTTATCCTTCACCATTTTTCGGTAAATGCTGTAAATATGCTTCGGCCGCCCGTACATTTCGGCATTGATTTTTAAATCATTCACGTTTTCCTGAATGTTATCAATCACCTGATCAATGTATTCTTCCCGTTCGGCGCGCTTTTGTTTCATCAAATTCACAATGCGATAATACTGCTGGGGCTCGAGGTAACGGAGCGCCGTGTCCTCAAGCTCCCATTTGATTGTGGAAATACCTAATCGATGAGCAAGCGGGGCAAAAATTTCCAATGTTTCGTTAGAAATGCGGCGCTGTTTTTCCGGTGGAAGATGCTTCAGGGTCCGCATGTTATGCAGGCGGTCTGCAAGCTTAATCAGGATCACCCGGATATCCTTGGCCATTGCAACCACCATCTTGCGGTGGTTTTCCGCCTGCTGCTGTTCCTTCGATTTGTATTTAATTTTTTTCAGCTTCGTGACACCATCGACAAGCATGGCAACTTCGCTGTTAAATTCCCGTTCGAGATCTTCGACGGTCACTTCTGTGTCTTCAACCACATCATGCATAAAAGCAGCCGCGATCGTATCAGGATCCAACTGCAGTTCTATTAGAATACCGGCTACCTGAATAGGGTGCAGGATATAAGGCTCGCCTGACTTCCGGTATTGTTCCTGATGGGCTTTTTCTGCATAATGATAAGCTTTATCCAAAAAAGCGACATTCGCTTCGGATAAATAAACGCCCGCTTTTTCCATTACTTCATCAATCGTCATGGAATCACCCTTATTCGCCTTTCCACCTTATAATAGATACACGGTACAATTACCGGACATAAATATCTGAATATGAAGAAATATAACGCTAATTGACTCTAATTTCAACCCTCAAGCCTTTTTTCCGCCGCAGACTCTTTCAGGTATAATAATAACCCCCGAACCACTGGTTGGCAGGGGGCTTAAGACAAATATTTTTATTAATCAAACGTGACTAGAGAATAGATATTGTAGTCATTCAATTCTTTGTTGTTTCTTGCCTCCAGATAGGAAAGCTCAATAAAGAATGCAAGGCCTGCCACAACTCCCCCCAGCTTTTCCACCAGCTGCACAGTAGCTCTTACGGTGCCTCCAGTAGCAAGCAGGTCATCGGTGATAAGCACCCGCTGGCCGGGCTTAATGGCGTCTGTATGGATCGACAGGCTCGCTTCCCCGTATTCCAGGCCGTAATCCTCCGTAATAGTTTCCCGTGGCAGCTTACCTTCCTTGCGGATCGGTACAAATGCTTTTTTCATTGCATAAGCAACCGGACATCCGACTACAAACCCTCTTGCCTCCGGTCCGACAATTACATCAACATCATGCTTCCCGGCAAATTCGATCATATTGTCGATGGCCTGCCGGTACACCGGGCCGTTCTGCATAAGGGTTGTAATATCCTTAAACCGGATTCCCTTTTCAGGATAATCTTCGATCACTGTTATGTAATCTTTAAAGTCCATGGTTTACCTTCTTCCTAATATCTAATATAGTTTCTTCCTTTTCCGGCAGCCAGGAAAGGAGCCGTTTTTTTAATTGCGGAAACGGAGTAAACATCAATTCCTGCTCGACATTTCTCGCCTCCATTTTTTCCTGGTAGGAGGAGGAGTCAGTTAAATCCTTTTTCGCAGGCTTATCCTCTGCCGAGACAACCGCATCCTTCATTTTAACAAAACCTAATTCAAAAAACACTTGGCTCATAAAAAACAAATCTTCCGTCTTCCACTGTTTATATTCGGCCAGTTTCCTGCCCTGACTGTTCAGATCAAACGAACCGCGCTTTTTCAGGAAAGCGTAATACCATTTAAACTGCTCTCGTGAAGGCATCGAATGAAAATACGCTTTTTCTCTTCCCTGAAAGTAAACATAAATGTTCGCCGCCTGCGGGAACACCGCAAGTGCCTGCTTCAGCGTATCAAGAGAGGCCGGCATATCCGCTATCACTACATTAGCCGCATGATGCGTCCGGCCTTCCATATCGGCCCCGTTAAGAATGGCAGCATGTCCCGCAGATGCCGCCAGTTCTTTCCGCTGTTCTTCTGTGAAAGCCAGAACTGCTGTGTCTGTACTGTCCGAAAACATCACCCGCTTTTCTTTTCTGCGGTCAAATATTTGAATCTGCTCCACCTTTGCATCCTTTAAAAATAGCTGTGGCTTGCGGAAGCCGTTCCATTCATTGATACTCAGCTCCCCGACGACGGACACCTCTTCATTTTCTGTCAGGCTTTCCGATAAATACCCGAGATGAAATCCGACACAATCAAGTTTTTTTCCACCGGCAGCCAGCGCCATCTTCAAGTGATTTTTCGATGCGCCTATTGTTTTCACTGATTCGAGAACCGTTTTTTCAATCCGGAAAACCGGCTTTGGATTACCAACGCCAAACGGCGCAAGGTTTCGCAGGTCCTCGACCGCCTCAATCGTAATGTCACTTACTGAAACATGCACGTCAATGTGCGTAGCCGGAACAAGCAGTTCGCTGCTCAGCGTTTCTTTTGCCTGGATGACCATGCGGGTTCTCAGGGTGTCGATATCAGCAGGGTCCAAAGACATGCCGGCCGCCATTGGGTGCCCTCCGAACTTTTGAAGCACGTCGCGGTTTTTCGAAAGCTCCTTGAACATATCGAAGCCTTCAATGCTTCTTGCCGAGCCTTTGGCTTCCCCGCTTGCAGCATCAATACTCATAACGATTACCGGGCGGTAATACCTCTCCACCAGACGACTTGCCACGATGCCAATTACGCCGGCGTTCCATCCTTCCCCTGCGACAATAATGAATGGATTGTCTTCCACAGGAAAGTTCGTTTCCACTTCTTCCACCGCTTCTTTGGTCATGCTTTCAACAAGCGATTTGCGTTCATTATTCAGGTCATCGATCATTTCCGCCCACGATTCCGCTTCATCAAGCGTAGCTGCAGTCAGAAGATGCACAGCAGGATCTGCTTCTTCCATGCGGCCGGCTGCATTCAAGCGCGGCCCCATTGCAAAGCCGACATGGTCTTCTTCAAGATGTTCCCCTTCAATGCTGCATATTCGTTTTAACGCCTGAATGCCGGGAAGTTTGCTGTTCGTCAAAAGGTCGAGCCCGTGCTGCACGAACAGCCGATTTTCCTCCACGAGCGGTACAAGGTCACTGATCGTGCCAAGCGTGACAATATCGAGCCAGTGAACAGGCTCCGCGGTAAGAAGAGCATGGGCTAACTTATAGCCGACCCCGACCCCCGCAAGCTCTTTAAAAGGATACGTGCATCCTGGTTTCTTCGGGTTAATGATTGCGTACGCAGGCGGTAGCTCCGGAGGTGGTTCGTGGTGGTCTGTAATAATAACATCCATACCTAAATCATTGGCTGCCTGGATTTCATTAACCGCCGCGATGCCCGTATCCACGGTAATAATGAGTGAAGCTCCTTCATCATGAGCCGACTGAAAAGCCGGAACATTCGGTCCATACCCTTCCGTAAACCGGTTAGGAATATACCAGCCAAACGAAGCTCCAAGTTCGGTTAAGAGCCGGATCATAATGGTGGTACTCGACACTCCGTCCGCATCATAATCTCCGAAAACGAGAATCCGTTCTTTATTTTCAACCGCCTGCTGGATACGGCGGACAGCTTCTTCCATTCCATCAAGCAAATACGGATTATGTACAATAGACCAGTCATTATGAATCATCTGCCGAACTTTCTCTGCTGATTCAAATCCTCTTGCAGCAAGAAGCCGCGCAGATATTACACTCACATTCAGCTCTTTTTTAAGCTGTTCTGCAAGACGTTCGTCCACTTCGGGCTGATGCCATCTTGTTCGTGACTGCAGCATATATCTCTTCCTCTTTTCTTGCTTTAGCGTTTCAAATGATCCTTGTCTGCATTCACTATTGTATCGAAAATACTTACGGGATAAAAGCTATTTTATCTCCATACATCTTCGTAAAAAAGCTTCTTCTCCCGCAAAAGGGAAAAGAAGCGAAAATTACTGCATTTATGATGAACGGCTGGTTTTTCCTTTATCATCATTTTCGTGCGTGGTGCCGGTTGTTCTCGAACCGACAGAAGCGCTGTGATCGTCCGAGGCTTTCCGAAGACGGCGTACCTCTGCTTTCAGCTTATAGATACGGAACATGCTGAGAAATCCTGCCACCATAGCCCCAAGCAATACCGAAACCAAAATGACAATAATCAGAGGCCATTCCCCTGTGCCAAACAATAAATTTACTTCGACGCTATTTACATTAATCACGGCAAAAATGGCGATAATAAGTGCTAAAATAAGTCCCATGATTAAACCTGTTTGTGCTTTCATTTTTTCACTCCTTTCACAATCTGTGTTCTCCTTTATTATACCCGTATAATTGCAAAAATAACCATAAAAAGCCTCCCTTTCAAAAAGGGAAGCTTTCTTTTCAGGCTTCCGGCTCTTCCTCTGCCGGCGCCTTTTCACGGGCCCGTTTAATTTTTTTCCAGTTCCAGATCACCCACAACTGGGCAGCCAGGAAAATGGAGGAATACGTTCCAGCTACCAGACCAACAAGCAGTGCCAGAGAAAATGACCGTATGCCTTCGCCTCCGAAAATAAACAGTGCCGCTGCCGCGAATACTACTGTCAGTACAGTATTGATGGAGCGCGTGAGCGTCTGATTCAGGCTGACATCCACCACTTCTGCGAGGTCTTCAAACGATTCAATTTCCTCTGTCGGGGGCATGTTTTCCCGGATCCGGTCAAACGTCACAATCGTATCGTTAATGGAATAACCTACAATTGTGAGGACCGCTGCAATAAACGGTACGTTCACTTCCACCTGTAGCAGGCTGAAAAAGCCAATAATAAAGAAGGCATCGTGAAGAAGGGCAATGATCGAAGCAACTCCGTATAAAAACTGAAAGCGGATCGTGATATAAATTATCAGTCCGAGCGAAGCAATCAGCACAGATATAAATGCATTCTGCGCCAGCTCCTGGCCGACCTGAGGAGAGACAGTGCCCGTATTTGGAACGCTTCCGTATTCTTCTTCAAAATACGTTTGCACCGCAGCTATTTCCTCCTGGGAAAGCTCTCCGATAAAGCGTGCGGAAGCAATTGTATTATTGTCTCCGCCAAGTGTAATATCGTCCGGCTCCAAATTCCCTTCCACTTCTTCAAAATCCGAGCGTACCTGTTCTTCGGTCAATGGCTCCTCCGCGGAAACCTCTACTCTAGATCCGCTCTGAAAATCGATGCCCAGATTTAAACCAATTGTTGATAAAAGTATGCCTCCGGCAAGAATATATGCGAGAGTAATCAGAAAAAAGACATTACGGAATTTGACGAAAGGAATCACCCGTTTTAAGATCTTCCTGCTGTTATTAAGGTTCATGGATGTCACGCTCCTTTACGCCAAACACCTTCGGTTTTTTATTAAAGATCCGGCTGTTCACCCATAGGCCGAGAAGCAGCCTTGTACCAAGCACTGCCGTAATGAAGCTTACCAGTATACTCACGATCAGCATCAGGGCAAAGCCCTGCACCGAGCTTGTTCCGAAGTAGAAAAGCACGCCGGCAGCAATCAGGGTTGTGACGTTCGCGTCGATAATTGTACCGAGAGACCTTCTTGCTCCTGAACGGTACGCCGATAAAATGGATCTTCCGTATTTGATCTCTTCTTTAATCCGTTCATACGTAATAATATTCGCATCAACAGCCATGCCGACCCCAAGGACAAGTGCCGCTATCCCCGGCAGCGTCAATACGCCCTGGATAAAGTTAAACATGGCCAACACAAAATAGATGTAGGTACTGAGTGTCAACACAGCGATAAACCCAGTAAAGCGGTAGAATACGAGCATGAATAAGAAAATAAGCCCGACACCGATAATCGTCGCAAAAATGGTTTTATCCATTGCCTGTTCACCGAGAGAGGCACCGACTGAATTCGAATACACTTCTTCGAGTTCTACCGGCAGCGACCCTGAATTTAAAATGTCCGCAATGTTTTCTGCTTCTTCGACACTAAAGTCGCCTTCAATCTGAATGTCCTGTGTATACAGCGGCTCATCTACTGCCGGAGCAGAAATAAATTTCGGATCCTCTTTCGTTGCTTCTTCTTCGTAGGAATCTCCTTCTTCGTAATCCAGCCAGATGACGAGCCGATTGTTTGGAGGCGAGTATTCGTTAATAATATTTTCCGTCACCTCGCCAAACTGGTCCCCGTCTCTTAAGGAAACCGTGACGATTGGGTTGTTTGAATCGTCAAAGTTTACCGAAGCGCTGTTTTCCTGAATGTCACTTCCGGATAGCCGTTCGTTATCGTCTACATCCCTGATGCTAAGGTTCGCTTCTGTAGAAAGGAGCTCCCGTGCGGACTGCTGATCTTCAACACCAGCGAGCTGCACACGTATACGGTCATCACCTTCAATGGTAATATTCGGCTCGGAGACACCTAAAATATCCACCCGCTGCGTCAGCGCAGCTACCGTGTTCTGCAGAGTTTCATCTGTAATTTCCTGTCCTTCTTCCCGTGGCTCTACTTCATAGAGCACTTCAAATCCGCCTTGAAGATCAAGCCCGAGGTCAATACCGTTCACAATTTTCTCCGACGTTGGGATCATTAATGCCGCCAGCGCAAAAATAATTAAAAAGAAATAAACAATCCTTGATTTCTTTACCATTACAGGTTCATCCTTCCGTGCTTCGATCCTCCGTTATATGATGCTTCTGCTCCCATAAATAAACCAGAACGGAGCGTGCCGTCTGGTCCATCTCTTTTGTATCCGTCCCATTCAATGTTTCTCAAACAAGAGCAATTATACGTATGCGCAGAATTAAATGTCAATCGACCTTTTCTGCTACATTACCGCTGACCTGGGCTAGTATTTCCTCCAGTGCTTCATCATAGTTTTTCTTTTGTTCGATTTTTTTGTACGATTCGATCGTTTTCTGCTGCATGTAATCGTGCATTTTCATATGCAGTATTGTTTGCACAATTGTATGTAATGCCGGCTCTGTCTGACGCTTTTTCATTTGGCTTACACTCATTTCCCAGATTTCATCTATATGTATGTTTTTGTATCCCAAAGTTTCAAACTCCTTCACTTTACTCTCAAGCACCGGATAAACAACAGGTTTCCATTCTTCCCAGGCTTTTTCCATCAGAACACCTCCTGCTTTTCATTATACTTAACCATGAAGATGTGGCAAACATACTTTTTTCACAGGATGAAAAAATTCCCGTTTATGAATAAACGGGAATTCTGTACAAACTATTCATTTACTGTTTCGCGGACTGCGTTACGGTCAAACGTCAATTTAATGTTGCCGTCTACGTCCACGATGAGTTTGTTTTCATCAATAGCATCAATGGTGCCGTGTATACCGCCGATAGTAACGATACGGTCACCCTTCTGCAAATTCGCATGCATTTCCTTGATCCGCTTCTGCTGCTTTTGCTGCGGACGAATCAAAAGGAAATAGAATATGAGAAACATCAAAACTAATACGATAATTGTACTCACTGTTTCACCCCTTGTCCCTTTAGCTTCCCCGATCTAGAAATTTTTAGCATCCGGACGGTTAAAGCCGTATTGTTCAAAAAAAGTTTCCCGAAAATCGAGCAGACGATCTTGCTGGATAGCCTCGCGTACTTGCTGCATTAAAGACAGCAGGAAATACAAGTTATGGTACGAAGTAAGCCGGACGCCGAACGTTTCTTCACTTTTAATCAAATGCCGGATGTAAGCCCTGGAGTAATTGCGGCAGGTATAGCACCCGCATTCCTCATCGATCGGGCGGAAGTCTCTGGCATTTGAAGCGTTTCTTACGACCAGTCTGCCTTTGCTTGTCATACACGTACCGTTTCGTCCGATTCTTGTTGGAAGAACGCAATCAAACATATCTATCCCACGGATAGATCCGTCAATTAACGCATCTGCCGACCCGACTCCCATCAAATAGCGTGGTTTGTTTTGAGGAAGAAGCGGGGCGGTGTATTCCAGCACTCGGTTCATCGTTTCCTTCGGCTCTCCAACAGATAATCCGCCTATAGCGTAACCCGGAAAGTCCATTGAAATCAACTCTTTTGCAGATTTTTCACGCAAATGCCGGTAATCTCCGCCCTGCACGATTCCAAATAACGCCTGATCCTTCGGACGCGTATGTGCCTCAAGGCACCGTTCAGCCCATCTAGTCGTCCGCTCAACAGATGCTTTCATGTAGTCTTCCTCGGCCGGATAAGGCGGGCACTCGTCAAATGCCATCATCACGTCGGCGCCAAGAGAGTTTTGAATCTGCATCGCTTTTTCCGGGGAGAGAAATAATTTGGCTCCGGAAATATGGTTCCGGAAATGAACGCCTTCTTCTTTAATATCCCGAAGCTTGCTCAGGCTGAAGACCTGAAAACCTCCGGAATCGGTGAGAATTGGCTTATTCCAGTTCATGAATTTATGCAGACCGCCGGCTTCTTCTACAATATCTTCGCCGGGCCGTATCCATAAATGATACGTGTTGCTTAAAATCATCCCTGCGCCCATCGACTCCAGTTCCTCCGGGCTCAAAGTTTTTACGGTGGCAAGTGTTCCCACTGGCATAAAAGCAGGAGTTTCAAACGATCCGTGTGGTGTGTGCACTTTGCCGAGCCGCGCCCCTGACTGCCGGCACGTTTTAATATGTTCATATGTTACTGCGGTCATCCGTTATTTCCTCCCGAGTGTATAAGCATTGCATCTCCAAAACTAAAAAAGCGGTATCTTTCGCGTATGGCTTCCCCGTATGCCCGGAAAAGAAATTCCTTCCCGGCAAGAGCGCTCACAAGCATCACAAGAGTAGATTTTGGCAGATGGAAATTGGTTAAAAGTCCGTCGATTCCACGAAACGTGTAGCCGGGATAAATGAAAATATCCGTCCAGCCTCTCGCTTCCATAAATTTATTTTCCTGTTTGCCTGCCACGGTTTCGAGCGTACGCGCTGACGTCGTCCCCACTGCAATTATACGTTTACCTGCCGATTTCGTTTCATTTAAAATATCAGCTGTTTCCTGAGGCAGATGATAAAATTCCGCGTGCATATCATGCTCCTCCACCGTTTCGGCGGATACCGGGCGAAACGTTCCGAGCCCAACATGCAGCGTCACATGCGCCGTACGAACTCCTTTTGCTTTCAGCCGTTCAAGCAGCTCCGACGTAAAGTGAAGACCTGCCGTAGGGGCTGCAGCGGATCCGTAATGCTCAGCATACACAGTCTGGTACCGGTCCTGGTCTTCAAGCCTTTCTTTGATATACGGAGGCAGCGGCATTTCGCCAAGCTCCTGAAGAATCTCAAGAAAAATACCGTCATAGGTAAACACCATCTGCCGGCCCCCATGCTCAAGCACCTTCGTGCATTCTGCAGTTAACCGTCCGTCTCCAAAGGTGACTACGGTTCCAGGTTTCACTCGTTTCGCCGGCTTCACAAGCGTCTCCCACGTGTCGCCCTCCTGCTGCAGCAGGAGTACTTCAATCCCGGCACCTGTCTCTTGCTTTTCCCCGATGAGTCTTGCCGGCCATACTTTTGTGTTGTTAAGCACTAAACAGTCGCCGGCCTCAAGGTGATCTTCAATTTGATGAAAGCGTTCATGCGCAATTGTCTCTTCCTTCGTATTCATCACAAGCAGCCGCGACTGATCCCGTTCTTTCAGCGGCTGCTGTGCGATCAGCTCCTCCGGCAGTTCAAAATCAAATTCATTTATATTCATGGCTAACCCTTCCTATTCGTTCAATCACGTAAAACCAAAAGCTATTATATAGGAGTTTACTGTTTTATGCACGAAAGAAATCCAGCACCGCAAAGTGCTGGCCCCTTAAATACGGCTCATGTATTTTCTTCCTGATACGGATAACCGAAATGCTCGTACGCAAGCGGAGCTGCTTTTCTTCCTCGCGGGGTCCGCTGTAAAAATCCGATCTGCATTAAATACGGCTCATACACGTCTTCAAGCGTATGGGCCTCCTCCCCGATCTTTGCCGCTATTGCCTCCACGCCGGCCGGACCGCCCCGGAAGGTTTCAATCAAGCCGAGCAGGTATTTATGGTCAATATGGTCAAGACCGAGCTTATCCACCTGCAGCCGCTCGAGTGCATGATTCGCCAGTTCCATCGTAATGCTTCCGTCTCCCTGCACCTGCGCAAAATCACGTACCCGGCGCAGCAGCCGGTTGACCACCCGGGGGGTCCCACGGGATCTTCTGGCGAGCTCGTAGGCTGCCCCTTTATCAATATCGAGTTGGAATAAATCCCCCGAACGCCGGACGATTTCAGCCAGGTCCTCCTCCACGTAGTACTCCAGGCGCGCATGCACCCCGAAACGATCTCTGAGCGGTGCGGAGAGCAGCCCCGCTCTCGTAGTCGCACCGATCAATGTGAACGGGGGAAGATCAAGGCGCACAGAACGCGCAGAGCTGTCCTTGCCAATCACGATATCAATGCAAAAATCCTCCATCGCCGGGTATAGAACTTCCTCCACCGCCCGGGGGAGTCGGTGTATCTCATCGATAAAAAGTACGTCACCGGGCTCGAGAGCTGTCATGACCGCGGCCAGATCCCCGGGGCGCTCAATAGCAGGGCCGCTCGTCGTCCGGATATTTACGTCCATCTCGCGCGCGATAATCATAGCGAGCGTCGTTTTTCCAAGACCGGGCGGCCCATACAGCAATGTATGATCAAGCGGTTCTTCCCGGAGCTTTGCCGCTTCAATAAACACTTCCAGGTTTTCCTTCACTTTACGCTGGCCGATATATTCCCGAAGCCGGTCCGGACGGATACTTTGTTCCACCAAATCTTCTCCTGATTCTGCTTCCTGAGAAACAATTCTGTCCTCCAAGAATTTTTCCTCCTCCGTTTTCTGCTATGTGAGCATCCACTGCAGGGCTTTTCTTACATATTCATCTGCACTCAGCTGTTCCTTCTCCAAATGAGGACGCACTTTTTTGATTTCTTTTTCTCCGTAACCCAGAGCCGTCAGCGCCTTAAGCGCTTCCTCGAGGTCTCCCTCCGGCTGCTGCTCATCCAGTAGAGACACCGGTGCTCCTGCTACTGTTACCGCATCATAAACGCCGGTCAATTTTCCTTTCAGGTCGATTATCATCTGCTTTGCTGTTTTTTTACCGACTCCCGGGAATTTCGTTAGAAACGTTTCGTCCTCGTTTTCAATAGCTCCTACCACCTGCCCGGGATCCCCGGAGGCCAGAATCGCCTGGGCTCCTTTAGGCCCTATCCCCGAAACCTGCAGCAGCTGTTCAAACAGCTCGCGCTCTTTTCTTGAACGAAAGCCGTACAGACGGTTCACGTCCTCTTTTACATACTGATATGTATACACTACCGTTTCTTCATCTGTCTGCTGGCCGTTAAATACAAAAGGATTGGAACAATATATTAAATAGCCGATGCCGTTGTTTTCAATCGTGATGGTGTCTCCTTTTATATGGTCCACGCGTCCCTTTACGAATTCGATCACTGCGGTCCTCTCCTCGCCTTATTGAAATGCGAACATGCTTTCCTATATCATAGCAAAGATCGTCCCCGTTGAAAAATGACTATTCGCCCAGTCTGCCAAACGCCTGCGCGTTAAAAACCTTCCACCGGCGGGGTGAAAGGTTTAAGAGGAAACTTCGAGACGTTCCATCTGCTCTTCTTCTGCTTCAAAGTTATGGTATACGCTCTGCACATCGTCATTATCTTCAAGCGTGTCGATCAATTTGAGCATTTTCCGGGCATGCTCATCTTCTAAATGGGCTTTCGTCTCCGGAATCATTGTAACCTCCGCTGTGGAAAAATGATACGTTTGCTCCATAGCTCCTTTTACAGCTTCAAAATCATCGGGCTCCGTATAAATGTAAAAGCCGTGGTCATCGTATTCCACATCATTCGCTCCGGCTTCCACCGCTTCAAGCATGAACGTGTCTTCATCAGCTTCAACATTTTCACGGTCTACGGCCAGAAAACCTTCTTTATTGAAAAGAAACGAGACACAGCCGTTCTCCCCCAGGTTTCCTCCGTTTTTGTTAAAAGCGGCGCGAATATCCGCCACAGTCCGGTTTTTATTATCAGTTAACGTTTTTACCATTACAGCCGCTCCACCGGGACCGTAACCTTCATACGTCATTTCTTCATACTGAAGTTCCGCGCCCTGTCCTTTTGCTTTTTTTATGGTCCGCGTAATATTTTCATTTGGAATATTCGCTGCCCGTGCTTTTGTAATCGCCATACGCAAACGAAGATTCTGGTCGGGATCATCCCCTGCCTCCCGGACAGCGGCGAAAATCTCCTTCGACAATTTCGTGAATATCTTTGCCCGCTTGGAATCCTGAGCTTCTTTGCGACGCTTAATATTATTCCATTTTGAATGTCCTGCCATTACGTTTCCCCTTCCTGTCTTCACCGCCCGATATTGAATAAAACGGCGGCAGTTTTTAATTTACAATAAAAACACTTTACCGCTATGATATAGAGTAGCAACTAACAAAGTGAGGTATTATTATGCCTAATCATTCTTCTAAAAAAATGCTTGGAGCCGACCGGCGCAGTCAACTGCTCGAATGGCTTGAAATGTCCACCCGGCCGCTGACCGGGGGCTCTCTTGCTTCAAGGGCTAGCGTCAGCCGCCAGGTCATCGTCCAGGACATGTCTTTACTGAAAGCCCAGGGTCACCCTATTCTCGCTACGTCCCAGGGCTACATTATTATAAAAAATAAAGAGACGGGACAGACAGTACGAAAGCGCGTAGCCGTCTCCCACCCTTCCGATCCGGACAGTACCCTCGAGGAACTGTACTTGATCGTAGATCACGGGGGGAAAATTATTGATGTTTCCGTCGAGCATCCCGTCTACGGAGACATCACCGCATCCTTAATGATTGAAAGCCGGATCGACGCGGACCATTTTATTGAGAATATGAAAAAGACAAATGCTTCCATGCTCTCAGAGCTGACCGCCGGCGTTCATCTTCATACCATTGAAATTTCTTCGCACGCTCAGTTCAACATTCTGCTTGAAGCTTTAAAAAATCATGCCTACCTGATCAACGAAGACAATTAGCCTGATGTCCGGCTGTCTACTTTAGCCTCAGCTATAGAGAGTTCAAAGCACGGGTAATGCCCGAGAACCCGGACACCGAAGCCAAGCGCTTCCAGTTCCGCAATAACGCCTGGAATCAAAATATCGTCCTCCGGCTGTTCCACGTCCATGACAAAAAAGTAATTTCCAATCCCGGTCTTCATCGGCCGGGATTCAATTTTTGTTAAATTTAATTTCCGCCATGAAAAGGCTGCGAGTACTTGATGCAGAGCCCCTGGATAGTCGGAGGGCAGCGTAATGACCATAGTCGTCCTTTCCGTTACTTTCTTATCCTCCGAAAGACTTTCCGCGCGCTCTTCACTGCCTGCAAGCACTACAAAGCGGGTGTGGTTGTTCGTATAGTCATGAATGTTTTCCTTCACGATTTCCAGACCGTACTGCTCCGCAGCAAGCCTCGTCGCAATAACCACACCTTCAGCAGAACCCTCGCTCACCTTTTTCGCAGCGGCGCTGGTGGAATTGGTGAACTGCGCTTTTGTTTCCGGCATCCACCGGTTTAAAAATTCATGGCACTGGGCGATGGCATGAGGGTGAGAATGTACAAATTCCGCCTGCTGCCATTGTTCCCTTTCCTCCGGACGAGCCAGCAGGTGCTGCTCAATCGGTACGGTCACTTCCCCAATGATCGGCAGTTCATGCTTATGAATTAAATAGTCCAGGGTAACATTCACCGAGCCCTCGATCGCATTTTCAAGCGGTACGACAGCAATATCTATCTCCTGCTGCTCCGTCAGCTTCATCCCTTCTGCAATCGTATCAAATGGCTCGAGCACCTGCTCATGAAAAAGCACCCGGGCCGCCATTTCTGTAAAAGTCCCCCTCGGGCCAAGATATCCCACTCGCTTCACTCTCTACACTCCTTTGCGTTTCTACTCTTTACAGTGATCCCGACCCGACTATTTCAGCCTTTTCCACAAATTCCATTCCCTGAATTTTGCGCACAAAGTCACGGATTTCCAGACTGAGCGCCGATGTATCAACAGTTAACGTAATATTTGCCCGTCCCTGCAGCGGGATCGTCTGATTAATAGTCAGCACATTTGAATTCGCTGCCGCTACAATACGAAGCAGCTCTGAGAGGGAGCCTGAACGATCGGCAAGCTGGATCGATAATGTAATAATCTGCTCCTGTATCATCGTATGGAACGGAAAAATAGCATCCCGGTATTTGTAAAATGCGCTGCGGCTCAGATCCACATGCTGTACCGCTTCTGCCACCTTGTGCACCTTCCCGCTTTCGAGCAGTGCTTTTGCTTCCAACGTTTTCTGCATTGCATCTGTTAACAGATCTTCCCGTACAAGATAGAAATGATCAATTCTGTCTGCCACTGCTTTCACCACACTCTTTTATACTCTGATTTACACTGACTGATTACCCATCAACAAATTCAAACTCAAAGTCCAGCAGCCTCACTGTATCCCCGTGCTTAGCTCCGCGCTCGCGCAGTGCTTCATCGACGCCCATGTTGCGCATTTTCCTTGAAAAGCGCTGCATCGAATCTTCGTGGGAGAGATCTGCCATTCTATAGTGTTTTTCGATGTCCGGTCCGTACAGTACATAAGCGCCGTCATCGGCACGGCCGATATAAAACGGAGCTTCTTTTTCATCGAGCGTGTACACCACTTTTTCTTCCTGATCTTCTTCATCATATAAATGAAAGGCAGGGGTCGTTTCCACCAGATCCGCCACTCTTTGCAGAAGCGGCTGAATTCCCTGCTTTCTAAGGGTAGATACAGGAAACACTTCAATACCTTCCGGAAGCTTCTTTTTAAACTCTTCAAGCTGTTCCTCCGTGCCCGGCATGTCCATCTTGTTAGCCATTACCACCATTGGACGTTCAAGCAGACGAAGGTTGTGCTCCCGCAGCTCCGAATTGATCTGCTGGAAATCCTCAAACGGGTCACGGCCTTCAAGTTCGCCGGCCATATCCACGATATGCACAAGCACCCTTGTCCGTTCAATATGCCGTAAGAATTGGGCTCCGAGCCCGACGCCCTCATGGGCTCCGGCAATAAGTCCCGGGAGGTCCGCCATGACAAAGCTTTTTCCTTCTCCTGCATCCACAACGCCGAGGTTCGGCTTTAGTGTAGTAAATGGATAATCGGCAATTTTCGGCCGTGCCGCTGATACAATAGAAAGCAGCGTGGATTTACCAACGCTCGGAAAACCGACGAGACCAACATCTGCCAGCACCTTCAGCTCAAGCTGAATATCTTTTTCCTCCGCCGGCTCACCCTTTTCGCTGATTTCCGGGGCCGGGTTGGAAGGAGAAGCAAATCGTGTGTTCCCACGGCCGCCACGGCCGCCCTTTGCCACTACCACACGTTGTTTATGCTCTGTTAAATCCGCAATCATAACATCAGAGCTGCGGTCACGGATAATAGTACCCGGCGGTACACGGACAATTAAATCTTCGCCGCCTCTGCCGTGCTGGTTTTTGGACCTTCCATTGTCTCCGCGCTTTGCCTTAAAATGGCGCTGATACCGGAAGTCCATCAATGTTCTAAGCCCTTCATCCACTTCAAAAACTACATCTGCGCCTCTGCCTCCGTCGCCTCCGGCCGGTCCGCCGTCCGGGACATACTTTTCCCGACGAAAGGCGACCATGCCATCTCCGCCATCGCCGCCTTTTACATATAAATTTACGTGATCTACAAACAACTCTTTCACCTCATTAGTATTCTTACTGACCGCCTGCTTGATCGACAATGACGCAATATAGGTGTTCTGTGCTTACTTCTATATACTCAATCATATCTATCATTACGGACTCTTTTCGTATCCACTGTTCAAGCCTCTCGGGACTCTTTAATTCACCTTCAAAATCGAGCTCCAGACACGGAAGCCCACCATCGTTCTGGTTGATGGAAATTTCGAGATGGTTACTTCTCGTTCGCTCGGCCTGTTCATCAATGCACGCTGCCAGCCCTTGAAAAAAACCAGTCCATTTTTGATCGTTCAGTTTGGCACTGAACGTATCCTCCACCTCAAAATCAATGGAAAACCAGTGTTCCTGCCAGTGGAACGTTATCAGTTCGACAGCGAACGTTGGAGCCTGGACATTTGAAAGCTTGGCTTCATGGGAAGCTTTAAAGGTCGTTTTTTCGATCACTTTCTGAAGCTCTTCCACTTTACCAAGCGCAGCGTGTGTTTTCAGAAGCTGCAGGACATTCATCCAGTCATGACGGGAATGCTTCAATACGTCCAATTTCTCTTCAGCGTTCATAGGAATTACCGCCTTTCCACTTCACTGCGCCGCTGCCGTACAGTTTGTTACACTGCTTCAAACGTAAAACTACTCACATATGGTACACTTTATTGTATCACATGTCACGTGGTAAACGTATCCGGGCATGTACACTTCTTCACTCCCTATACATTAAAAATCATACACAGAGAGGGTGCTGACATATGAATCGACCACTCATTTACGGAAATACACCGACCTTCCTTCACGCTTCTTCAGTAGCAAAGGATTTATCGAAAGCAGCAGACTATCAGGCAACTATTTACGGCGTGCCATGGGAGGGAGCGGTAACCTGGGGAGCTTATACAGGCTGTGAGCTTGGCCCGAAGGTGATTCGCCAGTGCTCCGAGCGCTACAGCGGCTATCTGCCTGAGCTTGACGGCATCGATGTACTCAGCCACTACAGCCTCGCAGATGCCGGCGACGTTTCCACCACGCCGGCCGACGTCCCGGCCACGATGGAAACAATTCAGTCCTTCGCTTCTTCTTTATGGGAATCCGGTACTTTTCCTGTCGGCCTAGGAGGCGACCACGGCATCACCTACCCGGTCGTGCGGGCGCTTGGTGAAACTACCGGAAAAAAAATCGGTATTATTCATATCGATGCCCATTTTGATAATAACGACGAATCGATGGGCGACGAGTTCGGGCGCGGTTCCCCGTTTGCCCGCCTGTATGAATATGAACAGGTGAGAAATGAAAGCCTCGTGCACCTTGGCATTCACGGCCCGCGCAATAAAGCTGTCAATGGCAGATCCGCCAAAGAAGCGGGCGCTGTTACGATTACCATCGATAAAATTCGCAATGCCCCGGATTTAAAGGCATTTGCCAAAGAAGTCTATGACACCGCTTCTGAGGGAACCGACGAAGTATATTTAAGTATCTGCAGCGATATTTTAGATTATGCCTACAATCCGGGCGGCCCGGCGGACGCCAACGGTCTCCATCCCGAGCAGCTGCTGACTCTCATTCATGAATTCGGTATACACGGAGTCTGCGGCATGGATTTTGTGGAAGTCTATCCGCAGCAGGACCATAATGATTTTTCCTCCCATTTTGTCACACTGGCTGTACTCTATGTACTCGCCGGCAGATTAAAGCAGGAAGGAAAAGCATAGCCATACAAAAGGGCGTCCTTTCATCTTTGAAAGGACGCCCTTTTTATATTACGAGGAAACCTTCTGTTCCACTAAAGCATCAATCGCATCACCAAGCGCCTCTAAAAATTCACGCTGGCTATTTGGCATTTCCGGCCGGTAGTATGCCGCTCCTACACTGTCGCAGGCGTCTTTACATTCAACATCATTATCAAACAATACTTCAAGATGATCAGCTACAAATCCTACCGGACAGTAAACGAATGACTCATAGCCGTATTGATGATGCAAGTCCTTTGTTAAGTCCTGCACATCCGGTCCAAGCCATGGATCCGGGGTGTTCCCTTCACTCTGCCAGCCAATATCATAGTGCTGAACATTGGCACGATCTGCGATCCATTCGGCGGTTTCTTTCAGCTGTTCCGGATACGGGTCTCCTTTGGCGATGATTTTTTCCGGCAGGCTGTGAGCAGAAAAAATAACACACGTTTTCTCTTCATCGAGCCCGTCAAGCATAGTACGCACCCGTTCTGCCCAGTAGTGCAGAAACTTCGGCTGGTCATACCAGCTTTCTACACTGTGAATCGCCGGGCCATGGATGCGGGAGGATTCTTCCTGAGCCCGTCCATTATAAGACTTTACGCTGAATGTTGAAAAATGCGGCGCGAGGACGATACTGTACGCCTCTTCGATGCCGTCCTCTTTCATTTCAGCAACAGCATCCTCGATAAACGGGTCAATATGCTTTAAACCGATATAGACGTGAAATTCCCGTTCCGGGTGACGCTCGTTCATCACCTCGCCCAGGCCATAGGCCTGATCCTCCGTAATTTTTGCAAGCGGGGACACCCCGCCGATTGCTTTATAACGGGAGACAAGATCCTCCAAAGCTTCTTCGGACGGTTTTTTTCCGCGCCGGATATGGGTGTAATAGCTTTCTACTTCGTCGAGGCTTCTCGGAGTTCCGTAAGCCATCACCAAAAGGCCGGTTTTCTTTTTCATCGTCTTCCCTCCAACTGTTCTTTCGAATATTCGTGAACGAAAGCTGTTAAACGTTTCAACGTATCAGGCTTCACATCCGGGAATACACCGTGCCCCAAATTAAAAATAAAGCCAGGATACTGAATGCCTTCATCAATAATAGCGGCAGCTCTTTTCTCTATTTCCGGCCACGGAGCAAGCAGCAGGCTCGGATCCAGGTTGCCCTGCAGCGTTTTAGTGATGCCCCGGTTTCTTGCTTCAAGAACGGAGGTCCTCCAGTCCAGTCCAATAATAGAGAGAGGCAGGTCGTTCCAGTCTTCAAGCAGATGGCCGGCACCGACTCCAAACATGGACACCGGCACGTTCTTTTCTTCTAAAGCCGCAAAAATTCTGCTCATGACCGGCTTCACGTACTGCCGGTAGTCGGCGGTGTTTAAAGCACCGACCCAGGAGTCAAAGATTTGAATAGCCTGGGCACCGGCCTCTATTTGGGCACCGGCGTACCGAATCACCATATCGCCAAGCGTTTCCATCAAGGCAAACCAGGCGTCCGGCTGCGAGTACATAAAGCTTTTCGTCCGATGGTAGTTTTTCGACGGGCCGCCTTCAATCATGTAGCTCGCCAGGGTGAATGGGGCCCCGCTAAAGCTGATTAACGGCACATTCAGCTGCTGACGCAAAAGCTTGATTGTTTCAAGCACGTAGTCGATATCCTTTTCCGGTTCAAGCGTTCCAAGCTGTTTTACATCGGCCAGCGTTTCAATCGGGCGGTCAATCACCGGACCGATGCCTGGCTTTATTTCTACATCTACGCCGATAGACGGCAGCGGTGTCATAATGTCTTTATATAAAATAGCCGCGTCGTTTTGATACTGCTCCACCGGAAGCCGTGTTACATATGCACACAATTCAGGGTCATGAGTAATTTCCACCAGCGAATACTTCTCTTTTAATTTACGGTATTCAGGCTGTGACCTGCCTGCCTGACGCATGTACCATACCGGCACGTGTCCAGTATAGTTCCCTTCTGCTGCTTCTAAAAAAGTATTATTGTATAAGGTTTCTTTCATTTTTGGGCACTTCCTCTCTGCCTGCTCACCACTCAAGTTCGCACAATCACCTTTTCTGTTTTTACCATAACCTGCCCGATCCTGTCATGTATAGTGCATTTCGACAACATTCATAAAAAATTCATGAACGTCCAGCGCAAATAAGGCAGCCCGCCTAGGCTGCCTCCATTTCTTTGTTACCCTCCTATTCCAAAAATAGAACGGGCCTTTACCTCTGCCGTGTTCGACTCTACCCCCTCCTGATTTGTCGGTTCATAGGAAGGAACGACAATATACTCTCTTAAATTAAATGGGTTTGCATTTTGGATCGTGTAGCTTCCCTTTCCGCGGACCTGATCGATTTCTTCGCGCTCTCCGTCTGTCACTTCGTAAATCGTGTAATTAACGCGATCGTCTTCAGATGCTTCCCACGTAAGCTCCACGTTTAAGAAACCATCACCGGCAAATGTAAGATCCCCTTCAAGCGAATCAATTTCCGGAAGCTCCACAGGCTCCTCCAAATCACGTACTCCTTCGGGTTTTTCAAATTCTACAGCACTGCTTCCAGCAGGGGTTTCGTTCAAAATGGATTTAAACAGCTCTACCGCATGGGAACTGCCGCCGGTTAAATAATTGTCTTCGGTTGTCTGGTCATACCCCATCCAAAGCGTGCCTGTCCATTGCGGCGTGTAGCCGGTGAACCAGGCGTCTCTCGCCCCGTCTTCGACTGCTTCAAAGGAAGTGGTCCCTGTTTTGCCAGCTAAATCGTAGGAGGTGCTCCCAGCTGATGCTGTTCCGTTTTCCACTACGTTTTCGAGCATACGGGTCATGTACCATGCATTCTGCGGGTCCATCACCTCCTGCTCTTTTGTTTCATTTTCCACAATAATATTTCCGTTACGATCTTTAATGTTTGTAATAAAGTACGGTTCTGTTTTTGTTCCATTATTTGAAAACGTCGTATATGCTTCAGTTAACTGCGCCGGGGTAACCCCGTTTTCAAGACCGCCAAGAGCCGTTGCCAGTCCGTTCCCCTGGGACTCGATACCTGTTTCCTCTAAAAAATCATTCGTGGTGCTGCGGTCAAGCTTGTCATAGAGCCATACTGCTGATGTATTGATGGACTGCTCCATCGCTTCGCTCATCGTCACTTCGCCCTGATATTCTCCGCTGTTATTTTTCGGGGAATAGCCATCGTAATCGGATTGTTCATCCTGGAGCGTCGAATAAGGCTCATAGTCCCCGGATTCGAGCGCAGGTGCGTATACGGCCAGCGGCTTAAAAGCAGATCCCGGCTGCCGCTGCACTTCCGCCCGGTTCATCCCCTGGCGTTCGTAATCCCTGCCGCCCTGCACCGCGACAACTCCGCCGCTGCTGTGATCCATCATAAAGAAGGCACTTTCCGCATCCTCCGATCCGTCCGGGTAATACGTATCTTCCTGCATCAGGCTGTAGGAAGCTTTTTGCATATCTTCATTCATCGGTACCTGGATCGTATAGCCGCCTTTGTAAATTTCTTCGGGTTCAATGTTGTATTTCTCCTGAGCTTCCTTCATGAGCATATCCACATACGTGTAGTACTCCGGATGGGTCTGCTGCTCCTGAAGCCCGGAAGGAAGAGACGCAGAAGTTGCTGTCGCTTTTTCTTCTTCTGATATGTACCCTTCACGTTCCATAATAGCAATGACAGTATCTCTTCGTTCTTTGGCCTCCTCCGGCTCATCCACCGGTGAATAGTTGCTCGGCCCTTTTACCATAGCCGCAAGCATAGCGCCTTCTTCAACGTTCAATTCGGAAGCGTCTTTCCCGAAATACTGCTGAGAGGCAGACTGGATTCCGTAAGCTCCGTGACCGAAGTAAATCTGGTTTAAATAGTAGCCCATTACTTCATCCTTGGAGAATTTCTTTTCAAGCCCCATAGCAATCAGCACTTCCTTCGTTTTACGTAAGAAGGTCTGGTCACTCGAGAGAAAAGCATTTTTCGCCAGCTGCTGGGTAATCGTACTTCCTCCCTCAACAATTCCGCCGGCTAAAATATCACGATACAGCGCACGCGCAATCGCCCTCGGATCAATGCCGCGGTGATCATAAAACCTAATATCTTCAATGGAAATAAATGCTTCTTTTACATGATCCGGTATCTGTTCTTCCTCGATAACTTCCCTATCCTCTGAATACAGCTCCGCTAACTGTTCCCCGCTGTCATCAACTATTGTCGTTGTTTCATTCATCGTCAGCTGCTTTTCACTGATCGCAGCAGCGCCGATAACAACGGAGGATAAATATATGCCAAAAATCAGAAGAAAAGCCGCCGCAGCTATCAGCAGCCGTTTTCCCCATTTCCGTTTATTCATGAGCTCTGCCACCCTCGCTTTTTACACAAATATTCTATCCTGCTTTAGTCGGCAGACATTTCGTTAAGTTACACGGAAACAGCGGGATGTTTTGCATACTTCACCTGAATGCTGCCGACGACAAGCTCTGCCTCAATATTTAATGTTACCTGTGTCTGCTCTTTCGCCTTATGCTCGACCTTCATCGCTGCCTTCAGGCCCTCTTCCTTATAGCCAAGTACCTTCGTTTCGCCAACAAGTGTTTTTGCGTCGACGTTAACGTCCCAGTTCTCCGGGACAAAAAGCTTAATGCTCCCAACCATGCCGCTGATTCGTACAGGCACTGTCTCTTCCTCTGTTTTAGCTTTCGAAAAATCTATAATCACTTCGCCTGCTCCGTACTGGACGGCAGCTTCACGGAGTCTGAAAGGTTTCTTTATATAAACACACTGCCCTGCCAAAAAGCGGTGCTGTGACGGAAGCTCCCGTTCCTGCCCGGCCTGGCGCACCTCATGTGCATAGGAGGTGCTTCTTTGGTTCCGGCTTTTTTCCTCAGACGTATTCAGGTCTTTATCGATATCTATTTCTCTGCGGGAGCTGCTCCACCAGAAATAAAACAGAATAATACCCGTAAGGAAGAGCACAGTGATGACCGCTGTAAATATAAAAGGCACATCCGCCCGGTTGGATACGTGCAGCAGGGCGAGACCGACAAACATGGCGCTGAGCCAGTAATTCCGCTGGTAGACAAAAAAGCAGGCAAGGCTTAATGCTATGATAGGCCATATGAATAAACTCGCGTCAAAACCGAGCTGGGAGGACACGATACTTACGCCGGCAATAATAATACCCAGTCCTATAAAACCAGTTCTTTGGCTCATGCTTTCTTTCCGCCCTTCTTCTGTTTATTTATAAATATACGCAGCAGGATGTCCGCCCGTTCCAGTTTTCCTTGTTTTATTTTCCTGAAAGGATCATGTATGATAAGAAAATACTATACAGCTTGTATACCCATTATACGCTACTCCTGAATGGAGACACACCTATTTTCATTCTGTTCATTACGCTTCAATAAAGGATGTGAACCTTTGTGGATAATTTATTCAGCAGATTAGAAGAGCTTTACCCAGAAATGGTCGAGATTCGCAGGTATCTGCATCAGTACCCTGAGCTGTCTTTCGAGGAAGAACAGACGCCAGCCTACATAGCCGATTATCACCGGAAGCTGGGGCACGAGGTGCGTACCAATGTAGGAGGGCGCGGTGTCACCGCAGTGCTCCGTGGCGAAAAACCCGGTCCCGTTATTGCTCTCCGGGCGGATTTTGACGCCCTGCCCATCCAGGAGGACACTGGTCTTCCTTTCGCTTCAAAGACGGAAGGCGTGATGCATGCCTGCGGTCATGACGGCCATACCGCGTATCTGCTTGTCCTGGCTAAAGCCCTTCAGGAAGAAAAGCACAGCTTAAGCGGCACCATTGTTTTCATCCACCAGCACGCAGAGGAATATGCTCCCGGCGGTGCGATTGAGATGATCCAGGACGGCTGCCTTGAAGGGGTGGATGTCATCTTTGGCACGCACTTATGGGCAACGGTGCCCTACGGGACTGTGCAGTACTGCAAAGGACCGATGATGGCTGCTTCTGACCGTTTTCATATTACGATTCGCGGCAAGGGCGGACACGGTGCCCAGCCGCACCTTACCAAAGACGCCATCGTAATCGGCTCCCAGGTGGTCACCAGCCTTCAGCAGATTGTGAGCCGCCGCCTTGATCCGCTTCATTCCGGAGTCCTGTCCGTCGGCTCTTTTGAAGCTGTCAACGCCTTTAACGTGATTGCCGACAGCGCGAAGCTTACCGGCACTACCCGCTGCTTTGATGAAAACGTGCGGGACGTGTTCGAAGAAGAAATCGGAAAAATTGTCCACGGCACCTGTGAGGCCGCCGGAGCCGAAGCCGACTATGAATATTTGCGCGGCTATCCCCCGGTAGACAACCACCATAATGAAGCTCAGTTTATTGCTGAATGTGCTGAAAAAACGGAATCGGTGCAGAAGACAGAATATATGAGCCCCTCGATGGCTGGAGAGGATTATGCGCATTATCTCCAGCATGTGAAAGGAACCTATTTCTTCACAGGAGCCGGCCATCCGGACTGGGAAACGACGTATCCGCACCACCATTCGAAATTCGACATTGATGAACGAGCTATGCTCACCGCAGCCCAGGTCATCGGAAGAGCCGTTTTGGAATACCCCGACACTTCTTCATAATCACAGGCCCCCTTTCTCCTCGCGGAAAGGGGGCCTGTCGTCTTTTATACCATCTCTTTTTGCTTTCTCCGGGAAACCCACCGGGGATAGTACAGAAGAAGCAGCGCCACAAATAAAACAAGTGCTGCCGTTACTAAAAGCGACTGCCCGATCCAGGCGTGAAGCAGAACGATTCCCGCTCCCTGCACCGTTAAAAGAGCCCTCGTAAACGTAATAAATGCCTTTTCCTTCCACTTGCCAGGGACGGGATACAGATCCGGCCAGTCAATGGTGGCATAGTGGCTTTTCAGAGCCTGCAGCTGTACAGCAGTCATATAAAGAAACAATCCGCCAATCCCAAGCCGCATCCATTCCGGAGCAAAGGCGTACATAATCAATCCGCATACGACAAGCAAACGGATAAACATACCTGCGTATTCTCCTGAACGAACAAAAGCTTTTCCGTACAAATACAAATACGTATTTTCCTGCTTGTGGGAAAATTTATCCACGAGTGATGCCAGCCAGCGTCGGCGTTTAATTTTCACTTCAATATGGGGGACTTCCGCAAACGACTGAACAAACCGGTAAAACTTCGCCAGCTGATGATTCTCGGCTTCGAGAAGTACTTCCCAGCGCAGCAGCAGGGAAGCAGAACGCCTCTTTACCAGCTGCCAGTGCCCGATCAAACCAAGGAGACCAGCTCCGGCCAGAAAAATGTTCCCCCACCAGGCAGCGAGCATTAAAAGAGCCGGCCAGCCCCAGCGGACCGCTGTGGATATGTAACGATGAGTATGGTTGTGCCATTTCCATTCTTCCCATTTAATGAATGTTGTCAAAAAGGTTATTACGAGCAAAAGCAGCAGCATGCCGATATAACCAGCGCCCCCGGCGGCGGTACGCTCCTGAATAACCGGGCCGAGAACGATATACACAGCCAGTACTTCCACTCCCTGCAGAGCCGCTGAGTAGCGAATGGACTTTTTAAAAAATGGCGCCATCCGTTTTTCAAGCGGAAGCAGAAATACAAGGTCTCCGGATTGGACAAACGGCCGAATCGGTCCGCGAAGCGTTAATACAGAAAAAATCAGCCAGAGAGCAATCACCACCCACGGAGACTGCGGGAGCCAGTCCAGAAAAGCCGGGTAAAATACTGCTCCGGCAAACAGGAGAATATACAATGCAAACATAAACCCGCTGTTTCCGATTAACCGCAGGTAACGGCCGGCCTTCCCCCAGAAAGCCCCTGCCCGCTCGTTCCACCATTGCCCGGTCATGATGTAATTTCTCCTTTGGTTACTTCAATATACAAATCATCAAGGTTCGCTCCCGGCATACCCGCCTGCTCCTGTATTTCCTTCATAGTTCCCTTCAAAGCGACCCGGCCTTCATGCAGCAGTACAAAACGATTACAATAGCGTTCTGCGGTCGCCAGAATATGCGTCGACATTAAAATTCCCGCTCCGTTTTCTTTCATTTCCACCATCATATCGAGCAGTGATTTAATGGCTACCGGGTCGAGCCCAACAAACGGTTCATCGACGACGTACAGCTTCGGCTCTACCAAAAAGGCGCACATGATCATCACCTTCTGCCTCATTCCTTTGGAAAAATGATTGGGGAACCAGTTTTTCCGCCGGCTCATCTGATAGGTTTCCATCAGCTTTTCACTTCGTTCTTCCCATACGCCTTCTGGCACCCCGTAAGCCATTGCTGTCAGGCGCAAATGCTCCCAGAGCGTCATTTCTTCGTATAATATAGGCGATTCAGGAATGTATGCCAGCTGTTTCCGGTAAGCTTCCGCATCCTCATGAATGGTTTTACCATTAATATAAATTTCGCCCTCCGCCGGTTCCATCAGTCCAAGAACATGCTTGATTGTTGTGCTTTTCCCGGCGCCGTTCAAACCGATTAAGCCGACAATTTCCCCGGGGCCCACATCAAATTCCAAGTCATGGAGCACCGGCTTATGAATATTGTAACCGCCGGTAATATGATCGATAGTAAGTAATGCTGTCATACAAACGCTCCTTCAGCTAAGTAAAATATAGTCTTTTTATATTCTACACAGTTTCACTGTATTTTGTATATTTTTGCAGGGAATTCATTTCTTCTTACATTTCCATTTAACTCTAAACTGTAACTCCGTATAATAGGAGAGTAGATATACTTACGTTTAGAAAGGAGAGCAACACTATGGCACACAATGATGAATGCATTTTCTGCAAGATAGCAGCCGGGGAGATTCCTGCTTCTGTCGTCTATGAGGATGAGGACCTTTTGGCATTTATGGACCTGGGGCAGACCACGAAAGGCCACACCCTCTTAATCCCGAAGGATCATCAGGAAAATATTTATGAACTGCGTCCCGAAACTGCGGCGGCACTTTTTAAAAAAGCCCCGGAAATTGCGAACGCTATAAAAGAAGCCTTTCAACCAGCAGGCATGAACCTTCTAAACAATAATAACAGCGTGGCATCGCAATCCGTTTTTCATTATCATCTTCACTTCATTCCACGTTATACAGAAAACGATGGGTTCTCTTTTACATTTACCGATAATAATGAACAGTATACAAGCGCTGATTTAGCCGATATGGCTAAAGGGATTGCCGATCGTTTATAGATAAATAAATATGGATGGCTAAAGGAGAGATCATATGTCACGCGCATATAATTTTAACGCAGGGCCGGCCGCCCTGCCGGACGAAGTTTTGGAAAAAGCCCAGAAGGAAATGCTTGATTTCAACAATACAGGCATGAGCGTCATGGAGCTCAGCCACCGGAGTTCTGATTACGAACAAGTGCATAACCAGGCCCAGGAAAGGCTCCGGCATCTACTCGATATTCCGGATGATTATGACGTATTGCTTCTGCAGGGAGGAGCGAGTCTGCAGTTTTCAATGCTTCCGATGAACGTGCTCCGATCCGGGGAAACGGCTAACTATATTTTAACAGGCTCCTGGTCGGAAAAAGCGTTAAAAGAAGCCCAGATGATCGGACAGACCCGGGTCGGGGCTTCGGCAAAAGAGCAAAATTTCACTCATATTCCTGATGTTGACGCCCTTCAGCTCGACAGCCGGGACAAGTACGTACACATTACCACAAACAACACTATTTTCGGCACGCAGTGGCAGGAGCTTGATTATAACTGGCTTTCCCCCGTGGTCGCCGATATGTCGAGCGATATTTTAAGCCGTCCGGTCCCGGTCTCATCGTTTGGAGCGATTTACGCGGGCGCTCAAAAAAATCTCGGCCCGTCCGGCGTTACCGTCGTTATCGTCAAAAAAGACTGGGTCGACCAGGCTCCTGAACACACCCCAACCATGCTCCGCTATGACACCCATGCGGAAAAGAATTCGCTTTTTCATACCCCGCCAACATTTGCTGTTTACCTTCTGAATGAAGTGCTCGGCTGGGTGGAAGAACGCGGGGGCGTCCTTGGCATGCAGCAGCGCAACAAGGAAAAAGCCGCTCTCCTGTATGACACTATTGATGGCAGCGATGGGTTTTACCGGGGTCATGCTGAAACAGACAGCCGATCCTCCATGAACGTCACATTTAATCTTCCTACGGAAGATTTGAACAAACAGTTTTTAGCTGAAGCTAAGCAGGCCGGCTTTGTCGGATTAAACGGCCACCGCTCTGTCGGCGGATGCCGGGCTTCCATTTATAACGCTGTTTCCAAGGAGAGCTGCCAGGCTCTACAGGACTTTATGCTTACCTTTCAAAAAAATCATCAGTAGTTTTTAATCAGCGGAATTATCCGCTGATTATTTTTATAAAATAAAAATTTATAGGCGTCTTTTCGTTTGAGATACCCGAAATTGTTTGAAATTGTTTATTTTTTCACTGAATTCGCCTATACTACTATTAAAGAATAATATATTAAAAATGTATTTCAAGGAAGGAATGAGGCGGATGGATTTGAAATCTCTTTTTGCCGGTATATTCACAGGATCGTTAGCTAGCAGTTTAATTATACTTTTTACTACGCCTGCTTCCGGTCCTGCTGTACGACATTCCATTAAGCACTCGGAATGGAGTCGCCCCGGCTTGAAATCCTCGACAAAGAAATCAGCCATGGAAGACTGGCAGTATGCTGCTACAGAAGGTTTCCAGGCATTTGATGTGCTGACCAAAGAAATGAAAAAAACCTATAAACGGTACAAGCAGGAAGTTGAACCCGAGGTCGCCTCTATTCAGGAACAGGTAAAAGAAATTTCTGATTCCATTTCTCAATTAAATAAGCAAATCAAAAAAGAAACCAGGCGTTCCTAGTCACTGATGACCCAGCTTATAAGAGAGGGGGTTCTTTAATTGGACTCTTCATTTGATGCCAAGCAGTCGATACTATTCAGTCTCCGTGCTGCACAGCTGTCTAAAGCATTATGGAAATCGGTGGAAAAAGATTGGCAGGAATGGGTTAAACCCTATAATTTAAATATTAATGAATTTCAAATTCTCTGGGTCGCGCACCAGTTAGAGGGCGCTTCTGTTTCCGGGATTGCGAAGTTCGGGGTTATGCATGTATCAACAGCCTTTAATTTTTCGAAAAAGCTGGAAGACCGTGGCCTATTAAAATTTTCAAAGAAAACGAATGATAAGCGCAATACGTATATCGAACTGACAGAAGACGGCGAAAGCCTGCTTCTCTCCATCCTCGAGTCCTATGAAAAAGAAACGTTTCAGGTTTCTGAAGGAGCCCTTCCCATCAAAGAGCTGTACGGAAAGTTTCCCGAGTTTTCTGAACTTATGACCATCGTACGCTACATTTATGGAGAAGAATTTATGCATCTGTTTGAAGAGTCCCTCCAGTCGTTTGAAAATGATTTTATGGATAAAGACGGAACCCTCCTTCCAGCGGACAGATCTGCCAAATAAACCTTTTACAGACCACCTGCTATGCTCAGGCTTCCTGCATCAGCATATTGGCTTCTTTTCTCTTCTGTAGAGCGAATTGTTAGAAATTTCGTTCTATATATTTTTTTTATAACCCTATTGATTTTTTCTTCTGTTGGTATTACATTATTCAAAGTTGGGGTTTGGAGAGAGAGGAGGCCGTCGCATGAATTGCTGGAAATCAGTAAATCTACGAAAAGAAAACAACACAACAAAAATGACAATCATGTCGGTAGGATTTTCCTTTTTAACTTTTATGTTTACTTTTTTAATCTTTAGTTCGCTGCAGCCGGAAACACAGCTAAAAGGCATCGGCTTGGAAGTTCTTCTTTTAATATTGCTTATGATCTACCCCCTGCATTCTATTTTGCACGCCGTACCACTTTGGATGATTGGTATCGCCACAACCTGGAAATTCGACAGAGACCGCAGGAAGCAGCTTCCTGTGATTAAATACAGCTTCAGTAAACCAGTATCGCGAAATATGTACGTTACCGCTATGCTCAGTCCGTTTATAATTCTTGGGGCCGCAAGTATTGCAGGGGTCGTACTGATGCCCGGCTATATGCATTATTTTCTTATTATTTTTTCATTAAACAGCGGCATGGCCCTTCACGATTTTGCTTTTATCCGCCAGCTGGTAAGAGCTCCAAAACACTGTACAGTGGAACGTAAGCTTGACGGCATGGATATTGTACTGAAGCAGCCTTCTTAAGTAAAAAGAATCCCGGTGCCGGATTGGCACCGGGATTCTTTTATCTTCCTACGACAAAGACAATATCGTCTTCCTCCAGGTTGACTCTTTCCGCCCGTACAGTATACTCTTCATCTTCACTCCACTGATCAAGGCGTATTCTGATCGTTTCTTCCTCCGGATTGATCTGGACAAACTCCGGAAATTCCGACTGCTCCTGTACAACTGTCAGCACTTCGGGACCCGGCAGCGGAAGCCCTGCAATAGAGAAATCATCCTTCTGCAGTTCGACATTTCCGTTCTCCAAGGCCTCCGGCACAAAGCTCAGCTCAATATCAATTTCGCGGCCGAGAAGCTCGAGCGCAGAAATAATTTTAAACTGACCGTCTTCTACCACTAAGTCGGCTCTTTCGTTTTCCATTTCTGCTTCCAAAATATTATTCACCTGGGCAGAATTTGTTTCCCCGGTAAAGTACGGTTGAAATTCTTCCTCTTCAGAACTCTGCGGTTCTGTTTCGTTCGACCCGCTCTCCTGGTCCAGAGAGGCCCACCAGAAGACTACAGCACCGATGATAATAACGTTGATAACTAAAAGCAGAATGAATAAAATTTTCCATATGTTCCGCGCCAAGCAGATCCACTCCTTTTTTCTTGTAACAACTGCTTTTTCACTATATCATGTCAGGCAAAAACGTTATAGATATAATATCTTTTTTTCTTTACTCCTCCGGGTTCTTCCTATCTTTTTGCCCCAGGATTTGTTATGGTAGTATCGTTAGGAATGGGGGAATTTTATGTTTATTCTTTTCTTTATTGTATTCGCTGTTGCTTATCTGTTTATCATGAACTCCATGACCAATAAGTTTGTAACCCAGCGGGAAGTCCCGGATGAAAAACAGCCGAAGGTCTTCAACACTATCAACATACTTGTGACCATCCTGTTGATTTCATCGTATGTTGAACTTCTTTTGGCAGCCTGAAGCTGAGAATTTCGATCCTATTGTATAATGCAATAGGATTTTTACATTTATCGACATTTTTAATTTTTTAATATGGTATACTATTTGAGTACCATGAACATACATAGGGAGCTGGAGAAATGAAAAAATATATTTTTACAGCCGCAGGGATCAGCGGAGCCCTTCTACTTGCATCCTGCAGCAATGAAGGAAACGCAGCGGGAGACGGCGCGATTGTTGAAGTGAACGGCGAGAGTATCTCTGAGCAGGAGTTAATGGATGATTTAAAGGACAACTACGGTGAAGGTGCCTTAAACAATCTCATTCAACAAAAAGTATTAAATGATAAAGCCGAGGATCTAGGTATTTCAGATAAACAGGTAACTCAGGAATTTAAATCTATGAAAGAACAGTACGGCGTAGACGATAATGAACAATTCCTTCAGACTGTACAGGAAAATATGGGTGTCCAGTTGGAGAGCGTTAAAGCTTTCAAGGAGCAGTACGTAAAGCCGCAGATCGTGGTTGATGAGCTGAGCTCCCAGGATGTTGACGTCACCGAAAAAGAAATGAAAAATTACTACGAAGAAAATAAAGACGATCTTGTGCAGGTCGAAGCAAGCCATATTCTTGTTGAAAGTGAAAAAGAAGCAGGCGAAATAATCAAAGAACTCGAAGGCGGCGCGGATTTTGCTGAGCTTGCAAAAGAAAAGTCTATCGATACTGCTTCTGGTGAAAGCGGCGGAGAGCTTGGTTATTTTGGTAAAGGTAAAATGACAGAGGCTTTCGAAGAAGCTGCCTTTAACATGGATACGGACTCCATTTCTGAAGAACCTGTCGAAACGGAGCACGGCTTTCACGTTATCAATGTCACCGGCAAAAAAGAAAGCTATAAAGAATTAAAAGACGATATTAAAGAGACGCTTGAAGCTGAAGAGCAGCAGGACGGCCAGCAGGTGCTGAATGAACTTAGGCAGGACGCTGACATTAACGTCGAAAACGAAGATTACGAGGACTGGGTGCAGACATTCACTGAGGCAAGTGAAGAGAGCTAAGGCAGCTGACATTTTTATATAAAAAACCGGGGCGATTACGCCTCGGTTTTTTGTGTATCTATTTCGTTTTCTGCGGGGAGCGTGATCGTAAACCGAACTCCTGTATCCGTATTAGCAGCCTCTTTTGACGCTTCGTGCAGTTCAGCGATTTGGCTTACAATCGCAAGACCAAGCCCGAATTGGCCCTTATTCCCTTTTCTAAACGGCGTAAAAATGTATTCCAGTTCTTCTTCATTAATATTTTCACCGTTATTTTCGACAGTAATTTCCACCCGGCCGTCCGGATGCTTTACTGCTTTAATCCAAATACTGTCTTCTGCGTAGCGCAGCGCATTTTCCACTAAGTTTTCGAGCAGCACCCGCATATGCTCAGCGTCCGCGTACATACGTACGCTTGCCCCTTCAATATAAAAGCGGATATCGCTGCGCTGCAGACGGAAACGTTCTTCAATCGCATAAGCAAGTTTACCGAATATGATTTCTTCGTATTCAATCGCCTCTGTTTTCAACGAATCAAGCTTTGTATAATACAGCATATCCCTGACCCTTTTATCCATACGGTTTGCTTCATCGATAATGACATCCATCGTTTTTTCCATGTCTTTTTTCGGCAATATCCCGTCTTTAACAGACTGCGCGTAGGATTTAACCACCATAATTGGTGTTTTAAGCTCATGGGAAGCATGCTGGATAAATGTTTTTTGTGAATTATCATAACGGATTAAATTCTGCCGCATTCGTTCAAACTGCTCGGAAAGCTTCTGAAAGTCCTGGTCCCCTTTCCAGTTAAAGGGCTCCCGCCAATTTCTTTCAGCAATCTGCTCAAAGCGGTTACCGAGCACCCGCAGCGGCTGTCTTAGGTAGCGTTTCAGCCAGATCGCCGGCAGCAGGCTTACGACGCTTGTGATGAGCAGTATGTACACCAGACGGGTCCATAAACGGTTCACCATTGTGTCTCTATACGTATCCCACATGTAGGAAATCTGGAACGCTTCTTCTCCGTCCGACTCTACTTTTGTGATCACATAAAAAAGTGTAGCATCATTAAAAGTGAGCTCATACCTCTCCCGTTCCGCATTTTGATTGCCGGCATTTTCAAGCATTTCTTTTTCCACCTCGGCCGGCGGACGAGGCTCCCCGCTTACCGTTTCATTTTCAGTAACAAAAACGTGGCCAACCGATCGCTCTGCTTCCCGTCTTTCAATGAAATCCAGATCATCTGACTCCGGAGGCGTGAAATAATCACTCAGCGGATTAACGAGCTGTGCCTGTTCTTCTTCTATAATCCGGTACGTTTCTTCCGTCAGCGTTCCACGGATCGAAATAGGATAGACGATAATGACTGTCAGACCGACCAGAACAATAATGGCAATGAAAGAGAGCCAAATGCGCTGGGTTAAATTCACTTTCATCATGACGGCAGAACACGATATCCGTATCCGTACAGGGTCTCCAGATGAATTCTGGGCATTTTTTTACGGACTCTCCGCACAACGTCATCTACGGCCCGCTCCGAGCCAAAATAGTTTTCGCCCCACACATGTTCAATGATATCTTCCCTCGACAGGGCTTTGCCTACTTCTTCGGTTAAAAGCAGAATTAAGTCCATCTCCTTTGTCGTCAGTTCGATATGGGCATCATTATTTTCAGCATCCGTTACAGTACGTGCTTCCGGGTCGATGTAGTAATTATTTACTTCTGTCTTTTTTGATTCGGTCTGCGATTCGCCGTAAACCCTAGATAACAGTTTTTTAGCACGGATAATCAGCTCCTGGGGAAGAAATGGTTTCGCCAGGTAGTCATCGCTTCCCATTTCAAGACCGAGCACCCGGTCAAGATCCTGATCTCTCGCGGAAATAAAAATCACCGGCACTTCCCCTTTTTTTGAAGACCGAATTTCTTTTAATATCTGGTACCCATCCGTTCCAGGCAGCATAATATCTAGCACCCACAGGTGAGGGGGCTCTTCTTTAGCCTCAAGGGCATCCGTACCGTTATCGAAGACGGTCACTTCCCACCCTTCCTTCTCCATGTATGGCTTCAAAACTCCGGAAAGGTTTTCTTCATCTTCCACTAAATAAATTGTATATGCAGTCGTCATTTATCTCGTTCCTTCCTCTGAAGATACGTATTCATCTGCTATTATCGTAGCAGTATTATTACTCAGTTTCCACTTTCCTCTGTGTTAGACGGTATTTATACATCAATGTTTCTATAAAGAAAGCCGCACTGCTTACCTGCAGGCGGCTTTTCTTCGTGGTTACGTTGTAGTTTTTTCCTGCTGGCTCTGTTCCAGTTTTTCTTTGCGCTTAGTGAACACGAGGGTTTGGAAAATCATAAACACACCGCCTGTCGCCCAGTAAAGAGAAAGGGCAGACGGCAGAAAGATTCCGGCTACAATCATCATCACCGGCATCAGCATCATAATTGGTCGCATGTTTTCAGGCATATCCTTCGCCGTGATTTTTGTTTGCAAAAACATCATTAGCCCGGCGAGGATCGGGAAGATGAAAAATGGATCCGGCTCTCCAAGGTCTACCCATAAGAAGCTGTGGGCTGCGAGCTCTTCTGTCCGCTGAATGGCGAAATAAAAAGCCATTAAAATCGGCATCTGCAGCAGAATAGGCAGACAACCCATCATTGGGTTTACGCCTTCATCCCGGTACAGCTTCATCATCTCCTGCTGAAGCTTCTGTGCTTCCGCCTGGTTTTTAGAGCTGTATTTTTCCTGCAGCTCTTTCATTCTCGGCTGCAGCCGTTTCATCGCCACCGCGCTGTTCTGCTGTTTTATAAATAATGGAAGCAGCACAATACGGATGATAATCGTCACTACAATAATTGAAAGACCATAGTCCCCATTAAAAAATTGGGCGATCGTGATTAAAAGCCATGAAAACGGGTATACAAAGAAACGATTCCAAATTCCCTCACTGTCTTCTGATATAGCTTCCTGTTCGCCTCCACAACCGGCGAGCACCAGCATTAAAATACTTAGCATTGCTATTAATTTCCACTTACTATTCACTACATTCACTCCTTCTTATTTTTCATGCTTTAAATTTATGATGAAAAATAAGAAGAGTCTTCATCATCATGCCTGCTGTCTGAGCGGTCCGGGATCTTCTTTTGTACAGTAACAAAGCGAAGAGCAGCCATTTCCGGCACCCGGCTGTAATCGTCATAGCAGACATTTGCTTCCTCATGATGGAGGGAATAAGCATTCGTACTCGTAAGATGCTGGCTGACGATCCAAAGTGTTGTAATGAGCACGCTTACAAGAAGCAGCCATTCCACCCAGTTTATTTCTGCGAACGTTTCAATAAAAAACAACTTATCCCCCCTCCTCTGCTAAGCGATTTTCTTCAAGACTTACCAGTTCCACTTCTTCATCATATGTGTTGTAATAATTAAGAATATCGTCTACATACCAGTCCGCCTGGTTATATTGATATATTGCCGGCCGCACCTCACCGCCCGCTGCTCCGTTAGACGCAAGAAAGTTCGCTGCCGAGTAAACCGCATCTTCAAGAACATATGGATCGGCTGTGCCATCGCCGTCAGCGTCAACACCGTAGCCGCCGTATTCATTAATCGTTTCCGGATCGGTTAATTCCTGTTCCGGTATATCAGTACTGCCATTTCCACCGCAGCCTGGATAATTCCATCCTACAAATGTGCATGGCATAAACTGCATATGTCCTATCGCTCCAACCGGGCTTTCCAGGTTTTCCATCGTGGAAAAAACAGTTTCCACCCGATGAACCGCTGCTAATAGGGTCCACGGAATATCATAATCTTCTCCCGCCTGTTTGTAAACAGAAATATATTCTTTTGGAACTTCATTTTCCGCAAAGTCTTCCTGAGAATTGTATGTCGGTGTGCTCCCGTCCTGCACTGATGAGGCAATAAAAACAATAGCTGCTGTGAGTAGAGCTGTCACTGCTGTAATTAAGTAAACGTATCGATAACGCTTGGTCTGCGGGCGCACAGCGTCCCCTCCTGTTAACATAACTAGTGGCTAAAGACGAATACCGCCATATTTATTGTAGCACGTTTCAGCCAGAATCTATAACGAGAAGGCAAATAAAAAACTTTCCCCATGGCGGGGAAAGTTTTTGTTATTACTGCTGGCCGTTATTCTCTTCCGGTACACCGTAGAGTTCTTCAAGCGGCTCCGTAATAATTTTATTCAAGTCAGAAATGACTGTGCTGAGCTGCTGCTCCTGCTGCATCAGCTTCGAAATAACTTCGTGCTGCTGCACCATTTCAAACTGTTTTTGAGCCTGAGTAATTTCTTCTTCCGAAGGCTGCTCTCCCTGCATTTGTTTTTGCTGCAGTTCAAGCTGTACATTGCGGAAGTTATCGAGCATACGCTTTGCGACTTCGTCCTGCTCTACTTCGTTATGAAGCTCTTTAAGTTGCTGGAATTCTTCGCTGTCACGAAGCGCACCTGATAATTCGTAAGCCTTGTCATGAATATTGGACATATATAAGTCCTCCTTTAAGATTGTCTGTATGAGCATAACATGAACCGCCAGCAGAATTCATCCATTCCGGAAGAATCAATGGCATTTTTTTATTCACACTATCCACAGCACAACTATTCCCTGTACACAGCCTACAAAACCGCCAATCAGTGCCCCCAGATATGTGATCAGCTTAAACTCCCTTCCGGAAATTGTAAGCAGCATAGCTTCCATCCGGTCTGTCGAAAACGTATCCACCTGCTCTTTAACTACATCATGAAGATGAAGCTGTTCAAACAAATTCGGAAGTCTCTTCGCAATGGAGCCCTGGCCTTTTTTTACTGCTTTTGGAATCCACTCCTCCAGCAATTTCGTCTCATATGCGGGAGCCCATTCCTTTAAAGGCTGCTCGAGCCTCTCCATCACGGGTACATGTTTATCAACTGTTTCCACAATGTAATCCACCGCTGCCCGGGAATCCACATAGGCAAAAGCCGCCGCTGCCGGTTTTTCAAACAGCGCTTTTCGCTCCTGCTGCAGCAGTCCGGAAATCATTTTTTCTGTTCCAGGGTCTTCAAAAAAACGGAGTACCTCTGGTTGAATACGGTCAACGAGCCGGTCATTACCGATCATTGTACCAAAAAAGTTCATCATCGAGCCTTTACCTTCTAAAAAACGTTCGAGCAAAAGCGCCAGCTGCTGCTTGCCTGCACTTGACCGAAAATAATCACCGGCCTTCACCATTATTAGCTGTGTAAGCTCTTTAGTCATCACTTCCGATTGACGGACCGCTCCTGGGGGCAGCAGTTCTTTAATTGGAGTATCAGCATGACGGTGCTTAGCCTCTTCCCATTTTATGTCGAGCGTTTCTCTTAACGTTTCGCGGAGAAAGCCGCGAACATCGCTCAGCCCTGTCCATTTCTCCACATAATCGGATAAGCTTTTCTCAGAATAAAGATACTCTTTCATCTCCAATGTGACCCAGTCATTTAGCTGGCGGGAAAACATGTCGCTGCGGATTTTTGTCTGCAGGCCTTCCGGGGTCAACAGATGGTCTGTAACGACCCGTCCGAGCTGCCCGGCGAGCTCATTACGTCTTTTTGGGATCAGCCCCGGGGTGAACGGCACCCGTACAGAGCCTATGTACACTGGCTTATACGGCCTGAACAGCATCCGGATCGCAAGTGAATTCGTTACTCCCCCGATGGCTGCCCCAATAGCGATCATAATGATAATTGTAATAACTGCGTTCATGGTGATTGCTCCTTTGGCAGTCGTCTATTAGTTAAACGTTATTTCTCTTCGATAAAAATAAATTCCTCGCGTTCTATGATGAATTTCCCGCGTTTGAATGCACTTCTCCATATCCGTTTATTCACATTATCCGGAGGTATTGAAACTATTTGTATGCTTTTCAAGGGAAACTTTTGCGCTTCGAGCCACCTTTCCGAAAGATCCTGCTTCCAGCCTATAGTACCGCTCCAGCCTTCAGCAGGCGCTATGACCGCCTCCGCACTTCCCCCGCTCCAGCGCAAAAGCGCCGTTTCCACTGAGTCCATGCCCTCAAGCCATTTTTCAAGCGGCAGCAAAGAAACATTCTGCTGTTCCACCTTATTAATGTCTGAATACTCCCCTGCATACGTATACCACTCTCCGTCAGCTATTAAAAATCCGTCGTCGGCCCATACGTCTTTCCACAAGGACCACGGAGAGCTGTCGTACTGCACCTGCCCATCAACCATCACCTCCAGGCTGTTCGGCCATGGTTTTTTTACCACTACTCTGCCGGGAGTATGACGCACCGCATATCCTTCGCTGTCCCAGGTATCCATCACCATCCCTGGAAGACGGCTGTTGTATTTTTCAGGATGCACCCTGCGGTCAGGCAAATCTGCAATAATCATTCCAGAGGCATGCGCGCCCCCGAAGGCTTTTAAAAGCGGAATTCTCCCCCGGGTTAATACATCCATTACCCATTGCAGGTCACGCCGCATCCAATCTGCTTCCCACGTCAGTACGTATCGCAGCGAATGGAGATGGTATTCCTTCCACTTACTTTGCGTCTGGGAGGAAGCCGTCTGGGCTGACAGCGAATCCACGCCGATATGTGTAATTCCATATGCTTCAATCGTACTGCCGGCATCAGTGCTCTTATCGTCCCAGGAAAACAGGCCGTATTGGCCGTTATTTGCAAGCGTTCCAACCATAGCAAACAGCTGCTCAAATCCCCACTCCCGGGCGAGCCACCAGACTCGGTCGCCGGGACGGATGTCCCATACTAAACCAATTTCGGTTCCTGACTTTATAAACAAACTGGTATGACTGAGGACGTACCCCTGTACAGGCTCTCCCGGACTCTCACCAAAGAGGATAAGTGCAGCATCAGCTCCATCTGTTTTTTCAGGCTTCTCCTTTTTCTTTCCAGCCGGCATAGTTTCCCATTGCTTATGTCTTGAGGACACCTCCCCGCTCAATTGAATAATTTGCGAAGATTCCATACTGAACCTTTCTTCAGCTTCAGCCGTAGAACTCCCTGCACCAACAATGAGCCATTCCGGCTGGAACTGCGCATGAGCCTCATCAGCTATTGCCGTTGTCCAGCAGGGATTATACGGAGCAGCAGCAGCACCGATATACAGCAATGCCATGTAAACCACCGCCGACTGTTTATCAACCCGGGCCAGTACAGCTGCCCGTCCACCCTTTTGCACACCGGCTTTTCTCAGCCTTCCTGCAGCTTCCTGCACTTCCTCGGCCAGCCTCTCATATGTCCACTCTCCGCTTTCGTCAATGAAAGCAGTCTGCTCCATTACTTCTTTTGATTTATTTGTCAGCTGCTCTGCAGCATTCATTTTACCTTTGTAAAACCAGCCAGCTTTCCGTCTTCCTTGCGAAAGCTCAACCACTTCCTTATACCGTTTGAACCACCGGGTTTCAAGTCGTTTAGATGCCTGCTGCCAAAACCAGGAAACATCAATGGCGGCATGTGTTTTCAGTTCTTCCGTATCACTCAGTCCAAGTGCTTTAGTCCAGTGATAAAGCGCGTTAGTTCTCCATTGAACAATAGGGGGTTCCCACGTAGTCCACTGCATCTCTCATAGCCTCCCGACGTTTTTCCTTTTATAGAATGGGAATAGGGGTGTATATCTATTTTTACATAGCTTTTAGATATGTGAAACAAAAAGGAGTGCTTCAAATGAAAATAGCTTTATTTGGCGGAACCGGCCGCACCGGTTCCCAATTTGCATCTATGGCTGACGCTGCCGGACACGAATTAAAAATACTTGTCCGCTCACCGGAAAAAGCAGGCAGCCTCCCTGCTTCTGCGGAGCAGATACAAGGCGATGCCCTGGATCAGGCGAAAATTAGAAAAACAATGCAGGGCGCGGATGTAGTCGTTAGTGCCCTGGGCACGGATAAACAGAACGTATTGAGCAGTTTCACGCCTCTTTTATTGAAAGAAATGAACGACTTAAGCATTACCCGTTTAATTACCGTAGGAACTGCCGGAATTCTTCAGTCGCGGACAGAACCGCACCTTTACCGGTTCGAGTCGTCAGAATCCAAACGCCGGAGCACTATGGCCGCAGAGGATCATAAGGCCTCCTATGAATACATTAAGGAGACGTCCTATTGCTGGACCGTTGTCTGTCCGACTTTTCTGCCGGATGGAGAAAATACTGCTTCCTGGCGCTATGAAAAAGACTATCTGCCGGAAAACGGCACCCGGATCTCGACAGGAAACACTGCTGATTTTTTAATACACGTATTGGAAAATCACTCTCAATTCTGTAAAAAAAGGATAGGTGTTTGTGAGTAAGGCTGTGTAATTGACGGTACAAACATGCTATACTAATTACCATTATCTAAGTAAAAACCCCGAAAGAAGGAGGGCGGCGATATGAGTATATTCGGTATCATTCTCGGTATTGTTATTGTTACTGCTATTATAAGCTGGATTATCGGCTACAATGCCTTAATAAAATATTTAAACTGGGTGGAAGAATCCTGGACCCAGGTGGAATTTCAACTGCACCGACGGATGAACTTAATTCCTGACTTTGTGGAATCTGCCCAAAAAGCATGGCGTCACAAGCAGGATGAACTGGAAACGCTAGTACAATACAGAAGCGAAGCGTTATCCCCGGAATCGAGCAGACAAGAGCAGCTGTACATTAACTCCCGCATTGAAGACACTCTTCACGAGGTGTTTGACGCTTCCATGCCTGATGATAGGCAGCTGCAGTCCGAGCTGAAGTCGATGCGTGAGCAGTTTGACGATGCGCAAAATAAGATCATTCATTCTTCAAGCGTTTACAATAATACGATTGATAAATACAATACAAAAATATCATCGTTTCCGGTCAGGTTTGTAGCAGAGCTGCATCATTTTAAAACCCGCAATCCTCTTCCAGGACAGAGTTCTGCTCCCGGGAGCAGTGCTGAAACAAAGGCGGAAACGTCTGTATAATTTAAATATGCATATAATTATATTTTTTGAGTTGAGTTTGTTTCTTTTCCGCTTATCCCTGAAAACAGGCGGAGACAAGCTCTCATCGGCATTAGGCTATTATTCATTCTGTGCTACTCTGAACAGGCAGGTTCTCCTTAGATGAATGCATCTTTACCTGTACGATACCTTTTGTACCCTGCCCGGATATTCCGGCAGGGCTTTTTTATATCTTCAGTCTGTTTAAAAAAAGCAGTACACGGCAAAAGAATGATGAATCCTCACGTGTTATAATGATGAAAGACATTTGAGACCACTGTCTTCGTCTAACCAGTACTGTATCAGAAAGGAAGCTTCAGACATGAAAACGTTCGAACAAAAACTTCACAACTACGCAAAACTTGCCGTGGAAAAAGGGGTTAATATCCAGCCGGGGCAGACTTTAGTTATCGCAGCTCCGATTGATGCTGCTCCTTTTGTCAGAAGACTGGCCGAGGCAGCATACGATGCCGGTGCAAAACATGTTTACCCTGAATGGGCAGACGATGAATTAACGAAAATTAAATACGAGAAAGCGCCCGAAGAAGCCTTTCATGAATTCCCTTCCTGGCGTGCTGAAAGCAGGGAACAGCTGGCCCGTGAAGGAGCAGCTTTTATCACGGTCAAATCCACCGATCCCGATCTTCTGAAGGGCGTTGACCCTGATAAAATTGCCAATGCGAACAACGCAGCCGGTGCTGCCATGGAAGGGTTCCGGGATTATATTCAGGCTGACCGCGTCAGCTGGCTTGTGATTTCTACCCCTTCTGCAGGATGGGCAAAAAAAGTTTTCCCGGACGAACCAGAAGACCGGGCTATCGATCTGCTTTGGGAACGAATTTTCAGCGCTGTGCGGGCGGACACAGAAGACCCGGTACAGGCGTGGGACGACCACAACCGTATTCTGCGGGCTAAGGTTGATTGGCTTAATGCTAAAAAATATAAATCACTTCATTATACTGCTCCAGGCACAGACCTTGAAATCGGCCTCCCGGAAGGACACGTTTGGGCCGGCGGCGGCAGTACCAATACTTCGGGCGTTTCGTTCATTCCGAATATGCCGACAGAAGAAGTATTTACTGCTCCGCATAAGGATTTCGTTAACGGCCACGTAACCAATACTAAACCATTGAACTACGGCGGCAGCGTTATTGACCGATTTACGCTGCATTTCAAGAACGGTGCTGTCACGGATATGGAAGCCGGCGAAGGAGAAGAAACTCTCCGTCACCTGATCAATTCAGATGAAGGTGCCGCCCGTCTTGGGGAGGTAGCCCTCGTTCCTCACAGCTCCCCTATCTCACAGTCCGGCATTTTATTTTTCAATACGTTGTTTGATGAGAATGCCTCCAACCATATTGCGCTCGGCAGTGCATATGCTTTTAATGTGGAAAATGGCCCGGAGATGAACAAAGAGGAAAAGGAACAGGCTGGTTTAAACACAAGTATCATCCATGTTGATTTTATGATTGGAAATGAAAACATGAATATAGACGGCATTCTCCCCGACGGTACGAAAGAGCCTGTATTCCGGAACGGCGAATGGGCAGAATAGCTTTTCTATCATTTTTTGAAAGGAGATTATTATGAGTCTACCTAAAACGCTGACGATAGCCGGCTCCGATACAAGTGGAGGTGCCGGCATCCAGGCAGATTTAAAAACATTTCAGGAGCTCGGCACTTACGGAATGGTCTCCCTGACTACCATTGTGGCCCAGGACCCTGATAATGACTGGTTTCACCGCGTCTATCCTATCGACACGGCCACGCTCGAGGCACAACTTGATACAGTGTTAAAAGGGATCGGGGTTCAAGCCGCAAAAACAGGGATGCTCGGCTCAAAAGAAGTCATCGAGCTGGTAGCAAAAAAATTAGATGAGCACCGGATAGAACAGCTGGTGGTGGACCCGGTGATGGTATGTAAAGGCGCCGATGAGCCAGTTAATCCGGAGATGGATGCTTATTTGCGGGATACGCTTGTGCCAAAGGCATTTATTGTGACTCCTAATTTATTTGAAGCCTCCCAGCTCGCCCAGGTATCACTGCCGCAATCACTTGAAGACATGAAAGCAGCTGCCGAAAAAATTTATCAGCTCGGCCCGTCCTTTGTTATTATTAAAGGCGGAGGAGAAACCGGAGCAGAGAAGTCAATCGACGTGCTTTATGACGGTAACAGCTTTGAATATATCGAATCCGAAAAGATTAATACGGATTATACTCACGGGGCCGGCTGTACGTTTTCTGCTGCTATTACTGCGGAGCTTGCAAACGGAAAGAGCGTACGGGAAGCAATTCATACAGCAAAACAGTTCATTCAAGCTTCTATTCAGGATTCCTTCCGCCTGAACGAACATGTTGGTTCTGTAAACCACACTGCCTACCGCCACCGCGCTCCCCAGGCTTAAATATGTTTTCGGCTACCAGACCGAAAATAAGCAGGTGACCATATTGGAACTATTTCAATGCACGAAAAGTGTTTATAAGCACGTCGAAATGGATGTCATCGAAATCTATCCGCCGCAGCTGCTTTTTCGTCACGGCTATATATACCCGGGCTTTTTTGATGAAAGCGGAGTCTGGATGGCTACCGACGAAGAAGACGTGATGCATGTAATCAGTGAGCATCCTTCGCCAGAACAGGACCACTGGTTTCAGCAGCATTTTAAAAAAGTATGAACCACGGAAAGGAGCATGCACATGAAACGCTATCATGTAGAAGTACACGGGAACGTCCAGGGCGTCGGCTTCCGGCAGTTCACCCAGTCAGAAGCAGTTAAACACAACATTCACGGCTGGGTTCGCAATAAAGCAAACGGAGTTGTTGAAATTGAAGCTGAAGGAACGCCCCAGGATATGGATCGCTTTCTTGTCGCAGTACAGGAAGGCAGCCCTTTTTCCACCGTGGAGCGCCTCGAAACGTCCGACATTGATTCTGTCGACCATAACGAGTCCTTTGACGTCCGCTTCTAATTAAATAAAAAATGCTCCAGCTGGAACGACCAGCTGGAGCATTTTTTATTAGAACGCCCAGGACATACGTTTTTCGAGCTGTGAAGCTGCCTGAAGAACCGGGAGATAATGCAGACGAAAATCCTCCTGGACCACTCGTTGAAGAGCCGGAAAATCATGTATATACTTTGTCACAGTAGCGCCATTTGCTTTTCGGGCAATAAGTTTATTGTTTTTCAAAGACAGCAGCAGATATTTTTCCGGGACCCAAAGCTGCAGACGCAGCTGGTTCATATACGGCGCGCCCGGGCCGTAAGATCTGCCGACCTTTTCTCGCAGATCTCCCTCCCCTGCTTCTATGTCAGGGTCAAACATCCACGACTCATCCGCCTGTTTGCCGTCTTTCATACGTATATAACGGTACAGCCGTGCCTCTTTCTGATAATGAAATATCAGCTGCTCGCCGTCAAATTTTTTTGAGCGTTCCATTCCTCTGCGAAGAGGGATCGGTTCAAATAACGGAGCGGTCGTGCCTACGTCTACAAAATAAGGGGGAGACCCTGGCTGGTTTGTTTCCACCCGTACTGACACGTGGTCTTCATTCAAATAAATGAGCCGGGTGGAGAACCCCAGTGCCTCCAGCAACTGTTGAAAGTGGCTATTCAACGTATAGCATGTTCCCCCCATCTGGTATACCTGGCGCCGGTACAAAAATGAATCAACTGACATCGGTACCCTGTTTTCTGCGTTCTCCCCTGCTTCAATTAATTTACCTACGTTTTCAAATGGAAACTGCTGCAGATGGGAGCGAATCAACTTTGTCAAAAACCGAACATCCGGCTGTTCTATTTTCAGCTTCAAAATGTGTAAATAGTCTTCTACCCATGACTGCATGCAAAGTGACCTCCTTTTGATTCGTCAGAAGGTAAAAACAGGCGGCACCTTCTTTTTGCTCTACAGCCTTTTTTAATCTCCGAGACGTTCATGCACCATTGCCATAACGTCCATTTTCAGCTGAAGAAGCTTTTCCTCTGTCTGTTTGAACGTCTCTCCCTTAACACCGAAATAAAATTTCACTTTCGGCTCTGTGCCTGAAGGACGAAGACAGAACCAGGATTCATCATCTGTAAAAAACTTCAGCACATTCGAAGACGGAAGCTGAATAGGTTCTGTTTTCCCATTTTCAAGCAAATACGTACGTTCTCCCGTTTTGTAATCCTCCACCTTCTGAATAGAAGCATCACTTACCCGTTCAGGCGGCTCCTTGCGGAACGTTTCGATCAGATGATCGATTTGCACAGCGCCTTCTTTTCCTTTTTTCGTTAAAGAATCCAGCCCTTCCATGAAATATCCATAACGACTGTAAATATCCATCAGCCCTTCATACACAGTGCGCCCCTGCTTTTTGTGCCACAGGGCCATCTCCGAGATTAAAAGCGCCGCCTGCACCGCATCTTTATCGCGTACAAAGTCTCCGATCAAATATCCGTAGGATTCCTCATAACCAAACTGAAAGGCGTATTCCCCTGTTTCATTATAGGTTTTGATTTTTTCACCAATGAATTTAAACCCGGTGAGCGTATCCTTGCATGCCTGACCGTAATGTTCTGCTATAGCTCTTCCCAGTTCAGAGGTAACGATCGTTTTCATCACTATGCCGTTTGACGGAAGGGACCCTGACTTTTTCTTTTGCATGAGAAGATAATCAAGAAGAAGCGCCCCGGTCTGGTTTCCAGTGAGCACCGCAAACTCACCGCTGCTGTCTTTTGCCGCCAGACCAATCCTGTCCGCATCAGGATCGGTGGCAATCAGTATATCTGCGTTACTGTTTTCACCTACTTGGATAGCTTTTGCAAAAGCCTCTTTTTCTTCAGGGTTCGGGCTCTGCACGGTGGAGAATTCCGGATCAGGCGTTAACTGCTCCTCCACTGTCGATACGTTGTGAAAACCAGCTGCAGCGAGTGCCCGCAACACCGGGTCCTTCGCTGTGCCGTGCAGCGGGGTGAACACTACGTTCAAATCGCTTCCGCCTTCTTTGATCATCTCCGGCTGCAGCAGAATGGACTGCAGCGCTTTGTCGTAAGCTGCATCAGTTTCTTCGCCCAGCATTAAGAGCAGGCCTTCCTCCTGCATGTTCCCACTGTCCTTCACCCGGATTTCCAGCTCATTTTCCACCGATTCCACGTAGGTGACCAATTCGTCTGCAGGCCCCGGCGGGAACTGGCCCCCATCTTCACCGTAGACCTTAAACCCATTATATTCCGGTGGGTTATGACTTGCTGTGATTACTACACCGGCAAATGCATAGGTTCTACGCACCGCAAATGAAAGCTCCGGGGTCGGGCGCAGATCTTCAAACAAGTATACCTGGATACCATGTGCCCCGAGCGTCTGTGCTGTTTCAAGGGCAAATTTTTCCGAATAGTGGCGCGGGTCAAACGCAATAGCCACTCCTCTGGATTTTGCTTCAGCACCGGCATTTTCAATATAACGCGCAAGACCTTCTGCTGCACGGCGGATCGTATATGTATTCATCCTATTCGTTCCAGGCCCGATTTCTCCGCGCATACCCCCGGTCCCAAATGTAAGATATTGATAAAAGTAATCCTCTGCATTTGTTTCGTCCAGTTCGTGAAGCTTTTCTTTCCATGCTTCTTCTATAAAAGCATGGTTTTTCCATCGATTCCAATGGTCCGTCCAACTCATATGTATAATCACTCCTGAAGCGTTTATTGTATTTCTCAGTAAATATGTCTGTTACCAGTATATAAGAAAGCACGCATTTCTACCATGGTTTTCCGGCATTCGTTCTTTTCTCCTTTCCAAAACAAAACGCCCGCTCCGGTTAAAGAGCAGGCGTTTTATGCAATTTCATTAATTTGCTTGTTTTTCCCTGGCTTTCTGATCCTCCACGTCTTCATAAGGCTTCGTCGCATAGGCAATTTCGGACTCAAGCTCTTCAGTGTAGGCTTTCGTTTCTTCCTCGGACCAGTTCAACGATTTTTTCATAAATGCCGTTACCGGTTCTTTCCAGCGCTTCAGCTCCGGCATGTCAAAGAACAGGAAGGCCGTTCTTCTGTTCAGGAAGTCAAGCGGCGTAACTGCCATTTCGTACTCGAGCGCGTACAACAGCCGTGCAGCGAGCTTTAACGGCATACCGCTGTTTTTCGCTTCTTCAAGGTTCTCTTCGAGCAGTTCAAGCATTTTCAGGCCGTTCGCCCCGTAGAAGCGGAACAGGTCTTCTGTTTCATCTCTGGTCATACCAAGCGCTTCGCCGCGGTACGCTTCTTTAACGGCAAAGGTTTCATAGCCGGAAGACCCGCCCACTTCACCGCCGGAAAGCCGGATATCCTGGGTTGGACACGGTGCGTGGATACCCATCTTATCAACTACTACGTCGACAATCCGCTCTGCCATTTTGCGGTAGCCGGTCAGTTTACCGCCTGCAATGGAAATCAGTCCGGACTCAGAAATGAAAATTTCATCTTTACGGGAAATTTCAGAGGCTGATTTTCCTTCCTCCTGAATGAGCGGACGAATGCCGGACCAGCTCGATTCCACATCCTCTGCCTTCAGCTTCAGGGTTGGGAATTCATAATTTGTAACTTCTAAAATATAGTCGCGGTCTTCCCGGGACACGCGAGGCTCTTCCAGGTTTGCACCGTAATCCGTATCTGTCGTGCCTACGTACGCTTTATTCCCCCTTGGGATGGCAAAGATCATCCGTCCGTCTGGAGCGTCAAAATACGTAGCCTGGCGGAGCGGGAAGCGGCTGAGGTCAAACACAAGATGGATGCCTTTTGTATGATGCAGAAGTTTGCCTTTGTTGGAGCCGTCTACTTTTCTGAGCGTATCCACCCATGGGCCGGCAGCGTTCACAACATGATCCGCATAAATGCGGTGGGTTTCATTATTGATTAAGTCTTTCACTTCGACACCGACAAGCTTGCCATTGTCATATAAAAGATCAGTTGCTTTGGCATAGTTAACAGCGTCTGCGCCGAGCTCCACTGCTTTTTTCATTGCTTCGAGGGTCAGTCTTGCATCGTCCGTACGGTATTCAACATAGACGCCCCCGCCGAGAAGGTTTTCTTCACGGAGCAGTGGTTCTTTTTCCAGAGTTCTTTTTTTGTTGAGCATGTAGCGGCGCTCGTGCTTGTTTACCTGAGCCAGACGATCGTACACCTGCAGGCCGAAAGAGGTAGATGTTTTCCCAAGGTTTCCGCCTTTCACGATCGGGAGAAGCATCCACTCCGGCTCGGTTACGTGAGGCGCATTTTCATACACAATGGCCCTTTCTCTTCCTACCTCGGCTACAAGTTTAATTTCAAACTGTTCAAGGTAACGCAGTCCTCCGTGTACAAGCTTAGTGGAACGGCTGGATGTACCTGCTGCAAAGTCCTGCATTTCAATGCAGGCCGTGTTAAGGCCACGGGCTGTGGCGTCCAGTGTAATGCCCGCTCCGGTAATGCCGCCTCCGATAACTAGCACGTCGAGGTGGGTCTCTGTCATATTTTTCAAACGTGATTTACGTGATAGTGCTGAAAAATGCTGATCTGCCATTCATTTCATCCCCTTTTACAATATCAGAGAGTAAAAAAGACCGCAGATCTCCTCTTCTAGGGTGAAGGGTATCTGCGGTCTCTCTGCATCTCCGACCATTTATTAACTTAACCTAATTGTAATCGCTCTTTCATTCAAATGCAACCGATATGTTTACTTAAACGCACGTGCTGCATCAACCGCTTTTTTCCATCCTGCGTAGTGTTCTTCCCGCTTTTCGTCTTCCATATGCACATCAAACGATTTTTCGAGCTCCCATTTATCCATAAGCTCTTCTTTGTTTTTCCAAAAGCCTGTAGCAAGGCCTGCAAGATAAGCCGCCCCAAGTGCCGTCGTTTCCAGTACGTACGGGCGCTCCACCCGGACTTCAGCCATATCGCACTGAAACTGCATGAGGAAGTTATTCGGTACAACGCCGCCGTCGACACGTAATGTTTTCACTTTCATGCCTGCGTCCTCCCTCATAACATCAAGCACGTCTTTCGTCTGATATGCGAGCGCCTCAAGGGTCGCCCGGATAAAATGTTCTTTTTCGGTGCCGCGGGTAAGGCCAAATACTGCGCCCCGGACCTCACTGTCCCAATAAGGGGCCCCAAGGCCGGTAAAGGCTGGCACAACGTACACACCCTCACTGTCGTTCACACGCAGGGCATAGGTTTCAGAAGCAGAGGAGGAGTCAATCAGGCGCATGCCGTCCTTCAGCCACTGCACAGCTGAGCCTGCTACAAATATACTTCCTTCGAGGGCATATTTCACTTTTCCGTCGAGCCCCCATGCGATGGTGGTAAGCAGTCCATTGTCAGAATGAATCGGAGTCTCTCCTGTCTGCATCAGCATAAAGCAGCCGGTCCCGTAAGTATTTTTTACCATGCCCTCATCAAAGCATGTCTGCCCAAACAACGCTGCATGCTGATCTCCCGCAGCCGAAGCGATTGGTATTTCTTCGCCGAAAAAGTGGTAATCCACGGTATAGCCGTATATTTCCGACGACGACTTCACTTCAGGAAGCATCGCTTCTGGAATATCAAGCATTTTCAGAAGCTCCTCATCCCAGGTTAAATCATAAATGTTAAACATCATCGTACGTGACGCATTGGAATAATCCGTTACATGAGCTTTTCCGCCGGTTAACCTCCAGATCAGCCACGTATCGATCGTACCAAACAACAAATCTCCCTGTTCTGCTTTTTCCTTTGTTCCCTGAATATTATCGAGAATCCATTTTACTTTCGTTCCCGAAAAGTAAGGATCAAGAAGCAGACCCGTTTTGCTTCTTACCATTTTTTCATATCCCTGCTGCTTTAACTCCTCACAGATAGAAGCGGTCTGCCGCGACTGCCATACTAACGCGTGATACACCGGTTTTCCCGTATGCTTATCCCACACTACTGTAGTTTCACGTTGATTAGTAATACCGAGACCGCTGATCTGCTTTGGAGAAACTTCATTGTTTTCAAGCACTCCGGCAATGCAGCCGAGCACCCCGGACCAGATTTCATTAGCATTGTGCTCCACCCACCCGGCACGGGGGAAGTACTGCTCCAATTCACGCTGTTCGCTGCCTGCAATCCGGCCTTCCTGGTCAAACAATATAGCTCTTGAACTGGTTGTTCCCTGGTCGATTGCGAGAATGTATTTCTTTTCAGTCATCGTTGTTTCCTCCACTTGTCTATTCTCTATATTGGCCATAATGATTTTTCCGTCGTCGATATGGCCGATGCTCCTGCGTTCCAGGCGGCGGAAACTTCTTGCTGCGAACGAATCAGACCGCCTGCAATAACAGGTACATTTTTACTTTCGGCTACTTCCTTAATCATGGACGGTACAATACCCGGCAGAAGCTCTACCATGTCCGGTTTAATGTCTTCAAGCAGCTTAAAGCTTGTTTCAAGTGCCAGTGAATCCAATAAAAACAAACGCTGCACCGTAATAAGATTATTTTTTTTAGCAGTTGTAAGAATCTGCCTTCGGGTACTGATTAACCCGTCCGGGCGGATATTCTGGCATAAAAACTGGGCCGCGGAATCATCATGAGCAAGTCCCTGGACCAGATCTGCATGCAGCAGCACTTTTTTATCTGCCCGCTTGCTTAACTGAATCAGGCTTTTAAGCTTCGCCAGATGCACATTCAAAATGACGACGTACTGCCCGGAGGTTTTGAGTGCTTTTTCAAACTCCCTTTCATTGCGGGCTGCTGGCAGAATTTTTTGGCCGGTAAGCATATCTTCCCTCCTTTATCTGTCTTTCGTGTTCAGGCTTTTTGAATTACGACTGCTTTTTGCTGTGCTATACTTTACACAAATACAAAAAATACTATACAGGTGATGGACGGTGTTCGCAATGACCCAGCAAAACGAGACAAAAAATAAAGAACTGGCAACCTTTGCCGGCGGTTGCTTTTGGTGTATGGTGCAGCCTTTTGACGAGCTTCCCGGCATTATATCCATTACGTCCGGCTATACCGGCGGCAGCGTCGCACATCCTTCGTACGACGAGGTGAAAGCCGGCACAACAGGGCACAGGGAAGCAGTTCAGATTGAGTTTGACCCTGCACTGTTTTCCTATCAGCAGCTCCTCGATCTATACTGGCCTCAAATTGATCCGACAGACCCCCATGGTCAGTTTCACGACCGAGGGCCTCAATACCAAACGGCCATTTTCTATCATACCGAAGAACAGCGCCGGCTGGCGGAAGCATCGAGGCAGCAGGTAGAAAAAAGCGGCCGGTTCCGTGACCCTGTAGTTACGGAGATCCGGCCGGCGGAGCCTTTTTATCCGGCTGAAGAATCCCACCAGAACTTTTATAAGAAAGAACGGGAAGCCTATAAAAAGGACCGCGCCCTCTCCGGCCGGGACAAATTTATTGAAGCGCACTGGGACAGTTCTCCCGGAAATTAATAAAAATTATAAGCCATCAAAAAGAGCTTCCGCAGGTGCTGCCTGCGGAAGCTCTTTTTATGGACTGAAGGTGAAATCATCGAGCGGCCAGTACCTGATACTCGCTTCTCCGACAATTTGATCCTCATCTACAAAACCGACTGCGCCAGCTCTACTGTCTTCACTACGAGGGCGGTTGTCGCCCATTACAAAATAGCTGTCTTCCGGCACGGTGGTTTCGCCGGTCACTTCTTCAAGCGTAAAATCCTGGGTGAACTCCCCGCTCGTTTCGTTTTGAAATTCTTCTAAGTACGACTCTTCCCGAACTTCTCCGTTAATGTATAACGTATCGCCCCTGTACTCCACCGTATCCCCTGGAAGGCCGATCACTCTTTTGATATAGTCACTGTTTTCATTCGCATGAAAAACAATGATATCCGAGCGTTCGGGCTCCGAAAAGGCGTATCCGATCTTGTTAATAATCATCCGCTGCCCATCTTCCACTGTCGGAAGCATGGAAGGGCCGCTGACCACATAGTTGGCAAACAAGAAGCCGCGCACAATGACGACGATTAAAACGACGACGACGATTACTTTAATCCAATCCCATAATTCTTTTGACCAATTCGTCATTACCGACTTCCTCCGTTTCTATCTGCCTTTTTACTTTAGCACGGTTTCTGCAGGCGGGCAAACCGAAAATCCGCGCAGACTAGAGGCATTATATCATATTTATCTATATACTTTCTTTTCCTTTTTAAACCTTACAGCTCTCTTTGTCGATATAATAAATATCCTTAAGCGAAGGAATTACACACATGAGAAAACTTTTAGGGCTTCTATGGATACTGTTGTTTATCATCGGCGGGACCATCTTTTCCTGGCTCTTTGCAAAGGAAATGAACAGTACTCAGGCTCTCTCTTCTTTCCTCGAAGAACAGATTGATGTATCCGGCGTGCCAATTGCTCAAAACAGCTACGTGATCGACCGGAAGGGCGCTCAAATTGCTGAATTTCAGTCCGGGGAAAACCGGAGATACGTATCCCTTAGCCATTTTTCTGAACGTGCAAGAGCCGCTTTTATTGCCACGGAAGACCAAAAGTACTATGAGCATCAGGGCGTTGATCCTTTAGGCGTTGTCCGGGCTCTTATAAGCAATGCCGGCAGCGGAGGTATTGAAGAAGGCGCAAGTACGATTACCCAGCAGGCAACAAGAAATATTTATTTTAACCACCAGCAGACGTATGAACGAAAGGTTGCCGAAGTGCTGTTTGCCTATCAGCTTGAACAAACCTATACAAAAAATGAAATTCTGGAAATGTATATGAATACTATTTATTTTGGCGAAGGGATTTACGGATTTGAAACGGCGAGTCTATCTTATTTTGGCAAACCAAGCAGTGACCTCTCGCTTGCACAAACAGCTTTTTTGGCTGCCATTCCAGCTAATCCGTCCTACTACCACCCCATGGCTCATCCGGACCATACCCGGGAGCGGCAGCAGTGGATTCTGGATAAAATGGAAGAGACCGGTGCTGTAACTGCTGAGGAAAATTCACGGGCCATTCAGGACACTGTCTCTGTAGAGCTACAAAAAACCAAAGCCAACCCTTACCCTGATTACACCGATTATGTAAAACATGAATTCAGGCAGCTAGTTGCTCAAAACGAAGGCTGGACTGAACGGATCAGTCAGGCATCAGAAAGCGAAAAAGAAGCTCTTTCCGCAGAGCTTAACACACGAACAGAACAACTTCTTCAGTCCGGTATTACTATCCATACCGCCATGGATTCTGAGCTCCAGACCATGCTCACAGAAAAATCCCGCTCTTACTGGCAGCAGCGGGGCATTGAAGGTGCGGCTGTTATTGCTGATCACCAGGCCAATGCAATTACAGCAATAAGCAGCGGGGCAGATTATCGGGAATATGAATTTAACCGGGCCTTTCAGGCTTACCGGCAGCCAGGCTCGGTGTGGAAGCCGCTGCTCGTCTACGGACCATACCTTGAAGAAAAAGAGCACTCTATTAGCGACCTGGTTTCCACAAAGAAGTACTGTGTAGATTCCTATTGTCCCGCAAATGAAAGCGGGACGGCAAAGGATAGGGTAACGATTGAGCATGCCCTTGCCTTTTCCTACAATACCTCCGCCCTTCGTCTCATGCATCAAACCGGACTGGAATCTTCCTTTCACTATCTTGAAAAATTTGAGTGGAAAAAATTAACCCCGGAAGACAGGCAATATGCTGCCGCCCTCGGTGGTATTGAACAAGGGGTCTCCCCGGTAGAGTTAACGAGTGCTTATACCGTATTTTCCAGCGGTGGCACGTATGATCCGCCACGCGCTATCACTTCTGTTACGGATGCAGATGGAGAGATTTTATTTGAGTGGGAAACGCAGGAAACAATTGTATGGTCCCCGGAAACAAATGACCAGATGCGTGAAGCCCTTCGCACCACTGCCGTTTCAGGGACGGCTTCAACCCTGAAAGATTTTGAAGACGTCAGCGGGAAAACCGGTACATCAAACAACACTAAAGACAGCTGGTTTGCCGGCTATGACAGCAGATATACCATGGGAGTCTGGCAAGGATACGACGACCCCCGGCCTTTAAACCCTGAGGACAGTGCCCTCTCTTTTTGGAAAACGATGTACCCCTTGCTTTACGAAAAAAGCGGACAGCCTTAGCCGTCCGCTTTTTTTATACTGGCAAGCTATGTAGAAAACTATTGTACAGCCGCAAACCGGCGTACCCTGTACCAAAAATGAAAAGCCCCCAGAAAGATAGATGAAGAAGCAAAAAACCAGCCACTCCGGCAAAACGAAGGGAAGGAGCCAGTCGGATAATCAAATAGACAAAGGACGCAAGCGTCGCTCCTATGAAAAGCCCTCCGAGTACATAGAGATGAGAAGTAAGGAACAGCGACACGCCCCCTGCTATTAAATAAATCCAGGCGCAGCTCTGAAGATAGGAGCGGGTATCCCCTTTTTCTTCACTCAGAAAAAATAACAGTGACAGCCCCATCATCGTGTCTGAAATTAATTTTAATGCAGCAATAATCATAAAAAATGCAAGTATCAGCATAAAAAGCATGGTCAATTTAATTCCACTTTCTGAGAAAAATTCGAGCATTCCCTGATAAATGCCGGCTGATTCTAAAAAGGCGGCAATATACTGCTGCGACCAAATGCCAAAGGATAAGCAAAAAAATAAAATAGCAAGAATCGGAAAGTGGCTGGTTAAATATGCATTTTTCACCACGAGCCTCCAGGTTTAACTGGCATGGACTACGCGAAACTGGCGGATCTGGTTACCGGTAGCAGCACTCTCTCTTTTCTCCTGTCCTCCTGCACGATGAGAGGACTTAAAAGAGTCACTTTCGAGCCAGTTTTCAAAATCTTCTTTGGTTTCCCATTTGGTGAAAACGAGCTGTTTCCCGTCTTCGGTCGCTTCATCTAAAAACAAAAATTCCAGACATCCCGGTACCTGGTTCATTTTTTCAGCGCTAGCACCAAAACGTTCCTGGATTTGTTCCTTCGCTTCTGCTGGTACCTCGAGTTCATTTATAACAACGTACATCTTGATCCCTCTTTCGTTATTGTAATTGTGGAAATGCCTGCTGGCGGAGTGCTTCATAAACTAAAATAGCGGCCGTGTTGGACAAATTCAAGGAACGGACTTTATCATTCTGGGGTATCCGGATGCACTTTTTCTGATACTCTTTTGTTACATATTCCGGCAGACCAGTGGTTTCACGCCCAAACACAAAAAAATAATCTTTAGCAGGGTCTGAATAGTCATGCACGGCATACGACGATGAGCCTACTGTTTCTACAAAGAAGAACTCCGCTTCCGGATACGTGTTCATCCATTCTTCCAGTGAATCATAATAGTGAATCTGTACATTCGGCCAGTAATCACAGCCGGCCCGCTTCAGCATCCGGTCTTCTGTGGAAAAGCCAAGCGGCCGTATCAGGTGCAGGTGCGTGTCTGTTCCTGCACATGTCCTTGCAATATTTCCGGTGTTCGCCGGTATTTCTGGTTGAAATAATACTACATGTAACGCCAAGTCGCTCTCTCCTTCTTTTCCTACCGCGAAACTGCCTGCGCTTTTTCTAATGCGAGCAGGGCTTCTTTCACGTGCACGCCGCTGCCAAAGCCTACCATTTTCCCATCTTTTCCAATGACCCGGTGGCACGGAACGATGATGGAAACTGGATTTTTGTTGTTAGCCATTCCGACCGCCCGAAAAGCTTTCGGGGAATCGGCCTCTGCAGCAATTTCTGCATATGATTTTGTCGTTCCATACGGAATGTTCTGAAGTGCCTGCCATACTTTCTTTTGAAAAGCCGTCCCCCTCATATCGATCGGTACGGTAAACGTCGTTCGTTCATCCGCCGCATACTCTTTAAGCTCCCGGAAAACTTCATTATGAACAGGGTGCAAATCTGCCCGCAGTCCGCATGAAGCACCGATATGCTTTTTCAGCCAAAGCTTTATCCGGTCTTCATTTTCTTCCACAGAACCGAAGTGCAGCATACAGACACGAGCTTCATATAATACTACGGTCACTTCACCAATACCATCGATTGCTTGTGATGCAGCCCAAGCCTCCATGAAGACCCTCCTTATTACGTTTTCTTCTATTATACTCGTTGCGGGGAGGTTTTATCCAATGCTTTTGTGATTTCTTCAAGCACTTCTGCTTCTTTTTCACTGCTGCTAGCGCTGTGTAAGGCCTCCAGCCCTTCCTCTGTAGGCATTTCTCCCAGAGCCCAGGCGCAGGCACCACGAATAACCGGCCGCGGATCGTTTTGGAGCAGTTCGATAATCGTTGGTATCGAGGATTTTTCTTTCATATGGCCGAGGGCGATCAGCGCATTACGCTGAATTGGTTTCTTTCCTCTCCAGGAGCCCGCAATATACCCGAACTTTTCTTTGAACTCTCTGTTAGAAATGGTTAATAGTGGCTCAAGCAGCGGCTTAACCACTTCCGGCTCAGGTTCAAACTCTGGATGATTATGAAAATCCACACCTTTATTTTCCGGGCACACCTGCTGACAGGTGTCACAGCCGTATAATCTATTGCCTAGTTTATGGCGGTAGCGCTCCGGCAGTGCTTCCTTCGTTTGCGTCAGATAAGCGATACACTTTTTCGCGTCCAGCTGCCCACCCTGGATCAAAGCATCCGTGGGGCATAGATCCACACAGCGGTTGCACGTGCCGCATTGATCCATCAGCGGTTTATCCTCAGGCAGGTAAAGTGTTGTAATCATTTCGCCTAAATAAACATACGAGCCGAACTCAGGAGTGATAATGGCGCAGTTTTTCCCACTCCATCCAATCCCGGCGCGCTCTGCAACCGCCCGGTCCGATAGTTCACCGGTATCAACCATAGATTTGCATTCGACCCCGGGCACCGTTTCTTGTATAAAGGCCTCCAGCTGGTTTAATTTATCCCGCAGAACGTCATGGTAATCCTTACCCCAGGAGGCCCTGCAAAATTGGCCCCTGCGTGCTCCCGGACGGTTTTTTGGAGCCTCCGGAAGCTTTGTCGGATATGCGAGGGCAATAGAGATAATCGTTGTTGCTTCAGTCAGGAGCAGCTCAGGGTGCGTTCTTTTTTCAATGTCATCTTCTTCAAAGCCCGACTGGTAGTTCAGCTGCTGCTGTTCTTTCAGCCTCGCTTTCAAAGTCACAAAAGGAGAAGCTGAGGCAAAGCCTACTTTATCAATACCGATAGACTCTGCAAACACCTGAATCTCCTCTTTTAATTCCTCTGCCGTTCGCATGGACGGCCCTCCTTTATAAATCGTTTCGCCGGAGTCTGTAAAAGTGATATGATACACTATGAGCTAGACACAAAGGGGGATGTATATGATCAAAGACATTTCTATTTCTTCTTCTATTTTTAAAATTATTCCTTCTTTTCAATGCGGCGTCAACATTTACCGTGACATCGTTATTGATGACTCCCCGGGGATGCTTCGGGGGCGGGTGGACTTTTTTCATAAACAAATCCAGATGGACCTGCTTGACCAGTCTATCTATGACTATACAGGTGTTCGGCAGTGGCAACAAATATTAGAACAGGCAGGACTTATCGACCGGTCTCTCCCACCTCTTCACGAGCAGCTGTACAAAAACCTACAGGAAGATAATATCACTCCCTCCGAGCATTCCGGTGAAGACCTCATTCATTTTTTTAACCTTCAGTATGAAACCCCGATTATATTAATCGATGCAGATACTGTCTTCGATTATTTGAAAATCGGCTTCGGTGTTGAACAGGACGAGCTTAAGATCAGTGAAAACCATGTCCATCCGATGTACGGACAGATTATAGCCAAGGACCGCAAGAAAACATTGGGCTCATTAAGCGGGCCAAGTCTTTACAGCCGGACCAGTCGTTCAACTACAACAGCAATACAATTAACCTTTATGCGGCCGCAGCTTTCCAAAGAGTCTGCTGCTGAACTCACCCAGGCGGTCGGGGAAATGTTTACCCAAATACACGGTGGCACTTCAGAAAGCCGACTGCTGCGGGCAGCTTCTCCTGTTTGGGAATTCTCCTCATGATTATAAAAAAAGTCTCTCCTTTTTTGAAAAGGAAAGACTTTTTGTTTATGGTCAGCTTCTGTATTTAAAATTACACATAAAAATAACGCTTCCCTCTAGAAACGTTTTCCTGACTCGTTAAATGGTAGCGAAGGTGGGACTCGAACCCACACGTCCAGAGGACACTTGATTTTGAGTCAAGCGCGTCTACCGGTTCCGCCACTTCGCCGTTTAATTGAAAAATGGTACCGAGGGCCGGACTCGAACCGGCACGGTTGATGACCAACCGCAGGATTTTAAGTCCTGTGTGTCTACCAATTCCACCACCCCGGCAGGCGTTTGCTTCTCTTTAATAATGGAGGCGGTACCCGGATTCGAACCGGGGGATAAGGGTTTTGCAGACCCGTGCCTTACCACTTGGCTATACCGCCATTCCAGAGAATGGCTCAATGCTTATGTTAATAATGGAGCGGAAGACGGGATTCGAACCCGCGACCCCCACCTTGGCAAGGTGGTGTTCTACCACTGAACTACTTCCGCAATTGGCTGGGCTAGCTGGATTCGAACCAGCGCATCACGGGACCAAAACCCGATGCCTTACCGCTTGGCTATAGCCCATTATCCAATATGGGGCGATTGGTGGGAATTGAACCCACGCGTGCCGGAACCACAATCCGGTGCGTTAACCACTTCGCCACAACCGCCATATGAACATAACACATTAAAAATGGCAGGGGTAGTAGGAATCGAACCCACATTGGCGGTTTTGGAGACCGCTGTTTTGCCATTAAACTATACCCCTGTATAAGTGGTGGAGGGGGACGGATTCGAACCGCCGAACCCGAAGGAGCGGATTTACAGTCCGCCGCGTTTGGCCAACTTCGCTACCCCTCCACGTGGTGCCGGCCAGAGGACTTGAACCCCCAACCTACTGATTACAAGTCAGTTGCTCTACCAATTGAGCTAGACCGGCGTTTTTTAAATGGTGGCTCGAGACGGAATCGAACCGCCGACACGAGGATTTTCAGTCCACTGCTCTACCGACTGAGCTATCGAGCCCTATTGAATAATTGATTTCGAGTGAATGTTTACGACTCGAATGAAATTATACCTTATTCATTTTGTTTGTCAATATGAATAAAAGTAAAGTGGCGGGCCTGACGGGATTTGAACCCGCGATCTCCTGCGTGACAGGCAGGCATGTTAACCGCTACACCACAGGCCCTATTGGTTGCGGGGGACGGATTTGAACCGACGACCTCCGGGTTATGAGCCCGACGAGCTACCAGACTGCTCTACCCCGCGATATATAATAAATGGTGGAGGATGACAGGATCGAACTGCCGACCCCCTGCTTGTAAGGCAGGTGCTCTCCCAGCTGAGCTAATCCTCCAGAAATGGTGACCCGTACGGGATTCGAACCCGTGTTACCGCCGTGAAAGGGCGGTGTCTTAACCACTTGACCAACGGGCCTTTGAAATGAATATGTATGGCGGAGAGCGAGGGATTCGAACCCTCGAGACGGGAATGCCGCCTACACGATTTCCAATCGTGCTCCTTCGGCCACTCGGACAGCTCTCCAGTGGCTCCGCAGGCAGGATTCGAACCTGCGACCAATCGGTTAACAGCCGATTGCTCTACCACTGAGCTACTGCGGAATATAATAAAAAAGCCCGGCAGCGATCTACTTTCACGGGGGGAGAACCCCCGGCTATCATCAACGCTGAAGAGCTTAACTTCCG
>NZ_JAXRUV010000002.1:0-405949 GCF_034497705.1 Marinococcus luteus | reverse complement strand
ACGGCGTGCGCAGCCCTGAAGCCCAGGCGTTGAAAGAAAAGCTCTACGACCTAGGCTACCTCGACATCGCCAAGCCGAATGACCACTTCGGGCCGAAGACGGAAACTGCCGTGCAAGCCTTCCAACGCGATCACGGACTGAATGTCAATGGAATAGCAGGAACAGAGACACTTTTAAAATTAAAAGAAGCTCTGGAGGTTGAAATGAACGAGTCTATTCCATCTCCATTCACCTCCGTGCTGAGACAGGGAGACAGCAGTGACAGTGTCATCATGCTGAAGCAGTACTTGGAAGCTGCCGGCTACAGCACTAACACATCAAGCACCTACGACCAGCTGACTGCGGAGCAGGTAAAAGCCTATCAATCCGCCAACGGACTTTCTGCAACTGGCTCAGCTAACGGGCAGACCTTGAGCTCTCTCGTTGAAAAGCGTGGCACCAAGTACGTCTTCTCCGGCAAAGAGCGCTTCGGCCACGGTGTCGGCATGACCCAGTGGGGGGCGTACGGCATGGCCCAACAGGGATACAGCTACGATGAGATTTTGAAGCACTACTATACCGGCATCGATGTAGTGAGCAGTGATAGCTACAAAAACAAGACTATGCGTGTACTGCTTGGAGACACCAAGAAAAATACCGCTGACATTGAAACCTCCTCTGCTTACAGTATTGTGACAACGAGTGGGGATACACTGTTTGAGGACATCTACGGCTCGACTACCGTCACTTACGGATCAGGCGGAAACGGCACGTATACCGCAACGAATAACGGAACGAAAAAAACGACCAAGGACCCTATTTATGCAACAAGTGCAAACAACGGCACCATCGAATACGACGACGTTACCTACAAGGGTGAAATTCATTTTTCCAAAAGCCTCGTGGACGGCAAGTACACAAGCAGCTGGGTAATGGACGTCGTTAACCACGTAAGTATTGATACGTATCTTGAGGGCGTCGTTCCATATGAAATGTACACCAGCTGGAACGAACCCGACGCATACAAAGCCCAGGCGGTTGCCGCCCGTTCGTATGCGATCACAAAAATGAAAACAACCGGCACCTTTGATGTGTACAACGATACCCGCTCCCAGGTGTATCACGGCGTGCCAACCGGCGCCCATAGCAATCCGACCATTCTAAACGCCATTCAGGCTACGAGCGGACAGGCCATTCACTACAACAGCCAGCTGGTGGAAGGCGTCTACTCCGCCTCTGCGAGCGGCCACACCGTAGATGCTGCGGACGTTTGGGGGAATAATATCGGCTACCTGATCGGCGTTCCGGACCCTTACGATCCATCCCAGTACAACCAGGTGAGCTGGACCGACTCCTTTTCGTTAAAAGAGCTTTCGGCTGTTGATTATTTCAGGAACGAAAACAAGGGCGAAGTGCTCGCCCTTCAGCCAACGATGAAAAACGAACGTCTTCAAAGCATCGATGTGATAATGGAAAAAGGAACAATCACTCTCACCGGTGACCAGTTCCGGAGTGCCGTTGACTCAAGCGCCATGAAATCGAACATTTTAAGCATCGAGGAAATTAACTAAAAAAAATAGAGGGAGCTTCTCTTCATAGAGAGGCTCCCTCTTATTAATACTCTTTTTTAAAAAAAACCTTTGAATTTTCTTCGAGTTGTTTGCAACCCAATTTAACAAAATACAAAGATTTGTTCTAATAATGAAATTTCCATTCATTGCATTATTAATTTTTTGGTAATTCAAGCATCTTTCCTATTTCTTCATTCCATTCCGATGGATAAAAACTGCCAAACCCGCTTTGCGGATAAAAAGTCATTTCTCCGAAAAATATATTATTATTTACATAATATAAATCCACTCTTACAAAAGGGATATTGGCCGCCAAAGCTTCGACTAATTCAAGCATTTTTTCGTATTTTTCTGGTTTCGAATGTTTGATTTTGGAAGTCGGCAGTGGTCTTAAACCATTAAATGGCATGTGATTCCATTCTCTGTCATAAAAATCAATTGTTTCCTCCTGCCCACGACTACGTATGACTTGGCAATAAGCAGCTTTCCCATTAAAGCAATAGAACTTATAATCAGTTAAACCTCCGTTGGAGTTCTTTTCTTCAAGATATTTCTCACATAAAATCCTTGGCTGAATTTTTCTGTAAGGTTCTGCTCTCCCATACCAATACCAATTTCTTTTCATCCAGTGGGAAAGCTGGTTCTCTGCTTTTTCAATATCCAGTTCGTTTTTATTATTGCAAATAATATTGGACTGAGAACCATGCGTACATTTCAGCACGAATCGATCAGGTAATACTTTCCAATCAATAGCTTCAACACTTTCATATACACTATGCAACGGAACTAGATATGCTTCTCCAATTTTTTCTTTTACATAAGAACGCACTTTGTATTTATCAACACATTGAGTGTAAAAATCACGTTGATCATAAAGCTTTAGCCATTGAAGTTTATCATTAAACGTTCGCGGTCTTTTTAAATTTAATTTTTTTCCTGTTTTAAGATAGTATTGAATTACCAAATACGTCCGGTCTGATAAAAAATTTGTAGGTAAGCGATTGAAAACGGACCCCTGGACCTTGCGAAACTTTGTTAATGTATTTAATATTTTTTTTGAGATCGAAATAATGTTTATCATCACCTTTTATTCAGCCTCACTTCTACGAGAAGCGTTTAAAATTCTGTGTGAAACAATATGAAGGAAAATGAAATTTACCGACATAACTATCGTATACATAGTTATAGTTAAATAAGGATTAAAATTATAAATCCATGAAATACCAAATGCTACTAATACTAATACAACCCGAAGGATATCAAGAAGCAAACGGGCTCTCTGCTTTTCCAATATTACAAATAACTTACCAGAGGGAGCAAAGATAAACATAAAGAAAATCATAAAGGCAATGATACGTGCATACTCACCAGAAGTCGTCCATTTTTCTCCAAAAACCAGGCTAAATAGCTGGGGGCCCAAGGCCAATAAAGCGATTAAAGGCAGAAGCCCAATTAGTATTATCTTTTTAAACAACCGATTAAATAATCGTTTAAGTTTCGAGGGATGTTCCTTACCAATATTCGCGGCTTCCGCGTAAAACACATTGGCTACTGACGTCCCTATTAAATTCATTGGTAATTTTACGATAGTATATGCCAACCCGTAAAAACCAACAACTGAACTGCTAAATACTGAAGTGAAATATAAAACTGGCAGAGAAGAACTTAAAGACATTAATACAATTGAGGGCATATTGTAAAATGGAAAATTTTTGTATCTTTTAAATGCCCATTTAATTTCTTTTGGATGAATTAATTTGGAGTACTCTTTATATCGCTTGCGAACTGGCGCAGATAATACACGAATGCCAGCACTCATGCCCGCAATATGACCGAACACCAACCCAATTGGCCCAGCCCCTAAAGCTCCCGTTCCTACTTTAATCGTATTAGATAATATACTTTGATTAATGAGTGTCCTGGTTACGTTTTTGTAATCACGCAAACGGAATGCCCACTGATTGAAAATTTTATAGAGGCCGGCCAGCAACACCCCTAGTGGAATTAAAAAACGATACTGGTAAAGGGTCTCGGACTTGAATATGGTTAAAAATACATCGCCGAAAATTAAAAAAACGATAGAAAGGAGGAGCACGAGTAAAGTAAGCACCAACAGACACAAGGTCAGAATATTAATTGCTTTTCGTTCGTCTTTCGCAATTGGCAAAGCCAATTCATACTTTAAAGCTCCCACGGCTAATATACTAATGATCGCTGTATAAGTTGTTAAAATGCCATATTCGGTAGGTGTATAGATTCTTGTGATGACCGGGGACAGTAAGATGTTTAAAGCCTGGGCAAATGTCGTCCCTCCCATAACCATCAAAATGCTTTTCCAGAAATTGCTTTTTAATACTTTATTAATCATATCGATTCTCCATTGGAGTAATTTAAAGGTATGTTTTGCATTAATTCCCGTTTAAGAAACTTATAACTTCTTGTTTATTTTCTAACGCCTTTCTTTTCAATTCCTGCTTAACCTCTAGTGTATCTTTATCCCAATATTCTTCTTGAATAAATTCTCTTATACTTGTGGAAATATCCTCGTTTATTTGACTTAATTCATAAAAGTTCTTTTCTTTATTAATTTGCTCATAAAATCTTTTGGTTTTTTGATGCGCAGCTATTCCGAAAGTTTTAGTTCCTAAAGCGAAAGAAGTGATCCCTACATGGAGTTTAGTAGTTATAACACCATCTAGTTGACTAAGAAAAGCACATGTGTCCCACATGTTTTCGTGACGATATATTAACGGCTCTTCTTTTAGTCTTTTTCTCATTTCATCTATAGCTTTTTCTTGAGGCAGGGAGTTCCTCTTGTCAGCTATGAGAACTGGTTTGATATCTGCATTTTCCAATACTTTTAAGATTGATTTCATCACATTTTCAATATTATCTTTATAAAATGAGTCACCAGGCGCTACACCAATATGTATGCCTAAGAAATATTTGGCTTTATCTTTAGCAATTATATTAGAGGCTTCCTTTATTGATTTCCGGGGAATATCTTCTTCACTTAAACTAAGCACGACGTCACCAGTGATTTTCATCTCCATGTTTTTGACACCGTATTTCTTGAGGTATTCAAACGAAGCTTCATCCCTGACCAAAACTTTTTCTGCTGAGTTACATATATTTACAATAGAAGTTCTAGTTAAAATATTTGAAACAGGCCCTGCCCCTACACCAGCAATCATGTATTTTTTATTATTTTTTTTAAAATTCTTCCCTGGCACATGGTGTTTTTTTCGAAAAAAATTTATACCCCATTTATATTTTTTATGGTTGGGTTCTCCAAAATACCCCCCGCCTGTGTAAATTAACTTTTCACTTTTATTCAAACATTCTTCTCCAACTGCTTCAGAAGAAGATATTTGGTCTCTATATACTTGCGACGCAAAAGGAAGGCCCACCTTTAAATCTAATTCCTGAACCCATTTCGCTTGAATACCAACAAGTAGTTCATCTCCAAAGTTTTCATTATCGTAAGCTCCGTGTAGGGAAATCATATATTTCCTTAACCTCTTTTCTTCTAAATAATTATCGATGTAATTGATGCAACAACATTATGTCTATAGTAGTGAGGAATAACATTCTAATCATACGTTTCAAAACGATTGACCAAAAGTAGGGGACAATCTCTTTTTTTGTAAATACGGCCGACTAACTTTATCTTGTTGCAATTGTCAAATTAAGTTAGACAAAGCGTCGATCTTCATGTACCTCATGAATACTTCCAACGGGGTGAAATAGTCTAACGATTTTCTTGGGATATGATTTCTTTGGGAGGCCACGGCGGAAACATATGCCTGATCGCCATCCTGAAAATTCATGTGCTTGGGCAGGCCGTCCTTTCGGAGCAGGCCGTTTGAATGTTCATTTAACCCGCGTTGGGAAGGTGTTCCTGGACCCGCAAAAAAATAGCAAGGTCATGACTGTTGCTGATGGACCGCCAGTTGGAAAACTCCTTGCCACAGTCAAAAGTGATAGATTTGAACAGGTGTGTCGGAAAACAGCTGCACCACCCGTGCAGCGTGGTTTCAATATCCATGGCCGTGTGGCCGGCTGGTTGTAGGGTAATAATGACTTTCGACAAGCGCTCGCCCAAAGTGATCACGGCACTTTGATGGTGACAGCCGACAATAGTGTCTCCTTCCAGGTGCCTGAATTCCTGCCGAAAAGCCGGGTAATCCCGGTTTCTATCCGTCAGTGTCCGCTGAAACACCTGTTTTCCACGGCGTTCCTGATACCCGTTCGGTTTCCGATAAGACCGTTGGTCTTCGACCACAACGCTGTTTATTGGCTTGATACCGCTGAACATAATCGATGGCCCGATGCCCTTCCTGTAAATAAGTCACGACATTGTGGATCGTTTGACGGGCACGGCCGAGCTGCCTGGCCATCCGGGAAACCGGGATTTCCTTCTGCGCACACGCTTCTATCAGGACGACTTCATTCGTGCTAAGATAGGTATAGGTCATTCGTGATCACTCCTATGATTTCTTTGGTCGGAAATTCATATCGAGTGTATCACGAGTGATCTTTTTCGTTGTCTAGCTTAATTTTACAATCAGTGTTGTTAGAAAAGGGTTCTTTTCTGTAATTAATCTTTCACCCAAGGCATTTCAAATTTTCTTTATATAATTCATTCATTATAAGGCCCAACACAAAAGGATTAAAGATTTAATCTTTTTTATCACTTAATTGCTGATACAAGTGTAAATATTTCGTTGCTACATTTTCCAAAGAGAAATTTTCACACACTAAATCTCTTGCATTTTTCCCCATTTTCTCCCGAAGATCTTTCTCATCAATCAACTTTTGTAATTTTTCGCTTAGTAAATTTGCATTTTTAACCGGAACCAAATACCCGTTATATTTGTCAGTGACAACATCTCTATTGCCACCAATATCAGTAGCTATTGAAGCCAACCCTGAAGAGTTAGCTTCCAATAACACATTAGGCAGCCCTTCAGAATAAGAAGGTAACAGAAATATATCTGACGCTTGCATATACTCTTCAATATTATCCACTGAACCTTTATAGATAATGTTAGTAGAAGTCTTCAATTTATTTATCTCTGCTATTCTATCTTCAAACTGAATATTTTCTAAAATAGGTCCACATAACACTATTATTCCTTTAGTTTCGTTTTCCAACATATCTACTGCTTCCAACAAATCTTCTATTCCTTTTCTTTTATTAATCGCCCCTGCAAAAAGTGCAATAACGCTGCCTGAGGGTAGATCAAGTTTTTCTTTAATTTGATTTTTACGTTTTTCACTGACTGGATGAAATTTATCTACGTCTACCCCATTTGGTATTTTCACTATACTCTCTTGAACTTTAAGTGTCTTTTGAATATTATCTTTAATTTCTTCACTAATAGCCACAAATCTGTCTGCGTTTCTTAAGCATTTTTGCCTAAATCTTCTAGCAAACCACTTAAATCTATTAATATTTTCTAACTCTCTTGTACTTAATTCTTCCTGGGCGACTTTAACAATTATTTTTTTTCGAAATAGTTTACTTGCAATATTGCCTACTAACGCTTCCGGACCTGCCTTTATACAATGTATTAAACTATATTTTTTTCTATGTAAACTCAACCATAGTAGTGCTCTCAAACAGAATACATAAAAAATCAGGCTTTTTTTAGAAGAGCTCTGAAAACCTAAAGGTACTACTTTTAAATTTTTACTTTCTTTTTGTTTAGAAGAACTAAAAGCAGTGAGCAGAGTAATATTTACAGAATTCCTCTCCCTCATAGCAGATATTACAGATTCTAACTGTTTCCCGTAACCTGAGTATTCTGGGGGGTACTTATAACAAATTATTACTATATTCTTCATCTAACAGGCCACCCACTCTTCATTTTTTAAATATCAGAAGCGAATTCTTACTACTTCAGTAAAAATTCACTTCTACGACTGAGAAATTGATAATCATCTACTTGCTTGAGCGGTATTTATTTTTGTTATTTAATCTTGTCAGTTTAGTTTTTCAGATGCGGACGTAATCTCAAAACTATTTTCTGGCGCCAGCTACATGTTTTCACCTCAACTTTAATTAAAAACTCTCTCTAAAGTTTTACAAGTTTCTATTGTTAAGCTTTTTATAATTTAATTCAAAATAGTTTATTACTACTAGAGCCATTGCTAAGAATAATAAATAAGAACTCGAAAGATCAAAAGAAACGTTCCAGGTTAAGAAGGAATGTAAAGCTACAAAAATACTTCCCACTACTATAAAATCTATTTCCCAATTTTTAATTAAAGAAAGCATATATTTCAACAACAAAAATATAATTATTATCGAAATAACTAAGCCAAATAAACCCGTACTATAGAATATTTCTAAGAAAAAGTTGTGAGGGTATCCATAGTTCTCGTCTGCGGCCCAAGCATTTAAACCATATCCTAACAAGTTATCTAATGATCTATCTATGTAATATTGATACACATCAACTCTTGGCTCATCTTCAATACTTGTAAATAAATCCATCATTCTTTCTGTTCTTCTTAAAGCAGGAGATAAAAACCACCCTGCCACAGCAATAACAATAAAACCTCCCAAAGTGCTATACAGCCAGAGAAACTTTTGGTTTTTCCAATTATAATAAATAATATATACAATAATTAATATCGTTGGAAAGAGTATAGATGCTCTCCCGGAGAGTTGTGATAAGGCGCCGGTATTCAGGATGACGCCTAAGAGGGCAAGTGCTTTCCACCCCCATTCATTTTTAGTGAAAAACAAAGCCACAGCTACTAATAGTCCTATTGATAAAGGAAAACCCATTACTAAGTAATTTTCTCCTAAACTGGGATTTAAATTCACAAATCCCATCAGCCTCAGTGTCGATACTAAAATAGACCAAGCTAAATGGAAGAAAAGAAATAGCTTTATTTCTTTTCTTTCCAGGGCTAAAAAAGCAGTAGAAAACGCTAGACATACACTTAGATATTTAGCTAAATCAACCATAGCTAATTCGGCATAGTTACTTACTAAGCCAGAAACGATTAGCACGATCCATAAAAACATTAGCAGCAGCCAGTAATAACCCCTGCCTTTTTGCTCAAGCAAGGGTATTTCTTTATCAGAAATTACTTTCACAATACCAACAGCCAAAAAACCAATAATAATTATTACATTTACTAATTCATGGTTTATGAATACAATTTTCAAACTCGGTATATTAAAAGCCAAAAACAGAAAACTGGCTAAAATATAATTTATTAATTTGTCATTTTCCTTCATAATGTTAGCTTCCTTCCCAATATATTGACTTCAGAATAAGCCGAGGAACTTTTTCTTCTGTCTGATCTTTAACGGTTCATCAAGCAGCAGGTCTTTATTTTCAATAATGCGTTCGGCGTTTTCCAAAAAGGTCTCCACGTATTCCGAGCCGAGATGATGATCAATGTAATCATAGGCTTCCCGCAGGTCAAACGGACGCACATCGATGTTGTGGGCATCCGTCGAGACGATATGCGTTAAATTATGGGTCACCATGTCTTCGGCAAACTGCTTGATGCTTTTGTTCACTTTACTGGTAAAGCAGTGGGCGGTGAGCTGCGTGAGTGCCCCGTTCTTCACGAACTCATGTAAAAGGTCTGGCTGCTCGCGGAACAACTTCGTCCGCTCGGGATGCACGATAACCGGAACATAGCCCTCCACCTGCAGTTCAAACATCAGCTGCTTGGCGTACCGCGGCACCTGAGCGCTCGAAAATTCGACAAACACGTAGCGGCTGTGATTGATTCCGATCGAAACGCCTTTTTTTAAATCATCGACTAGCTCTCCGTTAATTCGGTTCTCCTGACCCGGGAGCACCTTCAGGTCAATACGGGCGCTTTTCAGTGATTCGTTCACGTAATCCACTAGGTGCGGAATGTCATGGCCGCTGTTGTCCCAGGCCCCGTTTTTGTGGTGCGGTGTAGCAACAACAGTATGTATGCCGTTTAACTGCGCGGCTCTTGCCATTTCGATGCTATCCTGAATCGTTCCGGCCCCGTCGTCAATACCGGGGAGTATATGTGAATGCAAATCAATCATAATCATTTGCTCCTTTACGTTTTTTCCATGTGAACAGCTTATCATATTTTTATTTTTTTCTACATGATTATTCTCTATACTGGGACTCAGAAGATTGGAGTGATCGCATGGACTACCGCCAGCTCGTCTATTTTATGGAATCTGCCCGACTCGAAAGCATCACGCGCGCCGCTGAACATCTGTACGTTACCCAGCCGACAATCAGCAAAATGCTGCGGCAGCTCGAGGAGGAATGGGGAGTAACGCTGTTTGACCGTTCGCGTAAAAAACTGACCCTCACCGATGCCGGCACTGTCATGCTCGAGCAGGCCAAAAAAATACGTCACGCTTACCACGAACTTGATCACGAGCTTGATGCCCTCCGCGGCTTAAAGCGCGGTCAGCTCCGCATCGGCCTGCCGCCGATCTTAAGCTCCTCCTTTTTCACCCGGGTTATCGCTCCTTTTCACGAGAAGTATCCGGAGATCACCCTGCATCTTGAAGAAAACGGCTCGAAAAAAATTGAAGAGGCTCTTCTGCACGGCGACCTCGATGTCTGCGCCGTGGTCCTGCCTACTGAGGAATCGCTTTTTCATACGCACCCGTTTGTCGACGAACCGCTCCAGGTCGTGCTCCCTGCCCGCCACGCGCTTGCGGCGCAGGCATCTGTCGGACTTCCCGAGCTTAGCAGAGAGCGTTTTCTGCTGTTTAACCAGGATTTCTCTTTACGCCAGCAGATTATTACAGCCTGCCGGGACGTTGGATTTATGCCCAATATTCTTTCGGAAAGCTCGCAGTGGGATTTTATCGAGAAAATGGTTGCAGGCGGCCTCGGCATCACTCTCCTTCCCGAAAGCATCTGCCGGGAGCTTGGCAGCGAGGTCATTATCCGGCCGCTTGTCGGAGAAGCACTCCGCTGGAAGCTCGGCCTCATCTGGCACCGCGAGCATTACCTTTCTTTTATCGCTAAGGAGTGGCTCGACTTTTCCATTCCGGTGCTTTCCCAAATGAAGCAGGAGGATTAATGCTTACAGCATAGACAAAGGTTATGGTTATTATATTAACCATTCATTTTTATTATGATCATGTGTGAAGTATCCTTATAAATGAAAGGAGACTTCACTATGCAGGCACGAAAAATGCGTGAAAGCCGTATCGTCAACACCGACCAGGTACTGCTGAACGATTTAAATAATTACAACTCTCTTTTTGGCGGCGTTCTGATGAAAAAACTCGACAGCTGCGCCACGCTGTCGGCACGCCGGCATTCGCGTGCGAAGGAATGCGTTACCGCTTCGACCGATTCCATCGATTTTCTCTGTTCGATTTTCCAGACGGATTCGGTCTGCATTGAATCATTCGTTTCCTATACCGGCACAAGCTCAATGGAAATCTTCTGCAAAGTCATCGCTGAAGACATGATGAGCGGGGAGCGCCGTATTGCGGCTACTGCCTTTTTAACCTTTGTCGCTCTCGGCGACCACGGCAAACCAGTGCCGGTCCCGGGTATTATTCCGGAAACCGATGAAGAAAAAACGCTGTTTGAAACCGGACAGGACCGCGAAATTGACCGTAAGCATCACCGGCAAAAAAGCAAGGAGCTCGCAAAATTCATTACCCTGGAAAAACCATGGGATGAACACGAGGAGGGCATGCAGTATGATCACGTTAACTAGTATTCAGACGCTCCGGAGCGTTGATGAAGAACGCTGCGCATTGAGGTATAACAACGAAGAGCTGTATACGCTGTGGACCCATGCGGTCCAGCTGACCCGGAAGCTTCAGCTCCGTTATCAGAGTCTCTGTACGCTGCTTCAGATGCCAGAAGAACTGCCGTCAGATGTCCAGGCTCTGCCTGTTTCTGTACGCCGCCTTTACGTTGAGGAAGTGGAGAAGCTACGCCAAGAGGCAAATGACGATCAGCTGCAGCAGTTTATCCAGACGCTTTCCTTTGAAGAGCAGGAAGCCTTTTGTGCGCTGACCGCCGGGGCTACGCCGGAATCTATTAAAGGATTAAAATAAATTAGCTAGAAAATCCAGACAATTTACCGTCTGGATTTTTTTGTAACTTTCCAGTGTTTTAGGCGACTATTATTTGTAGCACATATCATATAATTACAGCCTATTGAACTATTGCTGAATTAACTATAAAATAAAGCGATACTACATAACTAGGCAGACAGGAGAAATGAACACATATGAAAAAAGCATTACTTATTATTGGCGGGCTGTTTCTGGCGCTCCTTATAGCAGTCGGCATTTACGCCTGGTATCTCTACGATTCCGTGGCAGATACGGCAGAAAATATCAACGAAGGCGAAGACCGCCAGAGCAACCTCCGCGACGCGGACGTGGATATGGATACGAGCGAGCCGATTTCCATTCTGCTTATGGGCGTTGACTCTGAAGAAAGCACTTCGGGCCGAACCGACACCATGATCGTAGCTACCATCAATCCTGAAACAGAGTCGACCAAAATGGTCAGTATTCCGCGCGACACGTACACGGAAATTATCGGACGAGGTACGCAGGATAAAATTACGCATGCCTATGCATTTGGCGGAGCCGACATGGCCATGAACACTGTGGAAAACTTTTTGAACGTGCCGATTGACTATTACGCCACCATCAACTTTAAAGGATTTGAAGACATCGTAGATGCTGTGGGCGGCGTTACAGTGGAAAACGATTTTGAGTTCAGTGACAATGGCCATGATTTCCCGGAAGGTGAAATTGAACTGGACGGCGAGGAAGCGCTCACCTACGTGCGCATGAGAAAAGAAGATCCACAAGGGGACCTCGGGCGCAACGAACGTCAGCGCCAGGTGATCGAAGCTGTCGCAAATAAAAGTCGGAGTGTGACCTCTATCACCCGCATCGATGACTACCTCGATGTCGTGGAAAATAACGTGCGCACAAACATGACCTTCGACGACATGAAGGATCTGCGCTCGAATTACTACGGTGCCCGCAAAGATATTGAAAATATCAACTTTGAAAACGGTCAGGACCGGACCATTGACGGTATTTATTACATGGAACAGGACCCAGCGGAGGTAGATGAGATCTCCAACGAACTCCGGAACCACCTGGAGCTCGAAGACGGTGAAGAAGCTCCCGCGGAATAACGAAAACGGTGCCCTCAACAGAGGACACCGTTTTTATTTGGATTTGGATCGGCTCGGCATAAACCACTTTCGCTTTTCTTTTAGGGAAAACGGCTCTTCGGTACTGACGTATTGATTGTGCAGAACACACTCTGTGTTATCTATCAGCATCTGGGCATAATCCCCGCCGGCTATTTTTTCGATACTGTCGAAAGCGACTTCCATGGAGGGCCCTTCATCAAAGGAATCGATGGTCACATTGGCAACAATATTTGCCCACCGGTACTGAATCATTTTTTCAGCCAGATGCCTTTGCGGCTTAGGCGCAGATTTGCTAAAGCTTCCTGCATTCACCTGGGCGAGCGAGCCATCTTTGATCAGCCGGTACAGCTCTTCAGGATGATGTTGAAAACCTGCTTCCTTTTCCGGTTCAGCAAGGATGGGCACGTATCCTTCAAGCCGAAGTTCGTATAAATGGCTGCTTATTTGTTGATACGAAAGGTCTGCTTTCCCCTCTACCAGTACATACCGGCTGTTGTTTAACGTTAATGCTTCGTCTGTTTTTAACTCCTGCACCAAGGTTTCCGTCAGCCGTACGCACTGACCTGGATGAATACGGAGAGCTTTCAACTCACCGTGCCACTGCTTTTGAAACTGCTCAATTAAAAACGGAATCGTATCTCCCGGACGTTTGTCGTTACCGTACCACTGTTTCGGAGCAGGAATAACATCTGTTATTCCTGCCTTATTGTACTCTGCGAGTAATTGCCTGACATTATTCTCTTTCTCCGCCGTTTCACCTTCATCGTTTAAGATGTAGCTGTTAATGTCAATCAATCCGTCCACTCCTTTTATACGGCTTATTGCCCGTATGATTCCTTCAGCACGGAGAACGACTAAGTAATTTAAGTATACCACATTAATTTTTGAACAAAGTAAAAACTTCTTAATTTCAAATCCTATGACAACTGCTGCTTTTATCACAAAAAAGAGGCTGAAAGCAATTACTCTGCTTTTCAGCCTCACGATTATTTATGTTATTTAGAAGCGGCCCGCTCCAATATAACGGGATTTCCAGTAGGAGCTGTTCATGTCGGAAATGGTAACGCCGGTTGAAGCACCGGAATGGAGAAACTTGCCGTTTCCAACATAGAAGCCCATGTGCGATGGACCGGTCCTTGTTTCGTAAAACACGACATCGCCGACACTTGGACTTGATACCTTCGATACCTGTGTCCACATCTGCGCGACTGTACGTTTTGTAGTGACGCCATGCTGCTTCATAACGTACTGGATAAAACCACTGCAGTCAAAGCCGCTCGTAGAGGTGCCTCCCCAAACGTATGGAGTGCCGATATACTGTTTGCCTGTTTCCACCACCGCTGAGGAAGAGCCTGTCGATACTCCGGCTACCGTAATGCTTGAGCTTGAGGAAGAGCTCGAACTGCCTGAAGAGGCTGTTACATTGCTGCTTAATGCCTTCCTTGTCACGGGTCCGACGACGCCATCCACGCCGATGCCGGCTGTCCGCTGGAAATCTTTCACCGCTGCATCTGTTACCGGACCAAAGACACCGTCCACAGCGCTGTTATAAAATCCTTTGCTTTTCAGCGTACTTTGCAGGCTGCTCACTTCACTGCCGCGGTCGCCCTGGCGGAGCCTTGAAGACACACTCGAGCTGGAGGAAGCCGAAGAATTCGAAGAAACGGTGGAGGAAGAGCTGCTGCCGCCGAGGTTCATTTTACTGAACGTTATTGGTCCGGCCACGCCGTCCACGCCAATACTCTTGGCACGCTGGAATGATTTCAGGGAGCCTGCTGTTACTGGTCCGAACACCCCGTCAATTGCACCGGTGTGAAAGCCTTCGCTTTGCAGATACTCCTGCAGTTCTTTTACATCTGAATTCCGGTGGCCTACTTTTAATGTCTGATCTCCGAGTGCTGCATCTGCGACAGTAGGTGTTGCTAGAAGTCCTGCTGCAAGCGCAGCGCTGAATAAGAATTTTTTCATTACGTGTTCGTCTGTAAGGTCTCTTAATATCCGGAGTGTGTATGTTGTGGTTCTAAAGTTTCAGAATAAAGTATCTGATAGAAATATATGTAATAAAAGGGATATTTTTTATTATTAAGAGTTTAAGACGATTACACCTCCTGTTTTTTTATTTTTTAATTATTTAATATGTTTTTTTCTGTTTTTATAAGCTACTCGTATTATATGTTGGAGGTTTAACTAATTCAATAGAACGAGAACTTTTGTTACACAACTGTAATTATACACACAAATCCGTAACTTTATTGGTGATATTAGACCTACGTAAAACTTTATGCCCGTTATATTAGTACCATTATATAAAAAAGCCCCCTCCGCCTGCTATCCGGCGGAAGAAGCTCTGCTTTATCCTTATACTACATCTGCAGTATTCTATGTTTTTTAATATAATCAATGATCTCTTCCACGTTGATATCGTCTGCCAGAATGTATCTGCTGCGCTGATGCACTTCCGGCTTTTCAAGGATATCAAGCTTTACACAGTAACGGAAAAGAAGTGTTATAAATTGGCGCAGCGTGGAGGCCTGATAGGTGGACTTTTCTTTCAGTGAATCCCCGAAGGCTTCAAAGTAATCCTTTGAGGAAAAAGGAGATTTATTTTCCCAGGAGACCAGGTTCTGCAAAAATGTCCGGAAAAAATCAACACTTACGGCATATGTCTGCGGTGCTTTTTTGAATTTCAGCAGCCCTTCTTCTTCAATATAGTATAAAAGGAGCGTTTCCTGCCCCCGTCCTGTGGAAATATTGTTTCCGTTCATCCGAGGCTGCTCCCTGAAGGAGACTGTGGGAGCGGATAAGTCGACCAATCCGTTTTCCCCGGAAGCTGCAGCTTCTGCGCTGTTTCGTTCCGGATAAGTGACGTCCTCTCCTGCGATAAAGGCCTCCATCCGCTCGAGGTTACGCATATGGTTTACGGCCTGCTCGGCGCGGTCGTAGTTATGCTCCTGAATCGCCTCGTACAGAATTTCCTGTAACTGTTCTTCATATTTTGCTGGCATTAAGAGTAAATCCCCTTTCTTCAGTGACGGGCTCCGTAATGTTAATCGTTTTTGCCTCTGTATAGAAATTGATTCATTTAGCTGTACAGGTGCAAAAATAATTAAACATTTGAATTATACTTAATATATTTTTTCATATTGGCGTCCCGGCGTCTATACTTTCCTACTGTATAATTATAAATTACACATAGAACCTCTTCTATCGTACGTTATTCTTCTACTACTTTCATCGGTCTTCATTCTCGATATTTACAGCGGTCTTTATTAATATTTTTATACGAACTCGAAAAAGCCGGAAAAAAGCATACATTCACTTTTTTCCGGCTTATATATACAAAATTATATAGCTTACAGATTCACGTCTACCGGTCGGCGCTTCCGAAAAAACCTCCAGGATCGGTAGCCGATCTGCTTCAGACGATGCCGCACTTCTTCCAAATCGTCCCCGATTCTCTCCGGCACGTGTGCATCGGAGCCAAACGTAACCGGAACGTTGTAATACAGGGCCCGTTCGAGCATTTCATCCGAGGGATACCAGCCTCCGCAGTATTTGGTCTTGCCGGAGGTGTTAATTTCAATGGCTGTGCCCTTATTTCCTATTACACGGAGCGCCTCATCCACCCGTGGAGTATCGATCTCTGCCGCATAAGGAAAATAACCCTTTAAGGCATCGATATGGCCCAGAATATCAAACATGCCGCTTTTGGCGGACAGCGCAATCTGACGGTAATATTCTTCCTTTACCTGCCGGATATCCGCATCGTCCATGCCTTCCCACCTTGAGGTATCGAAAATATTGACGACGTTTACAAAATGGACCGATCCGATCACATAATCCATTGGATACCTTTCATACTGCTTCCGGTAGGGTGCTTCCTTCTCCGGGAAATAGTCGGACTCCACGCCGATCAGCACTTCAATGTCGTTTATGTATTTTTCTTTCAGCTGACGAATTTCCTCAATATACGCAGGAAATTCTCCTCTGGCCATTGTAATGCGTGGATACGGATGCTCTTCCGTGCTTGCAAAAAACGGGGAGTGGTCGGAAATACCAATAACGTCGAGCTTTTTCCGGATTGCTGCCTGAATGTAATCCTCGATTGTTCCTTCCGCATGCCCGCAGCGGTCGTGATGGTTATGAAGGTCAAATTTCACTTTTATCACCTTTCCTTTTTCTTTTTATCGTATCATGCCTGCGTTAAAAATCCATCGAGAAAATGGTATAGACATCTATATATAATGTGTTACTATGTTTGTAAGCGTTACCTTATAGATGTCGTCAGATTCTTTAACAGAGTTTTTAAATTTTTAAGAAAATTGGTATAGACATCTATAACTAAAATAGGGTACATTTTCATCATACATTTTATTAAAGGGGGATCTACTTATGCTTGGAAACATTCAAATCATGGGCAAGTTCCAGAAGCTCGGGCGCTCATTGATGCTTCCGATCGCCGTCCTGCCGGCTGCCGCTCTTATCCTGCGCTTCGGGCAGGAGGACCTGCTTGATATCGCCTTTGTCGCAAACGCCGGCCAGTTTATTTTCGACAACCTGGCCCTGCTGTTTGCAGTCGGTCTGGCAATTGGTTTTTCCAGGGACGGCAGCGGTGCCGCTGCACTGGCGGGCGTTGTTGGCTATTTAATTTTAACTGGAGGATTGGAAGGGATAAACGAAGATATTGACATGGGAGTGTTTGGCGGCATAATCGCAGGTATTACGACCGGACTTTTATATAACCGCTTTTATAACATTCAGCTGCCGCAGTTCCTCGGCTTCTTCGGGGGCAGGCGGTTCGTGCCTATTATCACCGCCGTCACGATGCTTTTATTTGCTTTTATCTTCGGCTATGTGTGGCCGCCGGTCCAGACCGGAATCGACCAGGTTACCAGTGTTATTACAAATACAGGAGCTGCTGGCGCCGGGCTGTACGGATTTTTGAACCGGCTTTTGATTCCAACTGGCCTTCATCATATTATCAACGTATATATATGGTATGACTTTGGTTCCTTCCAGGGCTATAACGGGGAAATCACCCGTTTCTTAAACGGTGACCCGGACGCTGGTGCCTATACAGCCGGATTCTTCCCGATTATGATGTTTGGCCTTCCAGGTGCGTGTCTCGCAATGATTATGGCCGCAAAGCCGGAACGTCGCAAAGAAACAGCAGGTATGCTCGGAAGCCTGGCACTCACTTCTTTTCTGACCGGTATTACGGAACCAATTGAATTTACATTCATGTTCCTTTCCCCCCTGCTTTATGTAGTGCACGCGCTCATGACCGGGCTTGCGATGGTGGTAACATTCCAGCTGGGAATATTAGACGCTTTTGGTTTTTCCGCCGGGTTTATAGACTACTTGCTCAACTTCGGCATTGCGACCAAGCCTGTCTTGCTGCTTGGGGTAGGATTAATATTCGGTGTTCTTTACTTCGTGGTCTTCTCAGTGCTCATCCGGCTGCTTAATATTAAAACCCCGGGCCGCGAGGATGAAGAAACGGTCACCACAACCAATACGTTCAACGGCGATGACAAATATGAATCTCTCGCCAAAAATTACGTGGCTGCCCTCGGAGGGTATTCCAATATTCAATCGATCGATAACTGTGTGACGAGGCTGCGACTTCAGATGAATGACATGGACGAAGTCGATGAAGACAAGCTGAAGCAAAACGGGGCACGCGGCGTAGTAAAAGTAGATAAAACCAACCTGCAGGTTATTATTGGCACTGAGGTAGAATTTGTCGCAGACGCTATGCGCACCCAGCATCCTGATTCCAAGGCAGAATAATCATTGCCCCCGTTTTACAGACGGGGGCTTTTTCTCTGCCAAAAAACAGGTATACTTTATCGTGAAGAAAGGATGATACGTATTATGATAGAGAAATATTTTTCCAGCATCCGACAGCAGCTGAGCGCTGTAGAGGAACAGGAATACAGCCAGATGGAGGCGTGTGCCGGAGCGATCGCCAATACGCTCGAACACGATGGGGTCATTCATTTATTCGGATGTGGGCATTCGCATCTTCTTTCGCTTGAAGTTTACTACCGGGCCGGCGGCCTCGTGCCGATCCACCCCATTCTCCACGAGCCGGTGATGCTTCACGAAGGGGCTCTGCGCTCCTCCGAGCTTGAGCGGACAAACCATTACGCTTCTACGTTTTTAGCCAAGGAAAATATTCAGCCGGAGGACACCGTGATCGTTATTTCCACCTCCGGGAGAAATCCTGTACCGATCGATGTCGCTCTCCATGCTAAAAAAACCGGCGCTGTAGTCGCCGGCCTGACCTCGGTTGCTTATTCTTCGGGTCAGCCTTCCCGTCATAAAGACGGATTCAGGCTCATGGATGTCGTCGATATCGTTCTCGATAACCATGCGCCGCCCGGCGATGCACTGTTGAAGCATCCGGATCTCGCCACTCCTTTCGCCTCAAGCTCTACAGCAGTAGGAACCGCTATGCTGCAGGCATCTATCGCCCGTGCGATTGAAATAACGGCGGACCGTGGGAAAACACCGCCTATTTTTGCGAGCGGCAATACTGAGGGCGGGGACACTCAAAACGAACAGTGGCTGCAGAAATACCGTGATCGGCTTGGGTTTTAAAGAAATCCGGGACTAAGAGACACCACAGCCGCCTTCGTGCCTTTTTACCACTATCTTCAGCCGGATGAAAAAACCGATCGCGGCACTGGTCAAGCCGACAGTGATGCCAAGCCAGAGGCCAAACGGCCCGAGCGGCGTCGAGACCGCAAGCAGGTACCCGGCCGGCAGGCCGAGCGCCCAGTAGGAGACAAGCGCTGTGAAAAACGGAACGGTCACGTCTTTATAGCCACGGAGCACTCCCTGAAGCGAGGCCTGGGCGGCATCTGAAATCTGATAGACGATCGCAAACAGGAAAAACTGGGCAGCAAGCTGTACTACTTCTTCATTGGTTGTATAAATATAGGCAATCGGCTCTCGCAGCAGAAATATACCAATAGAGGCTACACCAAGAATACCCATGGCTGCCGCCACCCCGAGGCGTGTATACGCTTTGGCTCCTTCAAGGTAGCCGCCGCCGACTTCGAACGCGACCACAATCGTCAGCGCAATGGAAATGCTTAACGGCACCATAAATATCAGGGACGTGAAGCTGAGCGCCACCTGATGGGCAGCGACCGTGACAGTGCTGAACAGCGACGCCATCAGAAGGCTCACTGCCGAAAAAATACTCGATTCAAAAAACAACGACATCCCCATCGGCACGCCGATCCGCAGCTGCTCCTTCCACGCCTGCCAGGAGGGCCTGTACCAATCCAGAAAAATGCGGAACCGCCTCATCGCCGGGATACGGAATGTCATCATGATACTGAACGCAAAAATGATCCAATAGGAAATCGCCGTGGCGTATCCTGCTCCGATACCGCCAAGCTCCGGAAAGCCAAATTTGCCAAAGATTAATACGTAATTAAAGAACGCATTAAACGGAAGCGTACCGAGCATGATAACCATCGTTATCCGCGTATGGCCCTGAGCGTCAAAAAAGTTTCGGAGCACGATCGATAAAAAGAACGGAATAATTCCAAAGGCGAGGCCAATCAAATAATGAGCCGCAATCCGTTCAACACCCGGTTCGAGCGACATAAAAGAAAGAGCTGGGCTTAAAGCCACCGCTCCGAGCGCAATGACGAGTACCCCGAAAAGTATGCCCAGGTATAGCCCCTGCGTAATCGTTCCGGCAATCTTTCTTCCTTCCCCGGCCCCTAGCTGCTGGGAAACGATCGGTGTGATGGCGAGCAGGATGCCATTCACCGCTGTAAATACCGGCATCCATAGATTAGCCCCGATCGCCACACCCGCCAGATCATCCGTCCCGGCCCGTCCGGACATGATTGTGTCTATTAAATTCATGCCAAAATAGCTTAGCTGCGTAATCAAAATGGGTACTAAAATAACCGTAAACAGCCGCAGCTTTTCTTTGATCGTTTCTGCGTGATACATGCTCTGCCTCCTGCTGACTTTTCCCGTCCGTTCTGTTCATCTGTATAGAATAACATTGTTCAGCCGGAAAGGGCACCTCACGCAGGCGGCTTATTTGCTGTCCATGTTTCCGTAGGTGACTTCGGTGCTGTGGGAATACAGCTCGATGATATTGCCGAACGGGTCCTCCATGTACACAAGCCGGTACGGCTTTTCTGGCCTCGGGTGCCAGATCCTGCTTCGCCGTCTTCCTCCCTCTGATTCAATGCGTACAGCCGTTTCCTCTATATCAGAAACAAGAAGACACAGGTGAAAAAAGCGCTGCTGCCACGGCGGGCTTTGTTTCAGATCAGGCTTCGGGTCAACAAATTCAAACAATTCGAGTCCCACCTGGTTGGCTGCAGTCAGATGAGCATTGCGCATTTCCTTCACCTCTTCGCCGAGAAGATCCATCGTCATATTCGTGGAAGCATCGTCCGTATCGTCAGCCTTCGCTGTAAACGGGCCGGCCAGAAGCTCAAAATTCAGCACCCGCGTGTACCATTCAATAGCTGCATCAATATCCGGAACGGTTAAACCGATGTGGGTGATTCCAGTCATAATCTCCCTCCTTTGTCATACAAAAGCCGTTCCCATTATGGAAACGGCTTAACCCTGTACGGGGAGAAACGTTTTAGAAAAACAACCGGTGCGGATTCTCTAAAATACCGGTAAGCTCTGCAAGAAATTTCCCGGCCGGTTCCCCGTCAAGAGCCCGGTGGTCAAATGTCAGACTGAGCGGCAGCAGCTTTCGCTCCATTGGGATGCCTTCGTGAAACTGTACACCTGCCTGCACGGCTCCGACACCTAAAATAGCCGCTTCCGGTGTATTTAAAATCGGTGTAAAATACTCCACTCCCGTTGCACCGACATTCGTAATCGTAAACGTGGACCCCTGCATATCTTCAGATGCCAGCTGGTTTTCCCTCGCCCCGTGTCCGAGCAAGCGGATGCTTTCTCCAATCTCACGCACCGATTTGGCTTCAGCGTGGAAAATGACCGGCACCACGAGTCCCTCTGTTAATGCAGCCGCTACTCCTAAATGCACGTGATCGTAGCGGTAAAGCGTACCATCCTGAAACGAAGCGTTCGCCGCCGGATGCTTTTGAAGAGCCAGTACCGTTGCTTTGGCGATAAACGCTGTCAGAGTCATTGTTTTTGCTTCCCCGTTCTGCTCAAGCTCGGCATTCGCCTGCTTCTGCATCTGCAGCAGCCCGGTAATATCTGCCTTTCTCATCAGTGTAAGCTGGGCGCTTTCCTGCAAGCTCTGCTGCATACGGTCAGCAATGACTTTACGCATCCCTTTGACAGCCGTCACCTGAGTGGTGTCGAGCGATGGATTAGCTGAGGCTGGCTCGTTTTGCGGCGGAGCGGTGTTTTCTTTACCGCCATCCGATTCTATTAGCGCTTCCACGTCCTTCTTCGTAATCCGTCCTTTCGGCCCGGTGCCTTCAATGTTTTCTACCGGAATACCGTGCGCCGATGCTAGCTTTTTGGCGGCCGGAGAGACCCGCACACGCGATTCAGCCTGGGGCGCATGCGTTATTTCCCGGGAAATAGCCGGTTCTTCTGCGACCGCTTCTGCCGGTTCCGGTGCTGCTCCTTCTTCGGTTGCTGTGCTTTCTGCTATTTGTTCGCCGGGCTCCCCCATATAGGCAATCACCTGACCGACCGCCAGCGTCTCGTCTTCTGCAGCGGCGATTTTGAGCATCCGGCCGTCTGCAGGCGCCTCCACTTCGTTTGTAATTTTATCCGAGCTGATCGTGACAATAGGTTCTCCTTTTTTAATCTCCTCTCCTTCTTTCTTGAGCCATTCGGCGATGGTTCCTTCGTTCATACTCATACCAAACTTCGGCATTATGATCTCTGTGGCCATACTGTCCCTCCTTTCGTTTACATAGTCATCGCAGTATCTTCACCAGTAAGCTCCATGACGGTTCGGACGATTGTGTCCGCCGACGGCAGATACAGATCCTCGAGGACCGGCGAAAATGGTACCGGGGAATGCGGAGCGGTAATTCGTTTGATCGGTGCATCGAGGGAATCAAACCCCTTATCTGCAACCATCGCGGCAATATCGGTCGCTACGTTACAGCGCGGGGTCGCTTCGTCCACGACAATTAAATGGTTGGTTTTATCCACTGAAGCTAAAATCGTATCTTCATCCAAAGGCGACAGGCTTCGCGGATCTACAACCTCTGCCTGAATGCCCTTAGCCGACAGCTGTTCTGCCGCTTCAAGCGCGGTATGCACCTGCTTGCCGATAGCAACGATCGTGACGTCACTGCCTTCGCGCTTAATGTCCGCTTTGCCGAGATCGGTCTTGTAATAACCCTCTGGCACTTCTCCCTTCATATTATAGAGCGTTTTATCTTCAAAAAAGACGACCAGGTCATCATCTTCAATTGCTGCAATCAGGAGTCCCTTTGCTTCTGCCGGCGTGGAGGGAACGACCGTTTTAAGCCCCGGGATTGCAGTGAACATTCCGTACAGGCTCTGCGAATGCTGGGCCGCCGCACGAAAACCCGCTCCGTGCATCGTCCGGATGGTCAGCGGTACCTTCGCTTTACCACCGAACATATACCGCAGCTTCGCCCCCTGGTTCATAACTTCGTCGAGGCAGCTGCCAATAAAGTCGTTAAACATCAGTTCCGCTACCGGGCGCATGCCAGTTGCTGCTGCACTGACGGCTGCACCGACATAGCCTGCTTCTGCAATCGGTGTATCGAGAATGCGGTCCCTGCCAAATTCCTGCACCAGCCCCTGCGTGACACCCATGACCCCGCCCCAGGCTTCCTCGTCCTGAAGATGATCGACGGCCGCGCCGCCAGCTACGTCTTCACCCATTAAAATAACGTTTTTATCCCTTCGCATCGTTTCGGCAAGTGCTTCATTAATTGCATCAGAAAAGCTGATGGTCCTCCCCATTACGACTCCCTCCCTGTGTTCGTGTAATCTACATACACGTCAGTTATTAAGCTGCCTGCATCCGGATAATCACTGCTTTCTGCAAATTCGACAGCGGCCTGAATGGAAGCTTTCACCTGTTCATCCAGCTTGTTCAGCCCTTCTTCATTGGAAAGGTTGTGCTGGAGCATATACTGGCGGAACTGTAAAATCGCGTCTTTGTCCTTCAGATGCTCTTCACGTTCCTCCGAGCCTTTGTATTTCTGGGCATCGCCTTCAAAGTGACCGTAGTTCCGGTACGTTTTACATTCAATCAAGGAAGGGCCTTCGCCGTTTCTTGCCCTTTCAACTGCCCGTGCTGCCGCTTCGTATACAGCCATTGCGTCCTTGCCATCAACAATTTCCCCCGGGATGCCGTAGGAGGCTGCACGATCGGCGATATTTTCACAGCTCGAGGCGTAGGAAAACGGAGTTGCTTCAGCGTAGCCGTTGTTTTCGGCAACAAAAACGACTGGCAGATTCCAGATAGCCGCCATATTAATCCCCTCATGGAACGTGCCGTGATTATTGGCCCCGTCTCCAAAAAAGCAGACCGCCACGCCTCCCGTGTTTTGCAGCTTCGCTGTCAGACCGGCGCCAGTAGCGAGCGGAAAACCGCCGCCAACGATGCCATTGGCCCCGAGCATGCCTTTACTGATGTCAGCAATGTGCATCGAGCCGCCTTTACCGTTGCAAAGCCCGGTTTCTTTGCCATAAATCTCCGCCATCATACCGTTCAGATCACAACCTTTTGCGATACAGTGACCGTGCCCGCGGTGAGTGCTTGTGATGCTGTCTTTGTCATTCAGGTGCGCGCATACGCCGACTGCCACCGCTTCTTCACCTGCATACAAATGAACAAATCCCGGCAGCACTCCTTTGCTGAACGTTTCATGGACAGTATCTTCAAAATACCGGATTTCAGACATTTTTTGATACATCCACATGGCCTGATGGGAATCCATCGTCTGCGTTCTTGTGTTGGACGCTTCCATACTGATCCTCCTTTAATATTCATTTATTGCAGGCAAAAGAAGCCTGCGGGCGTTCTCGCCCTATACACTTGCAAGTTTTGTGCCAACAGTATCTGCGTTATTTTCAGGCAAGCCGCTGCAGTTTCAGGCTTTTGCTCCACAAAAAAATGAGACAATCTGGAGCATCATGCTCCGGTTTGTCTCATTTTGTCGCAATTATTCCAGTCCATATTTTTTCAGCTTCCGGTAAAGCGTGCTTCTCGCCATCCCAAGCTGTTTGGCCGAAGCAGCAACACGGCCGCTGCAGGCTTCAAGCGCCCGTTCGATCCGGTCGCACTCCATCTGCTCCCGGTACGTAAACCGGCTCGCCGTGAGCTTCCGGGCTTCCGGAGCAGAAAGAAAAGGCTCAAGAAGTACGTCCATCGGTACACTTCCTTCATAATACGTATACATGCGCTCCAGTACATTAAAGAGCTCCCGAATGTTGCCCGGCCAATCGTAGCCGGCCATCTGGGCGAGCAGCTGTTTCGGCCAGTTGGTGCTCCATCCCTGTTTCTCTGAAATATAGCGGATCAGCTCCGGCAGGTCCTCCATCCGCTGCCTGAGCGGCGGCAGCGTGAGCGGGTACACATAAATGCGGTAATACAAGTCCTGCCGAAAGCTTCCTTCCTGAACGAGTTCGGTAATATTTTTATTGCTTGCAGTAATTAGCCGGAAATTAACCGGGATGGAGTCTCTGCTTCCAACCGGCGTGACCCGTTTTTCCTGTAATACCCGTAAAAATGCCACCTGGGCTGCCGAGGAAATTTCAGAGATTTCGTCTAAAAAGAGGGTGCCGTTTTTCGCTTCTCGAATTTTCCCCTCGGCGCCTCCCCTCTTCGCCCCGGTAAATGCGCCGCCTTCGTAGCCAAACAGTTCGCTTTCAAGCAGGTTTTCCGGAATAGCCCCGCAGTTGACTGCGATAAACGGACCATTTCGGTATTCACTATTGTTATGCAAGAGTCTTGCCATAACCTCCTTGCCCGTCCCCGTCTCACCGAAAAGATGAACGGACACCGATTGTTTGGCAGCCTTTTTCACTTCTGCGATCGTTTGTTCAAAGGCCGGGCTTACCCCTACGGCTTCCCCCCGGAAGAAAGGCCGGGCCGGTGGCACCTTCTTTTTTTCCACCTCTGTATGCACCGGCTGATACCGGTAGCCGAGCAGCCGGCGGGTGGCTGCAGAATAGATTGGAACTGCCAGCCTACTGATGGCCGGATCATTTCCCAGCTCGTTTTCCTTCCATTCCGGATGACGGTACACTTCGGTTCCGTAAGCATTCGTTAGCAAATACGGTGTGAACGTATGGTCGCCTGCGAGGGCGTATTGAAGCAGCTCGATTTCCTGCTGACGGAGCTTTTCCTGCCAGGAGCGCTCAATCGCAAATGCCGCTGAAACCACCGTGCCCATGATTTGTTCTTTATGCGTAAAACCAAAGGGACTCGACATATCAAGCACGCCAAGGATGCCCCCTTTACCGTCGTATACCGGTACAGCTGCGCATTCCCAGCTTTTGGAGGCTTTAGCGTAATGCTCTTCTTTTACTACCACAATCGGCTCCCCTGTAGAAAGACTGGTACCGATGGCATTCGTCCCCACTGCCCGATCGGTCCAGGTGACTCCCTCCCCAAAATGAATGCTCGAGGCATGAGCAAGGGCGTCCCGATGACCATTGATGTAGAGCACTTTGCCTTGTTCATCCGTAAGCAGAAGCAAAAGCTTCATATCCTCACAAAATCCCTGCAGCTGCCGGAGCATTGGGTCTGCTGCTTCCAAATACATTTCCCGTTCTTTTTTGTAGGCCATCCATTCTTTTCGTTCTGGCAGCTGACCGATGCCTCCAGCTGGATCGACTCCTTCCCGTGCACATGTATGCCATGACTCTGCGATCCGCTTTTCCATCCGTGTCCGGTCCAGCATCCCCGTCTCCGACCACCGGTTCCATTCCGCTTTATTCATGACTCGCACCTCTCTTTTGAAAGCGTTTTCTTATATATAATGTAGCACGTCCTTCCTGGAGAAAAAAGAGCCGGAACATAAAAAAACACCCGGCCAAAAGCCGGATGAGTTATTCCATATAGCGGTATTTGCCTTCAAAGTAAACAAGCGGTGCTTCATCCTGCACCGTCACATTTTCCACGGAACCGATAAACAGCGTATGGTCCCCGGCGTCGACTTCGTTATATTTCGTGCAGGCAAGCTGTGTGATGGCTCCTTCAATGACCGGACGGTCCTCAAACCGCTCAAAGCTCACCTCTGCGTCGTCTTCTGTCTGGCGGGCAAAGTAGCGCGATACTGCCTCCTGGCCGTTGCCGAGAACACTGATGGCAAACTGCTCTGCTTGCTGCATATATTCGTGCATCGATGCCGTTTTCGCAACGGAAATGAGAATCAGCTTTGGCTCAAGTGAAACAGACATGAACGCATTTGCCGTCATACCATGGACTGTCCCTTCAAGCTCCGTCGTAAGTACCGTAACACCGGTCGTAAATTTGCCCATGGCTGCTTTAAACAATCGATCATCCATTTGTGCGGCCTCCCTCATTATCAGCTAATCGTTATCCTGCGAGCATTTTAACGTAAATCAGCCGAGAAAACCAGAAAAGCCGCTTCGACCGCTCTTACCGCGGCATATGAATACGGAACTTGTACCTGTCTCCGCGGTAGGAAGAAATGACGTGTTCAAACGGCTCCCCTTCCGCAGTATACGTAGTCCGGGAAATTAAAAGAACCGGGGCTCCCGGTACAATGCCGAGAAGCTCTGCTTCACGCTCCGACGCAAGGGATGCCTCAAGGGACTGATCGGCGGACCCAATTGTAATTCCATAATCCTGCTCGAGCCGATTATAAATAGAGCCTGATGCCGATTCTTCGCCAAGGCCGGGAAACATCTCTGCATGCAGATACGAATTCTCAAGCGCCATCGGCTTATTATCTGCGAGCCTCAGCCGCTCCATCCGATAGACCGATCCGCCTTTCAGCTGAAGCAGTCTCGCTGTTGCCGCATCCGCTTCTTCCATTTGAAACAGCTGCAGCTCGCTGCTTGCTTTCATGCCACGCGCTTTCATATCCTCGGTAAAGCTCGTAAGGCCCTGAAGCATCTGTTCAATCTTAGGTTCAGCTACAAACGTGCCTTTGCCTTTTTCCCTCGTCAGCAGCTGCTCACTTACAAGCTCCGTCACCGCCTGGCGGACTGTCATACGGCTCACATCAAATTCTTTAGCAAAAATACGCTCGGACGGAAGCATGTAGCCCGGAGGCCATTCGCCGCTCTCAAGCTTTCCACGGATCATTTCCTGTATTTGATAATAAATCGGCAGCGGGGATTTTTTGTTAATTTTCATTTACGGCCTCCTCCCGTTTCCACGTTTTCACCCGGTAAAGCGCTGCAACACCTCTTTGGGAACATCTGCCAGCGCTTCTTCATCAGCAATCACCGTCACGCTGGAGTGCTTTTTCAGTACGGAAGCCGGGAAGTCTTCCTGCACCTCTCCTTCAAGCAGACGAAGAAGCGCTTCTTTCTTACGTCTGCCAAACACGAGCAAAAGAATCTCGCGGCTGTCCATAATGGTTTCAATTCCCATGGTTACCGCCTGCCTCGGCACGTCTTCAATAGTCGTAAAATACCTCGCGTTGGCTTCTCTGGTTGACGGTTTCAATTGTATCACATGCGTCCGGCTTGAAAAGGAGGTGCCGGGTTCATTGAATCCGATGTGGCCGTTTTCACCAATGCCAAGAAGCTGCATATCAATGCCGCCGGCTGCAGCAATTTGCTTTTCGTAGCGCCTGCATTCCTCCTCCAGGTCATCGGCTGTGCCATTTGGAAGATGCGTCTGTTCCGGCTGCAGCTGCAGCGGCTGGAAGACTTTGTGCTGCATGTACGCATGATAGCTTTGCGGATGGTCTTTCGGCATGCCGGCATACTCATCAAGGTTAAATGTCGTAACACGGGACAGATCCAGCTCCCCGCGGTCATAGATATTTTTCAGCTGCTGATACGTGCCCTCCGGTGTACCACCGGTAGCCAGGCCCAGCACACAGTCCGGTTTTTCCTTCACTTTTCCGGCAATCATTTCTGCCGCATGTACGCTCAATACTTCTCTGTCAGCCACTCGGATAAGCTTCACGGCTTCACTTCTCCCTTCTGTTCGAACGCGGCAATGCTTCCGCGGCACCAGACCTTCTGTATATGCATACTGGCGTCCATCCAGACAATATCGGCATCCTTCCCAGCCTGAATGCTGCCCTTCCGCTCTGCGAGTCCTATTTCATGCGCGGCGTTCCAGGAGGTCATACGCACCGCTTCCTCACGGCTGCAGCCTGTAAACGCCTGAATGTTGCGGAAGCCTTGATCCATAGCGAGCATGCTTCCGGCAATCGTGCCATCTGCCAGATACGGCTTGTCTCCGGCCGCCGTTACCTGCTGGCCGCCGAGATCATATGAACCGTCCGGCAGATTTTTAGCCCGCAGGGAATCAGTAATAACGCAGATCCGCCCGGGACCGGCTGCCTGATAGGCAAGCTTGACCATGTCCGGATGGCTGTGGACGCCGTCTGCGATAATTTCAATAGTAAGTCCGGGATTTAAAAGCGCTGCGGCAGCAACGCCGGGCTCCCGGTGATGCAGCCCGCTCATGCCGTTGTACAAATGGGTGATGTGCGAAAGCCCATTCTCTACTGCATCGTCCACGAGCGCTTTGGAGGCGTTCGAATGTGCAGCGGAAGCGACGACCCCAATGCTTTGCAGGTGAGCGGTCAGCGTAAAATTCGGGTCATGCTCCGGAGCCAGTGAGACAACCCGGATCGCATTTTCGGAAGCATGACGCCACTTTTCAAACAGCTCCACCGAAGCCGGGACCATGAATTCAGCCGGCTGGGCCCCGGCTTTGGAAGGTTCAAAAAACGGGCCTTCCACGTGAGCGCCTGCAATCTCCGCCCGTCCTTCTCCCGGCATTGCTTTCCGGTGTTCAGCCACCGCTTCCAGGGCTTTGGTAATCTCCTCGCTCCTCTGGGTAATCGTAGTTGGAAGAAACGCTGTTGTACCTTCAGCCGGCAGCACCCGGGCCATTGTTTCCAGTGCCTCCACGGTACCGTCCATCGCGTCTGCTCCCTGGACGCCGTGAATATGCATATCAATCATGCCCGGTATAAAGAAGCCCCGGGAGCCGTCCACCATCGTTGCCCGGCGGCGCGTTTCCTCCGGCACCTCCTGCAGGCGGTCCATGCTTCCTGTCCGGTGGATTGTCTGCCCGCGGATCCAGATGAACTGGTCGGTTGAGGTACGGTCTGCGTTTACAATAGTCGCTGAATATATAATAGTATCTTCCACTACGAGTCCCCTCCTTTTCTATATCGTACCAGTATAAAATATAGTTGTCTATACCAATTGCACTAAAAAACAGGAGCCCTCTCCTGTTTTACAGCTGATCCTGAGGCTTCTGGCCGTTCAATACCTGCAGCACATTTTCCGCCGCCCGCAGCGACATATTGTTTTCATTTTCTTCGGTGAAGGAACCGATATGCGGAAGCGTCACCACATGTGGAAACGAGAGCAGTGGATGGTCGGACGGCACCGGTTCCTCCGAAAATACATCCAGACCAGCACTCCGTATCCACTGATTCTGAAGCGCTTTGACAAGCGCCTGTTCATCCACGACGCCTCCCCGGGAACCGTTAATAAATACAGCAGACGATTTCATCCGCTGAAAAGCGGCTTCGTTCATTAAGTGATACGTTTCCTTGGTGAGCGGTGTCATCGTACAGACAAAATCCGATTGTTCGAGCAGCGGTTCAAGTTCTGTCCACGAAACGCCGTATTTTTCCTCCGCTTCGTGCTTTCGTGAACGGTTATAATATAAAACATTCATATCAAAGCCAAAACGGGCCCGTTTGGCAATTGCTTCCCCAATCCGCCCCATGCCGATTATGCCGAGCGTCCGGTGGTGCACGTCCACACCGAAATAATCATCTGGGAGCGTGTTCTGCCACCTTCCGTCTTTAACGTAGCGGTCAGTTTCCGGAATGCGTCTGGCCGCGGCCAGCAGCAGGCCGAAAATAGCGTCTGCTGTCGTATCGTTTAACACTTCCGGCGTATTGGAAGCATATACGCCCCGGGCTTTTAAAGCTTCCAGATCCAGATTATCGTAGCCAACAGAAACGTTGGCGGCAATACGGAGGTTTGGAGCCTGTTCGAGAAAAGCTTCATCGATTTCATATTCGATACCGATAATGGCTGCAGCCTCAGCCATCGTTTCGCGGAACGCCGGATCTTCAAGCGTTTCACTGCGTTCAAAATAACGGACTTCACACACTTCTGCTAGTTTTTCACGAGCCTCTCTGCTAACCCGGTTATAGGCAGCGACTAATGGTTTTTCCATACATATTCTCCTTTCGCCCCATTTTCAGTGATTTTCACTGTTTGTTCACTGATAGCTCCTTTATAAGCTCATTTTCTTTAAAAACGATGTTTTATCTTCGTTTTACCCTGGGAATAGTCCCTGTACAATATTCAAAAGAAAGGGGCATTTTCATGTTATTTATTGAAGCCCGCAAACGCATGCAGGAAGACCTTATCAAAAACGGGGAACAGCAGGTCAAACAACCAAAGCAGGCCTCGAAGCGGAAATTCCGTAAACGCAAAAGCAGCTGAAACCGAACTTCATGATTACCACGTCCTTCAACAGGGTATTCTTTAAGTAAGAATTTGAAGATGGAGGACGTTATCTACTATGAGAAAACTAATTAAAATGGCTGTCAAAGTTGGACCTTTTGTTTATCCGTATGTACGAAAATGGTGGAAAAACCGCAAACAAAAGCGCTGAAATCATGAAGCGCTCATATAAAAGCTGAAAAAGACAGCCGTTCTCGCATACAGAGGGCGGTTCTTCTTATTTGCAAAGCCGCCTCCTGTCTGCTTCCGGGGGGGGGCTACTTTCTGCCTTTGCCCCATGCCTGCTCATTGACGAGGGCTTCCGGCTTTTCTCCCTTGAGGGCCTTTATGCACTGCTCGGCTGCCTCCATGTACATCGCTTCCCGAGTTTCCGTCGTACCGGTGCCGATATGAGGAAGCAGCGTTACTTCGGGCATCGTGAAAAACGGATGATCCGATGGCAGCGGTTCCTCTTCAAACACATCGAGCCCTGCCGCGAAAATCTCTTTTTCCCGGAGTGCCGTGATCAGCGCCTGTTCATCCACTACAGACCCGCGCCCTCCGTTCAGAAATACCGCTGTTGATTTCATTTTCCGGAAAGCCTCTGTACCCAGCATATGCCTGGTTTCACTGGTTAGCGGCAGCAGTACCATTACTACGTCCGACGAAGCGAGCAGATCATCGAGCTGCTCATAGACGGCTCCGGTTTCTTTTTCTGCCTGTTCGTGCCGTGAACGGTTATAGTAGCTGACCTCCATCCGGAAGCCTTCCTTTGCCCGGCGGGCTACTTCCTTCCCTATGCCTCCCATGCCAAGGATGCCGAGCTTTTTATGATGAACGTTCAAGCCGAACCATTCCTTCGGCGCGTTCCGGTCCCATTCTCCGTTTTTAACAAGCTCATGCATCTCTATCAGACGCCTCGAAGCGCCGAGCATTAGCCCAAACATCGTGTCCGCCATCGTATCGATAACTGCCGACGGAGTGTTTGTAACTACAATGCCCCGGTCTGTCAGCAGACCGACGTCAAGGTTATCCACCCCAGCTGAAGCGTTGCTTACTACCCGAAGCTCCGGCGCTTTATCCAACAGCTTCTGATCAACAGGCAGACCTGCTCCAATAAGCGCCTCCGCGTTCGGCAGCACCTCCATGAATTTTTCCCGTTCTTTATTCGGACGGATCACATAAAGCTCCGCCTCTGCTTCAAGGTACTCCCGGACATGCTCCGGCGGATTCGTATAGGCAATAATGACAGACATACAGGTGTGCTCCTTTGCATACGTATTTTTGTAGAATCAATTGTTTTATCCCAGGCTTCACCGGGAATATTCCCAGTACGAACCTAATACAGGAGGTATTTATTTATGGCAGATAAAAAAGGCTTCAGCGATAAAGTAAAGGGCGCTGTTAATAAAGTAAAGGGCGAAGCGAAGGATCAGGCAGGCAATGCCAAGGACGATCCGAAAATGCAGCGCGACGCCAAGAAGGATAAAGTAAAAGGCGAAGTACAGAACAAAGCCGGCGACGCTAAAAGGCAGGACGAGGAAAAATAAGCAGCATTGGTAAAGCCGGAATCCTTAGTATTCCGGCTTTTTACGATATTCCGAGCTCCTGCAGCATTTCTTTCACCGTAGCTGCGGTACGCAGATAGGAAAGCGAAATGTTCTGCGACGTGAAAGCCATTGAAAGCTCCGGCCTGATCCCGGTCACAATCAGCTCTGATCCGAGAAGGCGGAGCAGATGATGCAGATTCATAATGCTGTCAGCCACCTGCTCGTCGTACTCATCCATGCCGGAAAGATCAAGAATCAGTTTTTCATAATGGATATTTCCATACGCTTCGGAAATTTTATGAAAGATCATTTCAAACCGTTCATAGGACAAATCCCCCACCACCGGTAGCACAGATATTTTTTCTGTGATCGGCACGATTGGCGTTGAGAGCCGGTCCACCTGACGTTCGCTTTTCTCCAGATCGTCTTTGTATTTTTTCTGCCGGGTAATGTCGCGCTGGACGCCGAGAAAATACAGACGGTTCTCCATATAAATGGGCTCAATATAAATTTCATTCCAAAACGGCGTGCCGTCCTTCTTAAAATTCTCGAGCTCAAGGACGTATTCTTCCAGGGCGGCCAATGCCCGTTTCATATTTTCTATTGCCTGCTCGTTTCGATCTTCCCCCTGAAGAAAACGACAGTTATATCCTACACTTTCTTCGTACGTATAGCCGGTAACATCGGTAAAACCCCGGTTCACATAAACGATGGGATTATCCTCCTTATTCGGGTCTGTGATAACCAGTCCGACCTTCGAATGATCGATCGCTTTTAAAATTAACGAATCTGTCAGAATATCATCGTTAAACTCGTCCATGGCGTGTGCAATCCTTTCCCAATCTGAGTGTTTATTTATGTACCTCATATATGTTATTCCTTTTTTCTGCAGCACGGTAAACTTCCAATTTTTCTTTTCGGAATACAATCCTTTTTCATTATAATAGAAACTTGATTTTCAAAAAATGGTCCCGTTGTAAGTTTTAAAAAAACGGGTATGCTTGTGCGTAAGCAGTCTCTGTTAAAAAATTGTCGTTTAAAGGAGCTTCGATATGTACGATTATATCATTATCGGCGGCGGAATCGTCGGACTTGCTGCAGCTTATGCGCTGCTTGAAGAAGAACCCGGCGCCGGAGTAGTCGTTTTAGAAAAAGAATCTCATCTGTCCTCTCATCAGACAGGCAGAAACAGTGGTGTTATTCATTCCGGCATTTATTACCGCCCCGGCAGCCTGAAGGCTGTTCTTACAGAAAAGGGGCGGAAATCGCTCGCTGCTTTCTGCGATCAGCACGGGGTCGACTATACGATCTGTGGAAAAGTCATTGCCGCCAGGGATGAAGGTGAACTGCTGCAGCTGCGGAAGCTCTACGAGCGCGGCAGACAAAACGGGCTGCAGCCGCGCTACCTGTCGCTTGAGGAGCTTGCAGAACGAGAGCCATATGTAAGCGCCCGGCACGCATTGCTCGTGCCTGAAACCGGCATTGTCGATTACGGCGGAGTCGCCCAGGCTCTTGCTGCCGAAATCCGCCGGCGGGGCGGTGCTATCCTGATCGGACAGCAGGCCGAACAAATTCAGGAGGCTGAACAGAGTGTGAGCGTCACTACCCCGGACCGGACGTTTACCGGACGGAAGCTCATCAACTGCGGCGGGCTGCAGAGCGATAAAATCGCCCGCATGGCCGGCTACCATACAGATGTCCGTATTGTCCCATTCCGCGGGGAATACTACACGCTCGCTCCGGAGGCTGAACATAAAGTTTCCTGGCTCATCTATCCGGTACCGGACCCGGCCTTTCCATTTCTCGGCGTTCATTTCACCCGCATGAGCCGGGGAGGCGTAGAAGCAGGCCCGAATGCCGTATTAAGCTTTGAGCGGGAGGGGTACGGCAAAATGGCGGTTAATCCGGCAGATGCCTGGGAGCACCTCCGTTCCCCCGGGTTAAGGAAGCTTGCTTCCCGGTACTGGAAGGCAGGGGCGCAGGAATACGTGCGTTCCTTTTCCAAACAGGCATTTACCGCAGAGCTGCAGCAGCTGATTCCTTCTCTTTCAGCCGATGAGCTTGTGCCCGGCGAATCGGGGATACGCGCCCAGGCTCTTCAGGAAGACGGAACGCTGATGGACGATTTCTTCTTCATTGCGGGCTCCCGCAGTCTCCACGTATTAAACGCCCCGTCGCCTGCAGCAACAGCTTCTCTTGAAATCGGTAAAACGATAGCCCAAAAAGTGAAAGGATGACCTTCTTATGACATTATTTACTGGAATTGATCACGTACAGCTTGCTGCCCCGCCGGATAGCGAAGAAAAAGCCCGTCATTTTTTCCACACCATCCTCGGCATGCCCGAAATACCCAAACCCGAAGATTTGGCCAAACGCGGCGGCGTCTGGTTTGACTGCGGTGGTCTTGAGGTTCATATTGGCGTTGAAGAGCCATTTTCTCCGGCCCGCAAGGCACACCCGGCGCTCCGCGTGCACAATCTCGAGCTTGCCAGGGAACGACTGCAGGAGTTTAACTGGCCCGTCAAACCCGAACAGCCGCTGAACGGCTCTCCCCGCTTTTATACGGAGGACCCGTTTGGCAACCGCCTCGAACTGATTGAAAGATAATAAAAAATCCCCGGCGTAAATGCCGGGGGCTGATGATATTAGCTTTTACAGACTGAGCATTTTCACCGAGTTCGGATGCAGCTCTTCCTTTAACTGCTCATACATCGTCGTTGCGCAGTCTTTTCCTTCTAAAATTAATTCCTCTTTCGCCTCACGGCCCTTATAGTTCTTTAATGAAATTTCATGGCCGTCCTGGTCTACTGCGATCAGCATATACTTTTGTTTCATGAATGCTCCCCCTTTTCTCTTTTCCCTCTCTTTTTCAGCCGTTGTGTGTTTTATCTGCTCACATATGCCGTTACTGTCACATTTCTGCTTGTTGGATTAGATTAATGGTGGTTTGTTTAAGATTAAATGAGCTGTCAGAAATATTATTTTCCCGGATACCGCCCGGTGTAAACTTCTCCCGCTTAATACTATCTGCTTACAACCTCTGGTTTTCTTTTAAGCTGTTCCGGGTACATAGTCTTTAAGTAAATTATTATATACCGCTTTTATTCCTACCATTTATTATACGCCGAAGGAGTGAAATACGATGGACTACTCCATGTCGCGTCAGGTTATTTACTGCACGATTACAAAACAGAAGGTGCTTCACGAATTATCCTACGTTTATAGAGATGGCGTGTTTGACTCTGTTGCTACATGCACTGGAGTGTCAGAGGCCTGCGCTGCCTGCCCTCTGCTGGAGTTCAACCGTGCGTATGAAAAGACTCCTGCGCCCCGCCGGCTGTTAGCCAGCGGATAAATATATACATCCATAAAAAATCTTCCTCCCCGCTCACGCGTGGTCAGGAAGATTTCTTTTGTTTATTTTTATAATAGCGCAGTGTTTTCTGAGTATCATTTAAATCCCGCATCAGCCGGTATGGCTTGCTTGCCAGCCGGAACGGCATCCGTACTACAAACGGCGTTTTGCTTTCTTTATATTCCTCTGTTAAACGAGTCGGCTTGGTAGTTACGCGGTCATACACTTCGCTGTACCATTCTTTCATGATATCGCGGTTTAATGTCAGCTCCCGGCCGCATGTGCGGCATTCCATGCTGTACACATCCCCATTAATGTATTCCACGTTGTGGGGCGTCTCTTCCTTACAATGAGCGCACTGTAAGTAAATGAGCTCCTTACGTTTTTTCATCGCTTCAGCCCCTCCTTTGCTTATTACTCTTTTATTATACCACGATTTGAAGACGGAAAAAGAAGCGGCCGCTAATTTCGGCAGCGCTTCCTTCTCTTTTTATTTCCACTCGTGATCCTGCATTTTCCTAAGGCGCCAGATGGTGGATTCCACTGTCTGCTCCACATCCTGATACGTAATGATGTCCCCTTTCTTTACAGCCCTTGTCATTTTTACATTTTTGTCTGCGAGACCGATTGGAAGTGCTCCCTTTTCTTTTGCTTCCGGGGCTTCCATTACAGTGCCGTAAATAGTAAAGCCGCCAATCGAATCCAAATGCTCGTCCACTTCCAGATCGCGCTTCGCCACGGCCACTGTTTCAGCAATATGGCCGGCGTCCGGAGCAATTGTCGCCTGGCCGTCCAGGTACGCCCGCGCCACGGAAAGCGGCGTTTCCAGGCTTGTCAGGTGATATGGCCGGTACAGTACGTAGTTTGGCCCGTCTCCCATTTTTAAATATTTCATTTCCGCATTCACTTCTTCCATATCAGAAGCAACGATAGCAAACACGCCCGGGGCGATGCCGTTGATGTATTCAACCACGTGCTTTCTGCCGACTTTCCCTCCCTGCTCCCGCAGCTGGAAAATCTCCGGCAGAGCCGCGACCCCCGCTTCGAATCCGTTCATCCCCGGCTTCTCGGGGACAAATCCAGTGGCGTTTGCCACGGCATTCATTTCCACCATCGTTTTCGTACCGTCTTGGAAGGAGGCAAGCATTTTTGGGCTCGAGCCCTTCTCCTCGGCTTCAGCTGCTGCTGTATCCGGATTGGCTTCCACATTTAACGGATTGTTTTTGCCTTTACCAAGCGCCACTACCTCAAAGCCAATCGCATCAGCAAAATCATACAGCTCCATAATCGCTCCCGGCTCGTCCCCTGCCGATCCGGTGTACACGACGCCGCTCGCATCTGCCATCCGCTTCAGCAGCGGCCCGACGGTAACGTCCGCCTCGACATTCAGCATGACGATATGCTTCCGGCTCAAAATAGCGTTCCAGGCAATTTCTGCTCCGATATTCGGCACCCCGGTCGCATCCACGACAACATCCACTTCATCGAGCGCGCATACGAGCAGTGCTTTGGTGGATGCCACCACTTTGTTCATCCGGATAGCCTGCGAGGCTTCTTCTTTATTGTTAGTAGAAACAATATTTCCCCGCTCAATACCGGCGTGCCCGTACGCATTAATGACGTTATCTTCATTTATGTCTGCGGTAAGGACGACCCGCATGCCCTTCATATTTTCAATCTGCGCGATCATGCCGCGTCCCATCTGGCCGGCGCCGACAAGACCCACCTTAATGTAGCGGCCCTCTTTTTCGAGCGCCTGCAGCTTTCGGTTAATTCCTATCATTGCTCTCCACTCCTATCCAGCTTTATTTTTTACGGAATACGATGGTGCTCCCCACCTGTATCACAGGCAGCGGCTTGGCTTCTATACAGACCGTTCCCGGCAGATCTGAATTTGTCTCTCCGTTAAATTGAAAGGTTGCATGCCCGAGGTCCCGCAGCGTTTCATTCGCCTTACCGCCGACAAACGTCAAAGAAAACACTTCTCCGTCTATGATCAGCTCATCCCCGGCCTCCAGGTCTTCGTTTAACCCTTCGGCGTTATGAACAAAGCTGATATCATACAAATCCTTCGGTGCTGTTTCGTTGAATAAAATCATCATGCCGTCGTCCATCAGCATCTGGGCGTCCTCTCCAATGCCGACCACGGTGGCTGTAAATACTTCTGTTTTCATCTGCATGGTCACTCCTCCTAAGAAATACAGGGCGGGCAAGCGCGCCTACCCGCCGGTTTATTTTTATGAATACAGGCCAAAGCTGAAAAGATAAGCGATCACAACGGCAAGCGGACCGGTAATAACCCTCGAAAACAGAACGGCCGGTACGCCGACGGAAATGGTCTCCGGCTCTGCCTCTCCGAGTGTCAGGCCAACCGGTACGAAGTCTGCCCCTACCTGCGGGTTAATAGCGAAAAGTGCTGGAAGTGCCATTGCCGGCGGGATATTTCCCATGCCAATCTGGGTTCCGATAAGCACCCCGACCACCTGGGCAATAACAGCGCCCGGGCCAAGCAGCGGTGATAAAATTGGAATTGCACATATAAAGGATAAAAGCAGCAGCCCGAAAATATTGCTCGCGAGCGGGGATACAAAGTTTGCGATCAGATCCCCGATGCCGGTGAAAGTGATAATCCCGATAATCGTACTGACAAAAGCCATGAACGGCAGAATGTTTCGTACAACCGTATCAATGGTTTCCCGACCGGCCTGGAAGAAGACACTTACTACGTTGCCGACGGCACGGCCGATACGTTCAATAATATTTGCCTTTTTCGGACCGGATCCTTTTGCTTTCATTTTCGCATCGTCTTTCACTTTTTTAGCCACGTCGCGGTCCATCAGAGAGTTATACGGGGAAGCTTTGTCCTCTGCCTCCGCTTCGGCCGCCGGTACCTCGTCCTCGCTGATAGCCTTCATATCCCTTTCGCCCACGCCCGAGACAAAGTTTTCTTCGTTAATATACTGCGCAAGCGGGCCGGCCGGGGACGTGCCGTGAATATTGACCGTAAGCACTCCCATTTTTGGGTAGACCCCGCAGCGTGCGGTTCCACCGCAGTCAATAACTGCTGCGGCAATGTTTTCTTTATCATACGAGGCTTTAAACCCGTCCACTGCTTCGCCGCCTGTCAGTTCCGCCAGGCGCTCGGCAACTGGATGAATGCCCCCGCCGGTTACCGACATAATATATCTTTTCTGATCATTCGGATGGATGACGAGCGGTCCGCCCCAGCCGCCTCTCCCTTTTGTTACCTCTACCGGTTTATATTCAGCCATTATTCTTCCCTCACTTTTTCTTTTAAATTTTCATCTATGCGCTGGCGCTTTTTTCCGACGAATCGCCTTCTGCATTAGCTGCCTGACGTCTGAGCATAATAGCGGTAATCCATTCAGTTACTACACCGCGGATTAAAATAACGATCAGACCGACGATAAAGAAACGGATGGCAAGCGGACCGGCCGACAGGCCCAGGGTCGTGATTCCAGCCGAGATCCCGGTGTAGACAAACAGTTCAGCCGGATTCGCGTGAGGAAACAAGCCTGTAATCGGGTGAACAAACGAGACGGCGGAATCATAAAAGGCCGGCTTCTGCCGTTCCGGCAGAAAGCGCCCGAAGGTGTAGCACATTGGGTTGGTTAAGAAAAACACGGCCAGTACCGGAAACAGTGTATAGCGGAGAAAGAAATACTTTGTGCTCTTCTGAGCCAGCGAATAGATTCGTTCTTCCCCGACAAACTTAATTAACGCGTTTACGGCAAGAATTAAACATATGAGTGTCGGAATAATACCTGTAACGAGCCCGACGAATGTTTCGCCGCCTGCCTCGAACATTCCGATAAAGCCTTCTGCGAGCGTTACTAAGAAATCCATTTGTTATCCCCCTTTTTGTGCTTGCGTTTTTGTTCTGCAAGAATCTGCTGGGCAGCCATCAGATGTGCCCTTTTCGGATGCTTCTTCTTACTGGCAGCGCCCTCTTCTTCCCACTGTTTTTTTAGCTCATAAATATTTTTATCCATCAGCTCCGGCGCTTCTGCGAACCTGGCGAACACCGTCACTCCTCTCATGATCTTCGCATCGATCACCGTTCCTGCTTCATTGGTTACGAGCAGAATGACCGTCCCGATACCAAGGAGGCGCTTATCAATACCTGTGCCAAGGTATCCCGAAGGGCGTCTGCCCATTGAAGCAATCATTCCGTTGTAGTATTTCATCTGGCGGAATGTCAGATAAAATTGAATCAGCCATATCACCACGAACGCGGCGATAAAATAACCCCACATCCTCACCACCCCTTTACATTTGTAACAACTTGTAACCTTTGTAACCATATTAAAGCGTTTTCATATAGCCGTCAATATATTTTTCAGATATTTTAAAAATTAATTTTTTGCGGTGTTGGCTTGTTGGTTGTAAAATATTTCTTTTATTTTACATATGTTTTAAATAGCACATATGTTCATATATGTTAAAAAAATACGGCCCCTTCCCAAGGGCCGTCATACGTTATTCGGTTAATGCTTCTGCAATCTGGTTATCTACGATCAGCACGTCCAGATAGCCGCCCTTCAGCGCTGCTTCGATGCCGAGGACTTTATGAGAGCCCTGGGCCACACCAACGACCTCGGGGATGTTTTTAATCTCCTCGAGAGTCAGGCCGATGACCCGGTTGTTGATCGGGTGATCCACGCCGTGGCCGAGAGCGTCAAAAAACTTCGAGCTGATATCGCCAACTGCCCCGGCTTTTCGGAGCGTGACGATATCTTCTTCCTGCAGGTACCCCATCGTTTCCATGGTGGAGTCCTGAAGCGGATTGCCGAGGCCGACGAGGGCTATTTCTACATTTCTTCCTTCTTCGAGCACCTGGGCAATGTCTTTGGACTGCACGAGACGCTCTTTCAAATCGTCGGTTTCGACCATCGCCGGAGCGTACAAATACGAACAGGAGGCGTTCATCTTCTGGGCAAAGTGAAATGCCAGCTGATTGGAGTGCAGATGCACGTATTTGTTCCCCATTCCCCCGATCAGCGGCGTAATATGAATGTCTCTATGTTCGACGTACGGATACTCTTCAATAAGCGAACGCAAAGTTGATCCCCATGAAATACCGATCCGCTTTACCTGCTCGGATCTCTTCGCCACATAGGAAGCGGCTGCTTTTCCGATCAGACGCTTGCCAAGATCAGGCGTGAAGCCTGTCGTTGAAACGACTACTGCTTCTTTCAGGCCGTACTTTTTTTCAAGCTTCTGCTCAAGATCAACAGTATGCACACTTTCATCTTTAATATATATTTCAACGATGCCTTCATCCCGGGCCCGCTGCAGCATTTTGGAAATAACCGGACGGGAAACACCCTGCTTTTTGGCGATCTGCGCCTGGGTCCAGCCATCGAAATGATACAGCTTCGCTACTTTTACGGTTTCTCTTTTTTCTTCCCAGTTGAGCATAATTCTTCCCTCTATTCCATAGATTCATCTGTCCCCAGTATATCACTCCCTGCCAAAAAACTATATACGCTTACATCGCTTTTTATTGATGAACCGGACGTCCCGCGAGCGCAGACGCGCCTTCAAACAACGCCTCTGATAGCGAAGGATGCGCATGTACCTGACTGCTCCATTCTTCGGTGGTGCCTTCAAGATGGATATAGGCGGCCGGCTCTCCGATCATTTCGGTAACGTGGGGGCCGGCCATCACAACGCCTAGAATCTCGCCGAACATTTCCCGGGAAATGATTTTAACAAAACCCCGGGTCTCCCCCATCGTCATTGCTTTGGCGTTACCCTGCAGCGGTACAGTTTTTACTTTAACATCGCTGTACCTCTCTTTTGCTTCCTGCTCAGACAGACCCACAGATGCTATTTCCGGGACGGTATAAATGCACCTTGGCACGAGCGAGAGATCCATGGAAGGCTCAGCGCCCGCAGCATGCTCTGCTGCAAGAATGCCCTCGGCACTTGCCGCATGGGCAAGCTGCCATCCGCCGACAATATCCCCCGCAGCATAAATACCCGGGACCGATGTCTGCATCGAACCGTCCACCGCTACAAATCGGCCGTCCATGCGTAATTGAAGGTCTTCAGCTGCCGCGATGACAGGCGAACGCCCGGTGGAAATAAGCAGCATATCTGTTGTGAGCTCGCGGTCGTTTCCCGAGGAGTCCTGCACGTTGACGACTGCCTGATTTCCCTGCTGCTTGACAGAAGTAACCGACGTGCCTGTAAGAGTAGTCACTCCTGAGTCTTCAAGTGCCCCGGCCAGCATTTTCGCAGCATCTTCATCCTCCTGTGGTATCAGCCGTTCAGCCGCTTCAATAACTGTCACCTGCACCCCGAGTGACTGATACAGGCAGGCATATTCAGTACCAATGAATCCCCCGCCAACGATGGCCATTGACGAAGGAAGCGACTGGCGTTCGTAAATCGTGTCACTCGTATAATGTTCAGTATCTTCAAGACCGGGAATAGGTGGTACTGCCGGCACAGAGCCTGAAGCAATGATGACGGCTCTGCCTGTGATCACTTTTTCCTCTCCATCTTTATTCGTGACAGTCACCTGTTTGTTCACATGAACTGCCCCGCGCCCCTGAAACACCTGAATACGTCCTTTTTTCATCAATGACTGGACTCCCTGGCGGAGCTGCTGAATGACCTTATCCTTCCGTTCGAGCATGTCCCCGTAGCGCAGATGAAAGCCTTCAACCTGGATGCCGTAGTCAGAAGCGTTTCGTACGTAGTTCACTGCTTCAGCGTGCTGGAGAAGCGTTTTGGACGGAATACACCCGCGATTTAAGCAGGTGCCTCCGAGTTCGCGGTCTTCGACAAGCGCCGTGGACTGACCGAGGCCGGATGCCCGGAGAGCAGCAACGTACCCTGCTGGGCCCCCGCCGACGATCACTTGATCAAACGTTTCCATTGATCCACCTCTTTCTAGACAAACAGCTGGTACGGCTGTTCGAGCATTTGTTTGAAGTCTGTTAAAAATGCAGCAGCCGGTGCCCCATCAATAATACGGTGATCGAAGGAAAGACTTACGGCCATCATCTGGCGCACCGTGATTTCTCCGTTTATTACTACCGGCTTCTCCTGTATACGCCCGACACCAAGAATAGCCGCTTCGGGCTGATTAATAATCGGGGTGAAATGGTCAACTGCATACATCCCTAAATTACTGATCGTAAACGTACTGCCCGAAAGCTCTTTGCCAGGAAGACTTCCGTTCCGGGCTGCCGCTGTTACCCGCTTTGTTTCAGCAACTAAATCTGCAAGCCCTTTTTCTTCTATATGACGGATCGCCGGCACCAGAAGTCCGCGGTCTGTGGCGACGGCGAGGCCCATATGCACAGATGACTGCTTCGTAATGCGATTGTTTGTCATGGAGGCATGTACATCCGGATGCTTCTGAAGGGCCCGCGCGCCGACAAACATTAACAGCTCGGTCACTGACAGCCGCTGGCCAGTCTGTTTTTCTATAACCGGAAGCAGCTGGGCCCGTAATTCCATGGCAGCTTCCATATCAATTTCCGTATTGAGAGTCACGTGGGGAACTTCGCTTGCACTCTGCTGCATCCGTTCTGCCACTACCTTCCGGATGCCCTGAAGCGGCTCAGAGTGAAGATCCTCTTCCACCGGTGGCGCGGTGACATCGGCCCGCGTAATTTTACCGTAGCTTCCGCTCCCTTCCACAGCAGAAAGATCCACGTTATTTGCTTCCGCTTCCTTTTTAGCAAGTGGCGTAGTGCGCACCTGCTGCTTGTCTGCAGCGGCTTGAACATCAGCAGCGTGGATGCGCCCCCGCGCTCCGCTCCCCTGTACAAGGGAAAGCTCAACACCCTGGTTACGTGAAAGCTTCCGGGCTGCCGGAGTCGCCCGTACGTCTTTGCCCCCGCCGGCCTCCCCTGTAGTCGCTTCTGCCCGGGACAGCTCTTCCGGGGCTGCCGGAACACTTTCTGCTTCTGTCTTATCTTCAGCACCAGGGGTTTCCTCCGGCACCTGCTCGCCTTCTTCACCAATATAACCGACAATGCCATTTACCAGCACTTCATCGTCTTCATCGTAGTAGCGTTTCAGCAGGACGCCTTCTTCATACGCTTCTACTTCAATATTTATTTTATCTGTCATTACTTCTAAAAGCGGTTCTCCAACTTCCACCGGGTCGCCTTCCTGCTTAAACCACTGCAGAACTGTCCCCGTTTCCATCGTGCTGCTTAATTTGGGCATAAATACTTCTTTTGCCATAAGAGCCTGCCCTCCTTTACCGGCGCTGGACGCTGTCGCGCGCCGCCTGCATAATATCATCCACCTGCGGAACCATTGCTTTTTCAAGTGCCGGGTTATACGGCACAGGAATTGGCAGCGCCCCGAGCCGGCGGACTGGAGCATCCAAATAGTCAAAGGCTTCGCTTTCTGCGATCATGCTCGCTATCTCACCGCCGTAGCCGCCTCTTTTAACGGCTTCATGCACTACGATTACTTTTCCAGTTTTTTTAACGGAGTCCACGATTGTTTTTTCATCGAGCGGCACGAGGGTCCGCGGGTCAATCACTTCAACTTCAATACCTTCCTCAGCCAGCTTTTCAGCCGCCTCGAGCGCTTTATGCACCATCACAGCGGTCGCAACAATCGTTACATCTGTCCCGGCACGCTTCACGTCCGCCTCTCCAAGAGGAATCGTATACGCTTCCTCCGGAACGTGCTCTTCGGTTTTGTACAGTAGCTTATGTTCGTAAAAGATCACGGGGTTCGGATCAGCAATCGCTGCCTTTAAAAGCCCTTTGGCGTCTGACGCCGTAGACGGCTGCACTACCTTCAGGCCGGGCACGTGAGCCACCCATGCTTCAAGACTCTGTGAATGCTGGGCTGCTGCCCCTGTTCCCGAGCCTGACGGCGTTCTCAGTACCATCGGCACGTTTCCTTTGCCGCCGTACATATACCGCAGCTTCGCTGCCTGGTTGGCCAGCTGATCCATCGCGATCGTAATAAAATCAGAAAACTGCAGCTCTACGACGGGCTTCATGCCAGTAAGAGCCGACCCGATCGCGGCACCGGTAATAGCCGCCTCGGAAATAGGGGTGTTGCGTACCCGTTGCGGTCCGAACTCTTCAATCATTCCTCGGGTGACGCCGAAGGCCCCGCCGTATACTCCGATATCCTCCCCAAGAATGAAAACGTCCTGGTCTGCACGCATTTCCTGTGATAAGGCTTCCCGAACCGCTTCGGCAAAGGTGATATTCCGTTTTGTCTTATTGTCGTTTGAAGAATTTACTGCGCTCGACTGCATCGTCAGGCACTCCTTTCTATATTAAGCATAGACATCCTCAAGCAGTGTATCCGCAGAAGGTTCGGGACTCTGTTCCGCAAATTCCACCGATCGTTCAATCTGGGCTTTCGTTTCTTTCTTCACCGTTTCGGCTTCTTCTGATGTGATAATCCCACGCTCGATCAAGGCCTCCTGGAAAAAACGGATCGGGTCTTTATCCTTCCATTCTTTTTCTTCTTCTCTTGTCCGATATTTTTTCGCATCGCTTTTGGAGTGGCCCTTCCACCGGTACGTTTTCGCTTCTATGAGAACCGGGCCGCTTCCGTTTCTTGTATACTCCACGGCTTCTTTCATAACCGTCATGACCTCGGGAAGATTATTGCCGTCAACGACATAGCCCGGAATACCGTAGCCGGAAGCACGATCGGCAATATTTTCGATTTTCACCATATCCTTGACCGGGCCGGACATGCCGTACTGGTTGTTTTCGCAGACAAAGATGACCGGAAGATCCCAGATAGCAGCCAGGTTCACTGCTTCGTGAAAACTGCCTTCATTTGCTGCCCCGTCCCCGAAGAAGCAGACAGTAATGTACCCTTCCTGGCGCATCTTTGAAGTAAGTGCTGATCCTACGGCTAAAGGAATGCCTCCTCCGACGATACCGTTGGCACCCAGGTTGCCTTTTTCAACATCTGCAATATGCATGGACCCGCCTTTGCCTTTACAGTAGCCGGTTTCACGGCCAAATAGTTCTGCCATCATCCGGTCCGGGTCTGCACCCTTAGCGATGCAGTGCCCGTGGCCCCGGTGAGTGCTCGTGATTTTGTCTTTATCTTCAAGCATCGCACATACCCCCACAGCCGAAGCTTCCTGTCCTACACATAAGTGAGTCGTACCGTGAATCATGCCTTTGGCGAAAAATTCATCTACTTTTTCATCGAACCAGCGAACGGTCCACATCTGCTCGAGCCAATTGACCAGCTTTTCCTTCGGCTCTTCCCAAACCCAATCTGCCTGCGTCACAATAACGCCTCCCTTTTACATTTGTTCTTTATTATGACCTTTGTAAACATAATAGCCTTATTTCATTCGTTCGTCAACTAAACATCTGTAAAATATCGTTGATTTCAAAATATTGTTTCCGCTTTCATAAATTCAGCTGATTTTTGCAATTGTAGTATTGTGAAACATTTGTTTACTGCAAATAAAAAAAGAGACGCCGTTACGTCTCTTTTCCTTGCCGTTCTTTAATTTCTGCCTGGTGGCTTACAACGAGCTCCACCACCTGCCTGACATGTTCGTCATCAAGAGAATAATACACAGTTCTTCCTTCCTTCCGGAACTTCGTCAGTCCCAGCTTATGCATATACCGAAGGTGATGGGACGCGGTAGCAATAGAGGAATCAATAACCTCGGCAATACTATGTACACTCAATTCCGGAGTCAAAGCCAGCGCCTGGGCAATCTGCATCCGCTTGCCGTCAGCGAGTCCCTTCAGCATATCTGTCATAATATCAAGCGATCGCTCCTGAATCTGCTGCTGGATCCAGCCTACATTTGCCTGCGTTTCTTTGTCTTCGTTTGGCATTTCTGTTCACCTGCCTGATCGTAATCATTCTTATTTCAATTGTACGCTTTCTTTATCTGCTTTCAACCGATCTGCTTTATTTTTTTATATACGGACTGTCTGTTTTCTATACTCAGGCAGCTTTGTTCTTTTCTATAATACAACGCAATGCGCAGGATGTATCCATACATAGCACTCCGGCAGCATTTCCGGCTTTTATATATGCTGAATCTACCATGGAATAAATAAGAACCGCGCGCGGCTTCGCAGGAGAGACCATTGACTGATACAATCCCTGCTTCATTTGAAGAAGCATATAAAAAATATACTCCGCTCGTCAAACGAATGATTACACGCCTCCGTATTTATCAAGAACAGGAGGAATATATGCAGGCCGGATACGTAGGATTATGGAAGGCCTACTCCACCTTTTCTCCGGAAAAGGGTGCTTTTCCGGCGTACGCTTTCACCCTCGTGCGTGGGGAGATGCTGATGATGCTTCGCAAAGAAGTACGGTTTTCCGAGCGGCATCAGCTGTTTGATGACCACGAGCCCTTTGAACAGTCATCGGAAATGGAGGACCGCTTTGAGCTTGAAGCTTACTTTCCCCTTCTTTCGGCACGGGAACGAACCTGGCTCATTGACTTTTCCGTATATTCCCTTCCTATACGTGATATTGCCGCGAAACACGGGGTAGCGGCCTCTACGGTCAAATCATGGCGAAAATCCGCTTTGCGCAAGCTGCGTGCCTACGCTGATGAAAAGCAGCTGGGTTGATGTGCCTTAGGCGGGGTGCAGGTGGAGAAAGCTTTTCTATCTGTCCAGTTCCATCCACTGCCGGCTCGAGGTCGCTGTCTCCTTCCTGCAAAATGAAAAACCATTTCGCGGAAGGCGGACAGCGCTTGTCGCCGGCTTTCAAGTGGATAGAACTTTTCTTTGTATGATACAATTTAAATGCTGTTACCAGTAGAGAAATAAATGGAACGATAAATACATAGGAGTGATGTTATTGTGGCTGAGTCATTGACCATTGAACGTACAAAATCTCCGAAAACGAAGCCGGATTTTTCTCAGCTCGCTTTCGGAAAAAACTTTACCGACCATATGTTTGTCGTGGATTATGTGGAGGGAGAAGGATGGATTGATCCAAGAATCGTACCTTATCAGCCGCTTACCATGGATCCTTCGAGTCTTGTATTTCATTACGGACAGGCGGTCTTCGAAGGAATGAAGGCCTATTATTCCGGCGGCAATATTATGCTTTTCCGCCCGGAAAAAAACTTCGAACGCCTGAACCAGTCCAACCGCCGGATGAGCATTCCGGAGATCGACGAGCAGCTGTTGATAGATTCTTTAAAGGAGCTTGTTTCGCTTGAGCGCGACTGGATTCCACGCGGAGAAGGACAGTCGTTGTATATCCGCCCGTTTGTAATTGCGACGGAAGCAAGTCTCAGCGTGAAGCCGTCCTCCTCCTACAAACTGCTGATTATTTTAACGCCTGTTGGCTCTTACTACGGCAGTGGCGGCGATGCCATGAAGCCGGTCAGCATCTATGTGGAAAACGAATTCGTCCGCAGCGTCCGCGGCGGCGTCGGATTCACCAAGACCGCCGGCAACTACGCAGCCAGCCTGAAGGCCCAGGAGCAGGCCGGAAGCGCCGGGTACGACCAGGTGCTGTGGCTGGACGGTGTAGAGCAGCGCTATATTGAAGAGGTAGGCAGCATGAATATTTTCTTTAAAATCAGCGGGAAGGTTGTAACTCCTGCGCTGAACGGAAGTATTCTTGAAGGGATTACCCGCGACTCCGTCATTGAACTGCTGCATTACTGGGAGATTCCTGTAGAAGAACGCCGCATCGATATGGAAGAAATACGTACGGCATACGAAGCAGGCACGCTTGAGGAAATTTTCGGCACCGGCACAGCAGCGGTCATTTCTCCTGTAGGCAAGCTGCGCTGGGACGCCCAGACCTATAAAATCAATAATGAAGAAACCGGGCCACTGGCCAAGCAGCTATACGATACGATCACCGGCATTCAGACCGGAGAGAAGGAAGATGTGCTGCACTGGACCCGGACGGTATAAAATGGATAAACAACGGCTCTCCATCACGGAGGGCCGTTTTGTTCTGAATGAAATTCTTCCGTTTTTCATATTGTATGATAGAATATACCTACGCATCTTTTACAAGTGATACCCGCACGGAAAGAGGAGGAGGGAAGGATTGAAACAATTAGCGCTTTCTTTACGCGATGGCCGTATGCTCAGTATTTCCATGTTCGGTGATCCAGACGGAACACCTGTCCTTTATGTACACGGAGTCGGAAGCTCCCGGCTTGAAGCCGCAATTGGAGAAGAAGCTGCTGCTTCCAACTCTCTTCGTATTATTTCTGTTGACCGCCCGGGCTACGGCCTGTCCACTCCTGATCCTCATGGTACTTTTCTGCAGTTTTCCAAAGACATCGATGAGGTAATGAATCATTTTGAAATTCAGCGCTGTTCCTTGATCGGTGTCGGCTGCGGAGGTCCATACGCAGCAACCAGCACCAGTCTTCTGAAGGGGCGCATCAGCGAGCTCCATTTAGTTGGTTCACTCGGTCCCACGGAGGATCCTGAATTGTTTCGTTTGCTCGATACCTCCTTAAAAGCACCGCTGCAAACGATTCAGGAAGCGCCGGAGCTTTTACGCAGCCGGTGGGAGCAGACGAATATGGAGGATAAAATCTTCCAGACGGAATCCGAACAGCTTTCCAGGGAAGAACAGCAGTACGTGACTCCGTTTATTCTGGATAAGTGGAGGTTTGCGGTTCAGGAATCCGCCCATTCTGCTGAAGGCTTCCTCCGGGATCTCCAGACGCTCATGACACCCTGGGCCTACCATTTGGAAAACATCGACACGCCGGCTTACATCTGGGCGGGTGAAGAAGACGAAATTATCCCCCTCCGGCACGCGGTATACCTTGCCAACCATATCGAGCGCTCCACCCTTGAAACGTTTCCCGGCATGGGTCATATCGCGACAGAGGTTCTCGGCATCAATACAGCTCTTCAGCAGATCAGTAAAAACCGCGCACTGTCATAAAACGAAGCCGCCCCGATAAAAGGACGGCTTCGTTTATTGTTTAGCGGATAGCTTTTAAAATAAAGCTTAGAATGACGACAAAAATAATCGCACCAATTAACGCCGGGAAAATCGCAATACTGCCAATGACCGGTCCCCAAGAACCAAAGATGGCCCCGCCGATCCAGGCACCAATAATACCTGCAATAATGTTACCCAAAATGCCGCCTGGGAGGTCTTTGCCCAGAATTAAACCGGCAAGCCAGCCGATCAGACCGCCGACGATAAGAAATAGTATAAATCCCATTACATTGACTCTCCTTTCATTATCTCGTCCAGACTTTCTTTTTCCCGTAACAATTTATATCCAATCTCTTTTTATACAAAAAAACCGGCCTTTCTTTTCGAAAGCCGGCAAACTTATTTTTTTATCTCTTGTGAACCGCCAGTGCATCTACGCATCATATTTAAAAGAGGTTGTCTTTTAGCTCCAATTAAACCTACTACTTCTGCACTCAATTGAATGAGAATCAACAGGAAAATAAATATGATCACAGCACTCCATAATGTGACATTGGAAAATAGCAGCGCTGAAGCACCAAAAAAGATACCTATAGTGTAAATTATTAGAACTGTCGCCCTATGACTGAAACCCATTGCTAACAAGCAATGGTGCAAGTGTCCCTTGTCAGGCGACATAATACGCTGCTTGTTTAAAAACCTTCTTATAATCGCAAAAAGCGTATCAAATATTGGCACTGCAAGAATTAATACAGGAGCGATTAAACTGAACAAAGTCACACTTTTGAAAAAACCCATCAGTGAGATTATTGCTATAGAATAACCAAGAAATAAAGAACCTGTATCACCCATAAACAGTTTGGCTGGGTGAAAATTAAATATCAGAAAAGCCATTGTGCTCGCAATTAATACTACAGCAATTGAAATGACTGCTACATGTGCCAACGGGTCTATGATAGCCATTACTAATATAGTAGATATAGCAATTGTAGCTATGCCCCCGGCTAATCCATCTAAACCGTCAATTAAATTAATGGAATTCATCACACCTATAATCCAAAGTAAAGCCATTGTAGAACTTAAAAAACCCAATTCCACTCTGCCAATTAATGGGACTTCTATAAATTCAATGGTTAAACCTGAACTAACTACTACTATCGCAGCTATTAATTGAATTAAAAACTTTAATTTAGCATTTAAAGTAAAACGATCATCCAACAGCCCCATTATTATGATCATAGCCGCCCCAATACCAATTTGAGGAAGGTATTCACTTTCCACCTGCAGATAGATACAACCAGCTATCGTTCCAAGAATAATGGAGAGTCCCCCTACCCGGGGCATTGACTTTAAGTGGACTTTTCTTTCTTCGGGTTTATCTATAAATCCAAATTTACCAGCGTAACGAATGATAAGGGGATTCGTCAGCAATGCGACAGTAAAGGCTATTACAAAAGCTATCGCGTACTCCCAAAGGCTCATTGAGTCATTCACCCACTTTATTCTGCTCTTTTGTAAACCTATTTCATTGTAGGCATATCTTTCTTAACTTACAATACCCGTTCTTGAAATTAGGTAAAACTTCATCTAATCTCCCTAACGAATAAGACGTAAGTTAAAATAAAAGGTTTCATTAATTTAAGAATATAACAAAATATCTTAAGAACTCTCTAAATAGAAATACTAGTCTCAAAGTTGCTTCATCTATTATAACATAATAAAATTAAAAATTTTAGAAAATTCTGGTGGGCTGTGATCAGTGTTAAACATACGAAAATAAACCGTCTCATTAATCACATACCGAAAAAGGACTGCAGCTTGAACGGTCGCTGCAGTCCTTTTTACTATTGAATCGCAAACATCAGGTCCGCTTCTGCAACGACCTTGCCGTCCACGGAAGCGGTGCCTTTTCCTTTAACGATGGAGCGTCGCTGTTTAGTGACCTCCATTTCGAGGCGCAGCTGGTCTCCCGGCTTCACCTGTCCTTTGAACCGGCATTCATCAATCCCTGCAAACAGGGCGAGCTTTCCTTTCATGTCTTCCTGCTGCATCAGCGCGACGCCGCCGGCCTGGGCGATTGCTTCAATAATAAGCACTCCCGGCATCACTGGATAGTCAGGGAAGTGCCCATTGAAAAATTCTTCGTTGGCGCTGACATTTTTAATGCCTACTGCCCGCTCTCCGGGTTCTACTTCGATAATTTTATCGACAAGCAGAAACGGATAGCGGTGGGGAATAATCTCTTTGATTTGTTCTGTTGAAAGCATCATTTTTTCCTCACTTTTTATGCTAATTTCCTCGGGTTAACCGATAAATCTCCAGCCAGGTCGATGGGTTTAAAGCCTGAAAAGGATTGCCTCCCCCGACCGCATAGCCGATCATCAAGCCGATAATCGAGCAGACAAAAGCCAGGACTAAAATAATAATCAGCCAGTGCCACCAGAGCAGTTGCTGAAGACGAGCACGCACCTTTTGCGCGCCTCTTTTCAGCTGCTCTTTTCTATTCGGTTTGGAAGTCCTCGTATGGTTGTCCTGATTGTTCATATGTACTATCTATGCTCCCTTAACCGCAAAGACTTATCGAATACTGTTAATTAATCCAAGCATCTGGTCTCCCTGCGTCAACGCGCGGGAATTAAACGAGTATTGTCTTTGGGCATTCATCATATTTACTAATTCATTCGATAAATCCACATTAGACTGCTCGACCATCCCCTGCTTTACGCTGGACGGGTCAGCTTCTATAACCATATCATCTTCCGCTGCCCCGAGTCCATCTAAATCCTCAAAACGATACCGATTGCCCCCGACAGACGTTAACGCCTGCGGACGCTCCACCTGTACTACGCCAAATGAACCAAGATTCACTGTGTCAGCGGCCGCCGTTACAGCTGTCAGTTCCCCGTTTTCCTGCATCGAAAACTCCGAAGCCCCTGCCGGGATATCAAATCTTCCTCCGGCTTCGTTTAGTACAAATCCGCCGTTCTGATCAACGAGCGTATAGCTGCCGGGCACTTCCGGGTTTTCTGACAGATACAGCTGCCCGTCTTTAGTATATTCAACTGCCCCGTCCTCTGCTTCTATCTGGAAAAAAGCATCCCTGTCTTCAAGCGCAAAATCGAGTTCCCGTTCGCTCTCTTTTAGCGAGCCCTGATCCATGCGAAGCGCTGTCTGGCCGACTGCTGCGCCGCCACCGGTCCGTATTCCGGGTGGAGTAAGCCGTCCAGTACCGTTTTCCGGCATCGGCATGTTGTCCTCCTGCTGGTACATCATTTCGCTGAACGTCGCCTGTCGTGATTTAAACCCGGCTGATTCCGCGTTGGAGAGGTTGTTGCTGATAGTATCCATCTGCTGCTGGACAGACCCCATGGATTGAAATGGTATACGTAATCCCGAATACATGCTGTGTTCCTCCTGAATTCTGTTTTATGTGTTCCCAGTATAGTTAACCAAGCCGCCCCACTTCATTCACAGCCTTTTCCATGCTGCGGTCATACGTCTGCATCACCTTCTGATTGGATTCAAACATCCGGTACGCTTCCATCAGCTCTGTCATCGTCTGGGTGGAATCGGTATTGGACTGTTCGAGAAATCCCTGTTTCATCTGATAGCGGACGTCTTCGTTTCCTGCAGCAGCGCCAAGCTCCTCCTCCGCTTCAAAAAGACCCGCTTCGGTTTTGACTAAATCGTTGGTGTCCGGTACATACGCCACTCCCAGCTGACCAGCTTCCCCGCCGTTTTCAAGCAGCACTGTGCCGTCTTCAGTAATTTGAAAATTTTCGTTTCCGGTTTCCACAGGCGCGCCTTCGTTACTTAGTATATACTGCCCCTCCGCTGTCGTTAAAAACCCTTCTGCATCCACTGTCCAGTTGCCGTTCCGGGTATAGGCCGTTCCGTCTTCCCCCTGGACCGTGAACAGTACTGCCCCGTTTTCATCCGGCACCTCTGCCTCAAGCAATGCAACATCGGCTGGCGCGTTCGTTTCCTGCAGTTCTCCCGGAGTAAACGAAGGAGCCTGGTCCTGCATGTATACGCCTGTGCCAAGTGAGCCGATCGTATGCGGCCCTTTTCCTGCATTTTCCGCATGCAGCAGCTGCTGGGGAAACGTCCGGATCGCGCTTTGATCGGATTTGTAGCCCGGTGTGTTGGCGTTGGCAATATTATTGTTCAGCATATCCGTTTTTCTTTGCTGGGCTGTCATCCCCGACGCAGCGTTATAAAAACCCCTCAGCATAATTGTATTCCCCGTTTCCGTAAATGTAGGCCGAATATAAACCCGGCAGGGCATGCTTGCTTCTCCAAATCGTATACATTTATAATTAGTTCTATTTTACCACACAAGCATGAACTGAGGAATATAAGCCTGCATTTAGTGAAGTATATCCTATTTCAACGGATACTATATACCTACTCTTAAAGCATAAAAAGACCACCACTGAATAGTGATGGCCTGTGTTATTCAAAACTTAGGAGCGCTGGGCTGTTTTCAAGGAAGTGTCTGCTTCCTCGTCTGCATTTACACGTTTTACATTTGCGCCAAGACTCTGAAGCTTTTTATGAAAGTCTACATAGCCACGGTCAAGGTGACGGAGCTCTGTTACCGTTGTTTCTCCCTCTGCTACGAGACCAGCAACAATCAAAGCGGCGCCTGCACGGAGATCGGTAGCAGACACTTCAGCTCCCTGCAGTTTTTTCGGACCGCTGATGATAGCCGTGCGCCCTTCAATTTTGATACTTGCATTCATACGCTGGAATTCTTCTACGTGCATAAATCGGTTTTCAAAAACAGTTTCTGTAATAAGACCGGTGCCCTTTGCCTGGGTTAGAAGCGCCATAAACTGCGCCTGCATGTCTGTTGGAAAGCCAGGATGCGGCATCGTCTTAATATCAACCGGCTTTAAAATATCTGGGCCGGTGACGAGCATGCCCGCATCGCTTTCTTCAATTTCCACACCCATTTCTCGCATTTTTGCTACAAGTGGGCGTAAATGTTCGTGCATTGCACCTTCAATGAATACTTCGCCGCCGGTGATCGCAGCAGCAATCATAAAGGTGCCTGCTTCGATCCGGTCCGGAATAATCGTATGCTCCGCTCCGGTTAATTTATCTACACCTTCAATGCGGATGGTGCCGGTTCCGGCGCCGCGTACTTTGCCACCCATAGCGTTAATAAAGTTAGCAAGATCCGTGATTTCCGGCTCTTCTGCGACGTTTTCAAGCGTTGTAGTACCTTCTGCAAGAGCAGCGGCCATCATGATATTTTCCGTAGCGCCAACGCTTGGAAAATCGAGATAAATGCGTGCTCCCTGCAGGCGTTCTTCTACCTTCGCTTCAATATAACCATTGCCGATCTCAACGTGGGCGCCCATCGCTTCAAAACCTTTCAGGTGCTGATCGATCGGACGAGAGCCAATCGCACATCCCCCCGGAAGTGCAATATGGGCGATTCCTTTTCTTGCCAGAAGCGGCCCCATGACGAGAAACGAAGCCCGCATTTTGCTGACATACTCAAACGGGGCCTCTGTGGAAAGGTCTCCGGTAGCGTCAGCCGTCCATCGGTGGTGTTCGTAATTAACCTCTGTTCCGACATGGCGCAGAACATTGGAGATCGTGTCTACGTCTGCGAGCGGCGGTACATCATAAAGTGTACTTTGCCCTTCTTCTGCCAAAAGAGTAGCTGCAATAACAGGCAGAACCGCATTTTTTGCTCCTTCTGCCTTGACGGACCCCTTTAGGCGTCTGCCTCCCTGTACAATAATTTTATCCAATTTAATTCCCTCCGCTATACTTATGCATATTATCTTTTTGTGCTGCGTGCTTTACCTAAAAGAGCTGTGCTTTTCTTTCGTTCATTTGTCTAACCTTTTCATTAGTCGCTTCCCGTCTCAAAACGTTACAGGGGTAAAGAGACAGTTTTTCCGTGTCCATTTCAGCAGCATCGATGAGTTTCATACAGAATCCTTTACCCGCTCCCGCATTTTCGTAATCTATTATGACAAAAGTGTGAAAAACAGGTAACGAAGATACAAAGAAAAATCAAAATAATCGATAAAGAAGCTGCTTACAGAGTAGCTGATTGCAATAGCGAACAATATAATCAGAAGTCTTCCCTTCAGGCTTTCCGGCCTCCGGATAAAAACGTCAAACCGAAATGCCTGCAGACACCACCAGGTCAGGATAAAAAAAGAGAGATGAAGCAGGATATGTATTAGTGCTTCCTGGCCGTCCGGATTCATGCCATCATGCCTTTCTTTGTTGCTGTACAACGTTCTTTGCAAATTTTGGGCCACATTTCAGAATAATCAAATGCATCAGGGAAAACAAGAGACAAAGGTTCTACTACTATGTGCGGCGATCATTGGAGTCACGAGGTCTTGTACTATTTTTATGAAAATTTGTATAACTATAAGCATGTTTTATTATAAAGGATTCGTAATCAAACATCTATAGTTCTATCTTCTTTAGAAAAGGAAGATACTGTTTTATTTAATTTCACTATTGCCTGCCGGTTACCATACGCATGTAAAACAAAAGAACCGTTTCTCCTTTTGGAAAAACGGTTCTTCAGGTGTATCTTTATGAGCCTTCGAAAACCTTCAGGCGGGTATTGGCCCGTTTTAACGCAAGGCGTGCCCGCATGATGTCAATTTCCTCTTCATTTATCCGGCCCAGGCGTTCTTCCGCCCGCTCTTTGGCGATGCGGGCTCGTTCCGGATCGATCTCTCCTGGAGTTTCTGCAGATTCCGCCAGGATATTAACGGCGTCAGAGCGGACTTCTACGAATCCTTCACTCACAGCCAGTAATTTCACCTTATTTTCATACTTAATGCGGACTGCATCAATCTTTAGAGGAGCCACGGTTGGAACGTGGCCGGGGAGAATCCCCATTTCGCCACTTTCCGCTCGAACACTGACCATCTCTACTTCTCCATCAAAGACGGACCCGTCCGGAGTCACTACGCTGAGATGCATCGTTGCCATCTGTGTTCTCCCTCCTCCGTGTCGTCCTTAGGACATAGTTTTTGCTTTTTCCACTACATCTTCAATCGGGCCGACAAGACGGAAGGCGTCTTCCGGTACGTCATCGTGCTGCCCGTCAAGAATTTCCTTAAATCCACGCACTGTATCCTGTACGGATACGTACGTACCCTTCTGGCCGGTAAACTGCTCTGCCACGTGGAAATTCTGTGATAGGAAGAACTGAATGCGGCGGGCACGGTTTACCGTGAGCTTGTCTTCTTCGGAAAGCTCTTCCATACCGAGGATGGCGATAATATCCTGAAGTTCATTGTATTTCTGGATAGTTTGTTTCACCTGCTGGGCGACATCGTAATGCTCCTCACCGACAACCTCCGGTGCAAGCGCACGTGATGTGGAAGCGAGCGGATCCACAGCTGGATAAATACCCATTTCTGTTAGTCGGCGCTCCAGGTTGGTTGTCGCGTCAAGGTGGGCAAACGTTGTTGCCGGTGCCGGGTCCGTATAGTCATCGGCCGGCACATACACTGCCTGAATCGACGTAACCGATCCTTTTTTCGTGGAAGTGATACGTTCCTGCAGCTGTCCCATTTCAGTCGCAAGCGTTGGCTGATACCCAACGGCGGACGGCATCCGGCCGAGGAGGGCGGATACTTCCGAGCCTGCCTGAGTGAAACGGTAAATGTTGTCGATAAAGAGAAGCACATCTGCCCCTTCTTCATCACGGAAATGCTCTGCCATTGTCAGGCCGGTCAGAGCTACGCGCATCCGGGCACCTGGCGGCTCGTTCATCTGGCCGAACACCATGGCTGCTTTATTGATAACGCCGGAATCGCTCATTTCAAAGTAAAGGTCGTTCCCTTCACGGGTACGCTCCCCTACCCCTGCAAACACGGAAATCCCGCCGTGCTCCTGGGCAATGTTGTTAATAAGCTCCTGGATAAGTACGGTTTTCCCTACGCCGGCACCACCGAACAGACCAATTTTTCCGCCTTTTACGTAAGGGGCAAGCAGGTCTACAACTTTAATGCCTGTCTCAAGCACCTGCGTTTCCACAGCGAGCTCGTCAAATTGTGGCGGCTTACGGTGGATCGGCTTGCGTTCGACGCTGTCCTCCACCTGCTCTTTCATATCAATAGGTTCACCAAGAACGTTAAATACGCGGCTCAGCGTGTCATTTCCAACCGGAACCGAAATGGACCCTCCTGTGTTGGTCACTTCTGTTCCGCGGATTAAACCGTCTGTCGAAGACATTGCGATCGTCCGCACAGAGTTGTCGCCCAAATGCTGCGCAACTTCGAGAGTAACTTCAATTGCATCCTTATTTTCGGTGGCCGGCTGTGATACGCGGAGCGCGTTGTTTAGTTCCGGAAGCTGACCGCTTGGGAACTGAACATCAATAACCGGTCCCAAAATCTGAGTAATTCGACCGTTTTCTTCACTCATTGTAATTGTTCCCCTCCTTACTGTCCGGCTCGGCCGGACGAAATGATTCTTCTATTCAAGCGCAGCTGCACCGCCGACGATTTCGGTAATTTCCTGCGTAACGGCCGCCTGGCGGGCACGGTTGTAGGAAAGGGTTAAATCATCGACCATGTTGTTGGCGTTATCGGTTGCTGCACTCATCGCTGTCATCCGGGCCCCGAACTCACTGGCTTTGGCATCAAGCAGGGCGCCGTAGATTAAGCTTTCCGCATACTGCGGAAGAAGCTGCTTTAAAATCGCTTCCGGCGAAGGCTCGTATTCGTACTGGGCCGTGCCTTTGCTGTCCTCTTCGCTTACTTCCTCCGTCAACGGCAGCAGTTTCTTTTCTGTTACCTTTTGCTGGATCGGGTTAATGAAGTGGTTGTACCAGATATACAATTCATCCACGTCTTCATTTGCGTACAAATCGACGGCAAGACGCGTAACGTTTTTAATATCATTAAAGGACGGCTGGTCCGGCAGGCCCGTAATTTCATCGAACATCGGGATACCGTAACGTTTTAACAGGTCCCGCCCTGTCCGGCCGATTACAATCACACTGTATTCGTCCTTTGACTGGTGACGCTCCCGCAGCTTTTGCATTAAGTCCCGAAGAATGTTCGAGTTATATGCCCCTGCAAGCCCCTGATCTGTAAATATGGCAATATAGCCGGTCTTCTTTACAGGCCGTTCTTCAAGCATGGGATGGGAGATACCGCTGCTGCCGGCAGCGATACCGGAAACAACGTCTTTAATTTTTTTCGTATACGGCTCATATCGCTGAGCATTTTGCTGGGCCTTATTCAGCTTCGACGCAGAAACCATTTCCATGGCACTTGTAATCTGCTTCGTTTTTTTCGTCGACTGGATACGGCCTTTAATTTCTTTTAAGGAAGCCATCTGTTCACCACCTTTTGAACCTTTTTACGTTCGGCACTCTTTATTTTGAAGGGTTAAATGACTTCTCAAACGATTGAATCGCCTGTTTAAACTCTTCTTCGTCCGGAAGTTTTCCAGTGTCACGAATACCTGCCAAAAGCTCTGAATGACTTGATTCAAGATACGCAAGCAGTTCTTTTTCGTAACGGCGGATGTCGTCTGTCGGGATGTTGTCCAGGAAGCCTCTTGTCAGGGCAAACACAATTGCTACCTGCAGCTCCATACGAAGCGGCTGGTGCAGCCCCTGTTTGAGTACTTCTACTGTTCTTCCCCCGCGGGCCAGTTTGTCCTGCGTCGATTTGTCCAGGTCGGAACCGAACTGGGAGAAGGCTTCAAGTTCACGGAACGAGGCCAGGTCCAGACGGAGCGTACCGGATACCTTTTTCATTGCCTTCGTCTGAGCCGAGCCGCCGACACGGGATACGGAAATACCCGGGTTGATGGCCGGGCGGACGCCGGAGTTGAAAAGGTTCGCCTGCAGGAAGATCTGGCCGTCAGTGATGGAAATCACGTTTGTTGGAATGTAGGCACCTACGTCCCCTGCCTGGGTTTCAATGATTGGAAGAGCGGTCATTGAACCAGCGCCTCTCTCATCACTCAGCTTTGCTGCACGTTCGAGCAGACGGGAGTGAAGGTAAAAGACGTCCCCTGGGAAGGCTTCACGGCCCGGCGGGCGGCGAAGGAGAAGGGAAAGTTCACGATAGGCGTTCGCCTGTTTTGTTAAGTCATCATACACAATAAGCACGTGCTTGCCTTTGTACATAAACTCTTCGCCCATGGAAGCTCCGGCATACGGAGCCAGGTAAAGCATTGGTGCAGGCTCGGAAGCTCCGGCGTTTACGACAATCGTGTAATCAAGCGCGCCTTTCTGGCGGAACGTATCCACGACTTCTGCCACGGTGGAGTCCTTCTGTCCAATCGCTACGTAAATGCAGATAACGTCTTCGTCCTTCTGGTTCAAAATCGTATCGATCGCAACTGCCGTTTTACCGGTCTGGCGGTCGCCGATAATAAGCTCACGCTGGCCGCGGCCGATAGGAATCATTGTGTCCACGGCTTTAATACCTGTCTGGAGCGGTTCGGATACCGACTGACGGTCCATAATTCCCGGTGCTCCGCTTTCAATTGGACGGGATTTGGTCGTGTTTGTAGAGCCAAGTCCGTCTACAGGCTGGCCAAGGGCGTTAACTACACGTCCGAGCAGCTCTTCACCAACCGGCACTTCCATGATGCGGCCGGTCCGTTTGACCTGGTCGCCTTCACGAATTTCTTCATAGGCACCGAGAATAATAATACCCACGTTGCCTTCTTCAAGGTTCTGCGCCATACCCATGACGCCGTTTTCGAATTCCAGAAGTTCACCGGCCATCGCGTTGTCCAGGCCGTAGGCGCGGGCGATACCGTCCCCTACCTGAATGACGATGCCGACTTCTTTGGACTCTGTCTCCGCTTCAAACTGTTCAATCTGCTGTTTAATTAAAGAACTAATTTCATCGGGTTTGATACTCACCAGGATTCACCCCATTCATGATAAATTCGTTTGCGTTATATTACGCTGCAAGCGGTCTAGCTGACCTTGAATGCTTCCGTCAAAAATTGTATGTCCAATGTGCACCTTCATGCCGCCAATGAGCGAAGGATCCACTCTGTTTTCAATATAAAGCTCGCGCTTTCCGACCCGCTGGGCAAACTTGCGGGAGACTGCCTGCTTCTCTTCATCCGTTAATGGCTTCACGGTATAAACGACCGCGTTGGCAATGCCGAGACGGTCGTTAATCAGAGCAATTACTTCCACTGCCACTTCATCAATCAGGTGAAGCCGTTTCCGGTCAAGCAGCACATTCAGCATTGAACGGCTGCGCTCACTCCAGGAACCAAATGTACTCGCAATAAAAGACTGCTTTCTTTCACGGCTGATCGACGGGTATCTGAAAACCTGAGCAATCTCCGGGTGAGCGTGAAATACTTCGAGCATCGCTTCCCATTCCTGCTTGGTCTCTTCAAGAGCATCGTGTTCTTCCGCGCTCTTTAACAATGCACGGGCATAGCGTTTCGCCAGGGTTGGATTACTCATAAGCGACCGCCGCTTTCCTGTACGTATTCCTGAATCAGTTTTTCCTGTTCTTCTTCATCTAATTCTTTTTCAATAATTTTCGTCGCAATTAACACAGAAAGCTGGCCGACCTGGGCACGAAGCGCTTCCACTGCCTGCTCCCGCTCTCTCGTAATATCAGCGAGGGCATTGTCTTTCACACGGTTGGCTTCTTCGTGGGATTCCCGGATAATTTCCTTGGACTGCTCCTGAGCTGTTTTACGGGATGTTTCAATGATGGACTGCGCTTCTTCACGCGCTTTCTCCATTTCCACCCGCTGCTCTTCTAAATATTTTTCCGCTTCCTGACGGTGATTTTCCGCTGTCTCTATTTCATTGGAAATGTGATTTTCACGTTTTTTCATCTGTTCCACAATTGGACCCCAGGCGAACCGACGAAGCAAAAGCAGTAAAATGAAAAACGTAACAAGTGAGAAAAGCACATCAGCTAACGCAAATGTAGATGGCAAAAGATTTCACTCCTTTCTTAGATATACAAAAGGAATGGCGAAGCCAGTTCCCCCACTCCGCCATTTTGCTTCCCTTTCCAAAACGTATGTTTATTGGAAAAGCGTAATAAAACCAACAACGACTGCGATGATCGGAACTGCCTCAACAAGACCGATACCGATGAACATAAGTGTCTGCAATCTGCCGCCAAGCTCCGGCTGACGGGAAGTACCGTCGATCGCCCCTTTGATTACGATTGCGTTACCAATACCTGCACCAATTGCTGCTAAACCTGCTGCGATTGCAGCTGCTAAAAGACCCATGTGCAAATCCTCCTTAAATTAGTTTAAAACTATATTGTTGTTTCGTTGTTTCTGCAAATGCTGCTGTGATTAATGATCCGTTTCCACTTTGTGCGAAATGTAGACCATCGTCAGTACCAGGAAGATAAACGCCTGGATAAAACCGATAAACAGGCTGTATCCCTGCCAGGCAACCATTGGAATAATACCAAGAGCGGTACCGACTGGAAAAGCTGTACCCACCGTCGCCAGAAGCGTCAGCAGTATCTCTTTGGCATAAAGATTGCCGAAAAGCCGTGCCCCGAGTGTCAGTGTGTTGGTGAATTCTTCAAGAATGTTAATCGGAAATAGAAATTTCTTTGGCCGGAAGTAGTTCTTTCCGTACTCCTTCGCTCCGCGAAGCTTGATGCCGTAGAAGTGTGAAATCACAATTACCATGACAGCAAGTGTCATCGTCACCACCGGATCAGCGGTCGGTGATTTCCACCAAAGCACGTGGGTTTCCTCATTAATCAGCATGAACGGAATCCCAAGCATGTTCGCTACCAGTATGAACAGGAAGATCGTAATTCCAAGGCCAAAGAAGCGCTCCCCGGTTTTCCAGTCCATGGTGCTTCCAATCATATTGCGGACGAATTCAATAATCATTTCAAATGCGTTCTGCATACCGGTTGGTTTCATAGAAAGAGTCCGCGCACTCACCACACCAATGATAAACACAATGACTGCCGCAATAGTCAGCATCATGATGTTGGAAAGATTAGCATGGAAACCCGGTATTCCAAACACATCATAGACGTACGGCGATTCGTGCTCTATATTCAAGTCTCAGTCACCCCTTTACTATGTTAGTCGATTGTGCGCTGCAGCTAAAAAACTACTTTTCTTTGCTGAAGTGAACGGATAAAGCATAAAGCAGCAGATAAGGACTGAACAATCCAATCACAAGGTAAAGCAGACGGAATTGTTCCGGAAACCGGACATAGAGCATAGCAATGACTACTCCTACTGCAAGCCTTGTGGCCATGCCAAACGGAAAAATCTTTTTTTCCGCGAGTACCGCCTTCTGGATTCGTTTTGTCTCCCGATGGGCGTGCCAGATGTTAAAAGCTCCTCCGCACGCTCCTGCAAATAAGCTCACTGCTTCCTGCCGGAACGTTGGAATCAGCGACGGAGCACCAAACAATACAAGCATTCCAGCCAATCCTATAAATAACGAGCGGAGATACAAGCTTGTATCATTCATGCGCGGGCCACCTTTTCCTCCATAACAGACTGATTAGTCCGTTAATACACTACGAAATCCATTGAGAGAATTTTTACACAACTTTATGTAACGTAGTTGTCCCCTGCATGTTTTAGGCAAAAAAAAGAAACAATTGCGTGAATCCTGCCGTTTATGAAGGAAATACAAATTTCTCCCATATGTAAACCTTATCATACGTTCTTCATCATCGTACAATAGCCGCCACATGATGTCAATGGACGAAATTAATAAAAACCCTGTATTGTCGCGTGTTTCAGGCATTTTTTATTTTGTGTCTATTAAGTGACATTTTCATATCTTCAAGCCAGGAAAAAGCTGGGCAGAAGGCATGAACGTTCTCTAACTGCCCTGCCTCATTAACAGAACGCCCTTTTACAAATCAAAGAGCTTTTCCGCACATACGGGAAAAGCTCTCTCATCTATTATTTCGTGCCGAATAAACGGTCTCCTGCGTCCCCGAGGCCCGGAACAATGTAGCCTTTGTCGTTTAACTTCTCATCCATCGAAGCCAGGTAAATGTCCACGTCCGGATGTGCTTCCTGAACGAGTGCCACTCCTTCAGGCGCTGCGATTAAACACATGAGCTTGATATTCTGGGCTCCGCGTTTTTTCAGGCTGTTCAATGCCTCAATAGCAGAACCACCTGTCGCAAGCATCGGATCAATCACGATAAATTCCCGCTCTTCGACATCACTCGGAAGCTTCACATAATATTCTACCGGCTGCAGCGTTTCCGGATCCCGGTACAGCCCGACGTGCCCTACTTTTGCCGCCGGAATCAATTTGATGATGCCGTCAGTCATGCCGAGTCCTGCGCGCAAAATCGGCACCACTCCCAGCTTTTTGCCTGCAAGCGTATAGGATTTGGCCGGTCCCACCGGAGTTTCCACCGTTACTTCCTGAAGCTGAAGGTTTCTTGTAATTTCAAACGCCATCAGGGTGGACACTTCATCGACAAGCTCCCGGAATTCCTTCGTTCCTGTTGAGACGTCCCGGATGAATGTAAGTTTATGTTGAATGAGCGGATGATCCAGTACATGTACATTTCCCATAAGTATAGTCGGCTCCTTTTTCCCCGGCGTCAGCCGGTGCTTATTAACCCATGTCCCTATCGAACATATTCTTTAGAAATTCTACCTAAAAAGCGTGATGGATTCAAGGTTATATGAAATGACAGAAATATGCCGCAACTTCTGAGTGCTGCTGAAAATAACAGCAGCGCCCGGGTGCACTGCTGCAGAGGTTTATTTTAAATTGTCTTCAATGTATTTTACCGTTTTGCGCAGCTCTTTCGGTCCCGGTCGGCCGAATGGATTTGTCTGACGGTGCTGGTATAAAAATCTGCCTTCTTCGTCGATCAGAAAATATGCAGGCTCCCCGTGAGCTCCGTGATCTTCATACGGCGCTTCCGAGCTGTGATAAAAGACGCCGTAATCGTCGAGTACCTTCAGTGCTTCGTCGACGAGCACCGGGAACGTGAGCCTGTATTCTTCGGTCATCGTACGCAGATCCTCGGGATTATCGGTGGAGATGGCTGTAATATTTACATTATTATTTTCAAAAAAACTGCGGTGCTCTTCCCAGGCCTGCAGCTCTTCCTTACATACCGGGCACCATGAACCCCGGAAAAACACGAGCAGCTGCCATCCCTTGCCTATTTTTTCTTCGAGTTTAAATTCTTCGCCGTTCACATCAGCAAGCGTGAACATCGGCGCTTTTTCATTTAGTGCAAAAACCATTTGAACTCCTCCTTTTCCCAATCTACATATACCCTAACACACTTGCATTCACCCCTGAAAAACAAAGAGTTCTTCCAAAAATGATAAAGAAAAACAGCTGCTTCCTTTAAATAGGAGAACAGCTGTATCCATGCCCTGTTTTTAGCCGGGGTCTGCCGTCTTACAGATATTCGTAAATTGGGAAACGGCCCGTTAAAGTTTTCACCCGTTCAGCCGCTTCTTTTAATGCTTCCGCGTCTTCATGGTTTTTCAGCGTATAAGCAATGATGGCACCTATTTCCTTCATTTCTTCTTCCCCAAAACCGCGGGACGTAACGGCTGCAGAACCGAGACGGATACCGCTTGTAACGAATGGCTTTTCCGGATCATACGGAATGGCGTTTTTGTTTGCTGTGAGGCCGACTTCGTCCAGCGCTTTTTCCGCTATTTTCCCTGTCAGCTCCAGGCTGCGGGTATCCATCAGCACGAGGTGGTTGTCGGTGCCGCCCGAGACAACAGTAATTCCTTCATTCTGCAACGAGTCGCTTAAGCTGCGGGCGTTTTTTACGACGTTTTCGGAATACGTTACGAAATCCTTCTGCAGTGCTTCGCCAAAAGCGACAGCTTTCGCCGCAATCACGTGCATAAGCGGTCCGCCCTGAAGACCCGGGAATACTGCTTTATCAATTTTTTTGCCGAATTCTTCCTTACAAAGCACGAGCCCTCCACGCGGTCCGCGCAGCGTTTTGTGTGTTGTTGTCGTAACAAAGTGCGAATGAGGAACCGGGTTTTGGTGCACCCCTGCTGCTACCAGTCCAGCAATGTGTGCCATATCAACCATCAAGTACGCATCTACCTCATCGGCGATTTCACGGAATTTTTTAAAGTCAATTTCACGCGGATACGCACTTGCACCGGCGACGATTAATTTCGGCTGCGTTTCTTTTGCCACGCGAAGCACTTCATCGTAATCAATCACCTGGTTTTCTTTAGTCACACCGTATTCCACGAAGTTGTACTGCACACCACTGAAGTTGACGGGACTGCCGTGGGTTAAATGGCCGCCGTGGGAAAGGTTCATTCCAAGCACCGTGTCACCGTGATTTAAAATCGTATAGTAAACTGCCATATTTGCCTGGGCACCGGAGTGAGGCTGCACGTTCGCATATTCTGCCGAGAATAGTTCCTTCGCCCGGTCAATGGCGAGCTGTTCGACCGTGTCGACGTGCTCACATCCGCCGTAATAGCGTCGATTCGGGTAGCCTTCCGCATATTTGTTGGTAAGCACAGATCCCTGCGCTTCCATTACTGCACGGCTCGTGAAGTTTTCCGAAGCGATCAGCTCGATCTTGTCGCGCTGGCGCCCCAGCTCCTTCTGCATTGCCTCAAATATGACCGGGTCCTGCGTTTGTACACTTTCTGCATTTACCTTTGTTTCCATCTGTAAATCTCCCTTCCCTTTCGGTACAATAACGAACGATTATCTTTTTCGCGAATATTTCATTCGTTATTTTTCTCTCCATATTACTATGTTTTTCATTGTAACACGTATTTTTTACGAAATTCCGTACCTTACGAAATTTTTTCGAATTTCTTTATTTCCTTCGTGCATTTGAAGAAAAAAGAACCGCAGCATGCGATTCTTTTTCTGGAGGCTATTCGTAGCGGGCGCGCTCACCGCCGATCAGCTTCGGCCGTGTTTTTGCCATCGTTACATAGGCAGAACCAATCTGCTTCTGCGGGCCACGAACCGGAACCGCCACCGGCTTCAAATGCATACCGATCAGGGTGGATCCGATATCAATGCCTGCATCTGCTTTTACTGCTTCGATGACAACCGGCTCGCTCATGTGTTTATACGCATACGAGCTCATCGAACCGCCTGCTCTCGGATGAGGCACCACGCTCACAGCTTCAAGGCCGTAAGTGTCCGCCGTCTCTCTTTCCACCGTGAGCGCACGGTTAATATGCTCACATCCCTGAAACGCAAGATGTACGCCGGTTTCTTCCCGGAACTCCTGAAAGACATCAAACAGCGCTTCGGCGACTTCCTCAGAGCCTGCCTTACCGATATGCTCGCCGAGCACTTCACTTGTGCTCGTGCCAATCACAAGCACCTGGCCGCTACGGAGTGATGCCTGTTCCTTTAATGAAGCTAACAATTCCCGTAAAGACTGCTGCCATTCTGCTTTGTTCAACATGACAACTCATCCTTTCTTCGTTCCTTATTGTTCAATAGCTGATACTTTTTGAATGCGGTCGGCGTGACGGCCCCCAACGTGCTCCGTGCTGATCCAAGCTTTGACAATTTCGCCGGCGAGGCCGGATCCAATGACTCTCGCTCCCATCGCCAGTACATTACTGTCGTTATGCGCCCGGGTCATCTTTGCACTGAATACGTCATGGACCAGTGCGCAGCGGATACCGTTAACTTTATTCGCAGCAATCGACATGCCGATGCCCGTGCCGCAGACAAGAATCCCACGGTCTACTTCGCCGGCCGTTACTTTTTCAGCCACCGGAACTGCGTAGTCCGGATAGTCCACAGAATCGCTGCAGTCACAGCCCAGGTCTTCGTATTCCACCCCTGCTTCGTCCAGTACAGATTTAATTTCCTCTTTTAGTTCATATCCGCCGTGATCGGCACCCAATGCTACCTTCATGTCAACCTCTCCTCCGTTTGATTGTACTGTTTTCAGTCTCTCACGTATCCATCCGCCTGTAAATCTCCAGGCTCAGTCCAGCGACTTTTCTTTCCTGTACCGCTCCCATGCTGCCTGAAGCGCTTCTTCCATTTCCTCGGCCGTTTCGTGATACACCTTCCGGCCTCCGCCGATAGGGTCTCCAATATCCTTATCCCCAACGCTCCGGGCATATTCCTTTAAGAGTACCGTTTTCGTTTCCGTACCCGGAAACATCCGCTGCATAATATCTTTATGCCCCTGGGTCATTGCAAAGATAACGTCTGCCCAGTCGATTAATTCCTTTGTGAGCGGCTGGGATTCATGATCCATCTCCACTTGTCTTTCATCCATCGCCCGAACGGCTTCTGTTGCTGCCGGCTCTCCATTTGTAGCCATCACACCGGCTGAAGCCACCTCCACCTCCGGATAATGGTGCTTCATCAGCGCAGCGGCCATCGGACTCCGGCACGTGTTCCCTGTACAAATAAACAATACGTGATAACTCATCGTCATCGACTCCTTGTAGAAGTTTTCATTGTTCTGAAGATGCTGCTTTTTCCAAACGGTTCATGAGTGCGGTCCCGATCCCTTCTTTTGAAAAAACTTCACAGAACGCAGCGTCCACCTCCATTGTATCTAATTCACGAAGAACAGCGTACAATTTTGCTGCCGCTTCTTCGGGCCTCCGGCGCGAGCCTAAACTAAGAAAGGCATCCGCCTGCATCCACGCTGATCTGTTCTCTTCCACGGCAAGCACCGCTACCTTCTTTCCGTCCTCCTGGCAGGCCCGGAGCTTTCTCTGCCATGCTTCCTCCGGCCCTTTCATTAAATAAAGGGAGGTCGCCGGCGAATAGTGACGGTATTTCATCCCCGGTGCTGCAGGTGCTTCCTCTGAAGAAGCACTTTGCGAATAGCGGACTGTGTCCGGGCCGAGCACCTGCTCGATCTGCTCTTTAGTAACTCCTCCCGGACGCAGAATCCAACAGACTGCTGACGTACAGTCCACGACGGTGGACTCCACTCCGTATCCACACGGGCCGCCATCAATTACCGCGTCAATTTTCCCGTGCAGGTCGCTGTAGACATGCTCTGCCGTGGTCGGGCTCGGGGATCCGGACCGGTTGGCACTCGGGGCTGCGATCGGTACACCGGCATGCTTCAGCACTGCCCTCGCGACCTCGTGCTCCGGAATTCGGACAGCCACTGTGGATAACCCTGCCGTTACAAGGGGCGACAGAGGAGTTTCTTCTTTCAGCGGGAATATAAGCGTCAACGGGCCCGGCCAGAATGCGTCCATCAGCTTTTCCATGCTCTCTGTCCACGTAACTCCAAGCGCATTGAGCTGGGCACGGTCAGCAATATGGGCAATCAGCGGATTGTCGGGCGGACGGTTTTTAGCTTCAAAAACCGCCCGGACAGCTTCGGTGCATAGCGCGCTTGCCCCCAGACCATAAACGGTTTCTGTCGGGAGAGCCACTGTTTTACCCTGCGTTATCCACATCCCCATTTCTTTTAGTACAGAGTTCTCCGCAGAAGCTTCATTTATTTTATCCACATTTTTTATAACCGTCTGTTTATAACTCATTCAGCCTTCGTTCCTTCCAAAAATTTAAAATGCCTTAACAACAGGGTTTATTTTATATTAATTTAGGTTTTTCACACTATTCACAGGATCTTATTTTCTGTGGATAACTTTAATTTGTGCTGCTAATTCAGTCTTTTAATTTACATTATTTACGAAAATTTAATGTTTTCCACATATATGGAGGTATTTGTCTTTTGTTATCCACAAATCGTGGATAACTTTCTCACTTATTCACAACTGTAACGATTCGGTCGTTCCCATTCAAGTCCTTTATTACCTGGATCCTTTTTCCCGGAAACACTTTTTCAGCTGCTTCCATCACGGCTCTCCCCTGCTGCCATCCGATTTCAAAGGCAAGCAGTCCGCCCGGAGCCAAAACCTCGGCAGCGTATTTGATAATTTCTTCATAGCTGTGGATTCCTTCTTTTCCTTTGCCAATCAAAGCCACCGCAGGTTCTTTATCGCGGACGAGCGGATCGAGCCGCTCCCATTCCTCTTTTGGAATGTAGGGAGGATTGGATACAATAACGTCCGCCTGTTCTTTCCGGGAGGCCATGCCTTCAAGAAACGATTCCTGATGAAAGGTGACCGATGCCTGCAGCCGTTCTGCGTTTCGTTTAGCCGTCTCCAGCGCCCGGCTGTCAATATCCACAGCCTGCACCTGCGCCGATAGAAGCTCCAACGCGAGCGTAACTGCAATGATGCCGCTGCCTGTACCAACGTCGACAATTCTCGGGCTTTTCAGCTCTTTGTTTGTTTGCACCCAGTCGATCACGTGCCAGACGAGCTCCTCGGTTTCCATCCGGGGGATCAGCACGTCCGGATTAACGTGAAATTCGCGGTCGTAAAAAAAGCTGCTGCCGGTTAAATGTTGCACCGGCGTCCCGGCTGCGTGAAGACGCACGTCCTGCTGGAAATGCTCCCACGCCTGTAACGGCACCGGTTCTCTCGCAGCGGACAGCAGCTGGGACCGGGAAAGCTGCATATGATGCTCCAGAAGCCAGTCGGCTGCCGTCTCTTCTCTTCCGTGCTCACTCAAAAAAGAAGAAGCCCATCTCCGGGCTTCAAATACAAGTAGCTCTTCTTTCATTACGCTTCGCCTGCTTTTTCCATCAGCTCGGCCTGTTCTTCCATTACGAGCGGCTCGATAATCTGATCAAGCTCTCCCTGAAGAATCTGGTCCAGCTTTTGCAGCGTCAGGCCAATACGGTGATCGGTTACGCGCGTCTGTGGAAAATTGTACGTCCGGATCCGCTCGGAACGGTCCCCGGTTCCTACCGCTGATTTCCGGTTTTCATCGTACTCCGCCTGGGCTTCCTGCTGGAATTTGTCATACACCCGGGCACGAAGAATCGTCATTGCTTTTTCCTTGTTTTTAATCTGGGATTTTCCGTCCTGACAGGAAGCGACAATCCCTGTCGGTACGTGGGTCAGCCGCACCGCCGACATGGTCGTGTTTACACTCTGGCCACCGGGACCGCTCGCTGCGAACGTGTCGACGCGGATATCCTTATCGTGAATGTCCACTTCCACTTCCTCGGCTTCCGGAAGGACAGCTACGGTAGCTGTGGATGTATGCACGCGTCCGCCTGATTCCGTGCTTGGCACCCGCTGAACTCGGTGGGCCCCGTTCTCATATTTCATTTTCGAATATGCCGAATCGCCGTTAATCATAAAAATGATTTCCCGGTAGCCGCCGAGCTCACTCGCGTTCGATTCCACGACTTCTGCTTTCCATCCCTGTTTCTCCGCATAGCGGGAGTACATTTTGTACAAATCAGCGGCAAACAGGGCCGCTTCTTCACCACCTGCGGCTCCGCGTATTTCAATAATAACGTTTTTATCATCGTTTGGGTCCTTTGGAAGAAGGAGTCTCCGGAGCTCTTCCTCCTGGTTTTCAATACGCTCGCTCAATTCTTCGACTTCCGATTTTACCATGTCTTTCATTTCTGCATCGAGCTCGTCTTCAAGCATCGATTTCGCTTCATCAAGCTGCTGCCGGGCTTCTTTATATTCCCGGTACACCTCCACGGTCCGCTGCATCTGTGCCTGCTCTTTGGACAGCTCCTTGATTTTATTCGGATCGTTTGCGATTTCCGGATCGCTCAGCTGTTCGTTTAAATATTCATAACGGTCTTCTACCGTCTGCAGTCGCTCTAACACACCGTTCACCTCTATCTTTTAAATTTTATCCGGCTGAAATGTATTTCGTTACGTTTTACACGTTTCTCGTTCTCCTTTACAGTATACTAATTATAATACAGGGGCATAGGGGCGTCAAAATGCCACCGCATCCATAAATTTCGTTTGACCAATGCGAGAGCGGGGAACCGCCCTGTAAGTGCCTATTGTTTAAGCAGAAGGGGGAAAACAATGAAATACGTTATTATCGGCGGTGACGCCGCCGGCATGAGTGCAGCTATGCAGATCTACCGGCAGGATGAGAATGCAGAAATTATTACGCTGGAGGCAGGAGAAGTTTATTCCTACGCCCAGTGCGGCCTTCCTTACATACTCGGGGGCGAAGTCAGGGACAGCGAGAATTTAATCGCCCGCGACGTCGAAACGTTCCGGGAAAAGTACGGCATCGATGCCCGGGTAAACCACGAGGTAACCGGGGTCAATGTGGATAAAAAAGAAGTGACCGGCGTACATACCGATACCGGCAAGTCATTTCAGGTTACGTATGATAAGCTTCTGATTGCTTCCGGAGGACGACCGCTCCTGCCGGAATGGCCAGGACGGGAGCTGGAAGGCGTTCATACGCTGAAAACAATTCCGGATGCCGAAACGATCAAAGCAGATCTTGCGCACGTAAACCACGTCACTGTCGTCGGAGGCGGCTATATCGGTCTTGAGGTGGCGGAAAACTGTATTCACGCCGGCAAGAAAGTAACGCTTTTGCAGCGCGGCGATCAGCTGGCCGGTATATTCGACCCGGACATGGCAGCATATATCGCTGAGGAAGCGGAGGCGAACGGCATCGAGCTGCTGTTCGGGGAAAACATCCAGCATTTGTCGGGCAAAAGCCGGGTGGGAGCCGTTCATACCGACCGGCGGGTGATCGATACCGATGCGGTGATCGCCGGTGTCGGCCTGCGCCCGAATACAGAAATGGTGTCCAAATGCGGCCTGTTCCGTCATGCTAACGGAGCTCTGCAGGTGAACCGCTACATGGAAACCAATGTCCCGGATGTATATGCCGCCGGAGACTGCGCCACCCAGTTTCACCGGATTAAGGAGATTGATGATTATCTTCCACTCGGAACGCATGCCAATAAGCAGGGACGCGTCGCCGGCCTTAACATGGCTGGAAGCGTAAAGTCCTTTAAAGGAGTAACCGGCACCTCCATTCTCCGCTTTTTCAGTCTGACGCTTGGAAAAACCGGCATCTCCGAAGCGGAAGCTGCTGGTATGCGCTTTCCTTACCGCAGCGAGATGCTTACTACCTCGAGTCATGCCGGCTATTTCCCGGGAAATAGCAAGCTTCATATCAAAGTCACGTACTGCCCGGACACAGGCGTTATCCTCGGCGGCCAGCTGATCGGCGGTGACGGCACAGACAAACGGCTCGATGTTCTGGCCACCGCCCTCTTTCACCGAATGACCGTAACCGATTTTGAGGATCTGGATCTGAGCTATGCCCCGCCGTACAATAAAGTGTGGGATCCGCTCCAGCAGGTGATCCGGCGGGCGAAATAACAGTCTTCCTGCACAGGTAAAGCCAGCCGGCACTGCTCCGGCTGGCTTGTTTTTTGTTTACAGGGCAATAGGCGGGTTCGCGTGGCATCTCCGGCACACCGGATAATAGGAGTCATTGCCGCCGATATGAATCTGATCGCCCGTATAAATCGGCCGACCCTCGCCGTCGAGCCTTAAATTCATGACTGCTTTTTTATGACAGAACCAGCAGATGGTCTTCATTTCCTCGATTTTATCCGCGTAGAGCAGCAGATGCTTGCTGCCTTCAAACAGCTCATTCTGAAAATCGTTCTTCAGGCCGAAGCTCATCACCGGAATATCAAGGTTATCCACAATTTCTGCCAGCTGAATAATGTGCTCCTGGGACAGAAACTGTGCCTCATCCACGAGGATGCAGAACGGACGCTCTTCTTCCTGACGGACGATATCGTAAATGTTTGTTTCTTCAAACACTGGTACAGCCTCACGCTCCACTCCGATTCTGCTTGCTACAAATCCGACTCCGCGCCGATCATCCAGACCGGAGGTGAAGATGAGCACCGGCTTATTCTGCTCTTCATAGTTATGGGCCACCTTTAAAATTTCGATGGACTTGCCGCTGTTCATTGTTCCGTATTTAAAAAATAACTGCGCCATATTTTTCTCCCCTGCTTATCGGTTTCGGTTCGTGCTCGTGATATAAAAAAGACGGAAGCCGCAGCTTCCGCCTTTACCCAACCATGGTGCTTAGCGGTTGTATTTTCTTTTGAACTTGTCCACACGGCCGCCGGCAGTGTTCTGCTTCTGCTTGCCGGTGTAGAACGGGTGGGAGTCGGAGCTTACCTCAATTTTGATTACTGGGTACGTGTTTCCGTCTTCCCATTCGATAGTTTCAGACGAGCTTTCTGTCGAACCGCTCAAAAACTTGAATCCCGTACTTGTATCCATAAATACAACTTTATGATATTCCGGATGCACTTGTTGTTTCATAGCTGGTCACTTCCTTTCGATTCTTCTCTTTTTCACACATAACGAGATTATAACAACTTCCCCGAAATTTATCAATCGTTCATTTCGTTTATTTCTTTCCAGTCGTTACTTTTCCCTGCTTGTCCTTCTGAAGCTCCTCAAAAAATTCTTCATTTGTTTTGGTCTGCTTAATGCGCCGGATAAAGTGATCCACGAAATCCGGGGAATCGTTCATCGTCTTGCGGATCGCCCATAAATTATCCAGATGCTCTTTGGAGACGAGCAGTTCTTCTTTCCGGGTGCTCGAGCGACGGATATCGATCGATGGGAAAATACGGCGCTCGGCCAGACGACGGTCGAGATGGAGCTCCATGTTTCCTGTACCTTTAAATTCCTCATAAATCACATCGTCCATCCGCGACCCGGTTTCTACAAGGGCTGTTGCCAGGATGGTCAGGCTTCCACCTTCTTCAATATTACGGGCCGCCCCGAAGAAGCGCTTCGGACGGTGAAGAGCTGCCGGATCAATACCACCGGAAAGCGTCCGTCCGCTTGGCGGCAGCACCAGGTTGTACGCCCGTGCAAGACGGGTGATGCTGTCGAGCAGAATGACGACATCTTTTTTGTGCTCCACGAGACGCATCGCCCGTTCAAGCACAAGCTCAGAAACTTTAATGTGGTTTTCAGGCACCTCATCGAATGTAGAGCTGGCTACGTCTCCGTCTACAGAACGCTCGATGTCTGTAACCTCTTCCGGACGTTCGTCCACGAGCAGCACAATCAGTTCGGTTTCCGGATGGTTTTCAGTAATGCTGTTGGCGACTTCTTTCAACAGCGACGTCTTTCCGGCTTTTGGCGGAGCCACAATGAGTCCGCGCTGGCCGAAGCCTACTGGGGTGATCAGATCGATGATCCGCGAAGAGGCGCGATTGGGATGAGTTTCCATCTGCATGCGCTCGTCCGGATACAGCGGTGTCAGTGCCGGAAAATGCGGGCGCTCCTTCGAAGAGTCGGGGTCCTCCCCGTTGACTGCTTCCACCTGCAGCAGGCCGTGGTACCGCTCCGAATCCTTTGGCGGACGTACCTTTCCGGAAACCTTATCCCCATTTCTCAAGTCAAAACGGCGGATCTGCGAAGCAGAGATATAAATGTCCTCCGTGCTCGGCAGATAGTTAATCGGACGCAGAAAACCGTAGCCTTCTGTCTGGATAATTTCAAGCACGCCCTCCATAAACATCAGGCCATCTTTTTCCGCCTGTCCTTTTAAGATCGCAAAGACGAGTTCCCTTTTGTTTAATTTGCTGTAATACGATACCTTGTATTCTTTGGCGAGCCGGTACAATTCTTTTAGCGTCATTGTTTCGAGCTCTGCGATGTTGACTGCCAATGCGGTCACCACTTTCTTTTTCTATTATGAATGTAAAAAAATAATCATGTATATTAGTTCCGTCAACGTGAAGAAACACTTACACTTTGTGAATGTAAGCTGCCTTTTTATTTCCGTTATGGCTTTCCGGCAAAAAGTGTTGGGATAATTGGAGGATAAGAAAAGGAACGGATGCCCTGCATAAAGGAGAGGAGAACTGTTGAATGGCAGTAAACGTTTTACGAATACAGTTTGTACTTCATTATTTTAACTTTGAACGCCTCTGTCTGCAAGTGAAATTATTAGGATGGAACGCTTCCGGCATAAAATGAGAAAAGGACAGGTCTCCCTGCCCTCAGCCCGTTTTATTCGTCTCTGATCACAAAATCCGGCTTTTTCTGAACGTTGTGCTTGCCGTCTACAAAGCGGACCGTTCCTGATTTAGCCCTCATGACAAGGGACTGGGTCGTGGCTTTGGAGCTTTTAAAATTCACGCCCTTCAGCAGTTCACCCTCTGTTACGCCGGTAGCGGCAAAGATGCAGTCCTCCCCGCCGACCAGATCCGACATAAGAAGCGGCCGGTTAACGTCGTCAATACCCATTTCTGTGCACCGGGCCAGTTCATCGTCGTTCTGCGGAAGAAGCTTGCCCTGCATTTCCCCGCCCAGACACTTAAGTCCGACAGCGGCAATAACGCCCTCGGGAGCTCCTCCGGAGCCGAGCAGTATATCCACCCCTGTTTCATCAAAGGCAGTATTAATCGCACCGGCCACATCCCCTGCAGGAATCAGCTTGATGCGGGCACCGGTATCTCGGACATCCTGGATCAGTTTAGCATGGCGCTCTCTGTCCAGAATAGTGACAACAACGTCTTCGATATCCTTGCCTTTTGCCTTTGCTACGGCGTGCAGGTTGTCTGCGACCGGCGCATCGATATCAATTGTCCCGATCGCTTCAGGTCCTACCGCAATTTTATCCATGTACATGTCCGGAGCATGGAGAAGCCTTCCATGGTCAGCAATGGCAAGTACTGCGAGAGCATTCCAGGAGCCGCTGGCGACGATTTCTGTACCTTCAAGCGGATCTACCGCCACATCGACTCTCGGCCCGAAACCGGTCCCAAGCTTTTCTCCAATGTAGAGCATCGGGGCTTCATCCATTTCCCCCTCACCAATTACCACGGTCCCTTTCATCGGGATCGTGTCAAACACATCGCGCATTGCGCTTGTAGCGGCATCGTCGGCCTCATCCTTTTTCCCGCGGCCCATCCAGCGTGCAGACGATAATGCCGCTGCTTCGGTCACCCGTACTAATTCCATCGACAGACTTCTTTCCATTGTTATACTCCCCCAAGCTTACGAATTTTGAATTTCCTGCATTTCCTGTTCACTGATAGTCTCTAAACGGATCTCAGCGCCCAAATAACGCAATTTGTGCTCAATTTTTTCATAGCCCCGGGCCACATGCTCAAACCCGGTAATAACGGTACGGCCTTCAGCCATCAGCCCGGCTACAATCAGGGCAGCTCCGGCTCTCAGATCGCTTGCTGCCACCTGCACCCCCTGAAGCTGCGCCGGCCCCCGCACAATCGCAGTGCCTTCACCGGTAGTCACGTCCGCTCCCATGCGCGACAGTTCATCCACGTGCTTGAACCGCGACGGATAGATGGTGTCGTGAACAATCGTTTTTCCTTCGGCCCTTGTCATAAGCGCCGTGAACGGCTGCTGTAGATCAGTAGGGAATCCGGGGTAAACGAGGGTTTTTAATTGCACGGCCTGCAGCCGGTCCGCCCCGGTGATCCGGACCGAATTGTCATACCATTCCACGCCTGTTCCTGTTTCCCGGAGCTTGGCCGTTAACGCTTCGAGGTGATCCGGAATGACGTTATCTATCACTACTTCACTTCCCATAGCCGCACCCGCAATCATATAGGTGCCCGCCTCGATCCGGTCAGGAATAATCGAATGATTGCATCCGTTCAGTTCTTCTACACCATCAATGCGGATAACGTTTGTCCCCGCGCCTTTAATATTTGCCCCCATATTTGTCAAAAGCGTGGCTACGTCGATAATTTCCGGTTCCTTCGCGGCGTTTTCGATTACCGTCCGCCCCTTGGCCATGACTGCCGCCATCATAATGTTAATCGTCGCCCCAACGCTCACCACATCCAGATAAATACGGGCGCCCTTCAGCTCTTTTGCGTGAATATGGAGCGAGCCGTGTTCATTTTCGACCGTAGCCCCGAGAGCTTCGAAGCCTTTGATGTGCTGATCAATCGGCCGAGGACCAAGATAGCAGCCGCCCGGCATGCCGATCACTGCCTTTTTAAACCGCCCGAGCATTGCTCCCATCAAATAATAGGAAGCACGCAGCTTTTTTACTTTGCCATTTGGCATCGACAGCGGACGAACATTCTTCGCATTAATTTTCATCCGGTGATTTTCTGTTTTTACATTCGCTCCCACATCCTGCAAAATTTCAGCCAGCGTGTCGATATCGTGAATGTCGGGAAGGTTCTCAAGAGTCACGTGGCCATTTGCCATCAGCGCTGCCGGAACAAGTGCCACTGCACTGTTTTTCGCTCCGCTGACCGACACCTGTCCTTCAAGCGGCCTGCCGCCTTCAATAATCATTTTCTGCATGCAATCATCCTCTATAGTCATTATCCAGCATCCTCAGCCACTCTGTATGAACGGCATGTAAAAGCTGAAGCCCGGGCCTGGATTCGGGCAGGGACTGTCCTTTTTATGCTATTTGTGTCCTACTAATCGTTAAAAGTGTTTTCTTTTTTCAGCATAGATGTTTTTCCACTTATTAGCAAGAGAATTTGGCTGAATTTTCATACAAAAAAAGGCTTCTGCAGAAACCCTGCAGAAGCCTGTGCTGTTTTATTTTACTGCTTACGGTTTTCCCAATCGCTCAGGAATTTTTCGATCCCCTGATCTGTCAGCGGATGCTTCAGAAGGCCGGGAACGACCTTAAATGGAATCGTCGCGATATGGGCACCGCGGGCCGCTGCTTCTGCCACGTGAGTAGAATGGCGCACGGATGCAGCAATAATTTTCGTTTCAATGCCGTGAACGTTAAAGATCTCGGAAATTTCACTGATCAGGTCCAAGCCGTTGTGGCCGATATCGTCCAGACGTCCAAGGAATGGGGAGACGTATGTCGCTCCTGCTCTTGCCGCAATTAACGCCTGTACGGAAGAAAAGACGAGCGTGACATTTGTCTGAATGTTTTCTTCTGTAAAGACCTTTACGGCTTTCATGCCTTCTAGTGTCATTGGAACTTTAACTGTAATATTCGGAGCGATTTTTGCGAGCTCCCGGCCTTCCGTGATCATGCCTTCTGCTTCAGTCGAAATGACTTCGGCACTGACGGAGCCGTCGACGATAGCTGTAATTTCTTTTAAACGTTCATGAAAGTCGACGCCTTCTTTGGCGACGAGACTCGGATTCGTAGTGACGCCGGCAAGAATCCCGAGGTCATTCGCCTCTCTGATTTCATCGACATTCGCTGTATCTACAAAAAACTTCATACATGTTCCCTCCTATTATTTAATACTCTTTATCCGTTTCAAGCAAACGCTTGCAAATCATTTTACTATTGAGAAGAAGAAAGTAAGGCGGAGAAAGAGGCGGCCCGGTAATGGGCCCCTTTTTCTTCGCTTCATGCTCATTAATTACGCCTGGTTGGAAGAACCAAATTCCTGCATTTTGAACTTCACTGTTTCTTTGATGGCATCGCGTGCTGGGCCGAGATATTTACGAGGGTCATACTGGTTCGGCTGCTCTGCCAGTACTTCTCGTACTTTAGCCGCAGAAGACATTTGGCTTTCCGTGTTTACGTTCACTTTTGCGTGACCGTAACGGATCGCTTTTTTCACATCTTCTGTCGGAATGCCTGTACCACCGTGCAGAACGAACGGAACATCCACGAGCTGTTGGATTTCTTCCATACGGGTAAAGCTGAGGTTCGGCTCGCCTTTGTACGGACCGTGCACAGAGCCAAGCGCTGCTGCGAAGCAGTCAACACCAGTCTGCTCTACAAGCTCTTTACATTCTGCAGGAATAGCGTAAGCTTCTTCCGCTTCAGAAACGACCAGGTCGTCTTCCTGGCCGCCTACACGGCCGAGCTCGGCTTCTACAGATACGCCGATCGCATGTGCAGCGTCGACAACGCGCTTAGTCATTTCAATGTTGTATTCAAGCGGATGGTGGGAGCCGTCGATCATTACAGAAGTAAAGCCTGCTTTCATTGCCTTCATGCAGTTTTCAAAGCTCGAACCGTGGTCGAGGTGAATGGCTACAGGTACTGTTACGTTATATTCTTTCATCAACGCTTTTACCAGAGTAACGACTGTTTCGAAGCCACCCATGTAGCGGGCTGCTCCTTCAGAAACACCGCAGATTACTGGGGATTTTTCTTCTTCAGCCGCCTGAAGAATGGCCTGGGTGAATTCCATGTTGTTCAAGTTGAACTGTCCTACGGCATACTGATTTTTTTGTGCTGTTTTCAGCATTTCCGTCATTGATACCAATGGCATAAAAAATATCCTCCCTCTTCGTTTCAAGCAAAATGTTTGAGCAGCTTCCATACATAGTAAATATATTTAAGCACACGAAAGCATCTGCAGCTTTCATTCAGGCTGCATCGGGTAGTGTGTATTAAAGCGTAATGATGATACGATCAGGACGTCTTCACTGTCAGATACTTCCGCTTGAAAACAAACCGACTATGCTATGTAAATCTTACTCAAATTCTTTTTTCATTATAGCATATCGAGGCCAGTTGTCACCCTTCTTGCGAAAGTTTGCCGATGACGCTCTTTAAGTTTTCAATGTCAAACGGCTTGGCGATATAGTAATCCGCTCCGTTCTGCCTGGCCGCTTCCACCTGTTCCTTTTCACCATAGGCGGTCATTATAATCACGTAGGCGTCTTCGAGGCGGGAGGCGCTTTGAAGCTCTTTAAGCAGTGTGAGTCCGTCGATCCCCGGGAGTTTCATATCGATGATAAAAATTTCCGGCGTCCATTCTTCCACCATATGTAAAGCAAGCTCGCCGTTATGTGCTTCTTTGACGGTGTACCCCTCTTCTTCGAGTACCTCTTTTAAGAGAAGCCGGATTCCCATTTGATCATCTACAATTAACACCCGTTCCATTGCATGAATTCCTCCTTCTCTACTTTCTTCTACCTGCAGTATATATTACTATAAGATTTATGACCACGTATGTTTCAGCCATCCATTAATTTCAAAGCAGAAAAGAGGATTTTCATGAAAATTTTTTCCACCCAGCTTCAGGGTAAATTTCAAAGCATCATGGATCAGGAGGAAGAGTTTGAAGACGCAGCACGTCTGGCTGTCCAGGCTGTTAGGGGACTGGGCAGACTCTGGGTAGCGGGATCTCCGTCCGCTCATTCCATTGCCCTGGCGCTTGCCGCTCAATCGGATGCCCCGGAAGGAACAACGGCCATTATACCTTCTCCCGATACCGAAGCCCTGTCCGAGGTCGACCGTTTGCTTTTAATCATCCATCCCGACGAACGCGAGGAGATGCTTTCGTTTATCCAGACATGCCAAAACAGCGAAACACCTTTAATTATTTACACGCAGGACGATGCCCGGATCAACGAACTGCTCGGGCCGTTAAACTGCCATATTACAGCACCCTCAGCCGAACCGGTCATTCCAGATGAAAAGGGAGAGCGCTACGGGGACCCATTTGCTTTATCAGCTTTCTTCGCCGGTCAGCTTTTATATTTATATATTAAAGAATTATCAGATGAACTCGAATAAAGCAGAAGTATGCTGCACAAAGAAGCCTGGATGGCATAGACACCATCCAGGCTTACTTTTATTTATTCCCCTGCGGAATAACGGATAAATTCGCGGAACAAAGGCTGCGGGCGAGTCGGGCGGGAAACAAATTCCGGGTGAAACTGCGAAGCAACAAAGTAAGGATGGTCTGCTACTTCGATAATTTCTGCCAGGCGCCCGTCTGGACTCGTACCGCTGAAGATAAATCCGTTGTTTTCGAGCTGTTCTCTGTAGGCATTGCTGAATTCATAGCGGTGGCGGTGACGTTCGTAGACGATCTCCGCCTCATCGTAAGCTTCCTTTGCACGGGACCCTTCTTTTAGCTTACAAGGGTAAAGACCGAGCCGGAGCGTGCCGCCAAGATCTTCTACATCCTTCTGCTCCGGAAGCAGGTCGATTACTGCGTTTTTGGCGTCGGGGTGAAATTCTGCCGAGCCTGCATCCTCTATGCCCGCCACGTTTCTCGCAAATTCCACGCTTGCAAGCTGCATGCCAAGACAAATTCCGAGAAACGGGATTTTCTGTTCCCGTGCATAGGTGATCGCCTCAATTTTGCCCTGGATCCCCCGGTCGCCGAAGCCTCCGGGCACAAGAATGCCATCGGCATCCTTCAGGCGCTCAGCCACATTATTCTTATCCAGATCCTCCGACTGCACCCAGTCGATTTCGATGTCTGCATCAAAGTGGTACCCGGCGTGCTTCAGCGACTCCGCCACTGAAAGATACGCATCCGGAAGCGCTACATATTTTCCCACCAGGGCAATACGTACCGTTTTGCTTAAGTTTTTCACCCGGTCGACGAGCGCCGTCCATTCCGTCATTTCTGCCGGCGGCGCTGTCAGCTTCAGATGATCGCAGACGATCTGGTCCATATGCTGGCGCTGCAGTTCAAGCGGGATCTGATATAACACTTCTGCATCCCCTGCTTCAATGACTGACTCTGAAGGCACGTCGCAGAACGATGCAATCTTTTCTTTCATGTTTTCCGGTACCGGCTTTTCTGTCCGGAGCACAATGACGTTCGGCTGGATGCCAATGCCGCGCAGCTCTTTGACGCTATGCTGCGTCGGTTTTGATTTCATTTCTCCTGCTGCGGATAAGTATGGAATTAACGTACAGTGCACGTACATTACGTTGTCGCGTCCGACATCGCTTTTGATCTGACGAATGGCTTCAAGAAACGGCAGACTTTCAATATCGCCGACCGTACCGCCGATTTCTGTAATTACTACATCGGCTCCCGTTTCCCTTCCTGCACGGTACACCCGTTCCTTGATTTCATTTGTGACGTGCGGAATAACCTGTACAGTGCCGCCGAGATAGTCGCCGCGCCGTTCTTTGCGAATAACGGAGGAGTATACTTTTCCGGTCGTGACATTGCTGTTTTTGCTGAGGTTGATATCGATAAAGCGTTCATAGTGTCCGAGATCCAGGTCTGTTTCCGCTCCATCGTCTGTAACGAAAACCTCCCCGTGCTGATACGGGCTCATTGTTCCCGGGTCCACGTTGATATATGGGTCAAACTTTTGGATAGTAACACTAAGTCCTCTGTTTTTAAGCAGTCTTCCGAGGGAAGCTGCTGTAATGCCTTTACCTAACGAAGATACAACGCCGCCAGTAACGAAAATATATTTACTCGCCATATACCTATCTGCCTCTCTTTATATAAATGTTCTTTAAAATAGTGCTTTCAGGGTCCGCGCCGTTGAATAGGCTTCCTCCGCTTTTCTTTGTCCAGCTTCGGGTGTTACCAGCTTAACCCATTCGTGATTTCAGATCGTTTGCGACTTCGTCTCAAGCCGACTGAAACCGACGAGCCGTTTAAGCTGGTGCCCAAACACCCTCCGCTTTTCTTTGTCCAGCTTCGGAGCCTAACCGCTCGGGGTTACTTTCCAGCCGGTTTCGGACAGCAGGCTGCCCTGCATGTCTGGGAAGTACCTGTCGCGGTTGAACAAGGCTCCCCCGCTTTTCTTTATTCATAAAAAAAACAAAAGTGGCGCCCTGCCACCATATGGAGGGGGCACACTTTTGTTTATCGTTCATGCTTATATAGGTATCATTTTCACCTTTACGTCACAGCCCAAAAATGATTGTACCTATACGAGTTTCGAAAGTCAAGATTTGACCACGATAAAATTACCGGCTCTCTTCTCCACTTTCCTCTGTATTGTCGCTTCCACTTTCTTCTTCATCTTCGTCTTCTTCATCGAAGCCTGGCCCCGAGTTGCCCGGCTCAAAGCCTTCAAGATCATTATCATCAAATGTATCTTCATCGGCGTCGTCTTTTTTAGAGATGGCGTCCAGGTCATCGGAAATGTCTACCAGATCATCGTCATACGTTTCTTCCTCCGGATCAATCTCTTCAGCAAGCTCGTCCGAACCCTGCACTGTGTGGCTCAGTTCTTCATCTGACTGATCGAGAGGATACCATCCGCGAAGACCCCAGTGATTTTCGCCCAGATGCACAAACCGTCCATCCAAATTCATGGATGTAAACAATTTGATCATCCGACTTTTTCTTTCCTCTTCTGTGTACCCTTTTAATTCTGTCAGCCGGTCCATAACTCTCGTATAGCCTGATGCTCCGCCCTCTTCTTCGAGGATCATATACGCCAGTTCCATCGAAGACATTTCCCGTACTTTTTCTTCGCTCAACTCGTTTATTTTCACAGCTTCATCGCTCCTTTTCACAAACATGCCCTTATGCTGATTCCTTTATATTAATCGCTTCATCGCTACGAAAATTCATACCTAAAATTATAAACATATTTCGAAGAAAAATTCCATAATTATTATTCAATTCTTACTGATAGAATTTACCGGCTGCCTGCTTAATTGTTTTCCAGGGGCGCCCATTCATTCTGCTGCCGGCTTGTGACAAGAGACACGAGCACAAACGCTGCAAGTGAAAAAAGAACAGGCATTGCTACTTCGTGCATACCGAGCCACCCCGGGAGCCAGATCGAAATAATCATGTATGAGGCGATACCGGTGATCATCGCTGCAAGCGCTCCCCATCCGTTTGCTTTTTTCCAATACAGTCCTAAAACGATTGGCCAGATAAACGCGGCTTCCAGTCCTCCAAAGGCAAACAGATTCAGCCAGATTAAAAACTCCGGCGGACTCCACGAAATAGCTACAACGATAATGCCGACTGCTGCCGTAACAACCAAACTCAGCATGCGTATTCTGTTTTCCGAAGCGTCGGGCCTGATATAGTTAATGTATACGTCTTTGACTACTGAGGAGCTGATCATTAGAAGCAGGGAATCCACGGTGCTCATGATAGCCGCCATCGGCGCTGCCAGTACGATACCGGCCAGCCATCCGGGAAGGACGGTCATCGTCAGCTCCGGCATAACGGTATCGGCCACTTCAATGCCCGGGACGACGACGCGGCCCATCACCCCGGCCATATGCATGCCAAACATCATAAAAGCAACCACTGCTGTTCCGATAAGAAGCGCACGGTGCATAGCAGCTGAGCTTTTATATGACATCGCCCGTACTGCCACCTGGGGCAGTCCGACTACTCCCACACCGACTAAAATCCAAAATGACGATACATAGAGTGCGGTTAAATCCCCGTCTGCGCCGAACGGTGTAACTAGGTTTGGGTTTTCCTGATACAGGGAGGTCATAATATTGTTCATTCCGCCTCCAGCTATCAGTGTGGCGGTAAAAATGATCAACGTACCGACGACCATAATAATACCCTGCACTGCGTCTGTAACCACTACTGCCCGGAAGCCTCCGATGATTACATAAAACAGCACTGCTGCTGCAAACAGAAACAGGGACGCCTGATAGCTCATGCCTGTGACCGATTCGATCAGCCTCGCTCCTCCTACCCACTGCGCGGCCATCGCGGAAAATAAAAAGATGACAATGCTGAATGCTCCTATAATAACGACCAGTCCGTTATTATAGCGGGAGCGGAGAAAATCCACGAGTGTAACAGCCCGGTACCGGCGGGCCATGATGGCAAACCGCTTGCCGAGGATCATGAGCGTGAAATAGCCGGTAACCACCTGGGCCATGGATAACAGCACCCAGCCAAGTCCGCGGTCGTAGGCGATGCCGGGACCTCCAACAAAGCTGCTCGCACTGCCGTACGTCGCAACCATTGTCATGGCCAGTACCAGTCCTCCAAGTTCACGACTTCCTAAATAGTAGTCATGAAGAAAAGATGTAGCTCCGGTCCTTTTTTTAGCGGACCAGATACCGATCGCAAACGTAAAAAGTAAAAAAACGACTAATGGCACAATCACTTCTATATTCATCGGTCTTCCTCCTGATCAAGAGGAATATCGCGGAGGACGAACTTTACGACAAACCAAAGAGTAATGAGTAAAAGAACCGGCCCGAGTACGCAGCTGTAAAAAAGCCAGTCAGGCATACCCAGTATGTATTGATAATTCTCGGGGTCTCTGCCCCCAAGCCCATATGCAAAACCAAACCACCAAATAAAATGGCCCACAGCAATAGCAACACCAAGAAGCGCTTCTTTAGCTGTGAGCTGCTGCAGCTTTCTCTCTTTTTCTTCCAGGCTCATGACCATCCTCCATTTATTTCGTTCCTTCAAAAACTTCAATTAGTTTAGCTGATTTACCAGTCTGCTGCAACTATATTGACAAATCGTTCCTGTTTCACGAGAATATATGTATTATGCCTGTACTTTCAAGTGATGTTTAATCATTATAAAAAAGGGTAATGTAATTTAATAAAGTCAAAAGGTGTTGATGTAAATGGCTGGCGAAAAACAATTTGACCAATTCGAGCCCGGAGAAGTCGTTCATTACGAAGGCTATGAAATGAAAGTTATTTCTGAATTTGAACGTACGGTTATTGTAGAATTCAGTGATTATCCAATTGTAGGAAAAGAAGAAGAATTTCCTTACCACCGCATCGTTCTATTAAAAAATGAAGTAACCCATTAAAATAATCATCTATCAAGTGCAAAGCTGCTCCTCTTTTGTGAGGAAGCAGCTTTTTTATTTTATAGAATCGCAGACCCGGGGGACAGGCTATGGCTAACTCCGCTTTTCGGGCCCGCACGACGCGGGTCAGTTCGACGTTGCTACACGACGTAGCGGTTTTAGTCGAAATTCCTTTAACCCGGGTGTTACTTTTTCCTCTATTCGCCAACCGCGTTTTCTCTGTCCAGCTCCGGAAGCCAACGATGTCGCATCCCTTCAGACCTTTGTCAAAGTGAAAAAGCCACTTTTCCAAAGCTCTTCCAGGGTACGCATCGCTGGTCAGGCTTCCTCCGCTTTTCTTTTACATTTCCTTCTCCATAATCAGCATCGGAATCTGATAGCCGCCGAATTCCCCCTGAAGCTTTTCTTTTTTCTCAAATCCCTGTTTTTCATAAAATTTCTGACCGCGTGTATTTTTTTCCTCTATATAGACCCGGATCTTTTTAGCGTTCGGCTCTTCCATCAGCGTTTCGTCAAACAGCTGTTTTCCAATCCCCTGGCTTTGATAATCAGGAAGCAGGTACATAGCAGACATTTTACAGCTTCGTTTGTCGTCGATCGGTCCTAAATCAGAAAATCCCACGACTTTCCCGTCCACTTCAGCTACTTTGGAGGTATGCTTGGATATGCGGCGCATTAACATCTCATCGTTATAGGCCTGACTTAAATACATCTCCTGGGCTGGCAGAGGAATAATACCCTCGTAGGCGTCGTACCAGCACTCCCTTGCGACTTCACGGATACGGTCCAAATCTTTATACTCCATCGAACGAATAACTACGGCCATATCGTTTCCTCCTTCTGCATGGTAGCATGTCTTCCTGTTATTCTTCTAGATCTACCATTATTTACCCTTCCTGTCTGTAATAAAAACCGCGCGTACCTGCTTCATTTTCTGCTTGACGTTTATGATTTCCAACTGTATAACTAATTTGTAAGCGTATTCAAATTTGCCAGGAGGATGACATCATGATTACTTTTATCGTCGCAGTAGCGTTACTAATTATCGGCTATTTTACATACGGCGCTTTTATTGAAAAATTATTCACTACAAATGAAAAACGGGCCACTCCTGCCTTCACGAAACAGGATAACGTAGACTACCTCCCTATGGGGACGAAGCGGAACTCCATGATTCAGCTGCTGAATATTGCCGGCGTTGGTCCAATTTTCGGCCCGATTATGGGCGCCCTTTACGGCCCAGTTGCTTTTTTATGGATCGTGTTCGGAGCTATTTTTGCCGGAGCGGTGCATGATTACTTAACCGGAATGATTTCCATACGGAACGGCGGCGCCCACCTTCCTCAGCTTGCCGGCAAATTTCTCGGCAAGTCGATGAAGCATATTGTAAACGGGTTTTCAGTGCTTCTTTTATTATTAGTTGGAACCGTTTTCGTCACTGCTCCTGCGGAGCTGCTGAGCGGAATTCTTCCTGGATGGATCAGCCTTGCTGCTATTATTACCGTTATTTTCGCCTATTATACTCTCGCAACCCTGCTTCCGGTCGATAAAATTATCGGCAAGATTTATCCGATCCTCGGGGCGCTCCTTCTGCTCAGCGCTGTCGGTATCGGAGGTGGACTTATCGTTCAGGGACAGCCAATTCCGGAGCTTTCGTTCCAAAACATGCACCCGGATCAGGCGCCTATTTTCCCGCTTCTGTTTTTAACTATTTCCTGCGGGGCTATCTCCGGCTTTCATGCCACCCAGACGCCGATCATTTCACGGACTACACAAAATGAAGGCAGCGGAAGAAAAATTTTCTACGGCATGATGATCGCCGAAGGCATCATCGCCATGATCTGGGCCGCTGCTGCCATGAGCATTTTTAACGGCGTTTCCCTGAATGAAATCATCGCTGCCGGCGGTCCCGGAGCTGTAGTTAGTGAAGTCTCCATGACGATGCTTGGTGCCGTTGGCGGTACGCTCGCAGTCATTGGGGTTATAGTTCTTCCAATCACATCCGGTGATACTTCGTTTAGAAGCGCACGGATGATCATTGCGGACTACTTCCGGATCAATCAAAAGAAAATGCCGAACCGGCTTTGGATCGCGCTTCCATTGTTTGTCGCTTCGTTTGCTTTAACAAACATGGACTTCACCATTTTATGGCGGTACTTTTCCTGGGCCAATCAGTCCACCGCTATGATCGCCCTGTGGGTCGGGGCCATGTATCTCGTGCTTGCCGGGAAAAACCACTGGGTCGCTTCGATTCCAGCCACGTTCATGACTATGGCAACGTTTACCTACATTTTAAATGCGCCGATCGGCTTCGGGCTTCCGATGGAATTGAGTTATATTATTGCAGCTGTCGGCACACTGATTGTTATCGCCCTATTTGTTAAACGGGCCCGCGCCTACGTGGGAACCAGGTTTCCGGTCGACGAACAGATCGAATCCGCATATGAAAAAGCTCCCGCCAAAGCATAACAAAAAGGCACCTCCCATTTCGGGCGGTGCCTTCGTCGTTATTACATCGTTTCCGGCGCGTTCACGCCGATAAGATCCAGGCCGTTCTGCACCGTCGTCTGGACTGCCTTCGCCAGTACGAGCCTTGCCTGGGTTTTAGGCTCATCCTCAGCGTCCATCACGCGGTCCGCATTGTAAAAGCTGTGAAACGCAGAAGCCAGTTCATGAAGATAGGTAGTCATGCGGTGCGGAGCGTATTTATCCGCTGCAATCGCCACTTCTTCCGGGAATTCCCCGATTTTTTTCAGTACGTCCAGTTCTTTTTCACTGTGAATCGGCGTCAAATCTGCCGCCGGATCAAAGGTGATACCGCGTTCCTCCGCCTGACGGAAGATGCTGCAAAGCCGTGCATGAGCATACTGCACGTAGTATACCGGATTTTCGTTGGACTGCGATTTGGCCAGGCTCAGGTCAAAGTCCATGTGAGTGTCCGGACTCCGCATCGCAAAGAAATACCGGGTCGCATCGATGCCGACTTCTTCCATGAGATCCTTCAGTGTTACCGCCTTGCCGGTCCGTTTGCTCATTTTCACACGCTCGCCGTTTTCAAACAGATTCACCATTTGAATGATCTTCGTCTCGAGCTGTTCTTTATCATGGCCGAGCGCCTGTACCGCTGCTTCCATACGCGGAATATAGCCGTGGTGGTCTGCTCCCCAGATATTAATAACCTTTTCAAAGCCGCGGCCGAATTTGTCCCGGTGATACGAAATATCCGGGAGCAGATACGTATAGGTACCGTCATTTTTCACGAGCACCCGATCTTTATCGTCTCCGTAACGGCTCGAGCGGAACCATACTGCCCCGTCTTCTTCGTATGTTTCTCCCTGGTCGTGCAGGTATTGCAGCGTTTCTTCAACATTGCCGTTTGTATAAAGAGAGGTTTCTGAATACCACACATCAAAACGTACTCTGAATTGTTCAAGATCCTGCTTCAGCTTTTCGATTTCACGCTTCAGGCCGTACTCGCGGAAAAACTCAAGCCTTTCCTCTTCCTCAACGTGGACGAACCGGTCTCCCTGTTCGCTTGCAAGCTCTTCGCCGAACTGGCGCACGTCTGCTCCCTGATAGCCGCCTTCAGGCATTTCCATTTCCATGCCAAGGGCTTCAAAGTACCGGCTTTCGACCGATCTTGCCAGGTTTACGATCTGGTTGCCGGCATCGTTAATGTAATATTCACGCGTCACGTCGTAGCCGGCGAAGTCCAGAATGTTGCAGAGCGAGTCCCCAACGGCCGCGCCGCGGGCATGACCGAGATGCAAATTGCCGGTCGGGTTCGCCGATACAAATTCCACCTGAACCTTTTTCTGCCTTCCAACATTAGAGCGACCGTACTCCGCTCCCTGGTCAAGCACCTCCGGAATCACATCAATCAAATAACGGTTATCCATAAAAAAGTTAATAAAGCCAGGTCCGGCAATTTCAATTTCTTTGACGGAGGCTTTGCTTGTGTTTAAGTGGTTCACGATGTCTTCGGCGATCGCCCTCGGAGCCTTTTTTGCCACGCTTGCGAGCTTCATCGCTGCGTTCGATGCAAAGTCCCCATGGCTTTTTTCCTTCGGGGTTTCAAGCACAATTTCCGGGACGTCTCCCCCCCGGGCAAGTCCTGCCGCTTCAATTGCCGCCGCAATTTCTGTTTTTAACTGCTCCTTCACCTGATCCATTATATTCATATGCTCATGCGTCCTCCTCAATAACGATCGAAATTTCGTAACGCCCTACCGGCGTTCCCTGCAGTACCAGCCGGTAATGAAAATCAATATGCATCACCCAGCCGAGGTTGGCCTTTGTCACAGCCAGATGGTCTGTTACCGCTTCTGTATGAAGCCGGCCGTAGCCCATATCGTAGGTGCCTTCGGTACGTTCGCCGTACGCGTATACCTGACGCATGGCCACGGCCCCGCTTCGGAGTACCATCACCTCTGCGTTTCCGATTTTCAGCGTTGTCTGTACCTTTCCTATGCCCTCAAGCTCTTCTTCGAACCGGACATACGTCCATTCCTGCTTTTCGTACATTTCGCCATCTGCGTTCAGCTGAATGGTTTCCCGTTCATCTTCCTGCTGCATATTGGTTGTCATAGCGACTTTTACCGGGGTCTTTGCTGTGTCTGCCACGATGAGCCACCTTTCTCTATGCCTGCACATACTCGCTTTTAACGTTCCGGTTAATCACTGTCTTATTTTAACACGACTTCACGCATTGAGAAGGGAAAATTGATCATTTGAAAAGCCTGCAGACAAAAAAGCTTCCCTGCCGGAGCAGAGAAGCTTCGATCACCCTTTGACCGAGCCGGAAAGCAGGACCGGAGTCCTTCATTTATTCGTCTTCTGTTATTTCGATTCCTTCTCCGGAGGCCTTGAGCTGGTCGTACGTATAAACGGCAATGGCTGTATCCTGCACTCCGGTGCCTGTCAGGTCACAGAAGGTTACCTGCTCCATCGTTTCCCGGCCACGGGCATCTCCGCTGATAATCGCACCGATTTCCACCGTGCTGCTTTCATCGATAATCCCTGCTTCTTTTGCCGTCCGGTGTTCCCCTATGGAAAACACCTGCGAAGCCGCATCACAGGCAAGAATGTCCACCGCTCCGAGTACGTCCGGCTCGATTTCATTCTTTTCCGAGGCATCTGAGCCCATAGCTGTAATATGCAGCCCAGGGTGCAGCCATTCTTTTTTGATGAACGGTTCTGTCGACGGCGTCGTCGTAACGAGCACGTCACAGTTTCGTACTACTGTTTCAAGATCGGCAGCTTCTGTCGTAACACCGAGCTCATGCTCCATTTCACGCTGATACGCTTCAATCCGTTCTTTTTTGCGTCCGTACACATATACTTTTTCAATTGACGGCCGCACCATTTTCAGCGCCCGCAGCTGAAAGCGCGCCTGCGTGCCGGTGCCGACGATACCTGCAATCCTTGCCTCGTCTTTAGCCAGGTATTTGGCTGCCACAGCGCCAGCAATTCCTGTGCGCACATCGGTCAAATATCCATTGTCCTGAAGCACTGCTGCCGGGAAGCCGGTATCCGAATGAAACAAAAGCATCATGCCACTAAGGCTTGGAAGCCCTTTGTCCGGGTTATCGAAAAAACCGGTCGAAATTTTCAGGGCAAACTGGTCCATGCCCTTGACGTAGGCCGTTTTTGCATCCATTTCACCATTTTTATCGGCAATGGGCATGCTGAGTACGGGAGGCATGGTTACTTCTCCTGCCTGCAGGCGCCGAAAGCCGTCTTCAATAAGGGAAAGCGCCTGCTGATTGACATCAATCGTATTTCTGATCGGTTTTTCTTTGAATAAATACAAGGACTCCGCCTCCTTTAAAATGTGCTGCTTTTATTATAGGAAACATTGCACTAAATCAAAACCATTAATCATGAGAACGCTTAAATATCTGCAGATCGGGAATAGCCCAACATACTTTAATTAAAAGGCAGGTGGACGATATGAAATATCGTCAGTTAGGAAATACCGAATTGGAAGTAAGTGAACTGAGCTTTGGCACGTGGGCAATTGGCGGCGCGTGGGGAGCAACAAACGATACCGAAGCGCTTAAGGGCCTCGAGGCTGCCATGGACGCCGGCGTGAATTTTTTCGACACGGCTGACGTGTACGGGGACGGACACAGCGAGGAATTGATTGGAAAAGCAACGAAAGGAAAAGAAGAGAAGATTCACGTGGCCAGCAAATTTGCGCGCGGCGGCGATATTAATGACCCAAATACTTATTCCAGGGAAAGTGTCACGGCCTACCTGGACGCTACACTGAAGCGCCTCGGACGCGAACGCCTGGATCTTTATCAGATTCACTGTCCGCCGATTGACGTTTTAAAAGACGGCTCGGTGTTTAAGGTGCTTGATGACCTGCAGGCACAGGGAAAGATCCGCCACTACGGAGTCAGCGTGGAAACAGTGGAGGAGGGCATGGAATGCCTCCATTACCCAAATGTTAAGGCACTTCAGGTTATCTACAATATTTTCCGCCAGAAGCCGGCAGAACGGCTTTTTCCACAGGCGAAAAAGCAGGGCGTCGGTATCCTGACCCGCGTGCCGCTCGCAAGCGGACTGTTAACTGGAAAATATACAAAAGAAACGACATTCGCTGAAGACGACCACCGCAATTTCAACCGGGACGGAGACGCCTTCAATGTCGGAGAAACATTCGCCGGCCTTCCTTTCCAAAAGGGCGTGGAGCTCAGCACCTCCCTCCAGTGGATTAAAGAGCAGCGGGGTACAATGGCGCAGGCAGCTCTGCGCTGGATTCTGGATAACGAGGATGTCACCTGCGTCATACCGGGATTCCGTAACGAAAAACAGGTGACCGACAGCCTCGAAGCGGTCAGCGTGCCTTCCTTCTCCAGGGAGGAGCAGGAGAAGCTGACGAAGTTTTATTTAGAGGACGTGGAGCCAAGCATCAGGGGCGGCTATTAAATCGTATGATTAAGACAGGCTTTACCCGGGTAACAGTACCAGTGGACAAATTATAACGCAAAGGAGCGATTATATATGGGAAGCCAATCTGTTTCCGAACTTACTGCAGGTACAAACTATAAAGCGAGTGAAATTGACAGCTTTGTAGAAAACAACCACGTCACGGTCATCTCCAACAACGAAAACCAGTTGTTTACAGAGCCAGACCGCGAGTACAAAGTCGTTTATAAATTCGGCGGCTACTTCGATCATTCTGAAGAACTAGGCGGCAAAAGATTCGTTGAGAAGCCAACGTACGTTGTCGAAAAAGTCTAAAAGCAGAGTGATTCTGTATTAAAGACGAAGAAAAGGCCGGCGCCCATCAATATGGGGGGCCGGCTTTTTTTAATGCTTTTGATCCATTGCCTGGGAAAGCGATGAAGCAATCGGCACATCCTGAAAGCTGATGCCAAGATTGACGGAGGTCTGGGCGATTTCGGGACGCATTCCTGCCAGGACAGGCTGTACGCCAATCAGCTTTAACGAACGGATCAGCCCGAAAATCTGATGAGCGACGTGAGTACCGATGCCGGCTACCCCGGAAAGGTCAATAAACAATTCAGAGACCTGCTTTTTCGAGCATGCCTCGAGTGTGTGCTCGAGAATTACCGCAGCCCGTTCTTCGTCAATTTCTCCAATTAACGGAAGAAGAGCGGATGATTTATTCAGAGAGATAACCGGAGCGCTCAGTTCATTAATAATGCTTTCCCTCGCTTCTAATTTCTGCAGGAGCAGCCGGTTGGATTTTTCCACGTAAGAAAGAATAATTTGATCCACGCCGTTTGTTACGAGCTCCCGTAGCTGTTCCTTCATATTGGCAGAGAGCTCTGTGTGCTCTTCAGCGTAAAAGCGCTTCAAATAGGCTGTATACTGCTCCCGGTATCTCATCATTTCCCGGACGACTCGCGCATCCTTCGTCCGGAAGTATTTGGGATCACTTATAATGCCGTCTATCCATACTTCAAAGGTATTCTCCCATGTATTCCGGTCCTCGATAAAAATACTCGAGAAATATAAATGAAACTCATACGTCTGAGACTTCAGTTCCTCCACTTTTTTTGGGTCCGTCGTTGCGTAAGCAGATTCCCTATCTGATTCCTCCAACGTTTCGTACCATGAATTCGCCATTTCCGCTGCGTGATTGAAGAAATAGTCACGGATCAACTGGTTGGTGCTCATACGGCACCGTCTCCCTTCTATATGCAGAGTACTCATATCCTTTTCCGTGTTCCTTAAAAAAGGTGAAACCAAACGGGGAAAGTTATGTCTCCGGCTGGAGCTGCCGGGACCTTCTTAACGTCCACTGATCTTTTTCAAGGTGTGCTTTAAAACGGTTCATGATCCAAAGATGAATAAACGCCTGGGTATATTGATAAAAGTACCATGGCATAGCTGGAACATAATCATGTACCGCTACAATGCACTGGTTTGTATGAGGAATTTTACGAAATTCCAGCCGGCCCCGTTCTCCTTCATTTACCTGTGCAAGGAGTCCACCGGTAATATAGTACAGCGCCCGGTCTTCTTCGCTGCGCTCCTTGGAATAGGAGAGCTCGAGAAATGTTCTTTTCATAAAGGCAGGCCGCAGACCGTACTGGTAGCGGTCGGTCGTTTCCACCTTTACGAATGGGCGCAGAAGCTTCGGAAGCCACTTTATATAGTAACGGGCCGTCCAGTCCGCGTCTCTCCCTCTTGGAATGGTGACGCGCTGGACAGAGCGTACATTCCGCTCCACAGGGGCCGGCTTCAGGCGTGCCAGAATGGAGGACTGCTCCTTCCTGCTTTCCTTCAGAGAGTTTTCTGCCGCCTCCCGGAATGGAATTTTTCCATCACTGATGCCCTTCACACTTTTAGCAGGGTCAGCCACCATCGGATGGATCAGACTTTCAATCAGTGGATAAACGAGGCTTTTCGGTGTCCCTGTAGTTACACTCACCCACAGTCTTGAAAGGCGCACGGTGAAAAACGGCACGGTGACTGCGTACCGCTTTTTCCCCATCACCTTTGAAGTGATGTTCATCATTTTCCGGTAGGTCATTACGTCCGGCCCTCCAACATCGATGGAACGGTTGTAAAGCGATTCTTCCCCGATGCTCTTCTGCAGACTGTTTAATACGTCGGCAAGCGCAATGGGATGGGTCTTGGTCTGCGTCCATTTCGGAAGGATCATGACCGGCAGCCGCTTTACCAGCTTTGCGAGAATAGGAAACGAAGAGCCCTGTGGACCGACAATTAATCCCGCACGTATAGCAGTCACAGGCGTCCGGTATGATTTTAGGATATCTTCCACCTCGAGCCGGCTGCTTAAATGGCGGGACAGCCGGTCAGCTTCAGGAATAATGCCGCTCAAATAAACGACCTGCTTCACCTGCTTCTGCTCAGCGGCACGCGCGAAATTATCGGCAAGGATAACGTCCATATCTTCAAAGCTGCCCTGGGTTAATTTGGATGTCGGCATCATCGAATGAACTAAGTATAGAGCGTAATCTGCACCTTCGAGTGCCTGTTCCGCGTCCTTTAATGAAAATAAGTCGCACGAGCGCCATGTTACATGCTCCTCGTTTTCTTTTGTATCTATGTTTCTCGACAGAGCAATAATATCTGCATGCTTTTTCAGTTCCTTCATCAGGTTTCTTCCGATGTATCCACTAGCGCCAGTAATAGCTATGACCGGCCTCCGGCCGTTTATATCCTCCATGCTTGCACGCTCCTTTTCGCTTATAAGCTATACATATACCATTCCCTAATTTCTCCGCTGCTAATTACATATTTATTTTAGAAATAATCCACTGTGCAATTATCACTGTAACAAAACTGACGAGAAATCCGAAAACTACAAAAGCAAGCACCCACAGCCATCCTCTGTCAAGATTCAGACCGGCGAGCAGACCAATCACTGCCCACGTCAACGCTGTCGGCATCGCATATTTTAACGCATTTTCCATTGAGTCATCCCCCCTCTTCTGCTTCTTTCCCGTTTCGATTTCCTCCCAACACGTAAGTTCATCATTTGTTCACAATTATATATTTTCTGTACTTGCATCAATTTGTGAAATAGTGCACAATATAGATAGATAAAGTTTGCTCATTCATTCACATGATTCATATTCGAAAGGGGATTTTATATATGAAAAGAAATCACGTCCACCGGGTTGTTGTTGTCGGAGCCGGCGCTGTCGGCAGCGGCTATGCATTTTCGTTAATTAATCAGGGCGTCGTCGAGGAGCTCGTGATCATCGATCTGGATGAACGCAAGGCCGAAGGGGACGTGATGGACCTCAATCACGGTAAAGCCTTTGCTCCGCATCCTACTAAAACATGGTTTGGCACCTATGAAGACTGCCGGGAGGCCGACATCGTCTGCATTACAGCCGGTGCTAACCAAAAACCCGGTGAAAGCCGTCTCGATCTTGTAGGCAAAAATACCGCTATATTTAAAAATATTGTCGGTCAGGTGATGGATAACGGCTTTGATGGAATATTCCTTATAGCCACCAACCCTGTGGATATTCTTACGTATGCCACTCAGCAGTTCAGCGGACTTCCAAGAGAACGGGTCATTGGAAGCGGGACGATTCTGGATACCGCCCGCCTGCGGTTTATGCTGAGTGACTATTTCGACACTGCTGCCCAGAATGCCCATGCCTATATCATTGGTGAACACGGCGACACGTCGCTTGCCGTCTGGAGCCAGGCAAACGTTGGAGGCCGAAACGCAGTAGAGCTCGCGGATGAAAAAGAAGACAAAAATGTGAAGGAAATGAAAGGCATGATTAAAGACGTCCGCGGGGCTGCCTATGAGATCATTGAGCGCAAGGGCGCCACCAGCTACGGCATCGCGATGGGACTCACCCGTATTACAAACGCGATTCTTAAAAACGAAAACAGTGTTTTGACCGTCAGCGCCCACCTGGACGGCCAGTACGGAGAAAATAATCTGTGCATCGGTGTGCCGGCCATCATTAACCGCGAGGGGATACGGGAAGTGATCGAACTGCCACTGAATGAAGAAGAAGCCCGCGACTTCCGCCACAGCGCAGAGACACTCCGCAACGTATGGGAAAATGCGAACGGACAGGCAGCTAATTAAACAAGTCTCTTATTATACAAATACAGCCCTTCCACTGCGAAGGGCTTTTTCATGTCTCCATTCCCCCTGAAGCGCACGGATTCCCCATTTTGGGGCAATGTATGTTAGAATTTGAAGGAATAGTAACATACTAGTGAGAAGGAGCCTGAATGTATGAGTATTTCACGTAACGATCCGTGTCCTTGTGGCAGCGGTAAAAAATACAAAAAATGCTGCGGCGATCCCGCCAACCAGCCAGCTTATACGACTGAAGAAGTAACCAACATACAGCTGGATCTTGCAGCCGCTGCAAACAAAGACAGCCGGAAGGATTTCAGCCATTATTACCGCCGCGTCTACCGGCCGAACTATTTCCCTTATGCCTGGCATAAATTTGTCCAGAACCTGGCGCTTGCCGACTTTTTACTGCACGGCAACGAGCGCAGGGAATGGATGAACATCCATCAGCAGATAGAGCAGAATAATCAGCACCCGCGGCTTCAGCGGCTTTATTCCAACTGGACCGGACATAACCTGTCACTGTTCCGCCTGAATAAAATGACCGACGACTGGTATGAAGTCACTGACCTGCTGAGCGAGGAAGTTCACCATATTGAGCCACTTTCCTTTTTCCGGGACCTGCAGGAAAACATTGTGTTTCTCGCCTTTTTAGTTCCTGTGGAGGACAAATGGTATCCAATGCTCGGCCTGCTGCCGTTCCATCCGGATTTCGGCGACGACGTCATTAAAAGTGTTACCGGCTCCGTTCCGGATAACGAAGCGGATAAAGCTGACTGGATCACACATCACCTGCCGGACGTGCTTCGCACACTGAAGGACGATCTTCAGGAAAAATACCAAGAAGCAGATAGCACCTCCACCCCTTCTGAAACAGGTTCAGATACTGCGGCCGATACAAAAGAGACCGCTGCGGCATCTACTTCAGGCCTGAATGACGACCAGCAGAAAGTAGTGGACGCGCTCGAAAACTCCGATCAGCTGTCTAAAGACGCAGCAGCTGCAGCTTCAGAGCTGTGGCTCCGCTTTTGCGAACAGGAAAACCCTGTGATCCGCAAGCCGGAAGCCCAGGCAGCAGCCCTTGAATACGCAGTAGGAGGCGGCACTCAGAAGGAAATCGCCGAACGCTACGGCGTAGCCTCGTCCACTATTCGTACGCAGTGGAAAAAGATGGAGCCTTATACTTCAAATGAAAATGCATAAAACAGTAAACGGCCTGCAGGGATTGCTCCCTGCAGGCCGTTTACTGTTTCAGAAAGAGCGTTTCTTTTTTCGTTTTTTCAAAGCAAGCATGCGGCTTCCGGTAAGCGCCAGATGAATAGAGGCAGCCATCAGTATAAGATCAAGCTCAAAGCCCCCAATCAGCCCCTGCTGCCATTTGACCGTTACAATCGCTCCAAGCATAATGAGTGCAAACAAGCCGGCCACAACACGCGTCAGCAGTCCAAGAATCAGTAAAATGCCTCCAGCGGCTTCGATGACCGCTACAGCGAAAGCAGTGCCATCCGGCATTCCCATGCTGCCAAGCGATGCAGTTGAAGCGTCCATCCCGTTCAATAATTTATCAGTTCCATGAGCTAAAAATATCACGCCCGTCACGACCCGGAGAATCAGCAGCCCGGCTTCGATATTTTTCATATGACTTCCTCCTCTTTCTTTTTCATCAGTATGCCGAACTACTGCGAATTTGAAAAGGCACTGTAAGAAGAGACGTGATTTCTGCCTATAAAAAAAGAGACCGGAGCGGCCTCTTGTCACAGTTTTTTCTCAAGCCAGATGCGTTCATCTGTTAATTCCTCTTTAACCTGAAAGCCTGCTGCCTGCAGCATATCAATAAATTCCGGATACCGGTGGGCAAGCTTCGTCTGCACTACCTGATATCCCTGCTCACGGGCATGAATAAGAACGTTGCCGACAAGACGGCTTCTCCATCCGTCATCTTCAAACGCTTCTTCCATTCCGTTCAGCCAGCTGTACCATACGCTGTCATCTTTCGCATAGCTGATGTCGTAGCCGAGTATTTTCCCTTCCTTCCGTGCTACCTGTACAAGGGATGCCTCTGCCTGTTCGAGGGTCTGATGCATTGGTTCCATTTTTTCAAAAAGCTGCGCGTGTAAATATAGGATGCCCTGAAGCACTTCGCTTGGAGGCATACCTTCGTATTTTTCTATCTGCATCGTAATTGTTCCTTCCTTCCATCACTAACTTCTACGGCAAGTGTAGCATATGCGGGCACGGTTTATCTTTCCTACCGCCTTTTTCAAGTTCATGTTACCATGTAAAGTGATATAAGAAGACGTCCCGATACACGAATACATACCAGAATGTAGTTGAGGAGATCGATGAGTCATGGAACTAACATTAAATCTGTATTACCTTTTATTTATCGGCCTGGCATTAAATGCCGTTATTTACGTCATCGCCCGCATTAAACAGCACGGCCGCCGGCACCGATTCGCCGCAGCGAATGTAACATTTATAGCCTTTTTCTCTGTATTAATTTTAAGCATTGTATTCACCCGCTGGATTGGACCCGACTTATTCGTCGTAAGCGTCGGCATGATTTTTATGTTCGTTATCGCCGCCCTGTTGGATAAAAAAATAGGGGCAGCCTAAAAACAGACAGCGGCATTACGCCCTGTCTGTTTTTATTACGATAGATAGCTGCTTAGCATATATCCAGGCATCATACAGATTTACCCTGGAGCCTTTGAATCTCCTGCATTAATAAATTGAGCTCTTTCTGGGCACTGTTTATCGAAGCTGTTAATTTACCAAGTTCGATGTTGGCGGTTTGATACAGGCACTTTGTGAGTTTATCGATAGAGTCAGAATTAGCGATTTTAGCACTGCCTATGGATGGGGACATACAATTTGCAGTTATTTTGAACAGCCTCCTTGAATCACTTTTTAATTGGAGAAGCATCTATCAAATGCATTAGAACCATTATATTATACCTATAAATTCCTATCTATTATAACACAAACGAAGAAAATTAATAGTAATATAGTAATGAACTGGATTCATGATTATTTTCCTCTCCTGGTGAACAATAAACAGGCAGAGCCGCTTAAGCACTGCCTGATTTTATTATGAAATTTTCATCCGCTGAAGGCGCAGGGCATTCAGCACAACAGAAACGGAACTGAACGCCATGGCTGCCCCGGCTACCCACGGAGCGAGCAGGCCGATGGCGGCAATAGGAATGCCGATGGAATTATACACAAACGCAAAGAATAAATTTTCTTTAATGTTTTTCATCGTTGCCCGGCTCATGAGTACCGCATCTGCTGCGCTGTTTAGATCCCCGCGCATCAGCGTAATGTCGGCTGCCTCCACAGCGATATCCGTTCCTGTACCAACAGCCATCCCGATATCAGCTGTCACAAGCGCCGGCGCATCGTTAATCCCGTCTCCGACCATGGCGACGCGACGCCCTTCACGCTGCAGCCGCGTTACTTCGCTGCTTTTCTGTTCAGGGAGTACGCGCGCAATCACACGGTCAATCCCTACTTCTGCTGCAATAGCGCGGGCCGTCTTTTCGTTATCACCGGTAATCATAACGACTTCAAGCCCTGCCGCCTGCATGCGTTCCACTGCCCGTCTAGATGTCTCTTTCACTGTATCAGCTACGGCGATCCAGCCGGCAAAGCGGTCGTTTACTGCTACTCCCATGACTGTTTTGCCCTGCTCCTCCAGCGTTTCGTTTTCCGCTTCTTCCGGAATTCCTGCCACATGGCGCTCCGCCAGCCAGGCACTCGTGCCAACCGCGACAATACCAGCGTCTGTGACTGCAAGCACTCCTTTGCCGGGCACTGCTTCAAACGAAGAGGCCCGTGGCAGCATCATATTTTTCTGCGCCGCATCCTGGACAATCGCCTGGGCCAGCGCATGCTCGGAGGACTGCTCCGCTCCAGCAGCGTGCATCAGCACCTGCTGCTCCGTCCAGTCCGGTGCCGGTACAATATCCGTCACTGCCGGCTCTCCTTTTGTAATCGTGCCGGTTTTATCGAGCAGGATTGTTTCTACTGCCCCGGTGCTTTCCAAGTACTGGCCGCCTTTAAACAGCACGCCGTTTTCAGCAGCCCTTCCGGAGCCCGCCATAATAGACGTCGGCGTTGCCAGGCCGAGCGCACATGGACAGGCAATAACAAGAATGGCAATAGTCGGCAGGAGCGCCGCTTCAAGCGATCCGGGCTGCACAAAAAGAATCCAGGTGAGAAAAGTCAATAGCGCGATGCCAATTACAATTGGCACGAACACGCCGGATACGCGGTCGGCAAGGCGCTGAATCTCCGCCTTTCCGCCCTGGGCTTCTTCGACGACACGGACAATCTGGGACAATGCCGTGTCCTTGCCGACCCGGGTGGCGCGCATGCGGATACGTCCGTTTCCATTCACCGTCGCCCCAATCACCGTGTCTCCCGTGTCTTTTTCCACCGGAATGCTTTCACCCGTAAGCATGGATTCATCCACGGATGAGCGGCCATCTATGACTTCTCCGTCCACCGGGACTCTGGCTCCCGGCTTCACGTGGACGACGTCGCCCTCCTGGACGTCTTCGCTCTTTATTTCTGTTACTTCTCCGCCGCGTTCCACCAGGGCGGTTTCGGCTTTTAACGAAAGCAGCGATTTAATGGCGCGCGAGGTACGTCCCTTCGCTTTCGCCTCAAACCACTTGCCGAGAAGAATAAGGGTAATAATCACTGCTGATGTCTCAAAATACAGCCCTTCGGATGCATTGCCTGTCAGCACAAAATACAGGCTGTAAAAATAGGCAGCTGAGGTTCCGAGGGCGACCAGCACATCCATATTGGCGCTGCCGCTCCGCAGTGATTTATAGGCGCTCCGGTAAAACGTGGAGCCGATCACAAACTGCACCGGCGTCGCAATGCCTAACTGAACCCATGGATTCATCAGTACTTCCGGAGACCAGAGAAAGGACAGAAATCCGAAATGGGATACCATCGTCCATACAAGCGGAAGGGTTAAAAGCGCGGAAATCAGCAGCTGCCATCCCTTTTTCCGCTGTTCTTTTTCTCTCGGATCCTCCGTCTCTTCCTCGGTCCGTTCGGTTAATCCATATCCTAATTTATCCACTGCCTGTTCCATGTCCTCTACAGAAACTTCCCCGTCCAAATAGTGAACCGTTGCACGCTCCATCGCCAAATTGACGGTGGCTTCCGACACGCCCGGCATTTTATTCAGCTTCTTTTCCACCCGGTTGGCACAGGCTGCACAGGTCATACCGGAGACGTCAAACACCGCTTCACTGTGGCGGACGCTGTAGCCAGTCTTCTCTATTTTTTCTTCCATATCGTGTGGTGCTACCTCGCTTGGATCGTACTGCACCGAAAGCTGTTCGGTTGTTAAGTTAACGGAGGCTTCCGAGACCCCGTCCATTTTCCCTACCTGCTTTTCAATCCTCCGGGAGCAGGCCGCACAGGTCATGCCCTCCACGGATGCGTTCCAGCGGGAAAGATTGTTATTGGTTTTATGCTTTTCCATACCGGCACCTCATTTCCATTGCAGGCTTTCTTTTAATATTATACCCCCGTATAGTATTTAGCAAACAAAAACTGTGATAAAAAAGCGGATCGTGCAGCCACGATCCGCTCCTTCTTAATTATTTATGCAGATACAACATCGTATCCCTGGTCATCTATCGCTTCATCAATATCTTTTCGTGAAGTTACTTCAGGATCATATTCTACGTCTACGACGCCTGTATCGAGATTTACTTTCACATTTGAGACGCCCTGCAGTTCACCAACGCTGCCTTCTACCGCAGAAACGCAGTGTCCGCAGCTCATTCCTTCTACCTGGATCGTTTCTTTTTTCATTTCAACCATCCTTTCTCTCCCCCTAATTATATAATACACCGCAGGGGTATTGTCAAAAATCACTTCATCATCCGCCGCATAACGGCCATCAGCTCTTCAATGGATTCTTCACCTTCGCCGTCTTTAATGGCGTTCGCCACACAGTGCGAGGTATGGTCCTCCATTAATGCCAGTGACACTTTGTTGGTCGCAGACTGAATAGCTGCAATCTGGTTTAAAATATCGACACAGTACCGATCGTTTTCAACCATATCGTGAACGCCGCGCACCTGTCCTTCAATGCGCTTTAACCGATTCAGCATTTGTTGTTTATTAGGTTGGACGGTCCTTTTATTGCCTGAAGCATGCTCCATACTGTCCACTCCTTCTTATCGCTTATTTACCGCTAGTTTACTAGGTGGAGCGGCTTTAATCAATTTTTATGATTCATAGAAAAGCACTGTTTTTGTTTTAATTTTTAAAAATTTTCAATTTAGGGTTGCGTAAAATGAAAGCGTTTTCTATAATAAAGTCATTCTTCCAAAACGTTTCGGAGGCTAACTATGAATACCATAAAAGATATCGCTAAAGCAGCCGGCGTTTCCGTCACGACTGTTTCAAGAGCTTTGAATGGATACAGCGACGTCAATGAACAGACGCGCCAGCGTATTCAGGAGATCGCTGAACAGCTGGACTATACGCCAAACCACATCGCCCGCGGTCTCGTTATGAATCGTTCGAAGACAATTGGGCTCTTAACCTCCCAGTCCTTTCCGTCCAATCCGAAGGATACGTTCACACTTGATATCCTGGCCGGCGTAAACGAATACGCCAATGAATGCGGTTATGACCTTATCCTGTTTCAATCCCGTCCTACCGGGGATCGTACGTATTACCAAATGTGCCGGGAACGACAGCTCGAAGGAGTCATTACCCAGAACCTCCCCCACGACCACTCCGCTACCGAGGAATTGGCGGCTACCGGACTTCCATGTGTGTTTATCGACAATCAAGTGGAAAGCGGTAACGCAAGCTTTGTCACTACCGATAACGCTGATGGGGCCCGTCAGGCACTGGCACATTTGATCGGACTTGGTCATGAACACATCGCATTTATTAACGGCCATCATTACGCTTACGTATCCAAAGAACGCCGGAAAGGCTACGAAGAAACACTTCGGGAGTCCGGCCTGCCTTACCGGGAGGAGTACGTCCGGGAGGCAGCCTTCGATGAAAAAAAGGCAGAGCAGGAAGCGCTCGGGCTGCTTAAAGCCCATCCACACATTACTGCCGTCTTTTGCGCAAGTGACTTAATGGCTCACGGGGTCATGCGGGCAGCCCATCATCTCGGGTACGTTCTGCCGCGGGATTTATCAATTGTCGGCTTTGACGACCTCGTACTCGCAGAGTATTTTTCCCCGCCCCTGACCACTGTCCATCAGGACCGGTACACGCTCGGGCGCAAAGCCTGTGAATTACTTATTGAGAAGATTGAAGGACGAGATACGCCTGCCAGCCTGATAATTCCTGCTTCGTTAACCGTGCGGGAATCCACCGGCATTCCGGGGGGCAGGTAGGTTATTTACTGCTTCTTTCTGCCACCCGAAACGTTTCGGATATTTTGAAATCGATTTCACTTAAGGAGGAATAGGCATGAAGAAAGCTGCAGCCGTTACAGGAGCGTTTATAATGCTCACCGGATGTTCAACTGCGGACATCTCTCCCACTGCTGAGGACGAAGTCACAATTACGTACGCCCGCGGTGTGGATACGACTAACGCAACAGATGCCACGATCAAGGCATTTGAAGAAGAGCATCCAAACATCAATGTGGATGTACGGGAGATGCCGCCTGATACGGGAGAACAGCACAACCAGTACGCTACGATTTTAAGCAGCGGCAGTGATGAAATCGATGTATTTGCGGCTGACGTGGTCTGGCCGGCGGAATTTGCCCAGGCCGGCTATGCGCTTCCGCTCGACCGTCTGATTGAAAGAGACAACGTCGATATTGATGCCCATTTCCCGGCCACTATTGAATCCACCTCCTATAACGGACGGCAGTTCGCCATGCCGGCTTATACAGATGCCGGTCTGCTGTTCTACCGTAAGGATATCGTAGACGAACCACCGGAAACCTGGGAAGAGCTCGAAACGATGGCTGCAGACCTCCAGGGCGAAGAAGGCACCTCCTTTGGCTACTCGATGCAGGCTTCCCAGTACGAGGGCCTTGTGACTAATGCCATTGAATACATCGGCGCCTATGGCGGCCAGATCATTAACGAAAATCAGGAGGTAGTCGTTAATTCTCCGGAGGCCATTGAAGGTATCCAAAAAATGATCGATATAACCCAGTCTGAATTTGTGCCTGATAATATTTTGAATTTCCAGGAAATTGAAACAGAAAACGCGTTTATAAATGGTAACACCGTCTTTGCAAGAAACTGGCCGTACCTGCTGTCTACTTCCACCGACCCGGAAATCTCCAATATTCCTGACAATGTCGGCTTCACTACGCTTCCTTCAGGCAGCGACGGCACCGCTTCTGCTCTCGGCGGATGGACCACCATGATCAATAAAAACTCCGAAGAAGTCGATGCTTCCTGGGAATTCGTGAAATTTATGTCCAGTGAGCAGGGCCAGAAAATCGGTGCTCTCGAAGGCAGCCGGGCTCCTACTATTGAGTCGTTGTATGAAGATGAAGACATCCAGGAAGCAAACGCTCTGTTTGCGGATGATGCCTTCGTCGAAACGCTTCAAAATGCAGTACCGCGTCCAGTCACAGCAGATTATCCGGAAGTATCGGATATTATGCAGATTGAACTTTCGCGGGCAGCGGCAGGAGAAATTACGGCTGAAGAAGCTGCGGCCAACATGGAACGCAAATTGAGTGCCGTTTTGAATGAAGAATAACACGGATTCGAAGGAGGAACCCGCATGGCTGGAAAACCCAAACGAAAATTTCAATTAAGCGAAAAACAATTAGGCTACGCAATGGTTGCCCCGGCGCTCATTTTGATTCTTCTTGTTGTTGTATGGCCGATCATGCTTTCCGGCTGGAACAGCCTGTTTGACTACCGGCTGAATGACCCTACCAAGTCGGAGCGAATAATGAGCGAAAGCCTGAACCTCGAGGAATACGCCGATAACCGGTACCTTGTCGAGCAAAATGTCAATGAGTTAAGCGAGGCTTATCCGGAAGGAGAGGAAACGTTCAACGAAACCTGGGCAGTCGTCCAGGAGCATCACGAAGAGCTTGTGGCTGAAGACGCCATGGCTTCAAGCTATCAGGAAGTCAACAGCATGCTGAATGACTACGAGCCGATCACTGACGATAACCTGCGTATTCAATCTATTGATGGCTCGTGGGGAAGCGACTTTGAAGCCGCGATGGATGAACAGATCGAAGCCGTCAACTCCATGCAGCAGCAAGCTGATGGTGATATCGCCTTAGAAATTGGCTACCTGGCCGCTCAGCTCGAAAACCTGCAGGGTTCGGTGCTGTCCTCGAACTTTGTCGGCCTGCAGAATTACACGGATTACCTGCTTGACGGCCGGACCTGGACCGCTTTGACAAATACGACATTCTTTACGATCGTTTCCGTCGGTGCTGAGCTGATCATCGGACTCGGTGTCGCCCTGTTAATCAACCGAACCTTCAAAGGGCGCGGTATCGTCCGGGCTTCAGTCCTCGTGCCGTGGGCTATCCCAACAGCGGTAGCTGCCATGATGTGGAGCTATCTGTTCGACGGACAGTCGGGGATTGTCGCTCACTATATGGCAGCGGTTGGCTTAATTTCTGACCCGGGTGCACTTTTAACGACGGCTTCCGGCTCCATGTTTTCCATCATTTTCGCAGATGTGTGGAAAACGACACCTTACATGGCCCTCCTTCTGCTTGCCGGGCTGCAGACGATACCAAATACGCAGTATGAAGCAGCAGAAGTCGACGGAGCTGGCAGAATACAGAAGTTCTTCTTTGTAACCCTGCCACTGTTAAAGTCAGCGATTCTTGTTGCCCTGCTGTTCCGGACACTTGACGCCTTCCGCGTGTTTGACCTGATTTATGTACTGACCGGCGGCGGCCCGGCAAACGCCACGGAATCAATTTCCGTCTTTGCCTACAAGGCCCTGTTTGAACAGCAGAACTTCGGTGCCGGCTCTGCCCTTTCCGTCATTGTGTTTGTCTGTGTGGCCATCATCAGCTTTATCTTCGTTAAGCTGCTTGGGTCAGACCTGTTTCCGGAAAGAGCGAAAAAATAAGTGGAAGGAGTGACTGTACATGCTTAAAAACCAAGCCGGTATCCGTTTTTACATTTTCCTGGCCATCTTCGTATTTCTCGTTATGTTTCCGTTCATCTGGATCTTTTTAACATCCCTGAAGCCCCAGAATGAACTGACGTCGTTCGCCTGGTTTACATCCAATGCTACTCTTGAATCCTACGCTTCAGCGATTACGACGAGGCCGCTGTTCCGTTACATGCTTAACAGCTTTGTCGTTTCGGGCCTGACTACGGTTTTATCGCTCTTGATTGCTTCTTTCACGGCCTATGCGGTTACGCGGCTGCCTATACGCGGCAAGTCCTTAATTTTAGGTCTTGTACTGGCCTCGTCGATGTTTCCGCCAATTGCAATTTTGTCTCCGATCTTTAACTTTGTGACGGACACAGGACTTCGCAACAGCTATATTGGACTTGTTATCCCGTACATTACCATCAGCCTGCCGCTTGCGATTTGGATTCTGGCCACCTTTTTTCAAAAAATCCCCTGGGAGCTTGAAGAATCGGCCAAGCTAGACGGCGCTACGCCATTTCAGACGTACCGCCAGATTATTCTGCCACTCGCTACCCCGGGTATCTTTACCACGGCGATTCTTGTTTTCGTCGCAGCCTGGAACGAATATCTTTTCGCCCTGGCCATCAACACCGCCGATGCCTGGCGGACGATTCCAGTTGGCATCTCCTTCTATCAGAGCGAATACACGGTCCCGTGGGGCGACATTTCGGCTGCCACCGTCATCGTTACCATCCCGATTGTCATTCTCGTTCTGATTTTCCAGCGCCGGATTGTTTCCGGACTTACGAGCGGGTCAGTAAAAGAATAATCATCACTATATAAAAAGGAGTGGAACTCACATGAAAGCAGTAAATATCGGTGTCATCGGGTGTGGAAGCATCGCAAGAAACCGCCACATTCCAGAATATGAAGCAAATCAACATACCACTATCCGGGCGGTCTGTGACCTCGTAAAGGAGCGCGCCGAAGAAACAGCCTCCCGTCTCGGGGCTTCGGCCTATACGGATTATCATGAACTGTTAAAGGATGAATCGATTGAGGCGGTCAGCGTCTGCACCTCCAACCATATGCATGCCCAAATCAGTATCGACGCCCTGTTTGCCGGTAAGCACGTGCTCTGTGAAAAACCGATGGCGACAAGCGAACAGGAAGCTGAAGAAATGATCGAAGCTGAAAAACGCAGCGGTAAAAAATTAATGATAGCCCACAATCAGCGCTTCGTTCCTTCACACGTGAAAGCAAGAGAACTGATTACAAACGGCGACCTTGGCAAAATCTTCAGCTTCCGGACGACGTTTGGCCACGGCGGTCCCGAAGGATGGAGCATTGACGGCAAGGACAGCTGGTTTTTCCGCAAAGAGGAGGCCTTTATCGGCGCCATGGGAGACCTTGGGGTGCACAAATCCGACCTGATTCAGTTTCTGCTCGGGGAGCCAGTGACCCAGGTAGCTGCTTTCGTGGAAAACAATGCGAAGGAAAATATTACAGTGGATGACAACGCGGTCTGCCTGCTTAGAACAGCGGGAGGCTTAATCGGCACCCTCACGGCCAGCTGGGCGTATGTTCCCGAGGAAGACAACTCGACGATCATTTACGGCGAAAAAGGAACACTCCGCCTTGAAGACGACCCGGTTCATTCGCTGACTGCCCACTACACCAACGGGCATACGGTCCGCTACGAGCTAGGCGGCATTCAGACCAATGACGCCGGCGGCCAGGAAAGCTCCGGGGTGATTGACGCCTTTACCGAAAGCATTGTCTCAAATACAGAGGTTCCGGTGTCCGGCGCAGACGGAAAGCAGGCCCTCGCTGTTATTCTGGCAGCCCTTGCCTCCAGCGAACGCGGCCATTTTGTGGCTATCGGAAAGGAGGGTGTTGAATAATGAAGATCGGCGTTTTTACTGTTCTCTATGCTGATTTGGCTTTTACAGATATGCTCGACAAGGTTAAACGTGCCGGGGTGCAGGCCGTAGAGCTTGGCACCGGCGGCAATCCAGGCAGCGCCCATGCAGACGTAGACAGGCTTTTAGACAGCGAAGATGCACGCAAACAGTTCCAGGAAGCACTGGATGCCCGTGGCTTAACCGTCAGCGCACTCAGCTGCCACGCCAATCCGATTTCCCCGGACCCGGCTGAAGCGAAGGATGCGGACGACACGTTCAAAAAAACCGTGCAGCTTGCCAGCCTCCTGAACATCCCGGTCGTCAATACGTTCTCCGGTGTCGCCGGAAGCGACGAAAGCGCCAAACACCCAAACTGGCCGGTCGCCCCGTGGCCGAGCGCTTATTCAGACATTTACAACTGGCAGTGGGAGCAAAAGCTTATTCCGTATTGGAAGGAAGCGGGCAGCTACGCTAAAGAACATGGTGTAAAGGTTGGCATCGAGCCCCACGGCGGCTTTCTCGTTCATACGCCGTACACGGTATTAAAGCTGCGGGAGGCGACCAATGAGGCAGTGGGAGCCAACCTTGATCCAAGTCATATGTGGTGGCAGGGGATCGACCCGGTAGCCGCGATTAAAATTCTTGGAAAAGAAGGAGCCATCCACCACTTTCACGCCAAGGATACGTATATCGATCAGGACAACGTCAACATGTACGGCCTCACCGATATGCAGCCATACAGCAACGTTCAGTCCCGGGCCTGGAGCTTCCGGTCGGTCGGCTTCGGTCATGGCATGAAGGAATGGAGCGATATGATAAGTGCACTTCGGACATTCGGCTATGACCATGTGGTCAGCATCGAGCATGAAGATCCGATCATGTCACTCGATGAGGGCTTCGAGCGGGCTGTACAAAATCTGAATTCCGTCAACATTTCCGAGCGACCGGTCGACATGTGGTGGGCGTAGAGCCCTCCGTATGAAAAAAGCTGCTTCCCTTATTCAGGGGGCAGCTTTTTAAAATAGGCGATGCTTGTACGCATAAACAACTGCCTGGGTCCGGTCCTGCACCTGCAGCTTATGGAGGACATTGCTTACGTGTACCTTCGCTGTTTTCAGGGCAATAAACAGCTCTTCGGCAATTTCTATATTGGTTTTCCCCTCCGCAAGCAGCCTCAGCACTTCGAGCTCGCGTGCGGTCAGCTCCTCGTGCAGTTCCCTTTGGTCCCGCCGTTTCATGCTTGCCATCAGCTTTCCCGCTACTTCCGGCTCCAGAATTGACTGCCCGTCGTGTGTTTTCCAGATCGCCGCTGCAATCTCCCCGGCCCGCGAGGTTTTTAAAATATAGCTTACTGCGCCCGCTTCAAGCGCCGGGTATACCTTTTCATCATCGATAAAGCTTGTGACAATAATAATTTTGGCTGCCGGCCATGCCTCCATAATTTTTTCTGTCGCCTCAATCCCATTCATATCATCCATCACCAGATCCATGAGAATGATATCCGGCCTGAGTTCCAGAGCCAGCCTGACCGCTTCCCTTCCGCTTGAGGCTTCAGCGATTACTTCCATGTCCGGCTGCGTCGATAAATATGAAGTCACTCCAATACGAACCATTTCGTGGTCATCTGCAAACAGGATGGTAATCATGCCTCTTCCTCCTTCGGCAGCCACGGCACTTTTACATCGATGCGGCTGCCCTCTCCCGGCAGGCTCACTAAATGAAAGTGCCCGCCGATTTCCTCCGCTCGTTCCTTCATCGTACTCAGTCCGTAGCTGTCCGGTTTTTCTTCCTCCATATAAAATCCGACACCGTTGTCCTGGACACGCAAAATAATAAATTCTTCGCGCTGCAGCAATGATACCTTCAGCTCGCTCGCCTTCGCGTGGCGAAGCGTGTTGGAAATGGACTCCTGGCTGATTCGAAACAGCTGGTCCTCCACTCCCTTTTCAATCGGAAACGGTTCAATCACCTGCTTAATCTGAAGCGGCACCTTCGCTGTCAGGTCGTTCAGCAGCTGCGTAATTCCTTCCTGCAGTGTTTGCTTATTCAACGCCGCCGGCCGTAGATGAAGAAGCAGCGCCCGCATTTCAAGCTGGGACTGGTTGATCATCCGCTCGATAGTCTGCCATTCCCGGGAGACTTCTCCGGCTCCGGCCTGTTCATTAACCGCAGATATCATCATGGAAGCCGCAAACAGCTGCTGGCTGACCGAATCATGGAGCTCACGGGCAATCCGGTTTCTTTCCTGCGAAATGACTTCCTGCAGACTTTTTTCCCGGTCTTCAGCCCGTTCTGTGGCCAGCTTCTGCCCCCGCTCCGCCTGCCCCTGCAGCTGACGTTCCACTGCTTCAAGCTCCGTGCGCAGCTCTTCTACTTCCCGGTATATCTCCGCAGGCCAGATATTTTTAGAGCTTCCTCTGCTCAACCGCTCCAGCACAGCCTGCAGCTGCTGCCAGCGGGCATTCCAGGCCCGGAGCGTCAAAAGCCCGAGAGCGGTGCCGAGCAGAACAATCAGAACAACAAACAAAAAGCCATACGGGAGACCGCTTTCAGTTTGCCCCATCAGCACATCCCACATGTCAAAAGGCAGCAGCAACAGTAACGGAATGACGGTGGAGGCGCTGACGAGAAAGGCTGCAGCGATCCCCCATCCGGCCGCTTTCACAAAGCTGTTCATCGTCGCTCCACCTCCAGATCTCCACTGAGAAGCGAGGTGAAAATATAAAGCGTGGAGGCTTCCTTATCTGCCGCAGGAGCGTGATAAGTGACCGTCTGGTTCCAGCGCTTTGCTTCTTCTTTTCCAAACAGGCGCACACGCCCGTATATCGTGCTGTGACGGATAATCACGTTCACTTCGTACGGCACATAAACGGTCACTGAGCCAAGGCCGTGACGGACGATAACCACTGCCTGCGCCGGCAGAACTGTATTGGTGGCATCAACAATTTTATCGCCCACGCCGCCGATCACGTTAATGTCCTTCCAGTGAAACGGCTTCCGTCCGACCTTCTCCCGCCCCCACAGGCGGTTGCCAAGCAGCTGGTCCCGCTCATAAATTTCCACCCTGCCCGCCAGCTCTTCCACCTCTGCCTGTTCTTCGACAGGCTCCCTGCCTGACCGGCGCATCTGCAGAAGCAGCAGAACAAAAAAGGCAATTACCCAGAACTGTACAGCCCAGAGAGTGATCGCTGTAAGGCCCAGGCCGATCCACCCGGTCCACCAGAAAATGGCCGAAAGCGTCCGCCTTTTCGTCCTCTTTCCAATAAAAATAAACAGGGCGAAAAAGAAAAGCACAGGCACTAAACCGGCTCCATGCGAAAAAAATTCCAGTAGGAACAGGAGGATTCCCGTAAAAAACACGAATTGGATCATCTTCGTTGATATGTGGGAAAACATAGGAACCCTCCTTTTTTTGTTTATGTAAGTTAAAAATAGAGACGCCCTGGTCAGCGTCTCTATTTTATCACGCTTTTTCCTGCTCCGCCTCTGTCTTCCGCTTTTCAAGACGGGCTACCCGTTCGTCGAAGGTGGAATGCTCATACTCCTGCTGATGGTGCTGCTCCATACTTTCTAAATACTGCTCTACTTCCTTAAAGCGGGCTTCCGGGCTGCGCCCGCTCTCTTCATACAGCTTCGTAATATTGTGATTGGCCCGGGCTACATTTTCCCGCCCCATCCACTCCATCCGTTTCAGACGCATATCCTTCAGCTTGTACACCATTTCCTGATACCGCCTCTCAAGCGTCTGCAGCTGCTCTTCTGCTTCTTTTTTCATCGTGGCAAGCTTTTGCGCCCGGTCACCGTACTGTTCAATTTCCCTCAAAGCAATCTCATACAGCTCATTCTCTTCGTAATGCTTTACCACCGAGGCCTGCTGCTTACGTTTATCCAGCATGCTTTCTGCTTCGTCCTGTTCGTGCTGAAATTCTTCCACCAGCCGGCGCTGACGGTCTGTGAGCCTGCTTACCTTTTCCGTTTCGCGTTCCGCTTCTTTAATATAGCGGTTGAGCGATACAATCGGATTGTCTGTTTCCTTTTTCATATTCCACCGCTCCCATTCCTGTTCGACATCCTCCTTGAACTGCTGCCAAATGCCCGCCATGGCTCTTTCCTCCTTTTTTATCTGCGTTTTAGTTTTTTCCATTCTTCTTCAAAGCCAGTGAACGGATCTTTCGTTCTGGTCCGGCGGTCAATATCCAACTCATCATCACTCCATTTTTTCACGCTCCAGTATATGGCATACAAGCCGAGAAGCGCGATTACTGCATAGATGTTGGTGAGCGCAAGCAGTATCGCTGCGATGCCCACAATCACCCAGAAAACCCTTGCCGCGGTAGACGTGCTTTCCTGAAACTGGCGGTAGACGATATACGCCAGTGCTACTCCAGCTGCGAGCAGCAGCAGCGGCCCAAGGTTAGATAAAACGATAATCGCTGCGATCGTAATCACTGATGCTAATCCGATTTTTTTCCACATGGTGTTTCCCCCCTTCCTGTACTTTTATCTTACGCCGGTTTCACGGCTTACGGGAGCAGCCCGGGGTCTATCTTTTCTACGCCTCAAGACGTATTTATCATAAAAAAACACCCTTTCTGTACAAAAGGGTGCTTACGTCTCGATCTGCTGCCCAGCATTTTCAAGGGCCCCGATCGTCTTCTTTTTAAATGCATCGTCAACCGGACGGCCGTCCGGACTCGAATAATTCAGCTGATTTTTCGCCGGGAGGTAAACATATCCCAGTGCTTCAAGCTCTCCGCAAAGTCCCGCCGGCAGTCTGCCGGACCCCGTCTGCCGGATAAAATGCTCTGTTACAGAGACTGTGACATCTGTATCCGTCGATCCGGTGTCCAGTATAAATAAATCGTCCTCATTCTGCTTAATCCATTTCCCTTTGGAAAAGAGCGAAAACGTTGATGCTTCGAGGGCGGAAATGCCGCTGAGATTCACGCGGTACACGTCATTAATAACCTGCCGCACCATTTCCCCGGACGGAGGGGAGGGCAGCCGGGCGAGTGCATAATCAAGCAGTTCCTCTTTGCCGGCAGTCTCCCATTCTTTTTCAGTCCATGCTGCAAAAACAGATTGTGACCTCCGGGCACCAGGGGCTTTCGGGTCCGCAGCAATGCTCTGCAGCGAGATGCCGAAAATCTCTGAAACAAGGCGCTCCACCACAGCCACGGTGAGTTTATTTTCATTTTCCACTTTTTCATCCATCTGTTCTGCTTTTGTACTCATACCAGTTCCTTCTTTCAACTTGATATGTAAACCTTCCGGCGTTTTCTGTTTACTCGTTTCTTACCAGGCGGAATCCAATAGACTTCAGCGCTGTTTCCAGGCTTTTTTCGATCATAATATTTTCGCCGAGGATATCTTTTCGTATATCCTGAACAGCCATGTCCGGGCGGACGCCGGTTAGAATAGGGTCAATGCCCATCAGCTTCAGCGCCTGAATAACCTGGGAAATATACGTTGTAAACATTTCATTAAAGGCGGAAACGCCAGACACATCGATCATAAAATAGTCGTATTTCCCGCCGTACACTTCCTGCAGTACTGTTTCCATCAAACGGTTGGATCTTGCTTCATCCATCGTCCCGACGAGCGGGAGCACAGCGATCCCTTCACCTATCGGCACAATCGGGTACCCGAGCACTTCTATTTTTTCATCCATGCGGTCTACGCGAATCAGGTAGCTCAGTAAATTACCAAACGTCTGCATCAACGAAATTTCTTCCTTCTTAAATTCACGCGGCTCGCGGTTCAATACGCACAGTGTGCCAAACGGGCCGCCGTCCTGATCTTTAATGTACACGCCCAGAAAGGTATGTACATTGAAATTTTTCGACATCAGCAGTTCTTTGGTTTCTTCATTACTCACTGCATCGGAAAAATGAAAATACTCCTGGTCATCATTTTTCAGCACGTACTGACAGAACGATGCTTCGTGCTCCACTTTCATTCCTTCAGAAACAAGATCATCCCCACGGTTGTTGTAAGCACTTAATACGTCCATATAAGTATCTTCTTTTTTTGCAATATAAACAGAGTCCACCTGAAGGGACTCAGCGATCACGCTCATGATTTCTTCAGCCATCTCTTCAATGGAGAAAGTGTACCTGCTTGACGGCCCTGATGTTAAACTCACTTTTTCCCCTCCTGTTACATGAAGCTAATACATGTTTGTTCCCTCTTTTGTTTTTTACTAATCTTTTTGTAAACACATTATGCCACCGATGAGTCTTTTTTAACAGGACTTAACCTGTAAATTTTTCTAATTTCAGTATTTTCTTGTTTACAGGAAAAGTGTTCGTATAAAATATAAGAACAAATGTTCGTATATATGGTTTACTTTTTATCTTGAAGATGTCTTTTATAAACAACAGGGGTAAGGAGAGGAGGCATCTATGACACATTCATCATACGCTGATTCAAAAAGAGAAGCATGGGAAGCTTTCAAAGAGAAAAATCATTCGTTCCTGCGCACCCGGCTCATCCGCGAATTTCTGGAGGACACTGTCCATCAGCAGCTGTTAAAACAGGCTTTAAACGATGATGCTGCCTGGGCCCACAAAGCCATTGATCTATCTTTTAAGCGTTACTACCAGGATGTGGTCTGGCGTTCTTATATGTTAAAAACCCTGCACTGGGAAGCCGTCCGCTATGATCGTTATCATCGCCGGCGCCAGCAGCGGACGCCTCTGTCCGACCAGGAGGCACTGTTTGAAGAAACCAGTTCATTTTACAGTGAGGGCTCAGAGCAGAGCCTTGAAGAAGAGCTGCGCCATTATCCGCTCTGGCTCGGCTTTCGTTCGCTGACTCCGTACCAGCAGTGGATTTTTTCTAAAAAATACAGCTGCGGGTGGAAGGATACAGACATTGCCAGCCACCTTCAAATAAGCCGCCAGGCAGTGTCAAACGCCCACCGGAAAGGTTTGAAGACACTTCGCTTTTATGCCGGGAAACGGGAGGAGCGGTGATGCACATTATTGATACCAGTGCCGTTGTCGAACTGCTGGCCAATGTCGGCTTTCCTATTGTTGTAACGTTCTATTTGCTTTTGCGGATTGAACAGCGGATTGAGCATTTACGCCGGGATGTAACCCGTCTGGCGTGCTCTTCACCAAAAAAGGAGGATACAATGCATGATGACTAATAACCGGACCACAAAAAATCAGCGTATGAGCGAGGAAGCGCTGTATGAAGAGCTTCAAAAATTCGAACCATTCATCCAGCAGGCGCTGCGTCAAACTTCCTATCAGGAGCGTGAGGATCTTCAGCAGGAGCTCCGCCTGAAATGTATTGAAAAAATACTCACGTACGAGCCGCCGGAAGTTCCCGGCTTCTGGGAATACAAACGCCGCTACGAGCAGCAGGCGAACGAATAAACCGGCTCGCTCCATAAAAAACAACCGGACCGGCTTTCGGCCGGACCGGTTGCTACATATATGCTACTCCATGTTGGTATGACGCCTGGCCATTTGCTCGTAGTCAGCTTCCCCGTGTGCATGGACAGCAGTAATAATCAGGCCGTCCAGTATTAAATGCAGGCTCTGGTCAAACTGATTTCCGAGCGGCTGGATCGTTTCCGGCTCGTGCTCCAGCCGTTTTTTTGTCGCGGCAGGAACAGCGATAAAAGCATCGCTGAGCTTTCCGAGGGAAGACTCCCGGTTGGTCGAGCAGACCAAAAGCTCTGCTCCGCTTTTTTTCGCCTGCTCCGCCGTATGAACAAGAATCGAAGTATTTCCTGAACCGGATAATACTACAAGTAAGTCTCCCTCTCCCACGGAAGGGGTAATCGTTTCACCGACTACAAAAACGTTATATCCACTGTGCATGAGACGCATTGCAAACATTTTTCCGACAAGACCGGAGCGTCCCTCACCGGCTACAAAAATTCTTGGAGCGCGGTTAAGCTTCGCAGCAGCCTGTTCCATTTCTTCTGCACGCACGCCGCCCACAACCTCTGTTATTTCCCCGGAAATAGTGTTTAATACGTGTTCTGCATTCATAGCCTGTCTGCCTCCAATCGTATTTGTTCCGCTGCCTGCCGGGGATTTACGCTTTTTGTAATAGCGCCTCCGATAATTATGACGTCCGGACGGGCATCCTTAATTTTGTAAAGGGTTTCTGCCTTTAAACCGCCGGCTGCTGATACTTCCCAGTGCGGAAATGCCTCCAGCAGCTTGTAATAATTATTGTCGCCTGCTCCTGTTTGCTGCATGTCTTTACCTATATGCAGCGAAGCACTGCGGATGCCAAGCTTGTCAAGTTCCTCAAGCCGCCGATTTTCCTGCACATTCAACAGATCCACAAAAGCTTTTTTACCGTATTCTTCAGCGGTCTCCAGTACTGCCTGGATAGAAGCGTCCGATGCAAAAGCCATCACCGTCGTTACATCTGCGCCTGCCTCGAAGGCCTGGATTGTTTCTGCCCTTGCTGCATCGCATGTTTTCATATCGGCGACCAACATTTTATCCGGGTATTCCTGCTTCATCTGCCGGACGATGTCCATGCCGTATTCTTTGATGACTCCCGTGCCTATTTCAATCCAGTCGATATATGATTCGGTTTGATGAACGACATTAAAACAGTCGTCCCAAGCTAACCGGTCCAACGCCAGCTGTATGTTCATTGCTTCCTCCTTTAACGTTCCACACGCTCTTCGTTCCCAAGCGCTGCTTTCACTTCCTCTAAAAGCGGCAGCCCTTCATTGTCGCCTGCTACTTGTACCACCTTTGCTCCGGCTACCGCGCCGATTCTCAAAGCCTTTTCCAGTGAATATCCCTGCAGCAGGCCGTACAGCAAGCCTGCGTTGAAACCGTCTCCTGCTCCTACGGTATCAGCCACTTTTTCTACTTTTTCCGCCGGCTGATGCACGGTTTCCCTGGTTCCGTGTTTTCCGGCTGCTCCGTCACTGCCGTTTTTAATAATGACACGATCAATGCCGTACGATTGAAAAGAAGCAAGATGCTCTTCTATTGACTGCGCACCGAACAGCATATCCGCTTCATCTCTTCCACTCAGCACGATATCTACATATGGAAGCAAAGACCGGATGGCCTCCCCTGCCTCTTCTTTGTTCCAAAGACGCAGACGGATGTTCGGATCCATAGCTGTAAGCACTCCCTGCTCTCCTGCAAAACGCAACGCTTCCCGGAGCATCTCCACGTTTTCCGCGCGGAGCGAAGCAAACACGCCGGTAATATAAAATACCTTCGGCTGCCCGCTCAGCTGTTCTTTCACATGCTGTAACGTTATTTCTTCTGTCGGTGATGGGAAACGGTAGTAAAACGTACGCCCGTTTCCGTTTTCAAGCGTTTCTTTAAAATTCACGGGAGTAGTATAGTTTTCTTCAAGAGCTATTCCCGAAACGTCAATTCCTTCTCCGCGCAGGATATTAAAAATATGGCGGCCAAATTCATCGCGGCCCAGGCGGCTGATCATGCCTGTCTGAAGCCCGAGACGGGCGCAGCCGACAGCCACGTTTAACTCGGCTCCGCCAATTTTCCGCTCAAACTCAGTCGTAAAACGCATCGGCCCCCGCTGTTTCGGATTCATTGTAATCATTGCGTCGCCAATTGTAAGGACGTCCCGCATCTTTACTGCCTCCATTCTTATTCAAACGCATTCGGCAGCCACATGAAAATGCCCGGTACGAATGCAATTACTAAAATCACAACCAGAATCATGCCAATGTACGGAATCGTAGCTTTAAACGAGCGACTGATGGAAAGCCCGCCAATCGCACTTGCAAGCAGCAGGCACAGACCGTACGGAGGCGTCACGAGACCTACGGCCAGACACATGAGTACGACAATTCCGAGATGAATCGGATCGAGGCCGAGCTCTGATGCTGCCGGCAGGATAATGGGCACAAACAAAATGATCGAAGGCACAGTGTCCATAAACATACCGACAAATAAAAACAAAAGAATAATCAGCACAATCAGAAGCCACGCGTACGGCACCGACTCCTGGAAAAAGGAGGAAATATGGGCCGGGATATTGTTAAAGCTGATCAGTCTCCCAAGCGATGTGGCAGTTGCCAGTGCAAACAGCGTGAGCGAACTGAGCTTCAATGTTTCAATAACGATCTCGGGCATATCCCGAAGGCGGATGCTTCTGTAAAAAAAGAACGCCAGAATAAACGAGTAAATGCAGGCGATGATCGACGCTTCGGTCGGAGTAACAAACCCGCCCATGATGCCAACAAGGATAATAATCGGCGTAAGCAGCGGCGGAAAACTCCGGATGCCGTGTTTAACAATCGCCTTTGTATCGAGCCGGTCATGCTTCGGATAATTATTTTTCTTCGAGATGACTGATATAAACAGCATTAATCCAACGCCAATTAACAACCCTGGAATAATTCCGCCGATAAACATCTGGCCAATCGATACCCCTGCCAGGCTTCCGTAAATAACCATCGGAATCGATGGCGGAATAATCATCCCCATCGTGGAGGAGGCAGCAGTTACAGCCACTGATGTTTCCGTGCTGTACTGCTCCTTTTTCATACTTGGGATCAAAATCTTTCCCACCCCTGCCGTATCAGCCGTAGACGCTCCGGATATGCCTCCGAAAAACATAGAAACGACGACATTGGAGTGGGCGAGTCCCCCACGGATATGACCGACGAGTGACACCGCAAACTGGATAAGCCGCTCGGATATTTTTCCCCGGTTCATGATGTTTGCCGCAAAGATAAACAGCGGCACCGCGAGCAAAATAAAGGAGTTTAACCCGACGAACATTTGCTGAATAACAGCTTCAAGCGGCACCGTTCCCATAACGAGAAAACCAATATAGCTGACGATGCCAATCACAAATGCGATAGGAATGCCAAGTACCATTAATATTAAAAAGAGCAGTATTAATCCAATCGCGGTTATCATTTTTTATTCACCTCCACGACATTTTGGTAGTGACGCCAGTGGTCCATCGCATTCTGAAACGCGAACAGTATGATTCCTGCTCCGGCAATTGGCACAGGCAGCCAAATGAAAAATTGACTGACTCCCGGCAGGTAGTTCAGTGTCCAGCTGCTGAACTGGGTCGTAATCTGGATCCCGTGGATGACAAACGCGAGACCGAACAGAACTAAAAAGAAATGGATAACTATCTGGAGCGCCAGCAAATACTTGCCGGACAGCTTCTCCAAAAGAATGCTCACGGTAAAGTGCTGCCGTTCTCTAACCATTGCTGCCGCTCCGAGCAGCACCATCCATATAAAGGCATATGTAGCCACCTCAGCTGACCAGAGAAAGGCGACTCCGGGGACATAGCGGGTCATCACCTGAAGTGCTACGCATATAAAGAAAATCGAAAAGGCGGCTGCACCTCCCCACAAAAATACTCGCTGAATTTTATCGATAAATTCTCTCATCTTCTCACCCACCTATTTATCCTTTAGTTCCTGAACCCTTTCGTATTCTTCTTCCATCCCAAGGTTTTCTACAGCATCTCTGCGTACGCTTTCCGTCTGCCTCGTAAAGGCTTCTTTATCCACCTCGTTGATTTCCATGCCTTCTTCCTGAAGCTTTTGTTTATACTCACTGGCCAATTCCTCATCAGTTGCCCGAGCAGTTTCAGTCGCTTCCTGTACAGCTGTATCAACCGCTTCCTGCTGCTCGGCATTCATACCGTCGTACGCTTCCTGGGTGGTGAAAAATACCCGTGTCGTAACGTCGTGCTCCGTGAGTGACAGATGATCCGCTACTTCGTAATGACTGGCTAAATAAATATTGGTGAAATCATTTTCTGCTGCATCCGTCAATCCATTCTGAAGCGCCTGATACATCTCATTCCAGGCCACACTCGTCGGCTGGGCGCCAAGCGCCTGCCAAGTATTCGTCACCACCGGTGAATCCTGAGTCCGGACCGTTTTATTTTCCAAATCCTCCGGCGTTTCGACTGGCTGCGTTCCGTAATAATTACGTGTGCCTGCCGACCAGTAATCAAGCACTTTAAAATTTGATTCTTCTTCTGTCACACGTGCTACTTCATCGCCTACCTCGCCGTCCACTACCCGCTCCCAGTGCTCGCGGTCTTCAAAAAGATACAGAACGGAGAAAAAATCCACTTCTTTTACTTTTTGAGCCAAATACCCGGGAGAAGCGACCACCAGGTCTACCGAGCCAGTCTCCGCGCTCTGGGCAAGCTCTGCTTCGCTTCCGCCAAGCGATCCGTTTGTGTGTACCTCCACCGTGACACTTCCATCGCTTTCTTCTTCTACGACTTCTTTAAATTCCCGCAATCCAACAGCGTAGGGACTCTGATCATCAAGCTGGGTGGCGGCTACTAAATGAACATTTTCTTCAGCCCCGGCCGTGCTTTCAGTACTGCCGCTGCTGCAGCCGGCGAGCACTCCAGCGGCGAGCGCCATCATGGTAACGCTTACTTTTTTCATCATTCAAACCTCCTTTTATATTTTTGCTTCAGTGGAATCCCGTACATGAAAAGTTGTCTCATATATATATTCACGACTTAATTTCTCGGCCGGCACGCCCTCGTTCACCTGCTCCAGGAGAAGCTCTGCTGCTTTTTGTCCCATTTGATAGGCCGGCTGCTCAATAGTTGTTAGCGATGGAGAAAAGAAAGCAGCGTATTCCACTTCATCAAACGTTACCAGAGCAAGGTCTTCAGGAATATTGAGCTGTTGTTCTTTGGCAAATGTCAGTGCTTCTACGAGCATGCGGTCATTAGAGATAAACAGCGCATCCGGAGGGGACTGCTGTTTCATCATGGCCCTCAATGCCTCTTGGGCACCGCTGACCTCTCCGTGGTATGCAAGCTCTTTATTTTCAGCGATCCCCTCTGCCTCGAGCGCATCCTCAAACCCGCGGAAGCGTTCTTTTCTTGTATTCATCTTCAGCTCCGGACCGATAAAGCCGATATTATGGTATCTTCTATCGGCTAAATGCTTTACCGCCTCGTAAGAAGCCTTATAATTATTCACCACTACAGAAGGAATTTCCGACTGTTCTACCGTTCTATCCAGAAATACTAATGGAATTTGATAGCTTAGAATGTCTTTATAATTTTTTCGGTCCTGACTGCTTGGGATAATAATTATTCCGTCAATCTGCTTTGCCATCAGCATATCAATGTACTGTTTTTCTTTTGTTTCGTCGTCATCGGCATTACAGATGATGACGTGATAATTGTACTTAATGCATATATCTTCAATCGCTCTGACCACAAGCGTGGAAAACCGGTGCACCACGTTCGCGATAATAACGCCAATCGTCGTCGTTTTCTGTTGTTTAAGCCCTCTTGCAATCGCATTCGGCCGGTAGTTTAACCGGGCAATCGCCTGCTCGATACGTCCTTTTGTTTCTTCACCCATGTATGTAAAACGGCCGTTCATAAACTGGGATACGGTGCTTATGGAAACATTTGCTTCTTTTGCCACATCACGCAGCGTCACATTTTTACGCATAGCTTTCCTCCTGATAAAACGTTTTAGTAAAACGATTTATTTCATTCTAAAAGATACACCCCTAAATTGCAAACGCTTTATTATTTTTTTGCTTTTCGTAAATTGGTTCCAGGGTTTACCTTTCTCCAATTACTTCGTATACTGGTGGAGCTGCAATTAGTTAGCATGCTAATTAAATTCACAAGGAGCTTTCTTTTCTATGAAATCAGATCAGCTTATTCATATGATTCATCAGCGGTCGCGTACGCTGTCGAACACGCTAAACGAAACGCTTGCCCCGTTTGGGCTGTCCCATGCGCAGTATATGATTATTTATGTGCTTGCTACCGGTGGAGCATCCACCCAGACACATATGCGGAAATATCTGCAGGTGGAAGCGCCGACGATTGCCCGCACAATCGGCACGATGGATCGCAATGGGTGGATCGAAAAACGTCCTGGCGCAGACCGGCGTACGCAAGTTATCCACCTTACCGACAGCACGAAAAAGATACTTCCCGAAATTAAAGCACGAGTTGCAGAGGCAGAGAAGCGTTCTCTTGTGCACCTGTCAGACCAGGACCGGGAAGTTCTGCTTGAACTGCTTGGAAAAATTACGAACGAAAGGAGTGGGGAAGAGTGAGCCGTCATGAACATCCCATCTGGACAAAGGATTTTATTAGTATCACGATCACCAATTTCATGGTTTTCACTGTATTCTATTCTCTTTTAACTACACTACCCCTTTTTGTTACCGGCAGTCTTGGCGGCACCAGTGCCCAGGGCGGGCTCATCGTCACGATTATGCTTATTGCTACCATCCTCACCCGGATATTTGCCGGTAAGATCATGGAAAAAACCGGGCGTAAACGGGCGCTGGTCTGGGGCGCCGCCGCGTTTGTTCTCTGTACCTTTTTATACCTTTTTATTGATACGTATACGGGGCTGCTGCTGCTCCGGTTTGTACATGGCATTCCTTTTGGGATTTTGAGTACAGCTACCGGCGCTATCGCTGCAGATGTTATTCCAAATGAACGCCGCGGGGAAGGCCTCGGTTATTTCACGACCTCCATGAATGTCGCGGTCGTCATCGGGCCATTCATCGGACTGACGCTGATACAGTTTGCTCCGTTTGCCCTTTTATTTGTACTGCTCGGCATGTTTATGATTGTTGGAGTCTGGTGCGCAGCCATTGCCAGGGATCCAGGAATCCCTGCCGCGCCGCACACTGAAAAAAAGAAGCTGTCCATTCATGATTTTATCGAACTGCGGGCACTTCCAATTGCTTCTATCGGGCTGCTTGCTTCTTTTTCTTACGCCGGTGTTATTTCATACATGTCCCTGTTTGCTGAAGCCATAGGCCTGATCCAGGTATCGAGTTTCTTTTTTCTTGTGTTCGCTGTTGTCGTCATTGCTTCCCGTCCGGTGGCAGGGCCGTTATTTGACTCCCGCGGGCCGGGGACTGTTCTGTACCCGTGTCTGTTGATTTTCGCCATCGGCCTCGTAACACTCAGCTTTACCACTGCCGGGTGGATGCTGCTGTTGTCTGCCGCTTTGATCGGCCTTGGCTACGGAACCCTTCTTCCCGGTTTTCAAACGATGTCCATTCAGGCGGCCGAGCCGCACCGAAGCGGACATGCCACCGCTACATTTTTTATTATGTTTGACTCCGGCATCGCTCTTGGCTCCTTTTTTCTCGGGCTTTTAGTGAACGCTGTCGGATATCAGTATTTATATCAAATTACGGCAGGCATTATACTGCTGACGATTGGGGCTTTGTTTTTGTATTTCCGGACGTCGTCGGTATATGCCTATGAAGAAAAGAAGGCCTGATCTGTATAATATTATGTATATAAAAAAAGCAGGAAAGCTCCTGCTTTTTTGTGTTACATATGATGATCGCGCATTTTTTTATATAACGTTGTCCGGTGGATCCCAAGCTTTTTAGCAGCTTCTGTCTTATTGCCGTTTGCTTCTTCAAGTGCCTGCTTGATCATGGTCTGCTCCTGGGCCGATTTCTGGTCCTTCCAGTTTGCTGCGTTCGCACTTTCGGTCCGGGCTGCCTGAACGGGCTCTGCGGCTTCACGGGCTTTAACAGAAGAGATAGGAAGGTCTTCCGTGCGTATTTTCCCGCCGTCGTGCATCGCAGAAAGCTGCTCAATAACATTCATCAATTCCCGGATGTTCCCCGGCCAGTCGTACTGTTTCATGGCTTCCATGGCTTTGTTCGTTATTTTTAGCGGCTTCACGCCCAGCTCAGTGGAAAAATGCGTATTATAATATTCCACCAGAAGCGGGAGGTCTTCGGTCCGCTCGCGGAGCGGCGGCAGATCTACAGGCACCACATGCAGGCGGTAATAGAGATCCCGGCGGAATCTCCCTTCTTCCACCAGTTGTTCAATATTTTCATTAGTAGCAGAAATGATCTTCATATTTACCGGAATTGGGGCTGCGTTGCCGATCTTACGTACATACGAATCTTCAAGCACGCGCAAAAGAGCTGCCTGCATCGCCATGGACATATTGCCTACTTCATCTAGAAACAAAGTGCCTTCATGAGCTGCTTCAAGCAAGCCAACGGCACCCTGCTGGGGCTGCATTGGGACTTCTTTTCCGAATAATTCTTCTTCAAGGTGAGTGTCCGGGATGGAGGCGCAGTTCACTGCCACAAATTCTCCTGTCCTGCCGCTTTCCTGATGAATCGCCTGGGCAAACAATTCCTTGCCTGTGCCCGTTTCCCCGGAAAGCCAGACGGGGGTTTTCGTTTTAGCGGCCCGCTTCGCTGTTTGGATCGCCCGGTGAATCTCTTCATTTTCCCCTATGACACGCCGGAAGGAAGCAATGGAGGGCCGGAAGGTAGGAGAGGAAGCCGTTTCAGACGTATGTAGCTCTTTTAACGCTTTTTCCGTCCAGACACCGGTGACTCTCCCCTTTTTGTTAACGACTGCGATTGGTGGATACTGCTGTTCCCACGATTCTGGAATCTGTCCTTCCGTAATCTGAGAAACTTCCAAGATCCATCCGTCCTTAATCTTTTTATCAAGGCTTTTTTCCTTGTAGATGTGATTCCACACTTTTGTTTCATCAAGAACTCCCACCGGGCGGCTGTCTTCATCAACCATCACGATTGCATCTTTTTCTCCGTTCTTCCAAACCTTCAACACGTCAGACACTTCCGTTTTCGACGCTTCGAGCATTTGTGGTTCTACTACGAACTGTTTCCAGTATTCTACTTCTGCCACACTCCATCATCCTTTCTGTTTATGAATTATTACCCCACTATTCCCTTCTGCTTCCCAAAAGAAACAACAGCTTTACTTCAAGGACATTTTTCTATTCTTTACGTAAAAAAACGCCCTTCCCTACTCAGGAAAAGGCGTCAGCTGTTTCAGTTAAATAGTGAACAGGGAAGTGTCTTTATTATCAAGAAGATCTACAGCTTTGGCGTTGCTTACCAGCTGTTCCGGAGTTTTGCAGCCGGGGATGACAGCATCCACACTCGAGTTGGCCAGACACCAGGCAAGAGACCACTGGGCAAGCGGTACATCGTCCGGCAGACTCTCCTTGAGCCGCAGGGCTTCCTGAAGGGCTGCTTCCTGCTCATTTTGCGGATGACGGTGGCGGACATCATTTTCTTCAAAGGAAGCTCCAGGTGTATATTTTCCGCTTAAGTAGCCGCTCGCCATCGGGACTCTGGCGATAACACCGAGATTCTGACGGTCACATTCCGGAAAAGCATCCTCGGCGTTTTCACGGTCGAGGCGGTTGTACACCAGTTGTATCGTTTCTGCACCGACAGCTTCTGCCCTCCTGATCTGATCCATGTAGTCCTGTTTTTTCACGGAAAGACCGAGATGACGGATCTTGCCGGTTTTTTTCTGTTTATCGAGCATCGTCCACAGCTTATCATCCCGGAACTCTTCGTCTGTGCCGGAATGAAACTGGTAAAGATCAATGTAATCTGTCCGGAGCGCCCGGAGAGAGGATTCAAGCTGCTTTTGCACATCCTCCGGATCATAGTGCCGGGTCCGGTCGTTCGGCCCGTGAAAATGATGGCCGAACTTGGAGGCTACAAACCATTGGTCGCGATCCTTTTGAATGGCCGTGCCGGTCAGTTCTTCCGCAAGATGGTCCCCGTAGCATTCGGCGGTATCGATAAAATTAAGGTTTTCCGTTCTTGCTGCTTCAAACAAACCGTCCACTTCCTTTTGAGTGAAGGTCTTGCCCCATTCTCCGCCGAATTGATACGTTCCAATACCTACGATAGAGACCTGTTCGTTTGTTTTTCCAAGCGTGTTATATTTCATGAGCTCGTAACATCCCTTTCTGCTTCTTTTATGCCTGCGGTCGTCTTACGCACGTGCAGCTCCGGATTTAAAATAACCGTCCGTGTCGTTTCGTTTTTGCCGCCGATCCGGTCCACGAGCATCTGTGTCACCAGCCGCCCCATTTCAAGAATGGGCTGCGCTACTGTAGTCAGCGGTGGATCGCTCAGCGTAGCAATAAATGTATCATCAAAGCCGACAACGGATAAATCTTCAGGTACCCGCCGCCCGGCTTCTTTACCTGCCTGAATACAGCCGATTGCCAAAAAGTCATTCAAAGCAAATACTGCGGTAATACCAGGGTCACTCTGCAAAGCCTGCAGCATCGACTTTTTAGCGTCATCAATTGAATTATTGTCTTTTACGAGCACTGCTTCCTCCCGGCTTATCCCGTGCTCGTCGTACGCTTCGTAAAACCCCTTCAGCCTCTCTGTATCACTCGAATTATTCATCTCGCCTACAACAAAAGCAATCCGGGTATGTCCTGCTTCGAGCAGATGCTTCGTAGCCGCGTATCCGCCCCGGTAGTCATCGACGAGCACCGTATCTACATTAATCTCGGAAGCGTCTCTAGCCACGAGCGCGAGGGGAATGTTCTGTTTCATAAAATCCTGCAGGGCTTTAGTGTTTTGTATCCCTGTGCCCAGAATAATACCGTCCACTCTTTTTTGATTCAGCCACCACAAATACTGAATTTCTTTTTCCGGATTGTTGTCGGTATTGCATATAACGACATTGAACCCACCGGCGTGTCCTGTGTCTTCCACGCTTCTCGCAAGCTCGGCAAAAAAGGAGTTGGCAATATCAGGAACCAGCAGGCCGATCGTATTCGTCTGCTTTCCTGTCAGGGCAGAGGCCACCGTGCTCGGCTGATAATCAAGCTCATCCATAATGGCGAGCACCCGTTGTTTAGTTTTCTCCCCTATTTTTCCTTTGTTGTTTATCACCTTTGACACTGTAGCGATCGAAACCTCAGCCCGCTCAGCGATGTCGTAAATTGTCGGTCTCATTTTATCTTCCTCATTTTTGTCGTTTCGTTTATTATAAATCCTCCGTTCCTTCCTATCCACCGGGAAAGCCTTTTCTTTTAAGCTTTCTGGCCCAGGGGAAAACAAAAATCACTGCGAGCCTCCGGGAGTGCAGGCTCCCTGAAGCAGAAAAAAGCATTTCGATATTCCCTCGAAATGCCTTCATTCGTTTATCTCCCGGCTTTTTCCCCGTATTTTTCCAGAACCCTGTCCATCGTTTCATCCAGATGATCCTTCGCCATTTTCGCATATTTATACGGCGGGGCGACGTCTGGATCCTGTTCTGCTTCTACTACTGTCCACCCCTGGTAGCCCCGTTTCATCAGCTCTTCAAGGACAGGCTCAAAATCGATGCAGCCGTCGCCGGGAACGGTAAACAGGCCTTCGAGTACAGCTTCCCGGAATGTCAGGTTTTCTTTAATCGTCCTGTTCCAAATGTCTTCCCGTACGTCCTTGTAGTGTACGTACTTAATGCGGTCGTAGTAGCGCGTCAGCTGGTCCATCGGGTCGTAGTTGCCGAAAAAGGCATGCCCGGTATCATACAGCAGCGACACAGCATCTTTGTCGGTTTCTGCCATCAGGCGGTCCACGTCCTCGCGTTGTTCTACAATCGTGCCGGCATGCGGATGATACACGAGCTTGAGTCCGTATTTTTCCGCGATGCGTCCGGCTTCGTTCAAGCCGTCCACCATGCTTTTCCACTGCGCTTCTGAAGGTGCTGTAATTTTTGCTTTGTCAGGATCATGTTTATCCCAGTGCATCGAGTTGCCCATTTCACACACAATCACGTATTCGCAGTCCATGTCTTTCAAAAACCGGACCCATTGTTCGAAATCGCGGACTTCCTGCTCCTTATGCTGCAGGTTGGAAAACTGCGTGCCGACGAATTTACTGGCAAGCGTAATATCGTGCTCTTCGAGAATCGCTTTTAATTCGTCAAGGTTACGTGGAAAGGTGCGACCCATTTCAGTCGCTTCGTACCCGATTTCCCGCATCTCTCCTAAAATCTGATCCAGTGAATAGTGGTCTCCCAGTCCCGGAATGTCATCATTCACCCAGCTGATAGCTGCAATTCCGAGATGGAACTCATAGTTCCCAAGCCCCGCCATATGCTGCACCCCTTTTCTTATCATTTCGTGATATTTTTTAATGTCTATTTAGTCGGTATAAACCTTATCCTGGTGAACATCTTTCATATAAATACGTTCTCCGTTGTGTTTAAATGATTCGGTGGCCGCAAGCGCTACCTGCATATTGATTTTGGAATCCAATGAAGTGACCCGCGGTTCCTGGTCTCCTTTGACGCATTTAATAAATTGTTCGAGCTCGAGAATATACGCTTCCCGGAACCGCGTCTGGAAATTTGGCACAATCTCGTGGTTGCTTCCTGAGCTGCTGTGCACTGTCACATCGCTGTTATGGAGCGAACCGACAAAGATTGCTCCTTCGGTGCCGATAATCTCTGCACGTATGTCATGGCCGTATGGAGATGTTCTGCTTGCTTCCACATCTCCGGCGCCTCCGTTTTCAAACTCCAAATACGTAATCGCCTGATCGACATCTCCGTATTCTTCCATGAAGGAATTAATGAGAATGCGGCCGTGGCCGGAAACGGAAGAAATTTCCGAGCCCATTAAATACCGGGCCATATCATAGTCATGAATAGAGCAGTCCAGAAATATGCCGCCGCTGTTTTTGATGAAAGAGGCAGGCGGTGAGCCGCTGTCTCTCGAGAACCCTTTAAAATAAATCGGCTTGCCGATTTCTCCGGCTTCTATACGCTCCTTGGCATCATGAAAACCAGGGTCGTACCTTCTCATGAAGCCGACCTGGCAGACAACGCCGGTCTCTTCAACGACTTTGATCACCTCTTCGGCTTCTGCCACCGTGGAGGTCAGCGGCTTTTCAACAAAGATCTGCTTGCCGCTGCGGGCCGCTTTCGTAATCATGTCAGCGTGCGTACTGGTCGGCGTTACAATCACGACTGCGTCCACTTCCTGGTCGGCAAACACTTCTTCAGGGTCAGACGTCCAGCGTTCCACCCCAAGCTGTTCAGCCACCATTTCGGCGTGTTCGGCGAGTGGATCACACACCAGTATCAGCTCGGCTCCTTTTACTTTGTTCATCATGTTGCTTGCATGAAACAGTCCCAGTCGTCCGAGTCCGAGCACCGCTACTCTTATATCGTTCTGTGCCATTTGCGCACCTCCTGTGTTTTTTCTGTCCGCCTGACTTAGCTGCTCTTCTTTATAGCCTCTGGCCACTCCTTGTCTCTTTACTTAAGAAAGTACTTTGTTTAACTGGTCGGCAATATTTATTTCTTTACCGGTTTTAGCGCTTTCATAAATGCTTGTTAACAGGAAGGTTGATTTGTACGCTTCCTCTGCATTTACCGGCGGTTCTGTACCTTTGACCAGAGCATCAATGAACAGCTGGTTTTCTTCTTCATATCCCCATTTTTTACTGACAGGCATGAGGTGATAATCCGACGAGTCAATCTCCCCTTCAAGGCCGCAGGCAATTTTCACCGTTTCGAGTTCAGCGGTTGACGCCGTACTGTACTTGCCGTAAATTTCAATCGCTTCAAATGGGAAGCTCCATCCGGAATGGGCAAAGGTGTTGAACGTCATGACCAGGCCGGATTCAAAGGTTAAAAGAATCGCAAAGTTATCAAGCTCGCTGTCTGAAACGGCCTGTGTTGCTTCACATTTCACTTTCTTTACTTCCCCGAAATAATAGCGGCAGAGATCCATCAAATGAAAAGGCGTTTCGTATAAAAAGCCTCCAGTCTTCGCTGGATCCGAGGTCCAGGCAGGATGCAGCAGCTCTCCCCGGTTCATTTTGAAATGGGCGGAGCACGCATCCAGCTGGCCGGAATCCATGTAGCTTTTAATTTTCTTATACACATAGGCATACCGGCGATTCATGCCAAGATTGTAGCAGCCTTTAGACTCCCGCGCGGCATCGCGTATCTGTCTTGCTTCTTCCTCCGAGGTGGCCATTGGCTTTTCGCTGAAGACGTTTACATTATTTTTCAAACAATGAAGAACCGGACTGACATGCATCGTGTTTGGCGTAGTGACGTAGACCGTGTCCACACCAAGCGCAATCAGCTCTTCGATGGAGCCCGCTGTACGAACGTCCGGGCCTGCTTCTGCGGCCAGTGCCTTCGCCTTTTCTTCAAAAATGTCAGCAATTCCAACGATTTCGACCCGTTCATCCAGTTTTAAAAGAGCAGCATGCACTGCAGCGATGTGCCCCGCTCCGAGTATTCCAACCTTCACTTTATCCACGACCTAGAACCTCCTGCACTGTTTTTATAGTTAATATAATTGTTTTTGAGTAAGCGCTTAACTTATGTTCATATTATCGTTTCCTTCCGGGTAATTCAAGGGGTAAACGGAAAAAATGTAAGCGATTTATCAAAAAGATAATTTACATTTAAAAAACGCGTCCAGAGCCGGGGCTCTGAACGCGTTTAACCATTTAATATTTCCGGGCATGCTGCAGCTGCTTTTCTTTGTCTTCAAAGGACTCCCGCACGCTTTCGCGCTCAGAAACCTCTGATACTCCGACGTGCCACCAGGATTCATAATCTCCGGTCATTGTCTTCGGCAGCACCTTTACGTCAATCAGCGTAGACACCGTCTGCTTTTTCGCCTCAGCGATTGCTTCTTTCAACCCTTGCTCTGTCGTCACCCGGTACGTTTTCAGGCCGTAGCCTTCAGCTACCTTCGCATAGTCAATGTGCATCACACTGCCACACATTTCATCCTTTTCTTCATCACGATGACGAAATTCGGTTCCAATGCTCTGCATGCCGTTGCCCATCTGCAGGTTGTTAATGCAGCCGTATCCAGAATTGTCGAACAGCATTACGTTAATTTTTTTGTTTTCCTGTACGCTTGTAATCATTTCTGAATGCAGCATCAAAAAGCTGCCGTCCCCGACCATGGCGTATACTTCCTTGTCCGGCTCAGCAAGCTTGGCCCCAAACGCCCCGGAAATTTCATAGCCCATGCAGGAGTAGCCGTATTCCATGTTGTACCGGTATTTCTGGCTCGACTCCCACAGGCGCTGCATGTCGCCAGGCAGACTTCCGGCCGCTCCGACGGCTACAGCGTCTTCATCGATTTCCCGGTTCACAATACCGAGTGCTGTCGTCTGCGCCAGATCCGTGCCCAGCACTTTACGGTACTCCTGCAGCTCCTCGTCAAGATGACCGGCGATTTCAGGCGTAAAGCCTTCTTCCGTGTATCGGACAGAATAAAGCCGCTCTTTTTCCCTGGTCCAGGCCGCCTTCGCCTCTTCGGTCTCGTTTTTAAATTCAGACGTATAGTCTCCTGTTTCGTTTACCAGCGCGTCAATTACAGCCTGAGCGTCCCCGATTAATGGGGCTGCATCCATTTTCACCCCGTGAAATTCCGACACATTGATCGAAATAAATTCGACATTTTCATCCCGGAACAGCTGCTTCGAGGAGGTGGTAAAGTCAGCCAGGCGCGTACCTACTGCAATAATAACGTCCGCCTTCGGAGCGAGCGTATTCGCTGCCAGATTACCAGTTACACCAAGACCTCCAACATTCCACTCATGCGTGCTTTCCACCGCGCTTTTGCCGGCCTGCGTCTCTGCGATTGGCACGTTCCAGGCTTCCGCCATTTTTTTCAGGCTTTCTCCCGCCTCTGAATAACGCACGCCTCCTCCGCAAATGATAAACGGACGCTTTTTGCTCCGGATTAAAGCTGCTGCTTCCTTCACCGAACGCTCATCCGGCACTTTTCTTGAAACACGGTGAACGCGTTTCTGGAAAAACGATTCCGGAAAATCGTACGCTTCCCCCTGGACGTCCTGCGGCACGGACACGGTAACAGCACCCGTTTCTGCCGGATTTGTCAGTACACGCATCGCCTGGATTAAGGAGCTCATCAGCTGTTCGGGTCTTGTTATACGGTCCCAGAACTTACTTACCGGGCGGAACGCATCGTTCGTGGAAATCGTTAAGTCGTGAGGCTGTTCCACCTGCTGCAGCACCGGGTCCGGCTGGCGGCTTGCGAAGATGTCTCCCGGAAAAAGAAGCAGCGGTATGTTGTTTACGGTCGCCACACTCGCCGCTGTCACCATATTGGCAGAGCCAGGGCCGACTGAAGACGTGCAGGCGATGATGCGTTTGCGATTGTTCTGTTTAGCATACGATATGGCCGCATGCCCCATCCCCTGCTCGTTTTTTCCCTGGTACACCCGGAGCCGCTTCGCTTCAGAAAGAGCCTGGCCGAGACCAAGAACGTTACCGTGGCCGAAGAGCGTAAACATTCCATCTACAAACGGAATTTCCTCGCCGTCCCATTCAATATACTGCTGCTCCAAAAAACGTACGATTGCCTGTGCTGTCGTTAATACGGGCATAAAAATCCCCTTCCTGTTGTCGTTTTATAGAAGAAAAAACTGCCTTCTCCTCTCTCAGAATAGAAAGGAAAGAGAAGACAGTCTGGGCTTGTGCTATTTGGCTGAAGCTATACGTTTACCAGCGGGCGGTGACCATTTTCTTGCGGGTGTAGAACTCCACGCCGTCCTTGCCATTCGCATGCAGGTCACCGTAGAAGGAATCCTTCCAGCCCGAAAACGGGAAGAACGCCATCGGGGCCGGCACGCCGACGTTGATGCCGAGCATGCCGGCGTCGATGTTCTCCCGGAATTCGCGGACGCTGTGCCCGGAGCTCGTGAACAGGCAGGCGCCGTTCGCAAAGCGCGACTCGTTCGCCCATGCGATGCCGGCCGTCAGGTCCGGCACGCGCACGATGGATAACACCGGCGCGAAAATTTCGTCCTGCCAGATCGTCATCGTCTGCTGCACGTGGTCAAAGATCGTCGGCCCGATAAAGTAGCCGTCCTTGGCAACCTCGTCCTGGCGCCCATCGCGCACGAGCGTCGCGCCTTCCTCGACGCCTTTGTCAATGTAGGCCTTCGTTTTCTCGAGGTGGCCTTCGCGGATCACCGGCCCGAGGAACACGTCTTTTTCACGGCCGTTGCCGATGGTGACGTCGTCGGCATAGGCCTGGATGTTTGCCACCAGCTGATCGGCCACGCTTTCCTGCACCGCGACCACGGAGGCGGCCATGCACCGTTCCCCGGCAGAGCCGAAGGCGGCATTCAGAATCTGCCAGGCGGCGTTATCGAGGTCCGCATCCTCCATGACGAGGGTGTGGTTCTTCGCCCCGGCGAGTGCCTGCACGCGTTTGCCGTGCGCCGTGCCGTTTTTATACACATATTCCGCGACCGGCTGGGAGCCGACAAAGGAAATCGCCGGCACGTCGTCGTGCTCGAGCAGGCCGTTCACGACGTCATGCGCGCCGTGTACCACGGAGAGCACGCCCTTCGGAAGCCCCGCTTCCTCCAACAGCTCCGCGAGCCGGTTCGCAAGCATCGGCGTCCGCTCGGACGGCTTCATGACGAACGTGTTGCCGCAGGCAATCGCAAGCGGAAACATCCAGCACGGCACCATCATCGGGAAGTTGAACGGCGTAATGCCGCCGACCACACCGATCGGGTAGCGGTACATGCCGGACTCGATGTTGGTGGCAATGTCCGGCAGCTGGTCGCCCATCATGAGCGTCGGGGCCCCGGCGGCGAATTCCACGCACTCGATGCCGCGCTGCACTTCGCCCTTGGCTTCCTTCAGGTTTTTGCCGTTTTCGAGCGTAATGATTTCGGCGAGCTCGTCCCAGTGGCGGATGAGCAGCTGCTGGTAGGCGAACAGGATGCGGGCCCGCTGCGGGACCGGCTTTTTCGACCAGTCGCGGTACGCCGCTTGGGACGCCTTCACGGCTTCGTCCACTTCATCCTTCAAGGAGAGCGGGACGCGGGCGATCACTTCACCGGTAGCCGGGTTGTAGACATTGTCGGTCGCCGACCGGGATTCCACCCATTCGCCGCCGATAAAATTTTTCAAGGTCGTTACTGCTTGTTCCTGCATATCTTCATCGTCCTTTCTATATTAACGGATGTTAGAATTGCTTTTTGAAGTACTTTCATATGATTATACCTGAGCACCCTGTCCTCTTAGGACTTTATGGTACCTTTTCTCACACTTTCATCAATGAACTCCTGTACTTCTTCCGCCTTTGGCATCGCTTCGGAGCAGCTGTGCCGGGAAATGACAATGGCTGCGGACGCGCCGCCGAAATCCATCGCCCGGTCGACTTCCCAGCCCTGCATCAGGCCATAAACAAAGGAGGAAGCATAGGCGTCTCCGGCTCCAAACGTTTTCAGCACTTCGGTTTCGAAGGTTTTCCCGGTGAAATAGTCCCCGTCCTTCGTATAGGCAAACGACCCTTCGGCTCCGTGCTTAATCAGCACAATCTCTGCTGAGTGATTAAACCACTTCGAGGCAGTCTTATCATCGCTTCCATCCATTTCTGACTCCATGTTTTCCATCATATTGAATTCGTCTCTTGTTCCAATAATCAGATGGCTTTTTTCAGCCAGCAGGTTGTAATACGTGGCGGTTTCTTCCTTTGATTTCCACGTCGCCGGACGAAAGTCAATATCAAAAAGCACCTTCGTTCCATGTTTATGCGCATATTCTGCCGCGAGAAAGACCGCTTCGCGGGAAGGGCTCGCAGCAAGCGCCGTGCCGGAAAACATTACCGCGGATGTATTTTTAATGTATTCCTCGGAAATTTCGAGCGGGCTGATTTTCAGATCCGCCACATTGTCTCTGTACAGAAGTATACTGCAGTCTTCCGGACTAATAATTTCCGTAAAGGCGAGACCGGTCACCGCACCCGTATCGTCTGTTTTTACGTTTTCCGTATTGATATTATTTTTTTCAAAGTAGCTGCGGATAAAATTGCCCATCTGATCATCTGCTATCTTGCCGATAAAGCCGGTGCTGAGACCGAGTCTCGATGCCCCAATCGTAATATTTGCCGGAGATCCTCCCACATATTTCGTAAACGTCCTCGTTTCTTCCATCGGACGGTTAATTTCATTCGCGTTCATGTCAATCGTCAGCCGGCCCATGCCAACCAGATCCCTTGAACGGTTTTTTGGAAATTCCATTAAAACATAACCACCCTTCGTTATTTTAATCGATTTATGGTTAAGCGCTTTCCTCTTCTATACGTCTGATTCTAAAGAAAGCGCATTCAGATGTAAAGTATTTTTTTGATTTTTCTTTAATTTCTATATTAAAGGTGAATGCTGCTGCATGCTTTCTGAAAAATCTCATTCTTCGATTGATGTAAGCGATTCATTAATGTATAATTCACATTAAAGTTAAGCGCTTTCTTTAAAATACATTTTTATGGAGGTTCCGCATATGGTTAATATAGGTGTTATCGGCGCCGGGCGCATCGGCCGGCTGCATATAGAAAACCTTCATCATCTTCCTGACACTGGCCTCCGGGCTGTCGCAGATATAAACACCTCTGCTCTTGAAACGATCGAGCAGGCCTTTTCTCCGCAGTACGTAACGTCCAATGCCGAAGATATTCTTTTTGACCCCGAAATTGATGCCGTTTTCATCTGCGCTGCCACCTCAGAGCATATTTCTCTGATTGATAAGGCCATTGATAACAAAAAACATATTTTTTGTGAAAAACCAATCAGCTTCGATATTAAAGAATCCCGCCGGGTAGTCAAGTCGGCCAAAGAAGCAGGTCTTGTTTTTCAGATCGGCTTCAACCGCCGCTTTGATCCTTCCTTCCAGCAGGTGCGAAAGATGCGGATTAACGGCCAGATCGGCACCCCCGAGATGCTGCAGATTATTTCACGCGATCCTTCCCCGCCTCCCATGGAATACGTGGCAACATCCGGCGGGCTGTTCGTGGATATGACTATTCACGACTTTGATATGGCCCGCTATATTATGGGAGAAAATATTGCAGCTATTTCTGTGCACGGCGGTGCCCTGACCGACAAGCGGTTCAACGATTACGACGACATTGACACGGCTGTTATTTCTTTAACATTTGAAAGCGGGGCCGTCGGTGTGATTGAAAACAGCCGGCGGGCGGTCTACGGCTATGACCAGCGTCTCGAGTTGTTTGGCTCCAACGGGGCAGCCACGGTGCCGAACCAGCCAATCCATCAGGTGGAGTGGTGGCAGGACGATTTTATTAAATCGGAAAAGCCGGTGCATTTCTTCCTCGAACGGTATCAGACGGCGTTCGAGCGCGAAATTGCGATGTTCGCTGAATCCGTGCAGTCCAACACCCCGGCTGTCTGCACCGGCGATGATGGCATCGCCGCCCAGACGGCTGCACTGGCTGCAGCAAAAGCATGGAAAGAGAAAAAAACCGTATATGTTGCTGATGTGGAATCCGAAACAATTGAAATCTCTTAGAAAGGGTGTTTATGTATGCCAAACTTAGTCGTAAAACCAGATACCAACGCACAAAAAATCCATGATGTTACCCCGGAAAGCGCCGGATGGAAATATGTCGGCTTCGAGGTGTACCGTGTGCAGGAGGGCGAAAGCATTCAGGCCGACACCGGCGATAACGAAGCATGCCTCGTGCTGTTAAGCGGCAAAGCAGACATCCAGACCAGCAATGACTCCTTTGAAAACCTCGGCAAGCGCATGAGTGTTTTCGAAAAAATTCCGCCGTATTCGGTATACGTTCCGGCCAGGGACCGCTTTGAGGTAAAGGCGAATACAGATATTGAACTCGCCGTCTGTAAGGCACCGGCAACCGGAAAGTACAATGCCCGCCTGATCGGCCCGGAGGATGTAGGCACAGAAGACCGCGGCTCCGGCTCCATGTCCCGGAGAGTGCATAATATCCTTCCGGACTCTGAGGAAGCCGAGAGCGTGCTCGTGGTGGAGGTGTATACACCGGAAGGAAACTGGTCAAGCTATCCGCCGCACAAGCACGATACCGAAAACCTTCCACACGAGTCCTACCTGGAAGAAACGTATTTTCATAAAGTGGACCCGGAGGAAGGCGGATTCCTGATTCACCGCGTTTACGACGATCCGAGAGACCTTGATGAAACAATGGTCGTAAACAGCAACGATGTAGTGATGGTGCCTAAAGGCTACCATCCGGTGGCAGCTCCTGCAGGCTACCAGGCTTATTATTTGAACGTGATGGCCGGCCCGGTACGCCAGTGGAAATTCCATAATGACCCGGATCATGAATGGCTGCTGAAATAAACTTTTCCGCTTCCAGGCCTTCAAATGAAATTCATTTGGAGGCTTATTTTTGTACAAATTAGGATATATACTATACAACAAGAAGTTCCCGGAAAGGAGTGTTCAGATGGCTTTTCAAAAGCTCGCACGTACGATTTTAAAAGCTAACCGTGTGACTGGTGATGTAAAGGCAGCTAAAAACGGTTCCCTGGGGAAACGCCTCGCGCGCCGCTCTGCCAACCGTACAGCACGTAAATTCATTAACCGCCTTCTGCGCTAAAAAAAGTGGCTGCCGGATCATTGTTCCTGCAGCCACTTTCCTTTATTGTTTGTAAATGTATCAGTTTTTCCGTTATAAATTTCTGTGCCCCGCTGCCAGACCGAATGTATGCGGTGCGGAAAACGATGCCCTTCAAACAAGCTGTGTTTGTGGCGCATATGCATTGTTTCACGTGCTACTGTCGTTTCTTCGTAAAGGTCGACCAGCACGATGTCTGCATCCTTCCCTTTTTCCAGGCTCCCCTTTTGATGCAGTCCAAAACGGTACGCCGGCTGCTCTGCAGTCCACGCTGCTGCTTGTCCCCATGACAGATCATGCTTCGCTGTGAGCTCGAGTACACTTAACAGCGTGTATGGTCCGCTCGAAATACCTCCCCACGCCTGCCACAGCCCGCCTTCTTTCAACTCTTCCGGACACGGTGAATGATCGGAGGTCACCATATCTATCTCTCCCTGCTTCCATCTGGACACAAGCTCCTGTTGCACCGCGGCCTCCCGTAACGGTGGCGCGCATTTTGCTTCGGCTCCGCGCATTTGCAGTGCTTCGTGGTCAAACATCAGGTAATGGGCGCAGGTTTCGAGCGTAACGTCCTGCCCGGCTGCTTTTGCGCGCTGAATCACCTGGACCGCTTCAGCAGAGCTAATATGTACGAAGTGCAGCGGACAGCCTGTCTGCTTCGCAAAAACGAGAGCGCGCTGTACCGCTTCGAGTTCTGCTTCCACCGGCCTCGAAGCTAAATAGTCATCCGCTTCCGTTTGGCCCCGCTCCTCGAACTGCCTGCTGAGCGTACTCACTACCGGCTCGCTTTCTGCATGAAGACCGAGCATCCCTCCGTGTTCAGCAATCACCTGCATGCCCCGGAACAGTGTTTCATCATCCGCCCGTTCAAACTCCGGGTTGCCGCTCGGCGACATGAAGGCTTTAAATACACGTATGCCACGCGCCGCCATAGCCGGAATATGTTCTACTCCCCCGGGGACGAGGCCGCCCCAAAGCCCAAAGTCCAGGACGGATTTCTGCCGGCCGAGCGCTGCTTTTTCTTCGGCGTTTTCCGTTGTAATCGTAGAAGGAATACCGTTTAAGGGCATATCCATATACGTAGTGATACCGCCCGCTGCAAGCATCCGGGAGCCTGTTTCGAAGCCTTCCCAGTCCCGGCCGGGCTCACTGAAATGAACGTGAACATCTACCGCTCCCGGCATAACGAGCATCCCATCAGCGTCTACTACGCTTTGCGCTTTCTTTTCATCAGAAACGCCAAAGGCTGCTATTTTTCCATCTGTGACTGCCACGGTAGTTACTTCTGTACCGGTTGGGCGGACAACGATTCCATTTTTAATCAGCAGATCATACATTCTTTATGTGTCCTCCTATACTTCAGCCGTGGCTTTTGTATCTTTTTCCTGCATATAAAAGGACAGGGCTGCCTGCTGGGCAGTTCCGGGATTCACCTGGGCCCCGGCGTATAAAAGCACTGATTCCAGCGCTCCGAGCACGGCCAGCACATTTTCCTTCCGGCAGCTGTAGCCCATGGAACCGATGCGCCAGATTTTGCCGTGCAGTGGTCCGAAAGAGGACGCGATTTCAATCCCGAACTGTTCAAGCAGCATTTTGCGGACCTCATCTGCGTCAATGCCCTCTGGGACGTTAATGCAGGTGACAACCGGCAGCTTCGGTTCGCCTTCAACAAACAGCGACAGGCCCATTGCCTTTAAACCGGATGTCAGCGCTTCCTCATGGTAGCGGTGCCGGGCAAAACGGGCTTCAAGCCCTTCGTTGACGATCAGTCTCGAACCTTCATGAAGCGCATAAACCATCGACGTCGCTTCGGTATGATGATTCAAGCGGCGTGGACCCCAGTAGTCCTGCAGCTGGCTGAGATCAAAGTAATTACTCCGGATCATCGGTGCCTCCGGCTGCTTGTCTGCTTCAGTCGTAATTCCCCGCTCCACTTTTTTCCGATCCTGAAAGCGGCGCTCGAGGCGCTCATTGTACGTAAGCGGTGCCATCCCGGAGGGGACGCTGAAGCATTTCTGCGTCCCGCCGATGACCGCATCAAGACACCATTCATCTGTTTTGACCGGCACGCCGCCGATCGTCGCCACCGCATCCACTACAATGTAGATCCCGCGTGCCCGGCAGGCGTGCCCGATTTCTTTAAGCGGCTGAATGCAGCCGGTCGACGTTTCGCCGTGCACCATCGCAACAATATCCGGCTTCACACGGTCCATTTCCTCGATGACTTCTTCCGGGGAAAAGACCGTCCCCCATTCCTTTTCTAGCGTGTGGATCTCTGCGCCGTACCGTTCGGCGATCTCGGTTAAAAGATACCCGAACCGACCGTAAATAGGCACGAGCACCCGGTCCCCCGGGTGAATCGTACTCGCAAGCACTGCTTCAATACCTGAACGGGAGGTCCCGTCCACCGGAAAGGCCCATTCATTTTCAGTTTGAAAGATGTGGCGAAGAAGCTCCATCGTTTCATTCATAATACTCGTAAAGGCCGGATCAAACTGTCCGACTACCGGCGTGCTCATGGCACGGAGCACCCGGGGATCCGCCTCCACCGGGCCCGGTGTCATGATCGTGCGGAGCGGCGGCTGGATTTCCTGATGATAGCCCATATTTACTCTCCTTTCTAATACGCTAAACGAAACAGTGTTTCTTCAAGCACTTTGACTCCCTGTTCCAAGTCGCTGGACTTGGTGTATTCCTTCGGGGAATGGCTCACACCGGCTTCGCTTGGCACAAACAACAGTGCAGTCGGATAATAGCTGCCCATGACCTGGGCGTCGTGCCCGGCTCCGCTGATCATCAGCTGCGATGAAATATGCAGGCTTTCAGCAGCTTTGTGCATCGTTTCATATACATCTCTGCTCATTGGCACCGGCTCTACCTCCATCCAGCAATTTGAAGAAACGCTCATGTCGCACTGTGCAGCCTGCGCAGCGTACAGATTTTCGAGCTCCTGCTCGAATTCTTCGAGCAGCGCTTTGCTGTGATGACGGACATCCAGGCTGAAAACGACCTTAGACGCGATCACGTTCGGTACGTTTGGCGTAATTTCCATTTTGCCCACTGTGGCCACCATGCTTTCGTCCTTCCGCCTGGCCATCGCGGTGATATTTGTAATCAGCTCACTGGATAACACCACCGCATCCTTGCGTTCAGGCATGGGAGTGGTTCCGGCGTGATTGCTTTCTCCCTCCACGGTAATGTGATATCTGCGCTGTCCGACAATATCTGACACCACACCAACAGAAGCATTCGTCTTTTTCAATGTGCCTCCCTGCTCCACATGAAGCTCGATGAAGGAGTCAATGTCATCACGCTTGAGCGGAAGCGATGCCGCAGCTTCAAATTCGCATGCCCGCATCGCCTGGCCGATAGAGATACCGTCTGTATCCTTCAGGGTCTCTGTTTCACCCTCTGACAGCCTTCCGGTAATATGGCCCGAGCCCCAGAACGTGACCGGAAAACGACTTCCCTCTTCCTCACAGAATGATACGATTTCAATGCTCTGCTTCGGCCGCCCGTAAGTCTGCTTCAGCCTTTCTACGGCAAGCATTGCAGCAGCCACTCCATAAGCACCGTCATATATACCGCCATTTACGACAGAGTCAATGTGAGAGCCTGTCATAACGACCTTGTCCGTTTTTTCTGTCCCTTCAAAGCGTCCGAATACATTTCCGACGGCATCATACCGGGCTTCAAGACCCATTGCCCCCATTTTCTCCTTTATTGCTTCCTGCGCCTGCTGCCACGATTTATCATATAAAAGCCTCGTCACACCGCCGTCTTCTGTTTTTCCAAAGCCGGCAAGCCACTCCAGCAGCTGATCGATTTGGTCCTGAATTATGTTTGAAGAATGAACAGCCATACGGTCCCTCCTTTGCCTGGCTTTTAATCAGCTTCCCCGGTACGTTTGATAGCCGTAGGGGGATAACAGCAGCGGAAGGTGATAGGACGTTTCTTCCGCCGAAAGCGTGACGCGGAGGGCCACCGTTTCTAGAAAATGCGGTTCCTCCTTTGTCCATCCCTTCTGCCGGAGATACTCCCCTGTTTGAAATTCCACCTCGTACGCAGCTGTTTGAATATCATCTGCCTGCAGCAGCGGTTCATCCACCCGTCCATCTGCATTGGTGACCCGTTCTGATTCTTTAATTTTCCGGCTGCCATCCAGACGGTACAGCGTTAAAGCTATACCTTCGCCTGGATGGCCGGAAGCCAGATCAAGCACATGTGTTGTGAGTCCCATTTATACTTCTCCTTCAGGATCCAGATCTTCGCGGTGTACCGCAAAGCGCTGGAAGCCGTATGGACGGCGCGGCTCTGTGTATACTTTGCCGTCGCTTCCCGGAATATCTTCGACAACAGTATCCCACGTATGGTTCTGCGACTCGAACGAGACTTCCTGAAGCTGCGGGAACCGCTCAAGCACCCGGCGGCCGATATAATAGATCAGCTGTTGAATCGAGGCCGTCTGTGTTTCATGGAAAACGGCAGCTGCAATATCCTTCACCTGCTCAGCAGCTACGTAGCCTTCCCCGCCCTGTCCGAAGGCAGTATGTGGCGTTTCATATGTCCAGCCGATATTTAAATAAATAAACAACGGGCGGTTGGAGTCCTCCGGCAGCGTCGTGTATTCATCCCGGATAAAGCCGACAAATGAATTGTCCACTACCTTCACGAGCTGGACGTCCTTTACGTAGCTCTCCTGCTCAATAATTTGCGGAGCCCCGTATGAAGTCCGTCCTACTTTTACCATCGCTGCAGGTTTTTCGTTATGAGATTTTTTAAAAACTACACCGCTTTTGTATCCTGTATCGTCTACATTCACTTTTTCAAAAGGAAGATGATCAGCGTATACTTCCGCGGTTTCAACATGATCATATTTTTCGAGAAACGCTTCCCCGACATAAGCAAGGAACCCTTCCACCGTCGCACCTTCATAGCTTCCCAGATGGCGCTGGATAAAGTTTTTCATGGAGTCTGTTGCCACCACCATACTGTTGTCGCCTTCGGTGAAGCTCGGCAGAAAGGCTTCCCCGGTAATATTAACGGACACATTCAAACCAAAGATCGTATTATTGGTGCCCTCGTACGGAGACTCCGGTATTGGCGTAATATCTGTAAATGGAATGGAAAAGGTTCGGTAGGCAAACACATCGCCTTTGCCATAGCTCATTGTTCTCCGTTTTTTACTGCTTGTCCTTGTCACTGTCTGGGACATGCGGGCCGGCTCTGCCGCGAGTGCTGCAGAAGCTTCATGCTCTCCGCCTGCGGCACTATTGTCTGTTTCCACACTTTCGTTTGATGCAGCCCCCGTTTCCGGCTGCTCCTCTTCAATGATGGCCTCAAGCCGCAGAAAAGCTATGCGGTGAATTTCCCGGAGAGCCTGGCGCTCTTCCTCCTCCTGGGTATGGTCCATACGTGTTTGTACTGCCTGTAAAATATCCTCTGCCGTCTTTCCTCTTACCGCCATAATAAACGGCATGCCAAATTTGTCCTGGTAACGCTCGTTCCAAATACGCAGCTCTTCCTGCTGCTCTTCTTCCATCTCCGTTAAACCAGCACTTTCCTGTTCGGCAGTGGATGCCCCGCTCATCGGCTTCTTTTCCCCGAGAGAAGGATGCGCCTGGATCAACGCGCGCCGGTTCTCTTCCCCGGATGTCATAACTACGCCTGCCATCCGCTGATGCAGATCTTCAACAGATTCCATCGGCCTCACCGGTTCAACTGCCTCTGCCACCCACGGAGAATTTTCATACACCCCTCCGAAAGTGTCGATAAATTCCCGGCGGGATAATTGGTTTACTTGTTCAATAGTCAGCATGCACTACTCCTCCTTCAAGCTTTGCTTTGTTTTTCTCCATTATATACATGTTCCCCCTTCCACCGTGTGTTAAATAGGAGATTGATGAAAATTGCGGCTAAACTACCAGTGATAATACCGTCTCCGAAGATGATGGCAAGCCCTTCCGGAAGGCTTGAAAACAGCTCGGGCACTACTGTGGCGCCCAGCGCAAGAGATACGGAGCAGGCCACCACCAGCTGGTTCGACTGTTCATTAAAATCGACCTCGCGAAGCATCTGCAGACCCGCCACGACGACCATTCCAAACATGACGACAGTCGCTCCGCCAAGCACCGGCGTTGGAATTATGACCACCAGGGCAGCAACCTTTGGAATCAGTCCCAGGACGATCAGGGTCATAGCTGCAGAGAAAATAACGTTTCTCGTTTTTACCTTTGACAGCTCGAGCAGACCTACATTCTGGGCAAATGTACTGTAGGGAAAAGCGTTGAACAAGCCGCCGATAATGACTGCGAGCCCTTCGGAACGGTAGCCTCGGACCAGATCGTCTTCGTTTAGTTCACGATCCGTAATACGGGCAACTGCGTAGTAGGCCCCTGTCGTTTCAACGACGATCACACTGCACACGATAACCATCGTGATAATCGGCCCAATTTCAAATGTTGGCATGCCGAAGTACAGCGGCTGTGGAAACTGGAACCACGAGGCTTCCATCACTTCTCCGAAGGAGACCTGTCCCATCACTGCTGCGGCTATCGTGCCGCCGGCAATACCGATCAGAACAGCGAGCGACCTCATAAACCCGGTGAACATCCGGAATAGAAGGATTATTACGGCAAGTACGCCGACAGATAAAAGCAGATTGAAAAGAGAACCGAAATTTTCGCTTCCTTCTCCGCCGGCCATGTTTTTAATACCAGTAGGAATAAGCGACAGCCCGATAATCGTTACGACAGTGCCTCGCACAATCGGCGGGAACAGCTTTTGTAATTTTCCAAAAAATCTGGCAAAGATAACAACAAACAGTCCCGCCACAAGAATCGAACCGTAAATAGCTGTTATGCCGTAATTGGTGCCAATACTGATCATCGGTGTCACTGCTACAAATGATACCCCAAGCATGACAGGTAGTCCGATGCCGATATGTTTTCCTCTCCACAGCTGCAGCAGAGTTGCCACACCGCAGGAAAGCAGGTCAATTGCCACTAAGTATGCCAGCTGTTCTGCTGAAAGCTCCAGCGCGCGTCCTACGATAAGCGGAACGAGTATCGCTCCGGCGTACATTGCAAGTACGTGCTGAAGTCCCAATGAAAAAGTCCGAAGCCCGTTGGTTCCGTTAGCCATGATTAGGTGTTCCTCCTTTTATTATTACCTTACTATTCATCTTATAGGAGGCCCGGACTCGTTTCATTAGATATTCTATATAAATTTATCAAAATATTTTAGCTACTTTATCTATAATTCTTAAGAAAGCGAAGGGCTCTGCGCAGATTATCTTACATCATTCCGAGGAAAGGACGTTCTGCACCCGCAGCGCCAGGCGCAGCCGCATCGTCGTTTCGGGATTTTTCAGGGAAACCCCTAAGCGCTCCTCGCATTTTTCCAGGCGGTAGAGCACCGTATTGCGGTGAATGTAAAGCCGTTTTGCCGTATCAGCCACATGGCAGTGCGACTCCAGGTAGACGGATAACGTCTGCACAAGCCCCTGGTCCTCCTGGCCCCCCTCCGTTAGTTCCTGCAGGACTGAGTGGCTGAACGAGGCCAGCTCTTCGGTGGGCAGCAGCCGGAGAAGCTGGGCGATATCCTTTGTATAATAGGAGCGGATGAAGCCGCGCTCACCGGTGAGCTGGCTGTTGTAAAGGGTGTTTTCCGCCTCTTTGTAGGAAGCCGGGGTGTCAAGAAACGTCCTCGCCGCATTTCCGAGGCCAAAGGATATCGAGCGGTCAAAAAACAGGCGAATCCCCTCCTGCAGCTGCCGCAGGGCTTCCACTGAATCTTCATCAGCGTCTGCATGCAGCTGCTCCGCTTCCCACAAAATAATACACTGCCGCTCTTTTTTAAAAAACCAGGCCGGGGAACGCCATTTGTCCAACTCGCCTTCAATGTATTCATACATGTGGTCCATTTCCCGCTGCTGCTGGGTATAGGTGACCGGAAGGCGGGGCTCGGGGTCAAGCATACCGACGGCGCAGCCGTAATTACGGTTATTTGGCAGCCCCATCTCCTCCGCCCGGTTTCGCGCTTCTTCATCGGACGAATAGCCTCCGTTAATGAAATTTTGAAAAAATTCGTCACGGGCTCTTCGTTCATATTGAGCGATGGCACTCTGCTTCATTCGTTCGAATCCGATCACGTTCACAGCCTGGTCGATGATCAGCACGAGCCCGTTGTCATAAATCAGAATTTCGCCGCCAATTACGAGACACCCGCTGCGTGTTTCATGCGTCCGTACCGGAAACAATGTGTACGTCTGCCCTGTTTCCCACACGCAGAAGCTGCTGTATGTACTGCCGCTTAAAAATAAATCCCGTTTTGCCCTACGGTGCGCTTCAAGTACTCCCTGCGCTTTCTCCATTCCTTCGCCTGCATAGATCGGACGGTCATAGGCATCCAGCAGCAGAACCGGAAAGCCGATGTAGTCGCACACTTCTTCAAGGAGCGCTGTCAGGCCTTTTCCATGCATTACATGATCGGTCAGCCGCTGGTGGATGTTTAACGCTTCGCGCAGCTCTCTTGTCCGTACCGAAAGCATGTCGTTGAGCATATCGTTGACCATTGCTCCAAGACCGATATCTTCCGGGAGGGCAATAATAGGAAACTGCAGCTCGTCTGCTTTTTCGAGAACGTTCTCCGGAACCTCCTGGAGAAAACGCCCGATTTTCAGCCCAATGCCGGCACATCCTACAGCGTCCATCCGCTCGATGAGTATACTCAATTCCTCAGGACGATCTTTATAATGATAGCCGGTCGTTACCAGCAGATCATCCTCCTGCAGATAATCAACAATATCCGGCGCATCCATCATGTTCACCTGCCGGATTTCCCGGATGTCCCCGTCTTTTCCGGCAAGCAGTGTTGCATCTTTCCAAACCGGGCGCTGCAGCGTTTCTCCTATGTTCACCGTTTCTGCCTCCTTGTGATACATATCCAATCATTTCTGAAACGATTGGTTAATTTAACTTTTACTGTAGCAGAAAACGCCCTCCACCCGCCAGGGGAAATCCCAGCTACCGCAAAAAAGCCACCGTCCCCGGCAGCCTTTTTGATTATCTTTTAACGATACCGTACAAAAACAAATCATAAAAATGCGTCTGGTATTCTTCAAGCGTCATGCCCCCCGGCACGTCCTCCCCCTGCTGAATCCGGAAGGCCACCATCTGCCGGAGCGAGATGGCATACGACATGAAAAAATCAATATTAATATTTTCCCGGAGTATTCCCTGCGTCTTTGCCAGCTCCACCAGCTCCCGGAATACCGGCATGACTATCTTTTCGCCCCGGCTGCTGTAATCGGCCAGTACATGCGGATAATCCTGCATTAATTCTGTGAGAAAGCTTGATTGAAAAAATGATTCGTATTCCTTCATATCAAATATTTTCAAAAGCATTTCTTCGGTCATCCCATGCTTTCTGCTTTGCCCGATCAGTTCTTCCATTTTTTCTTTGGACTCCTGCATCACGCCGTCGAGCATTTCGCTTAAAATGCCTTCTTTGTCTGTAAAGTATTTATAAAATGTGGCCTTGCTTGCACTTGCTTCCGCGCACAGCTGTTCGATGGTGACCGCTTTTATCCCTTCCTGCAGAAACAGGCGGTGCGCAGTTTCGACCAGATCTTTCTTTTTTCTTGTTGTTCGTCGTTTTTTATTGTGCGCCACTGCTGCTTCCCCATTTCTATCCTTACTTTAAAGGATTAAGTCTCTTTTTCTAATCGTATACATTCCGATTGCTGTAAAAGCGGCAAATACTGCCAGAAGAATAACTGTCGACCAGCCTGTCCATTCCTCTGCAGGCACGCCCGGAATCTGCGCGTATGGTGAAATGTCACTCACCCAGTCTGGCAGCTGAAGCAGCGGCCCAATAAGCCCGATCAGGGTAAACGCCGTATACACAAGCCAGACGAGCGACATCGCCCTGGGCCACAGGCCCATTAATAAAGCCGCCAACCCAATAAACACCCAGACAGCCGGCGTCTGTGCGATGGCAGAGAAAAACACCTTCCATGCCCCTTCCACGCTGTCCGTGTAGTAGCCGTAAAGCGCTCCGGCGCCGATGCCGCTGATCACAAGCAGCATGAAGCTTCCCACGCAGGAAATCAGGAGATAATCAAGCATCCACCGCGGACGCGGTACAGACTGTACCAGCAAAATCTCTCCCCGGCCGCTCTTTTCCTCCCGGATCATTTTGGTCATCACCTGCAGCGCATAGCCAGCCGCGAGCATGGCAAGAAAGGCCATATACGTGGCAAATAACGATTCTGCAAGCGTGGCTCCTTCGGCCTGTACGAGAAAATCTTCCCCGATTGGATTATCCGCAAAAAAGTCCGCAGCTTCTTCACTGATGGCTCCCATCGCCATACCGTACAGGGCCGCGCCCGCTGCCCAGCTCAGAAAAACCCATCGAAATAAAAAGCTCTGCAGACCAAGCAGGTGAGTCAAACTGCTGCCGGCCCGGGCTTTACCGCCCTGAACCCTCAGCACCCCGGCCCCGTCATCCCGGCGGTAGTCTACATAAATAGCTGCCACGGCGAGTAGTATAATACCCCCGGCAAACAGACCGAGCGGCCACCAGCGCTCATCCACAAAGGCGCGCATCGCCTGGCCCCATCCAATCGGAGACAGCCACCGCCATACATCCACGGCAGCCACATCGCCGACGGCCCGGAATAAAAATGCCAGGCCAAGCAGCGCAGAGCTGATGCCGGATGCCGCTCCGGCGCTTTCGCTCACCTGAGCCATCAACAGGCTGATGGCGCCAAACATGATCCCGACGCCGGCGACCCCGAGTCCAAAGACCAAGGCCCCTGCCCAGCTGAGCCCCTCTATCGTATAGGGCATGCCGACAATAATAATGATGGCGACGAAAAGATTCGCGAGCACCATCAGCAAAAAAGCAGCTGTGGACATACTAACCCGGCCGACAACTCCTGCTTTCACAAGCTCCGATAGTCCGCTTTCCTCTTCTGCTCTTGTATTGCGAACGATCATGAAGATGCTCATAAACGCAGCAGCGACCGCCACGTATAAAAACATCTCATTCGTAATCATCGCTCCGAACGTATAGTTTTCAAGCCCATAGCCGGGTCCTGCCATCGCCCGGAGCGCCGGACTTTCCAGAAGCAGAGCCCTTCCCTGCCGGTCTTCCTGCGTCGGATACGTTTCCGGAAAGCTCAGAATACTGAGCAGAAACAGCACTGAAATCGAAGCGATCCAAATGGGCAGCCGCACTCTTTCTTTCCGGAGCATGACCCAAAACAGCCTGCCCGTTCCTGTGAACATGGACGTGTTCATCCTGCTTCCCCTGCCTTCGATTCATAATGGCGAAGAAAAATTTCTTCGAGCGTCGGCGGCCTGGATTCCAGTGAAACCACCTCCGCTGCCGCGAGTTCCTGCATGACCGGTGCCAGTCCTTTTGCATCCACATAAAAGTGCACCTTCGACTCGTCTGCCTTCCACTGGTGAACGTCACTCCGTTCCGCTAAAGAAGCGACCGTCTGCTTCGTTTCTGCCGTAATGGAAATACGGGTTAAATGCCGAAGCTCCTCAAGCGTTCCGGATTCAATAATTTTTCCTTCTTTAATGATGCTCACCCGGTCACACAGCTCCTCCACCTCTGCCAGTATGTGGCTCGAAAGAAGCACAGCCTTTCCTTCCTGCTGCAGCTCCCGCACGCACTCCCGGAAGATGGAAGCCATTAACGGATCCAGACCCGAAGTCGGTTCGTCAAAAATATACAGATCCGCCTCCGAGGCGAACGCCGTAATGAGTGCCAGCTTCTGCCGGTTTCCCTTCGAATACGTTTTGCTTTTTTTTCTCGGATCGAGCTGAAAACGTTCAATCAGCTGCTGGCGTTTCTCTTCATTAAAATCACCATGCAGCTTCCCAAGAACATCAATCACCTGGCCGCCGGTTAAATTCGGCCAGACGTTCACATCACCCGGTACGTAAGCCACCCGTTTATGAATATCTACTGCCTCAGTCCACGCATCTTTGCCAAACAGCTTCACTTCACCGCCGCTTTTTTTCAGCAGACCGAGCATCACCCGGATCGTTGTAGACTTTCCGGATCCGTTCGGACCGAGAAACCCTACCGTTTCTCCCTGGTGGATCATCAAATCCACATGCTCAAGCGCCGCATGCTTTCCAAAATATTTTGACACACCCTCTAATTTCACCAGTTCATTCACGTCTGCACCCCCTTAAATTGAACTTTTTTATTATTATCGTTTAAACTATTTTACAATATTCGTTCAATTAAGTCACGATTTATTTTCTCTGCCACTGCCCCTGAAGACTACGTTTGCAGCTTTTTGGGTATGTGTAACAAAGATCTGAAATTGGAGGCAGTATGTATGATGACTTTACGACTCGGATACGTATCCCAGGCTCTCGCTCTCTGGAATGCTTCTCCGGGCAAAACAATGACACTAACGCGTTGGCAGAAAATGGACCAGGACAGCCGCGAGGATAAGCTGCACGAGGTCACCCGTTTGAATCTGGAGCATACGATCCGGATGCTTCATTACAATATCGCCCACGACATTCCCCTGTACCGTTTTTCTTCCTCGCTTGCGCCGCTCGCCACTCATGACGACGCCGCATGGGATTACATAACGCCTTTTGCGGATTTATACAGGGAAATCGGCAGACTCGTGCGGAAAAACAATATCCGCCCGAGCTTTCACCCGAACCAGTTTACGTTATTTACAAGCGACAAGCCGAATGTCACCGCCAATGCCGTGCAGGACATGGAGTATCATTACCATATGCTTGAAGCCATGGGACTTGAACAATGGGCATGGATCAACCTGCATGTCGGAGGAGCCTACGGGGATAAAAATGCAGCGGTGGCACGGTTTCACAAAAACCTTCAGCAGCTGCCCGAAAAAATCAAGGCACGGATGACACTGGAAAATGATGATAAAACGTACACAGCAGGCGACGTGCTCGCTGTCTGTGAACAGGAAAAAATTCCAATGATGTTTGATTATCATCACTTCGAGGCCAACCATTCCGGGGAGGAACGTCTGGAGGAGCTGCTGCCACGTTTTATCGATACGTGGGCACATACCGATAGCCGACCGAAAATCCATCTTTCCTCACCGAAATCATCCGAGGCCTTCCGCAGCCATGCCGACTACGTGGATCCGGAGTTCAATCTTCCGTTTCTTCAAGCCTTAAAGCAAATCGGCGAGCCCATTGATGGCATGATTGAAGCAAAGCAGAAGGACTACGCACTTCTGCAGCTCGTCGAAGACCTCGCTTCGCGACGGAACGTGACCCGGACCGGCGGTGCAGAGCTCCAGTGGAAATGAGCAGCCATAAAAAAAGAGCCTGAAGCCAGGCTCTTTTCTACCATTCCAATATGATTTTTCCGATGTTTTTATTGTCCTGCATATGACGGTGCGCATCTGCAACCTGTTCAAATGAAAAAACTGTGTCTACGATAGGACGGATGGAGCCGTCTTCAAGATGCGGCATTGCGTGCTTCACAAAATCCCTGCTCAGCTCGGCTTTATACTCATCGCTCCGCGGTGTAAGAAGCGTACCGGTCAGCTGCACGCGCTTCATCAGCAGCTTCATCAGGTTCACATTCGGCACGTTCGCCCCGCCAAGCACGCCAATTAAAACCCAGCGCCCATCGGTTTGAATGCTTTTCAGGTTCTGTTCCCAGTAGGAGGCCCCGACAAAATCCAAAATCACATTTACACCTTTATTATCGGTAGCCGCAAGTACCTCTTCCTCAAAATTCTGCTCTTTATAGTTGATGCGTACTTCTGCGCCGAGCTTTTGAGTAAATTCCAGCTTTTCCGCTGATCCGGCGGTAGTAAAGATGCGGGCCGACGAAAGCTGGCTTGCAAGCTGAATGGCCGCCGTGCCTACACCGCTTCCCCCGGCATGGATCAGAACGGATTCATGCTGGTTCAGGTGCCCGATCCAATAAAGCGTCTGGTAGGCCGTTAAGAATACCTCCGGCACGGCTGCTGCCTGGGCATATGTGAACGCATCGGGTATCCGCATCACCCGGTCGGCCCGCATGACGGCGTATTCTGCGTAGCCGCCGCCATTCACAAGCCCCATCACCCGGTCCCCCGGTGAAAACGGGTTCTCAATACCTGCTTCTTCCACCACACCAGCCACTTCAATGCCGAGCACCGGGTTTTCGATATATCCGGCCTTGCCCTCCCGGTTTAAAATGTCGGTCCGGTTCACGGCTGCTGCTTTTACCCTGATCAGCACCTCATCCATCTCCGGCTTTGGAGCCTCACGATCCTGAATTTGCAGTACCTCCGGTCCGCCGGTTTCTGTGGTAATTACTGCTTTCATTGCTATCACTCGCTTCCCTTTATCTTTCGTTTCCAGTATTCGCTTCCTTAAAGCACGTGTCAACTCGTACATTTATCTGCCATCGTCACAGCTGTTTATTACCCGGGAAATAGCTTTTGCAAGATTGATTTTTCGATAATAGCAGCTAATACCTTTATACTGGAAAAAAGGCAAAAGCTGAGGTGCAGACAAATAATGACTAATATACAAGTATTAAAACAGGACGCATACGCATTTTTAGAGCAGTATTACCGGGAAACAGACCAGCCGGCGGAAATTTTTCAGGCGCGCTGGGAAAACGTGGAGCAGGAGATTGAAGCTTCCGGGCATTATGAGCATACGTTTGAGGAGATGGCATTCGGAGCGAAGGTTTCCTGGCGCAACAGCAACCGCTGCATCGGTAGGTTTTTCTGGAAAAGCCTGCAGGTTATTGACTGTCGGGACGCGCATACCGGGGAACAGGCGGCTGAAGCGCTCCGCCGCCATATCCGTTACGCAGAAAACGGCGGAAAAATCATTCCGACTATCTCCGTATTTCCTTCGGTCAAAAACGGGCAGGAGCGGATGCGCATATGGAACTATCAGCTGATCCGCTACGCCGGCTACGAACGGGACGGGGAAATCATTGGCGACCCGCAGTCTGCGGCCTTTACAAATTACTGTGAATCTCTGGGATGGAAGGGCGAAGAAACATCGTTTGATCTTCTTCCCCTGGTCGTTCAGGTAAACGAAGGCGATCCCCAGTGGTTTCCGCTGACAGCCGAAGAAGTACTCGAAGTACCGATTACCCACCCGGATAGCGATGCTTTCGCCACTCTCGATTTAAAATGGTACGCTGTCCCCATTGTTTCGGATATGAAAATGGAGATCGGCGGCATCACGTATACGGCCGCGCCGTTTAACGGCTGGTACATGGAAACGGAAATCGGCGCCCGGAACCTCGCAGACGAGGACCGCTACGATATGCTGCCACGGGTTGCAGACGTACTTGGCATCGACCGGACGTACGCGGGAAGTTTATGGAAGGACCGGGCGCTTGTCGAGCTGAACCGCGCTGTGCTTCATTCGTATAAAAAAGCAGGCGTCAGCATGGTGGATCATCACACGGCCGCCTCGCAGTTCAGACGGTTTGAGCAGCAGGAGCAAAAAGCAGGCCGGGAAGTAACCGGAGACTGGACATGGCTGATCCCTCCGGTATCGCCGGCCTCTACTCATATTTTCCACAGCTCCTACCGCAATATCATGCACACGCCTAATTTCTTTTACCAGCAGCACCCTTACAAATAATGATACCAAGAAGCAGGCTTCATCTGCTTCTACATATTTTACGTTTGAATAAATACCCCTTCCGGGAACCCCTATACCAGCACCAAATATTAGAAAGGATGATGAATATGAATTCTACCCAAAAGGAATGCCTCGAAGCCTGCATCGAATGTATGAAGCAGTGCAATCAGTGCTTTAACGACTGCCTGCAAGAAGACGACGTGAAAATGATGGCCGAATGTATACGCCTTGACCGCGAATGTGCAGATATTTGCGCTATGACGGCTAAAGCAATCCAGTCTAACAGTCCATTGATGAAAGAGACCGCTCAGCTGTGTGCAGAGGCCTGCAAGGCATGCGGAGATGAATGTTCCAAGCATGATCACCAGCACTGCAAAGACTGCGCCGATGCCTGCTACCGCTGTGAAAAAGCATGCCGGGAGCTTGCTGCATCATAATTTCTGCACAAAAGCCCCCTCCTAAAAATGGAGAGGGCTTCTTTTTTATGAAAATTTCACCGGTACGCCGGCTGCTTCAAACAGATCATAGAAGGTCGGGCACGTTTTCGACACGCACCCCGGGTCTTCAATATGAATCCCGGGCACCTTCGCTCCGATCAGCGAAAGGGCCATAGCCACCCGGTGATCATCGTACGAGTGAAGCGACACCCCGACCGGTGTTCCCGGGTATACTTTCAGTCCGTCCGAGTATTCATCCACACGGATGCCCATTTTCTGGAGCTCGGTACACGCTGCGTGAATGCGGTCTGATTCGTGATGACGAATATGCTCCACGTCCCGGATAGTAATCGGCGCATCGGCAAACGGAGCCAGGGCAGCAACGGTCAGCGTCTGATCGGACATTTCCTTCATGCTGAGCTCGAACCCGCCCGAAAGCTGTTCCGGGCCTGTGACTTCAATGTAGGTGTCACCTTTTTCCACACGGCAGCCCATCTTTTCAAACACATCCACCATTCCTATATCCGGCTGGTTGGTGTCCATCGTTAAATTATTTATACGGACCGTTCCGGCCGTGAGTGCCGCAAGTGCCATAAAATAACTGGCTGTCGACGCATCTGCTTCAAGCGCCATACTCCGGCCCTGAAAGCTCTTTGCCGGCACCTGCATATCGGTTAAATCCTCATTGTACGTGACCGGTACCCCGAACTGATTCATTAAATCGAGCGTAATGTGTACATAGGCATGCTGCACAATGTAATCCGGAATCCGGATACGCAGGCCTTCCTCTGTATAGGCGCCCGTCAGCAGCAGGCCACTGATAAACTGACTCGATAATTTCCCGGAAATGGTCACTTCTTTCCCGGGGAGCCCGCCCGCATGAATTTCAAGCGGGTAAAACCCCTTTTTACCTATGTAATGAACATCAGCCCCGAGCGTTTCCAGGGCTTCCATTAACGGCTCCACCGGACGTTCACTCATCCGTTTGCTCGCTTCAACTTTGTAAACCCCGCTCCCGGCTGCTGCAAGCGGCCCCGGAAGGAAACGGGCCGTAGTACCGGCAGCGCCTATGTAAAGCTCTGCGTTCTCCTCCGGCCACCGGCCTCCGCATCCGTGGATCGTAACTGTATCGCCCTCCACTTCAGACTTGACGCCAAGCGCCCGGAGCGCACCAAGACACCAGTACGAGTCATCACTTTTTAAAATACCCGAAAGGATGGACGTGCCTTCGGCGAGGGCAGCCATGATCAGTGCCCGATTCGTAAAGCTTTTACTCCCGGGCACTGTTAAAGAGCTCTGAATCGACCCTGGCGCAACTGGAGAAACGTGTACTTTGTCTACATCCGTTAATGATGCCCACGGCGAGCGGGCCCGAAAATCTGGTGTACTCATAAAACATCCGTCCTCTGCATCTTTTTCTACATTACACCATGAACCAGTACTGCGCGCAACCAACGTTTTTCCAAAGGCTTACACCACCCCGGTAAGTGCCGGACTGACCATAAACCAGAGAAGAAGCACCGCCATAACAACCCAGCCGCTCAGCTTCATCCATCCCGGCTCCCGGCGCGAAAAAGCAATCATGCTCATAAATGCGCTGAGTGCAAGCAGCAGAATGCCAATCGTCAGCAGCGAACCGAATAACGGCACAAAGGGACTGTTGTCGGGAAGGGAAAACACCGCTGAAACAATAATCGATACAGCAATCAGCCCGAGACCTCCCAAAGAAGACGTTAAAGAAATTCTGCTGAATTTTTTATCCTTCATTTCATCCTCTCCCTTTTGAGTTCTTTTCTTGTCCTCCTTTCCCTCACGCCTATTTCAAAAACGTGCGTTTACGTTTCCAGATCCATAATATCCTGCACGCCGACATGCCGAACGTCTCCACCTGCCTCTATTTTAATTGTTTTGTTCAGCGCATCCAGATGCAGAATTTTTCCGGTCATTTTGATTTCTGCATAAGGATCAAACACGTGAAGCGTCACTTCCGACCCGGCCGCCATCGCCTCCTGAAGGCGATGGGAAAATTCCTCAAGCTGCTGCTCATCCCAGAGAGGCCTGAACTTCATCCGGTCCTCTTTTTGATGACGCAGCCACATTTCCCGGTGCTCCGGCAGAATCATCCGGCTGGATTCCCAGCGCATATTCGACCCCGGGGTTAATTTGTTTTCCTTCATCCGTAACGCCTCCTTTCGTTTTAGTATACACGAACATTTGTTCTTTTTGTGGTTTATCTTTAAAATATGGAAATTTTTTCTGACAAAAAAGGCCTCCTGCATTAGGAGACCTTAATCATTTCAAGCCCTTTCTGTCTGGAAAAACTGGGGCAGATGCTCCCTGTGGGCTTCGAGCATATCATCAAGCATGTGCTTTGCCTTCGTGTCGGACGGGACGAGAGGATTAATCGTCATTGCCAGAAGAGCCGTCTGGTAGCTTCCCGTCACTGCTGCTTCGGCAGCGACCCGCTCAAACGATTTGATCTGCTGCACAAGCCCCTGGACTGCCACCGGCAGTTCTCCGACAGCCACCGGTCTGGGACCTTCCTTCGTAATGACGGAGCTGATTTCCACCGCCGACTCTGCCGGAATCCCTGTAATGGCACCGCGGTTTCTCGTATTAACCGGCTGGATGTCCCGGGTGTCATTATATATCGAATTGATCAGGCTGCAGGCCGCTTCGCTGTAATAAGCCCCGCCGCGCTGCTCAAGCTGCTCGGGCTTTGTCCGGAGCGTTTCATCGGCATAGAGGGCAAACAGCTCCTCCTCCACCCCCTGGACGACTTCGGCCCGGGTACCTGCTTCTTTGGCAGCCTCCAGTTCCTCGGCCAGCATTTCCTCTGTTTTATAGTAATACCGGTGATAAGGGCAGGGCAGCACCTGCAGAGCCCGGATAAAATCAGGCTCCCATCCGAGCGCTGCGATATTTTTCATGGTGGAGACATTCGCCGGATCTGCCACCGCTTCAAGCGCCTGCTGCTTTATGTCCTGGCCATCGAGGTAAATGTTCAGCCCGTACACCATATGATTCAGCCCCGCAAAATCAATACGGACACGGCTGCCATCTACTCCGAGCGCTTCGGCCACACCCATCTGCATTCCTACCGGCACATTGCAGAGACCGACAATACGTTCATGGTTCGTATAGCGCAGCACCGCTTCTGTCACCATACCGGCCGGATTCGTAAAGTTTACAAGCCACGCGTCCGGACACAGCCGCTCGATGTCATGAACAATGTCAATAATAATCGGAATGGTCCGCAGTCCTTTAAACAATCCGCCCGGCCCGTTTGTTTCCTGGCCGATCACGCCGTAGGAAAGCGGAATCCGCTCGTCCTTCGCCCGTGCTTCAAGCATGCCGACCCGAAACTGGGTGGTGACAAAATCCGCCCCCGGCAGTGCTTCCTCCCGGCTGTAGGAAAGATGCACTGCCATATCGATACCTGCTTCAGCTGCCATGCGCTGGGCGAGTTTTCCTACGATCTCCAGCTTTTCTTTTCCTTCCGGAATATCCACGAGCCACAGCTCCTTCACCGGCAGTTCGTAATGTCTTTTAATAAAGCCCTCCACAAGCTCCGGCGTATAGCTCGAGCCCCCGCCGATCGTTACAATCTTAATACCTTCCTTCATCGTCTCGCTCCTTTTTTCTGCGTGTCTTTATACAGACCAGGCCGCCTGCGTGTAGACAGACGGTCCCGTAATGCTATTTTTCGAATCCGTTATTTTTGTGGACGGCAGTGATCCAGTAGGCACTTTTTTTCGGTGTGCGCTCCTCTGTATCAATATTGACGGAAAAATAGCCGTAGCGGTTTTTGTAGGCATTCATCCACGACCAGTTATCGATAAACGACCAGAGATGGTACCCTTTGGCGTTAGCGCCTTCTTCGATTGCCCGGTGCAGCCATTCGAGATGATCCTGGATGAACTCAATGCGGTAATCATCCTGAATCATGCCATTTTCTATAAACCGGGCCTCGTCCTGGACCCCCATGCCGTTTTCAGAAATGAACGACGGAATATTCCCGTAGTTATCCCGGAGATTCATCATGATGTCATAGACACCCTTCGGATAAATTTCCCATCCGCGGTACGGATTCATCTTCCGGCCGGGCATTTCGTAATGATCGAAAAACCATTCCGGCAGTATTGGAGCACTTGGATTCGGGAGGTTTTCCTTCGCTTTAACCCGGCGAGGCTGATAGTAGTTCACACCCAGCAGGTCGACTTTTCCTTCCTGAATCAGCGTCTTGTCCCCGCTCTCGGTATCCGGAAGCACCCCATGCTCCCCAAGCAGGTCAATCAGCTCCTGCGGATACTCCCCGAGCACCGTCGGATCAAGAAAGCTCCGGTTGAAAAATAAATCGGCAATCCGGGAAGCCTTCAGATCTGCCGGGTGGCTGCTCCGTGGGTACGATGGTGTCAGATTCAAAATAATGCCAATTTCCCCTCCAGCTCGGCCCTTTTCACGAAAAGCTTTCACCGCGAAGACGTGGGACAGAAGCGTATGATAGCCCACCTGGGCCGCCCGCTTCATGTCGACGACGTTAGGATAGTGAAAGTCATACATGTAGCCGCCCTCCACCGGAACAATCGGTTCATTGTGCGTGAACCATTTTTTTACCCGGTCGCCGAACAGATCAAAGCAGATGCCGGCATAACGGCCAAAGTGTTCCGCCGTCTCCCTGTTTTCCCAGCCGCCAATCTCCTGCATCGCCATCGGCATATCAAAATGATATAAACAGACAAATGGCTCCACGTCCTGCGCAATCATTTCGTTGATAACATTGTTGTAAAAATCAACGGCTTCCGGATTCACTTCCCCGGAGCCGTCCGGTATCAGCCGGGACCAAGAGATCGACAAGCGAAAGGAGTTAAAATTAATGTCCTTCATCCGGGCGATGTCGTCCTTGTACTGATGGTAGAAATCGGACGTAGTGCCAGGGCCCACCCCGTTAAAAAAACGATTCGGCTCTTCTTCGAACCATTGATCCCAAATATTTTTCCCTTTGCCGCCTTCAGTTGCGGCGCCTTCAATCTGGGTGGCGGATGTGGCCGCCCCCCACCAGAATCCTTTTGGAAACGTGAACTGCTCTGCCATAGATGGTACCTCCTAAAATGGTTGTGCCTGTGTACGTTTGACAAAAAGCAGGGCCCGGCTTGTTTTTTCTTTCTGCCGGGTCCCTTTTTATACTTACCGGGTGCGATACACTTCCACGATCTCTTCCGCCAGGTCTCTGACCGTCATCGAGGTCATCAGGTGATCCTGCGAATGAATCAGCATGACATTCACGGAAAAGTCTTCACCGCTCGCTTCTTTCGTGAGCAGGTCTGTCTGATAGGAATGTGCTTTCCCGAGCTCTTCCCCTGCTTCCTTGATCAGTTCTTCTGCGCGGTCGAAATTTCCGGCCTTCGCTTCCTGGATCGCTTCCATGGCGTTTGCTTTGCCATTGCCAGCGTATAATATAATCTGAAACGCGGTTTCTGTTAACGCTTCCATATTCTCCACTCCTATTCTGATTTAACCGCTTTTTTGCTTGTTGTCTGCATTTGTCGTTTCTTTTTCTCCTTCTACTTCATTCCGGACATACTGACGGTCCAGAATCCGCAGAAACGGGAACCAGATGATAAACACCACGGCCAGGTTAAACAGCTGCAGGACAGCTCCCTGCCAGGCGTTCCCGGTCGCCAGGAAGCCACTTAAGAAAATCGGGGTGGTCCATGGAACGATGATTCCTGCCGGCTTTGGCACCAGGCCGATCGACATCGTTACATACGTTATGACTGCAATAACGACCGGAGCTACCAGCCACGGAATTAATACCAGTGGGTTCATAATGATCGGCAGACCGAAAATAATCGGTTCGTTAACGTTAAAGAATCCTGGAGGCCCGCCGACTTTGCCGAGCTGCTTCGCCTGTTTGCTGCGTGCGAGCATGAAAAGCCAGAGCACGATCGCAAGCGTCATCCCGGAGCCGCCCATCCCTACAATAAATGTATCAATAAATTGTTTTGTTACAACGTTCGGAAGCTCTTCTCCTGCCTGGAAGGCGCTCAGGTTCTGCTCGTTCAGCGCATACCAGATCGGGTCAAACACGGAGTTAACCAGAATCTGCCCGTGCAGGCCGAAAAACCAGAACACCTGAATCATAAGAACAGCAATGATCGTAGCAGGCAGCCCGCTGCCAAGCGCGGTTAACGGTTCCTGTAAAACGGTATAAATAAAGTTCTGGGCAGATTCAAACGGGGTAAAGCTGAACAAAACGCGGATAGCGAGAAATACGGATAAGGTCAATGACACTGGGATTAAGGCGCTAAACGATCTCGAGACCGCGTCCGGAACCCCAGCCGGCATTTTAATCGTCAGGTTTTTCTGGACGAAGTAGCGGTACAGCTCGGCTGCGAGGAACGCGGTTAATATACCGACGAACATGCCTTCCGCGCCGAGAGTGGAAGTTGGTATAACTCCCTCAACGTCTTCGAAGACCTGCGGTGTTAATATGATAAAACCAGCCAGAGCAACGACACCGCCGTAGAGTGCTTCCACGCCGTAAGAGGCTGTTAATTTATACCCTATACCAACTATAACAAAAAGCCCCATAATACTGAGCGTCGATGCCGAAGCCGGCCCAAGTGCTGCCTGATAGGCTGCAAATGCGTCTTCCCCGATCAGCTGGTCGAGAAAAGGAAAATTGGCGATAACGACGAAAATGGAGCCAAAAATGATTAACGGCAGGGCAATCAAAAACCCGTCGCGCAAGGCCGTCAGATGACGGTTGTTATTCAATTTTTCTGCGATTGGCATCAGAATGTTTTCCAATACCTCCATAAAACGATTCATATGTCTCCCCCCTATTTTTGCTCGTTTAACAGCTTCATGGCGTGATCAAGTACAGCTTTTCCATCCACACGTCCATAAGCGACGGAATCAATAATATCAAGCGGAATACCCTGCTCATCGGCGACCTTGCCAAATTTTTTCTTCATAAAACGCATCTGCGGGCCAATCAAAAGGACATCCGCCTTTTTGATTTCTTCCGGTGCTTTATCCTGGGCTGCTGCCCATATTTCTGCCTGGACCCCCTGCTCCTCGGCTGCTTCCTTCATTTTTGAAACAAGAAGGCTTGTCGACATTCCGGCGGAGCATGCTAATAAAATATTCATTGATATTCCTCCAATTAAAATAAAATGATGTGCGGTTGATATATTCAATATAATAAAATAGCGCTTTCACAGATAGAGAATGTTCTTCCGTTAGGAAGCGGAAATGATTTGCACTTCCTTCCTGCTTCTTTTGTGCTACTTTTATAGTATCCCTAATTGCGCACTGTAGATCATGAAATTTTATAGCGCTTACATACGTGTTTACCTTAAGGGGGGAGAGATATGACTACACGCAGCAACAGCATTTTAAGAGAATTGGTGGCAAGCGGCGTCCCGGTGACTGGAAGCTACCTGGCGTCTTTGCACCAGGTGTCGAGCCGGACCGTCCGGGAGGACATCAAAGGGCTTCAGACAATGCTTCAATCGCACGGGGCAGAAATTGAAGCCATTAAAGGAAAGGGATACCAGCTGAAAATCCTCGACAATGATAAGTTCCGGGCCTATGTTAAGGAGTACCTGCAGCCGGCATCCCCTGATTCCCAGGCGCTCCCCAACCTGCCCGAAGAACGGGTCGCGTATCTGATTCAGCGGCTTCTTCTTGCCAGTTCCTTCATCAAGCTGGATGAGCTTGCCGACGAGATGTTTGTAAGCCGTTCCACGGTACAGAATGACCTGAAAAAGGTAAGGGAGATTTTAAAGGAGTATAATATTGCTCTCGAACGGACGGCCAATGATGGCCTGCATCTTCAGGGAAGCGAGATGCGCATGCGTTTTTGCATCGCTGAATATATTTTCGACCGGCAAAATGAGCAGCCACGCTACGATCAGTCGCTGCCTTTTCTCCACCTTTCCGAAGAAGAACGAAAAAGCATCTGGAGCATCATTTTAAAGCAGATTAAAATGCAGCATATTTCGTTATCCGATATTGCCCTCCACAATTTATTTAACCATATTCTTATTGCCTACCAGCGTATTCAGGACGAGTATTACGTATCGATGTATCACGCAGAATTTGATGAACTGACGCAAAAGCGTGAATACCAGGTAGCCAAAAACATTGTTGAAGAAATCAACCAGACCTGGCAGGTGTCATTCCCCGAAGAAGAGATTGCCTACATTACGCTTCACCTGCTTGGAACCCGCCTGTTTGACAACGAAGAAGGCACTGTTGAGGCAGTAAAAAACTCTCTCGATACCGATACGTATGATATGGTGGTTTTTCTGCTCGCTCACATTGACAAAGAGCTGCATCTGAAGCTCCAGCACGATCAAGAGCTTATCATCGCCCTTGCGCTTCATCTGCAGCCCGCTATCAGCCGGTTCCGTTACAATATGAATGTGCGCAATCCGATGCTTGCCGATATTAAGGCCAACTATCCGCTCGCCTTTGAAGCCGGCGTGGTCGCCGGCATCGCTCTCGAAGAGCATTACGATATTCGTATTGATGAAAATGAAATTGGTTATCTGGCTCTTCATATCGGTGCCGCTCTGGAACGCAGTAAAATGGAAACAATGCCTTCCCGCTGCCTGATCGTCTGTGCCTCCGGCCGCGGAAGCGCCCAGCTACTCTACTACCGGCTTCAGTCAAAGTTCGGAAGACGTCTCCATATTATGGGCACAACGGAATACTACCGGCTTCGGGACATGAATTTTGACCATATCGACGTTATTATCAGCTCAGTTCCGATTTACGACGACCTGCCTGTTCCTGTCCTTCAGGTAAATACGATTCTGAGCGAAGCCGACATGCGAACCATCGAGGCCTTCATTACCAAAGAACCCGCTATCCGCACGTATTTACGGGAGTCCCTCGTCTTTTTGCACCAACCGTTTTCGACTACTGGGCAGATACTCACGTTTTTCGAACGGGAGCTGGCGGCCCGGCGCTTGATTGATGATGGTTTTCTCGATTCTGTTCTCGAGCGGGAAAATGTGGCCTCGACTGCCTTCGGCAATCTTGTCGCCATTCCTCATCCGGTCACGCCGAAGACCGAGGAGACCTTCTTGGCTTTCTGCACACTCGATAAACCTGTTCGCTGGGGTGAGCGGCCTGTGCAGCTTGTCTGCCTGTTAAATGTAAAAAAAGACAGCACCGAAGACCTCCAGGAGATGTATGAGCTGCTCGGCCGGGTGATTGAACAGCCGAAATTAATTCAACGGCTGTTAAAAGCAGAAACTGCTGAAGGGTTTCTCCAGCTCCTCGCCTCTTCCTGATTTGATGAAGCAGAGAAAATGACTCTTCTCTGCTTTTTTTCTTTCTGGAAAACGATTTTCGTAAATTATTCACATCCTTTCCTCCTTTCCGAACGTATTGTTTGTTATAAAGGAATAAGACGTTTATAATCACGTTTTCGTTCATATAAAAGGAGGAAAAACCTATGCGCCGTTTAATCGCCTGCGTAGCCGCAGGCTTCCTGCTTTCGCCTGCAGTGGCTGAAGCACATACACACCTCGAAAGCTCCGACCCTGAAGACGGGGCCACGGTAGAAGCACCGGAAGACATCACGTTTTATTTTGACGGTCCTATTGAAGACTACAACGGGGTTACGGTCAAAGATGCAGAAGGAAATGACGTGGAAACCGCTGATATTTCCATCGAACCCGAGGATCAATTGAACGTAACGATGGAAGAGCCGCTCGAAGCCGGAGAATACGAAGCCTCTTTTGATATTGTCAGTGAAGACGGCCACATTATGGAGGACAGCTCTTCCTTTACTGTAGAAGAAGCAGCCGAAGAAGAAACATCCGAAGAAGAAGCAGCCACCTCCGAGGACGCCTCCTCTTCTGAAAACAACGCGGAAGGAGCGGAGGAAAACGCTGACGGTGAAACCGAAAGCGCCATTAATGAAGAAGAAGCCGGCTCCGGGTTCGGCATAACCATTGGAGTGATCGGCCTCGGTCTCGTAGTTGCCATTGTGGCCCTATTCCTGTTCCGCCTTAAACGCCGGACATGATTCTTGCAGCAGGCAATGCTCTGCAGTATTTGTTTTTTGCTGTGCTCGCCGGTACGCTTGTGCTTCAGCTTATCCCTGCAACGCACCGGCCGGCTCTTTCCATCCCGTTTTTCGTTCCGGCAGCAGCCGCAGCCCTGCTGCCCGTCGTATCCTTCGTGCCCATCGCCCAGCTCACCCGCACGATAGCTTCTGGCAGGGACATGCCTTTTTTTGGCGCTCTTGAGCGCATATTGTTCCAGTACGAAGTAGGCCAGAGCTGGGTAGCACTGTTTGTCCTGAGCTTTTTTCTGCTCGGGATATTTATTCTTTTCTTTCATTCCACCGGCATGCCGCGCGCTGCTGCCGTGGTCGGGCTCGTTCTTATTATGGGAATGATTGGCGCTCTCGGAGCATCCGGCCACGCTGCGAATGCGATTCCGCTCATCGGCGGGACACTTCACTTTTTCCATCTGCTTGCCGTGAGTCTGTGGATTGGAACGCTTTTGATGGTAAGCTGGTTTGCCGTTTCCTATAAACAATGGGCTTCTTTTCTGGAATGGTTCACACTGATCGCTGTCATGTGTGTCATCATCATAGCCTTTACCGGCGTTATCATGGGACAGCTGCTGACAGACCCATTTATCGGCTCATGGGCTCTTCCATACGGTGAAGCCCTCATATGGAAGCATTTGTTTTATATTGTTATTCTCATTTTTGCGCTTTTTAACGGAATATTCATCCGCAGGCGCCTGCAGCAGGTCACGGATTACAATCCACGTCCCTGGCTGCGGGCGGAAAGCCTGACCGCCATGCTCATCTTTGTGATTACTGCTTTTATGACCGAGCAGGAGCCAGGCGGCAGTCTGCATTATGAAAACCCGGCTTTTTTGTTTCATGTACTCTATCCTGCTTCTATAACGGATAGTGCTTCCTTTCAGCTGCAGCTGAATCCCATAACCATTTTAAGCGTGCTGTTGTCCATTGGATTTTTATACTTGATGGTCCAGAGCTTTTATCGCGGACGCTCGCCGGTCAGCGTTTTCGTTCTCGGCTGTATGTTTGTGCTTAGTGCATATACCGGTCTCGTTTATATTCTGGATTTTGCCTGAGCAGGACTGCTGCATAAGCACTCATGGAAGTATTCATGAGTGCTTTTTTATTTGCACAGCAGTATTTCCGGGAAATAATTTCAATTATGAACGGGCGGGGGTATTATATTTCATTTGAAAAATAAACGGTATTTTAACGAATCCATGCAGCTGAAGGATCAGCAGTAAAACTGCTTTCTTGAAAAGCTTCACTTTTTTTCCATTTACCCGATATGAAGTAAGAGAAGGAATTTGTTTACATATTGGGGGAGTGGATGAACGTGAAGGAAAAATTATTACAGCCGAATCTTCGAAAAAAATTACTCATATGGTTTTTAGTGATCGGCCTGGTTCCGGCTGCGGCTGTCGCTTTTTTTGTCTTTCAGGAAAGCAGCAGTGTCGTAGTGGCTGAAGAAGAAGAAAAACTGACGATGACTTCTGAAACCGCCGCAGAGGAGATGGACCGCTGGCTCGTCAAACGGCTTGATGAAATTGTACTCGCTGCGGGAACGCAGGATATGAGCAGCGGCGATACCGATACCCGCCTCAGTCTGATGAACCAGATCATGGAACGCGATGAAACATTTGAAACCGTCGTATTTACCGGCAAAAGTGGAATCGTAGAGGCGCATACTACTGAAGAAAACATAGGGGAACTCGATCTCGGCGACAGAGACTACTTTAAGAATGGGATGAGCGGCGAGACTACGATCTCCGACGTCCTTAACTCCAATGCTACCGGAAACCGCATTGTGGTCGTGGCTTCTCCGGTGACCGCCTCTAATGGCGAGATTGCCGGCGTTATGTCTGCATCTGTTAATTTTGATGCTTTAATGAAGCGTTATACAGACAACGAAAAGGAAAACAGCGCTGTTCCTATTCTCGTGGATAATCAAAACGTCATCCAGCTTCATCCGCAGGAAGACCTTACCGGCCAGCCGGTCGGCCAGGCTGATATCAGCGGTGAATGGCAGGAGCTGCTTGCCCAGGATCAGGAGGAAGCATCCTCCACGACAATAGAAAACGGCAATGAACAATTGCTCGTATCCGCTGCGCCGGTTCAGGAAGCAGGCTATAAAATTTTCTTTCTGACGCCAATGGAGGAGATCCTCGCAGCAACAAACGCCCTCAAGTGGACAGTGCTTACGATTATCGGCGTGGCAGCTCTGCTCATTATTGGTGCTGCCATTCTGATCGCGGGCCGTATTACAAAGCCTATCCGTTTAATTACCGACCGGGTGAAGCAGGTAGCCGATGATGATTTAACCGGTGAGGATATTGAGCTGAACCAGCGGGATGAAATCGGCCAGCTTGCCATGCATTTTAACCGGATGAGCACCAGGCTGAAGGAGCTGATTGGCCAGTTTGATATGAGCTCCCGTCTTCTTCAGGACTCATCAGAACAGCTTTTATCAAATTCCAATACCTCCAGCCAGGCCATTACCGAAGTCAATGCCTCCCTGCAGCAGGTAGCCTCAGGCTCGGAGCAGCAGTCTGTAAGTATTAAAGAAAGCGCCGGTGCCATGGAGGAGGTCTCCAAAGGCGTCCAGGAAGTGGCGGGCAGCACGACCTCCATTTCCGAGCATGCGGCTTCGACGACAGAAAAAGCGAACGGCGGCCTCATTACGGTGAGCGACGCCCTGGAAAAAATGCGCTCCATTCATGCCTCCGTCGAACGATCCAATGAAGTAAACCAGACGCTGAGCGCCCGCTCCCGGGAAATTGAAAACATTTTAAATGTCATCACTGCCATTTCAGAGCAGACCAACCTGCTTGCCTTAAATGCTGCTATTGAAGCAGCCAGGGCTGGAGAGCACGGCAAAGGGTTTGCCGTCGTCGCAGAAGAAGTCCGAAAGCTAGCTGAGCAGTCCCGGGATTCTTCCTCCCAGATTGCTTCCATTATTACTACGATTCAGACAGAAATTCAGGATTCTGCCGTTTCCATGGAGCAGGTCACCGGCGAGGTTCAGGACGGTCTGCAGATGACCGAACAGGCGAAGGCAGCTTTTCAGGAAATTTCGGATTACACGAACGAAGTCAGCGTGCGCCTTGAAAGTGTGGCAGCTACTTCGGAGCAAATGGCGGCAAGCTCCCAGGAAATCACTGCTTCCTTTGACGAAATCTCGGCAATATCTGAACACAATGCCGGCACTTCCCAAAGCGTGGCCTCAGCCTCGGAAACGCAGCTTCAGGCAGTGGAGGAGATCGACGCTCTCGCAGAAGCGCTGAATATGATGTCCAAAGAGTTAAATACAATCGTTTCCCATTTCAAAACAGAAAACGACTAAATCCCAAAAAGATCCCGGCTCTCGTATCGAGCCGGGATCTTTATTTATGAGCTTCCGAAGATCAGCCTTAACGAAACAAAGACAAGACTAATGGCAAGCACGCGCAGAATAATAGCGCCCGGCAGCTTCGCCGCAAGCGCAGAACCAATCTGGCCGCCGATTACAGCCCCAATCGCCAGCCAGAGCACGCTCTCCCACTGCACGTGGCCGAACCAGGCATGAGCCGCCGTTCCCACTGCCGCCGAAAGTACCATTAAAAACATCGAGGTGGCCGTTGCAATATGGGGCGGAAAAGCAAGCAGCATCACCATGGTAGGCACCATAACAGATCCTCCCCCGACACCAAACGACGTTGAAATAACGCCGACAGCCAGCGCAATCGACAAGCCGATCCAGCGATTGTATGAGTATTCATATGTATGGCCGGTAAGGTCTGTGAACGTCCGGCTTGTCGTCGGCCTGCCGGCGCTCCGCTGTTTGTTTTTCGGCCGGAACAGCAGAAACAGGGCCATGCAGAATAAAAAGATGCCAAACGCAGTATAAAACGTATCTGTATCAAAAAACTGGGTCAGCCACGCCCCAAAGACTGCGCCCGGCATCATGGCAAGCGCAAAATAGACACCGCTTTTATAATCAATCCGTTTTTGCTTCGAATATGTCCACGTGCTTGAAATGGCAGTAAACAAAAGAACTGCCATCGAGGTGCCGGCAATATCCGAGGCCGGCATCGGAAAGAACAGTGCAAGTATCGGTACAATAATAAACGCTCCGCCGAGGCCGACCAGCGAACCGCAGGCAGCAGCAAATATGCCTGTGAGCAGCAGTAAAACAGCTTCCATCATTTCCTTGTCCTCTTTTCTTCTATGTAGTTCAACTCCATTTTAGCATGAACAGCCATCAAAAAAAGCCGGCTTATCCAGCCGGCCCGCCCGAACCCCGTCCTACGTTGTTACCGGGGCATCGTTTACCTGTTTCACAAACTCCCGCATAATGGCAGGCAGATCCGGCCATGCGTGCCCGGAAACCAGGTTTTTATCCACGTAATCCATTTCATTGATATACTCTGCGCCCATGCTTTCCACTTCCGGCTTGCACGCCTGGTAAGCGGTCAATTTTCTTCCTTTGGCCACCTCTGCGATTGGTGTCAGCACAAGGCTTCCGTGGCACATAATCGCAATTGGCTTATCCTTTTCAAAGAAATGCTTTACGATTTCAAGCAGGTCCTTGTTCATCCGGATGTGCTCCGGTGCTCTTCCTCCCGGAATAATCAGCGCATCGTAGTCAGAGACGTTTACGTCTTCAAAAGCGATATTCGCTTCGATGCCGTACCCCGGCTTTTCCGTATACGTTTCCCAGTCCTCAAAGTCGTGAATTACCGTATGCAGCTTTTTGACACTGGCAGCTGCCAGATCCACATGAAATCCTTCCTCCATGCACCGAAAATACGGGTAATACACCTCCAGCGCTTCCACGGCATCACCGGCCACGATCAATACTCTTTTCGCACTCATCGTACACGCTCCTTTTCTGATTGATGGAAAGCTTACTTTTATTTTATACCCCTTTTGATGTAATAGAAATATGTTTTCTGCATAAAAGTTTAAGCACGACCGCAGCTTTCTCTTTTCTGCAGCTCGGTGCCCACAAGCACCGTTTTGGGAACCGTTCTCCGTCCATCGAGTCTTTCAAGCAGAAGATCCACCGCCGTCTCCCCCATCACTTCTGTGTAAACCTTCACGGACGTAAGCGGCGGATAAACAAATTTCGCGACGCTGACGTCATTGACGCTGGCCACACTGATGTCTTCCGGTACTCTGATCTGCGCTTCATGGAGCGCGCGCAGGCATCCTACTGCCATCGTGTCATTGGCCACAAACAGAGCTGTCGGTCTCGTTTCTGCAGCCTCAGCGGCCAGTTCGTTTTTTGTTAAATCATAACCATCCTGAACCGTGAAGCGGCCCGTTCGCATCCAGGGCGTTGTATGGCGTTCTTTTTCAGTCATCAGCCGGCGGAATGTCTCTTCCCTCGGGTCCGGAATCGTCACCGTTTCTGACGGGTACGACTCCCGTCCGCCCAGATAGCCGATACGCTTGTGCCCCAGCTCCCGGAGATACGTAAGAACTTTTTCCGTCACCCGCTGAAAATCGGCAATAACGGAGTCGAACGTCTCTTCATCCGGAGTGGAATCCACAAAGACGAGCTGAGTGCTCACATGCTGCAGACGTTCCGCCTGCGCTTGGCTGAATTTACCTACGGCAATGACCGGCTCGCTTTCGGCCGCTTCCTGGTTCAGGAATTCTTCAAGCAGCAGGCGCCGGGCCCGGATGCCCAGCTCATCACAGCGTTTTTCAATACCAAGGCGGATCGACAGATAATAGAGATCTTCGAGTTCTTCCTGTTCGGTATACCAGTAAACGATAGTAAGGGCCTGAACGGCCTGTTTCCGTTTGGCGTGCTTCGTATAGTTCAGCGCTTCGGCGGTCTGGAAAATACGCTGCTTTGTGCTTTCCGCCACAGAGAGCGTGTCATCGTAGTTCAGCACCCTGGAGACAGTCGCTATCGACACGCCGGCTTCTTTTGCGATATCCTTTATCGTTGCCATGTCATCAGCTTCCTTTTATTTTTCTTTGAGCTCTAAGGGCAGAGCATGTAAAAACTGAAGGAACCCGCTTCGTCCGGCAGCATCCTGCTTGAAAACGCCGGCGTGATGCAGCACCTCCATAAATTTTTTACCCACACCCTGTTCGACCTTCTGCCGTACTTCAGCCTTCGGTCGTCCCTCCAGCTTACCGCGTAGCTCTTCGGCCCACGTTGCGTGCTGTCCGGGCACAGTCCCCCCAAGTCCTGCAGCAAACTCAGTGATCTGGTCGAGCTCACCGAGGAGTCTTGCCGGAAGAACAGCTAGTCCCATGACTTCGATCAGACCGATATTTTCTTTTTTAATATGATGCACTTCCTCGTGCGGATGAAACAGGCCGTACGGACGCTGATTGGTCTTCCGGTTGTTGCGCAGCACTATATCCATTTCCCAGGCCGTGCCATTTTTCCTTGCAATCGGTGTTACCGTGTTATGCGGTTCTACGCCGGAGTAAGCTTCTATCTCAAGCTTCGTATCGGTATAATCCTGCCAGGTTTTCCTTACAGCTTCCGCAGCCTCAATCACGCTTGTCTGCTCTTCCGAGCGAAGCCGCAGAACGCTCATCGGCCAGTGAACAATTTCCACAGTTAAATCCGAATTTCCCACGACCCCAAAAACAGTTTCCGGCTCTGCCTCTTCCAGGGCAAAGGTATACCTTCCGCCCTGGTAGTGATCATGGGATAAAATCGATCCGCCCACTACCGGAAGATCGGCGTTTGAGCCCATGAAATAATGCGGAAACTGCTCTACGAATCCAAGCAGGCGGGTAAAGGTTTCCCGGTTGATTTTCATATCCCGGTGGTACTCGCTGAGAAGAATGGAATGCTCCGGGTAATAAATATACGGGGAATACTGCAGATACCACGTTTCCCCTTCAAGCTCTGTCCGGACTAACCGGTGGTTCGACCGGGCCGGATGGCCGATCCTCCCCGGGTATCCTTCATTTTCTTTACACAGAACGCATTTCGGGTACGACACCGGCGCACTCTTCTGCTTTTGTGCTTCAATATCACGCGGATCTTTTTCCGGCTTGGACAAATTGATCGTAATATCGATCGTCCCATAGGAAGATGCATACGGGAAATGAACGTTTTTGGCTACCCGGTCCATCTGAATGTAGTTGGAGGACCGGCTCAGCCAGTAAAAATAATCGGTTGCTTCGACCGGGTTCCGACTGTGCTTTTCTTCAAAGGTCCGCTGGACGTCAGAAGGCCGGGGAAGGAAAATATTCATGATGTCTGCTTTGGCCTGCTCCCGCCTGTCGAGCAAATCCTCCACGATCCCTGCCTCCACCATGTAGGAGATGAGCTGCCCGAGCAGTTCCTCAAACGGCTTTGGGCCTCCAGCTGCATTTTCATCAATCGCTTCGAGGTGAAGCTCCCGCAGCAGCTGATTGCGTGCATACACCTTATCTTCTGCATGAATCAATTTATTTTCTTCTGCCCAATCGACGAGCGACATGATGGCTGAATCCACCTGCATGGCCATAGAACCTCTCCTTTTGTTTACTTCTGCCCAGCCCGTGTCAGCTCCCGCGCTCCCCCGCCGGCAGTAGCTTTGTAGAACGAAGGTTTGAAGCCTGTCGCTTTTTCATAGGCTTCTGCAATACTTTTCTCTGCCTCTTCGGCCTGGCTATGCTCCACAAAAGCGATCGCGCATCCGCCAAATCCCGCTCCCGTCATCCGGGCCCCAATCACCCCAGGTTGCTTTTGGGCGGTCTCAGCCAGCGTATCGAGCTCAGGACCGGTTACCTCATAATCTTCCTTTAACGAGCGGTGTGACTCATTAAGCAGTCGGCCAAACGCTTCATAATTTTCCGCCTTCAGCATTGCTGCTGCCTGCTTCGTGCGGTCGTGCTCGTAAATAACGTGCCGGGCTCTTTTTCGGACTGTTTCATTATTGACCTCCAGGCTGAGCTGGTTCCAATCCTCTACCGATAACTCACAAAGGCTCGTAATATCCCGGTGCTGCTGCATTTCCGCCAGTGCTTCTTCACATTCGGCCCGCCGCTCGTTATACGCTGAGTCTGCAAGTTCTCTGGACTTATTCGTGTTCATAATCAAAATGGTATATTTATCTATCGGAAGCGGAGCGTATTCATATTCGAGCGTTCCACAGTCAAGCAGCATGGCGTGCCCATCTTTGCCAAATCCGATCGCAAACTGATCCATAATACCGGTCTGAACACCGATATACTCGTTTTCCACCCGCTGGGCGTAAAGCACCAGGGTTTTGATGGAAAGTCCCCAGCCTTCCCACTCATTAAGCAATACGGCTGTAACCAGTTCAATTGACGCCGACGAGGATAGGCCGGCCCCATTTGGGATATTGCCGGAAAAATAAATATCATAGCCGGTTTCACATTGATAGCCTTCTGCTGCCAAAATGGCAAATAACCCTTTCGGATAATTCGCCCAGCCGTCTTCCTCCTGGAACAAAAGCTCATCCAATGAGAGCGTTACCATTCCGTCGTTTAAAAAATTGCCGCTCACTAGCCGCATTTTTCGGTCACTCCGGCCAGCCGCTGCTGCATACGTTCCATTTGTAATCGCACACGGGAACACATATCCTCCGTTATAATCTGTATGTTCACCAATGACGTTGATACGGCCGGGAGCAAAAAACAGCCGTTCCGCCTGGCGGGAAAACTGTTGTTCAAATTCTTTCAATACCGCTGCATCCATGGAATAGCCTCCTCCATTCTTTTTATCAGTATAACGGAAAGCTAAGCTGAAATAAATCTTTTACTAAAATTTTTACTATAAAGTTTCAGATTTTCGCAGCTTCAATAGGGGTAATAGTACTTTTAGCAGGAAGGAGGCGGCCCGGGTGTTTTTTAATAAGTTGTTTGAACGTCTAATTAATGTGAATACAACAGTTATTTTTATGATTACTGCCCTCGTGATTGGGGGAAGTTCCTTTGTGATCTATTACATAGAGCCTGAAGAATTCGGCAGCCCATTCAACGGCTTCTGGTGGGTCATGACTTCTGTCACTACCGTCGGCTTTGGTGATTACGTTCCTCAGACAGTGCCCGGAAAGCTGTACGGCATTTTTCTGTACATGATTGGCATTGGTCTGATTTCTATCGTGATCAGTAAGGTTATTGATTTTATATATGTATATAACCGCAGAAAGGAGCGGGGAAAATTGGAGTACAGTGGAAAAGACCATATCGTCATCGCCGACTGGAGCAAGCATGCGAAAATCGCGATCCAGGAAATTTTAAATACGGAAAAAAATATTGAAATCGTACTTATCGATCAGTATGAAGAAACGCCTTATCATCATGAACGTCTGTTTTACGTCCGCGGCAACCCAGTCGACAAAGAGGTACTGGAGCAGGCAAACATTAGTGAAGCCCGGGCGGTATTTATTTTCCCCAATGAAATTACCATCAACGGGGAATATATCCATGACCCTTCCTATATCGACGGAAAATCATTATTAATTGCCACCAGCATCCAGCGACACTTTAAAGACATTTACACCATCGTAGAAGTCAAAGAACGAAATAATATTCACAACTTTACCCACGTGGAGGTGGATGAATTTATCGTCAGCTCCGAAATGATCTCACAGCTGGCCGTCCGTTCCGCCTTCAGCCCGGGTACCTCAAGGATCGTGTCTCAGTTGTTATCCAAGAGGCACGGAGAGGATTTGTATGAAATACCTAAGCGCCCCTCCTGGGGGACGTACCGCGAAGCTTATATGGATCTGCTCGAAGAAGGGGCAACTCTCGTATCAGACCACGAGGATTTAAATATTAACCATAAGCTCGACGAACGTATTCCGGAGGACGCGCAGCTTTTCGTTATCTGCCACGAAGATACGTACCATAAAATTAGCGGGAAACAGGCAAAATAAAATTATTCTCCACTGTTTAACTGGAAACTATCTCCTTATTATTCTTCCGCTGCGTTATAATAGCCGGGTAAACAACTAAAAGAAAAGGTGTGACGCATATGAGCTTTAACTGGGGAATCATCGGCACCGGCAATATCGCCGGAAAATTTGCTGAAGCATTAAACGATGAGCACGGCAGGATTCATTCCGTCTGCTCCCGCACCATGGATAAAGCCAAAGGCTTTGCAGATGATTTTAACATTGGGCATCCGTTTGATTCGCTGGACACATTCCTCGAAGACGAAGCGCTTGATATCGTCTATATCGCCACTCCCCACACGAATCACTATGAGATTGCCAGGCAGTGCCTTGAAAATGGGAAGCATGTGTTTTGCGAGAAGGCCATTACTGTTAACAAGCAGCAGCTCGATGAACTGACAGCGCTTGCTTCAGACCGGGAACTGGTGCTGCTTGAAGCGATGACGCTGTATTACCATCCGCTTCACCGTGAGCTGCAGCAAAAGATCGCACACGGGGTAATCGGCAGCGTGCGCTCTATTAACGTCACGTTTGGCACTATTAAAGAGTATGACACCACCAACCGCTTCTTTAATCCGGACCTTGCCGGGGGCGCGATGCTTGATATCGGTGTTTATGCCCTGTCGTTTGCCCGTTTTTTTCTGCAGGAGCAGCCGCAGGAGGTAGCCACCATTGGAGAAATGGCCGGGAGCGGTGTCGATGACCAGTCGGGGATCGTTTTAAAAAACAGCCGGGGCCAGATAGCGACAGTTCAGCTTTCCTTCAGCTCCAGGATGCCCAAAAGAGGGATTATTGCCGGCGATAAAGGCTCAATTACTGTCGACAACTTTCCCCGGGCCGACGAGGCAGTCATTGAGTATACAAACGGAGAAAGCGAGCGCGTTACTCAGGGCGAGACGTCAAAAGCCCTGCATTATGAAATTCGGGAAATGGAACGGTCTGTCTCCAGCCGGGACTATGCCTCGATCCTGCAGTATTCCTCTGATGTGATGGCACTCATGGACGAATCCAGGCGGCAGTGGAATTTCCGCTATTCATTCGAATAAACGGCATTTCCCGGGAAATACAAGTAAAGCCTTTATTCCGCATGGAATAAAGGCTTTTTTACTTAACGGGACTGCAGCAGGACATTGTTAATAGCCTCTGCCACCCCGTTTTCATTGTTTGTCAACGTAATAATATCAGCGGCTGCCTTGATTTCCGGAATGGCATTTCCCATCGCCACCCCGCACCCTGCTGCCTCTATCATAGATAAATCGTTGCCGTTATCCCCGATGCACATTACTTCCTCCCGGGCGATACCAAGCCGGGCCGCCAGATCCATCACTGCGTTGCCCTTACTTGCTTTTGGATGAAGAAATTCCAGGAAATGCGGCGTGCTGCGCATGATTTCATTTCTCGCTTTAATTTTCTCCGGCAGTAAAAGCTCTGTTTGGTCAATGTCATCTTTCTCGCCGACAAACATCACCTTCGGCAGTGCCAAAGACGGCCCTACCTCTTCAAGCGTGCGCACGCGCAAAGGTATACTATTCAGATAAGCGTCAAGCACCGTGTATTTATCAATATCCTTTTGCGGGGTATAAATATGCTTTTCACTAAAGTACTGCATGGCTATGGGAAGCTCCCGGCTCAGATACTCAAGCTCCATAACGTCTTCATACAGCATATCGAGCTGGCTGACGACCCGGCTTGTGAAGGTCTCCTGGACAAGCGCGCCGTTAAATACAGCGATATAGTCGCCCTCTTCCCGAAGTGACAGCTGATCCACATAACGCTGAACACCCGGGAGCGGCCGTCCGGTACACAGTACAATTTTGATACCGGCTCCTTTTGCTTTCCGGACCGCCTGAATCACCTCCGGCGTCAGTGCATGCTGATCATTCAGCATGGTCCCATCCATATCTACGGCTATTAGTTTGTACATACCAATCCTCCTGCGTATTTAAATATGTCCTGCCGGTCCCCAAAGGAAATGCTCCTCCATATAGGCGAGCAGTTCTTTTTTCCGGTGCTGAAGAGCTCTGCACACCTGCTGGCCCACCGGCACCTGCAGCACCTTTTTTCCACACTGGCCGCATACATCTTTTTCAGTAAACGTATGAAGGACATTTAACGGAAATAACGGCTTTCCATCGGCTATTAAAAATTGAAAACGCTGGCCGTGGATCGAGAATAAAACAGTATATCCCTCAAATTCTGCTGCTTTGTGGACAATCACATTTTCTACTTCAGTCATAGCTGTGTTTTTCCGCACCCCGGGCCTCCTTCTTTATTAAACGTAATAAAATTCCTTTTTTTACGGAAAATTATCCGGTTATGCTTTCAGTATAACTTTTTGCATAAAATCACGCCCGCCTCTTTTAAAAAATCGTCCCCGGGGGAATGAACAGTAAGGAGTCCAAACATCCAAGGAGGCTATACAATGGTATCAGCACAAAACCGGGCTTTTCGGCTTCGTGAGCCGAAAAGCATAGAAAGTCTAGAGATGACAGAAGAATCCATCCCGCAGGTACAGCGGGGAGAAGTGCTTGTCCGGGTGAAAGCTACTTCCTTAAACTACCGGGACCTCGCGATGATCGAAGGAAACTACCCGGGCGAGCTGCGGGAAAATCTCGTACAGCTGTCGGACGGCGCCGGGGAAATTGTTGAAGCAGGCGAAGACGTGCGCCGCTTCCGAGTCGGAGACCGGGTAGCCGGCAATTTCACGCGGGAATGGTTTGGCGGAAAGCGCCCTTCCTATATGGAGCCGTATGGCACACACAGTAACGGCTGGCTGGCAGACTATAAAGTAATCAATCCCGAGGAGCTTGTACGTCTTCCTGACCATCTCACGTACGAGCAGGGAGCCACGCTTCCATGCGCGGCCGTTACTGCCTGGAACGCTTTGCACGGTCCCTCTCCAACAGGGCCCGGAGACACTGTTCTGACGCTTGGCACCGGAGGCGTTTCCGTGTTCGCCGTGCAGCTGGCGAAAATTCTGGGACTTCGCGTTATTTCCACCACCTCGAGCAGCTGGAAAGAGGAAAAGCTTGAGGAACTCGGCTCTAACAACATTATCAACTACAACGACACCCCGGACTGGGGCAAACGTGCCAAAGAACTCTCCAACGGCGGCGTAAACCGTGTCGTTGAAGTGGTCGGCCCTGCCTCATTTCACCAGTCAATTGAAGCAGTCGCCCCCGGTGAAGAAGTAGCTTTAATCGGCGTGCTCACAAGAACCGGGGACAAAATCGATTACTATGATCTGTTCGGAAAAGCTTCGACAAGAACGATTGGCGTCGGCAGCCGGGACATGTTTGAATCCATGAACCGCGCCATCGCTTCCCATCAGCTGACGCCGGTCATTGATACGGTCTATCCATTCGAACAGGCCCAGGAGGCTTACCGCCACATGAAGAGCCAAAACTTCTTCGGCAAAATTGTTATTTCTCACGAGCAGTAATAAAGCAAGCGGAGCGCATCTGTGACGCGCTCCGCTTAATTTTTCCCAATCCATTCGAAGTAGTAAGGAGAGGATCATTTTGACAGACGTTACCGCCGCTTCCCCGTTTACATTACATAATAAAAATGTGACATTTAAAAACCGCTTCGTTAAATCAGCCATGAGCGAAGGCCTCGCTTCGAGCGTCCACCTACCGGGCGCTGATATTTTCCGGCTGTACTATACCTGGGCCAAAGGAGGCGCAGGCCTGCTAATTACCGGGAACGTGATGATAAACCAGCAGGCACTTGGGGAGCCGGGAAACGTCGTGCTTGAGAGCGAAAAGCAGCTTGGCCTGTTCCGCGCCTGGGCCCGTGCCGGCACGCATAATAACACCCATTTATGGATGCAGATCAATCACCCGGGCAAACAGGTACCAAAAGGCGTTGCCCGTGAAGCCGTAGCCCCTTCGGCTGTACCGTTTGAATCAGGGATCCAACGCTTCTTTCCCGACGCCCGGGCTCTAACGCCTCCAGAAATAGAAACAATCATCCGGCAGTTTGCCCGTACTGCCTCTCTGGCCAAACGTGCCGGTTTCACCGGTGTTCAGATTCACGCCGCCCATGGCTACTTGATCAGCCAGTTTCTCTCGCCCCGCCATAATCAGCGGACCGACGAATGGGGAGGTTCGATTAAAAACCGTTTCCGCTTTTTGCGTAAAATTTTTAATGCTGTCCGCGAGGCCACTGGGCCGGAATTTCCTGTCGGAGTAAAAATTAACAGTGCGGATTTTATGAAAGCCGGCTTTTCGGAGGAAGAATCCCAGTATGTAATTAAAGAGCTCGAACGCCTTGGAGTGGATATGATTGAAATCTCCGGAGGCACTTACGAACGTCCGGAGCTATTTGGAAAAAATGCTTCTGCCTCTACGCTTCGGCGTGAAGCTTATTTCCTCGAATATGCTGAAAGTTTGAAGCAGACCACAGAGGTTCCGGTAATTTTAACCGGGGGCTTTCGCACCCGTACAGCGATGGACAACGCCCTCCAGTCAGGAGCAGCCGATTTCATCGGTCTGGCAAGACCCATGGCTGCGTGCCCGGACTATCCGGCCAGGCTGCTTTCAAAAGCTCCGGTCCCACGGATTGCTCCTGTCAAAACCGGCCTTCCGTTTATTGATAATCTCGGAATTATGGAGCTTGCGTGGTATAACCAGCAGCTCGCCCGGCTTAGTAAAGGCCGGAAAGCCGCCCCGGGTCTCCCACCCGTTCTTTCTTTAGGGATTCTTCTGATGAAAAATGGCTTAAATGTTATCCGGCAGCGCAGAGGATAAGCTTTACAGCGCCTTTATCAGCCCGCCGTCTACGAGCAGTGTCTGGCCGGTCACATAGGTGTTGGCAAAGGATCCGTAAAACACAACCTGTGCCGCAAACTCTTCCGGCTGCCCGTAGCGACCGGTCGGAATCGCTGCTTCCGACTCCCTGCGCACCTCCTCTGGGCTCTTATTCATCTGTGCGGCTTTTTTTCCATCAATCTCTGCCACTCGGTCTGTAGCTATTTTTCCAGGCCCCAGGGAATTAATGAGAATGCCGTGCGGAGCGAGCTCCTGGGACAGACTTTTAGCCAGACCCATCAGGCCGGCCCGGAATGTATTCGATAAAATTAAATTGTCCAGCGTCTGTTTCATCGAAGAAGACGTAATGTTGACAATCCGTCCGCCACCGCTCTCCTTCATTGACGGCAGTACTGCGCGTGTCGCGCGTACGAAGCTCATCAGGTTTAAATCAAACGCCTGCTGCCAGTCATCGTCATCAAAATCATCAAACGTGCCGGCAGGAGGACCGCCGGCGTTATTAACAAGCACATCAACCGGACCGAATGCTTCCACGGTGTATTCAACAAGCGCTTTTACCTCTGCCCCTTTTGTAACATCGCATACATAATAGCCGACCCGGCCGCGGCTGCTTAGAGACTGAAGCTCTTTTTCCGCCTCTTTCAGGCTCTCCTCCGAGCGGCCCGTAATCATGATATCAGCGCCTTCTTTTGCGAATGCGGCAGCCGATGCTTTTCCAAGGCCTCGGCTTGATGCGAGTACGAGCACCGTTTTTCCTGCAAGCTGTAGATCCATATTTTTCTCTCCTTCTTGCTGTGGCCCGAATGCATTCATACCGGCGGCTCCAGCTGTTTCGTTTCTTCTTTTAGTTCTTCGGTGTCAAATTCGTCCTCTACCCTTCGTTTAAGTACATAGCCGAGCACAGCTATCACTACTGCAAGGACTCCCAGGATAATCATTTTCATCGGATCGAAGGACAAAATGCTTGATCCAAAAAAACCCAACAGAACAGCTCTCGGGATAGTCCCGAGTGCTGTTGCCCCAAGGTATTGCCCCCACCCCACGTCCATCCGGGCGCTTAGGGAGGTTAATAAATCATAATGAAGCACAGGGATAAGCCGGAGCATTAATAAAAATTTAAAGCCATGATCCTCGAGTTCTTCCTTGATTTTATCCAGTTCCTCCATATTTTTCTCATCTAAGTTCAAATCTCCCGCTTTACGCCTCTTAGTGAAAAAAGAAACTGACGCCCCCAGCACGGCTCCTAGAAAAATAAGGAGAGCCCCCAGCCAGTGCCCGAAAAAGAACCCGACAGCCACTGCGAATATAGGTAAAGGAACAAGCAAGTATGGGCGGACGGCAAATAGCAGAAGCACCACCACCGGGCCGAAGAATCCAATGCTTTCCATCCAACCTTTCACGTCTTCAGGGTTGAGGTGCAGGTAAAAACGCGAAAGCAGCAGAATCAAAATGGCGGCACTCACCGTAATTGTCAGTCGCAGAGCGTAGTGTTTTAATTTTGTTTTCATGACGCTTTCCTCCTCAATATCTCTTTTTATTATAACGGAGAAGTGGCTTCATACGCCTTATTTTCCAAAAAATTATGCTTGTAGAATCGTTCTCTTTTTATGAGGACGGGCAAAAAACTTTCCATCTCTTCTTTTTTTAGGTAAGCTAAAGCAGGTTTAAGCTTTTTCCTTTATTTATATTTTCGCTTAGAAAGGCGGTCTACATATGAACCAATTAACCGGCTTCAGGCGGGCCCGTTTTGTTGTCCTGCTCGGAGCACTTGCAGCACTGATTCCTTTGACTATTGATATGTATCTTCCTGCACTTCCTGATATTACTGCTTCCTATGAGACCAGTGCTTCTATCGTACAACTGAGTTTAACAGCCTGTCTGCTCGGACTCGGCGTTGGCCAGCTCGTCGCCGGGGCCCTCAGTGACGTGTACGGCCGGCGTCGTCCGCTGATTGTCGCCCTGATCGTTTATATTGCCGCATCAGCCGCCTGTATTTTTGCGCCGAATATTTTCATTCTGATCGCCGGGCGTTTTATACAGGGCTTTGCCGCGTCAGCCGGACTCGTTATTTCCCGGGCAATTGTCCGGGACGTCAGCAGCGGGGCCGAACTCACGAAGCTGTTTGCCCTTTTGATGCTCGTCAACAACCTTGTGCCGCTGCTCGCCCCTTCTATCGGAAGCGGGGTGCTCCTTTTCACCAGCTGGCCCGGAATCTTTTTAACGCTTTCTATACTAGGTACCATCCTGCTGCTGATTACGGCGTTTCGTTTAGGCGAGACCCTTCCTGCAGACGACCGGGTGCCGAGCAATCTCGGAGCTACCTTCAGCAATTTTCTATCCCTTCTTAAAGACCGGCAGTTTTCGGGGTACGCTCTCTCCCAGGGCTTTATGATCGGCGGGATTTTCGCCTACGTAGCCGGTACTCCATTTATTTATCAAAATATATACGGCGTGTCCCCTCAGGTGTTTAGTATTCTGTTTGGATTAAACGGGCTCGGCCTTCTGCTGGGAACGTTTATGGTCGGTCGTTTTGCCTCAGTGATTCCCGAAAAAATATTTCTTGAATCCGGACTTGTGATGGCCTTTGCCGCCGGTCTTGCTCTGCTTGTGGTCGTTATTTTTGAAGGCCCGCTCTGGGGGATTGTGCTTCCTATTCTGTTTTTTGTTACCTCTATCGGCTTTGTCGCTACTTCTTCGTTTTCCCTTGCGATGGAAACCCAGAGTCATATCGCCGGCAGCGCCTCAGCGCTTTTAGGTCTTCTGCCGTTTGTGCTTGGTGCCGTAACGGCTCCTATGGTTGGCATTGCGGGCGAAGAAACAGCCGTGCCGATGGGACTCACCATCTTTTTGATGAGTGCGTTAGCTCTCGCAACATACGTATTCATGGCTAAACGAGGCGGACCAACGGAAAAGCCGGCTTAATAATCAATAAATATTTTTAATTAATTTAATGGGATGTTGATACTGAAGAGTTTGCCTATCCGGGGGCCTATAATGAAGTCATTCAAGTCGGGGCTGTGAACATTTCCAACGAATTGACCCCGTTTACGAATACCAACGATGAAATTGATCTCCCAGCACTGGGGCTTCGATTTTATCTGCGTATGTGGATAGCTCCTACGTCCGGTTGAGCGGCACCTCCATGGCAGCCCCTCACGCTTCTGGCGCCCTTGCCCTTATAACCAACTGGGCGGAAACAGGCTTTGGCTGGCGTATTTCCGAGCCGGAATTGTATGCCCAGCTCCTCCGCACGGTTCCTCTCGGCTATCCACTGAGCGCAGGCGGCAGCAGCATGCTAATGCTCGGTACTGGCAAACGTTGGCAAACGTCTTGTCCAGACAGTTCAAAGTGAAGCTGTCGTGCTTTAATCCTGCGGGGACACAAAAAAGGTCATGCCGCACATCCGGCATGACCTTACATATACCGTACAGTTATTTCGCTTCCGGCACTGGATCCGTAACAAAAACTACAACACTTGTGTCATTGTAAAAATCCCAGTCCACGAAAATATCATGTACTTTCGTCCCGAACAGACGATCAAAGCGTATTTCGTTTAACAGCTGTTTTTCCAGGTGGCGCTTCGCCGTTTTCAAGTTTGATCCATGCCCCTGGTTGATTAATTCTTTTTCAATCAGAATTAAAATACCTGTCCGGGCCGCTATTAATGTTCGTTCATTAATCTGGTACATGGCGATATCATCAGGAATTTTTTCTGTTTTGGCGCTGACATCGTTTACTTTTCTTTTGATATTTTCTTCGTATTCCGGTCGTTTTTGGTCTTTTTTAATTTTTAATTCCTGCGAATTCAGGGCAGTAATCATGCCAGACCGGTTTTCGATATTCCAGTCAAAGTAAAATTCCCAGCCCTCTATATCTGCGATCCTTGACAGGTAATGCTTCACTTCGGGAAGAATTTGCTCCATCATTGTCTCCCGAAGCTCTTCGACAGCTTCCTGATTTCTCTGCCCGATAATTACCTGCTCCATCGGGGAGAGAAATTTGCGGATATGCATTACGATGCAATGAGGATCAATACTGACGTAGACCGATTCAGGGCCCTTCCCAAAGTGATCCCTTAATAACTTTCCAAGGTAGCTTCCCAACTGCTTCTGTTGCTCCTGCAGGTCTTCACTTGAGTATTTTTCCGCCATGCCCTCTCCTCCTCTTAATATATACCGACTAAATTTAAAGATCTCAAAAACAGATCTATGTATTAGTTGCAAAATAAAGGCCTACCTCCCCGGGAAGGCCGGCCATTGTGCCTGCAAAATACCACCTTGATAAATGATATTCTATTATCTCTTTCCCGCCCATGCGCTTCATTCAATCATTTAATTTCGATAATCTGCGTTTAACCCGCATTTTTATTAAAATAAACCCACATAAAAAACCGGACACTTTTTTCAAGCACCGGTCCTTTTTCCGTATTCATTTCATACTCCGTACATCGAAACGGCTCCTCCGTTCACTGGCGAGCAGCCGGTGGACAATTTCCTGCTGATTTTGCACACGTACAGTACGCTGGGCCTTTATGAAAAAAATCACGGCGGAAAAAACAGCTCCGATCAGCATTCCAACCAAAAAACTAAGCATCAAACCCCTCCCATACAGTGGTAAAATATTAAAATTACCATAACAAGGACATAGAGGTATTAGTCTTAGAAGCTGTTTCCTGTTATGTACGAAGCTTTATAATTCCGGTTCGTAAAATTCTACCCGGAGTCCTTCAAGCGTAAGTTCTTCTGGCTTCCATTCCCCTTCCTCAAGCAGCCCTTCCCGGGTAAAAACAAGAGAATCCTTATCCTGAAAATCTTCAAGCTCCCAGTAAAGCACCCGCTGTTCTTCCTGATAAATCTCAAGATACGCAGCATTTGAATGTTCCTTTGCGTGTCCTTTAAATAAACCAAAGGGAAATGTTTTTTTGGACCGGTTTTCCATTTTTCTAAACGTGAACTTATGTGTTTCATCAATCGTGCCGTGCATTTCATCTTCATGAATATTAATTTCTATTGTTCTCAATGTATCTCTCCTTTTCTTTATTTACTTTAATTGATAGTTATTTATGAATAAAAAGCTCTGTGAATTTAACGTTATACAGAGCTGTAGAGAAATAACATATTTACCATACTTCCTTACTACCCTCATTTTTTTCCGTGTAATCTTTCTTTAAAGAATTACCGCAACCTTTTCTTTCTCTGTACGTAGGTTTGGTATACTGGATCTAGTTCCTAAGAAGGAGGAAATCAGATGGCTCGGGCGGTATCTCTAAAAGAACGTATACATACGATCGACATGCTGAGAGGCTTTGCCCTGCTCGGCATTATACTGGCAAATATGGCTGCCTTTAAAGCTTTAGGCTTCAGCCAGTACACAGACATGATAAATACCAGCCTGACGGAGACCACAGCCGCCGATCAAGCTATTAATACGCTGCTGGACTTTTTTGTGATCGGAAAATTTTATCCTCTGTTTTCTTTTTTATTCGGACTCGGATTTTATATGTTCCACAAGCGTCTGGTAGAAAAAAACCTTCCCGCTGACCGTATTTTTCAGCGCCGGCTTCTTTTTTTGCTGTTTATCGGCATGATTCACCTCGTATTTTTATGGTCCGGCGATATTCTTCACTTATACGCGGTGACCGGCTTCTTTCTGCTTATGTTCACCCATAGAAGCAGTAAAGCAATTTTAGCATGGGCTATCGGGCTTATCCTTGCTTCGGGATTCTTTATGACGCTCCTCTTAACTGCAGCCTCTGCGGGTACTGCCTCAATAAATCCCGGGGCCTCCGCCGAGCAGTCAGTTGCTTCGGGGATTTCTGTAATGAGAAATGGCTCCTACGGCGATATTTTATCCTACCGGCTGAGTAATGAAGTCGTATTCGTCCTGCTTCAGCTTCCGTTTTCTATACCCTTCATTCTTGGTTTATTTCTCCTCGGCTTTTATTTTGGACGCCGAAGCATGTTTACAGAAGCTGCTTCTCATATAAAGTCATGGAAGCGTCTCTGGGTGCACAGCCTGTGGCTTGGCCTCGCTCTAAATACCGTCGTTACAGCATTTAAACAGGAATGGACAGCCCTTCCCCGCGGTCTCAGCACCGGCCTCGGAGATGGTTTGAATTATATCGCCGGACCGGTGCTGATGCTGTTTTACGTGTCGTCGTTTGTGCTGGCCGTAAAAAAACCAGGCCTGCGCCGGCTTCTGCTTCCGTTCGCCTCCATGGGAAGACTCGCTTTAACAAACTATCTGCTGCAGACTGTTATTGCTGTTCTCTTGTTTCATGGCTACGGTCTGGGGCTGTTCGGGGAGGTTTCTGTTACTAGCGGGTTTACTGTAGCGCTAATCATTTATATTTTCCAGCTCGCCGGCAGCCATTGGTATGTGAAGAAATTTTCCCAGGGGCCAATGGAATACCTGTGGCGCAAATGGACCTACGCCCGTACAATGTGAAACCAAAAGGCAGCCGCTCAAGCGCAGCTGCCTTCATTGCTCCGGTTCTTTAGTAATGTTTTTATTCCACCAGTCTGCTGCCTGTTTGCGAAACACGAGCAGCGTGCATCCAAACAGGCATAAAATAGCGGGAATCCAGTTTGGGACACTGGCTAAAATAAATAAAAATACGCCGATGCCGTTAATAAGCGTAGCCAGATTCATCACTTTTTTTGGTTTCAACGTCTCTCCCCCGTTTGGCTAGGTTAATTTTTCCGTTGGATAAAACTCAATTTCCCGGCTTTCCCCAGGTTCCAGGTTTTCTTCACAAAAGTGCTCCACAATGTCTTTCAAGGAATCAGAATCAGATGCAGCGTAGCGTTCCTTTAAATAGCTGTTCACTTTTTTCTGTTGCTTCCGGTGCGCTTTTGGTACCATCAAAAAACCAATCATTTCACCGTCAGACGTGCGGTCCAGTCTATCCGCCAGTTCTTCATAGGTCATTTCAGTCTCTCTGCCTCCTTACACGGTACGCTTATTATCATTTCCATTATTTTCTATATCATTTATGATGAACATGCCTGTGCATCTGCCCACAGCATATCATACAAAGGAGGGCCCGACATGCACGATTCTCCCGCAGTAGAAGTAAACCAGCTGACAAAACAATTTAAAGGGGCCACTGCTGTGCACCCATTGAGTTTCGAGGTACATGCTCATGAAATATTCGGCTTTCTCGGACCAAACGGGGCCGGTAAAACTACGACGATGCGAATGCTCGCCGGCCTGCTTGAACCGAGCAGCGGGGATGGATACATTCATGGCAAATCGATTAAAAGTCAAGCGCTCGAAGCAAAGCAGCAGCTTGCCTATCTGCCCGATAAACCAGATATCTATCCAAAGCTCACAGGATGGGAATTTCTTCAGTTTATTGCTTCTGTATTTAAACTCGACAAAAACATATGGATAGAACATGCAGAGGAGCTGCTGCACCGGTTTGATTTAACAGAAAGTGCCGGTAGATTGATGGAGACGTATTCACATGGCATGAAGCAGAAAATAGCTTTAACCGGAGCCCTGATTCACCAGCCATCTGTTATTTTTCTGGACGAACCTACAGTCGGGCTCGATCCGAAGAGCTCGCGCGACCTCCGGGCCATTCTGCGCGAAACCGCAGCAGAAGGCACTGCTGTTTTTTTCTCTACTCATATGCTCGACGTTGCTGACCAGCTCTGTGACCGGGTCGGAATCATTCATCAGGGGAGGCTTCTGCAGACAGGCACTCCCGAGGAGCTTAAGCAGGAGCACGCCAGTCATGCCGGGGGTTCTCTGGAGGATGTCTTTTTGCGCATGACAGAGCAGCAGGAGAACGAAGACCCTGAAGGGGAGATTCCATGATACAAACGCTTTGGTATTATCAGAAAAAAACCATGCGTCATCAGTACGAGTCTCTGCCGTCCGGGCGGAAAGTATTATACATCACTCTGACAGCCCTGGCCCTGTTCATTATATTTCCCTTTGGTCTCGGCATGGCTGCGGCTGGGGACGTTTTCTCTCCGGAAAGCTTACATGCGGTCGTCGTTTACCTGCTGCTGAGCATTATGGCTGTCATCACTTTTGTGACCATGCCGCGCACGTTTCAATTGTTGTTCGGCTCCAAAGATATTGAGTTTTTATTCACTCTTCCCATCCGCTCGAGGCATCTGTTTGCCATGCAGTTTTTCACCGGGTGGGCTGGATTTCCTCTGCTTTCCTTCTTATTGTTAACTGGGCTCAGCATTATCATCGGGGCCGTTTCGGGAGCCCACCTTCTGTTTTATCCGGCCGCTGCTCTTTTGTTTTTCGGCCTGTCTGTTTTTGGAGCAGGTCTCGCGTTTCTATTGAATCTGTTTCTCGTTTATATTCTGCCGGCCCAACGCGTCCAGCAGCTGACTACTGTAATCAGCTTTCTATCTGCAGCCCTGTTTGTTCTGGCTGCGCAGATGCCAAACATCATTATGCAAAACGGTAACACATCTCTTACCATTGAAGCAGCTCCCGTATGGCTTCCCACTCAGCCTGCAGCAGCCGCTCTTTTCACTTCTTTTCAGGGAGAAGGCGCAGGAATCATTTATACAGCGGCCTGTCTCGGAGCTTTGACGGTCATAAGCCTCGCCTCTCTGTGGTTCGTGGAAAAACGCTACTTTTCCTCCTGGCAGCGGGCCACCGAGCCCGTGGGAAACAAAATCAGATCGACCCGGCCCGGTGAAGCCCGCTCTGTCCTCTATGCCATTGCCTTTAAAGAATGGCGGGCCGTGCAGAGAAACCCGAAAGAATGGACCACCTTCTTCACATTTGCCCTTATTCTTATTTTAATGTTCATTAATTTCTTTGGCAGCGGATCGGCAATTGCTTCCCCCTGGGCAAATCCTGCCTCTGCTTGGAGTAGTGTGCACGCTATGCTCGGACCCGCCATTCTGCTTGGTCTGCAGCAATTTGCCGCGGCCTCGTTTGGACGGGAGGGCGACTCCCGCTGGATGCTGCGAGCGCTTCCTGTAACTCCCCGGCAGATTGTCCTCGGAAAATTCCTGGGCCACTGGGTCATGACAGGAGCGGCAATTGCTGCACTTGAATTGATCACCTTTATAGTCTTTAGGTGGAACATCGTACTGTTTTTCGCCGGGCTTGTCCTGACGCTATCCCTTACAGCAGTTGCCGCGGCTTCCGGTGTGTGGGCCGGAGCGGCCGGGGGAACGTACAATGAAAAAAATCCGCAAAAACGGGTGCGGTTCGATACAGGAGTAGTATCCTTCTTTCTAAACGTTCTGTACCTTCTGCTTTTTTTCTTCCCCGCCTGGATGCTTTTAAGTGCCGGTCTATCCCTGCACTCAAAATGGCACCACGGCCCGGAGCCTGCCTTTCTTCCCTTATGGAATACAGCCCCGTGGCAATGGATCAGCCTGCTGGGAGCAGGGGGGCTTCTGTCTGCCGCTGGGATTGCGATCCTAATCGTCTATCTACATCTGCGTCATGGTACAAAAGAGCTCAAAGAGCGTGGCGTGGATTATTTAGATCCATAAAGCTGCCGGGAGTCCGGCAGCTTTTTTGTGTTAAAATCTCTAAGCTCATTACTTGATTCTCTACATAGCAAATGCTACGATACTCTTTGTGACTAAACGTTCACCAAAAGTAACCATAGAGTCAAAAGGGGGTCGAAAACTGCATGGCAGAGCGTAAGGATAAGCTTTTGGAAGCAGCACTGCAGCTATTTGTGAAGCAGGGGTTCCACTCCACTTCCATCCAGCACATTACAGCGGCCTGCGGCATATCCAAAGGTGGCTTTTATAAGCATTTTGATTCCAAAGAAACGATGCTTTTAGAGCTGCTCCGCAAGGTGCATGAAAATATGCTTTATGAGGCCGAAAACTATCAGGGAACACAGCATGAGCCCGAGCTCAAACGACTCGAGGGTAAAATACGCATCGAGCTGGAGAAATTCACGGAGTATCGGCCGCTGTTTCAGATGCTTTTCACGGAGTTTCCTCCTCATATGGAAAACAAAATTTCCAACTACTTAAACCGTATGCGCCGCTTTTTTCAGGAATGGCATGAACAATCACTATTGGAAGCCTTCGGCCCCCGGGTACGCCCTTACGTCAGCGATCTTGCTGTCATTCTCGAAGGGGTCATGCACTCTTATTTAACCCTTATGAACTGGCATGTTTCTGCCCTCCCGTTGAACCAGCTTTCTACATTCATCGTAGATAGGCTTCACTCCATCGTTAAAGATGACAGTGACCTCGAGCCCCAGCTTCCGAGAGAATGGGCCGGAGGAGACGAGCCCGTGCAGGGTATGGAAAGCATCCGCTGTGAATCCGAAGCACTGCTTTTATTTGTAAAAGCCCGGCACACGCAGGGAGAACTGCCTGAAAAGACACTTCAGACAACTGAAATGATTCACGAAGAGTTCAAGGCAGAAATACCGAGGGAATTTTTGATCGATGCTTTACTGCATCAGCTGCAGCACCACGCGAATCTCCATATACACACACAAAAGCTGAGTGCAAAATGGAGCGCATGGAAAGGAGAGAAACAAGTACTATGAGTTCTTCATCCTGGGACATCCCCACCCGGCAGAAGGCAGCTATGATTACGGCCCTGCTGCTTGGCGCCTTTATGGGAATTATTAACGAAACACTGCTAGCCACCGCCCTCCCCTCCATTCAGGACGCCCTCGGGGTCACCCAGGGGACCGTTCAGTGGCTGACGACGGCCTTCTTAATGACAAACGGCATTATGATTCCAATCTCCGCATTTTTAATTGAACGCTTTACGACCAGAGGATTATTTTTGACGGCGATCGGCTTATTCGGCGTCGGCACCTCGATCGCCGCTATCGCTCCTTCGTTTCCAGTTCTTCTATTTGGACGTGTGGTCCAGGCATCCGGATCCGGCATTATGCTTCCGCTATTAATGACAGTGCTTTTGGCCATTATTCCCGTAGAGCGCCGCGGTACAGCGATGGGCATGATCGGGATCGTTATTTCGTTCGGCCCGGCTATCGGCCCGACGCTCTCCGGCTTTCTTCTCGAGCTTTTTCCGTGGAGAGCCCTGTTTATTACTGTGCTCCCAATCGTAGCACTGACGATTATTACCGGAGCTATCTTTTTGAAAAACGTGACCGAACTGGGCAGCCCAAAGATTGATGTATTGTCCATTATCCTTTCTTCCTTTGGGTTTGGATCCTTTTTATACGGCTTCGGGACGGCTTCCGAAAGCGGCTGGGGCAGCCCGGTCGTTCTTACCGCCGTGATCGTCGGGGCTCTGATTATCGGATTATTTGTCTGGCGTCAGTTTACATTAAATTCACCGATGCTCGAATTTCGCGTGTTTAAGTTTAAGATATTCAGTCTCGCCATTGGTATCACTATGGCTGTTTTGATTTCATTAATAGGAGCGGAAACGCTTCTGCCGTTGTTCATGCAGAATGTGTTAGGCTTCACCCCGCTGGAATCCGGCTTGATGCTTTTGCCGGGAGCCATTGTGATTGGGATTATGTCGCCTATTACAGGCCGTCTGTTTGACGCCTTCGGTGCGAAATGGCTCGCAATCACCGGGCTGTCTATTGTTACCATCACTACCTTTATGTTTACGAACCTTTCGCTTGAAACATCTTTTACGTATTTAACCATTGTATACGCCATCCGCATGTTCGGCCTCGCCTGCGCACTGATGCCGGTCATGACGTCAGCATTAAACCAGCTGCCGATGAAATGGTACGCCCACGGCTCAGCGATGGCGAATACGCTGCAGCAGATTTCCGCTTCTATCGGTACAGCCCTTTTGGTTACCTTTGTTGCCCTGGGCGCCCAACAGTATCAGCCGGAGGCTTCGACCTCCGCAGAAGCGGCTCCCCAGCTCGCACAGGTAGTCGGGTTTGAGTGGGCCTTTATGGGAAGCACAGCTCTTGCCTTTGTCGCTTTGATTCTTTCCCTTTTCTTAAGCTCCCCGAAAGAAGAGAAGGAAATGACCCGCCAGGCAAACGAAGAACAGCAGAGCAACGCTCCCGCTAAATAGTAAAATACCCCGGCAGACCTGAACACAAGGCCTGCCGGGGTATTTTTTATTCGCTTCCTTTTGCCAGCAGCTTATACACCGCCGCAAAGTCTTCATCACCCATACCGTACTGCTTTGCCAGCGCATACGCTTCCCGGACTGAGCCGGTGACCGGCAGGGAAATTCCCGCCTGGTAGGCTGATTCCTCGAGCAGGTGTAAATCCTTGTAGGCATGCTTCAATGGAAACTGGGTTTCATAGCTGCCACTCAGAAGCATGTCACGCTTTCCAGCGACGGCAGGGGCCGTCGTCGGCACCTGAAGCAGCACATCAAGCGCCTGCTGCTTATCAAGTCCCAGTCCTTCCGCTGCGTGCAGCCCCTCTGATAAACTAGTCATAGCATGCATCAGCGTTAAGTTAACGGACATTTTCATCGCAGATCCGCTTCCAGTGCCTCCCATGTAATGAACATTTTTGCCCATAATTTCGAGAAGCGGCTGTACCTTTTGTACGTCCTCTTCACGACCGCCGGCCAAAAACACCAGCTCTCCCTTTTCAGCAGGTCCTTTAGATCCGGATACCGGTGCATCCACCAGGCGCATTTCCTTCATTTTCGCGGTTCTGGCCATCTGCCGGGTAAAGCCGGGATTAACGGTACTCATGTCCACCCAGATTTTTCGACTTGTTTCGCCGGCAAGCAAACCATCCACGCTGTTCGCAATTTCCTCTACTGCTTCAGGGTTCGACAGCATCGTGAATACGACATCCACCTTGGAAACCAGCTCTCTCGGCGTTTCCCGCCAACCTGCTCCTGCGTCGAGCAGGTGCTGGGCTTTCTGCTTAGTCCGGTTATAAATCGTAACCTTTTCCCCGGCGTCCATTAAATTTTTCACCATGTTTGAACCCATAATCCCTGTTCCAATAAACCCAACTCTCACACTCATTCATCCTTTCTGCGTACACTTCTATTTGGGTGTTCCCTATCCGCAACCTGGCAAACGTCCGCCAGAGCGTATTGTTTTCGCTTCTCCGCTTATGTTTAAATAAGTATAATTATAAATTTTGCTGCAGCAGGAGATGATTCTATGTTAACACTTCAGCATGCCTGGGAAGCAAGACAGCGATTACGTCCGGTACTTCCGGAAACGCCGCTCCTTTTTTCCCAGCCTCTGACAAATATTGCCGGCCAGCCTGTGTACTTAAAGCTCGAACAAATGCACGTCACCGGCTCCTTCAAGCTCCGGGGAGCGACTAACATGATTCGTTCTCTGACTCCAGAGCAACGGGCCCAGGGCGTAGTCACATTTTCCACCGGTAATCACGGTTTTGCGGTGGCGACAGCAGCAGCCAGTCTCGGCATCCGCTCCGTCGTATGTGTCTCAGAAAACGTACCGGCAAATAAAGTCGAGGCACTGAAAGCAAGCGGCGCTGAGCTGCATGTGGAAGGCAGCGGCCAGGATGAAGCCGGAGAAGTCAGCGCCCGCCTCGTCGAGGAGGAGGGGCTGACTCTTATCCCTCCCTTTGACCACCCTTTTGTCATCGCCGGGCAGGCAACGATGGGACTCGAAATCATCGAGCATCTGCCCTCTGTGAAGCACGTGCTCACCGGCCTGTCCGGTGGCGGCCTGCTGGCCGGCCTCGGTCTTGCCCTGAAGGAACAAATTCCTGATCTTGAGCTTAGCGGTTTGTCCCTCCGGGAAGGAGCTGCTATGGATGAGAGCCTGAATATCGGCAAGCCGACTATCGTACCGGAGGCCCCAACACTTGCTGACAGCCTGCTCGGAGGCATCGGACTCGAAAATCAATACACTTTTTCCATGGTTCAGCGCTATGCCGATCAGCGACTCCGGCTGCATGAAGACACGATCGCCCGGGGCATGGCGTTTTTATACGATAAGCACAAAATGGTTGTCGAGGGAGCAGCCGCTGTCGGCGCCGGCGCTCTTTTAGACGGACTCGTGGCCGTTAACGGTCCCACTGTTCTTATCGTTTCCGGCAGCAGTGTGGACGTCCACACCCACCGCAAAGCAGTCGCTCCGTATATTTAAACAGACCGCTGCCTGTTGGCTATATTTTCTTTTCTTCCCGCTGGCGCGACCGGTACGGAGACAAGGAAAGCAGGTCCATTGCGTCCTGCTTCTTTATTTTTTCCCATTCCTTCCGGCGCTGGGCGAACCATTTACGGTAATTTTTGTTTCCCATCTGCTTTTTCAAAAAAGAAAGGCTTTGAAGCGGGCCCTCTTCGGCATTCAGCGTTGTCAGCTGCAGCTGAAATGCCTCTTCCTTCTGCAGCCACGCTTCCATCTGCCGCGGAGACATTAATACATACGGCACTCTTCCTTCATACAGACGACGGTAAAGCAGCAGCCGGTAGTCCGCCTGGATGAGACGGTCAGCTTCCTCCTTCTGCTCCCGGAATTTTTCCGGAAAACGACGCGTGATTGCTCTTGCTTTCCTTTCTTCGGCGGCAGCCCAATGTTCAATATAGCGGGACGTCTCAGCAACATAAAACGCACGGCTGCGGTAGCTTTTAAAAAAAGGCAGCTCCCGTTCCCAGGCAATGTATCCGTGTTTATCCTTTTCTAAATCATCGTTGCGGTATAGACGGTGGCATTCAAGTTCATTCCATTTACGATTCCATTCATGATAAATCATATTTTGCTATACCTCCGCAAAGGATGGATTTTTCTACATTCTAATTGTTTCTTCTTCAAACAACAATGATGACGCTTTCGAAAAAACGGGAATATAATTAACCTTCCTCATCCTACTATAAAGGAGCCGATTACAATGAAGAACGATTTCCACCGTAAAGAAGCCGGCTTATTCACGCATGCCTTTAACCAGAACCCGTATCCTGCCTTCCACTCTCTCCAGCAGCATGACCCGGTACACCAGACCTTAATGCCCGACGGCCATTACGCCTGGATCGTCACCCGGTACGAGGACGCTGTCGCGGTGCTGAAGGACAATCGCTTCATAAAGGATTTCACTGTGTTTTTAAATGAAGAAGAGCGCGCTGAAGCACAGAAAAATATTTTTTCCCAAAATATGCTTTTTGCGGATCCTCCGGATCATAAACGGCTGCGAGGACTCGTTCAGCAGGCATTTACACCGAAAATGATCGAAGAGCTTCGGGACAGAATTACAGAAATTGCAAATGAACTGATCGAAGACATGCAGGACCGCTCCCGAATTGATATTATCGATGATTTCGCTTTTCCGCTTCCTATCATTGTTATCTGCGAAATGCTCGGGGTGCCGAGCGAGGACAGGGATAAATTCCGTACCTGGTCCAATACCCTCGTCGAAGCTTCCAATGACCCGGGAAAAGCCGAAAAAATTCAGCAGCACACGGAGGAATTCACCGCCTACCTCAGGGATTGGATAGCCACCAGAAGGGAGCAGCCGGAGGATGATATGGTGAGTAAGCTCATCCAGGCAGAAGAGGAAGGCGATCGTTTATCCGAGCAGGAGCTTTACGGAGTCGTTTCGCTGCTAATTATCGCCGGCCATGAAACGACGGTAAACCTCATTGCAAACGGCCTGTTCGCTTTGATGACTCACCCGGAGCAGATGCGCACGTTACAGCAGCAGCCGGACCTTATCCGCCCGGCCATTGAAGAAATGCTTCGTTTCGAGGGACCGGTTGAATTCAGCACCGACCGCTGGGCCTCTGAAACACTCGAACTTCAGGGAAAAACGATCAACAGGGGAGACCATGTACTCGTCGCGCTTGATGCGGCCAACCGTGATCCGGAAGCATTTGAAGACCCGGATGTTTTCGACATCACCCGTGGCCACAGCAAACACCTTGCTTTTGGCAAAGGCATCCATTTCTGCCTTGGGGCCCCGCTTGCCAGAGTTGAAGCGGAAGTCGCCGTGAATACGCTGCTTGAACGTTTCCCCGAGATGCAGCTGGACACAGCGTCTGATAACCTGGAATGGCGTCCCGGCATACTCATGCGCGGCCTCACAGAGCTTCCCGTTCGTCTGACGTAAATAAAAGGCCGGAAAACCTTAAGAGGCTTTCCGGCCTTTTTGATGGCCCCAGCTTCTATTTTGTCCAGCCAAGGAGCATTTCCCGAATACATTTTCCGGCCACAATCGCGGTCTGATCGCCGCTGTCGTACGGAGGTGAAATTTCCACAATATCGGCCCCGATTACATTAACCTCCGAGGCGGCAATTGCGTGAATGGCTTCCAGCAGCTCCTTTGATGTTATGCCGCCGGCTTCCGCCGTGCCTGTGCCCGGAGCGTACGCCGGATCCAAAACATCGATATCAATCGATACGTATACCGAGCGGCCCTGCAGTCCTTTCAAATCCCGCTGCAGCGGCTCTGCTACTTCAAACGGGGAGAAGTGCATGCCCGACGTGCGGGCGTAGTCGAACTCTTCCTTTTCTCCGGAGCGCACTCCGTAGGAATAAACATTTTCCGCTCCTATTTTTTCACAGATTTTCCGTACCGGGGTGGCGTGGGATAATGGCTCTCCCTCATAATCTTCGCGCAGGTCCGTGTGCGCATCGATATGAATAAAAGCGACAGAAGGATCATGCGCGCAGGCTGCCTGCATAATCGGCCAGGTTACAAGATGCTCTCCCCCTATCCCCAGAGGGAATTTGCCATCCGCAAACAGACGCGCCGCTGTCTTTTGAATAATTTCTACGCTTTTGGCCGGGTTTCCGAACGGGAGCATCATATCCCCGGCATCGTGATACGCATAGTCCTCCAAATGTTTGTCCAGATAGGGACTGTATTCCTCGAGACCGATAGAGGTCTCCCGGATTCGGTTCGGGCCAAAACGGGACCCCGGGCGGAAGCTGACTGTCCAGTCCATCGGCATTCCGTACAATACCACACTGCTGTTCTCATAGGAAGCAGAGCTCCCGATAAATACCTTTCCTGTATAAGCCGGATCAAAGGCATCCATGGTCACGCCTCCATTCGTTCAAGGCCCCGCTGCACAAAAGCCGGAAGCGCAAACGCAGCCTCATGTATATCTGCCGTATAGTAATGAGTGTCCAATGCTTCTGCCCGACGTCGGTGCAACTCTTTCGGTCTGTACTCCTTCGAACCGATAGTAAATGTCCATAGGCCGCTCGGATACGTCGGAATGTTTGCCGTATATACTTCGGTATGAGTAAATATTTCTTTTACGTCGTTGTATACTGTCCGAAGCAGGTCTGCGTGAAACCACGGGTTATCCGTCTGGGCGACAAAGATGCCATCCTCCTTTAGCGCCCGGTGAATACCTTCGTAAAAACCTTTTTCAAACAGCTTTACGGCCGGGCCGACCGGCTCCGTGGAATCCACCATGATCACGTCATACGCTGCTTCACTTTCCGCGATATGCATAAACCCATCGGCTACCTGCACATCGACCCGCGAGTCATCTAGCGCCCCGGCTATGGAAGGCAGGTATTTTTTTGAATACTTTACCACCTGGCCATCGATTTCCACAAGCGTGGCTGCCTCCACCGAGGGGTGCTTCAGCACTTCCCGGATAACGCCGCCGTCGCCGCCGCCGACAACCAGTATATGCTTGGGTTCCGGGTGTGCTGCAAGCGGAACGTGGGCCATCATTTCATGATAGACGAACTCGTCCTTTTCTGTAGTCATAACCATGCCATCAAGCAGCAGCATATTCCCGAACTCTGCCGTTTCCACTACGTCGAGCTGCTGGAAATCGGTCTGCTCGGAATGCAGCGTTTTTGTAACACGTGCAGTAATGCCGAAATGCTCTGTTTGTTTTTCTGTAAACCACGTTTCCATAGCCGTTCCTCCTCTTTTCACAGACGAAACGTGCGGGAAATATCCCCGCACGCCCTGTTTTTTTATTGCTCCGCTGCTCCGCGGAAGGCCTCATACAGCTCTTCGGTCGAATTGTCCCACATGTTCCGGTTAAATGCTTTTAAATATTCCTGCAGAATGTAGCGGGAGTGCTCATCCATGTGCGCAATCGCTATGCGCCCTTTAATTGCTTTATCCAGATTGTTCACATGCTCCGGCATACTTTTGTACGCACGGCGGGCTTTTTTGTCCACAAGCATTTCGCAGGCGCCAAGACCGGCGTAAAACGGACCGTTTTCCCCCTGCTCCGTTGATACCCATACGAGCCAGTACAGCTTGCCATCCGGAACGTTGCTTTTATCAGGTCCGAATTTCACCCTCTTTTCCGGTTCGGATCTGGCGTGCAGAGCTCCCATGTCAATAAATGCTGCGTCTTCCGCCGGGTCGATAAAGACGGGGGTCACATTGTCCAGACTAAGGGCACCGGCGTTAAAGCCTCCGTCCCCTTTAGTAGCGTCCCCGCTTAGAATATTGAACTGGCTGCCGCGTTTCTTTTCAGCGCCTTTATTATTATCTTTACTGAATTCACTCATTCGGAAAAGCTCCTCCTTTAATCGTTCCTTATTCTTATCGTACCTGTTTTCTTACTGATTCTGCAACGATTCGATATATTCCCAGCCTTCCTCGAATTCTTCCGGGCGGTAATTCTGGCTTTTTTTCAGCTCCGCCACCCTGGCTTCCACCGCTTCTTTGGACAGGTGATCAAAATAAAGCATGGTGGATACAAGCTCTAAAAACCGGGCGCTCTGGCTGTTTAGACTCTGAAGTACAGGCTTTGCCCGCTCAGACGGCCAATCGAGCGGGAATTTCTCCAAAAACGAAGTTCCGTCTTCAGAAAGCTCATACCGGTACTGATAATAGCCGGATTTTGTTTCTTTACATTCTGTAATAAGTCCGAGACCGCACAGTTCTTCGAGCCGGAGGGTCAATTCCTCTGAATAAGGGCCATACATACGAAATGTGTATTTTTCCTGAAATGGAAGGTTCAGTTTTTTTCCAATATATACGATTTTCTGCAGTTTTTTTCGTCCAATAACTTCTTTTGTATCCTCAAGCAGGGCCATAATCTTCGCGTGATCCGGTAACATAATGCCGCGCCCCCTCCCTTTCTGCTGCTTTCTTTATGTATCTTCCGGCTTCACCGGAAGGACGGCGGAATCACCGTTCTACTTTCCCTAATTTTAAATGAAGTATGTCCTTAATCTGCTGCTTCGTGTCTTCCTGTCCGGGCTCCTCGAGAATCTCTGACGGATAATATAATTTATGGTCGGTCCGCTTTTTACCCGAAATCGCTTCTACCACATCCGACTCTCTCGACAATTCACGAAGACGGCGGTCTGGCATCAAAAGATGAATAGGCACCCGGTCCTCTTCCTCGCCGGGCCGGTAAAAATCATACGGCAGATCTGACGAAGAATCGACGACAAGGTAATACGCAGGATCTACACCGAGATCTGCAAACAGCTGCTGCAGGCGAAGCCACTCATTCATCATAAAATGCTGGTCGAATTCCACATATTTAAACAGCCGCCTGTTCATAAAGCGCCGGCACAAATCCTGAAGTATCGCATCTTCTTCCTTCTGCCACATCAAAAAATAATACATAACGACCGACTCGTCGAGGTCCAGGTAATCCTCGAGCGTAATGGCACCGCGGAAAAAGCTTTCAAAATGGTCCGGGGGATATTTAAACGGATAGTTTTCGTTTTTAAGGTCTTTAACGCGCTGTAAAATTTTCGTCAGTATCACTTCCGCGCTCCGCGTTACCGGATGAAAGTATACCTGCCAGTACATCTGGTACCGGCTCATAATATAGTCCTCGACCGCATGCATGCCGGTTGCTTTAATAACTACCTGATCTTCTGTCGGCCTCATGACCCGGAGTATGCGCTCCATATCAAAATGACCGTAACTGACCCCGGTGTAAAAGGCGTCACGCTGCAGGTAATCCATCCGGTCCGCATCAATCTGGCTGCTGATCATGCTGACAATCAGTTTATTCGGATGAGTTTTTTCTATCACGTCTGCGACCTGCTGGGGAAAATCCCCGCCCATCCGACGGAGAACGGTATTCACTTCTGTATCACCTAAAATGATATGGCGCGTCCATTCTTCATGGTCTGTATTAAACACTTTTTCAAACGAATGGGAAAACGGGCCGTGGCCGATATCATGAAGAAGCGCCGCACTCAGACAAAGCAGCCCCTCGTCCCCATTCCAATGCGGACGGCCTTCAAATACCTCGATAATCCTGCGCATGATTTCATACACGCCCAGGGAATGGTTGAAACGGGTATGCTCCGCTCCGTGAAACGTCAGAAACGTCGTTCCAAGCTGGCGAACACGGCGCAGCCGCTGAAATTCTTTTGTCCCCACCAGATCCCATATGAGTTCATCACTGATATGAATGTAGCGGTGGACCGGATCCTTAAACACTTTTTCTTCTGGAAGCTTTTTGTTTCCAACCGGCATGGTCATTGCGTTCCTTTCCGTCTCTGTTTCAGCGGGCCCGCTGATCGTATATTTCAATACTGTTATTATAGCAAGTTCTTTCCTGGCTTAGCAAAAAAAGCAGCCATAAAAAATACCGGCAGCATATGCCGCCGGTACCTGTTCCCGTTATTCTTTTCCAATATGACCTATCTCTTCTCCACGCTTTCGTTTCTCCGAACGGTCAATTACAAACGCGCATACGGCGTCACCTGTCACGTTCAGGGAAGTCCGCAGCATATCAAGGAGGCGGTCAATACCAATAATCAGGGCAATGCCCTCCACCGGCAGCCCGACCTGGGTCAGCACGAGCGAAAGCATTATCAGGCCGACACCCGGAACACCGGCAGTACCAATACTTGCCAGGGTCGCCGTCAGAATAATCACAATAACTTGTGTAAACGAAAGATCAATGCTGTACGCCTGCGCGATAAACACCGCTGCCACAGACTGCATAATACCGGTGCCGTCCATGTTAATCGTCGAACCAAGCGGCTGCACAAAGCTTGATACCGGCTTGCTTACCTTCAGTCGTTCCTGGGCCATTCTCATCGAAATCGGCAGGGTACCGCTGGAGCTCGATAAACTAAAGGCCACGGCCATCGCCGGGAAAAACTCCCTAAAGAACGTGAGCGGATTGCCTTTGCCGAGTAAGTAGATCGCAAGGGTATAAACAATAGCTGCCTGTAAAACGAGAGAGAGAATAACTGCGAGAGCGTACATGAGAATGGACTGAAGTCCGTCCAGTCCCGCTTCCCCAATAGCAGAAGCGATCAACGCAAACGCGCCGAATGGAGCTGTGTACATTACAATCGTAACCAAAAACATGAGAATATCATTCAGCTGTTCAAAGAATTTCGTTACCATCGATACTTTGCTTCCAAGCATGGCCAGGGAAATACCGATGAAGATACCAAAAGCAATAATTTGGAGCATGTTTGCTTCTGCCATTGCCTGTACAGGGTTGTCCGGAATAATTCCGAGCAGGGTATCTGCAATGGAAGGCGCTTCTTCTGCGTCGTAGCTGGCGTTTTGAATATCAAAGTCCCCGCCGGCCCCAGGCTGAAGCACGTAAGCAACAATAACGCCGATGGTCAGGGCAATAGCCGTCGTGATAAGGTAAAACGCAATTGTCTTGCCGCCAATCCGTCCGAGATCTCTCGGATTTAAAGCTGCGGCCCCGAGCGTAATCGACACGAACACAATCGGTACTACAAGCATAGTAATTAAATTAAGGAAAATTTCGCCGACAGGATACAGTAAGTATGTATCTATTGGATTGTAGACGCTGTCCGGTCCAAAGCTCAAGATGATCCCTGCGATCACACCAGCAACAAGCGCGATTAAAATCCAAATCGTCAATTTCTTGTTCATGTTAAGGTCCCCCTTTTTAAATATAAATATTATGAATATTCTCTCTATGTTGTTTTTGGGCCCCTCCACTAAAAACTCTCTCAGGCAGATACCGTAATTATACTGTTCATTATCCTGTTTGGAAAGGAAAAATCCTGGTTTCCTCTACTATTTAGTGCGAGGCAATATCTCACAAAGAAAGAGCAATGTTATAATAATACCGGTCAAAATGAAAATGAATAGAATCGGGGTACATAAAATGGAAATGAAAGATATTTTTACGGGTAAAAAATGGCGGTGGATCGATCATTCAGTAACTGGAATTAATATGGATCCATTGCAATCTTTTGCCTTTGATGATAATTTTTGTGTGAGTCTGGGAGAGGGTTCTTCCCCTTCTGTTATGCGTGCCTGGGTCCATGCCCCCACCGTTGTCCTCGGTATTCAGGATACACGGCTGCCCGCTGCAGCCGATGGGCTTGAATATCTTCGGGAGCAGGGATACGAAGTTATTGTACGCAATTCGGGCGGCCTTGCTGTAGTACTCGATGAAGGAATTTATAATCTTTCCCTCATTTTTAAAGAAGAACGCGGAACTTCTATTCATGCCGGCTATGAATGGATGTGGGCATTTATACAGGAAGTATTTGACGACAGTCCAGGTTATATTGACGCCTATGAAATTGTCGGCTCGTACTGTCCGGGATCTTACGATTTAAGCATCGACGGAAAAAAATTCGCGGGCATTTCACAGCGGCGTATCAGAGGCGGTGCAGCGGTGCAGATTTATTTAGCCGTCACCCGGAGCGGCGCTGCCCGCGCAGAAGTTTTGCGGGAATTCTACGAGCGTGCCGCTCATGACCAGGCAGACACAAAGATCACCTGGCCGGCCGTAGTTCCTTCTGTGATGACTTCCCTCGAAGAGCTGTACGGAACCGCTTTTTCCATTCAGGATATCAACCGGCGGATCCAGCAGACAGCAGAGAGCCTGGGTGCTTCTGTGTACGATGATCAGCTCACGGAGGACGAGCAGTCCCGTTTTGCGTATTTTTACGACAGGGTGCTTGCAAGAAATAAAAAAGCGACCCAGCCACGCTCATAGGAAAACTTAACACAGCCCAACACAGATATTGTTTGCGGCTGTTTTCTTATGATTCCAATGGAAATGTTTGGAATACTCCCAAACGTGGAAGAATCCTGTCAGGACAAAAAATTAAAGGTGGGTATATGATGTCTAACGGCTTAAGCAAGGGTTGGATATACTTTTTCGGAGCCCTTGGCGGATTATTGTACGGTTATGAAACCGGTGTTATATCCGGCGCTCTCATTTTCATTAACCAGGACATTCCTCTCTCGGATTTCCTGCAGGGTGTCGTCGTCAGCTCGCTGCTCGCAGGGGCTATTGTTGGTGCCGGGTTGAGCGGCTATGTATCGGATAAGTTCGGCCGAAGACGGGTCGTATTTGTAATCGCTCTCGTCTACTTAATCGGCTCTCTGATTCTTGCATTTTCTCCAAACGCAGCTGTACTTATTACCGGCCGTATCATTCTCGGCTTTGCAGTCGGCGGCTCAACTGCGCTTGTACCAGTGTACTTATCGGAAATGGCCCCGACAAACCAGCGCGGCGCTCTTTCTTCTTTAAACCAGCTGATGGTTACTCTCGGTATTTTACTTGCCTACATCGTCAACTACGCCTTCACTCCAATTGAGGGATGGCGTTGGATGGTCGGGCTCGCAGCCGTGCCCGCGATTCTGCTTATGATCGGCGTAATCTTTATGCCTGAAAGTCCACGTTGGCTGGTCAAACGGAACCGTGAACAGGAAGCCCGGAACATCATGGGCTTAACACGCGACCAGTCAGAAATCGAAGATGAAATGAAACAGATGAAGGAAATCGAAAACATTGAAGAAGGTACCGGCGATCTCCTGAAGGCAAAATGGCTGCGGCCAATGTTAATAGTCGGTTGTCTGCTCGCTGCCTTTCAGCAGCTGATTGGTATTAACTCCGTTATTTATTATGCGCCGACCATTTTTACGGAAGCAGGACTCGGTGACGCCGCTTCAATTCTTGGAACAGTCGGCATCGGTACGGTAAACGTGTTGATGACGCTCGTAGCGATCGCAACGATCGACAAGCTGGGACGGAAAAAACTGCTGTTGACTGGAAACGTAGGTATGGTCAGCAGTCTGGCAGCACTATCCATTATTTTATTCAGCGTCGAACTCACCACTACCGTTGCCTGGCTGATCGTGGTCTTCCTTGGCGTATTTATCATGTTTTTCTCTGCCACATGGGGGCCGGTTGTATGGGTAATGCTTCCAGAGCTCTTCCCAATGAAAGCCCGCGGTGCAGCTACTGGCATTACAACGCTCGTATTGTCTCTGGCAAACTTAATTGTTTCCCTGACTTTCCCTATCCTATTAGGTGCTATAGGCATCAATTGGGTTTTCGTTATCTTCGCCTTCATGGGCGTTCTTGCTTTCTTATTCGTACTGCGGTTTATTCCGGAAACCAAAGGGCGCAGTCTCGAAGATATTGAAAAAGATCTTCGCGGAGGATTATCCTCCAAATCATAAAAGCTTTTTTAGACGGGCGCTTGCAGGAGCGTCCGTCTTTTTTCTGGTTTTAATTATCCGGGACACGGAAATACGTATCATACATGCTTATTTCTGAAGGAGGAAAATAATGAGCGAAGAAACGAACGAAGAGCTGCATAATCCAATGGCGGACAAGTATCTGCCGATGACCTCGGTGAAAAGCGGCAAAGAGCATACGGTAGCCCAAGGAGTACACGCTTATACAAATAAAATAGTTAATCTCTGTACTATCGAGCAGCATGACAATAACAACAACTGGGTGCTGGTTGATACCGGCATGCCTAAATCCACGGATAAAGTTATTCAGGCTGTCGAGGATTTATACGGCACAAACAATAAACCAAACGCCATCATACTCACGCACGGTCATTTTGATCATGTGGGTACAGTAGTGGAGCTCGTAAAAAAATGGAATGTTCCCGTTTACGCCCACCCGGAGGAGATGCCTTATCTGACCGGAAAGAAAGCGTATCCTCAGGCGGACAGCTCTGTAGACCGCGGACTCGTGGCGAAGATGTCGCCGCGGTTTCCAACCGATCCGATCAATCTGGGAGACTTCGTACAGCCACTTCCGTCCGACGGTTCTGTCCCTGAGTTGAGCGAGTGGAAATGGCTGCATACACCGGGACATACACCGGGGCACATCTCGCTGTTCCGTGAACAGGACCGGACGCTCATCGCCGGGGACGCTTTTGTTACTGTAAAACAGGAGTCCCTCTCCCGTGTTACGACGCAAAAGCTCGAAATCCACGGTCCTCCGAAATATTTAACAATGGACTGGGTCGCCGCTAAAAGCTCCGTTGAAAAACTAAACAAGCTCGAGCCGGCCGCTGCAATCACCGGCCACGGTATGCCAATTCGCGGCAGTGCACTGCGCGAAGGGCTGCAAAAGCTTGCGGACGACTTTGATACCATAGCCGTACCGGAAACGCAGACGCACGATACACGGCAGTAGCAAAAAAAGGCCTTTCGGAGTTTTTATCCGAAAGGCCTTTTTCATTTATGATTTCTTATTTGCTACTGCTTCGCGTTCGGTGATAGCCTGCTTGGCCGTAATAAGGGAAAGCTTATACACATCGTCTATGCTGCACCCTCTCGAGAGATCATTCACCGGCTTGTTCAGGCCCTGGAGAATCGGACCGATGGCATCATAGCCGCCGAGACGCTGGGCGATCTTATAGCCAAGGTTGCCGGACTCAAGACTTGGGAAAATAAATATATTCGCCTCGCCGCGAAGTGGTGAATCCGGGGCTTTCTTCTGTGCTACCGCCGGCACAAACGCAGCATCAAACTGGAATTCTCCGTCAATGACAAGATCCGGGCGGGTCTCCTGGGCGGTTCTTGTTGCTTCAGATACCTTCTGCGTTTCCATGGAAGCGGCCGAGCCTTTTGTAGAGAAGCTGAGCATCGCTACTTTTGGATCGATATCGAATGATTTTGCCGTTTCTGCGGTCGAAATAGCAATTTCCGCTAATTCTTCAGCGCTTGGAGATATATTAATGGCACAATCCGCAAACACAAATTTATGATCTTCTTTCACCATAATAAAAACGCCGGACGTTTTTTGAATACCTGGTTTCGTTTTAATAATTTGAAGCGCCGGTCGCACGGTGTCACCGGTAGAGTGAGCTGCCCCGCTGACGAGCCCGTCTGCAAAATCCATATATACGAGCATTGTGCCGAAATAATTGACGTCCTTCAGCTTTTCTTTTGCTGTCCGCTCTGTCTCTTTCCCTTTCCGGCGGGAAACAAAAGCCGCTACAAGCTCGTTCATTTTTTCATACGTTTCCGGGTTGAAGACAGTAACGTTCTCGAGGGAGACGCCTAATTTCTGTGCCCTGGCTTCTATCTCCTGCTCGTCTCCAATAAGAATAGGGGTAAGCACATTTTCTTCCCCGAGACGTGAAGCTGCCTGGACCACACGGTCATCGTCCCCTTCCGGCAGTACGATGGAAGGATGTTCTTTTTTCACCTGATCATAGATGGATGCGAAAAGATCGCTCAACAAAATTCCTCCTCAAAATATTGTAAACAAGTGTATATGGTGTTGGTTTCATTGTAGTAGTTCTTCAGATAATTAGCGAAGCTCCTGCAGAGAAGCATTCGTTTATTCATTATGAAAATACCTGCACAGTTTTCATACATTAGCATACTCCTTCTGTGAGAAAAAATAAACCGGGACGAATAAATTCAATGATTTGTAAATTTTCACACTTTTGCCCCCTCTTAATTCCTGATATAGAAGGGATGGCCATTTTCAACTGCGATCATGCACATGTCACAAATTGCTCAATCATATTCGTTTTGGACGCTTTCGTACTGTGATATAGTGGGCAACGGAAGGTTTAGATGAAGGAGGAATCATGATGAGCGAAGCTTCTCAAACATTGGACGGCTGGTATTGTCTGCATGACTTCCGCCACTTTAACTGGCATGCATGGAAGCAGGTGCCAAGCGAAGAGCGCGACCAGATGGTTAACGAATTCCATCGTATGATTGAAGGATTTCAGCAAGTGGAAGAGGCTGAACAAGGCAGCCATGCTTTATACACGATTGTCGGTCAAAAAGCCGATTTTGTTATCATGGTGCTCCGTGAGACCATGAAAGAGATTCACGATATTGAGCTTGCTTTCGATAAATCCGGGCTGGCAGCTTACACGACTCCTGCCTACTCTTACGTTTCCATCGTAGAGCTCGGAAACTACTTGCCCCCGGAAGATGGGAGCGATCCTCTCGAGAACCCGTGGATCCGTGGCCGCATTTACCCTATCCTGCCAAAATGGGAGCATTTCTGCTTCTATCCGATGGATAAAAAGCGGGAGGGCGAAGACAACTGGTATTCGCTTCCGATCGATAAACGCCGCGAATTAATGAAAGCACATGGCATGACCGGTCGTCAGTATGCCGGAAAAGTAAAACAGATTATTACCGGATCCACCGGTCTTGATGACTGGGAATGGGGAGTCACTTTATTTGCTCATGACGCCCTCCAGTTTAAAAAACTCGTATACGAAATGCGTTTTGACGAAGTCTCTGCCCGCTACGGCGATTTTGGAGCCTTTTATGTCGGAAACATTCTCGAGCCCGAAAAAATCCAGGCACATTTTTCTGTATAATAGAACGAACCGCCAAAGTGAGCATACACTTCGGCGGTTTTTTTATCTTTGAGTCTCCTGCAGAATCCGCGTATTTCCCGGGAAATATTTTAGCTCTCAGTGGCGGATTAAAATTTTCTCAAACCCTGCTTTGCGTTCTTTCCATTTTTCTTTCTACAATGTCTTCGACGGAATACGTCCGGCCATCCATATCTTTATAAATAAGATTATTCCGGTTAAATTCCGTCGGCGAATAAAGCCCGGCCGCCACTGCTAAATTATGCATTCCTTCCCGCATGGAAATAATAAAATTAGTGACGCGGTAGGATTTTTCTTCAATATCAAGAGCCTCCTGCCGCTTCGGATCAGTCGTGGCCACCCCGACCGGGCACTCGTTTGTGTGGCACACCTGCGCCATGATACAGCCTACGCTGACCATGAACCCTCTTGCCACGTGGATCAAATCTGCGCCCAGGGCCAGTGCAGTGACTGCCTTGTTCGGCGTTAAAAGCTTCCCGGAGGCAATGATAGTGATTTTGTCTCTAATCCCTGCTTCAAGCAGCGCTTCTTCAAGCATCGGAAGCGCTGAAAAGAGCGGGAGGGCTACACTGTCCGCCATTTCTTTGTAGGAAGCTCCCGTGCCGCCCTCGCTGCCGTCCAGCGTAATGAAGTCGGGAAGGATCTCTGAAGTCTTCAGCTCCTCCGCCAGCTTGGAAGCGTGCTGTCTTGAGCCAAGAGTAATTTTAATGCCGACGGGCTTTTCGCTCAGCTGTCGCAGTTCTTCAAGGAAGGACATCAACTTTTCGGTTGTTTCAATATCTTTAAACCGATTCGGGCTGTCTATCGTTTTCCATGGCTCCACGTTCCGGACAGCGGCAATTTTTTCGGTAACCTTAGCCCCATCAACGTGTCCGCCCCGCTGCTTTGCTCCCTGAGCCAGCTTGATCTCTATAGCCTTCACCTGCTTATAAGCTGCCTGTTCCTGAAACAGCTGCCGGTTAAAGCTGCCGGCACGGTTTCTTGCACCGAACAATCCCGGGCCGATCTGCCACATGATGTCCGCTCCCCCCTTCAGATGATAGTCTGACAAACCGCCTTCCCCGGTATTCATCCAGGAGCCGGTGGCCCGGGCATTTCCTATGGACAATGCTTCAATCGCCCGGTCTCCGAGCGACCCGTAGCTCATGCCTGACTGGCCGATGAGCCCCTTAACATGAAAGGGATGCTTAACCCCGCTATGCTTTCCAAGCGTAAGAACGTCCTGCTCATCGAGCAGAAACGGATCGAACGATTCCTCTACCCGGTGCTCCTGCCTTGTAAACAGACGTTCGTTGTCAATTTCATATACTTTGGACGGAACGGCTTCTGCCTTCCGGTCCCGGCGTACGTCCTCTTCAAGCGTCGGATACATGTCGTTTACGATATAATAGCCATTCGTATTAAAGTCCTCTTTCGACCCGTAGCCAAGCATGCGTGTTTTGTATTTACCGGCTTTTACAGTAGAAATGAACTGCTCTCTTGAAAATGGTTTTCCCTCAAGATCGTTGTTGAATAAATACTGACGAAACTCCGGTCCCGTTTTTTCAATTAAATAACGCATCCTCCCGAGAACCGGGAAATTTTTTAAAATAGCGTGCTGCCTCTGCCGGCGGTCCTTAACGTACATCCAAAGCACCAGCCCTGCAGGCGCCAAAACGATAAAAGCAATTAACAGCCCCAAAAGAACAATAATAGCTGTTTCCATCTCCGAACGCCCTCCTTTCATTTCTTCTCACTTTTTTCAGGCAATCGTTCCACGTTCATTTGAAAACTGCAGATATTCTTCATTATCTATGATTCTTTTCAGCGTTTCTACTGCCATCCGGACTTCTTCATACGTATTGTACAACGCCACCGGCGCCATCCGGATGTAGGACGGCGCCCGGAAATCAGGAACGATGCCCTCAGCTTTCAGCGCGTTGCAGACGCCGGCGGCATATTCATGTTTAAGAAGCACATGTCCGCCTCTTGCAGCCGGGTTCCGCGGGCTTACCACCTTCAGGCCGCTGCCAATGCCGGAGTCAATCAGATCGATCATATAGCCGGTTAACTGCAGCGACTTTTTCCGGATTCGTCCGATTCCTGCTTCCCCGAACATTTCCAGAGAGCCGATCAGCGGGGCCATACTCAGCACATGCGGGGTACCAATTTCGTAGGCTCCGGCTGCTTCCTCCGGCTCAAGGGTATGCTTCATATCAAACTGCACAGCTTTTTTTGAACTGAACCAGCCTGCAAGCCCCGGTGATTCCCCAAAATGCTTTTCATGAACGTACAGTCCTGCAACAGCTCCCGGTCCTCCGTTCAAATGCTTATAATTGCACCAAACGGCAAAATCGACACCCCATGCGTGAAGCTCATGCGGTATTGACCCCACCGAGTGACAAAGATCAAGGCCGACCAGAATACCATGGGCATGGGCTTCTTTAGTTAACCGCTCCATATCAAGCACCTGGCCGCTCCGGTACAATACGCCCGGAAGAAACAATAGAGCGGTGTCGTCACTCATCCTATCAATAATCTCATCTTCATCAAGCATCCCGTCCCGGCTCGGCACCTGAACCAGCGCTTCTTCCCCCAGACCGCGCAAATGAAGCTGGCTTTTTAATGCGTAAATATCGGTGGGAAAAGCCGCATCATCTGCGAGTATTTTGTACCGTTTGGCGGTAGGCTGATAAAAGGTAGCAAGCATCTGATGAATATTTACGGTCGTCGAACCGGTAACAATCACCTCCGCCTCTTTTGCCCCGAGCAGCGGAGCCGAAGTTTGTGCCAGCTTTTCCGACAGGTAATACCAGGGATGGCTTCCGTTTGTCCATCCCTCAATGCCCAGGTGCTTCCACATGTCCATGATTTCCTGTACGCTTTTTTCTGCCCGCTCCGACAGCAGTCCGAGCGAGTTTCCATCCAAATAAATCGTCTCACCCATATAGAATTCCCGGCGGTATTTCCGTAGTTCATCCTTGTCGTCCAGTTTTTTCGCATAAGCCTTTGTATGTAAGCTTTCTATATTCATAGAACCCCTTCTTTTTGTATAAATATTATTTTTAACTTCCATTTTATATATGATTCCCCCGGCAAGTGAAACATTAACTGCTCTTTGCACCATACTAACAGAAATATTCTGCATCTCTCTTTGGCCCAAGCACTGGGTTGCTATTTTTACAGTTACAGCTTATAATCATTCTCGGACTATAAGTGTATACGCCGTCGCTGCCTTTCCGGCAGCGATTTTTATATGAAGACGTATCAACCGGGAAAGGAGGAGCTGTATGACCTGGGATATGCTGACAGTGATAGGCACCATCGCGTTTTCCATCAGCGGGGCAGTTGTCGCTATGGAGGAAGACCTTGATATATTTGGGGTGTTGTTTTTAGGATTTATCACAGCGTTTGGAGGAGGAGCGATTCGAAACATTCTGATCGGGGTCCCCGTGTCGGAGCTTTGGAGTCAGGGGCTGTTTTTCCAGGTTTCCTTTTTTTCTATTCTGCTGTTTGTATTGTTTCCAAATATTTTAATGAAGCACTGGCACAGCTGGGGGGCGTTTTTTGATGCCATCGGCCTTGCTTCTTTTGCGATGCAGGGGGCCCTCTTTGCAGTGGAAATGGGACATCCGCTCAGCGCTGTCATCGTGGCAGCGGTACTCACAGGCAGCGGCGGCGGACTGATCCGTGACGTGCTCGCCAACCGAAAACCGATGGTGCTTCACTCCGAGGTCTACGCCCTTTGGGCACTGGTCGGCGGCTTATTTATCGGTATGGGCTGGGTTACCGGCGGCTTTGGCCTGTTCCTGCTGTTCGTTCTGCTCGTTTCCGGCCGTGTATGCTCCTACCGCTTTCAATGGAAGCTTCCCCACCGGACGATTCCCTCCATGTAAATTTCTCCCGCCAGTCTCCGGCGGTTTTTTTATGTTCAACATACTATAGAGATGATTAAAAATGAAGCATTTTTAAAATTATAAAAACAGACTGCTCTTCGATGAGCAGCCTTCAAAGCTTCGTCCTATACTATTTTTTTATCTCTTTTCTTTCCGTAAATGCTTGTGGCAAGCTCAGGTGCTTTCTGGAACAAATATACTCCGGCTAGAGCCGAAAGAAGAATAAAAATACTGCTGAAGGTCCGCAGCGTGCCTGTAGCAAGTGCCGCAATAATAATGGAGAATTCCCCGCGCTGGGTTAAAGATAAGCCTGCGCGCAGAGCTACCTTGGATGACAGGCCGTACAGCTTCCCGCCTGCAAATCCGACGATTATTTTCGCAGCCACTGACCAGAAAAGCAGCACGAGAAGCATCGGAATCATCGGAACCCCTTCCCCGACCTCAATCGTAGTGCCGAAATAAACAAAAAACATTGGGAGCAGCAGATCCCGGAAGCGCACGACCAGACCTTCGAGCACGTCGCTCCGTTTTACTTCAGCCAGGATAATTCCAGCCAGAAAAGCTCCCAGCACCTCGGATAAATTCAGATATAAAGCAATACCGCCGTACGTAAGCGCAATACCAAAAACGAAGAGGAGAAAAAAATCCTCATCCATATAGCGGTCCACAAATGAACGCAATTTTCGGAAAACAAATATTCCGAGCAGGACTGCTCCTGCGACCAGTATAATAATTTGAACAAAGGTCCATCCGAGCGTGCCTATAGTAACTCCGCTGCCTACGGTCATGCTGACAAGCACCGCCACGAGGACCGGGGCGAATAAATCCTCAAAAATGAGGAGGCCGAGTATAAATTCAGACTCGGGGTTTGCCATCCGTTTAGAGTTTTCAAGCATTTTGGCTGTGATCGAAGAGCTTGTCGCGTAGGTGACCCCGCCTATGATTAAGGCCTCGAGCCATCCAAGCCCAAACGCCAGCGTAATACCTACGGTAACTCCAAAGCTAAGTATAATATCCAAAATTCCAGCCCGGAAAACCTTCGTTGCGACATGCATAAGCTGCCGGACTGGAAACTCCATTCCCAGCATAAAAAAAAGCAGGACAATACCAACCTCACCGGCAAAATACAGCAGGTGAGAATCTGCCAGCCAGCTGCTGACGACAATTCCAATTAATAGATAGACGATAACATCGGGGAACCGCATTTTAAAAGACATCCATCCCCCAATAAAAAGCACAAGCAGCATCAATCCCGCAGCAAGCAAATCAGGCATTTCCGGCATAAGAATTATCCTTTCGCCTTACAAACTTCTTCAAAGCGCCCAATAATATCTTTTTTTCCGACAACAAGCAGGGTATCTCCGGCCTGAATGATAAAATCATCCTCGGGCTTTGGAAGAATATCGTTGTCCCTCATGATGCCGACAATAGAAACTCCTTCCGGTATTGACGTCTCGGCTTCTTCCACTGAACGCACATCCATCTTAGAGCCTTTTTTCACCTTGATCCAGTCAACAAGCATTTTCTTTCTTAACAGGCGAAAACGCTCAAAGCTTTCTTCATCTACCGGTTCATCGTGAATCCCAAGCAGACGGGCGCCCAGCTCCTTCGCTTCATCAGATGTGAATATAGTTGAAAAAAGCGCTTCGTCATCGTCTTCGTCTTCCACAAAATAAATTTCTCTCTTGCCGCTATGGTGTACGATCATGACCGTGGTAATACCGTCCCGGTTTTCAAACGCTACCCGTTTTCCTACCCCCGGCAGGTCATGTTCTCTGATTCTCATTTGTCATTCCTCCTGTGAGTCTTTTCTTTACCCGTCAAAACGGTGCATCCAGCTATCAAACGCCTGCACGAACTTTTTTGCGTGCTGCGTGATTTTTTCATCCTCAAGCTTGTCCAGCTCTTTGTTCATTTTTCCTGTCACTCCCGCCACCAGCATTTTCGGCCCGGGCATCACGTACGCCTCAGCGGCTGTGAGTGTCTGCCGGACTTGATACTGGGATAAAGCTGTGCCGCCGCCACCGGGAGTCGCTCCGGCAAGCGCAAAAGCACGGTGGGTCAGAGCGGAGTGCGCAGGCGGGCTGGACGCCCAGTCCAGGGCGTTTTTTACAACACCGGGCATTCCGTTATTGTATTCGGGTGTTACGATAATGACCCCGTCCGCACGCATCATTGCGCGCTTCAATTCTACAACGGCTTCGGGGGTTCCTGCTTCTTCCACATCGGCATGATAAAGCGGAATGTGATGTAAAAATGCTTCTTCAACCTCCCAGTGCTCCGGAAACTCTGCTTTCATTAAATCCAACAGCTTCCGGTTATAGGATTCCTTCCGCAGGCTCCCGCATATTACTGTTACATTCATCTGTTCCTCTGTCATAAGGTTCACCGCCTTTGCCTTCATCTTCTAGCCTCATTATACATTTTTTCTGCTCTTTTACCCTAGCAATCACACTTTTTTCTAAAAGTATTGAATCGCACTTTGACTTCTATAAATATTTATATTAGCATATGCTTATATAATAAATTCAGCAATTGCCTGATTAAATTAGAAAGAAACGGACGCCGCATTGTTTTCGGCCCGGCCTGGAGGTATGTATGAACACCCTGCTCGCAGTTGTTATTTTTCTTATCACGCTCTTATTGGTTATTTGGCAGCCGAAAAACTTAAATATTGGCTGGTCTGCCTGCGGAGGCGCTATCATCGCTCTTATCGCAGGCGTTGTCAGCTTTGGAGACGTCGAAACCGTTATTGGAATTGTATGGAATGCCACGCTCGCCTTTGTTGCTATTATCATTATCAGTCTGATTCTCGACAGAATTGGTTTTTTTGAATGGGCTGCTCTCCATATGGCAAAAATCGCCGGTGGCAGCGGCCTCCGGATGTTTATTTACATAATTCTGCTCGGAGCCGTCGTTGCTGCGCTTTTTGCCAATGACGGTGCTGCCCTCATACTGACGCCTATCGTTCTTGCGATGGTTAGAGCTCTTGAATTTAAGGACCGTATGATTCTACCATTCATTATGGCCAGTGGCTTTATCGCTGACACAGCTTCCCTGCCCCTGATTATCAGTAATCTCGTAAACATCGTTTCTGCCGACTTTTTCGGCATTGGCTTTGTTGAATACGCGACCCGGATGATAGTTCCAAACTTTTTCTCTATCGGGGCGAGTCTTCTTGTCCTCTACCTTTTTTTCCGCAAGGATCTTCCCGGGCGTTATGATGTCACAAAAGTAAAAAATCCAAAGGAAGCGATCCAGGACATAAAAATGTTCCGGCTTTCATGGGTGGTGCTTGCGGTGCTGCTCGTCGGGTACTTCGTCAGCGAATTCGTAGCGGTTCCCGTCTCCGTCATAGCCGGTGTCGTGGCGTTATTCTTCCTGCTGATGGCCCGCCGCAGTCCGGCTGTTGAAACAGGCAAAGTATTAAAGGGAGCGCCGTGGGATATCGTTTTCTTTTCAGTGGGAATGTACGTCGTCGTTTACGGCCTTCAGAATGCCGGGCTTACCGAGCAGCTGGCGGTTGTGATACAGGCAGCTGCTGATGAGGGGTTATTTGTCGGAACACTTTCGATGGGCTTTATCGCCGCTCTCTTATCTTCTGTCATGAATAACATGCCAACAGTGATGATTGATGCTCTGGCTATTTCAGAAACAGCTACTTCCGGAGCTGTACGTGAAGGCCTTATTTACGCCAACGTAATTGGCAGCGATCTCGGGCCGAAAATCACGCCGATCGGCTCACTCGCTACCCTGCTTTGGCTTCATGTGCTGCGTCAGTTCGGATTTCATATTTCCTGGGCTTATTACTTTAAAGTCGGTATCATTCTGACCATTCCAACGCTTTTTATTACTCTTATCGGCCTGTATGTATGGCTGTTAATCATTGGCGGCTGACCGCCAAGCAGCAGGCATTTCCCGGGAAATATAACGCCTTCTTCGCTCGGAATATGAATACCTGCCAGGCTTCCTGAATGAATTAGTTGAATAACAGCAATATTGTTGTTACCCTTGGCAGAGTTGCAAATGATAATTATCCAGCGCCCGGCTCCGACAGTCTACACTTACGGAGAGCAGGGAATGTATTCAGCAGTTTGCAGTGATAGAAAAAAAGGTATAGATATATTCTATACAGGTTTAAAAATTAAGGAGGCTCACTCTTGGAAATTACAAACGGTGCTAAAGCAGTACTGGAACCGCTGATGGAAGAAAACAACATGGACCACCTTCGCGTGGCAGTCGAAGAAATGGAAGAATCCTCTCAAATCGGTCTTGTTCTTCAGGATCCCCAGGAGAGCGATCAAGTGCTAGAAGCAAACGGCATTAAAGTAGCAGTGGATAACCGCGTTACAGACTTAATGCAGGACGTTACGCTCGACACCCAGGAAAATGAAGACGGCGAAACACAGCTCGTCATGGCTGGTCTTCCGGAAGCTGAATAACAAGCTCCCCAAACAGTTCTGCTTGAACAGCAGAGCTGTTTTTTTTTGTTTTCGGAGCCTTTTTTTGTCATATTGGGCCGAAATATCGGCTTACTTTATTAATTATTTATAACCTGGCCCGCTTGTACCAGTCATTAACTCCGCTTTCAATGTTGGCACGCTCCTTGCATATACATAGAGTGCATCCTGCAAAATTATAAGGAGGGTTCATTCATGAAAGCAGCAGTAGTTAATGAATTTCATCAAAAACTAGAGATTAAAGATATCCCGGTGCCTGAGCTTGATTACGGAGAAGTGCTTGTCAAAATTCATTCATGCGGTGTCTGTCATACCGATTTGCATGCAGCTCACGGCGACTGGCCGGTTAAACCAAAGCTGCCTCTCGTGCCGGGACACGAAGGTGTAGGTGTAGTGGAAAAGGTTGCAGAGGGCGTCAAATCCATCAAAATTGGCGACCGCGTCGGCATTCCGTGGCTCTACTCTGCCTGCGGTGAGTGCGAATTCTGTCTCTCAGGAAGAGAAACACTCTGCCAGCAGCAGCTGAATGCCGGTTATTCCGTGGACGGAGCCTACGCAGAATATTGTAAAGCTCCCGCCCACTATGTGACGAAAATTCCAGACAGCCTGGACTTTGACACAGTGGCTCCACTCTTCTGCGCTGGGGTAACCACGTACAAAGCACTCAAGGTATCTGAAGCCAAGCCGGGTGACTGGGTAGCCATCTTTGGTATCGGCGGACTTGGGCACGTTGCCGTACAGTATGCAAAAGCCATGGCCTTAAACGTTGTAGCTGTCGACATACGCGACGACAAGCTGGAGCTCGCAAAGGAAATGGGAGCAGATATGACGATTAACAGTATGAATGAGGATCCCGGCAAGGTACTGATGGAAAAATTAAACGGAGTAGAAGCCGCGATCAGCGTAGCTGTCAGTCCGAAAGCGTTTGAACAGGCGTACTCGACGGTCAAACGGGGAGGAAATTTAGTCATTGTTGGCCTTCCTGTTGGGGACCTTCCAATTCCTATTTTTGACACCGTGCTAAACGCCGTGAACGTTAAAGGCTCCATTGTCGGTACACGCAAAGACCTGCAGGAGTGTCTCGAGCTCGCGGCTAACGGAAAGATCCGCCCTATTATTGAAACGAAGGAACTGGATGATATTAACGACGTATTTGATTCAATGGAAAAAGGCGATATTAACGGCAGAATTGTGCTCAAAATTCAGGACTAGACTACTGGTAAACTGACGAAACGCTTACACAAAGTAAAACCCGGACGGGCTCCTCTTCCCGCCGGGTTTTGCTGATTGTTCTTCCGGAATTTATTCATTCAGCCAGTAGCGCAGCTTTCTTGTATTCACTCCGAGCATTTCTGCTGCCTCCCGGCGGTTTCCACGGGTGAGCATTAAAGCGTGGTCAATAATATCCTGAATACTTTTCTTTTCTTCACTCCGTATATCTTCCACGGTGCTTTCAAGCGACAAATATTTTGTCTCTTCGAGCTCCTGCTTTTTCTGTCTGAGCCAGTCCCCTGATACAATCCGAGCCCTGGCAGCAGTCTTCCGGCTTGAGGGTCTCATATTTAAATGGCGGCGTTCAATCCTTCCGTCTGATTCTGCGGCCGCCCGGACCAGCACGTTTGTGAGCTCCCGGATATTGCCTGGCCAGTGGTGAGCCTGTAACGCGTCCAAAGCTTCCAGACTGATTACTGTGTTTGCCGGTGCTTCTTTGCGGAGAATCGACTGGGCCACCGCAGGGATATCTTCTTTTCGTTCCCGCAGAGGCGGAATAGTCAGCCGGACGACCTCGAGACGGTACAGCAGGTCTTCACGAAATTCTCCTGCCTCTGCAGCAAGATGCAGGTCCTGGTTTGTGGCAGCGATGATACGGGCTTTTGTTTTAATCGGGCGTTCACCACCCACCCGGTAAAGCTCTCTCGTTTCGAGTACCCGCAGCAGCTTCACCTGCGTTGAAAGGGATGCTTCTCCAATTTCATCAAGCAAGAGCGTCCCTCCGGAGGCCAATTCGAAATACCCCTTCCTTGTTTTATTTGCCCCGGTAAAGGCTCCTGCTTCATGACCGAACAACTCACTTTCAAGCATCTGCTCCGGCAGTGCTCCACAGTTCACACCAAGAAATAAACGTTCCCCCGGCCCGGCAAGCTCATGAATGAAGCGGGCGGCTACTTCTTTTCCTGTCCCCGTTTCCCCGTCTATTAAAATTGTTAAAGGCTTTGGCGCAAAGCGCCCAGCCAGCCGCACCACTTCTTTCATTGCTTCGCTTTCTCCGATTATCAAGCCGCTTCGTGCGGCTGCCTGTTCAATTTGTCCTGAAACTCCCGGCTCTGACTGCGGCTGCTTTATTTTCTCTTCAATAATGCTGATATCTTCAAACGGCTTTTCAATATAGTCCTCCGCCCCTAGCTTAACTGCTTCCACAGCTGTATCAATTGTGCTGTATCCTGTCATGACAATACAGCGGCAGGAGGGCTGCGCCTGCTTCAGATCCGCGAGCAGCCTTAACCCATTTGTATCAGGGAGCTTTAAATCAATAAAAGCCAGTTCATACAAATGGTTCTGGCTGCGAAGTCGCTCATATTCCTTTCCATCATGGGCAAGATCAATATGATGGCCCTGTTCTACAAGCAGATAACGAAAAAAGGTGCCGATATCATAGTCATCGTCAATGACTAATATTTTCATACTCATCTCCTCCTCTATGAACCGGCAGCTTCAATTGAAAGGCACTTCCTTTACCCTCTTCGCTTATAAACGTCAGCCGGCCACCGTTTTTCTCTGCAAGATCTTTACTTACCGACAGACCCAGACCGGTCCCATTCTGTTTTCTTTTCGTGGTGAAAAAGGGTTCAAACACTGACGATTTCTGACTCTGGGCGATTCCGCATCCGTTGTCTTCTACCTCAAGCACAACGCTTGAATGAACAACATTGGTTTTAATTTGAATCTTTTTATCTGCCTCTCCGCTTTCCTTTAATGCATCTTTTGCATTTAAAAGCAGATTGATAACCACCTGACCGACCTGATGAGGTCCTGCCTCGACAAACGGCAGACCGGGTGTATAATGCTTTTCAATCAGGATATTCTCTTTTTCGATCTGAAAGCCAATCAGACTCAGTACATCTTCAACCGCTTCATTAACATTACACTCCGTACTTTCTTCTTTTTCCGGGCGGGAGAAAGAAAGCAGGTTTTGCACGATCGTCTGGCAGCGGCGGCCTCCTCTTTCAATCGCCACCGCAAGCTCCTTTGAGGGACCTTCTTCTGTCAGACTCCGCTGCAGTATTTGGGTATTGCCGATTACCGCGGTCAGCGGACTATTTAACTCGTGCGCCACTCCGGCCGCCATTTCCCCTATCGCCGCTAGCTTCCCGGAATGCTGGAGCTGCGCTTCAGTTTTGATTCTCGCAGTTACATCTTTAATATAAATAAGCAGCCCCTTCATCTCCCTGTTCCCGTCCCGGACTGGGTACGTCTGAATATCGCACACACGGCCGTTTTTCAACGTCATTTGGTAGTTTTTCATCGATTCACCGTGATAGCTTTCTTCAATTGGACAGAACGCTTCTGTATCGTGAAACAACAGGTCGTGACAGTGCCGCCCGACCACAGCCTCCGGAGGTTCATTAAAAAAACTGTAGGAGGCCTGGTTGCAGCGGACGATGCGGTGATCGTTATCAGTTAATATCAGAAGATCCGCCACAGCCTGAAAGGTCTCCTCCCATTCCTTTTTGCCCTGATACACCTCCTGATACAGTCTCGCATTCTCCATCATAACGGCAATATGATCCGAAAGCTGCCGGAAGAAGCTGATATCAGACTGGTCACACTCGATCCGTTCAGCCGCTGCAAAGGTGAGAACACCAATGGTAGACGCTTTTATCCGAAGCGGTATGACACACGCGTAGTGAAAATTCAAAGCCGAAAGCGTCTGCTCTTCCACAAATGCATACGTATCAGCTGGCTCCCATTCGTGAAGAATAATCATATTCTGTTCGATTGCTTTCCAGTATAACGACTCTTTTTTCGGAAGATGCATACCTAGTGCGGAATCCTCTGCATAGAGAGGATAGACACTCTTCAACGACATGGCCCCATGCTCGATTAACGACAGACTTACCCGGTCGATCGGATACAGTTCGTAAATGGTTTCAAGAATATGCTGCAGTGCCGTCTCCATTGTCCCTGTAACCTGAAACCCCTTTGCTACTTCGCTCAAAATTTCAAGCTTGCGATTCTTTTTTTCAAGTTCCGCAATCGTTGCTTTCAAGTCTGTATAATAGCTTTTTTTTGAGGCACGGACCCCGGTTAATTTTTCAATCACCATCTCTTTTTCTGTAAACATACCGACGCTCCTTTATTCGTAAGCCTTTTTGAACAGCATTTCGATATCCTTCAAAGCTACGTCCCGCGGGTTGGTGATCATGCATGCGTCATCAAGGGCAACGCGGGCCATGCTTTCAAAGTCAGGGTCCCTCAGACCGACAGAGCGCAGTGTCTTTGGAGCGCCGATATCGTCTGCAAGAGCCCGGACGGCCTGAATGCCGTGTCTGGCACGAACCATTTCCCCGGCGTCTGCAGAAGCACCGAAAATATCGCCAATAGAAGCAAAGCGGGAAGGCGAAGCAATTAGATTAAATTCCATGACATGCGGAAGCAAAATGCTGTTAATTTCTCCGTGAGGAAGAGCATAACGGCCGCCAATCGCATGGGACATCGCGTGTACCGCTCCTAAAATGGCATTGGAAAACGCAAGTCCCGCCTGCATGCTCGCCATCGCCATCGCACGCTTGGCTTCCACATTTGTGTGTGATGCCACCGACGGCCGCAAAAACTCAGCCGCCAGCTTCATCGCATTAACCGCATGCACGTCCGTCAGCGGCGTCGCTGCTGCACTTACATACGCTTCTATGCCATGGGTAATTGCATCAAGTCCGGTAGCTGCTGTAAGCAAATGGTCTTTTGTCATTAATACAAACGGATCGACAATTGCAATATCTGGTACGAGCGATTTAGAAACGATCGTCATCTTCTTTTTCCGCACCGGATCGACAATAATCGAAAATTGCGAGACCTCGGATCCCGATCCCGCCGTTGTCGGCACCATAATGACCGGGGGAAGCGGACTATGGATATGGTCAACACCTTCGTAATCTTCGATTTTTCCACCGTTGCTCACAATGACAGCCACCGCTTTAGCCACATCCAGCGCACTTCCTCCTCCAATGCCAAGTACAGCGTCACATCCGGCTTTTTGATAAACCTCCACGCCTTCTAATACCTGGGCCGTGTCAGGGTTCGTACTGATATTTGAAAACAGGTGATAATCAAGACCGGAAGTCTGTATATTTTCCATAGCCTGAACTGTCCAGCCGGCTTCTTTGACGCCCGGATCGCTTACTACCAGTACACGCTGCGCTCCCAGTCGTAAAAAGCTCTCACCCGTCTGTTGAATCGAATGATCTCCGAAAATAATTTCGGGAGCCATAAATTTTGAAATCATATCCTCACCACCATATTTAGTTGAAAGCTTTTGTTTGATTGAAAACGTTTACTTAATATGCATTTATTATCTCTCACCCTTGCTTAATGTGCAAAGGCTTCCTGCTCCTGTTTTGACGAAAAAAACCGCGGACTTATGGACCCGCGGAACAAAAATATATTAGTAATACAGCGGTCAGGAGGGTTTCGGGGACAAAAGCGCAAAAACTAAAGCCGTAGCTGGTAGAAGCATCATAAGCCATAGTATTGCCGTATAATTATTGAACCAGTCGTAAAAAATGCCAAACGGGAGTGGTCCAAGAGCAGAGCCAATAACCATTACCGTCTGGGCAATGCTTTTAATACTTCCTAAATGCCTGGGACCGAAATAATTGGGCCAAACAATGCTTAACACAATACGTTCAAAGCCGTGGGCTATGCCCCACAGCACTCCAAAAATGATAGCTCCTGTCCAGGAATTTATAGTTAAAAGCACCAAAAGTGAAACAATATGTACCCCAAACGTCATCGCAAGCACGTAATGCACAGCAATGCGGTCCACCAAATACCCTACAGCAAACGTTACCGGAAAACCGACAAATGCCATTAATGAGAGAACCAACGCTGCAAGCGAAATTGAAAGACCCTTTCCTTCTACGATAGATACTAAGTGGAAGGAAACACCTGTGTTTACAATTGCTGGAACGCTGACACAAAAGAGAATAAGCCAGAACGCTCTAGTTCTGCGAGCTTCCTGAAGGGTCCAGCTTTTTTCCTGCATGGCTTTTCGCTGCGTCCCGCTCTCCCCTTGGGCATTCGATCCTCTGCCATCAGGCTCCTGGCCGACATCCTGCGGCTGATTACGCACCACTAAAAAGGCCAGTGGCACAAAAACAACAAGTAACAGTCCAGCCCAAATTAACCATGTATCCCGCCAGCCGACCATATGGATCATCCATGTGTTCAACGGGGGCAGGGCAGCGGCACCGACAAAACCGCCAATCGCCATGAAACTCAATGCCCGGCCGCGCTTCTTCACAAACCACTGCGGCACAAGCGTATTAGGAACAAGGGTCAGCGAGCCCTGGCCAAATAATCGAATAGCAAAAAAGCCGATAAACATCATTACAGCACCTGTTAAAAAAGCATTCCAAATACAGGCGAGAGCCAAAAGAATTCCTGCGGCCCCCATTACCAGGCGCTGGCCCAGACGATCGATTGCGCGACCAACGAAAAAAAGAGTAATACCGGCAGCCAGAGTACCAACCGAATAAATACCAGAGACAAAAGAACGCGAATACGAAAAATCCTGAATGTAATAATCAATAAAAATAGAAATCGAATACGTCTGGCCCGGTCCGGAAAAAAACATACTTAACGCGGATAAAGCCACAATCGCCCATCCATAAAAAATAGGACCCGACCCGTTTTTCGGTTTATCAGCCCACATGTCGAAGCTCCTTTTCAGCATTTTCTCCAGAAGCTATAAATAAATTCAGTCTTCTGCTCCGTGTGCTCATCTATGCTACTTTATCACAAAAGGGTGCATGGTTTTGATCCTTAATTCATTAAAAATAGCCTTCCATATAAAAAAAGCTGAAGCAGAAAAACTCCCTCTGCTTCAGCCGCCCCCTTTTATCCTAAAGCTACATCCAGTATCATCATGACGCTGAAACCAATCATCAGGCTGAAAGTCGCGAGCCGTACATTGCCCTTTTCCTGGGAACCGGGGATGACTTCCTTGGCAACGACGAATATCATCGCCCCTGCTGCAAAACTGAGAGCAAATGGAAGCAGCGGCTGGATGATGATAACTGCAGCAGCACCAATTACCGCAGCCACCGGCTCTACAAAACCGGACAGCTGACCGTAAAAGAAGCTTTTCTTTTTCGATACTCCGTCCCGGCGAAGCGGCATCGATACTGCCGTCCCCTCCGGAAAATTTTGAATGCCGATGCCAAGCGCAAGCGCTACTGCTCCAGCGAGCGTAGAGCTGCTGAATTCCGAAGCAAGTGCCCCGAACGCTACTCCTACAGCAAGTCCCTCCGGAATATTATGCAGAGTAATCGAAAAAACCAGCATTGTAGTCCGGTGCTTAGCATACTTGTCTTTTATTTCCTTGAAATATGTGTCTTCATCCATCATGGGAATGACCCTGTCGAGCAGCAACAGAAGAACACCACCAAGTAAAAAACCAATAACAGCTGGAATATAAGGTATCTGCCCCTGCTCCTCTGCCATATCAATGCCGGGTGAAAGAAGCGACCAAAAGCTCGCAGCAATCATGACCCCGCCGGCAAATGCAAGCATACTATCCATCAGCTTCTGATTGTTTCTGTTCGTAAAAAACACAACTGCAGCGCCTGCTGCAGTCATACCCCAGGTAAACAAAGAGCCAATCAGCGCCTGCAGTGTAGGATGCAGCTCCGCAAACCACTCCATAATATAATCTCCTTTTCACTCTGTTAAAAAAAGTTTCCCTAAGGAAAGTCTAAAGTTATTCTATTCCTTATTGTAAAAGTTTGTCAATCGACAAACGTAAAGCCGCCTCCGTCTGGAGAGCGGCTCTATTCTTGCACTGTTAAATAATTGTGTTGACCCCTTCAGTGTCTGTCACAATGAGAAGGATCTTTCCTTCATCGAGTTCATCCTCATACTCATGAGCTTCTTCCTGGGATAATCCAATTTCCTGCAGTTTTTTTCGGAGTTCGTCACCTTTTTTGCTGAACATGTTTCCTACTGCATTTTTTATTCCTTCTTCTTTCATGCCGACAGTGTTGGCATTCGCATTCTCCGCGATACGGCCAGTGCGATCATTATCGTGGGTCATAACGTACACGTTACTTTTATCAATGCCCTTTTCAGCTAAGCGCTGAACATCCTGCTGCAGAGCTTCGTCATTGGTGTATTCTCTTACAAATGGTTTCATAAGAACCTCCCTTTATTGTTTACTGTTATTCTAATAAACAATTCTGCCTCTGTTTAAACCATTTCCCGGCAAACTCCCTCTTTTCACCTAGAGAGCGTGTGGGTCTATGTAGTCCAGAAACTTTGTTTCAAATAGATGCACATTGTAGTTCACCAGGCCTACAACCGTTTTCGTAATAAAAGAATCTTCGTTTTTCTCTCCCGGTTCGTACGTGGACTTAATAATTCCGTACTCTTTAAAAGTTTCATTGTGAATTGTTTTTAAATCTTCCCTCGCCTTTTCCAGATCCCTCACAGTGTAAGTAACCTGCGACCCTGCTTCACAGCAGTCGGGAAACCGTCCACGGAGTAATTCTGCCGTGCGTTCCATAATGTTTAAAATAATTGCTGATTTATGCTTTTGAGATTCCATCGTTTCAGGCTGAAGCTTTTCAATATCCTTCACGTGATATTTTTCCTGAATGATAATATCATCCAAAAAAAGAATAATTGCATGGATCTTGTCTGAGATAAATACTACTTCACGGTCCTCTCCCTGCATTGCAAAGCCACCTTTATTAATTTTTAATTTAACTTATGCCGATCGCCCTAAAATCTATACCCCTTTTATCTTGTTATCATCCGGAAAATTTAAAAAAAAGGTATAGTTCTTTAAAATTTTTGATCGCCCGTATATTACTTAATATACATATTAAAAATTCGTCGTGGTTCTTTCTCGTGCGGAGGGTTATCAGGCAGCTCATATGGCTGAAGGTATTCTGGATATGTTGAACGTGCCGGTTATTATCGACCGCTTTGAAATGTTTGTATCTGCCTCCATCGGTATCAGTCTTTTTCCTAAAAACGAAAAAAACACTGAAGCTTTAGTTCGTTGGGGTCGCCTCGAGCTTAGGCTAACTCTTCCGGATGAATTTATCCCTTTAGCAGAAGAAACCGGCCTGCTCATCCCCCTTGGCCGTTTTATACTAAAAGAAGCGTGCCGCCAGACCAAAGTTTGGAAGAAGGAAACAGGTCTCGAGCCGTCTGTGCTTGAAATTGAACTGACGGAAAATATTATCCAGCATGCCAAAGAAGCTATCCCTGTTCTCAACCAGTTAAAAAATCTCGGGATGAAGCTTTCTCTGGATGATTTTGGTGTCGGTTATTCTTCACCTGGATATTTAAAGAATTTTCCTCTTGATACGCTCAAAATTGGTGAAACATTTATTCAGGGCATGAACGGTGTTTCACGTGAAACAGCTATTGTCGAAAGTATTCTACACTTTGCGGGACAATTGAATTTTCATGTTATCGCGGAGGATGTTGAAACCTCTATGCAATTAAAGTTTTTACGACAAAAAAATGTCATGAATATCAGGGTTATTTATACAGTTCGCCTGGTGTCGGTGATGAATTATTTAGAATGTATAAAAAAACGACAATAGTTCATACTAAATAAGCCGCGTTCTTCACATGGAAGAACGCGGCTTATAGTCATTAAACAGTTTGATCTATTTCTTTTTTCAGTATATGCTAAAAAGCTTCTTTTATTTCTTTTAAAAATTTATTAACCCGGTTGATTACCTGCTTTTAACCAGAAGATTAACAGCTTCCTGGATCAGCTCTTCGCTATCTTCCCCTTTTTCTATCTGTTCACGCACACATTCCTCGAGATTCGCACTCACTACCAGACCGATCGCTCGATCGAGCGCTGTACGTGCAGCATTCATCTGAGAAACAAGCTCTTTACAGTCTTTTTCTTCTTCCATCATTCGAAGAATGCCGCGGACCTGTCCTTCTACCCGTTTTACCCGGTTTTTCATTTGATCATTGTATTCCATGAAAGGCTCCTCCTTTCAAATAGAGTATTTATTTATACTGCCTTCATCCCTTTTTATTACCCATGAGGGTATATAAAAAATATATACGATGCTCTCCTGTTTGTCAAATATGTATCATATGCTGCGTAACGGAAGCTGCTGCCTCCCGTAGTATTTTTCAGCCTTGCAATTCCCTTCTTTCTTTTTATATGATGAGAAGACTAAACTATACAGATAGCGGTGACTATTCGTGCTAAAAGACACAGGAGAACGAATCATCCCTTCAGAAATGAAACCGACCAACGGGATGCTGCTTGAGCATCTCGCCCGCTATTATTTTGCCATGCCGTACGCGAAGGGCCGCGTGCTTGATATTGCCTGCGGGGTCGGCTACGGAGCCCAGATGACAGCTAAAGGCAAAAAACGTGAGGTAGACTATGTGCTCGGCGTAGACATTGACGCTGAGGCGATAGTATTTGCCCAAAAGCACTATTATCATCCCCAGCTTTCTTTCCAGACAGGAGATGCTCTTGATGAGAGTCTCCCCATGCAGATAGGCACGTTCGATACGATTGTTTCCTTTGAGACCATTGAACACGTGCCCGATGACCGTATCTTTATGAAACGCATGTACGCCCTGCTTCGCCCTGGCGGTACACTCATCGTTTCTACACCCTTCGGCCAGGGAAGGCACAAGCCAAGCAATTCCGCTTTTCATTACCATCAGTTGACGACAGAGGAATGGGAAGAGCTCTTATCAAGAGAAGACTGGCCGTGGGAGAAGCTGCAGCTTTATTACCAACAGGGAGTCGCTTTCGAGCGTCCCGCCCGTCCCGGTGTTCACTACCCTCTCGGCATCGCTGTATGTATTAAACCAGAGGCATGAATACAGCAAGATCCCGTGCCTATTCCGGCCGGGATCTTTTTTTGAGTTCGTTTCTTTCACGCAGTATTGCCAGCTCTGTCACGAGCTTTTTCTGGTCTTCATACGAAATATTTCCTTCAAGCTTTGCCTGAATTTCTTCAAATCGTTTTTTGTCCTCTTCATTCAAATAACGAAGCTCTTCTTCCATGAAGGCCGTCCTTTCATGTACAGGATAAAATATCATTTTGTGCCGGTACTGACAATCTGCTTAGCCTGGTTGATGACTGCAAGCGTCCGGAGCCACCTTATCACGGTAAAGGCTACTATTCCCGTAAACAATGAGAGCATAAAAAAGGCAAAATTCACTGCCACGCCCGGCAGGTTCAAATCAGTTACCACCAAAAGCAGAAATACTATAAACAAAAGGGCACTTACTGCAGCTGTAACCCCCCACCTCCGGCATTTTTTTCGGTACTCCTCCAAAAAATAAAGCGTCCAGTGGTCCTGAAAGGACGAAGCATCTTTCTCCCCTTCAAATATGTGGAGTACCGGGGAGGAACACAGAAGTGTCCATTCATCCTCAGAAATTTTCCGCAATCCCTGATAATCTTTCGACATGATGAACTGATATTCCTTTTCTTCTTCCCTTACTTCTGACAAAGAATAACCGAGCAGAGAGCAGTCCTGGACCTGCCATCCTTTTTGGCGCTGCTCCTTCAAACGGATTTTTTCTTTATCGTAGGTAGTGAAAGGCATAAAAGAAAATAAAAATTTGGTTTCTCTTCGCAAGTAACTATACACCTCCTATATATGGAATATACACGGATGGAAATTGATAAGATGACATAATGAAGGGCAGCGAGCGCCGGGGAAATAATAGAATTATGCGGAGTATATATCTTTATGCTACCACGGCCTGCCTGCTGCCACAAACACTCTACCCGGACTCCACTTCGGCCCTTGCCCCCTCCGCCGCTCTTTCCATGAGCCTGAGAAGCGTATGCTTTTCTTCCTCTGTAAACTCTTTTGTCATAATATCTCTCCACTCCCGCATCGCTTCTGAAATTTCTTTTTCTATTTTCCAGGCCGCTTCAGAAAGAAAAACGATCTTTTCCCTACGGTCCGAAACGCTCTCTTTCCGGTAAAGATATCCTTTTTCTTCGAGGCGTTTTATAGCGCGCGTAATTGTAGCTTTATCCATCACTATCTGCCTGGTAATGTACTCCTGAGGTACATTTTCCTGATCGTATAACGTTAAAAGTACAAGCACTTCTGTATTCCCTAAACCAAAATGATTGAATCGTTTATCAATGTATTGATGAGTGTAACGTTGAATAACAGCTGCCCATTTTCCTACAGAATAAACAGTCATACTATTCCTCCTCCTGGGCCTTACGTTTCCCAAAAGCTATAAACAGAAACACCATTACTGCCACTACAAGAGCTGTGATACCAGAAAAGGTGTATATAAACTGATTGGTACCGATCGAACCACCTGCCAGGCGGCCGACAACATCCAGCACGAGCGGCGACGTAAATTGTCCGAAATACATAAAGCTCTGCACCACCGCTATTGCTAAAGACATTTGGGCAGCGCTCGACACCTTCGTCACGCGGTCAAAAATCAACGGAATAATTGTACCAAGCCCGATACCAATCAAAATGATACCTATTGTAATCAATACCGCCTGCCCGCCAAAAGCGATAAGGACGAACCCGAAACCAGTTACAGCCAGCTGTAAAGGGACTGTCCATCTGCCCAGCCGATCTGTAATACTGCCAAGCATAGATCCTGCAGCAAAGCCTCCTACGTTTAAAGAAGCAATCATCACCCCGGCCAGGGAAGCAGAAGCAATATTGCTCTCCTGCAGAAAGATTGCCATATTCGTCGGAATGGAATAAAAGAATAAGAAGACAATAAACATACCGCCGGCAAGAGCAAAAATAGACTTTTCCACTCCTCTCGATGCGCTGTCTTCTGACACCGATGCCGCTTCCGGCTTCTGTTTAGGAAGAAAAAGGAAAACAAGTACAAGCACCAACAGGGCCAGGCCGTAAACTACAAATGTCAGCCTCCACAAAATACCTGCCAGTATGCCCGCAAGCACGATGGAGATAATACCGCCCAGCTGATTGGAGGCGCTAACTCTTCCCATCATGACGGTTTTTTCTTTACCTTCATAAAAATCCGGGATCAGACTCGTCGATATCGGCATGATCAACCCAACGGCGATACCGAGCACCGCTCTTGAAACGAGCAACAGCCAAAGCGTTGAAGCAACAGCCCCTCCCAAACCTCCAATAACATAAAGGATGAGTCCGGCTGTTAAAACAGACTTTTTGGACACTCGTTTCGTGAGCCGGCTTGATATAAAAGTAAATGGAATGATGAACAATGCGTGCAGGGTATTGATTAATTTAATCGAGGTTTCATTTGCGTCGGGAAAAGCTTCAGAAATGGAACCGAGCGCCGGAGAAATAGTAGCCCCCGCCATAACAGTGATCAATGAAATGGATAGTATAGCCAGCTTTTGAGACACTTAGATTACTCCTTTGTCTATATTTTACTCTATCCACTTTATAAACGATTAGTTGCTTGTGCAACTAACCTGCCTGGTTATTTATTATATTTTTCCATAAAAAAAGCAGGCGGGCGCCTGCTTTTACGTGCTTCCGTTATAAAATAAAATGGAAGCAATCATAACCATATAGCCTATCACAACTACAAGCGAGGGTAGCATGTAGGTGAAAGCATTTCTGGTCCTATCTCTTTTCACAATAATCATCACCAGCCCCGTGAGCACAAATCCTGCAATGGCGATTATGGTTGTCTGATCGCTTGTATCCATCCAAATACTGCCGCCACGGTAAAAGACGTCCCCGATCGCTGTTACAAGTACGTTAAAGATGTTACTTCCAAGAATCGTCCCAATCGCCATATTCACATTGGCCAGCCGAAGCGCTACAAATACGCTGACAGCGTCCGGCAGAGAGGTGGCGGTTGCGACCAGAATACTGCCAACTGCCGTAGCGCTGATACCTGTAGTATTCGACATCACGTCTCCTGATATAGACAGCGTACTTCCAGATACAAAGATAACCACAGCAAACATAATAAATTTAATCACAGTACGCCGAATATTTACATTCTCGTCCGGCGAAGCTTTTTTTTCCTCTTCTTCGGCCGCATCATTCTGCTTTTTAGATATATAGAACATACCGCCGACATAAATAACAACTACTAGCAAGCTGATAACACTTATCCCAAAAAAGGAGAGCGGGTAATGAAGCATTAGTCCGCCAGCAGTTACCACACAAAGCAGAAGCGCGATAACAGCCGTATAGAGATGATCGTCTGATACTTTAAGGAACAATCGTTTGTTTCGAAAGTAAATATCCAATAAAAACAAAAAGAAAATATTAAAAATAATACTTCCAAGTCCATTGCCTACGGCGATATCGGCATTGCCAATCACACTCGCCGAAATAGTTGCGGTTAGCTCAGGAAGAGACGTAGCAACAGCCAGCAGAATAGTCCCCGCCAGCAGCCCGCCAATCTTCGTATTTCTGCTGATAATGTCTGCATAACCTGACAGTTTCACGGCTGCAAATACCGAAACTGCAGCAGAAAGTATAAATGCAACAATTGATAGAGTAGCGGTAATAAAGCATTGACTCCTTCCCTCTGGTCACGACCCATAGCATGGAACCTTAAAAATTTAAGAACTCTTTCCCGTTTTACCCTCTCGAGTATAACAATAATCTTCATTTCTTATATTCGAAGTCTTTTCAAACTGAGAACTTTACGCTTTAACATTAAGAAGCCCTTACCCGGCAGGTAAAGGCTGAACGACGACTACCTCAAGCTTTCACTTTGCGGGTGTCTGACCCTTTACTCAAACACCTGGAAATTGTTCCACACTTCTTCAAGGTCCTGAAGTTTTTTTTCAAAGCCGCTTTGCTTCTGCCGGCCAGTATAGATTAATAGAGCGTTAATAACACTAAGAGGCCCAACAAATGAATTAATCATAGCAGGCATCTGACTTTCAGCGGTTAACACGTTATCAGCGTGCGGTACTAAAGGCGAAGCCCAGGTATCAGTTAATGCTGCTGTTTTAGCTCCCTTACCTTTTGCATATGAAAATACCTCAGTCGTACGTTTCGTGTACCTGGCGTAGCTGATGCCGACAACCAGATCCTGCTCGTTTAACCCGTATAATGTATCTGCCTGTTCCTCTATTAACTCAATCATTTCTACTTTATCAATCATCATTGTTAGATAATAATGCATAAAAATCCCCAGTGCCTTCGCACTCCTATTAGCAATGATGTACACACGTTTGGCCCCTAGAATATCCTGTACTACTTGATGGAAAGCGTTTATATCAAGTTGTTTTAACGTAGCCTGGATATTATCCTGCTCTCCGAGGAAGATCTGTTGAATACCTTGAGCTTCATCTTTATATACTTCTTCACTTAAATACATTTTTTCTGCAGTAGAGAGCTGTTGCTGTAAAGAAACCTGCATCCGTTCCTGGAGGGCTGGATAGCCGGAGAATCCTAGTTGCACTGCAAATCTAACCACAGTAGCATCTCCCACTCCCGCCTCCTCTGCCAGTTCACCGACTTTTAGAAACGTGGCTTGATTCGGATGCTGTAAGATGTACCTTCCCAGTTTTTGTTGAGTCTTTGTCATCGAGGACATTTTTTCTGCAATCAATTTATATACGTTCATATCCTTCATTATTCTCTTCCTTTTTACCAGATGACTTCCCCTTCAGCTTAACATTTTTCATTTTTGATTACGCTTCAATCATTACCTGTTCTTAAATGTCAGCGAGGGCCTGCTTATGTGCCTGTACAGTTCGTTCAATATCCTCTTCTGTATGGGCTATCGACATGGAATAACGATTGAGGGGCTTCGTATAAATTCCTAATTCCAACAATTTGCAATCGATTTGTTTTCGAAAATCCATGTTCACACGCTTTAAATCCCGGTGATTGTGAATAGGCGATTTAGTAAAAAGAAAGTTGAAGATACTCCCTTTTCCTATTGTTTGAACGGGAATACCTGCTTCCTCGTAAAGTGATTCGATGCCTTTCCGAAGCGTCATAGTTTTTTGAAAAATCCCCTTTAAAGCCCCTGGTTCCTCTAATAGCGCTATCGTTTCCAATCCGGCTGCCAACACCGTGGGATGCCCGTTGTAAGTCCCGCTGTGAAACAGAGTTTTGCCTTCTTCTGAAGAATTGCCGGCCAGAATATCTTTACCCCCGTCCGGGGAACTGACTTCCATCATATTTTTACTTCCTCCTACAGCTCCAACCGGGAATCCTCCCCCCAGAACTTTACCTAAAGCTGTAAGGTCAGGCGTGATTCCGTACTCCTCCTGAGCGCCTCCGAGTCCAAGTCGAAAGCCAGTCTTCACCTCATCGAATATAAGCACTATTCCAAGCTCCTTTGTCACTCTCCGGAGCATTTGAAGAAAGCCGGGATCAGCAGGAATAAATCCTCCCTGAACTGGTTCAAGAATAACTGCAGAAATAGTGGCAGCATTGGCTCTAAGAAGATATTCTGCTACACCAGCGTTATTAAACGGGAGTATAAGCGGCTTTTCTTCAGAACTCATGCCTGAAGAATCCGGTACTGCTTCCGGCTGCTTTTCAGGACCTCCTTCATTTTGTTCAGGATTCACGCTGTACAGTGCTTGACTGTATCCCCCGTGATAATGGCCTTCACATTTTGCCAGTCGATTTTTTCCAGTGTAAGCAGCAGCTATTCGTATAGCAAGTAAAGTTGCTTCCATACCCGAATTAGTATAGCGGACTGTATCAATAGATTTATACAAGGAGACTAATTTCTCTGCCATGATAATCTCCAGCTCGTGTGGAGTGCCAAAAATAGTCGTACCCGCGTCATGAAGCTGTTCTGTTACTTTTTCTATAACCCTTGGATGCCCGTGTCCAGTCATTAAAGCACCGTAACAAAGCAGGTAATCAATGTATTCATTTCCATCTACATCATATAGCTTACTCCCTTCCCCCTTTTTCATCACAATAGGATACGGAGAAAAATATTTAATATTTGCAGTAACACCACCAGGCATTACCTTCTTCGCTTTTTCGTAAAGATTTCTTGATTGTGTAGTTTTACGGGAAACGCTTGTTTCTTTCACATTAAGAACCTCCATAAATATTTATTTCATTTAAATTATATATTGAAATAAATATTTCATAAAGGGTTGATTTTAAACCGGTGTCTTTCAACCGGTTTAACGCCAGCACTCATACTGTCTGTGCAGGCTTTCTTTCTCTATTAAACGCCTTTGCAGACTTGGCGCTGGACAAAGCTGATTGTACCGGCGGACTTTTTTATTGATTTTACTTATTTCTTTTTTTATACGGCGATCAGAGATTGCTTCATCCGTCTGCTGCTCCAGCATCCGCCCGAGATCCTGCCGGATTTCACGCTGCAGCCGCACCCACGAAGGCACAAATCCATTTCGTTTTAAAAGGGTGTCAAAGGTGTCGCTTTGCAGATACTCCTTTGTCAGCGGCCTGCCGCGTCCCGGCAGATTGTCAAAGCCGCCCTTTTTTTCATGCTCCCGAATCAATTCACCAACAGGGTCACGGTACGTTAGTCCTTCTTTTTCCCCGGCGAGTCTCTCGTTGTAATCCTTCGATAACGCCATTCGTTTTGCTCCTTTGTTTTTATGATATTTTCATTTTAACAAACAGAACATACGGGGTCTTTCTAAAGGCTTTCCCATGTTTCCTCCGCTTCTTCCATAAGACGCTTAATCATGGCACCTGCCGGCTCCTGTACGCTCAGACGTGTGCCCTGACCGCTCCAAAGAGACATAAAGGCAGGCTCGTTTTGTTTGGCCGCTTCTTTTCGAATCGGCTGCGTTAGCATATTTTGAATGGGGTACGGCGGCCAGTTATGCTCGAGCGCCTCCATCCATATCATCATTTTATTTGCAATCCCTCTAGCCGGCTTGCCGCTGAATATGGAAGTAACAGCGGTGTCCGTTTCTTTACTCATTAATACCGCGTCCTGATGGGCCTGCGGGGCGCCGCTTTCCCTGCTTGTTAAAAAAGCAGTCCCCATCTGCACTGCTCCCGCGCCCAGGGCATGCGCCGCCAAAATACCGCGTCCATCCATAATTCCCCCAGCTGCAATTACAGGGATATCGACCCCGTCCACCACCTGGGGCACTAAAGCCATTGTTCCGATCATCGCTTTCCCAAAGGATTCTACAAAGGTTCCACGGTGCCCGCCGGCTTCACTTCCCTGAGCCACGACCGCATCCATCCCTGCCTGTTCATTTTGAACGGCTTCTTCAACTGTCGTGGCAGTACCGATCAAAAAGACGCCATGGGCTTTCAACCGCTCAATCTGGGCAGCAGAAGGAATGCCGAAGGTAAAACTACAAACCGCAATTTCTTCTTCTATAATAATTTCAAGCTGTTCTTCAAAGAAAGAAGGCAGCTTTTCAGGCATTGCTTGGGGCTCCAATTTTAATTCTTTATGAATCAGGGAGAGCTTTTCATTGGCTGCCTGAACATCTTCAGCGACCACTTCCGGATTTTCCGGGACGAAAACATTTACCGCAAATGGGCCCGACGTTTGTTTTTTCACAAGCTGTACAGCAGAACGAAGAGTCTCTGCAGTCATATATCCGGCTCCTATAGTCCCAAGCCCGCCTGCTTTTGTGACTTCAGCTACTAACTCCGGAGTGGTGACCCCGCCGGCCATTCCGGCTTGAATAATGGGCTGTTCGATACGAAGACGCATAAGTAATTCAGGGCGTACCGCCATATGTGCTCTCTCCTTTACTACAATGTTTAATACAATTAATTGGAAATGTATTTATTATAGCATGACATATATTGCATCTAATTCATTTGAACTAAACCTAAAGTTTTACATTCATTTTATGCAAACAAAAAAGCAAGGACATGGGTCCGCTGCTTTTTATAAAATATGCCGGAATTGCTTTGCTCTTTCCTCCAGGCCTCTTGCTGCTGTACCAATATGTTCGAACTCTTTTACAGCCTGCTTAATATGCTCCTGACTGCTTTCCATTCCTTTTTGGGAACGGATCGTACCCTCACTGATCTTGCTCACTTCCCCAGTGATCCCCTCGACGTGACTGTTTACCTCCTGGATGGAGGAATGAGCTCTCGTCGCCAGCTTTCGTACTTCATCTGCCACTACCGTAAACCCCCGGCCGTGCTCCCCGGCTCTTGCAGCCTCAATCGCTGCGTTTAAAGCTAACATATTCGTTTGGTCAGCAATTTCACGAATCGTTTTTACGATCCCCCTGATAGAATCTGCCTGCTGCTCCAATGACTCCAAAATTACAAGATTGTTATTTGCCTCTTCCACTACCTGCTGGGAGTTTTCAGTAATCTCACGACTTTTTGTCATACCGTCCTCCGCCCTCTTTAACAGATCTTCAGACATGTTCTGCACAGAATCTGATACCTTTGTCATTTCTTCTTCCCGGAGGGTAATATCTGTCGCCGCCTTCAACACCGCATGTACATTCCCCGCCTCATCAAGCACCGGCATGTACGTAGCCTCAAGCCTTACCAGCTTACCGCTTCGCGTCATCCGCTGTATTTTATCCTGAAAGGATTTTCCTGCGCGCAGATCCTGCCAAAATCTTTCATAATCCCGGCTCGAGGCAAAATCCGGAGTGCAGAACTGCCGGTGATGCATTCCTGCCATATCTTCTTCATGATACTCCATCGTCGCAGCAAAATTGTGGTTTGCCCACAGCACCCTTCCATTGAGATCGAACTCAATGATAGCGAGCGACTGTTCCAGCGCACGTAAAACCTGGGACGTGTCTAACACCTGATCGTTATTTTTTGTTTTTTGCATGGTTAATACCTCTCTAGTTCTTTTTTATTATATATCATTAATACTTTATACCCAATAAACTGTTTTAAAAACACTTTTTCGAATACATATTTATAAAAAAGACTCAATTATTTACAAACAATAAAAAAGACCTATTTTATAAGGTCTTTTTTCGAGTACATGCATGTCTGGTTACGCCCCTGGTCTTTTGCCTGATACAACGCGTCATCTGCCTGCTTAAACAACTCTCTTTCCTCTACAGCTGTCTCAGGAAATATAGAAACCCCGGTCGACACAGTAATATACAATGTCTGGTGATCCGTGAGGAAAGGATATTTTTCCACCCGCTCTCTTATTCGTTCAGCGATATCGACTGCTTTGGAGGCTGGACAGTTGGACAATATAATCGTAAATTCTTCTCCGCCTTTGCGGTACACAGAATCCTCGGGCCGGACCATTTCAAGAAGCACAGTGCCAAGCTGCCTCAAAATATCATCTCCAGCTGCATGGCCGTATCGATCATTAATATCTTTAAAATGATCTATATCGATAATGAGCAATGACACCGACTGCTTCATTTTCGAAGCCTGTTCGAGATTTTTTGTTAACGAATAGGCAAAGCTTCTCGGATTATCAAGGCCCGTGAGCGGGTCCTTTAAAGACTCCGACCGGTACTTATGAAGCAGCTGATTGGAATAAGTCAGCCGTTTTACCATATATACTGCTGCAAATGCTCCGGCAAAGGACACAAACCAATAGCTGAGTGTCACTTCCGTATAAAGTTTCACAGTATTCAGCTGGTACATCATAATAAGGAGAAAATAAATATTGGAGCATAGAAGCATATAGAATGCTGCAAGCCACGGATTTCGAACCATCCGGGCGATAAAAATAGACACCATTGTACTGAAAATAATCATGCTTAGCGGGTACAAAACAATCGCCCCTCCACCAAGGGCGATACGGGAAAACGAAATAATGACCGCAGCCGCTACCGCAGGTATCCATCCGCCAAACAAAGCGCTAAGCATAATTGGGATATGGCGCAGGTCGATCAGGGTGTATTCGTTTACTCTGATGCCAAACCCTATCAACACCATGCCGAGTACGCCAAACAGCACGCCGGTAAACAGCCTCATCGGAATAGTGGTTACACGCGAAAAGGAATGCTCACGGAATACCTGGTAATAAAAAAAAAGGAACGTCACTAAAATGGTTAAATTCACAAAAAGTTGGCTAAACACCACGGCCATCCTCCCACCATTCAGGTCCCCGTCTGCGCCTCTGCGCTCCGCGGCTCAATCTTTTTTTATACAGATCTTTGCACCGGTTATGGATAGGCTGGCTACTTCTTCGCCTTTTATCCGTGCCTCTGGTACACTTTTTACTATACCGTCCAGACTGTTAACTGTTAAAGGAGAATCAACAATGAGTAAACGACTGGAAATTATGCATGCTGCCGCCCGCATTATCCGCAGGGACGGCTTTAACCGCCTTACTCTGCACGCAGTGGCAGATGAAGCGGAAGTGAGTAAAGGCGGTCTGCTTTACCATTTTCCAAATAAAGAACGGCTCGTATACGAAATGAACGCTTATGCACTGGCCCGGTTTCATGAACTAATTGAAGAAAAACGTAGCAATGCCGGCAGCTATATTAAAGCTTATGCGGAAGCAACACTCGAAGAGCTTCGATCGGGAAGTAATTTTTTAATAAATGCGAGCCTGCTTGCCACCCTTGCTGATTACAAAGAGGTGCTCGATCTTTGGAAGGAATACAATGAACGCTGGCAGGCACTTTTTGCTTCTGATGCTTTTCAAGCTGATGAAGCCTCAATGATTCGGCTGTTAAGTGACGGTATCTGGTTTTCACATATTTTTGAAATTAATACCATGCCCCTTTCGCAGGCTGAACGTCTGCTTCAAAACCTTTTGGGGCGCTTTGACGAAGGAGAAATGTAATGGTTTATGTGCTCCTTATTATCTCTGTCGTATGCGAAGTATTCGCTTCTTCCATGCTCAAGCTTTCGTATGGCTTTACCAGGCTGCTTCCGTCTATTGGCTTTGCAGCCGGGATGGGTATTGCTTTTTACCTGCTCGCTCTTGTTCTTCAAACCCTTCCGCTCGGTGTCGTTTATGCTACATGGAGTGGCCTTGGCACCATTTTGACTACCTGCATCGGCGTTTTTTATTTCAGGGAAAAGATGAATAAAACGAACATTTTAGGTATTGTCTTTCTGGTAATTGGTATTCTTTTGATGAATTTAGGATGAAAGGAAGGAATAATGTATGCGTGCTGTTCTTCTATTATTTGCTGCGATTTTATTTGAGGTTATTGCTTCGACGTCCTTGAAGCTTTCCGAAGGTTTCACCAACCTTATTCCCTCTCTGACCGTTTTTATAGCATTTATCGGGGCTTTTTTCTTCCTGAGCCTCGCCTTAAAATCGATCCCATTATCTGTTGCATATGCTGTATGGGCAGGTCTTGGCACTGCCTTAACAGCCGTGGCGGGCATTTTGCTTTTTCAGGAATCATTTGGATGGATGAAGGCTGCCGGCTTATTTTTGGTGATTTCCGGGCTTATTCTTCTTCATGTAAAAAGCAGCCGCACGAAAAAAAGCAGATATTTCCCCCGTACCCGGCATGCTTAAGCTCCCGCCGGTTTTTTAAGCCTGAAGCCTCCATAAAATATGGCTGCATAGGCTTTTTTTCTCATAATTTTTCACAAATTTTTAAAAAATGCGTTTATTACCGACATTTATAAGGTAAAATTACCATAGAATACCAGAAGCCAGTGGTTTACCACATAAGCTTTTGCCGAATACATGAAAGAAAAGAAAGGACGAATAAGGATGAAAAAATGGATAACAGGAAGCAGCGCCGGCTTTTTAGCTCTCGGTGTAATCGCCGTACCCGCCCAGGGAGAAGAAATGAATGCAGGGGATGTTTTGCAGCAGTCAAATGAAACTATGGCTGAGCTCGACAGCTATTCTGCCACCACCGAAATTTCACAGGAAATTACCAACGCCGCTGGCGAAGGGGAAACAATAAGAAACAGCTCCACATCGGAACAGGATATTACGATGGATCCTTTCGCTCTTCACCAGACAACTAATACGGTCGATCCGGTCAGCGGTGAAGAAGTCTCCACAGAAATGTACTGGACAGAAGACGGCTACTATATAGAAATGCCGGATGGCAGCTGGACGATGATGCCCGGCGACATGATGGGTGGTATGGAAGAGATGACCACAAATCCAGGCATGCACATGGGAGCTTCAGAGTCCTTTGCTGACGAAATGGACGTAGAAGAGACCGAGAACTCCTACGTGCTCACATACGAAGGAAGCGGTGAAGAGATAGAAGAAGCAGCCAGTAAAATGATGCAGTCGGATATGGGCAGCGGCATGGCTGACGAGGAAATGATGGAAGAAACCTGGAGTATGATTGATATTCAGGACGTATCCATGAGCTTGACCGTAGATAAGGACACTCATTATATGACAGCGAGCACCATTAATCTGGATGCTTCGTATGAGATGGAAGAAATCACAACAGACATGAACCTGACAGCTGATTCCACCTATTCCAATTTCAACAGCGTCGGTGATATTACAGTGCCGGAGGAAGTCATGAATGAGGCTGTACCGATGGATGAAATGGAAGGTATGGACGGAATGGACGGCATGGAAGAAATGCCTGAAGAAGGCATGTCCGAAGACGGTGCTTCAATGGAAGAAGGCGCTGAAGGCGGAGAAATGCCTGAAACAGCAAGCGCCGAGCCGGCTTATATGGCTGGCGGCCTGGCTCTGGCCGGCCTCGCCGGCGGAGCCCTGCTTTGGACAAGACGCCGTCAGCAGGCATAACAACCTTTCGATCACGCAGCCTTCACCTCTTTGGTGAAGGTTGTTTTTTTCTCCATGGACCGTGTATTATGGAAATAATAGTAATGTTTATTGTGGTCTGTTACGTCCCTTTACTGGAGTGAGGATATATGGAAAAAGTATTTATTGCGATGATTGTTATCGGCCTGAGTATTACCGGGTACTTCGGATACCAGTGGTTTGATGCTAGAGCAGGAGTAGATAAAATTTCCAACAACGAAGAAGACGTAATCAATGATTCTGCGAATGAAGCTCCGGACGATAATAGCTCCGAAGAGCAGGACGATTCTTCTACCGCGGAAGCTGCCGGGGAACCAGAAGCCTATACGCTGCCTGAAGGAAACAATGCAGACACGAGTCCCGATAAAGCTTCCTCCCCCGACAACAGCAGAGATTCGGCGGTGATGAGCGATGAAATAGATCAATGGGACAAAGGCGAAAATGTAGCCAAATTAAAAATTCCGGAGCTTGGAAACTCTTATTCCGTCTATTGGGGTACAGATGATGAAGCGCTTGACCAGGGCGTTGGTATGTATGTCAGCGAATGGACAACCACTCCGGACGAGTCCCGCCACACAGTGCTCAGCGGCCACCGCGACACGGTCTTCACCGGGCTTGACGAACTTGAGGACGGGGACTCTCTTATTGTCGAGTATGAAAACACCCAATACGTTTACCGGCTGCAGAAAACATGGGTGACGGACGCGGAGGACCGCTCTGTCATTGTAGACAAAGACAAACCGACGCTTACGCTCACCACCTGCTACCCCTTTGACTATATCGGCAGTGCTCCTGATCGTTACATTGTAGAAGCAGAACTTGAACAGACGAACAGTCTTTAAGCACCTAAAACGGCTCCGCTGGCTGACCGGCGGAGCCGTTTTTTCATTTTTCCGGCAAGGTTTCAAATTTGTATTCCCCTCTTGCTATAATAAAAAATAATTGTTATTATTCCGATATCGGGTTTCGATATCGGAATCCGAAAGGATGAGCGATCATGGAAGATAAAACGCTTCGCAAGCTTTTTTTAGGCTTTATTCACATTCACATTCTGCACCATGCCTCCGAGCATCCCGTATACGGGCAATGGATGCTTGAGGAACTGCAGGAGCACGGCTATTCAATGAGTGCGGGCACTCTTTACCCTATTCTTCATGCTATGGAAAATGACGGCCTTTTATACAAAGAAAATAAAAACGTAAACGGAAAAATCCGTAAATATTATACTACTACAGATAAAGGGGCCGGCATTTTGCAGGAAGCCCGCGCAAAAGCTTATGAATTGTTTAAAGAAATCAAGTAAAGACTGGAGAGAACGCCATGGGGAAAACATTGGGCCAAAAATGGCTCGAAATATTTTTGATTTCCACCCGGCTGGGACTGACCTCTTTCGGCGGTCCTATCGCCCATTTAGGCTATTTTCATGAAGAATACGTACGGCGCAGAAAGTGGCTCGACGAGCAGAGCTATGCGGACCTGGTCGCCTTATGTCAATTCCTGCCCGGCCCCGCCAGCAGTCAGGTCGGCATAGGAATAGGCATTGTGCGTGGAGGTCTCGTTGGAGGGTTTATTTCCTTTCTGGGATTCACACTTCCTTCCGTTATTGCTTTAGTGATCTTCGCCCTCACAGTTGAGGGCCTCGACGTCAGCGATGCCGGATGGCTCCAGGGTTTGAAAATTGTCGCTGTAGCAGTTGTTGCCCATGCGATATGGGGAATGGCCCAGAAACTCACCCCTGATCTTCAGCGTCGCACCATCGCCCTGCTCGCCATGAGCGGTACCCTTTTATGGCAGACCTCACTTGCACAGGTACTCGTCATACTGGCAGCAGGTGGAGCCGGCTGGGTGCTGTACCGCTCAGTCCAGGAGGCAGATAATACGGATGTTATCGAAACCGTTTCGCGCAAAACAGGTGCTTTCTGCCTGACACTCTTTTTTGTTCTGCTCGCTCTACTTCCGCTTTTACGGGAATGGACCGGCTCTACCTTTGTAGCCATGTTTGACAGCTTCTACCGGGCCGGGTCACTTGTATTCGGCGGCGGTCACGTTGTGCTTCCTCTGCTGGAACGGGAATTTGTCCCGACCGGATGGATGAGTGAAGAGACGTTCCTCGCGGGCTACGGGGCAGCCCAGGCTGTACCAGGACCTTTATTCACCTTTGCTTCCTACCTGGGCACTGTCCTGTCCGGCTGGCAGGGAGCACTGGTCGCTTCTGCAGGCATTTTTTTACCGGCTTTCCTTTTAATTATCGGAGCGCTGCCGTTTTGGTCCCTGCTTCGTAAAAATACACATATGAAAGGCGTGTTGACCGGTGTAAATGCTGCTGTTGTAGGTATTCTTTTGGCTGCCTTTTATAATCCAATCTGGACCTCATCCATTACGTCCTCACTGGATTTTATACTAGCTGCTTTTCTATTCACGATGCTTGCCTTCTGGAAGCTTCCGCCGTGGATAATCGTTATCAGCGGTGCAGCCGCAGGCGCTGTTCTTTTATAGAACAGCGCCCTTTTTACTGTTCTATGCCTCCTCTTCTCACCTGGATGCTGTACGAAACCGCCAGGAAATGGGATACTGGTACCAGAAAAATTGAAATCATCTGGAACCAGAAAGGAAAGATGTGAATGGCCAATCAATTCGCCGGGACGCTGCGCAGTGCGTGGATGCTTGTTCGTGCCATTGCCGTTATATCCTCAAGCATCGCTACGATTGTCTCTACCATGCTGCCGCTTTTTTTATTTTCGTCTTTCTCTGCTCCTTATTTAACAGCCGTTTTTATTCTTCTCGCCATTGGCGCTTTCCTTATTCACGGACTTCTCACTCACGCTTTTAATGATTATGCTGACTATCTTTCAGGCACGGATGAACACAGCCCTGCTATTCTTTCCGGAGGCAGCCGCGTTCTGCAGACTAATGCCATGTCTTTAAAATCGTTATGGCTGGTCGGAAAATGGCTTGCTATCGCATTGATGGGCATCGCTGTACTTTGTTTTCTCTTCGGCTATATTAAAGTAGGCCTGCTTCTTCTTATAGGCGTCTGGGCAGCGGCTTCTTATTCCCTTCCCCCGCTAAGCCTCAGCTATAAACCATTTCTCGGAGAATGGCTGAGCCTGTTCCCGTCCATATTTTCGCTCGGTCTCGGCGGAGCATGGCTGGCGCTTGGAAATATTCCGGAATGGGCCTGGCAGAACGCATTTATAAATGCCATGATCTGTCTGGCCTGGGTGATGGTCCACCATATTCCGGACCGGGAAGCGGATATGCAGGCCTCTCCCGAAAAGCGCACCACTGTAGTCTGGTTCACACGTAAATTTGGCTCATCCTACGCTCATATGCCCGCTGTATGTTATTTAGTGATTTCGGGGCTCACCATTTTTTGGCTCGGTAATGACCGTCTGTGGGCGGCAGCAGGGCTGGCCGTGCTTATGGCCGTATCTCTTATTCTTGTCAGCCGAATGGATAACTCCAACCCCGAGCATGTATCAGCTGTAGAAAAGAGCCTTTTGCTGGTCGCCATGCTAAGTGCCGTATGGCTCGGTATTTTTATTTAAACCGGTGGTGCAGCAATTCAGAAAAGAGAATTTATTGTTTTCTCTTTTCGATTGTCTGCTATAATAAAGCATCACCGTTGAAAGGAAGGACATATTATGGACGGCACAAAGCGTAAAGATGTAACCCCGGGAGCAGAAGTGGATATTGTATTAAAAAAAGATCAGCGGAGCGGCACGCTGACCCGGGGGATCGTTAAGGATTTGCTGACCAATTCCCCGAGCCATCCGCACGGTATTAAAGTCCGGCTCGAAGACGGCCAGGTGGGACGCGTCAAACATATTCATTAACTTCACAGCATCCTTAAGCTCCTCTCTTTGCTCAAAGAGACGGGGCTTTTTCATTTGAAAACATGTTTAAAAGTTAGCCTTATATTATATTGATATATTAAATATAGGAGATGTATGATGAACATTTCGCAAAAACACAGGAGGACAGAGCGTTTGATCCTACGCCCCCTGCAGCCAAGTGATTTTGATAACTACCAGCAGGCCCTCTCGAAAAGAAAAGTATCCCAGCATTTATACGACCCCGGGCGCCCAAAAATCAATCGTTTTACAAAAGCACAATTTACGGACATGATTCGAAAGCGAAAAGAAATGGCCGCGCAGGACTACACCTATATATACGATATTTTTCATAAAGACGGAAATCACCTGGGACATGCTGATATTACTACGTTAATACGGGAAGAGTTTCAATGGGGCATGCTCGGCTATATGATTCATAACCAGCACTGGAATCGGGGATTTGGCAAAGAAGCCGTTCAGGAGGTTCTACGCGCTTCTTTTGATGATCTGCATTTTCATAGGATCGAAGCTCATATTAATGTCGATAACCACCCATCCATTTCTCTTGCAGAAAAAACCGGAATGGAATACGAATGCCTGCGCCGGAGATTCATTTACGAAAACGATGCATGGACCGACAACCTGGTCTATTATAAAAATGCTTAATACCGTGTTTCACGTGGAACATTTTATTTTAATCTCTCTATTTTTAACATAATAAATGCGGACCCTGTATAAGATTAAGGGGTCCGCATTTATTATATTAGAATTATTTTATGGCTTCAGAATCACTTTAATATTACCATCTTCTTTTTCGTCAAAGATACGGTAGCCTTCAGCTGCATCCTCCAATGGGATTGGGTGCGTAATAATATCCGTCGGATCGAAAAGTTTGTTTTCAATCATCCGGTAAAGGCTTGGCATCATATGAATGACTGGTGCCTGTCCCATCGTAAGCGCGACGTTTCTCGTAAAGAAGTCACCGATTGGGAAGCTGTTGGCTTCGGTGCCGTAAACACCAGTCAGCTGCACGACTCCGTTTTTCTTTACAGATTGGGAAGCTGTCACAATCGGGCTGATAGTACCAAACTGATTGTCGCTCTCGGAACCGAACGTGGTATCCGGAGGCACGGTACCATCCATACCTACACAGTCAACGACTACATCTGCGCCGCCTTTTGTGTTTTCATGAAGCAGCTTGCCTATTTCTTTTGTTTCACTGAAATTGTACGTTTCCACGTTGTTGGTTCTTCTTGCATGCTCGAGACGATGAGGCACCTGATCCACCGCTATGACACGGGAAGCCCCCTTCATCCATGCAAATTTCTGCGCCATTAACCCGATCGGTCCGCAGCCTAAAATAATGATAGTATCCCCGTAAGTCGCTCCGCTGTTTTCAATGCTCCAGAATGCAGTCGGAACGACGTCTGAAAGAAACAATACACTTTCATCCTTCAGCTCGCTGTCTTCCGGTACTTTAAAGGAGGTAAAATCAGCATATGGCACGCGCAGATATTCCGCCTGGCCGCCTGGGAAGTTTCCGAAATCCTCAGAGAAGCCAAACAGCCCGCCCATTTCAGCGTGCGGGTTGGAATTGTCACACTGGCTTTCCATTTGATGGGTGCAGTAATAGCATTCCCCGCATCCAATGTTAAATGGAATAACAACACGGTCTCCTTTTTTCAGCGTTTTTACATCAGGACCGACTTCTTCTACGATTCCCATCGGCTCATGGCCGACAACGTAATCCTCCGGAGTCGGAATACCGCCTTTATATAAATGCAAGTCCGATCCACAAATACCACTGGCTGTAATGCGTACAATCATGTCGTCGCTGCGTTCAATTTTCGGGTCTGCAACTTCTTTGACTTCCATGTGTTCTTTGCCTTGAATCGTTACTGCCTTCATTATTTTAGACCAGCCTTTCTGTATTTTAATCTGTGTCTGGAGTTACTGGTTTTAAATACTGTTTCCACTTATATGGATTCGTAAACTTCCAGTTATTCATATCCTAAATAACGAAGGGCCGGCTGCACCGATTTTTCGAGCGCAGTTCTTTTGTCTTCCGGGAGCTCCGGCCACGTCTCCGGCTTGGGATTGATAAGTTTAGCTCCTGCTTTTATCCATTGTTCGTTTGCTTCTTGTGACGCCGACGGCGGGTTTATAAAACTAATCAGACGCCGGAGCTCTTTTTCCGGTTTTTTCAACAGGTCTTCATACCGAAGCCAATGCTGCTGAGTCTCCGGCAGATCTTCGATCACACGACCTGCATGCAGCAAGGACTTCGAAATCCAGGACCCAAGTTCCTGGTACGGCATATCTATCTGATGCAGTTGTTCAAGCTCAAAATAATCGGGGTGAAGCCACCGATAGGAGCCAAGCTTTTCAGCCTCTGTCGACGGATCGGAGGGGTCAGCCCCTTTTTCTTCCATCGCCTTTAAAATAGCTTTTCCCATCTTCATCGTCTGGAAGCGGTTAAAAGCCACGGCAATTTCCCGCGGATTCCGGTATAAAAAAACATATTTCGCATTCGGGAACATGTCTATTAAGTATTCGACTGCGTCTGTAGAAAATCCGGAACGCTCCACACTCGTATCACCATCAAATCGCTGCTGCAACCACTTAAACAGGCGTTGGTACTGTTCCGGCAGCGATCCTTCCGGAAACGCCGGCACGATTCCTTCAAGCTCCTGATACAGCTTATCCGGTTCATCGGTTAAATGAGGAAGGGTGATGGACGCAATAGCCGGCAGGCCCGTTTTCTCGTTAAATAGCGTATGTTCTGTTCTCTCATAAAGCACTTCTTTATTGTATAACCCTTTCTTTTCGTACGGAGCCAGCCGTACCGGCTCTTTTTGGGCGAGCAGCCTCCAAAATTCGCTGCCCGTCCACGTTTGTTTATCGAATTCCTTCCATCCCTCACCGCTGATCCCAAAATTATAATGAACAGAAAGAATCAATTCAGACAGGCTTACAAGTTTAGGGTGAAGATGAATGCAGTTAGACACAGCTGTTGATCCGCTTCTCCCGGTAGAAATGATAAATACTGGCTCCGTCATTGAAGACACTCCTTTTTATCTTGATATATTCACTTTTTCTCTACCCTCTTTTACCATAATTATGACAGCTGGTTTTTCTTTTGGATTATTTTGGTACAATGGAAGTAAATGGAAACAGGAGGCTGCCCTATGCTTTTTCATTATCATCTCTGGACGCCTTATTTAGAACAAACCGAAGCGTTTTATGCCCGACTGGGGTTTCGCGTCTCTCAGCGTATTGGAAAATACAACGGCAGCTATCATTCCTTTGACCCTCCGCTGGATTGGGATGATTTCCGTGATAGACCAATCACATTCCGTATTATTGAGATGCGCAGAGGTTCCGTCAATATTACATTCGGCCAGGGCAAGCGGGTCATGTTTGACCATATCGGCTACCTGACAAATGAACGCCGGCTCGGGATTATTTGCCAGCAGGCTGAGACGGCCGGACTGCATATCCAGCGAGGAGAAAAAAGAACGTTTATTTCCACTAGTCATTCGTTCCGGGTAGAGCTTCAGACGCATCAGGAGGCGGTTGACGAGATTGACAGCTCCTTCCGGCTTCAGAGCCTCAACATTGAAACTACTGCGGACGGTCTCGAGCAGGAAATCAATCAGCTGCTTCACCCTAACCCTTCCGGCGTACAATCTCTGATCACTCGCCGGCATGCTCTTCATTCAGCCCGGCTGTCACATCCTGCTCTTGAAGAGACTGTCGATCCAAATGGGGTGAAGCTCATTTCTGCCGGGACCAGCAGCTGAAGCCGCAGGCCGTCTCCCCCAGGTTTGACCAGAAGCAGAAAAGGAAATAGCCTGCTTAAATACATCCTAAAGGAGCTTTTTTTATGTCCAGGGAACAGCAAAAACAAGACGCAGCAGTAAAGGCTGTCGAGTATATTCCAGATAATTCCATTGTCGGACTGGGCTCCGGCTCCACTATGTACTGGGTCATGAAGCAGCTTGGAGAACTACTCCAGCAGGGGATGCACGTCCAGGGTATTCCCTCCTCCCCTGCTACCGAGGAGTGGGCAAAGGAATTTCACGTGCCGCTCGTATACTTCTCTAACGGAATGACAAAAGCTGATGTGGCGATTGACGGGGCAGACGAGGTCGATCCTGACTTTCATATGACCAAGGGAGGCGGCGGTTCCCTGTTAAGAGAAAAAATTATTGCCGACTCAGCAGATAAGCTGATTATTGCTGTTGATCAAAGCAAAATTGTCCAGCAGCTCGGCTCCTTTCCACTACCAGTCGAAATCACGCCCTTTGGGTGGCAGAAAACAGCACGCGATATTCAATCGCTGGGCTGTGACCCCGTCCTTCGCCGCGACCACGGCGACCCATTTGAAACAGATAATGGCAACTACGTACTCGATTGTGATTTTCAGCTGATCGAGCGGCCGGAAGAGCTGCACCAACAGCTGATTCAGCTGGTCGGCGTCGTGGAAACAGGGTTATTTGCTAATATGGCAGATGTGATCATTGCAGGTACAGATAGCGGAGCTGAAACGTTCGAAAAGAAACGGTAGAACAAACCATTATGATTCCATTAAAAACCCGGAAGGCTTTCTGCCTCCCGGGTTTTTCCAATAAGATGATTCAGACAAAAATTCTCCTTTTAAAGTCAGCAATCATAGCGCTGTGGTGTTCATGATGATCATGTCCGCCGCCATGACCCTCATGTTCTTCATGCTCCTGTCCATGATTCCCGTGTTCGTGTGCCATTAGCCCGCCTCCTTTCATGTGATTCCTGCAAATACCCTACCCCTGTATAAAAAATGATAAACAAAAGACTCTCCGCATAAAAAAACAAAGATGAGGGAAAAGCCTCTACAAACGATGTATTGGAGGCGAAAGCTATTATGCAGACAGAATTTCAGGGTATCACCATTGAATCTGTAAAAGGAGATATTACAAAGCAGGACGGTCTTGAAGCTGTCGTTAATGCCGCCAATGCCCAACTTTTAATCGGCGGAGGGGTTGCCGGTGCTATTCACCGGGCGGCCGGTCCGGAGCTCGAGGAAGCCTGCAAATCGCTTGCTCCTATTTCCCCTGGGGAAGCAGTGATTACAGAAGGATTTCAAATGCCAAACGATTACATTATTCACTGTCTTGGACCCGTATACGGAGTCGACAAGCCTTCTGACGAACTTCTTCGTGCCGCCTACCTTAACGCCCTGCAGCTGGCCGAAGACAAAGGCATAACAAGTATTGGGTTTCCTGCTCTTTCCACCGGGGCTTTTGGCTACCCTCTCGATCAGGCTCTTGAGGATTTTATGCCCGCCTTTTTGGAGCAGCTTTCTCGCGCTGCTTCTGTTCGGCATATCCGCTTTGTGCTGTTTAGTGGTAAAGATGCTGCTTCTTACGAAAAATATATTCAGGAGGCTGTTTCCTCTTAATCAGTTCAGGAGCCGGGAATTGCAGCAGTGGCTGCCTCCTCTGCCGTGCTTATGATTCAAGACTATTTAATTGCGCAGGCAAAGGGCCAACTTTCGATTTGAATTTGCTGCTGTTGGTTACGTTTCATTTCATGGAGGGAATAAGGAAATGTACCTTCAACTGAAAGGAGATCATCTATGAAAAAATTCTTTTCTATCGTCGGTCTCGCAGCTTTATTTGTAACAGGATCGGCTGTTCCGGCGCAGGCTTCTGAAACCCCAACGACTGTTCAGCAGGAACAGAAGCAGGAATTCACCCCTTATGAAGCACTCCAGACAGTACGCGATCAGGAAGGCACAGATGCGGAATTAAAAATCGATCAATACCCTTCGATCAGTGAAAGCGGCAAGGCTTATTACCAGGTGCAGGCACTCGACCTTTCCCTTATTGAACAGGGCGACGACGGACTGCTCCAAACGTACCGTGTATATGAAGATGGACGCGTTCTCGCCGTATAAACATCAACCCCGTGCAGCAGGACCTGCACGGGGTTTCACTATTTAATGGTTGGAGGCTTTTTCATTAAAAGCGGGCGGTAAAAGTATTCCCGGTCCTTCCATCCGAGTTCTGCATGCAGTAAAGCGAACGTCGTATGGAAAAACCTCTGTATTGCCTTTTCATCAAAGCCGTTTGTAAGAGGCAGAAAGTATTCGCTCGCGTTCTGATCATAATAAGCGTTTTCAGGCTCAAGCTCTGGACTGTTTAAATCCTTTTGCTGAAAGGGGTACGGCAGAACAAAGAAAGCAGGCACAGCTGTATTATCATCGCCAGGCCAAAATCCAAATTCGATAAACTGTTCATCAAAAGCAGCCTTTTCTATCGTTTTGTCTTCCGGAAAAGGTTCCGGAATACTCTCCACGATGATCGTCGAAACGTCGAAGGTGCCCCAGAATAAACCCGGTTTGATTTTCCGGCACCTAAGCGGCCCGATAAAAGCCAATTCCTCCTGATACGCTGCCTGCATCATTTTGAGTCCCTTCATGGCTGCCTCTGCATCGTACCGTTTGTGCACCTGGTCTTCCGAAAACGATACCGTCACTGGCATTTCCTGTGGTATGGGATGAATGTGCACGTGAACCCCGGCCTGATGAAGACAGCTGAAAACCCACTCGTAATACGTTTGAATGGACGTACCATCCTCAAGCTTTTTGGTTTCCACAGCATCTTCGACTGCCAGCACAAGCCGGCTGTTCCGAATGTCTATTTCGAGCTCAAATGCCTTGCGCTCCTTAAGCAGCATTCCTGTAGAGAATCCATTACGGGTAACTTCAAGCATCACATGCTCCCACTGTGGCTCCTGCGGCGCTGTTTCAAGCCGTATTTTCCCGAGAATCTGAGAGAGAAGCTGAAGGGTCAGTTTTGTTTCCTTCCATTCCTGAAAAGGCATGATTTCCATTAAATACTGCTCCTTTCTTCCGGAGAAGCTGCTGTTGTTTACTGCTGCTTTACTGCTACACTGCGTTTTCATCCATATACATTACTTCCCAGAGATGCCCGTCGATGTCCTGAAAGCTCCATCCGTACATAAAGCCCCCATCCATCGGTTCGTTGGAAGGACGTCCCCCTGCATCCAGTGCCTTTTGTACGATCTCATTTACCTCTTCCTTGCTGTCTGCAGAAATGACCAGAATGGCTTCCGCCTCCCTGCTCGTATCCGCCACATTTTTGTTGGTAAAGGTTTGAAAAAATGCTTCCTGAAGCAGCATGACATACATACCGCTTCCCAGTATCATGCAAGCAGCATTTTCACCCGTGAAGCGCTGATCAAATGAAAAGCCAACAGTCTGAAAAAACTCCATCGAAGCCTCGAGGTTTTTAACCGGAATGTTTACAAATATCTGCTTTGTCTGCAGACTCATTGCCTCTGTACCTCCCTCTTTGTCATTTTCCTTCTTCGTAAGCAACCACGTGCCACAGCGCACCAAACTGATCCTTCAACTGCCCGTAAGCCGGACTGAAAAACGTTTCTGCCATAGGCATGATTACTTCCCCGCCGGCTTCAAGAGCGTGAAATGTTTCTGCTGCCGAGGAAGCGTCACTCATGCTAAGTGCGATTGACACCAGATTTCCCGGAGCTTCCAGAGCAGGGCTTTCTGGAAACGTATCCGAGAGCATCAGCTCCATATCACCGATTTTTAAATAAGCATGCATAATGAGTTCTTCGGCTCCGGGTGGTATTTCCATGCCTTCGACCTCTGCATAAGTCTGCATTTCAATAACCTTTGCCCCCAGGGCTTTTTCATAAAAAACGGCCGCCTCCCGAGCTTTCCCGTTAAAAGTGAGGTACGGAGTCATCCCGGTAATCATCGTAAACACCCTCCTCTATTTAATGATTACCTTCACTATAGCACGGCCGCTTCCACCCTATTTCTTCCCGATTGCGGTTTTAGCCTGGCGTTCTAGAAAATTATTCATCAACAGCGACAATGATATGAGAATAGGAGGGTCATCGAGGCGCGGCGAGTATAAATAAACGTCTCTATTTTCTTCTGCAAGTGCTCCGTCTACATGACAAGGTTCTTTTGAGCGTGTACGAAGTGTGTGATGAGGGATGAGAATATCGGCCACCTTCATTTTCCAGGCGACCGATGTGGCCATCATGTAATATATTCCGGGCTTCACCCCACGGATACAGTATTCTTCCGACGCATCGCACAGCGTGCCGTACAACGGCAGGCCCTCCGGCATCGGCCGTGGGAAGAGTCCAATTAATACAAACCCTTCAAAAGGCGCTTCACTGTAGATACGGCCTTTGACACACGTTTCCGCCGAAGGAAAAACCGGCTCGGCCCAATGGCGTGGCTTTCTTAACGAGGACAAAGATTCCTCTGTGGCAGCAGCTGAGGCACGAAAAACTCCCGGCGTCATTCCTACCCTCGACGCAAAGCTTGTCGTGAACGTTCCTACGCTCTGCTGGCCGATTTCCATACCAATGTCACGTACAGGAAGAGCTGTTTCAAGCAGCAGCTCCTTTGCCCTCTGAAGCCGGAGAGCAGACAGGTAATACAACGGCGGCACCCCAACACTCTTTTTAAACAGTCGCGAAAAATGATACGGACTATAGGCAGCCTGCGCGGCTAGCCCGGCAAGATTCATTGTTTCGTGAAGATGCTCATGCATGTACGTAATGGCGTCATGAACTGCCGGCGAATATGAGCGTTCCATCACCTTACCTCCTGCCCTGAAAATTCTTACTGAACACATTCCTGTGCGTTGAGCTATTCTTAGATTACATTATTTACGAAAAAGCCCCTGCCGCATGCATGGGCTCAGGCGGCAAGGACTCTTTTTCGTTATTCTGGTGACACCAATATTTTAATCTGACTTTTTTCTTTGGATAGTGCTTCAAACCCGTCGGTTACTACATTATCCAGCGGTATTTTTTGTGTAACAAACTGCTCAGCCTGAAAATATCCCTGCTTCATCAAATCCATAACGGCAGGATAAATGTGCCGGTAAGCAATAATTCCAGTCACTTTTCGCTCCTGCAGCAAAATCGTATTTGGCTGTATCGCCGCTTCATTTTCCCAAATGCTGACGATCACTGTTTCTCCTTCAAATGAAGTACTGTTTATGGCCTGAGGAAGTACTTTTGGCACCCCGGTGACTTCAAAAGCGACATCTACCCCGCCACCGCTCAACTGACGGAGTTTTTCAGCCACGTCAGCTTCAGAGGGGTCGACAACCACGGCTCCCAAATTTTCTGCTTTCTGTTTCCGCACTTCCGAAACCTCTACCGCATAAATTGCAGCGGCACCAGCGGCCTTTAAAGCTTCAATAACCAGTAAACCAATAGGACCGGTTCCAAACACGGCAGCTTTGTCTCCGGCCCGCAGTCTGCTTTGCCGTACAGCATGCAGAGCGACGGCAGCCGGCTCTACAAATGCCCCCTGCTCATAGGAAAGCTCTGCAGGCATCGAGTGGGCCATATGTTCAGCTACGACTGTATACTCGGAAAAACCTCCACCGCCTCCGGCCAAACCATGAAAGCCAAGCTTTTCACAAAGATTGTATTTATTCTCCATGCAGGCCTTACACGTGCCACAGGAGAGAATCGGTTCCACTGCCACCCGGTCTCCCACCTGCACCCGGTTCACTCCCGCTCCAGTCTCCACGACTTCTCCGGCAAATTCATGTCCCATTACAATAGGAGCTTTTTCCCCGCTCAGAGGATGGGGAGAGTCTGCGGGAATAAAAATAGGCCCATCCAAATATTCGTGCAAGTCGCTTCCGCAAAGCCCGCACCATTTCACTTTAATTTTGACGTCTTTGTCTCCCAATACTTCAGGCTCTTTCACGTTTTCGACGCGAATGTCCCGTGCCCCGTACCAGCGTGCTGCCTTCATTTGTCATACACCTCCTTTATTAATTATAACAGAGAGCGCTTTCAAAAAGGATTAAAAGATCGATTTTCGCTTCAAAAATGCCCCCGCCTCGAGGCAGGTGCAAGTCTATATTTTAGGCCGGGTGTACTGCAGCTTTTACATGCTTTTTCAGGGTCGTAATGAGCAGCTGAAGATCTTTATCTTCGATATTCAGCGGCGGGGAAAGGGTTAAAACATTGTTATGGTGCCTGGCAATATCGGATGTTTTGCCAACAATGACCCCGTCTTTCCTGCAGTCTGCAAGAATTTGCTTCACGAGCTTTTCCGGTGCCGCCTTTTTAGACGTTTTGTCTTCAACAAATTCAATGCCGGCCAAAAGTCCACGCCCCCGCACATGACCTACGTGGGGAAGCTCCTCCAGCTCCTTTAACGCCTCCAGAAGCTCCCTCCCTTTTCTCTCGGATCGCTCCACCAGTTTTTCCCGCTCCATGACCTCCAGGTTTTTCACAGCGGCTGCGCAGGCTGCTGGGTGACCCCCGAAGGTATTCACGTGGCGGAAATGATCATAGGCTTCGCTTCCAGTAAACGCCTGGTACATATCCTTTCGTACTGCAGTTACAGACAGCGGCATATATCCGCTCGTTATTCCCTTCGCCATCGTTACAATATCCGGCTTTACGTCTGCATGCATAAATCCAAAGCGCTTCCCGGTCCGTCCGAAACCACAAATAACTTCATCGCTGATTAAAAGAACGCCGTAGCGGTCACAGATATCCCGGACCCGTCTCATATAGGAGGGTTCGGGAATCAGCACTCCGCCACCGCTAATGATTGGCTCCATAATAACCGCCGCTACAGATTCTTCCGCTTCCCACAAAATGGCCTGTTCAATTTCATCTGCACAAGCCAGGCTGTAATCCTCATCACTCTGACCTTCCGGCTTCCGGTACGGATCCGGAGGCGTCACATGCACAAATCCCGGCGGCAGCGGCTCATACCGGTATTTTCGCTGCGTCTGTCCCCCTGCTGCCATTGTGGCGAGTGTGCTGCCGTGATAGGTGCGGTAGCGGGAGATGGTTTTATAACGGCTGCCTTCACCAATCTGCTGAAAATATTGACGCACCAGCTTTAAAGCAGTTTCATTTGCTTCAGATCCGCTGTTGGAAAAAAAGTACATATAGCCGTCGCCAAGCCATTCATCAAGCTTTGCTGTCAATTGAACGGCCGGAGTATGGCTCTGCGTTAAAGGATAGAATGGAAGCTTCAGCATCTGCTCATAGGCGGCGTCGGCAATTTCTTTTCGCCCGTAGCCGACATTTACGCACCAGAGACCAGACATGCCATCAAGGTAATGATTCCCATCCACGTCTGTCACCCACGAACCGTCCGCCTTCTCTATAATCATGCCTCCCCCTGGGCTGTAAGGTCTCATGGCATGCCAGATGCTTTCCTCATCTCTTTTCTTCATCTCTTCCGGTTCCCAAGTCATCACAGTCACCCTTTCCCTTGAAATGTCAGCGCATACAAAATGCTGTCTATCGTGATCTTCTCACGTCCATCCTGAAAAGAAAAGACTAAGTGGAAGGGAGTCTACAGTCAGAGTGCGTGATTTTTATATTTCCACTTCGTATATCCGCTCATTTTTTCGGCCGGTGCAAATGAACTGTCAGCGAGGGGATATCCACGCGAAGCAGTGTCCACCGGAACAGTTTTACCTTTAACTCTCCGGCCACGCTCACTGCTTCCACCGGATTCCCATTTTCAATTTTTCGTTTTACCTCCACCAGATGTATATCCCCGGCATGAAACGTTCTTCTTAAGACCGGACCGCTTTCTCCAAACAAATGACGGGGTTCTGATAACCTGTACGTTTTAGCGGGTGAATGCTTCTCATTGTTTTTCATTTGGCTTCGTCCTTTCTGAGCAATTCTGTTTCTTTTCCTTTCCCTTTTTCCCTGTAAATCCTTCACTGCTTTTATCCTTACTCAAATTCGATACCTTTTTATTGGTCAGAAATGTTTAGACTTTCGTAAAAAAGTTAATACATTCTTTACCGTTTTTCACAGATAATACCCAAGCATATTTCTTGAATTTCTCTTCTCTATTTCCTACTATGTGGGTGTAAATCAATTGGTCAGAGAAAATCAAATTTATCTCTTGCATTATACGGGAAGCGGGTATATAATACTGTTACAAGGTCAAAGATAGTCAAAGTCAATGAAATAATTTTGACCTTACGAAGATGATAATGAACGATGCACACGTCAATAATACTACTTTAAAATAAGGAGGTTCGGTTCAGTATGATGAGATGTGAACATTGCGAACAGCGTCCAGCACGCATTGAACTGAACATGAATGTTAATGGAAGTCATCAAAAAATGCACCTTTGTGAACGGTGCTATAGAGAAATCCGTCAAAGCATGAATCAGCCATCCGGCCAGGGCGGCTTCGGCGGCTCCCAGTCCCCATTTGATCAATTCTTCAACAACATGATGGGCGGAGCAGAACAAGGCTCAAATCAGGGTCAGGAACAGGCTCAATCTGGCGGCGGCCAGGGCGGCGGCCTTCTTGACGACTTAGGTAAAAACCTGTCTGATGTTGCACGCGCCGGTCTCATTGATCCAGTTATCGGCCGCGATAAAGAAGTTGAGCGGGTCATTGAAACATTGAACCGCCGCAATAAAAACAACCCGGTTCTTATAGGTGAACCTGGTGTCGGTAAAACAGCCATCGCTGAAGGCCTCGCCCTCCGCATTTCAGAAGGAGACGTGCCAAACAAGCTGAAAAACAAAAGCATCTACCTGCTCGACGTCACCTCCCTCGTAGCAAATACCGGGGTGCGCGGCCAATTCGAAGAACGCATGAAACAGCTGCTCAAAGAACTGCAGGAGCGCCAGGACGTCATCGTCTTTATCGATGAGGTTCACCAAATCGTTGGCGCAGGTTCGGCAGAAGGTTCTTCAGACGCCGGCAATATCATGAAACCGGCGCTCGCCCGCGGAGAAATTCAGCTGATCGGTGCAACGACACTAGCCGAGTACCGCAAAATTGAAAAAGATGCAGCGCTTGAACGCCGCTTTCAACCGGTCATGGTTAACGAACCAAACCTCGAAGACAGCGTAGCGATCTTAAAAGGCCTGCAGGCAAACTATGAAAAATTCCATCACGTTGCTTTTACCGATGAAGCACTTGAAGCCTGCGTTAATTTATCGAACCGTTATGTACAGGACCGGTTCCTGCCGGACAAAGCTATCGATTTAATGGATGAAGCAGGCTCCAAAATAAATCTCGCTCACAGCGATGATGACAGCGAATCCCTGCAAAGCCGCCTTGAACAGATTGCTGCGGAAAAAGAGCGTGCTACTCAGCAGGAGGATTACGAACGCGCAGCTAAGCTTCGTGATGAAGAGGCGAAGCTGCAGAAACAGGTTAAGGAAGCCGAACAAAACGGCAATATTCAAAAAGAAACACCAACCGTTGATGTAGAGACGATCCAGATGATCGTGGAAAATAAAACTGGTATCCCGGTTCGCCGCCTCCAGCGCGATGAACAAAAGAAAATGCGTGATCTGCCTGAACGCCTGAATGCAAATGTTATCGGGCAGGAAGAAGCAGTAAGCAAAGTTGCCCGCTCGATTCGCAGAAATCGTGCCGGCCTTCGCCGCGGTAGCCGGCCAATTGGTTCCTTCCTATTTGTCGGACCAACCGGTGTCGGGAAAACAGAGCTGTCCAAAACACTCGCTTCTGAAATGTTTGGCGATCCTGAAGCAATGATCCGCCTCGACATGAGTGAATATATGGAAAAACATTCCGTGTCCAAGCTTATCGGTTCACCACCAGGATATGTCGGACATGATGAAGCCGGCCAGCTCACAGAAAAAGTGCGCCGGAAGCCTTACAGCATCATTCTTCTGGACGAAATTGAAAAAGCCCACCCTGATGTGCAGCATATGTTCCTGCAGATCATGGAAGACGGCCGCCTGACTGACAGTCAAGGACGCACGGTCAGCTTTAAGGATACAGTCATCATTATGACTTCAAACGCCGGTTCACAAATGAAGCGCGTTACGGTCGGCTTTGGAGACAAAGACCAGGTAGAACCAAAAATCATGGAATCCCTCAGCGATTATTTCCGTCCTGAATTCCTGAACCGTTTCGACAGCATTGTAAGCTTCAAAGAACTGGCTCGCGAGGACCTTGTTACCATTGTAGATCTCATGCTCAAAGACATCTTAGAAGCAGCCAGCGAGCAGGGACTGAATGTTACCGTGTCTGAGGATGCAAAACGCATGCTGGCCGATCAGGGCTACGATCCTTCGTTCGGTGCCCGCCCTCTCCGCCGGGTAATCGAAGAAAAAGTAGAAGACGGCATTGCTGATCTTATGCTTGAGGAAGAAGATGTACAAAGCATCATGGTCACGGTTAACGACAATGATATCCAAGTAGCTAATGCCCAAACGTCCACCTCTGCCAAAGAATAATTCGCATAAAAGGAAAGCCCTGCAGCAGCTGCTGCAGGGCTTTTTTATACTTAAGAACATCTATGATGAACCGCTTACTTAATTTACCCTTATCCCAAAACACACACCAAATAAAGAACATTTTTTCACTTTTCTGTGAATCTGCTTTACCAGACAGGTTAATTGGATGAGAAAAATATAATTCGTTTTTTATGGGCATTATTTGTACTGCTTACGGTTCATTTTATAGCAGCCGGAGTCCGGGCCGGAAAATGGCGCTTCTTTAATTATTTAATTTTCTTACTCATTTTACTGAGCACAGCGGCGGCACGTATTATAAGCTCTCTACCCCGGAGCCCTAAATGTTTCACGTGGAACATTTTTTGTTTGTGAAGCTATTTTTATCTTCCTTTTACTTTTGTACAAAAAGAGCGTACAATGTAATTGATAACGATTATCACTAAAGGAGCTGGACACCTTGTCTGACTTTCACATACATGACGTTACTATTATCGGCGGCGGGCCTGCTGGTCTATACACTGCTTTTTACTGCGGAATGCGGGCGCTCGACACCCATATAATCGAAGCTCAGCCTGACCTGGGCGGGAAAATTCACGCCTACCCTGAAAAAATTGTCTGGGATGTCGGCGGCCTGCCTCCTTCCTCCGGGAAACAGCTGATGGATCAGCTGGTGGCACAGGCAGAAACGTTCCACCCGGCCATTACTACAAATGAAAAAATTATTCACTTGGAAAAGGATGAGGCTGGGCTTTTCCGTCTGGAGGCAGAAACTGGAGGCATCTATTATTCCCGTGCGGTTATCATTGCTGTCGGCCACGGCATTCTTCATGCCCAAAAGCTCGACATCGAAGGAGCAGAAAAATTTGAGCTTTCAAATCTGCACTATACCGTTCAGCAGCTTGAGCAATTCCGTGACCAGAAGGTTATCATTTCTGGAGGCGGCAACTCTGCTGTCGATTGGGCGAACGCTCTCTGCCCGATCGCAAGCGAAGTCACAGTTGTGCACCGGCGCGATGAGTTCGGCGGCCATGAACGGCACGTTCAGGAAATGAAGGATTCCGAAGTAAATGTACAGACGCCGTTTGCTCTTTCGGAACTTCACGGCAACGCCGAAGGCACTGCTATCGAAAGGGTGCTCTGCACAAACCTCGAGACCAACGAAAGTATGGAAAAAGAAGTAGATGCTGTCATCGTGAATCACGGTTTCCAGATGGAGTTCGAGCTTCTCGAAAACCTGCAGCTACAGACAGAAGAAAATAAAATCCTTGTAAACGAGCAGATGCGGACAAATATCAAAGGATTATTTGCTGCTGGCGATATTACCAATCACCAGGGAAAGGTCCATTTGATTGCCGGTGCGTTTGTGGAAGGCGCTTCAGCTGCGAACAGCGTCAAACAGTTTCTTGAACCCGGTGCCGGCGCAAAAGCCATGGTATCTTCCCACAATGAGCGGTTTGCGGAAAAAAATCAGGAAATTCAAAAGAATATTCTTTCCAAACAGCTGTAAACAGCCGTTTGCATGCTTTATGGAAACACTGACGGCCATCAATTAATCAAAGAGGTGAAAGCGTTGCGACTACCCCGCTCCACAGAACGTCTTTCATTTCGTTCCATGCAGCATAAAGACCATCGGCTGCTGAAAAACATTTTCCAGGACAAAGACGTTATGCGCTATTACTCGGCGTTAAAGTCCGAAAAAGAGATCGATGAATGGATCCATTGGAATAAAAGTCACTATCTATCGTACGGAGTCGGGATGTGGATCGTGGAAGACCGGCAAAACCAACGCTTTATCGGCCAGTGCGGACTTGTCCCCGAAAAAATAGAGGGCAGCGTTTCTATTGAACTTGGATACCTGTTCACACCGGAGAACTGGGGGTACGGATATGCATCTGAAGCCGCTGCTACGGTCCGGAATTTCGCGTTTTATTCACTCGATATTTCAATGCTTATATCAATCATTGATCCTGAAAACACACCTTCTATTAAAGTAGCTGAAAATATTGGGATGACTTATCAGCGTTCTGTAAAGCGATGGAACCGTTCCTTCAGCTTATATGCTACGGTCCGTTCCTGATTCAACTGTCACAATTCGTTCATTGTACCGGGCCTTTCCCTATGCTATGTTAACGATATATTCTTATCGTGATTTTGACATTAGAAAGGAAGGCCGTGCATGAATTCTCTCCAATCGCTTAGATGGGCCGGTATCATTGAAGGAATCTCATTTCTGCTTCTGCTTTTTATTGCTATGCCTTTAAAATACGGGGCAGGCTTTGACATGGCTGTGACCGTCGTTGGGGCTGCCCACGGAGGCTTGTTCGTCCTGTATGTAGCTATTGCTTTGTTTGTCTGGGCACAAAAGCGCTGGCCGTTTCTGCGTATGCTTATTGCTGTTATTGTATCCGTCATCCCGTTCGGCCCGTTTGTGTTTGAACGCAGCCTGCGGCGTGAAGAAAATGAAGAGCTTGAGCCCGGCGCCGTTTTTTAAACCGAACCCTTCGTTCGGTTTTTTTCATGGGCCGACGGCGGCTTATAGTAATTTCTTTCAAAACATGATATAAAGAATTGATGCTGTGAAAAATTTGCAGCTTTTACATAAACCAATTTTGATGAACGAGGAGTCCCGATGTACATGATTGAATGGAAAAATATTTTACGCGGCATGGCCATGGGAGCAAGTGACGTTATCCCGGGCGTAAGCGGCGGCACTCTGGCGCTAATTCTTGGTATTTACTACCGGCTGTTGTCTGCCATCAGCCTGCTTTTTTCACGCCAGTGGAAGCAGCAGCTCGGCTTTTTAATTCCTCTCGGTGTAGGGATGGGGACAGCTATCCTGTCACTTGCCCATCTGCTTGAATGGCTGCTTGCCGAACACCCGCAGCCGACATTTTTCTTCTTTTTTGGATTAATTCTCGGAACGATTCCTTTTATTCTATACAAGGTGAATTACAAAACGAATTTTAAAAAGCATCATTACGTCATTTTGCTGATCGCAGCCGTGATTGTCCTTCTTTCAGGTCTTTTCCAGGGGGATGAGGAGGCAGCCGTTATTGCCACCGGCACCCCGGGAAGCTTTGCTACCTTATTTTTCTCAGGATGGCTTGCGAGCACAGCGATGATCCTCCCCGGCATCAGCGGTTCATTTGTGCTCGTAATAATCGGGGTTTATCAGACGGTGATCAACGCCTTAACAGAACTGAACCTGCCCGTGCTTTTCACCTTCGGTGTCGGTGTGCTCGTAGGGATCGCTATTATGAGTAACCTCCTTCGTTACCTGCTGCGTGCTCATACTGTCGGAACGTATGCGGTGATTACCGGCCTGCTTCTTGGATCGCTTTACGTTATATTCCCCGGCTTAAATGACGGCGTGATCGCTTTTATCATCAGCCTGGTGATGTTTGCTGCCGGCCTCGCTCTTGCACTTTTCCTCGGCCGGATTGACCGTACCAGAGCAGTCTAATACCTATAAGTAAAAGAGAAGGGCCGGCTGCGGATAAACTCCCGCAGCCGGCCCTTCTTAGGCTTTCAGCACGTAAATAATTAAACAAACCCATCCGGCAATAAAAGCCACTCCACCTAAAGGAGTTACGGCCCCCAGCCAGGAGATGCCAGAAAGCGACAGCACATACAGGCTGCCGGAAAATAAAACAATTCCCGCAAACAAAAGCCATCCGGACCATCCCAGCAGCGCTGATCCTCCGCCGGTATAAGCTGCTACAGCGCCGATAGCGATCAGTCCCAGTGAATGATACATATGATACTGCGCTCCGGTATTATACGTTTCAAGCATCCGGTTCGACAACCGGCCCTCCAGGCCATGGGCGCCGAAAGCCCCAATTCCCACTGCCAAAGCAGCGTTTACTGCCCCTAACACAACGAGTACTTTCCACAGCATGCCTAAGTCTCCTTCTTAATTAAAAATCCAGTAAATTGCCTTCCGTTGATGGAATTTCTTTTTCCTCCTCAGCTGTTTCCCAGCGCGGTCCTGGGGATACAGGAGTTTTTGGAGCAGGAGCCGCTGCTTTTGGCTGCGGTGCTTCTGCAGCCGGGGTCTTCGCTTCTCCGGCCTTTGAAGAAAGCAGAATATCACAATAGTTTCGAAGCGTTCTTGCATGCTCCTGCAGCGCCCGCTCGTCTCCCTTTTCCCCCTGCTCTGCTAGCTGGAGCAGTTCCTCTTCCATTTTTTCAATCACGGTCTGAACAGATATCTGCATAGGCTCTGCCCCTCCCTTTCTCTGCTTCAAAGCATTCACAATTGGAATTCTGTCAAATTATATCATATGTACAGCCCGCATCCCTATGTTTCTCCTTATTGTCACGAGACGTTCGCAATTTTCCGGCAGATAACATAAAAAAAAATGCCGAACCAAAAAATCCGGCACGGCAGACTGTTCTATTACCGACTAAATTCGTTTTGAATTTCATGCATCTTCTGCACTTTGTTTTCCCAGCATTTCGGGCTTAAATCGACTGGGTATTCTTCAGGATTTAACGACCGTTTGTACTCTTCCCATAAAAGCGGCAGATTTGACTGCATATAGGCCTGGATATCTGTCATGGATGGCAGACTGTAAACCAGCTTGCCGTCTTTGAATATTGTTTCATGAAGGTTCACCGCTTTGAAATTCTGCACTTTTTTGCTGATATACGTGTGCACCGGATGAAACATATGCAGTTCCTCCTGCTCGTTTGGCTCTTCCTCGGAAAGCGTAATGTAATCCCCTTCCGAGCGTTTGTTTTCAGTATTTATTATTCGGTAAACATTTTTCACGCCCGGGGTAGTCATTTTTTCCAGATTGCCCGATTTTTTTGCTCCAATTTTCATCGTGTCGCGCATGTCACCGTTATTGTTCTCAATCGCCACAAGCTTGTATACAGCTCCAAGAGCAGGCTGGTCATACCCGGTGATAAGCTTTGTACCGATGCCCCACGTATCAATTGCTGCTCCCTGGGATTTTAAATTGGTAATTGTATATTCATCCAGGTCTCCGGAGGCGATAATCTGGGTGTCGGTAAAGCCGGCCTCATCGAGCATCCTTCTTGCCTCTTTGGACAGATAGGCCAGGTCCCCGCTGTCGAGACGCACGCCTTTGAAGCGGATATTTTCACCCATCTCTTTTGCGACCTTGATGGCATTAGGTACACCCGAGCGGAGAGTGTCGTACGTATCCACTAAAAATACACAATCCGTGTGGTGCTCGGCATACATTTTAAAGGCCTCATACTCTGTTTCACATGCCTGTACCATAGAATGCGCATGTGTGCCCGCTGTAGGAAGTCCGAATACTTTTCCGGCCCTGACATTGCTCGTTACTTCAAAACCGCCGACAAAGGCCGCTCTGCTTCCCCACAGTCCGGCGTCAAGCTCCTGGGCCCGGCGCAGGCCGAAATCCATCGCTCGTCCGTTTCCACCCGTCACCTGTTTGATGCGGGCTGCTTTCGTAGCAATCAGTGTCTGGTAGTTCACCATGTTTAACAGCGCGGTTTCAATCAGCTGTGCTTCTCCGAGCGGGGCTTCTACTTTAATCATCGGCTCGTTGCCAAAAACAAGCTCGCCTTCTTTCATCGCATACACGCTGCCGGTAAACCGGAGGTCTGCCAGATAGGAAAGAAAATCTTCTCCGTACCCTGCTTCTTCCCGCAGATAAGTAAGGTCTTCCTTGGTCATCCGGAAATTTTCCAAAAAATGTACGACCCGTTCCAATCCGGCAAATACGCCAAACCCATTGCCAAACGGAAGCTCCCGAAAATATAGATCAAATACGGCTTTCCGGGTATGCATGCCGCTCCGCCAATACGTTTCCACCATATTCACCTGATATAGATCGGTATGGAGCGATAAACTGTCATCTTCATAGCGTGTCATTCCAGTCCCCCCCTTTTAAATCCTGTTATTTGTAATGGCCTGATTCGTTTTTGCACTACTTGTACTTTTTCACTTCTTCTTTCCATTGAAACCCTCTTCCCTCTTGTCCCGGGTGCATTTACATTTAAAAAAGAGCCCGCCCTAAATTAGGCACGGACTCTTGTACGTCTGCGTTTACTTCTCTACAAGCTCATAGCCGTAGGCTTCGATCTTCGCATAGTCTTCTTCGTCAACCACCCAGTACTGGCCATCGTTATTGCGGACAATTACTTCCTTTTCTGATGCGTCTTCACGGGCGTTTTCAAGATCGTCGAATTTTTTCGCCGGCACTTGAATATCTTCTACTATAATAAATGACATGAATAAAACACCTCCGTTGTTTCGAAAGTGTTCCCGTTCACTTCTTTATTCAAACAGATATAAAGAATTTTTTTTGAAAAGGGACTTTTTTATTAATCCGGATTCTGCCGTAATTTCTCAACTTGAACTCTTATCCCGGACGGAGAGCACGGCTTTGATACCGGCAATATTTAACCCCTGGTCGATAAGCTCTTTGATTTCCTGACACCGATCAATATCATTCATCGAAAACAGGCGCTGGTTCCCCTGGTTTCGTTCCGGATTGATCAACCCCTGTTCTTCGTAGTAACGGATTTGGCGAGCTGACAATGATGTGATTTCTTGTACCACGCTAATGGGAAAACAAGCAGCGTTACGAGGAATATTACCTTTCACCGCGCCCTCCTCCTTTATAAATTTTTTTCAGCTCGCCGTAAGGAGCTACCTTCGGCGGTGACTGAGATGTGCATATACGTCCTGAAGCGTCTCATAGCCAAGCTCCTGTACTGTTTGGATGGATCGTGTCCAGAGCTCGGCAGCCATAATGGCATCCCCGAGAGCATTGTGTCTGCCTTTTATCGGAATGTCGTAATAGTTGCAGCAGTCATCGAGCGAACGAAATTCAAAGTCCGGGGCAGCAATACTGAACACAAACGAAGTATCCAACAGACGATGCTGCAGGTTTGTACCCATCGTCCGGTACGTATACTTCTGCAGAAACTTTCGTTCGTGGGAAGCGTGATGCGCTACGAGTATATCTGCCTGGGCAAACTGATAAAACTGCTCGAGTGCCTCGCTGATCGACTGACCGTCTGCTTCCAGTTCTTCCGCTGTTAAGCCGGTGACTTCGCTTACCTCCGGAGACACGGCTTCCGGTTCCTGGACAAGCGTATAAAAGGCATCGTCCCGAATCAGCCGGTTGTGTTTAATTTTAATAGCTCCCATCGACAATATCTTATCTCCGGCGTCCGCGTTAAAGCCCGAGGTTTCCAGATCAAGGACGGTGACGTTCAACGAAGACAGCGATTTCTGCAGAGGCTGTTCTGCTTTTACGTCTTTTTGCAGCTGACGCATAAAAGACTGATGCTGGGGATTCGTGGAGTCCAGACCGCCAAATCGACTCGAAATACTGCGCATCCATTGGAACATTTAAAAATCACCCGACTCCATGATTTTTTTTGTATGCTGAAACAAATGTTTTCCTTCTTTTAATGCAGATTTCAGTTCGGACTTCTGGGCTTTCGAAAGCTGCTGCACCGGCACGTAGTGAACGTCTTCATAAACATTCTGCTTCCTGGAAAACGAAGCCCGAAGCTCCAGCAGATTTTTAAAGTGTACGTCCTTGCCCTTCACATAGGAGTGCTTTTCCGACACCTGCCGGATGCGTTCTATCGTGGAGGAGGCATGGATTCTTTCGTGAATGGCAAGCAGGCGCAGGGCATGAACGTATGGAAAAAATCCAACATCTTTAATGTGCATCGAGCCTGCATACTGCCCTTTTTCCTCCGGAAGAAGCTGGCCGAAAGCATTGAGCCCTTTGTGCAGGTAAGCGGTATTTTCTGATAGGCGTTTTAGCACATCTCCCCGGTCGGCCTGCTCGAAGACATGCTCCTTCACTTCCTCAAGAAGCTCATCTTCTCCCACAAGCGTCCTGGCATCGATAAAGGTAAGCAGGTGACGGAACGGTCCCCATTCATCGGCTTCAATCCAGCCATCCACCTGCCTTTTCCACCCCTCCACTCCGTGGCACCAGCGTTTATGCGAAGCCATAACCAGCCCTTCACAGCGCGGGTATCCAACGATCGCCATTCCTTCACGTATTTCCGCTCCCAGGCCGAGAAAATAATCCTGATGTTCTTCGTCTGTCCCTTCAAAAACAATACCGTGATCCTGATCACTGAACTTCGCCTGTTCCTGTCTTCCTGCGCTTCCCATAAGAAAAAAAGCAAAGTGAGCAGGAAGATCTCCCCGCTCACTCTGATGATGATGAACAGCAAGAGTAACCGTTTCTGAAATCCACGTATCGTGGGCTTCATTAAGCTTTACTGGCTCTCCCGCCAAATCGTCCATCTTCTCTTCTTTGTCTTTTTTTATTTCTTCATAGCTCTTAAAGGAAGGTTCTGCTGAAAATCCCTGTATTTGTGAGAATGAAGAATTCGACATATTTTATGCTCCTGTTCTTTCCGACGAATTGTCCGGCGTAGGCTGAACATTTTCCGGATAGCCATATGCGCCGTGCTCACTCATATCAAGACCCATGATTTCTTCTTCCTCCGATACACGAAGTCCGCCGATGAGCGATTTTGTAATTAAGAGAATAATGTACGAAGCAATGAGTGCAAACAGGCCGCACGCTACGACACTGATAGCTTGAACACCCAGTTGGGTCAGCCCGCCGCCGTAGAATAAACCGGCACGGCCGCCGTTCATTTCAGCAAGCTGTGGTGTGGCAAAGAAACCGGTGGAAAGCGTTCCCCAGATACCAGCCATACCGTGCACGGAAAGGGCGAAAATCGGATCGTCGATGTTGCGTTTTTCAAAGAAACGAACGCTGAAGAAGCAGAGCATCCCGCCAATTGCACCGATAACCACGGAAGCCCATGGAGCTACAAAGGCGCAGGAAGCGGTAATTGCTACCAGCCCTGCAAGTGCTCCGTTAAGCATGCTTGGTACATCTGCTTTCCCGAGCACAGCCCAGGCAATCAGAAGTGCTGCAAAGGCTCCCGCTGCCGCTGCCAACTGTGTATTCATTGCAACGTAGCCAAAGAAGCCGTCTGCTACACCGAAAGTACTGGCTCCGTTAAAGCCGAACCAGCCGACCCACAGGAAAAGTACCCCTAAAGCAGTAAACACCTGGTTGTGACCTGGAAGATTGTTGACCGAACCGTCTTTATTGTATTTCCCAATACGTGGCTTAAGTAAAATTGTTGCCGCAAGAGCACCCATCGCACCAGTAAGGTGGACTACTGTAGAACCGGCAAAGTCCTGTTTGCCAAGACCGGAAATCCAGCCGCCGCCCCAGATCCAGTGTGCAATTATTGGATATACAATCGCGGAGAACAAAATAGCAAAGACTACGTAAGCTGCAAGCTTCGCACGTTCAGCGAAACCGCCAAAAGCAATCGTAAGGGCAATCGCCGCAAACGCGAGCTGGAAAATAAAGTCGATGGCAGGCGTTAAGCCGTCTGCAGTGCTTGCGTCTCCGTAAAAGAAGTTCGAAAGTCCAATGATGCCTCCAACGTCGTTACCGTAGATAAAGCCGTACCCGACAGCCCAGAAGACAAGTGATGAGATCCCCAGCGTAAAGATTGTTTTTCCTGCAATGTGACCTGCGTTCTTCATCCGGGTCGAACCTGCTTCCAATAGAATAAATCCACCCTGCATAAGAATAACTAAAATAAATCCCATCATAACCCAAAGGTTATCAAGCAATACTATCGGATCCACGTTTTTTCCCCCTCTGTTATTATCGTGCAAGATTCATGTGAACTTAGTTAACATCTTGCGTTAAATAGTATTTTACCGTTTAAATTTTCAGAATCTAGTGATATGTAAGATAATCTCACACAAAAATATTATCCTGTTTGTTTAAAAATTCGAAAAACCAGTGCTATATAAGGGGTTCAAAAGGTTTACTTTTTACGAAATAATTTTGTTCCCATTATTTTTGAAAGCGCTCTCGTAAAATAATAGCTTTTTTATTCTTATTCCAGCATTTTCTGCCGCAAAAAAAGACGATAAAATTAATTATCGTCCCAACTGTTTATTTCTATTCAGTTCTGCTATACTGACTGTTTTTGAATCAGCTTCTGCAGCAGTCGGACAAAAAATGGCAGGCAGATAAACAAAACGAGCACTCTTATAATATGAAGACTCGATACAAGGGTTGGTTCAAGATTTAAGGCAATCGCTGTGCTGCTCATCTCTGCTGCTCCTGCCGGGACTGTGCTAAGCAGACTCGTTACATAGGAGAGGCCAGTCGCAGCGTGAAACATCAGAGCGAGCAGCAGGCTGAAAATGAAGTAAAACCCGAGAAGCACCGCGCTCGGCCGCCCGATCTCTTTTAATTTGTAAAAGGTCGGACGGTCAAAACGGATACCAACCATCGCTCCGAGCAGAGCCTGGCCGCTTCCGCCAACAACAGACGGTAGTCCGTTATCAGTTGTCACCACCCAGTGGCCAACTGCAAATCCGATAATTAATCCGTAAAACAACGTCCCCGCCGGCACTTTATATAAATAATAAAGCAGAACTGTAACTACAACGCAAATGCCGAACACTCCTATTATGGCAGGGGAAACTTCGGAAACCGACGCTCCGGCACTTCCTATCGAGCCAATGTCCGCCGGCGTCGTAAGACCGATAAAAATTGGTATTGTTAACACAAATAGCGTTATTCGAGTAGTATGAAATGCGGCCACCATCCGGTTATCAGCTCCGTAATCGCTGCTTAAGCCGATCACCTCTGAAGCTCCTCCCGGCACACAGCAAAAGTAAGCCGTCAGCGGGTCCAGATCCGTCCAACGGTTCATCAGCCAGCCGAGACCAACACCGAGCGCCATTGTTAAGCTGAGGGTAAGAATCAGCGGGAAAATATATTGTCCCAAAAGAGCAAAGATGCCGGGCTCCATCATAAAACCAATGTTGCAGCCAATCAGGGCAAGAACGGTGCGAAATGGCCAGCCATCAAAAACGAGCCGTTTGTACGCCATCCCACAGACAATCCCTGTCACGAGTCCCCCGAGCAGCCATCCAGCCGGGAGCTGTAAGTAGGTAAACAAGCTGCCTGTTAATACGGCAGCTGCTAAAAATAGAAGTTTCGTCCGCTTCATCCTGATGCCTTCTTTCCTCATTCATCCATATCGGTTAATATTATAGCATCCTGATGAAATTGAAAAACCTTCCCGCTATTTCCTGCATTAATTGCATTTTATTCACAGCAGAGGAGTTTGAATGGGGATGACGGAGGTTATACGAAAAGTATTATTCGCTCAAAGGAGGAAATTATGACTGCCAGTATTTACAACATTGAGGCCGTTCATGCTGACGGCACAGAAAAAACATTGCACGAGTACAGGGGAGAGGTTCTGCTGATTGTCAACACCGCTTCAGAATGCGGCTTTACTCCGCAGTACGAAGAATTGGAGGAGCTGTATCAACGCTACAAAAACCAGGGTTTTCAGGTGCTGGGCTTTCCTTCGAACGACTTTGGCGGCCAGGAACCGGACACTATTGAAAATATCACAGAATTTTGCGAAACCAATTACGGGGTCAGCTTCGATATTTTTGATAAAGTTCATGCCAAAGGAAACGAAAAACACCCCCTGTTCGACTGGCTCCTTGAGCAGACCAGCCCAGAGCGTGAGATCGAATGGAATTTTGAGAAGTTTCTTGTTTCCCGTTATGGTGAAGTTCTCGGCAGCTTCAAAAGCAGCACCAAGCCCACCGATCCGCAAATAACGAGCATGATCGAAACTAGTCTTCAACAGTATTAAAGACGGTAAACATAAAAAGCAGCCGGCATAGCGAATATGCCGGCTGCTTTACTTCATTATTTAGTCGTTGACGCGTAATCGAACTCATCCGGGTGCAGACCATAACGGGCATTTTCATTCATGCCGTTGATCGTATCCATATCCTTCGTATCGAGTTCAAAATCGAACACTTCTGCATTGGAACGGATCCGTTCGGCTGTAACAGATTTAGGGATAGATACAACCTTATTTTGAAGCGCCCACCGTATCAGAACCTGTGCCGGCGTTTTGCCGTGCTTGTCAGCAATTTCCTTCACCGCATCGTGTTCAAGAAGATCGCCTTTGCCAAGCGGTCTCCAGCCTTCAAGCTGAATATCATGGCTTTGGCAGTATTCTAACAGGGCTTTTTGGAAAAGGCGCGGGTGAAACTCCACCTGGTTCAGCATCGGCGTGATTTCTGTTGTTTTCAGCAGTTCTTCAAGATGCTGGTCGGTAAAGTTACTGACTCCTATTGCACGCACTTTGCCGTCTTTATACAGCTTCTCAAGCGCTCCCCAGGTTTCCTTGAACTTTCCAGGAACCGGCCAATGGATCAAATAAAGGTCCACTACATCGACGCCGAGTTTTTTACGGGAGCGCTCAAAGGCTTCCAGCGCTTCGTCGAAGCCGTGTTCATTGTTCCACAGCTTTGTAGTAATAAACAATTCATCACGCGGAACTCCGCTTTCCTGAATTGCTTCTCCGACGCTTTCTTCGTTGTCATAAAAAGAAGCGGTGTCAATCGAGCGGTAGCCTGCCTCTAGAGCGGTTAAAACAGCATTTTTTACTTCTTCACCTTTTTCCGCCTGATAGACGCCAAGGCCCAGCCATGGCATTTTTACTCCGTTTGCTAAGGTTGTTACAGATGTTTGAATACTCATGTACGATCTTCCTCCTCTGTTGGAATACACCAGTCAATTTCCGGACGCCCGGCCTCTTTTAAAAACTGATTTGTTTTTGAAAACGGGCGGCTCCCAAAGAATCCTTTATTGGCAGAAAACGGACTCGGATGTGGGGATTTAATGACTAAATGGTGCTCATTTGTAATAAGCTCTTCTTTTGCCTGAGCATGGCGGCCCCATAAAATAAATACTACGGGATACTCTTTTTCGTTAGTCTGCCGGATTACTTCATTTGTGAAGGTTTCCCATCCTTGTCCTTTGTGCGAATTCGCTTCCCCTTTTCGCACCGTAAGTACTGTATTCAGCAGAAGTACTCCCTGCTTGGCCCAGGAAACGAGGGAACCATGACGCGGTTTTTCACAGCCCAGATCCTCTTCTAGCTCTGCGTGGATGTTTTTCAGCGATGGCGGGATGGAAACATCCGGATTTACGGAAAAACTTAACCCGTGGGCCTGCTTCGGCCCGTGGTAGGGATCCTGACCGAGAATTACGACTTTTGTATTCTCATATCCTGTATAATGCAGCGCGTTAAAGATATCGTGCATATTAGGATAAACGGTCTTTTCCTGGTACTCTTTTTTTAAAAATTCCCGCAGCTCCTGATAGTACTCTTTCTCGAATTCCTTTTCGAGCACAGGAGCCCAGTCATTCTGCAGAATTTCCATAGCCGTGTCGACTCCTTCGCCTGCTGATTTCTTTTACTATATGCTCTAAATCCTTAATATCCTTTTTTTAGAAAGATCAAACGTTAGCAGCCTGGGAAATGTCAATAGAATGCCACTCCTATTCATTGTTTTTGCTTCACAGCCGCGTTACGATAAAAAAGACGATAATGTGATCTGGTATAGTGAAGGAGCGGCAGCCCATGAACGAAACTGATACAGTGGCGACCAAGCCACGAAGCCTTAAAGCCATCATTTCCTTAGTCCTAGGGTTTGATGCATTCATTTTTCTTGTAATTCTTTTTCCTTTCAGTGTAATTTTCGGTATTATTGGTTTGTGGACCGGGATTAAAGCGTTAAAGGACATTAACAACTATCATTATCGAGGAAGAAAAGCAGCATTGGCCGGAGTCATTTTCAGCTTAATTGGAACGATAATGGGAGCTATCATTACATTAAACGTTTTCGTATTATGATAAAGGCATCGGCGCTTTTAGGTTTAAAAAACCTAAAAGCGCCGAATTTTTGTCCGTAAAGTAAAGCCTCCCTGCGAAAAAGCCGCCGCCGATAAAAAGCACCGGCCGGCAAACAAATGCTTGTTTATCCTTCTCACCGGCAGTACTATATAACTATTAAATACATTTTATTAGGAGGTTATATGAATAAAAAGCTTGTACCTGTCGTAGGTCTTGTTTCCTTATTCATGCTTTCAGCCTGCAGTACTTCTATAGAGACCGAAGCTGCTTCAGGGTCTTCTGCGAAAGAAGAACTGCAGGAAATAAAGGAAAAGAACGAGAAACTGAAAACAAAAGTGTCCAATCTGCGGGAAAAAAATGAAGAACTCCGTGAGAAAAATAACAATCTAAAAGAAAAGAAAGCAAATTTAAAGGAAAAGAACCAGGATTTACTGGAAGAAAACGATGAGCTTAAGGAAGAAAACGCGGAATTAAAAGAAGAAGCAGAGGTCTTGAACGACGAGGAAGAGACAGAAGCTTCATCTGACTCCAGCGAAGAGACAGAGGGAAGCTATACGAACGTTATCGCTTCAATTACTGAAGAAGAGGCAGAGGCCCGCATTAAAGAAAATGCAGAGAGCGACTGGCCTGATGACTACGTTATGCAGGATTTCGTCATAGAAGAGCAGAGAGCTGCCTACCAGAGTTTATCAGAGCTTTCCATCGACACTGATACAAAGGAAATGCTTCTGCAAAACGCTTACGACGACTGGGGCTATGATTTCGTTATGGTCGAATTCGCCTATGAAGAACAGTTAAGCGCCTACAATAATTAACTGTTAAATAAGCGCCTGCTCCTTTAAGAGTAAGCGCTTTTTACATTCCTTTCACTTATGATACGGACTCCCCGCATTTATCTGTACTGCACGGTAGATCTGCTCTGTAAGCATCAGTCGTATTAATTGGTGGGGAAAGGTTAACGCGGAAAATGACCATTTGAAATCAGCCTGTTTTAACACTTCCCCGGATAGGCCGAGCGATCCACCGATGATAAAAACAATTGTACTCGTTCCCTGTACGGCTAAATCCTGGAAAGTTGCAGCCAGCTGTTCAGAAGAAATCATTCTGCCTTGCGGCTCGAGAGCAACCACATATCCTCGTTCAGGAACCTTTTTGAGAATGCGTTCGCCCTCTGTATTCTTTACCTGCTCATTTTCCTTTTCACTGGCCTGCTCCGGTGTTTTTTCGTCCTTTACTTCAACAATTTCCAAGGAGCCGTGCCTGCTCAGTCTTTTTTTATATTCTGCGATTCCTTCATTGATGAATGCTTCTTTGCATTTACCGACGGCAATAATCAATATATTCACAGTTCTTTTCCCTCCAGCTTATTTTTCCACAGAAATTGTCCACATATTCACAAGTGAACGAGCCTGAATTGACAAGATACATTCTGCTTTTTTTCCGCAATACTCACAGGGTGTGGATATTTTTTCGATTTCATCCACAATATTATCCACATCCGAAGCTTCACTTTTTCCATTTTACAATACGTCAACCAACGATTCTCCTATATGTTCTTTACAGCAGTATAGCAGGGGTTTGTTCTTTTTTTTCTATACAATTTTCTCAGCGTCTATTGTAGCATATATTTTCTTCGGTTCGACCATCTCTATATTTATCCACAAAAAAAGAGCCTTCAATAGAAGGCCCTGAATTGGTTTATTCACCTGTGGATGCTGTCTGTGTTAATTCTATATCCGTCGTCTGCTCTTCCCCGTTCCGGTAATACGTTATAGTAACTGTATCTCCGATTTCAGTGCTGTTATAGAGATAATTCCTGAGGTCGCTGCCTCCCTGCACTTCTTCGCCGTCAATTTGAGTGATCACATCGTTTTGTTCGAGTCCTGCCTCCTGCGCGTCAGAATTTGGCTGGACCTGAGTCACGTACACTCCGTGATCCACGTCTTCCGGCAGTCCCAGCTCTTCTGTCCAGTTGTAGCTTGACAGCTCAGAAATTGATTGAATAGCAACACCCAGCTGTGGACGTTCTACTTCGCCGTCTTCTTCCAAATCTTCAATGATCGGCACTGCCACTGATGTTGGAATCGAAAACCCGATGCCTTCCACCGAAGACTGAGCAATTTTCATCGAATTAATGCCGATGACCTGGCCGGAACTATTAACTAAAGGGCCACCACTGTTACCGGGGTTAATCGCTGCATCCGTCTGCATGACGTCTGCTTCCCAGTCATCCTGTCCATCCCCGTCGTAATCCACCGGAATACTGCGATCCTTCGCGCTGATAATTCCTTCTGTCACTGTTCGTGACAGGTCTGTGCCGAGCGGATTCCCGATAGCGATTGCCTGATCGCCTACCTGCAGATCATCGGAGCTGCCAAAGTCAGCTACGGTGTCTATCGGTCCGCCATCTACTTTTAACACGGCCAGATCAGTATAAGGATCAGTACCGACAATCTCTGCTTCCAGCCGGGTATCATCCTCTAAGCTGATTTCTACTGAATTTGCCCCTTCCACGACATGGTTGTTGGTAACAATAAACGCTGAGCCGTTTTCCTTTTTATAAATGACGCCGGAGCCTGTGCCCTGTTCGACAGATTCTTCGTCCTGCTCCTGACCGCCCTGAATACCGGCATTTTCTGATTGGACCTGATTAAACACTCCGACTACAGCCCCGGAAACTTCGTTTGCCGCTGCTGTCACCGTGCCGGATTCTGCATTGACTTCCTCCGCAGAGCCGTCGGAACCGGAGCCGTTGTCCGATAAATCCGCTGTCCCGTCAATCGTTTCAGTATTTTCTCCTGAAACCGAATCATATATAAACGGTGCTGATACTGTCATTACCCCCGCACCGATAATTGCCCCCACAAAGCCTGCGATACCTACATTTCTGCGACTTTTCTTTTGCTTCTGACTTTCCTTTCTTGCATGATCATCATAATAACCCATATTCCGACACTTCCTTTTTTCATAAGATACCGGGGCTGATTTCAGTGCTTTTGACACATATTGAAATGAAGACCCTTTATCATACCCGTCTCGGGTGCCGGGATGTATATTTATTGTACGAAGAAAAAGCACACCTCGTCTAGTAAAAGGCATGCTTTTGATAATTTTTTACGTTTATAGAGAATACCCCGCAGGTGTATCACATATTTTGGTTTAAAGCGTGTGCAGGCTTGTTGGAAGGAATGGATCCGTATCGTAGAGATGGAACGTATGGCCTATTCCTGTTTCCTCCTCTTCGAGCACCTGCTTTACTGTCATTCGTGCCAGGTCTTTCATGTTATTGTCCCGGCTTAAATGCGCGAGATAGATTCTGCTCGTCCGCTCTCCGACAATATCCGCGAGGGCATAAGCGGAATCTTCGTTCGACACATGTCCAGAATCACCTAGGATTCGTTTTTTAACATTCCAGGGATAGCGGCCCATACGCAGCAGGTTAATATCATGGTTTGATTCAAAAACGTACGCATCGGCATTTTTGACCGTACCTTTGATCTGGTCGCTGACGTATCCCATATCGGTGGCAAGTGCCAGCTTTTTGCCTTCATGGTGAAAAACAAAAAACATAGGATCTGCTGCATCGTGCGAAACGTGAAATGGCTCAAGCTCAATATTGCCAAAGGCAGCCGGCTGATTTCGGTCAAGGTGAAATTTCTGTTCAAGGGGCACCTTGCCGATAAGTCCTTCCATCGCCTGCCACGTTTTTACATTGGCATAAACCGGCAGCTGGTATTTCCGGCTTAATACACCGACGCTTTTAATATGATCGCTGTGTTCATGGGTAACTATCAGCGCATCCAAAGCTGCCGGTTCCACGCCGATCGCATGTAAATTTTCCACTATTTTTTTGCCGCTCAAGCCTGCATCAATCAACAAACGCTGCTCCCCAGTCTGTACGTATATAGCATTGCCTGTACTGCCACTGGCAAGTACACTGAACTGCAGTGTCATTCTATCCTCCTGCTTTCCCTATTCATTAGCCGGTGCTTCTTCCCCGTTTTCCGCTGACCCATTTTCTTCAGCGTCTTCCTCCTGGTCAGAGCCATTTTCTTCGGCTTCTTCTCCTGAGTCAGAGCCATCTTCCTCAGCTTCTTCCTCCAAATCAGAGCCATTTTCCGGCACTTCCGGTTCAACCATCACGCCCTCTTCATCGTTATTCTCCATTACCTGCTCCCAGGACTGGACGCGCTGGGTTCTGGCATTTACAAGGTATCTGGTTTCTCCGTTTACTTCCACAATATACATCGGTGTATATAAATAAACATTTTCTCCTTGCGGCGTCACCTGGTTAAAGTAACCGACACTCACATTGCTCACTGTATCATTTGTCTGCAAAATACCGTTGCTCGGGTTTCCTAGAGCTTCGATAGCATCCTCTGCCGGAATGGTACCGTCTGCCGGGGTGGCGTCGAGCTCGAAATACGACTGGCGAAAGCCGACAATTTCGTTTTGGTCGTTAAACACCAATTCCAGCTGCGCAGAAGCCTCCGGTTTATAAATTTGTTTGTCGTCAAAGGTTTGGTAATAGTACTGCCTGTTTAATTCTTCATCCATCTGCCCCTGCTCGTAGTCTTCTGCATTCCAGACATAATCGCTTAAAAAAGAGGCTAAATCCTCGTTTCGGTTATCCTCGGATATTTTCACAGGATCTTCGAGCGTAGCACTCATTCCAATTAATCGTTCGTTTGAAATATACGTAACATCGTTAACATTGGAATTGCCTTCTACCTTCTGGGAGCGTCCGCCGCTTTCAAAATCCACGTAGCTTGCTTCGAGATGAAGCTGTTCGATCCTGTCAGGCAGATCCTCTTCTGCATATCCATAGAGCCTCTGTTCTGATTCCTCATCGCCTGTCTGGGAGGCAGAGCTTTCCTGGTATTCAATCTGCTGTTCTAGATAACTGTAAAACAAAAATGTATTAAGAAGCAGGAAAACAAGTATAAAAATGGTCTTTGTTCTCGCCCAATCCATTTTATTCTCCCCCTTCTTCGTTGCCTTCTTCATCGAACTCGACCGGGGACCAGCTGCCGTCACAGCGGACAAACCAACCGGGCTCCATATCATAGTATCCGGAGTTCTCCCCATTTCTTGAAATGCTGTAGCCGATTTGTATATCTTCGACCAGAGAAGAACTGCATTGCTCCTGCACGGCCTCAAGCGTTTCTTCTCCACTCGGCAGATCAGTGGAAACACCGGCATCTCCTGTTCTGACCGGATTGTTTTCCAAATCAAACAGCGGCCTCGAATACCCTGTGGTCTGCGTGCCCACATTTGACACCTGGATAGAGGCAAAATCACTGCCGTTGGATTCCCGGAACACCGGAAGTCCGCCTTTACTCATACGAAAAGTGTCTGTTGTCTCTCCGTCAATCGTGCTCGAAGAATAATACCGGTATTCATCCGACCAGCCGGCATGGTTATTTACAAATTCAAAGGAAGAAATGATACTGCTCGTATCACTTCCATCTGTTTGTTCCGAGTAAGTCGGGTTGGCGTAACGAAGGTAATCTCCGGCATTATTAATCCGAAGCTCTCTCGTGCCATCTGTAATAACTTCAGTGGAATCATTCGTATAGGTCTGCAGGCTCTGGGTATTTTCATCGGGCATCAGTACCTGTTGAAATTCTTTTGTGGATAAATCCGTAGAAGCATAAGTGTAATTAGTACGGGACCCCGGGTTTTGCGGAAGATAAATATGCTTTTCATAACCATCTTCATCAACATCATGGGTGAGCATACTTTCATGCTCTGCAAGGTACTGCTCGTATTCTATTTCATTTTTATCAAGGTTCGTATTACTGTTTACAATAGCTCCCTCATCGTAAGAAACAAACACAGCGTTTAGTTCTTCACTTCCTGGTGAAGCTGTTAATATGATGCGGTCGATCGATCCATCTAAGGCCTCTTCTACTTCGTTATTTTCATCTTCAAAGCTAAATAATTCATTTACCATAGACCAGGAGATAGCTGAAGGAAAAACGAGCTCTATCGAATATTCTGATGAAGAAGCACGCTGATAGAGTTCATTGTGGTCCAGGTCAGTGACTGACGTTTCGCTGATGTCAGCTTCTTCAAACTGCCTGTAAACTTTATCCAGATCAGAAGCGGCCTGGTCTTCTGTCATAAGAGAGCTGCTTCCATTCGATCGCACTACCCCCTGGTTGGGACGTACGACTTCTCCCGCTTCTCTTGTTTCGGCTATTTCTGTCGTCTCCTGTACACTTTCGGAGGAATTAACATTTTCGTATTCAGGCTGAAACGACCAGTTCTGCCATGTAAGCAGCAGGCTGCCTATCACTAAAATTGATAACGTCCAGGATTTAATTGTTTCTTTCATGATCCAGCCTCCGCTTTATTAATCACTGAGTATGGCAGCGTAATTAATATAGTGGTTCCTTTTTTCCATTCACTGTCAGCCGCAATCCTTCCGCCGTGCGCATGGATAAATTCCTTGGCAATTGCAAGTCCCAGCCCCGTACCACCGAGATTTCTTGCCCTTGCTTTATCCACCCGGTAAAAGCGGTCAAAAATACGATGCTGGCTTTCTTTTGGAATACCTACGCCCTGGTCGCTAATTTCAACATCTACGGCGTCGGCACGCGTAAACATCTGCACACTGATTTCCCCGCCGTCTGGCGAGTACTTCACGGCATTCGAAAGCACGTTATCAAAGACTTGATAAATCCTGTCCTTGTCCATGTCTACGTATACCGGATAGGAAGGGACTTCTTTATAAAAAGCAATATTTTTATCTTTGTTAATCATTTCAAAGCGTTCAATCACCTGATTGATCATTTCAGACAGGTCCACAGTAAAAAAGTCTAAGCTGATTTCGTCACTGTCCATCCGCGAAAGCTGAAGCAGATCGTTCACGAGCCGGATCATTCGGTCCGTCTCGTTCTGGGTCACTTGTAAAAAGCGGGGACCCAGATTTTCATCCTGCATCGCTCCGTCTTCGAGAGCCTCCATGTAGCTTTTCAGCGTAGTCAGCGGAGTTCTTAATTCGTGGGAAACGTTTGATACAAATTCCCGGCGCTCTCGTTCGATCTTTTCCTGCTCCGTGACATCATGAAGCACGGTAATCAGACCAGTAACCGGCCCGTCTTCGTTCCGTACGATTGAGAAGTTGGCCTGCAGCAGAAAATCCTGTTCCTCGCTGCTGAAATCCAGCATAATTGCTTCATTGTAATCATATAGATCGCTTGAGGTCATTGTCTCTGAGAGGTGCAGAGCTTCTGTAATATATGTGCCTTCCATTTCCTCACTGTTTTTGTTTAACAGCTGCTCGGCGCGTTTGTTCATCAGAATAATGCGCCCGAGTTCATCAGTAGCTATAACCCCATCTGTCATATGGGTCAGAACCGAGCTTAATTTCTTCCGTTCGTCCTCGGTGCTTGCCTGACTTTCTTTTAATTTCAGCGTCAGCTGGTTAAAGGAATGGGCCAGCTGCCCGATTTCATCGTTTCCGTATACACGGACTCTGCGGGAAAAGTCTCCTTCCCCCATAATTTTAGCCTGGCGCTGCATGTCTGCAATAGGTCTCGTAATCGTGCGGGCAAGCAAAATACCAAGGATCGCGTTTAAAATCAGCACAATAATGCTCGCTGCAATTAAAATACTGCTGATGTCATTTACCAGGCTGTACACGCTCGACATGTCGGAACGCACGTACAATACGCCCAGAATTTCTCCGTCTTCTTCGATCGGCCGCACAATTAAGCTGACCCTGTGGCCGCTATTGGCATCCCAGCGCACTTCTTCAAGCGTGTTCCCTAATAACGCCCGCTGGACAAGGTCATCGTTCGATTGGTTATTGACGATATCCTGATCATTTATATTCGACGTGCCTAAAATAATTTGATTGGAGCCGATCACTCTGGCTTCCGGACTCGACTGTCCCGGATTATTATTTGCTCCTGAATTGGCAAATTGGCTTAATAAACTGTCGATATCTTCCTGAACCGTATTATCGTCTTCTCCTCGACTCTGTGTCAGTTCTTCCTGCACATTATACTCCAGAAGATCAGTCTGCTCGGCGAGCGTATCATTAAAATTTTCCACGAGCGTGTCTTCAAGGGCGCTCGTGAAAAATACGGTAATGAACTGCATCGCTACAAAAATCAGCAGCACGAAGATCAAAATAAGTTTAAAATGAATCGATTTAAAAAAATCGATAATCTTCATACGTTACTTCTCCTGTTCTGGATGTTTTAAGTAGTACCCAACACCACGTCTTGTCACAATCCACTCAGGGAAGCTCGGATTGTCTTCTACTTTCTCTCTCAAACGGCGCACCGTCACGTCCACGGTACGTACGTCCCCAAAGTAATCATAGCCCCACACGGCCTGCAGAAGATGCTCTCTTGTCATTACCTGGCCGATATGGCGGCTGAGGTAGAGGACCAGTTCAAACTCACGATGCGTAAGATCTATCGGCTCGCTGCGTTTTGTTACTAAATAAGCATCCGGGTCTACGAGAAGGTCACCGATTTTTATAGCATTCTGCGGTTCGGTGCTGCCTTCTTCCGCTGCCGGCTGCTTCCTGCGGAGGTTGGCTTTAACTCTGGCAAGAAGCTCCCGGTTGCTGAACGGTTTGGTTACATAATCATCTGCTCCAAGTTCAAGGCCGAGCACCTTATCAATTTCCCCGTCTTTAGCAGTTAACATGATGATCGGCATATCAAACCGCTTTCGGACTTCTCTGCATACTTCCATGCCGTCCTTGTTTGGAAGCATGACGTCAAGAAGAATCAGATCTGGACCGAAATTATCCACCTTTTCTAAAGCTTCGTCGCCGTCATATGCACAAACAACCTGAAATCCTTCTTTTTGAAGATTAAATTCTAATATATCAGCAATTGGCTGTTCATCATCGACTACTAATATTTTCTCATCCATGTTCCCACCGCTCCATTCCTCAAATGTGAAAAGGCATAAATTCAGTCATCTATGTGTAGTAACACCCTGCAAAGGTATGCCTCTTTATGTTTATTGCAAAATATTTAAGAGGATTACAATTCTCTTTCACATTGTAACACAGCTCTTTATCTGTTCCTATCGAGGCCTGAAGCCTGTGAAAAAAGCGCCTGGACGTCAAAGTCCAGGCGCTGGTTATTTTATAAAAATGGTGGCTCGAGACGGAATCGAACCGCCGACACGAGGATTTTCAGTCCACTGCTCTACCGACTGAGCTATCGAGCCATGTTAAAAAGAATGCTTTTGCTTAATTGATGCCCTTGGTTTTAAAGCCACTGTCCTTACCCTCATCCTTTGCTTATTCGATGAAGAAATTCGGGACGGACAACTCGCAGAATGTTCGGAGAAGCTTTGCTTGTTGCTCTACGGACTGAGCTACCTGGCCATGAGTAAATCAGAAAAATAAAATGGCGGGCCTGACGGGATTTGAACCCGCGATCTCCTGCGTGACAGGCAGGCATGTTAACCACTACACCACAGGCCCTTTTTAAAAAGTATACACTGCGAATCTTATCGTCTGCTGCTTTCGTTCGCTGCAGTCACGTACGCTTTGTACGTCCCTTTGCTCTCTCCCTGGCATCCTCAACCTTCTGGTGTCTTCTTTCCAAAAATGAGTAAGGGGGAATACATTGCGAATCTTATCCTCTGTTTCAGTTCTGTTCATTTTCTGCTTGATAAGAAAATGGTGACCCGTACGGGATTCGAACCCGTGTTACCGCCGTGAAAGGGCGGTGTCTTAACCACTTGACCAACGGGCCTTTCATGGTGAGCCATGGAGGATTCGAACCTCCGACCCTCTGATTAAAAGTCAGATGCTCTACCAACTGAGCTAATGGCTCCTGATACGAAGAAATTGTCGCTGTGGATAACGACAACATGAGTAATATTATCACGTCACAGATGCAATTTCAACTAGTTTTGTATGAAAAAAGTGATTCGTTGAAAAAAGCATCCGCCTCTATGGCAGATGCTTAGTGGTTTTTATTGGATAGCCCACACACCGCGGACCATATTTGTCTGATTCCGGTCCGGTCCTACTGAGAAAATGCTGATCGGAATGTTGGTCAGCTGAGAGATACGTTCGATGTAATGACGGGCGTTTACCGGAAGGTCACCGAGCGACGAAGCACCGGTGATGTCTTCTGTCCAACCTGGCAGCTCTTCATAAATCGGCTCGCACTCTGCGAGTACTTTCAGGCTCGCAGGGAACTCTTCCATGATCTCTCCCCGATACTTGTAGGCTTTGCATATTTTCAGCGTTTCAATACCGGTCAAAACATCAATGGAATTTAAAGATAAATCGGTGATGCCACTCACCCTCCGGGCATGACGCACGACTACGCTGTCGAACCAGCCAACACGGCGGGGACGTCCGGTAGTGGTTCCGTATTCATTTCCGACTTCACGAATCTGTTCCCCCGTTTCGTCAGACAGCTCTGTTGGAAACGGGCCGTCACCAACGCGGGTCGTGTATGCTTTGGAGACGCCCACCACGTGCTGAATTTTGGACGGCCCTACACCCGAGCCGATCGTTACACCGCCGGCGATAGGATTTGAGGAAGTGACAAAGGGATATGTGCCCTGGTCGATATCAAGCATTACGCCCTGCGCACCTTCAAACAGCACCCGGCGGCCTTTATCGATCGCTTCATTCAACTCTACCGACGTATCACAGACATACTTCGCAAAGAACTGGCCGTACTCATAGTATTCATCCAGAATATCTTCAAGCTCAAACCCTTCTGCATCATACATTCTTTCGAGCAGGCGGTTCTTTTCTTTCAAATTCCGCGACAGCTTTTCCCGGAATTCATCTTTATCCAGAAGGTCAGCAATACGGATGCCTACGCGCGCAGCTTTATCCATATAAGCCGGGCCAATGCCTTTACGGGTCGTTCCAATTTTATTTGTGCCTTTGCTGTCTTCTTCTACGGCGTCGAGACGCAGATGGTAAGGAAGAATAACGTGGGCACGGTTGCTGATACGAAGATTGCTTGTATCAACACCGCGCTCATGCAGATATTCCAGCTCTTCGACGAGCGCTTTCGGATCAATAACCATTCCGTTTCCGATGACACACGTTTTATTATCATAAAAGATTCCGGACGGAATTAAATGAAGCTTGTATTTAGTTCCTCCGAAGACAATCGTATGACCAGCGTTATTTCCACCCTGGTAACGGGCCACAACCTCCGCATTTTCTGATAAGTAATCCGTTACTTTTCCTTTTCCTTCGTCTCCCCACTGAGTTCCTACAATTACTATTGACGACACAGCGTCCACCTCCACAATCTCTCCTGCCGGCACCTTAGGCATATTTTTCTTGCTTATCCGATAATGTTCACTTGGCTTCATCTAAAGGTTTCATATTCTCATTTTATTATGGAGAAAATCCCTTAGATAGTCTATCAACCACGGCACGTAAAGTCAATAAAACACGAACATTAAAAGTTTTATTTGCTTAATTTGTTCGCTTATACAAAAAGCCCGGAGTCTAAGCTCCGGGCGGAATTTGATTATCGTCGTGTCGCCGGTCCAAATTAACGAATTTATTATATTCTTTAATGAAAGCGAGCTCGGCCGTACCAACCGGACCGTTACGCTGTTTGGCAATAATGATTTCAATGATATTCTGGTTTTCGGATTCCTGGTCATAGTAATCATCACGGTACAAAAACGATACAATATCTGCATCCTGCTCAATACTTCCAGATTCCCTTAAATCAGACATCATCGGGCGTTTATCCTGCCTGGACTCCACCCCGCGGGAAAGCTGGGACAGCGCAATTACCGGAACGTCGAGCTCACGCGCAAGAGCTTTTAAACTACGGGAGATTTCCGAAACTTCCTGCTGGCGGCTTTCCCCGCCTCTGCTGCTTCCCTGGATCAGCTGCAGGTAGTCAATCAGAATCATTCCAATACCCCGCTCCTGCTTCAAACGGAGGCATTTCGCACGTATATCGTTCACCCGGATACCCGGGGAATCATCAATAAAGATGCCGGCCGAAGATAAGCTCCCCATCGCCATCGTCAGCTTTTCCCAGTCCTCTTCCTGCAGCGCGCCGGTACGAAGGCGGTTAGCATCAATGTTTCCCTCCGCGCAGAGCATCCGTTGCACAAGCTGGGCAGCACCCATCTCCAGGCTGAAAATAGCCACATTTTCTTCAGTTTTCGTCGCAATGTTCTGGGCAATGTTTAAGGCAAAGGCCGTTTTCCCCATCGAAGGCCTCGCAGCCACAATCACTAGGTCACTGCGCTGAAATCCAGCAGTCATATGGTCGAGCTCGGCAAAGCCGCTCGCAATTCCTGTTACGTCATTTTCCCGGTTCTGCAGCATTTCAATATTGTCATATGTTTCAATGAGTACATCTTTGATGGAAACGAAGGCAGACGAACGACGCTCCTGTGATACTTCCATTATAGTCTTTTCAGCTTCGTTAAGTACTTCCTCTACATCATGTTCGCCGCTGTAGCCTTCATTCACTATGTTAGTTGCCGCCCGTATCAGCCGCCGCAGCAGGGACTTACTGTATACGCCCTGACTGTAGTAACCAACGTTGGCTGCTGTCGGTACAGCATTTGCCAGGTCGGTTAGATAAGAAAGACCGCCGATTTCTTCGAGCACCTGTTTTGCCTGCAGCTCTGTGCTGACCGTAATAAGATCAACCGGCTCTCCCCGTTCAGACAGTTCAATCATCGTATTAAAAATACGCTGATGCGACTGACGATAGAAATCCTCCGGCATCAAATGCTCCGTGGCAGTAATGAGTGCTTCACCCTCTAAAAAGACAGCACCTAAAACAGCCTGTTCTGCTTCAATATTCTGCGGGGGGACCCGTTCTGTGAAAATATCATTCATTGCTTTCACCTCTATAGAACGTGTTGAAAAAAGAGCCTGGTTCTTACCCTCTGTTTATGACGGGGGAACAGGCTCTTTATTCATCCACGCAGCTGTTACTCTTCCGTCACGTGTACGTTTACGACAGCTGTGACTTCAGGATGAATCTTGATTGGTACTTTGGTGTAGCCAAGTGAACGAATCGGCTGGTCAATTTCTATTTTACGTTTATCCACTTTCATATTCATGCTTTTCAGCTTTTCTGCAATCTGCTTTGTGGAAACCGCTCCGAACAAGCGTCCACCTTCTCCTGCTTTGGCAGTAAGCTCTACGTCTGTTTTTTCGAGCTGCTCCTTAAACTTCTTCGCCTGCTCAAGCTCTTCCTGCTCACGTTCTTTTTGTTTTTTCTGCGTAGCTTCCAGGTCCCGCAGATTGCCTTTGCTTGCTTCCACAGCAAGGTTCTTCTTTAATAAATAGTTTCTGGCGTACCCTTCAGATACGTCTGCAACTTCACCTTTTTTTCCCTGGCCTTTTACGTCTTGTTTCAGTATGACTTTCATTCGGATGTGCCCCCTTGCAAATATTCATCAATGGCCTGCTTCAGGCGTTTTTCCGCTTCTTCAATCGTAGTATCGGTCAACTGCGTTGCCGCATTCGTTAAATGACCGCCTCCGCCTAAAGCTTCCATTATTAACTGCACGTTCACTTCACCAAGCGAACGGGCGCTGATACTAATTTTATCATCCTGACGCTTAGATATCACAAATGAACCTTTGATATCGTTCATCGTAAGCAGGGTGTCCGCTGCCTGAGCGATTAAAATCTGGCCGTACATTTCATCTTCCGCAGCGGCGGCAACAGCCATTCCGTCACGGTAGACCTCCGCCCGCTCGATAAGATGCGATCGCTCCACGTATTGATCGAGGTCTTCTTTTAAGAGCATCTGCACCATAGTCGTATCGGCACCGTGCATTTTTAAAAATGAAGCTGCATCGAACGTTCTCGATCCGGTTCGGATAGCGAAGCTTTTCGTATCCACAATAATGCCTGCAAGCATCGCTGTTGCTTCAAGCACATCCATACTGAGCTTTTTCGGCTGGTACTCCAGAAGCTCTGTTACAAGCTCAGCTGTGGATGAAGCGTACGGCTCCATATATACAAGCACCGGATCTTCAATGAACTCTTCTCCGCGGCGGTGATGATCAAGAACAATCGTACGGTTCACGCGGTCAATCAACCGCGGCTCGATAACCATGGAGGGTTTGTGTGTATCCACGACAACGAGCAGCGTATGCTTCGTCACTTCATCCATTGCTTCTGACGGCGTAATAAATTGAGACCACAGGTATTCATGGTTTTCGATTTCTTCCATCAGCTTTTTCACGTCCGGGTTAATTTCATCCGGATCTACGACGACATACGCATCTGTATTATTTACCTCAGCGATTTTAAGCACGCCAATCGCAGCACCAATAGCATCCATATCCGGATTTTTATGGCCCATCACAATGACCTGGTCGCTTTCGAGAACAAAATCACGCAGCGCGTGGGAAATAACTCTGGCGCGCACCCGGGTACGCTTTTCGACCGCATTGGACTTCCCGCCGTAAAAACGCACCTTCCCGTTCGCGTCCTTGATGGCTACCTGGTCGCCTCCACGTCCGAGTGCGAGATCGAGACTGGACTGGGCCAGTGAACCAAGCTCCTGCAGGGACGGCTCGCCCGAACCGATACCGATGCTCAGGGTGATGGTCACCTTCTCTTTACTCGTAATATCACGTACGTAATCGAGCAGCTCAAACTTTGTCTGCTCAAGATGATCAAGGGCGTCCTGATTCATGATAGCAATAAACCGGTCCACAGCGATGCTGCGCAGTAAAATGTCATGATCCCCCGCCCACTCATTCAAAGCGGTAGTCACATGACTCATCAGCCGGCTTCTTGTCTGATCGTCCATGCCCTGAGTAACTTCGGTGAAATTATCCAAATAAATAAATGCCACAACTGATTTCTCTTTTTGATACATCGCCTGAATATCCGTCGTTTCAGTCATATCAAAAAAATACAGCAGCCGCTCTTCGCGGTGAATATAAACGGTATAATGACGATTTCTCATCGTTAAATGTATTTCGCTTTCCCCCTGCTTAATCGCTGCACCCAGACGTTCAGATACAGTACTGATCGGCTTTCCCATGAACTCTTTCGGCAGGTAGGAAAGAATGAAGGGGTTCGCCCACTGTATCTGATAATTCTTGTCATACAGCAGTATGCCGATAGGCATTTCGGTAACCGCTTCTTCCCCCGCCTTGTTCACACGGTGGGTCAGCGTAGATATATACCGTTCAAGCTCTTTTTCAAATGAACGCTCCGCCTGGATAACATAAATAGCCAAAGCTCCGAGCAGGAAAAATCCTACAGCTCCTATTTCCCATTGAAACCAGGTGAGAAAGGCAAGTGCTATTCCGGCTAGTATGAACAATCCGACGATATGATAGCCGTACCACCGCCGTATTAAAAACTTCGGCATGTAACTCAACCCCTACTTCGTGTCGGTTTGAATGCGTTGCTTTAAGTTTAGACCTAAATCTATTATACCTAATATGCGGGCCAAAAATAATGCTATTGTTGATAATAATATACTCCCGACGATAATGAGAACCCCGTAGTATTTCGGATAGGATTTAGCATGCAGGAAATAAAAGATCACGGTAAAGCCCTGAATAGCTACAGCCAGCTCCAAAAGAGGAAAAAGATTCATAACAACAATATACATAGCTGTGCCTTCTTCAAGCCCGATCAGAATAAATATGGAACCGGTCAAATAATACCATATGAGAGACCTCGGAAAATTCCAGTTTCGAAAAGCCGGAAACTGCTGATAATCCATCCGGACACGCTTCAAAATAACATGGGCGAACACCTGGGTTATAAATGAAAGAATAATGCCTGTACCAATAAGGAGTACCGGACCGATGTATTGAACCAGTGTGACCATCTCTGCTAAGGCATCCAGATTTGAGGTATTCTGATCGATACTCTCCATCATGCTTCTCGCCTGGGCAATAGAGTCATTCAGTGTTTGCTGGATTAATTGAATCGGATCAATATTAAACAGAAGAACCGAACTTAAATAAAATAAAACCAGGCCGATAATATAAGCCACAGTTCCTGCAGCAAAAACGGCAAAAGCCGGCTTTTTTTGATGAATAAGCGCACCTGCTGCAATGCCACCAAGACCGAAAATCAAAGCAGTCGGAAAACCAATACCGCCCGTAAACAAAGTCGCAAGCAGCGCACAGACGATAAACATAAAAATGCCCGGCTTCCATCCGTTTCTTGCCACAAAAATAATAAACGGAAGCGGCATCGCTATCGTTAATATACTTCCGACGACCGGCACAAAGATCAACAGCAGTACCAGCACCAGGAAAATAGCGCTAAAGACGGCTGCTTCTGCGACACTTCTAGCATTTTTCACTTCACGTTCACCTCATTTACAAAGGCAGTCAAATAAATGTACAGCAGCCGCCCGATTGCTTTCACTCCCACATTATCCCAGTGCTGCCTTTATCTCTTCGTATTCATGGAAATTCCATTCGTTCATTTTAGCTTATTCCTTTTCAAAAAGAAAGACGAACAGCCGAATAGTCAAAGGCTGTACATATCTAAAAAAACGCTGACTTCCGTCAGCGCCTTATTTCGTTTATTTATCTGCGGCCGGGCTTCTATTTATTCTTCATTCGGTAGTTTGAAGGAAGATTCGTTTGGAACCTCCGCTTCTATGTTCTCATCTGCGGTCTGAATATCATCCTGCTTCAGTTCTTCAAGCTGTTTATTAATTTTCGTAATATAAGATTGAACGTCCATGTGAAAACCTCCTTCCCGGTATATAAAACGCTTTAACAATTACTTCATTTATACCCCGGGGAGGGAGCAGACTAAACATACAGCCAGCTTCCACACAATAAAACACCCTTTCCCGGGCATAAGACCTGGAAAAGGGTGTTTAAATGTTTCCCTTACTGCTCGCGCACAAAAGGAAGCAATGCTACGTGACGGGAACGCTTGATAGCGCGGGTCAGCTTACGCTGATATTTCGCACTCGTACCAGTTACGCGGCGTGGAAGAATCTTCCCTCTTTCTGAAATAAACTTCTTCAAGAGTTCAGTATCTTTGTAATCGATATGAGTAATTTTGTTTACTGTGAAGTAACAAACTTTCCGTCTTTTTCCTCTACGACGTGCTGCTGCTGCCATTGTTTATCCTCCTTTATAAAAGATTGTTTATGCTCTCAGGGGTTTTAGAATGGCAAATCGTCATCTGAAATGTCGATTGGCTGCCCGTTATCCGAAAACGGATCATCGTTTAAATTAGACGAATCGCGATTTTGCTGGCCTGAACCTGAGCTCTGGCTGCTCTGCTGCTGAGAATAGCCGCCTCCCTGCGAAGAACCTCCGCCTCCGGACGCTCCGCGCGGTTCAAGGAACTGCACGCTCTCCGCCTGAACTTCTACTACCGTTACACGACGGCCTTCCTGGTTTTCATAGCTCCGGCTCTGCATACGTCCATCCACACCGGCCAGGCTGCCTTTTTTCAAGTAATTGGCCACATTTTCTGCCTGCTTCCGCCAAATGACGCAGTTAAGAAAGTCTGCTTCGCGTTCGCCCTGCTGGTTGGTAAATGGACGATTTACCGCAATGCGAAAGTTAGCGACTGCTACGCCGTTCGGGGTATAACGCAGATCAGGGTCCGCGGTCAGCCGACCGACTAACACGACACGATTTATCATTTAAACCCCTCCTGATTGTTAATGAAATTAGTCGTCGTTACGAACAACTAAGTGGCGGATTACGTTATCATCGATTTTAACCAGACGGTCAAATTCGTTGGTAGCGTCCGCGGTGCCTTTAATATAGGTTACAACGTAATACCCGTCACGAAAATCGTTGATTTCGTATGCGAGACGTTTTTTTCCTACTTCGTCTACTTTTTCAATTTCAGCGCCGTTATCCGTTAAGATTTTGTTGTACCGTTCGATTGTGTTTTTGACACCATCTTCGTCAACATTCGGGCTGATAATGTAAAGTACCTCATAATTCCGCATGCTGCGTCACCTCCTTTTGGTCTTCGGCTCTTCTCCGGTGGAAAAGAACAAGGAGCAAAAAACGCTTATCCGTTTTTAACTCGCAAGTTAAAATTATATCAGCTTGAATTGCATTTTACAATATTCCCAGAGGAAAAATTAAACGTTAAAGCGGAAATGAACGACGTCGCCGTCCTTAACGATATATTCCTTGCCTTCAAGCCTTACCTTGCCTGCCTCTTTGGCGCTGTTCATTGCACCTGCCTGCATCAGGTCTTCGTAGCCGACAACCTCGGCACGGATAAAGCCTTTTTCAAAATCACTGTGAATTACCCCGGCAGCCTGGGGAGCTTTTGTATTTTTGCGTATCGTCCAGGCTCTTACTTCCGGCTCGCCTGCAGTAAAATACGTCTGCAGGCCAAGCAGGGAATAAGCTTCCCGGATCAGCTGGTCAAGCCCCGGCTCTTCAATACCGAGGTCCTGAAGAAATTCATTTTTTTCTTCTCCTTCAAGCTCCGCGAGTTCTTCTTCAATTTTCCCCGAAATAACTACAACGCCCGCACCTTCAGCTGCTGCGAATTCTTTGACGCGGGAGACGTGCTCATTGTCTTCTTCTTCCATTAAGTCGTCTTCGCTGACGTTGGCGACGTATAATACCGGCTTCATCGTGAGAAGCTGGAAGCCTTTGACGATTTTCAGCTCTTCCTCAGTCCATTCCAGGCTGCGCACGGGCTGCTCTTCTTTCAGTGCTTCGACGATCTTTTCGAGTACCGCATGCTCCTGCATTGCGTCTTTATCCTTGGACTTGGCAAGCTTTGCTACTTTATCGATCCGCTTTTCTGCTGTTTCAAGGTCTGCAAGAATCAGTTCCAGGTTAATTACTTCGATGTCATGGATCGGATCTATTTTTCCGGAAACGTGAGTGACGTCATCACTGTCAAAGCAGCGTACCACGTGGGAAATAGCGTCCACTTCACGGATATGAGAAAGGAATTTATTTCCCAGGCCTTCCCCTTTGCTCGCCCCTTCAACAATGCCGGCGATATCTGTGAATTCAAATGCTGTAGGAATCGTTTTTTTCGGCTGGAACATATTTGTTAACTGTTCTAGCCTGCTGTCCGGCACTTCCACAATACCTACGTTCGGGTCAATTGTGCAGAACGGATAGTTGGCAGACTCCGCTCCCGCCTGAGTGATCGCGTTGAACAATGTTGACTTCCCAACGTTCGGAAGTCCGACTATACCTGTAGTTAAAGCCATTTATTATTTCCTTCTTTCTTTCAATTAATATTTCTCTAAACATAACAAAGAGGACAACCGCAGCTGTCCTTAAAAGCAACTCTTTATCGTTAGTATATTGCTTTGAGTATAGTATAATTTCACTTTTGCGACAACAAGAGCAGCTTTACCGGAATTATTCGAGCACCTTTTTCACCTTTTTACTGAATTCTTTTCTCGGAAGCATCACGCTATGCCCGCACCCTTCGCACTTAATCCGGATATCGGCGCCCATCCGGATAATTCTCCAGCGGTTTACACCACACGGGTGCTGTTTTTTCATTTCTACAATACTATTGATATCAAAAGGCTGCTTTTCCACCATGAGTCCTGTTTTCTCCTTTCTTCTCATCTCACCTGAACGTTTCGATACTTTTTATCCTATCGTAATCCGTCAAAAACCTCAATTAAACGATCATCTTTCTGCCCGGGAGCGGCTTTTGCTTAAATACGACAGTTATTTTTACCCAAACGCGGGTATAGTAGGCTAATACAATTTTTTTGGGGAGAATTCTGGAAAGGAGTTATCTGCTATGGGAAAAAAAGCTGTTTCACGTGAAGCCTACCGTACTCACTGTCACGTCAGCATGGATGAGCCCGGAAGTGCTGGAGAGCTGGCGGACTGTCTGGCCGGTCATATCCGGGAGCGTGTCACAGATGAAGATATCGTCCTGGTCTGTATCGGCACAGACCGCTCCACCGGAGATTCTCTAGGGCCTTTAACCGGAAGCAAGCTTCTTGAAAAGCAACTGGAAAACTTTTATATATACGGCACTCTCCAGTACCCGGTACATGCTGTTAATTTAGAAGAAACGCTTTCGATCATTGCAGCAGAGCATCCGCATGCTTTTATTATCGCTGTGGACGCCTGTCTTGGTTATCTTCAGAATGTAGGGAAAGTTACTTTAAATGAAGGAGGAGTAACTCCGGGAGCTGCAATGAAAAAGCAGCTTCCAATGGTTGGAGATATGCACATTAACGGCATAGTGAATGTCAGCGGAATGATGGAATACTTCGTACTGCAAAATACCAGGCTGTATACTATCGACACAATGGCTTCTTTAATAGCAGATAGCTTCCTTCTTGCCGACCGATCAATCTCAAAGCAGCATGTTCTGCAGGAGGAAGAAGCCACCACCCCTCCGGTAACTTTCCATAACGAGGACGACCATGTCCGCTTTCTCCGGGAGGCTTCATCCGCCGACCAGACGGATAATAAACACAAAAAAAGCCACCATCGGTATCGCCGGAAGTAGATTTGCCACCCGGATTTCTAAAAGACCTGCTAGCTTTAGTCCGATAGCAATAATCATCACGCCGCCGGTGGCCGTCATTTCAGTAATAAAGGTATCCATGGCCTCCTGCGGCACCAGCCTGTCAATCTGGACGGCAAAAAGGGCAATGGACCCCTGGTAAATAACGACTGGAATAAAAGAAAATAACACACCAATCCCCATAGTCGTTGTAAAAATAAGCGCTGAAAATCCGTCCAGCATTGATTTTGTAAATAAGACATCGTGCTCCTGACGCAGCCCGCTGTCCATTGCTCCAAGCACCGCCATCGCTCCCACCACGTATACCAGCGTGGCAGTTACAAAACCTTTGGCTACCGTGTTCTCTGTACCGCTGCTTCCCATTCGTTTTTCCACCCACTGGCCGACCGACTCCAGACCATCTTCGATTCGCAGGCGCTCTCCCGCCCAGGCTCCAGTTACCAGACTGCCCACGACAATTAAAAATTGTTCTGTCTGCAGTCCCATCTGAATGCCGAGAAGAACAACCGCCAGCGCCAACGCCTGCATAATAGTTGTTTTCATTCTTTCCGGTATACGGTGAAACAATAACCCCATTAATGATCCAATAATAATAGTCACTCCGTTGACCAATGTTCCTGTCAGCACCATAAATGTCCGCTCCCTTTTTCCATTTATTTCTTTATTTCTCTCTGTATATTCTTTTGAAATCCTTTGGGGATGCGCTGATAAGCTGCAGTCCAACTGCTAGAAGCAATGGTGAGCCTCTCCATCCTGTGCTTTTGGCTATTGATTTTTGAGCCTTTTGGACTGGCTTTAAATATTTTACTATAAATGAACTGGAGCGGGCTTGCCCTAAACGGCAAAGGTTACATAGCTGATGTCTTTTATCGTTCTTTCCGCACTTTCATTGCAAGGAGAGATTATAATGATCGTCCTGTTACCCAATCATAAATACGATACTGCTAAAAGTATTCTTGCTGTGCAGCAGCAAGCCTACTATACAGAAGCTATGCTTATAGACAATTTTGATATTCCTGCTCTAAATGAAACCGTAGAATCTATCCGTTCATCGAAGGAAACCTTTGTTGGCTACTTTGTGGAGGGTGAGCTCCGCGCTTTTATTGCTTATGAGTACCAGGAGAAAAAACTGCAAATTACACGACTCGTCGTCCACCCGGATTTCTTCCGGCGGGGCTTTGCCTCTTATCTGCTGAAATATTTATTAAATCACCATCTCGACACTTTAATTTACGCCTACACCAGTGAAAAGAACCAGCCGGCAATCGACCTTTACCATTCATTCGGATTTGTCATTTCCCGCACATTCAGTCTTTCCGATGGGCACCCAATGGTGGTGCTTGAGCGCGTTTCCTCCTATGCCTGATATTGTTCACCGGCCTCTATCTTTAAATTCACAAAAATTAGCAAAGGCTCCCGGTTCATGAACCGGGAGCCTTTGCTTTATTCTTTTTCTTCACTCAGAAGCTGAAGAATCCGATCCAGGTCCTCATCCGAAAAGAATTCGATTTCAATCTTTCCTTTATTTTTTCCCTGCTGTATAGAAACGGAGGTACCAAAATATGATTGGAGTTCCTCAGCTTTTTGTTCAAGGAAAGGAGAGGCCGGCTGTTTTTGCTTTGTTTCACGTGGAACACCCTCGTTCATCTGCTGAACAAGTGCTTCCGTCTGCCTGACATTGAGTGCCTGTTTAACAATCTGTTCGCTTACCTTCACCGCCAGCTCTTTCTTTTTCAATCCAAGAAGCGTTCTGGCGTGCCCCATGGAAATCTCCTTGGTCTCAACGAGCTTTTGCACTTCTGCCGGCAGCTGCAGAAGCCGGATATAATTGGCAATGTGCGGTCTGCTCTTTCCGAGCCGCTTGGACAGTTCATCCTGAGTAATGTCGAGTGATTCCACCAGACGCTGATACGCATGGGCTTCTTCTAATGGATTCAGGTCTTCCCGCTGCAGATTTTCAATTAACGCGACTTCCATCATCCGCTCATCGCTTAAATCCTTTACGATCGCCGGAATTTCTTTTAGGCCTGCCGCTGAGGCAGCACGGAACCGCCGCTCTCCCGTAACAATATCGTACCCTTTAATACTTTTGCGGACGAGAATGGGTTGCAGGACACCAAACTCCGCCACAGATTGCTTCAGCTCTTCAATCGCCTCTTCTTCAAATCGTTTTCTGGGCTGATAAGGGTTCGGCCGTAATTCCTGTACTGGTACGGCAGTGATTTGATCTTCGTTGCCGCCTGTTTCTTCCGGAAAAAAAGCGTTCAATCCTCTACCTAGACCTTTGGCCACCAGCAACCACTTCCTTTGCTAATTCTAAATAGACCTCGGCACCCTTAGACTTTGCGTCATACATAATAATTGGAAGACCGTGGCTTGGAGCTTCCCCAAGACGTATATTCCGGGGAATAATCGTTTCGAATACTTTTTCTTGAAAATATTTTTTCACTTCTTCTATAACCTGAAATCCAAGATTGGTCCTTGCGTCGAGCATCGTAAGCAGGACCCCTTCGATTTCCAGGTCATGGTTTAAGTGCTTTTGCACAAGCCGGACCGTATTGAGCAGCTGGCTCAATCCTTCCAGGGCATAGTACTCACACTGCACAGGGATTAAAATCGAGTCCGAAGCGGAAAGCGCGTTGATCGTTAAAAGTCCAAGGGAGGGAGGGCAATCGATTATTATGTAGTCGTACTGCGCAGCCACATCCTCCAATGCATTTTTCAGCCTTATTTCCCGGGAAATAGTGGAGACCAGCTCAATTTCTGCCCCGGAAAGCTGTATGGTGGCAGGTACTACGTCCAGTTGTTCCAAGGCTGTGCCCCGGACAATATCACGAATATCCGTGTCCTCAACGAGAACGTTATACACGCATTTTTCAACGTCCCCTTTTTCAATGCCGGCCCCGCTGGTGGCGTTACCCTGCGGGTCAATGTCCACGAGAAGCACCCGCTGTCCTACATGTGCCAGACAGGCACTAATGTTTACTGCTGTTGTTGTTTTCCCAACGCCGCCTTTCTGGTTGGCGATAGCAACAGTTTTTGCCATCGATACACCTACTTTCCCAGTTCCATGCTGTTCTTCTTATTTACTGCTTCGATTTTGGTATTCGAATGGTCACCTGATAATAACCATCATAGTCTTCTTCATTAGTATCAATTGTCATACCGCTTTTCGTCACCATGTCTATCGACTCCCGGATCGTATTTAAGGCAATACGGGTATCCCTGGAGACGTGCTTTTTCGGCTGCTTTGTCTTTTTCGGCTTTGGATCAAGCATAGCAGCAATTTTATCTTCCGTCTGTTTCACGTTCCAGTCCTTTTCAATGGCCTCATCAACGATACGATCCTGGCGCTCCGCCTCCGGAAGCTTCAGAAGCGCTCTAGCATGCCGTTCGGTAATTTCTTTTTCTGACAGCTTCTCCTGAACGTATTCAGAAAGATGTAGCAGGCGAAGCTTGTTAGCGATGGTCGACTGACTTTTTCCCAGCCGCTGCGCCAGACTTGCCTGCGTGAGCTGATTCATTTCAAGCAGCCTGGCGTATGCAGCTGCCTCTTCAAGCGCTGTTAATGCTTCTCGCTGAAGGTTTTCAATGAGCGCAATTGAAGCCGTCTGGGTATCATTAAATTCTTTCACCAGCGCCGGGATCTCTTTCCATCCAAGCTTCTGCGAAGCGCGCCAACGCCTTTCACCAGCAATAATTTCATAGCCTCCGGACTGCTTTCTGACCGTTATTGGCTGCAGAAGGCCGTGCGTCTGCAGCGATTGAGCTAACTCCGAAAGCTTTTCATCTGAAAAGATGGTCCGTGGCTGAAAAGGATTTGCCATGATTTGATGGATGGGAATCATTTTAACTTCGTGTTCATTAATGCCGCTTTTTTCAGCCTGGTTGTCCCCCAGACCGAACCATTTTTGAATCGACTGTTTCATACCCGTATATCACCTCACTTAAAAACTGCGGCCTATGATGTTTCACTAGTGGATTTCGTACATTTGCTCTTTTCATTCTATCACGTTTCTAAGGGTTGTCGAATGAGCCGTAGGTGATTATAAAGGATTTTTTGCCGGGGTCCCTGGTTTTCTTGGATACGCTTTTGGGGTCTTTTTCTTTTTTTCGAATGTTAATAGCACTCGTTCGCTCTGTTCTTCCGGGAGTTTCATTTTCTTCGGGGCCAATACTTCTGCTTCTAATTTTACCAGCGCGTTGTCTGCCTCATGCAGTTCCTCTTCCCCGCTGGCTCCCTTCCACGCAATGAAAACACCTCCTGGCTTTACAAACGGCAGGCAGAGCTCGAGCAGTACTGGAAGCTTAGCCACAGCACGGGCACTCGCTGCGTCAAACTGATCCCGGTACGCCGTTTGACGCGCCAGCTGCTCGGCCCGGTCATGGATAAGGGTCACTCCTTCAAGCCCAAGCTCACTGACGATTTCCTCTAAAAAACCGATGCGTTTTTTTAAAGAGTCGACAATCGTAACCTGAAGCTCCGGAAAGCAGATCTTGAGAGGCAGACTTGGGAAGCCGGCTCCTGAACCGACATCGATCAGAGTGCCTTCTGCCTTAAAGGCCGAAAGGGAAGCCCCGGTAAGAGAATCATAAAAATGTTTTTCATATACCTCCCCTTCTTCAGTAATGCCTGTCAGATTCATGCGCTCATTCCATTCCACGAGCAGCTGATAATACTGCTCAAACTGCTTTTTCTGTTTATCGTCCAAAGAAATATGTATGGCTTCAAGCCATTCCGGAAACGTTTCTTTACTCATTCTTTCTTTCCTGCCCTTCACTGGATAATACGACAACACTCACCCTCCTGGTGCTTACCCCCCAGCAAAACGGAGTTGTCTTAAAAAAAGCCCCTGCTTTCAGTAAGCAGGGGCTTGATCACGTACTGTTACGTCGTTGCCATACGGCCCTGTTCAATATACACAAGCAGTATAGATATATCGGACGGATTCACTCCGGATACACGGGATGCCTGTCCGACAGAAAGCGGACGTACTTCTGAAAGCTTTTGTCTCGCTTCAATCGCAATACCCGAGATGGAGTGGTAATCGATGCTTTCTGGAATTTTTTTCTCTTCCATTTTTTTCATCCGCTCGACCTGTTCAAGCTGTTTGGAAATATATCCTTCGTATTTCACCTGAATTTCCACCTGCTCGGCTACATCTGGCGCAATAGACGAAGGCGCGTCTGCAAATGGAGCAACATCAGCATAACCGATTTCCGGCCGCTTCATCAGATGGGCCGCCGAAGCTGCTTCCTTCATCGCTGTTGAACCGCGGGAAATGAGCATATCATTAATTTCTTCATGCGGCTTCAGAGTAAAGCTCTCCAATCGTTTTTTCTCAGCCTCGATCGATTCTTTTTTATGCACAAATCGTTCGTAGCGGGCCTCCGGAACTAATCCGATCTCATGACCGATATCGGTTAGACGCAGATCGGCATTGTCATGACGGAGAAGCAGGCGGTATTCGGCTCTCGACGTTAACAGGCGATATGGTTCGTTGGTGCCCTTAGTGACCAGATCATCAATCAAAACCCCAATATACGCATCCGAACGGTCAAGGATGACGCCTTCCTTGCCCTGTGCTTTGCAGGCTGCGTTGATTCCGGCCATAATTCCCTGCCCAGCAGCTTCTTCGTAACCCGAAGTACCGTTAATCTGACCGGCAGTAAAGAGACCTTCCACGGTTTTTGTTTCAAGGGTCGGCCATAGCTGCGTCGGAACAATTGCATCATATTCGATCGCATATCCCGGGCGCATCATTTTTACGTTTTCAAGTCCCGGGATCGTTTTGAGTATGCCGAACTGAATGTCCTCCGGAAGACTGGTTGAGAGCCCCTGCACGTAAACTTCATCTGTATTTCTGCCTTCGGGTTCGAGGAAAATCTGGTGCTTCGGCTTGTCGTTAAAACGGACAATTTTGTCTTCAATTGAAGGGCAGTACCTCGGACCAGTTCCTTCGATCATACCGGAGTACATCGGAGAGCGCTGCAGATTGTTTGTAATCAGCTCATGCGTTTCTGCGCCGGTATAGGTGAGCCAGCACGGCAGCTGATCAGTAATGAATTCCACCGTTTCGTAGGAAAAGGCACGCGGCTGCTCGTCGCCGGGCTGGATCTCTGTTTTGCTGTAATCGATGGAATTACTGTTCACCCGGGGAGGCGTGCCGGTTTTAAACCGTACCATATCGAGCCCGAGCGCTTTAATGCTGTCCGATAAATTGATGGAGGGCTGCATGTTATTGGGACCACTTTCGTACGCAAGTTCTCCAAGAATAATCTTGCCGCGCAGATAAGTGCCCGTTGTCACTACGACCGAGGAAGCGTAATAGCTCGCGCCAGTATTAGTGACTACGCCTTTACATACGTTATCTTCAACGATCAACTCCTCAACCAGTCCCTGGCGAATCGTTAAATTGTCTGTGTTCTCAAGGGTCCGCTTCATTTCCTGCTGATAAAGAAATTTATCAGCCTGCGCACGGAGCGCCTGAACTGCCGGTCCCTTTCCTGTATTAAGCATCCGCATCTGGATATGGGTTTTATCAATATTTTTAGCCATTTCTCCGCCGAGCGCATCAATTTCGCGGACAACGATGCCTTTTGCCGGCCCTCCTACGGACGGGTTGCACGGCATAAACGCTACAGCGTCCAGGTTCAGCGTCAGCATCAATGTATTAGCTCCCATGCGCGCAGAAGCAAGCCCTGCTTCTACGCCCGCATGTCCGGCGCCGATGACAATCGTGTCATAATTTCCTCCGTTGTAACTCATTACGGTTCCTCCTTCTAGTATTACCCTCCGCCTGCAGCGGATGTATCTATTTTCCGAGACAAAACTGGGCAAACAGCTGATCAATTAATCCGTCGTGCACGTTTTCCCCGACAATTTCTCCGAGCTGTTCCCAGGCCCGGGTAATATCAATTTGTACCATGTCTACTGGCACTCCCATTTCCACGGCTTCCAAAGCGTCATTCACCGAACGTTTTGCCTGATTTAACAACCCAATATGGCGGGCATTGGACAAATAATTCATGTCCGCTGCCTCCACCCCTTCATCAAAAAAGAGGTGGGCAATTGCTTCTTCAAGACTATCGATGCCTTCATCATTCAGAAAAGAAGCGGCAATAATCGGCCGGCCGGATGTATACTCCCGGAGTTCTTCCTCATCCACCTGCTTGGGGAGATCCGTTTTATTCATTATAACAATAACATTCATGCCTTGAACTGCCTGAAATAATGCTCGGTCTTCATCGGACAGCGGCTCTGCACTATTGATGACAAGAAGAATCAGTTCCGCTTCCTGCAGCACCTGGCGAGAGCGTTCTACGCCGATCTTTTCCACAATATCTTCAGTTTCACGTATACCGGCGGTGTCAATTAAACGAAGGGGCACCCCCCGGACGTTTACATACTCCTCGAGCACGTCTCTTGTGGTGCCGGGCACTTCCGTGACAATTGCTTTGTTTTCATGTACCAAATTATTCATCAGGGAGGATTTTCCCACGTTCGGCCGGCCGATAATCGCTGTGCCAAGTCCTTCACGCATAATTTTTCCCTGCCGGGCCGTTACGAGAAGCTGATCGATCTCTTCGCCGACAAACGAAACATTTTCTTTCAAAACATTTGTCGTCACAACATCAGCATCAAATTCAGGGTAGTCAATATTCACTTCCACATTGGCTACTGTTTCAAGAAGCTTCTGGCGAAGCTTGCGGATGCGTTCGGAAAGCCTTCCTTCAACCTGCTTTAAGGCACTCTGCATGGCCCGGTCGGTTTTAGCTCTGATCAGGTCCATGACACCTTCCGCCTGTGTAAGATCAATACGCCCATTTAAAAATGCCCGTTTCGTGAACTCTCCAGGCTCCGCGAGCCGTGCTCCCTGGCTTAATACATTATCAAGGACACGATTGACCGAAACCAGTCCTCCGTGACAGTTAATTTCCACGATATCTTCTCTTGTAAATGTTTTTGGAGCCCTGAGGACAGAGATCATGGATTCTTCAATCACGGAGCCGTCCGCTGGGTCGATAATATGCCCGTAATGGATCGTATGGGTTTCCACGTCATGAAGAGATTTTTTGCCTTTATACACATGATCCGCAATATTTAGCGCTTCGTCTCCGCTCAGGCGGACAATCGCAATAGCCCCTTCCCCGCTCGGAGTCGAAATCGCGGCAATTGTATCTGTTTCCATTCATCAACCCTCCCTGGGTTTTTCTTCATCTATTAGACACACGAAAAGGACGACACCTTTTTCGGCATCGCTTTCGTCAGTTTCCTTATATGCTTCTAACTAAATAGAATATCATATGAACGCAGTTCGAAAAAGGTTTTTATCCACATGTGGATAACCTGTGTACATCTGCCTGTTTCTTTTAAAAAACCGCCCGGCAGTCCAGGCGGCAATTTGTCTCATTTTAACTTTTCTTTTACACCGGGCGTAATTACTACGTGACGCCTCGGTTCTTTTCCTGAAGACGTTGTTTCAATATTTTTATGCTGATGCAGGGTCTGATGAATAATTTTTCGTTCCGCTGCATCCATAGGCTCAAGTTTAATTGTTTTGGCTTCCCGGAGAGCTTTTCCGGCCATCCGCTCTGCAAACCGCTGCAGCGATTCTTTTCGTTTCCCACGGTAATTTTCAGCATCAAGTACTATATGCTGTTTGGCGTCAGCATACTTATTGGCGGCTGTATTCGTAAGATGCTGGAGCGCATCGAGGGTCTTTCCGCGTTTTCCAATCAGAAGGCCGAGAGAAGAGCCTTTGATCTCCATCGCAGTATGCTTTCTTAGGATCTGTACTTCCACTTCTGCTTCTACGTTCATAGCCTGAACCAGATCTTTTAAGTATGCAGCCGCTTCCTCCACAGGGTCGACCCGAAGGAATACTTCTATGGAAGCCTGCTTCGCTCCAATACCGAGAAATCCTTTTCTTGGTTCTTCAAGCACCTGGTACTCGATACGGTCTATTGTCGTTTCCCACTCCCGCACAGCTGTATCTAAAGCTTCTTCTACTGTTTTCCCCGAAACCTTCATCGATTGGTTCACCGTTACCCCGCCCTCCTCATTCCTTACGTTCTCAGTACCCGCTTTTCGTTTATTATGGGCATCTATAGGCATATGCTGCACATACATGTATGTGTAAAGTGATTTTGAGTTTATTTACGCACGGTTTCTGTAAACAATTTCTTCAGCACCGGCAGAAATCCCTCTATTTTAAAAGTATTTTTCGCTCCCAGACGCTTATCAGTCAGAAGCGAAAACAGCTTTTTGTCTACTTGGTGGGCTTTGCTTTACCTGAGTTTAACAAACCGGCTTTTTTAAATACATGGGTCAGACTTTTTTTCGTTTCATGGTAATCCATATCCGCTACCGGTTTCCTGGCTATCACTACCAGGTCATAGCCTCCGGGGATCCGGGGTTCAAGCTCCGATACAGCTTCACGCAGATAGCGCTTGATCCGGTTGCGCATTACGGCGTTTCCCATCCGCTTGCTGACTGTAAGTCCTGCCCGGTAATGAACCTGTTCCTCTTTTTTTAAGGTATAAAGCACAAATTGCCGGTTAGCAAAGGAAGTTCCGTGCGCAAAAATATAGCTGAATTCGTGATTCTTTTTTAAACGATTGTGCTTTTTCATCACCCGGTTCCCCCTTTTCCTATAATAACCGCCGGCATTTTTATTTTTCTTTCCGGCTGAAGACAGAAAAAAAGACCACTGGATAAAATCCGTGGTCTTCTTATGCAGATAATACTTTTCTACCTTTACGACGACGATTTTTCAAAACCTGACGACCGTTCTTTGTTCCCATTCTCGCACGGAAACCGTGTACTTTTTTACGCTTCCGGTTGTTAGGGGTAAATGTTGGTTTTCCCATAGTGTATCGCACCTCCTTAAGGAGTAATAAACGTTCGAAAACATTCCCGTAAATTATATAGAGAATAAGAAAAACTGTCAACCACCCCCTGACCGATATCACCGGCTGTTTTTCCTGCATTTGTGCCCAGCAATTTTTCCCTGCTGTGTGGATAAACAAAAGCGAACATAAAAAATGCCCACAGCGTTATGAACAACCTGTACACATAATCTAGTGCTGTGGATAGTTTCTATACACAAGTTCTTGAGTTTGTGGATAAACAAATATGTTCCCGTTGTTATTCATCTTTTTATTTGCTATCATGGATTAAGTTTCTGTTAATAACATTCCATGCAATGCAACCTTATCCACAGCTGTTGATAACTTTGTGGATAATTTTCCACAGCCATTGGACAATGTTATTCACAGCCCTGTGCATTATGTGTATTTCTTTTTTTACATAATTTTATTATTATTGCACAATAATTTTATAACGCATACAATATGCATCTCCCGCATATTCACTTATTGGGTTTCTTTCTTTCACCATGATAAGATAGAAGCCTTTTCTGTCTTTCCGGCGATTTGAGTCTCCAGCCAAACCATTGTATACTGCTAAACCTGTACGAGAGGAGTGCGTCCTTATTGGAAAATATTACTGATTTATGGAACCAGACATTGGAACTAATGCAGGAAAAAGTAAGTAAACCAAGCTATGAAACGTGGTTGAAAGCGACAGAGGCCTCGGATCTTCAAGGAGATACCGTAATTATTGAAGCACCGAATGAGTTTGCCCGTGACTGGCTTGAGAGCCGTTATACAAACCTGATTACTGACGCTTTAGAAGATATTACCGGCTCCGCGCTGCAGGTGAAATTTGTGATCCCGCAGGCTGAAGTTCCAGTTGAAAACGAACCAGTGCCCCCAAAAGCAGCTCCGTCCGACTCCAGCCAGGACCCTCCAAAGAGCATGCTGAATGATAAGTACTCATTTAATACTTTCGTGATCGGCTCCGGGAACCGTTTTGCCCACGCTGCATCGCTTGCAGTAGCTGAAGCACCAGCCAAAGCGTACAATCCATTGTTTATTTACGGCGGTGTCGGCCTTGGAAAAACCCACTTGATGCATGCCATCGGCCATTACGTTATTGATCACAATCCAAATGCCAAAGTTATGTACCTGTCCTCTGAAAAGTTTACCAATGAATTTATCAATGCTATCCGGGACAACAAAGCTGTGCATTTCCGGAACAAATATCGAAACGTCGATGTACTGCTTATCGACGATATTCAGTTTTTAGCAGGAAAAGAGCAGACCCAGGAAGAGTTTTTCCACACCTTTAATGCTCTTCATGAAGAAAGCAAACAAATTGTTATTTCCAGCGACCGCCCGCCAAAGGAAATACCAACGCTTGAAGACCGGCTCCGCTCCCGGTTTGAATGGGGATTAATCACTGATATCACGCCGCCGGACCTGGAAACAAGAATCGCTATTCTGCGCAAAAAAGCGAAAGCGGAAATGCTCGACATTCCAAACGAGGTCATGCTCTATATTGCCAATCAAATCGATACAAACATTCGTGAACTCGAGGGGGCACTCATCCGTGTCGTCGCTTATTCTTCGTTGATCAATCAGGACATGAATGCTGACCTTGCGGCTGAAGCTTTAAAAGATATCATTCCTACCGCCCAACCTAAGACAGTCACTATTGAGCATATCCAGGAACGGGTGGCCACCCAGTTTCAGATGCCTGTGCCGGAATTAAAAGCAAAGAAGCGTACAAAGAGCATTGCTTTTCCACGTCAGATCGCCATGTATCTGTCCCGGGAAATGACGGATGCCTCTCTGCCGAAAATAGGTGAGGCTTTTGGAGGCAGAGACCACACCACCGTCATTCACGCCCACGAAAAAATATCAAATCTGATGTCGACAGATACAGAACTGCAAAAAACTGTCCAGGGGATCATCGATCAATTACGCACATAGGTGTGGATAATGACCCGAAGTTATGCACAGCTTATTCACAACTATAAATGCCTGATTTAGCAGTTCAAACCTTATTTATCCACATTACTAACAAGCCCTACTACTATTACTACTTTAAAAACAATATATATAAAGGGAGATGACCTAATGCATTTCACCGTCGATCGAGATCAATTTGTGCAACATGTACAAAACGTAAATAAAGCTGTCTCCTCCAGAACGACAATTCCAATACTGACAGGAATTAAAATCGTTGCAGCCGCTGATGGCGTAACGTTAACGGGCAGTGATTCTGATATATCCATCGAGACGTTCATTCCCACAGAGGAAAACGATAATCAGTATGTTCAGGTGCAGGAGCAGGGGAGCATTGTACTCCAGGCCCGTTTTTTTGCGGAAATAGTAAAAAAGCTTCCAGGAGAAGAAATTGAAGTCGTCGTACAGGATCAGTTCGCGACTACGATCCGTTCCGGCTCTGTCGTATTTAACCTGAATGGTCTGGACCCAGAAGAATACCCACGGCTTCCCAAACTGGATGATACAAATATGTTCCATCTGCCGCAGAGCTTACTTAAGGATATGATCCGCCAGACAGTTTTTGCCGTGTCGGCCCAGGAAACGCGACCAGTGTTGACAGGTGTAAACCTTGAAAGTGAGAACGGAGAACTGATCTGTACTGCTACAGACAGCCACAGGCTTGCTCTCCGGAAAGCAAATCTCGAAGCAGGTTCGGATGCACCTGATCTGTCCAACATTGTCATTCCAGGTAAAAGCCTGAATGAGTTAAGCCGTCTGTTGAGTGATGATGATTCCACGGTGGAAATTATTATTACGGAAACCCAGGTAATGTTCCGTTTTCCACATCTCCTGTTTTATTCCCGGCTTCTTGATGGGAAATATCCGGTCACAAAAAATATGATTCCTTCTGAAACGAAAACCGGGGTTGAGCTGTCTACGAAAGAATTATTGCAGTCACTTGACCGGGCTTTGCTGCTTTCAAGAGAAACAAAAAACAACGTGATCAACTTAAAAACACTCGGGGACGGAAGGGTGGAGATCAACTCCGTTTCCTCCGAAATTGGGAAAGTGACGGAAAACATCGATTGTGATAAAATAGACGGAGAAGAACTTCGCATTTCGTTTAACGGAAAAAATATCACAGATGCCCTAAAAGTAATCGACAGTGAAAAAATTCATATTCAATTTACCGGGGCGATGAGCCCATTTGTGGTGCGACCGACAGACCATGATCAGATGCTGCATTTATTTTCGCCGGTACGCACGTATTAAAAGTTGAACAATTATACGGCCTTTTGTATAAAACAGGAGGCCGTTTTTCTTATGTTATGCTGACAGGGAATATGAAACGAATAGTGCGATATACTGGCATTTTCCGCTTATTTTTAGTAAAATATAAAGTATGAATGAAATATGTTCGGAAACAGGCAGAAATAATAATTATGCTTTAATATCCGGCGTCGGGAGGATCGATATGGGAGAGGCGATTAATATCACAACCGAATATATAACACTCGGCCAGTTCCTCAAAGAAGCTGGAATCATCGATACAGGTGGTATGGCAAAGTGGTTTCTCTCCGAATTCGCTGTAGAAGTGAATGGAGAAGAAGAAGCCCGCAGGGGAAGAAAGCTATATCCAGGGGACGTAGTGGAAGTCGAAGAGAGCGGAAGCTTCACTATCGATACCGGCGAAGGATGAGTACAGGCCTGTGTATGTAAAAAACATTCGGCTCAAGCAGTATCGCAACTACGGTGATATTGCCTTGCAAATAGAGAACACTGTAAACGTTATTGTCGGGGAAAATGCCCAGGGAAAAACAAACCTGATGGAAGCTATTCATATGCTTGCTTTTGCGAAATCCCACCGGACTTCTAAAGACAGGGAATTGATTGGCTGGGACCACGAATTTGCCCGTATCGAAGCTTCAGTCGAGCGGGAGCAGCGTCATGTTGATCTCGAAGTTATTCTTTCGGCTAAAGGAAAAAAAGTAAAAAAGAATGGCATCGAACAAAAAAAGCTAAGCGAATATATAGGCGCATGCAACGTCGTCATGTTTGCCCCGGAGGATTTAAACCTTGTAAAAGGCGGGCCGAATATGAGGCGGCGTTTTATTGATATGGAGATTGGCCAGATCAGTCCGGTGTATCTTCACGATCTTTCCAAATACCAGCGCATTCTAAAGCAGCGTAACCAGCTGCTGAAGGGCATGTTTCCCGTGCCGAGCCGGGAGCAGGAATTAACACTTGAGGTCATCGATGAACAATACATCGAAGCAGCCGTGAAAGTAATCCAGCGGCGTTACGGATTTTTACAGCAGCTTGAAGGATGGGCCTCAGAGATTCATACACGGATCACACAGGACCGGGAGCAGCTTGAGCTGCAGTATGACCCTTCCGCAAACATTCATGCGGAAATGGAAGCCTCAGCACTCGCTGAACAGCTGCGGACAGAGCTTGAGCGCCGCAGGGAAAATGAAATCCGACGTGGACTGTCACTTGCAGGACCGCACCGGGATGAAATGAAGCTTCTGGTCAACGAAAGAGACGTACAGACATACGGATCCCAGGGCCAGCAGCGAACAGCTGCGTTATCGTTAAAAATGGCAGAGATAGAGCTGATCCGAGCTTATGTAGGAGAGTATCCGATCCTTCTCCTTGATGACGTTCTCTCTGAACTCGATCAGCATCGGCAGTCTCATTTACTTGACGCGATCCAGGGAAAAGTACAGACCTTTGTTACAACGACAAGCATTGAAAGCATCAAGCATGAGACAATCGAGCGGGCAACCGTGTTTACTGCCCGCCAGGGACAATTGGAAAAACAGTAGGTGGTGAATCACATTGTTTATACATTTAGGCGACGGCACCGTAATACGTTCAAAAGATGTCATTGCGATTTTAGACAGCAACAGTCAGGATTCTTCAAGTATTACAAGACAGTTCCTGCAGGCAGTCGAAAATGACGATAAAGAGCAAATTGCAGATTCCGAAGCAAAGTCCGTCGTAGTTACGAAAGAGAAGGTTTATTTCTCTCCTATTTCTTCGTTAACGCTGAAACGCAGATCGCAGATTATTTCAGAATATGATGAATATCATGAAGAAATACAGTCAGCCAAAGAGGACTAAGCTTATAAAGACATGAAAACGGCAGCATGTATTTACGGACTACACGCGAGATTTGATCCCGCAGGAAGCGAAGGTGAACAGATTGTCGATGAATCAAAATTCATATGATGAAAGTCAGATCCAGGTACTTGAAGGACTCGAAGCAGTCCGGAAGCGCCCAGGCATGTATATCGGCTCTACAACGTCCAGAGGACTTCACCATTTAGTGTGGGAGATTGTTGATAACAGCATTGATGAAGCCATGGGCGGCTATTGCGACCAAATATATATTACGATCGAAAAAGACAACAGCATCACCGTAGAAGACAACGGCCGTGGTGTGCCTGTCGGCATGCACGAAAAAATGGGAAGGCCGGCAGTGGAAGTTATTATGACCGTACTGCACGCCGGCGGTAAATTCGGCGGCGGCGGCTATAAGGTTTCCGGCGGTCTTCACGGTGTTGGGGCGAGCGTGGTGAACGCTCTTTCCGAAACGCTTGATATCGAAGTGCACAGGGAAGGCGAAATTTATCAGCAGGCTTACCGCCGCGGTATCCCGCAGCACGACCTCGAAAAAGTCGGCAAGACAGACAAACGGGGCACAAAGATCCGTTTCAAACCGGATTCAGATATCTTTGAAGAAACGACCGAGTTTGAATTTGAAACGCTCACTACCCGTGTACGGGAACTCGCGTTTCTCAACCGGGGACTCCATATTACATGTACGGATAAACGCCCGGAAGAAGAACAGGTGCAGTCCTACCATTACGAAGGCGGTATTGCTTCGTTTGTGGAATATCTGAACCGTCAGAAGGATACTCTTCACAAAGAGCCAATTTTTCTTGAAGCGAACCGCAACGATATTCAGGTGGAAGTTGCGATGCAGTATAACAACGGGTATACGAGCAATGTGTATTCGTTTGCGAATAATATTAACACCCATGAAGGTGGAACCCATGAGTCCGGATTCCGGACGGCACTGACGAGAGTTATTAACGACTATGCCCGTAAGAACAGCCTTTTCAAAGAAAACGATCCAAACTTAATCGGAGACGATGTGCGTGAAGGACTGGTCGCGATTGTCAGCGTGAAAATTCCGGATCCGCAGTTTGAAGGGCAGACAAAAACAAAGTTAGGGAACGGGGAAGCCCGGACTATTACAGATTCATTATTCTCGGAGCATTTTTCGAGGTTTATGAGCGAAAATCCGGACACGGCGAAAACGATCGTAGAAAAAGGGCTTATGGCTTCAAGAGCCCGGGACGCTGCGAAAAAAGCACGGGAGTTAACCCGTCGTAAAAGCGCCCTCGAAGTCAGTTCCCTGCCGGGAAAACTGGCCGACTGCACCTCGAAGGATGCGGCAAGCAGTGAAGTATATATCGTCGAAGGGGATTCAGCCGGCGGTTCAGCCAAACAGGGAAGGGACCGGCATTTCCAGGCTATTCTGCCGCTGCGCGGAAAAATTCTGAACGTGGAAAAAGCACGTCTGGATAAAATTCTTGCCAACAATGAAATCAGAACCATTATTACAGCTCTTGGAACGGGAATCGGCAACGAATTTGATATCGAAAAGGCTCGCTATCACCGGATTATTATTATGACGGACGCCGACGTGGACGGAGCCCATATCCGGACACTTCTGCTAACCTTCTTTTATCGTTATATGCGGCCGCTGCTTGAAAGAGGATATATTTATATTGCCCAGCCGCCTCTATACAAGGTCCAACAGGGCAAATACGTTCGCTATCTCTTTTTCGAGCGTGAGCTTCAGCCTGCCCTGGCCGAGCTCCCGGCGCAGCCAAAACCAAATCTTCAGCGCTATAAAGGGCTCGGGGAAATGAATCCGACCCAGCTTTGGGAAACGACCATGGATCCGGATTCCAGAACAACCATGCAGGTTACGCTTGAAGAGGCAATGGTGGCCGATGAAGTGTTTGAAACACTGATGGGCGATCACGTAGAGCCGCGTCGTGACTTTATCCAGGAAAACGCGCATTACGTACAGAACCTCGACGTATAAGAGCCGGCATTAAGGTGAAACAAAGAAACCCCCGCGGAAGATTAAAGCGGGGGTTTCTATCGAATATAGCAGAAACAGGCACTCAAGCCTGCTGGAATAGAAAGTAGGAGGTTACTGCAATGGCAGAAAACGAATCCAGAGTCACGGAGATTGGTATCGGCGAGGAGATGCGTACCTCGTTTTTGGATTACGCGATGAGTGTTATCGTCAGCCGGGCCCTCCCGGACGTTCGTGATGGAATGAAGCCGGTGCATCGGCGTATTTTATTTGCAATGAGTGAGCTCGGCATGACCCCGGAAAAGCCGTTCCGGAAGTCCGCCCGTATCGTTGGGGACGTTATCGGTAAATACCACCCGCACGGCGACTCCGCAGTTTATGAAACAATGGTGCGCATGGCACAGGATTTCAGCTACCGCCATCCAATCGTAAACGGGCACGGGAACTTCGGGTCCGTGGACGGGGACGGAGCAGCGGCAATGCGTTATACCGAAGCAAAAATGTCTAAAATATCGCTTGAAATGGTCCGCGATATTAACAAAGATACGATTGATTATCAGGAAAACTATGACGGTAACGAGCGGGAGCCTGTGGTTCTGCCGGCGCGTTTCCCGAACCTGCTCGTTAACGGTACGTCCGGAATTGCCGTGGGTATGGCTACCAATATTCCGCCGCACCGTCTTGAAGAAGTTATTGACGGGGTACTCGCCCTGAGTGAAGATCCTGATATTACGGTAGAAGAGCTGATGGAATACATCCCTGGGCCGGATTTTCCGACAGCTGCTTCCATTTTAGGCCGCTCGGGTATCCGGAAGGCTTACCAGACGGGCAAAGGATCAATTATTATCCGTTCGCACGCCTACATTGAAGAGGATAAAAAAGGCAAGGAAACAATCATCGTAGATGAGCTGCCATATCAGGTGAACAAAGCCCGGCTAGTGGAGCGTATTGCAGAGCTGGTGCGCGATAAAAAAATCGACGGCATTACTGACCTGCGCGACGAATCAGACCGTAACGGCATGCGGGTCGTCGTGGAAGTACGAAGAGATGCCAACGCTAACGTTATTTTAAATAACCTATACAAGCAAACGGCGCTGCAGACGAGCTTTGGCATTAACATGCTGGCTCTTGTGAACGGCCAGCCGAAGGTGCTTAACCTCAAAGAATGTCTGTATCACTATCTCGAGCATCAAAAAGTAGTTATTAAGCGCCGGACTGCTTTTGAGCTTCGAAAAGCAGAGGCCCGTGCCCACATTGTTGAAGGCTTACGGGTGGCGCTTGACCATCTGGATGCGGTGATTGAGCTGATCCGGGGATCGGAAACAACGGAGATCGCAAGAAATGGTCTGATGGATAACTATGATTTGAGTGAAGATCAGGCACAGGCTATTCTCGACATGCGACTGCAGCGTTTAACCGGCCTTGAAAGAGACAAAATTGAACAGGAGTACCGGGAGCTGATGGAGCGCATCCGGGAGTTGAAAGAAATTTTGGCTAACGAAGAGCGGGTGCTCGAAATCATCCGGGAAGAGCTTACCGAAGTGAAGGAGAAATTCGGTGACGACCGTCGGACACGTCTGGAAGCAGGAGAGAATTCCATCGAAGACGAAGACCTTATTCCGCGGCAGGACGTAGTGGTCACTATTTCGCACCAGGGCTACATTAAACGTATGCCGATTGATACGTACCGGAGCCAGCGCCGCGGTGGACGGGGCGTACAGGGAATGGGAACGAATGAGGATGACTTTGTAGAGCATCTGCTGACGACCAATTCCCACCAGACAATTCTTTTCTTTACCAACAAAGGGAAAGTATATCGTTTGAAAGCTTACGAAATTCCTGAATTAAGCCGTACGGCTAAAGGGATTCCGTTAATTAATCTGCTTCAGATCGATAAAGGTGAATATATCAGCACGGTGATTCCGATCGAGGAATTTTCGGAAAACGCCTATCTATTCTTCCTGACGAAAAAAGGAATTTCGAAAAGAACTGTGCTGTCGGCCTTTTCAAACATCCGCAAGGGCGGCCTGTTCGCTATTAACGTCCGGGAGGACGATGAGCTTCACGGCGTGCGTCTCACCTCCGGCGACGATTCCTTAATTATCGGCACAAAGCAGGGAATGTCCATTCACTTTGATGAAGAGGACGTGCGCTCGATGGGGCGGACGGCTTCCGGAGTTAAAGCCATTTCGCTTCGCGAAGATGACGAAGTAGTAGGTATGGATATTTCAGTAGAGAATGAAATGATACTAATGGTAACGAACAAAGGATACGGGAAGCTTACCTCAATTGAAGAATTCAGTAAGCAGAACCGGGGCGGCAAAGGGTTAAAGGCGATTAAACTGACAAGCCGCACAGGAGAACTCGCAGCGATGCGTTCGGTGCCATTGGACATCGACCTGATGGTGATGACCATTCAGGGAGTGGTGATCCGTATGCAGGTAGGCGATGTTTCGAGACTTGGACGGTACGCGCAGGGCGTGCGCCTCATCCGTCTCGATAAAGGCGAGGCTGTTTCTACGGTGGCGCCCGTAATTGAACATGAAGCCATCGAAGAAGAAAACGTTCCAACAGAATCAGAGGAAGAATAGTTTGAAGTCCGGCCGTAGTTTAAACGGCTGGGCTTTTTTGCATGAAAAATGGAATTTTATTCTAAAAACCTTCATGAGAACAGGGAAAGTAGTGGTATTTTCCGGGGAAAATAGTAAAATATAAGTATTATATTAGTAGGAATGGAGTGGTCTCCATGCGGATACATATTAATCAGGCAGTGCCTGGATGCGTCCTGGTGAACGATATCTATGCAGTGAACGAAACACCGGTGGTCAGAAAACAAACGGCGCTGACAGAGCATTTAGTCGATATTATCAAACAATTTCTTGTGGAGTATATTGAAGTGAAGCCGGTGCTTGTCAATGGTGATCCCTTTTCTCCAGCTGAAGAGGCTGAGACAGCCACGGGGCATCATCAGCCGAGATTTGAAGACGTTTATGATGCAGCAGTGGAAGCGCATGAAGTCATGTGGCGCTCATGGACAGCTGGAGCCCCGATTGAAATGAAAAAAGCACGTGCCGTTGTTGCTCCCCTGCTCGAGGATATTGAAGAAAACGCTTCTCATATATTTACCAGCTATCAGTTTGCAGAACAGGAAAAGTACGAAAGTCATCATGCGGTATCAGTGGCGCTTTTAGCTGCGCTGCTGGCTAAAAAGCATGGCTGCACCCGGAAGGAATGGCTTGGAGCGGCGCTCGCCGGGCTCTTATGTGACGCTTCCCTGGCCAGAGTTTCTGCCGTAGAGCGTCAGAAGGCGGGAAAGCATCCGATTCAGAGCTACCAGATGGCAAAGGCTACCGGTATGCTCAGTGATGAGGTATTGCTGGCTATTTTGCAGCACCATGAACGTGAGGATGGAAGCGGGTATCCATTCGGGATGAAAAGCGGCAAAATATATGTGCTGAGCAGCATTGTAGCAGCGGCGGACATGTATCACGCCATGGCAAGCGAACGATTGGAGAATGAGGGAAAATCGGCTTTTCATGCAATGCGTGAGCTGACGGTGCAGTCGTTTGGAAAGCTTCCTCCCGCCGTCGTCGAAACATTAACAGAGCAGTTCATTACTGTAATGACCGGAAAGAAAGTGCAGCTCGCCGACGGCAGCTCTGCTTCGATCGTGCACATGGACCGCCGTGAGATAGAATATCCGTTGGTTCAGCTTGATAAAGACGGTCAGGTCGTCCAGTTAAATGAAAAGTCATCCATCCACCATGTGATCTAGCATGGTGGATACAGCTTTGAAATCCTTTACATAATTATTAGCGCCTGTTTATAAATTTTCGGAAAAATAAAACATCTTCCTTTTACTTCTGAGTCTGGCTCAAACGTGATAAGATATTAGAAATAAATATAGTTACAGGCAGCAGGACAGTGAGAAATCCTGTAAAATCAACCATTTTGAAGGAGGAAGATTCGTGCGAGCAGATAAGTTTTCCCAAGAAGGTCTAACATTTGATGACGTTTTATTGTTACCGGCAAGATCTGATATTCATCCAAGGGATGTATCAGTACGGACATCGTTAACCGATAAGCTTCCTTTAAATATTCCTGTTGTAAGCGCTGGAATGGATACAGTGACGGAAGCAGATATGGCGATCGCGATGGCACGGGCCGGCGGTCTTGGCATAGTGCATAAAAACATGTCTATCGAAGCCCAGGCAGAAATGGTGGATCAGGTGAAGCGCTCAGAAAGCGGAGTTATTACGAATCCTTTCTTCCTTCACCCGGACCACCAGGTGTTCGATGCAGAACATCTAATGGGGAAATACCGCATTTCCGGCGTACCGATCGTTGACGAGAACCAAAAGCTGGTGGGAATCATTACGAACCGCGATCTCCGCTTTATCGAAGACTATTCGATTGGAATCAAAGAAGTGATGACCGCCAACAATCTCGTTACAGCACCAGTGGGAACTACGCTTGAGGAAGCGGAGGATGTACTGCAGAAACACCGGATTGAAAAGCTTCCACTTGTAGAAAAGGATGGCACCCTGAAAGGCCTGATTACGATTAAAGACATCGAGAAGGTAATCGAATTCCCTCATTCGGCAAAGGATACCCAGGGGAGACTTCTCGTCGGAGCGGCTGTCGGGGTGAGCGCCGATACGGATAAACGTGTGGAAGCTCTGGTTAAAGCAGAAGCCGACGCAATTGTGATCGATACTGCCCACGGTCACTCCAAAGGCGTACTCGACAAAATTGCAGAAATCCGCAGCAGCTATCCTGATGTCGTGCTGATAGTTGGAAATGTGGCCACGGCTGAAGGCACGAGGGATTTAATCGAGGCAGGCGCCGATATTGTAAAAGTCGGCATCGGTCCGGGCTCTATATGTACAACCCGTGTAGTAGCTGGCGTTGGTGTTCCGCAGATCACCGCTGTATATGAGTGTGCAGAAGAAGCGGATAAGCATAACGTACCGATTATTGCCGACGGCGGAATCAAATATTCCGGCGATATCGCCAAAGCTCTGGCTTCCGGTGCTCATGCAGTGATGCTCGGCAGCCTGCTTGCAGGAGTGACAGAAAGTCCTGGGGAGCGTGAAATTTATCAGGGCCGCCAGTTTAAAGTTTACCGTGGCATGGGCTCGATGAGCGCTATGGAGCAGGGAAGCAAGGACCGCTATTTCCAAGAAAACAGCCAAAAGCTTGTACCGGAAGGCATTGAAGGCCGTATCCCTTATAAAGGCCCGCTGAAGGATACGATCCACCAGCTGCTTGGCGGCTTGAGGGCCGGTATGGGCTACTGCGGTACCCCGACAATTTCATCTTTGCGTGAAGATGCCCGCTTTGTGCGGATTACTAACGCCGGCCTGCGGGAAAGTCACCCTCACGACGTGCAGATTACGAAAGAAGCACCAAACTACTCTTCCTAAGAACGAAAGACGGGAGCCGCCGGCTCCCGTCTTTTTTATGTCGATAGATATTTCCCGGGAAATATCTATGAACGTTGTCGAGTGCAGGCGGCTTTATAAAAGGAACAATGACAGGTATGTTTTAAAATGGGGCTGTGGTAAAATATGCGATAGCAAAACACCACGGAGGTGCAGAGATTGAAGAGAAATAAGTTAAAAACAGCAGGTGTTGCCTGCGTGGCGGCTGCAGCTATCTGGACGTTCGGCAGCGTGCCGGCTCAAGCGGCAGAGCCAGATATAGAAGCAAGCGCTTCTATTATGATAGATGCAGATACAGGGCAGGTAGTTTTTGAAGACAATACCGATGAACTGCTTTCTGCGGCCAGCATGTCCAAAATGATGACAGAATACATAGTAAACAAAGCAGTCGAGGACGGAGATATCAGCTGGAACGATGAAGTAGCAATCAGCGATAAAGTCCGCGAACTTTCTCTTCAAACAAATTTATCAAACGTCCCTCTTCGCCAGGACGAAACCTATACAGTGGAAGAGCTCTACGAGGCTATGGCCATTTACTCTGCGAATGGCGCAACGATAGCTCTGGCAGAACATATCGAGGGCAGTGAGGCAGCCTTTGCCGATCGAATGAATCAGCAGGCCGGAGAGCTTGGTATGGAAAATTATGAATTCGTGAATGCGACCGGGCTGAATAATTCCATGATGATGGATCACGCCCCGGAAGGCAGCGAAGAAAATGCAGAGAACATGATGTCGGCAAACGATACTGCCCTTTTGGCTTATCATCTTTTAGATGAGTATCCTGAAGTGCTTGATGTGGCTGGCATTCCGAAAAAGACATTCAAAGAAGGCACGGAAGAACCAACCGATATGATTAACTGGAATAAAATGCTTCCAGGGCTTGAGCAGGAATACGAAGGAGTGGACGGCCTGAAAACAGGCACCACTGATCTGGCTGGTAATGCTTTTACCGGGACGATCGAACAGGACGGAAACAGATATATATCGGTAGTGATGAATGCAGAAACGAAAATGTCGCGCTTTACCGAAACGGCTAAACTATACGATTATGCCGAACGTGAGCTTGAAAGCCGGACACTCGTGGAGAAGGGCGCAGAAATCGATGGGGAATCATCCATTGAAGTCGAAGGCGGACAGGAAGAAAGTATAGACGTGACGGCTGGAGAAAAGCTGGAGCTCATTTCGTCGGAGGAAATAGAACCGGAATATGAAATTGCCGTATCCAAAAGTGAAGCCCCGATCGAAAAGGGAGAAGAAGTCGGTACAGTGGTCGTCGCAAACAGTGAAGCCTCGTATGTGCAGGGCGGAGCTAGCCGTACAGAAGTACCTTTGACAGCAGATGAAGCCGTAGAGGAGCGCGGGTGGTTTGGAAATATTGTGCAGAGCGTCAGCAACCTGTTCATCAGCGTATGGCACGCAGCTGCTGGTAAATAAAAGCTGGCATAAAAGCTTTTTCAGCTGCAAACAAGATGCTTTATCCGGACATAGTATAGTGTTACAATAGGACTACTGAGTGTTATTATTACACCGCAAAGATCGGTGGCAATAGATATAATAATGGAGCTGGAGGGCTGAAGTATGGCAGAGAGAGGAACAGACCGCGTTAAAAGAGGCATGGCTGAAATGCAAAAAGGCGGCGTTATTATGGACGTCGTTAACGGAGAACAGGCGAAAATCGCCGAAGAGGCAGGAGCAGTAGCTGTTATGGCACTGGAACGGGTGCCTTCAGACATCCGTGCTGCCGGCGGCGTAGCCCGCATGGCAGATCCTACAATTGTTCAGGAAGTGATGGACGCTGTATCGATTCCTGTAATGGCAAAAGCCCGTATCGGCCACATCGTGGAAGCGCGGGTGCTCGAATCACTGGGCGCTGATTATATTGATGAAAGCGAAGTGCTTACACCGGCGGACGATGTGTATCATATGGATAAATCAGAGTACACGGTTCCGTTTGTCTGCGGAGCTCGTGATCTCGGTGAAGCGACCCGCCGTATTGGTGAAGGAGCTTCCATGCTTCGGACAAAAGGGGAGCCGGGCACGGGCAATATTGTGGAAGCAGTACGCCATATGCGTTTGATCCAGTCTCAAATCCGCAAAGTGATCGGCCTGTCGAAGGACGAATTAATGACAGAAGCGAAAAATCTTGGTGCGCCGTACGAACTGCTGCTTCAAATTCGCGAAGAAGGACGCCTTCCAGTCGTTAACTTTGCAGCAGGCGGCATAGCAACACCAGCCGACGCCGCTTTAATGATGGAGCTCGGCGCCGACGGTGTATTCGTAGGCTCCGGTATTTTCAAATCCGAATATCCGGATAAATTTGCCCGGGCCATCGTAGAAGCGACCACGCACTATGAAGACTATGAGCTGATCGCTAAGCTGTCCAAAGGACTGGGTACTGCAATGAGCGGGATGGATATTTCCCAGCTTGAAGGCTTTGACCGTATGCAGGACCGCAGTCAGTAATATAAATCCAGGGGGTTTTTACTCGTGATGAAAATCGGCGTTTTAGCTCTTCAAGGCGCTGTTCGTGAACATGTCAAAAGTTTAGAGGCCCCTGATACGGAAATTATTATCGTAAAACGGCCAGAACAGCTTGAAGAAATTGATGGGTTGGTCTTTCCAGGCGGCGAAAGCACGACGATGCGACGGCTGGTGGAAAAATATCAATTTTTTGAACCGCTGCAGGCGTTCGCCAAAGCAGGAAAACCAGTGTTTGGCACATGTGCCGGATTGATTTTAATGGCTACTGACGTGGTAGGCGAGCCGGAAGGCCATCTCGAACTGATGGACATGACGGTTCAGCGTAATGCGTTCGGCCGTCAGCGTGAAAGCTTTGAAACCGAGCTTTCCATTCGCGGAGTCGCGGATGATGTCGAAGCGGTATTCATCCGGGCCCCGTTGATTACGGAAGTTGGACAAAATGTCGAAGTGCTTGCAGAATATAAAGATGAAATCGTGGTTGCACGGCAGGATCATCTGCTTTCCTGCTCCTTTCATCCGGAGCTGACGAGCGACCGCAGGTTTCATCAGTATTTCGTACAGATGGTACGTGAAGCACAGGCAGCAGTAAATGTGTAAATACAATCGCGTTGATGGACAATAGTACTTTTGCTTTTTTCTTCAGAGAGTCGGTGGCTGGTGTGAACCGATGAAAATGCGAAAGGAATCCCGTCCGGAGTAAAACGGTGAACGAAAGTAGCCGTTTTCGGTTCGTCCCCGTTAATGGATGAGAGAAAGCCGGCAGTAAAGTTTACTGCAACGAGGGTGGCAACGCGGGAAATTAAAGTCTCGTCCCTGATTCACAGGGGCGGGGCTTTTTTATAATATATAAACAGCTACTATTTGAAGGAGGAATCACCTATGCTAGACCCTAAACGATTGCGAAATGATTTTAATGCAGTAAAAGAGCAGCTTTCGAAGCGAAATGAAGATATCAGTGAATTGGATTCCTTTGAAGAACTCGACCGCGAACGCAGGGAACTGATCCAGGAGACGGAGGAGTTAAAACAGCGGCGCAACACCGTATCCGATGAAATCGCAGCTAAAAAGAAAAACAAAGAAGACGCCGATGAATTGATTACGGAAATGCGGGACGTATCAGGAAGGGTTAAAAAACTGGATGAACAAATCCGTGAAAAGGATGAACGCCTGCAGCATATTCTGCTTTCCATTCCAAATGTTCCACATGAAACAGTTCCAGTCGGCGAAGATGAATCAGATAACGAAGAGGTGAGAGTCTGGGGAGAAAAACCGGTGTTTGATTTTGCCCTGAAGCCGCACTGGGACCTCGGTGTGGATCTGAATATGCTTGATGCCGAGCGGGCTGCCAAAGTAACCGGAAGCCGGTTCATGTTTTATAAAGGAGCCGGGGCACGTCTTGAACGGGCGCTGATTCAGTTTATGATGGATCTGCACAGCGATGAACACGGCTATGAAGAATTGATTCCCCCGTATATGGTGAATCGCGACAGCATGACCGGCACCGGCCAACTCCCGAAATTTGAGGAGGATGCTTTTCAAATCCAGGAAGAGGACTATTTTCTCGTGCCAACGGCAGAAGTTCCTGTCACGAACATGCACCGCGAAGAAATTCTCGCAGGAAAAGAACTTCCGAAAGCCTATACCGCTTTCAGTGCGTGCTTCCGATCTGAAGCAGGCTCGGCAGGAAGGGACACTCGCGGCTTAATCCGCCAGCACCAGTTTAATAAAGTGGAGCTTGTACGGTTTACGACGCCGGAAGATTCCTATGAAGAGCTTGAAACTCTAACAGGCCACGCCGAAAAAGTACTGCAGCTGCTCGATCTTCCGTATCGTGTGATGAATATGTGCACGGGGGACTTAGGCTTTACGGCAGCGAAAAAATACGACATCGAAGTATGGCTCCCTAGCTATGAAGACTATAAAGAAATTTCGTCCTGCAGTAATTTTGAGGATTTCCAGGCCCGGCGCGCGAATATCCGCTTTAAGCGGGACCGCGATGCAAAAACGGAATTTGTGCACACACTAAACGGCTCAGGGCTTGCTTTGGGACGAACAGTGGCAGCGATCATGGAAAACCATCAGCAGGAGGACGGCAGCATTAAGATTCCTGAAGTGCTGCGCGGTTATATGGGCAACAAAGAATATATTACAGCAAAATAATCCAGCTTCAATAAAACTCTGGACGCTTTAGACGGCCAGAGTTTTTTATAGTTATGCAAAATACTTTCGAGGTTGCGATTGTAATGAAAGCGATTACATTGTAGTATAGGGAGTATCTCGGGGCTTTTTTCGAATCATATAGTGTTATATAATCTTACAAAAAAATTCATAAAATTCTTTCACGAATATTGCAATAATAAGAACAATTACTTATAATTACGTTAATCCACCCGGGGAATTGTTACGAAATTACTAAATTGAGCTGCGGTTGTCTCGGTAATTCGTAATAAAGGATGCAAGGTCATCAAGGTGAGAATGGGAAAAAGAGAAGGGATGCCAATGAGCGTTTCATTAGATCAGGTAGATATGTCGATACTCGGGTATCTGCAGGCTAACGGCAAGGAGTCATACAGTGAAATTGCCCGCTGTCTGGGAGTAAGTGAGGGGACTGTCCGTTCAAGAATTAACAAAATGCTCCGGCATAACGTCTTTGAATTTATCATACATACCAATCCGAACAAAATCGGCCTAGATGTACAGACGATTATCGGGCTGAGCACAAAACTCGGGATGCAGGACGAAATTGCGAGTAAGCTCCAGCGTTTTTCCGAAGTAAGGTTTGTCGGTGCTTTCTCTGGTAATCATGATTTAATTTTACAGGCTTATTTTAGAAATAACGAGGATTTAGTGAATTTTGTTAACAGAGATTTAGCACAAATTGACGGAATTTTGAACGCTGATGTGAATGTGGAATTAAAACAGTATAAGGATTCGTTCTCTTATTTAACTCCTGAATGAATATAAACATTAAAGGTGGTGGTACCACGGGCGCTGATGAATCTGGAAAAATTTAATTAACTGCGTAGTATACAGCAAGCAGCAGAAGATCCAGGCTAACCAGTGCAATTGTTTGAATGAAAAGCATACGGAAAAAAGAAGTCTGAATGACCTCGGACGGAGCAAGCCGTTGTTCCCAGCCTTGAGTTGAAGGTCTGGAGGGGGCGAGGCGGTGAGCCACTTTTCGAAAGCTGTGGGTAATGGCATCAAAAAATCCTCCGCGCATTACAAACGCTGCAATGAAAATGATTAGATAAAACAGAGCTACATAAAACACATAATTGATCACATTCAGCAGCCCAAAGGCCGGAGAAAAAATGAAAAACAGCAGGCTAGCAACTATTAAATTAACGGCAAATATGGAGAGATTCAGCTTCCAATGCATAGACGGAACTCCTTCAGGAATTTTATAACGCCCATTATTATAGCATAACTGCTGCCTGCCGCTGAACGAAATATCTCATTTACGAATAATTGCCCTTTGGGAAAAATATTAATGCTTTTCGTATAGACAAAGCGAATAAATTTTCATTTTCGCAAAAAATCAAAAAATTAGTGAAAATATTCGCAATATCTTGTATACTTTGTAAATATAGAGATAACAGAAATTTTACACAATAAAATATCGAAAGTTTTGGGGAGGTCAACATATCTTATGAAAAAGACAAAAATGACAGTATTAGCTTCTGCATTAACAGCAAGCACAGTGCTTGCAGCGTGTTCCGGCGGCGGGGGCGGAGAGTCCGGCGGAGACGGCGGCAACGGCGGTGGTGACGGAGGCGGCGAAGGCCAGGCAAGCGGCGAGCAGGTAGTCAACCTGGCGCAGTCTGCGGATATTCCTTCCATGGACCCGTCACTCACCACCGATACATACGGTATTCAGTGGACAGGGGAAATTTATGAAGGTCTCTATCGCCTCGGTGAAAACGGTGAGACAGAAGAAGGGATTGCTACGGGGGAACCGGAAGTGAGTGATGACGCTCTTACGTATACATTCAACCTCCGGGAGGATGCCACCTGGACAAATGGGGACACGGTCACAGCTGAAGACTTTGTTTATTCCTGGCAGCGTGCTGTGGATCCGGAAACGGCTTCTGAATATGGCCCTTACATGATGGGTGGCGTTATCGACAATGCTACCGAGATCAGTGAGGGAGAAGCAGATCCGGAAGAACTGGGCGTCGAAGCAGTGGATGAACACACACTTGAGGTAACGCTTGAAAAAGCGACACCTTACTTTGAATCATTAGCTACGTTCCCAACCTTCCTTCCATTAAATGAAGAATTTATGGAAGAGCAGGAAGATGATTATGCCTTAGGACCTGACAGCATGATGACGAATGGACCGTTCACAATGGAAGAGTGGAATCAGGGTGAAAGCATGAAGTTTGTGAAAAATGAAGACTACTGGGACGCAGACGCTGTTCAGCTTGAAGAAATCAACGTCCAGGTTGTAAAAGAAGTATCTACCGGCGTTAACCTTTACGACACCGGAGAAGTGGACCGTACAGGAGTTAGTGCAGAATTTGTGGACGAGTACAGCACGGAGCAGGATTTCCGTACGGTAGAGGAGCCGACTGTTTTCTATCTTAAAATGAACCAGGAAGGCAACGAAGCTCTCGATAACGAAAACATTCGTAAGGCTATCCAAATGTCTGTGGATAAAGAAGGATTAACAGATACGATACTGAACAACGGATCTATTCCTGCTGAAGGCTTAATGCCAGCCGACTTTGTATTCAGTCCGGACGGTGAAGAAGACTTCCGTGAACAGAATGGAAACCTTGCTGAAGTAAACAAAGAAGAAGCTCAGGACCTCTGGGAAGAGGGACTTGAAGAGCTTGGTTCTGACAGTGTAGAGGTTGGTTTCCTCGGTGATGACACAGAAACAGCCCAGAACACCAACGCCTATATTAAAGAACAGCTGGAAACCAACCTTGAAGGGCTTACGGTAGATGTTCAAGAAGTGCCTTTCCAGGAGCGTCTGGACCGCGACACGAACATGGACTATGACATGCAGTTTGCCGGATGGGGACCAGACTACGTGGATCCAAACACCTTCATGAACCTGTTTGAAACTGACGGCGAAAATAACCATATGGGCTACTCCAACGAAGAATATGATTCCCTTCTCGAAGAAGCAAACAGTGATTTGGCTACAGAGCCGGAAGCACGCTGGGACAACTTCCTCCAGATGGAACAGATTCTCATTGAAGAGGATGCCGCAATTTCACCATTGTACCAGCGCTCCCAGGCTTACCTCTGGAACCCGGCGCTGCAGGGAGTTATCGTAAACTCTGCTGGTCCTGATTTTGAATACAAATGGGCCTACATGAACGAAGACGCGACAGAAGAATAAAAACTAAATAAAATAATATTTTCAGGGGGCAAGAGAGTATATCCATGATAATTGGCTTATACTCTCTTTTCCCTTGTTTCCTGTTAAGTTACAAAGATGAGTATCAAAGAAAAACATCAAAAATCTCTAAGGAGGAAAAAAGCACATGGCTCGTTACATTGTCACAAGGATTGTTTATATGGCGATTACACTCTTTGTTATCGCCAGTATTACATTCTTTCTTATGAAATTGATGCCAGGAACACCGCTGAGCGCTGCCGACCGCCTGCCGGAAGCCCAGCAGCAAATTGTGCTGGAGCAGTACGGATTGGACAAGCCGGTGCCGCTGCAATATGTTGACTACATGCTTGGCCTCGTCCAGGGGGACCTGGGGGTTTCTTTTCAGTTTGATAACCGGGACGTTTCCTCGATACTTGGAAACCGGATAGGCCCGTCCCTGCAGCTCGGAATTCAGTCGTTGATTATAGGCTCTATTCTGGGAGCTATGCTCGGGCTGATTGCTGCTATTTTTCATAACGGTATTTTAGACTTTGGCTCCACGCTGCTTGCAGTTATTGGGACCTCCATTCCGTCTTTTATTTTTGCAGGACTTCTTCAATATTATTTAGGCGTGCAATGGCAACTATTGCCGGTCGCCACATGGGGCACACTTGCCCACACCATTATGCCGACAATTGCGTTATTAATATTCCCTATGGCAATTTGTGCGAGGTTTATGCGTACGGAAATGCTTGAAGTACTCAATAAGGATTATATTATGACGGCAAGAGCCAAAGGGGTTAAATGGTCTTCTGTAATTTTGAAGCACGGGCTGCGTAATGCGCTGATTCCACTAATTACAGTGCTCGGTCCGCTTGCGGTCAGTCTGTTGACCGGAACGCTTGTTATCGAGCAAATCTTTGCGGTGCCCGGGATCGGGGAACAGTTTGTTACAGCTGTAACGACTAACGATTATCCAATGATTATGGGAACAACGCTGTTTTTCAGCTTCTTGTTCGTTCTGATTATTTTAATCATTGATATTCTCTACGGCATCATCGATCCGAGAATCCGCCTGGATGGAGGGAAATAATATATTATGCAGCACGAAAATGACAAAGAAAAAAAATATAATAAAGAATTGTTTTCTCCGGCAGACGTCAGAGAAGGAGAAACCGAGAAAATAAACCGTAAAAGCCGAACGTTTTGGCAGGATGCGTTCCGCGCGTTGCGTAAAAATGTAGCAGCTATGATTTCCCTGGCCGCTTTAGTATTAATTACACTTCTTGCAATATTTGGCCCAATGATGAATGAATATACGCCGAGAGAGCAGGATCTATCGAGATCTAACCTGCCTCCGAAAGCACCTGTTTTAGAAAACATTGGGTTTTTAAATATGGACGGCCAGGAAACCTATGTATTCGAGCATATCTCTGCCGAGCAGGCGCAAATGAACGCTGAGAGCCGTTTTGGCGAAGGAGACTACGTAGAATATGAAACGCTGAGTGAAGGCGATGGTTCTGTAGGATCCGCCCAGGTTCAGGCAAGTGTTGATACTTATGCAGAAGCCGGCGTGGAAGGGAACTTCTGGTTTGGTACAGACCGGCTCGGCCGCGATCAGTGGACAAGAACGTGGGACGGTACAAGGGTATCGCTTTACATTGCCCTGATTGCGACGCTGCTTGATTTGTTTATCGGTGTTGCCTACGGCGGTATTTCCGGTTTCTTTGGCGGAAGGACAGATAACATTCTGCAGAGGATACTCGAGGTTCTCTCCGGTATCCCAAATCTAGTTATTTTAATTCTGATGATTGTTGTCCTGGATCCGGGTATTCTCTCTATATCGCTTGCGATAGCGATTACCGGGTGGATCGGAATGTCGCGTATCGTCCGGGGAGAAATCTTAAAGCTGAAAAACGAAGAATTTGTGCTGGCTTCCCAGACGCTCGGTTTATCTAATTCTAAAGTTATTACAAGGCATCTGGTGCCAAATACATTAGGCTTAATCATTATAAACACGATGTTTACAATTCCGAGTGCGATTTTCTTCGAAGCTTTTCTGAGCTTTATCGGTCTGGGCCTGCAGGCGCCAAACGCTTCGCTCGGGGTGTTGATTGATAATGGCTTTGACGCTCTGCAGACTACGCCGCACGTATTAATATTTCCAGCCGTCGTGCTGTCGGTGCTAATGATTGCCTTTAACATTTTGGCTGATGGTATGCGTGATGCGTTTGATCCGAAGATGCGCGATTAGAATGTGGGAGGAACGAACATGAGTAATGAAACCATTTTAGAAGTGAAAAATTTAAGTGTTTCCTTTAAAACCGCCAACGGTGAAGTTCAGGCGGTAAGAGACATTAGTTTTTCAGTCGGAAAAGGGGAAACGCTGGCGATCGTAGGCGAGTCCGGATCGGGCAAATCGGTGACGACAAAAGCGCTGATGGGACTGCTTCCGGCACCGAAGGGGTATATTAAGAACGGCAATATTCTATACGGGGATGAGGATTTTGCCAAGCTGAGCGATAAACAGATGACCAGATACCGGGGCAAGGATTTTGCGATGATTTTCCAGGATCCAATGACGTCCCTGAATCCGACGATGAAGGTAGGAACTCAGGTGATGGAAGGGCTGCGGATGCACCGTGGCATGAACAAAGAGGAAGCGAAAACAGAAGCGGTGCGGCTGTTGGAGCTGGTCCGGATTCCGGATGCGAAGGCAAGAATGAATCAGTATCCGCACCAGTTTTCCGGCGGTATGCGCCAGCGGGTGGTCATTGCTATTGCACTTGCCTGCGACCCGAAGGTATTGATCGCAGACGAGCCGACAACAGCGCTCGACGTAACGATTCAGGCGCAAATTCTCGATATTATGAAAGATATTCAGGAAGAGTTTGAAACCTCGATCATTTTCATTACGCACGATTTAGGCGTTGTTGCTAACGTAGCGGACCGGGTGGCAGTCATGTATGCTGGTAAAATTGTAGAAATCGGTTCTGTCGATGAACTCTTTTATAATCCCAAGCACCCGTATACATGGGGTCTCCTCGGTTCCATGCCGACAGTGGATCAACGCGAGGAAGAGTTGTTTGCCATCCCGGGAACGCCTCCGGACCTGCTTCATCCGCCCAAGGGAGACGCCTTTGCTCCCCGGAACCGGTACGCGCTGAAAATTGATTACGAAGAGCAACCGCCGATGTTTCAGGTCTCTGAGACGCATTACGCAGCGACATGGCTGCTGCACGAAAACTCACCGGACGTACAACCACCCGCCTCAGTACAGCAGCGCATTGAGGAGATGGACGGGAAATGGGAGGCAGGACAGTAGATATGAGTGATGAGAAATTACTGGAAATCAAAAATCTGAGTCAGCACTTTAAAACAGGCAGAAAGAGTGTCGTGCGGGCAGTCGATGGATTGAATTTTGATATATACAAAGGGGAAACGTTTGGACTTGTAGGAGAATCGGGCTGCGGGAAGTCAACGACCGGGCGCTCGATTATCCGCCTGTATGAAGCAACGAACGGAGAAGTTTTGTTCAAGGGAGAAAATGTGCAGGGAAAAAAATCCAGGGCGGAGCTGAAAAAGTTTAACCGCCAGATGCAGATGATTTTCCAGGATCCATATTCCTCGCTGAACCCGCGGATGAAAGTCATTGATATCATCGCGGAAGGCATTGATATTCACGGACTTGCAAAGGATAAAGAAGAACGGCGCCAGCGTGTGTATGACCTGCTCGAAACGGTTGGGCTGAGCAGGGAGCACGCGGAGCGCTATCCACACGAATTCAGCGGGGGCCAGCGCCAGCGGATCGGGATTGCGCGGGCGCTTGCTGTGAAGCCCGAATTTATCATTGCCGATGAACCTATTTCGGCTCTCGATGTGTCGATTCAGGCGCAGGTGGTTAACTTAATGAAAAAGCTTCAGCGGGAAGAGGATTTAACGTACTTGTTTATTGCCCACGACTTGTCCATGGTAAAATATATCAGCGACCGTATTGGTGTCATGTATTTCGGACGGTTGGTTGAGCTTACTTCGAGTGAAGAGCTGTACAGAAATCCACTGCACCCGTATACGAAATCGCTTTTATCCGCGATTCCACAGCCGGATCCGGTACACGAGCGCACAAGACGCCGGCTTGCTTATAACCCGGAAGATCATGACCAGAGCGAAGAGCCTGAATTCCGGGAAGTAACAAAGGATCACTACGTGCTGTGCACAAGTAAAGAATTTGAAGAGATGCAGCAGCAGGCACCGGTATAAATTATATCTCCCCGTTCCGTAAGCCGTAGAGGAACGGGGAAATTTTCTTTCTGTATGGGTTGATCAACGGTTAGGCCTGTGCTATGATTATCGTTGTCAGTCACCAAGCTACATATTTTTCAGCACGGAGGAGTACCCAAGTCTGGCTGAAGGGAGCGGTCTTGAAAACCGCCAGGGGCTTTGCGGCCCGCGGGGGTTCGAATCCCTCCTCCTCCGCCATTAATTTACAGTGAGAACTGCCCCAGACGGCAGTTTTTTTTAACGCCACTATCCGTTACGAGTGAAAAGAGGGCAGACGGTAATGGATCTACATACATATTGGATGCAGGAAGCCATCCGCGAGGCAGAGCAGGCAGAAGCAGCTGGAGAAGTACCGATTGGTGCGGTCATCGTTTATCAGAATGAAGTGATCGGTCGGGGGCGGAACAGGCGCGAGGAAGATCAGCAGGCATCCGCTCATGCTGAGATGATTGCCATTCAGGAAGCCTGTACGTTTTTAAACAGCTGGCGGCTTGAGGAATGTACGCTTTACGTTACACTTGAACCGTGTCCGATGTGCGCAGGGGCTATTGTGCAGTCCCGGGTGCCTTCCGTCGTTTTTGGAGCGTATGACCCAAAGGCAGGCTGCGCCGGAACGCTGATGAACCTGCTTCAGGAGGAGCGCTTTAATCACCGCTGTGACGTCATTCCCGAAGTTGAAAGCGCCGCCTGTGCAAATCTTCTCACGTCATTTTTCCGGCGAATGAGAGATAAGAAAAAGAATAATAAGAAAGAAAACGGGGAATAGCTCTACAGTCGTTTAATTCTATTTGGAATATAGAAGCAGGCCGTGCTATATTTAACAAAATTATTGAATAAACAGGAGGTTTTCCAGTGCGTTCAAATCAATTTACCGTGGAAACAGCGCAGAAGCTTTCCGAAAAGCTGAATGTCCCGGCTGAGCAAATCATGCATACACCGCCTCATCTGATTAAAGAAAAGATTGCCGAATGGGAAGAAAAAGAAGTCGGTAAAAGTTCTTGTAAATCCATGTCTGCCGATTAAACTTCACCGGTTGCATATTATCGAAAAAATAGATATACTTATTAATGCGCTTCGATAAGAAGTGCCTAAATATAGTGAACCCATTTGCCGTGCTAAGTGGGGAGGTAGCGGTGCCCTGTACTTGCAATCCGCTATAGCAAGACCGAATCCCTTTCCGAGGCTTTATTTTTGTAGGGTCTGCCCTGCGTAAGTGGTGTTGACGTCCAGGTTCTGCGCAACGGAAACCCGCGAACCCTGTCAGGTCCGGAAGGAAGCAGCAGTAAGCGGACTCTTCCGTGTGCCGCAGAGCTGCCTGGACCGAGCAAACTGCGCAGGTAACGCTTATGAAAATATTGTCGAAGAAAGGTGCACGGCTCTATAAACATATCAGCTAAACGATTCCGTTTCAGGGGTCGTTTTATTTTTATATTTGCATGCTTCCTCAGGTCGTTTGAGTTTTGAAAATACCTTTATAAATAGGTATAATGAATAGAGGAAGAAACGGAAAAGAAGGGGGGAATATGGTTGGGCCATCAAGCTTTATACCGGATGTGGCGGCCGCAGCTGCTTGAAGACGTAGTAGGCCAGGAACATATTACAAAAACGCTTCAAAACGCCCTCGTGCAGGAAAAATTCTCCCATGCTTACTTATTCAGCGGTCCAAGAGGAACAGGAAAAACGAGTGCCGCTAAGATCTTCGCCAAAGCAATTAACTGTGTGCAGGCTCCGACAGCTGAACCATGTAACGAGTGTGATGCCTGCAGAGGCATTATGGACGGTTCAGTCGTGGATGTAATAGAAATTGACGCTGCCTCCAATAACGGTGTGGATGAAATTCGTTATATCCGCGAAAACGTGATTGCCGCTCCGAGGGATATCCGTTATAAAGTGTATATTATCGATGAGGTACACATGCTGTCGACCGGGGCTTTCAATGCGCTGCTGAAAACATTGGAAGAGCCTCCGAAGCATGCTGTTTTTATTTTGGCGACCACGGAGCCGCACAAAATTCCGCTTACGATAGTTTCCCGCTGTCAGCGTTTTGATTTTAAGCGTATCCAGCCGGAGACGCTAGTCGAACGCATGAAATATATACTCGATGAGCAGCAGGATTCGGCGGAGGAACAGGCGCTTTACCTGATTGCCCGGGCGGCGGAAGGTGGCATGAGGGATGCGCTCAGCCTGCTTGACCAGGCAATGTCGTTTGCTGAAGATGCGGTCCAGGCAGAGGACGTACTGGCGATCACCGGTGCCGTTTCGCAGCAGTTTTTGACAGATACCGTGCGCGCATTGAAGGAGCAGAATACAGCTGAAGCGGTTCAGGCAGCCGACCGTCTGGTAAAGGAAGGCAAAGACCCGGTTCGTTTTATGGAAGACATTATCTACTATCTTCGGGATATGCTGCTGCACCAGGCGGCTCCGGGGATGCAGGAGCTACTGGACCGGGCTACGCTTGATCAGGAATTTGAATCCCTGTCTTCTGACGTCCCGACAGAATGGATTTACCAGATGATTGATCAGTTAAATAAAATTCACCAGGATATGCGCTGGTCGAGCCATCCTAAAATCTTTCTGGAGGTTGCGCTGATTCAGTCCTGCCACCTCTCTTCTAGCAGTGCCGCCCCGGTGGCCGAAAGCAGTATTTCGGATGACAGAACTGAGCGTCTCGAACACCGTATTGCGTCGCTTGAAAAAGCATTGAAAGAAAAACCGGCATCCCCAGCAGCTTCGGTTCAGGAAGCTCCTGCAGCTGAAGAGCCGAAGCCGGAACCGGCCAAGCGTGCTTCCAAAAAAGGAGCTTCTTCTTCCCCGTCCCAGGGTAAAGTTAGGGAGATTCTAAAAACAGCGACGAAGCAGGACCTGCAGGACCTGGCCAATCAATGGAACAATGTGATGAATGCGATGCGGGCGAGAAGCGTGCCTGGACATGCCTGGCTGAACAACTCTAAACCAGTGATCGTGAATGAATCAGCCGTGCTTTTAGCCTTTAAAAACGAAATGCACCGCAACATGATTGAAACAAAGTTCCGCCAGGAAGTTATCGACGCCCTTCGGGAAATCACAGGGAAAGAACTGGAGCCATACACGATCCTCTCAAATGAATGGGAAAGGGTTAAGGAAGAGTATAAGCAGCATCAGCAGGAAAATGGAACGGAAGCAGCAGAGAGCGAAGAAGTCGAAGCTCCGGAAGATTCACAGGAAGAGGCGCCGGATCCGTTGGTGGAAGAAGCAGTGAAGCGTTTCGGCTCTGAGTTTGTCGAAGTCGTGGATCACTAATATGAGGAGGAATTTATAATGAAGAACCAGGCAAATATGATGAAGCAGATGCAGAAAATGCAGAAGGATATGCAGAAGGCTCAGGAAGAACTGAAGGAAAAATCGGTAGAAGCAACAGCCGGCGGCGGAGCTGTAAAAGTAGTGGCTTCCGGGGATAAACAGATTTTAGACATTGAAATTGACGAAGATGTTGTTGATCCGGACGATGTTGAAATGCTTCAGGACCTTATGCTTGCAGCAATGAACGAAGCACTGAAGAAAGTGGATGAGCTTGTTGAGCAGGATATGGGGAAATTTACTAAAGGAATGAACATTCCCGGAATGTTCTAGGAGGAGATCAGGTGCAGTATCCGACACCTATTTCGCAATTAATCGACAGCTTTATGAAGCTGCCCGGCATCGGCCCGAAAACGGCCGGCCGGCTGGCTTTTTATGTATTAGATATGAAAGAAGACGATGTTCTCGAATTTGCCAAAGCGCTTGTTAATGCAAAACGGGAACTGACGTATTGTTCGGTCTGCCACCACATTACTGATACGGATCCATGCTATATTTGTCAGGATAAGCAGCGCGACCGCTCTATCGTATGCGTTGTGCAGGACGTCAAAGACGTTATAGCGATGGAAAAAATGCGGGAGTTTTCAGGACTGTACCACGTGCTGCATGGGGCGATTTCGCCCATGGACGGCGTTGGGCCCGAGGACATTAACGTGCCGGATCTGTTAACCCGGCTGCAGGACGAGCAGATTCAGGAAGTGATCATTGCGACGAACCCGACTATTGAGGGAGAAGCTACAGCTATGTATATTTCGAAGCTGTTGAAGCCGACCGGTATGAAGGTGACAAGAATTGCTCATGGTCTGCCAATCGGCGGGGATCTGGAATACGCTGATGAAGTAACATTATCAAAAGCCATTGAAGGACGTCGCGAGCTGTAGGGGGATCTGTATGCCGCTGAATAAGAAGCTGAAAAAACAGGAGCTCGAACGGCTGAAGGACCATATCTACGATGCGAAGGAAAAAATGGAGAAGTACCAGCAGCTGTTGAATAAAAGCGTAGAGCCGTCGGAAGAGCTTACGATCCAGTTCAAAATTCATCAGGCCAAGTATGTTTTTTTACTCAAAGAAGCAAGGCATCAGAGGTATGAAGTAAAAACAAGCCCGTTTATTCGGAATTAATACAAAACAAGCCGCTTTAGGCTTCTGGGATATCCGGAATCTGAAGCGGCTTTTTACATAAAATTAAGGGCGGTTCCCAAAAAGTGAGGACAGGAATAGATACTTATTTAGCTGTAGATATAGGCGGTTCATTTATTAAATACGGGTTTGTGTCTGAACATGAAGACATTGTTCAGGAAGGAAAAATCAAAACACCTGAAACTATACACGAGTTAAAGAAAGAAGTAGGGCATTTGGCAGAACAGCCAACTTCCTTAAAAGCTGTGGCAGTCAGTCTGCCTGGTGCAGTTACTGTCACAGGCTTCATTGAAGGCTCAAGTGCTCTGCCTTATGTGCACGGACCGAATATTAAAGAACTGTTTGAAGAAGCGACCCGGCTGCCTGTTTATATGGAAAATGATGCGAACTGTGCGGCTTATGCAGAAGTATGGAAAGGGGCAGCAACACAGGTCCGGGACATGCTTGCTGTGGTTATCGGTACAGGTATCGGCGGAGCGATTGTAAAAAACGGGGCACTGCATCGCGGCGCTCATCTGCATGGCGGAGAATTTGGTTATATGCTTTTAAACAGTGCAGCTTCGGGTGAAGAAGAGACCTGGAGCAGCCTTGCTTCCAAGCAGGCATTGGTGCAGAGATTTGCTAAAGCAAAACAACACCCTGTAGAGAAATATGCAGGAGAAGAAGTTTTCCATTTGGCAGACAAGAAGGACCCGGACGCTCTAAAGGCAGTAGATGAATTTTATCATTATCTGGCAGTCGGAATTTATAATCTTCAGTATATGTATGATCCGGCGCTGATTACGATCAGTGGCGGCATTAGTGCCAGAGAAGATCTTATCGAGCACATCAACGAAAAGATAGATGTTCTTTTGAAGCGTCTGGCAATAGCTACTGTGAAGCCCGTGCTTGCTGCTTCCAGATTCCGCCAGCATTCCAATCTTCTTGGAGCGGTATATCACGCTATACGTGAGCAGGGAGAGCATTGAAACAGGTATAAGGCATTTGAATATTTCGCTGCAGAACGAATAAGCTGTGGCGGAATATTTGTTTTTGGGAATTTTTAAAAATGCTTTATTTCTTTGCTTAGGTTAATAAACACCGCGGAAAGGGAAGACAATTACCGAACAAAAGCATGACCATATTTTAAGCTTCCAGGGAAAGGATGAGTCATTGATGAATAATTCAATTCCTGAAATTCGTTTGAATGACGGCCTGACGCTTCCGGTCATCGGTTTTGGGACGGCGGCGGTGATTGGAAACGAAGGGGCCAATGCTGTGGAGCGGGCGATTCATGCAGGCTACCGTCTGATCGATACAGCGTACAACTATGAAAACGAGGGCACAGTAGGAGAAGCCGTGCGGCGTAGTTCTGTTCCGAGGCAGGAGCTCCGTATTACTTCCAAGCTGCCGGGGCGCTACCAGGAATATGAAAAGGCTGTGCCGGCAATCCAGGAATCGCTTTACCGCGCTGGGCTTGATTACTATGACCTGTATCTGATTCATTGGCCGAACCCGAAGCAGGGCCAGTACGTTGAAGCATGGCAGGCACTGATTGAAGCGAAAAAATGGGGGCTTGTCCGATCCATTGGAGTGTGTAACTTTTTGCCGGAGCACCTGGAGCGTCTTGAAAAAGAGACAGGCGTGAAGCCGAGCATCAATCAAATTGAACTGCACCCGTATTTTAATCAGGAAGAATCAAGAAAATGGCACGAAAAGCATGATATTCAAACCGAATCCTGGAGTCCGCTGGCAAAGGCGAGCGATGTGCTGCAGGATGAAACGCTACGTAAAATAGCAAATAACCACAATAAAACGGTATCCCAGATTATTCTCCGCTGGCATTATCAGCTAGGCACAATACCGATACCGAAATCAATGTCGCCCCGCCGGCAGATTGAAAACCTTTCGATCTTTTCCTTTGCGCTCGACGAACGGGAGATGGAAATGCTTGCTTCATTAACCCATTCGGACGGACGCATAAATGATCAGGATCCGGCCGTGTACGAAGAGTTTTAAATTTGCGTTGGATAAAATAAAAAAAGCCGGAAAGAGAAGTGTCCTCTTTCCGGCTTTTGCGTAAGGGTAAAAATTAAACGGTTTTTGGCACCTGATGGAAGCAGCGCTTGTAGATCCACTCGTAGTCGGATACTTTCAGATCGCGAGGGTTGCCCTCTGTCTGCGGGTCGTTCATTGCTTCTTTGGCAAGACGCTCGGTCATGTCAGGGTTTACGCCCTGCTCCTCGAGAGAAGGAATGTCGAGCTCTTCCGCGAGATCATACATATACTGCACAGAAGCTTTAGCTGCTTCTTCGGTGCTCATGCGTGCAGAGTCGATGCCAAATGCCTGGGCGACACGTGCAAAACGCTCCGGAGCACCTTTCCAGTTGTATTCCATTACCGGTCCCATCATAGCTGCCACGCACTGGCCGTGGGCTACTGGAATGATACCGCCAAGCGTCTGGCTCATAGCGTGTGCAGCGCCGGCAGATTCACTGCCGTAGGAAAGACCTGCAAGCATTGCTGCCTGAGCCATGCCGTAACGGGCTTCAAGGTCCTCACCGTCGGCATAGGCGCGGCGAATGTATTTTGCAGCGTACTCAATCGCAAGCAGTGCCACCGCATCTGTGACAGGCTGGGCGAATTTCATTGTATAGCATTCTACTGCGTGAGCGATCGCATCAATACCGGTCATTGCTGTTACATGCGGAGGCATGGAAACGTGAAGTTCGGGATCGATGATGGTCACATATGCCGGGATAAGCGGACCGCCGGTGTTAAATTTAAATTCGCGGTCTTCGTCTGTGATTACCGCCCACTGGGTTACTTCAGAGCCGGTGCCTGCCGTTGTTGGTACCGTGATAAATGGAGGAATGCGGTGCTCCAGCGGTTTTTTGCCTTCGGCAGCTTCATAATCGAGAATTGAACCTTCGTGGGTAGCTTCAACGCCGATGGCTTTGGCGGTATCCATCGAGCTTCCGCCGCCGACAGCAACCAGACCGTTGCAGTTTTCTGCTGTGTAAAATTTGGATCCTTCTTCAATGAGCCGGACGGGAGGGTTCGGCTCTACTTTGTTGAAGAGAACGACCTTTACACCGGATGCTTCAAGGTTTTCGATAACAGGCTTTGTTACGCCTGCATTATGGATGCCTGGATCTGTGACAAGAAGTACCTTGTCAGAGCCGAAGACTTTGATTTCTTCACCAATATGTTTAATGGCACCGATGCCGTGCTTGATTGCTGTAGGTACTTCAAATGTGTGATAGCTTAACATGCTTTCGACTTTCATATTCATGCTCATGGGAAAATCCTCCTTAATGAATGAAAAAAGATCCTTTTTTTCAAAGCGAGGGCTTTTACAAGAAGCTGCACTGGATAAAAAGAATCCTTTTTATATTTTATTTTAGGACTTAATTGTCCCTGCATCCGACGGATCAACGCCGTGACGATAAAATTTTGTATGCATCGGTTCGAGCGGCTCAAGCTCAAGGATCAGATCCGCTGCTTTTTCAGCGATCATGAGTACTGGTGCATGAATGTTTCCGTTTGTCACATAGGGCATGACGGATGCATCTACTACGCGAAGATTGTCGACTCCATGCACTTTCATCGTCTTCGGATCAACAACGGCCATTGGGTCTGAAGCAGGTCCCATTTTCGCAGTACCGCTCGGGTGCAGCGCCGTTTCGGCATCATTCGCAACCCATTCCAGAATTTCTTCGTCTGTCTGTACAGCGTCCCCTGGAGCGATCTCTCCAGAATTGAATGGTTTCATGGCTGGTTGTGCCATGATTTCACGGGAAATGCGGATCGCTTCAACCCATTCGTGTCTATCCTGCTCCGTGGAAAGGTAGTTGTACACCATGCTTGGATGCTCCCTTGGATCCCTGGAGCGGATCTTCAGGCTTCCTCGTGCATCAGAATACATTGGCCCAACGTGCACTTGGAATCCGTGCTTTGTATCTGCTTTCTTGCCGTCATAGCGTACTGCTACCGGGAGAAAGTGGAACATTAAATTCGGATAAGGAACAGTCTCGTTAGAGCGGACAAAGCCGCCTCCTTCAAAATGATTCGACGCTGCGGGACCTTTACGGCCAAGCAGCCACTGCAGACCGATCCAAGGCATTTTCAACTTATTCAAGCTTGGCTGCATGGAAACCGGCTGCGGGCAGGAATACTGAATATATGCTTCCAAATGGTCCTGCAGATTTTCACCGACACCCGGCAGATCAACGACCGGCTCGATTCCAAGCGAACGCAGGTGTTCTGCGTCCCCGACACCGGAAAGCTGAAGCAGCTGCGGAGAATTGATCGCGCCGCCAGAAAGAATGATCTCTCCTGCGTTCACCTTCAGCGTTTTGCCGTTGTGTTGATAGGTTACACTTTCTGCCTTTGTCCCGTTAAAATCTATGCTTTCAACAAACGCACGGGTTCTTACGGTAAGGTTTTTCCGATTCATGACCGGGTGTAAAAATGCCCGGGAAGCAGACATTCTTCTGCCTTTATGGATATGCTTATCAAACGGCCCAAATCCTTCCTGGCGGTAACCGTTCACGTCCGGTGTGCGCGTATAGCCTGCTTCTACAGCTGACTCAAAAAACGCCTCGAACAACGGGCTCGTTGCTGGTCCCCGTTCCAGCTTAAGCGGACCGTCCTGACCTCGGAACTCGTCCCCTTCTTCAGCTGCCAGCGCGTTTTCCAACCGCTTGAAGTATGGAAGACAGTGCGCGTAGTTCCACTCCTCCATACCTTCGTCTGCACCCCATCGTTCATAATCGAGGGGATTTCCGCGCTGATAAATCATGCCGTTAATAGAGCTGGATCCGCCGAGTACTTTTCCTCGCGCATGCTTAATGCGCCGGCCGTTCATGTATGGTTCCGGATCAGACAGATACTTCCAGTCATAGAGACTCTTTCCTGCAGGGAATGGCAGCGCCGCCGGCATCTGAATCAGTAAGTCCCACGCATAGTCACTTCGCCCTGCTTCTAGTACAAGCACGCTATTATTTCTATCTGCGCTTAACCGGTTCGCAAGTATAGATCCTGCACTTCCTCCACCAATAATTACATAGTCAAATGTTTCACTCATATTGTGCACCCCCAAAGATTTTCTTTGTTTAACGATGTGTGTGAAGCTATATAATAACTTTTGATCCAACTATGTTATTTCGTGGAGAGTTATTAATAAAATGATACTTACTCAACATAAAAAACGAGAAATGATTTATAGAGTTTATGTCTATAGGAAGGCGTCAGCCCGCGTAAGCGGAAGACGCCGTAATTTTTGCTGGTTTTTTAGAAAAAATTCAGAGCTTCCGGGTTCGTGTTACGGAAGATGTGTTTGGTTTCGGTGTACTCTTCCATGCCGACCTTGCCAAGCTCACGGCCGATGCCGGATTGCTTGTAGCCGCCCCAAGGCGCCTGGGCAAAATAAGGATGGAAGTCATTGATCCAGACGGTGCCAAGACGGAGGCCGGAGGCCACCCGCTCGGCTTTGCTGATGTCGGTGGTAAACGTAGCGCCGGCAAGGCCGTACACTGTGTCGTTCGCTTTTTCCACGGCTTCTTCTTCCGAAGTGAAGGTTTCCACGGTAAGTACCGGGCCGAAGATTTCTTCCTGCACGATTCTCATGTCGGAGCGGCAGTCGGTAAAGATTGTCGGCAGAAGAAAGAACCCTTTTTGGAGCGTTTCGTCGTCTGGGCGTCCGCCGCCGACCGCAACGGTTGCTCCTTCCTGTTTACCGATGTCGATATAGTTTTCGACCTTGCTCAGGTGCTCTGCAGAAATAAGCGGTCCCATCTGTGTTTCTTCATTCTGACCGCTGCCGAGACGAATGTTTTTCACCCGATCAACGATCGCGTTAACGAAATCGTCATGGATAGATTCCTCCACCAAAAGCCGTGCTCCGGCGGAACAAACCTGTCCGGCATGAAAAAAAGCGGCGTTTAGCGCCTGGTCCACGGCAAGATCGAAATCCGCATCGGCAAAAACAATGTTAGGGTTTTTACCACCGAGCTCAAGGGCGATTTTTTTCATATTGGAGGTGGCGGACTGCATGATTTTACGGCCGGTTTCAATACCGCCTGTAAAGGAAATCAGGTCCACGTCCACGCTTTCAGAAAGCTCCGCACCGACGTCGGTGCCTTTTCCGAGCACAAGGTTGGCCACGCCTGCCGGAAGGCCGGCTTCTTCCATCAATTGAAATACCTTGACGGTCGTAAGCGGCGTAATTTCACTTGGTTTGACGATAATGGTGTTTCCCGTTGCAATAGCCGGTGCGATCTTCCAGGATGCCTGCAGCAGCGGGTAGTTCCAAGGGGTGATTTGACCGCATACCCCGACAGGTTCACGGACAACTTTGCTGTCGGAATTGGGCAGTGGAGAAGCGATATATTCGCCACCGTCTTTATCAGCAAGGCCGGCAAAATAATGAAAGACTCCGGCGATATCATCCATATCAGCACGGCTTTCGGTCATTGTTTTACCTGTATCGAGCGTTTCGAGCTCTGCGAGTTCTTCCTTATCCCGCTCAATGAGCTGGGCGACCTTTAATACATACGCTCCGCGCTCTGAAGCGGGCGTAGCGGCCCACGGTCCTTTATCAAATGCACGGCGGGCAGCCTGTACTGCTTTTACAGCATCCTCACGGGAGCCTTCGGCTGCCTGCGTAATAACGCTTTGGTCAAGCGGATTAATAATGTCCCGGGTTTTGCCGTTAGCAGCGTCGACCCATTCGCCGTCAATGTACATGCGAATATCCATATGTTTATGCCTCCTAGTCGTTAACTTTGTTAAAAAAATATTTAACGTTTTGAATAACCTAAATCTATCAGCTTTCAATTATCTTGTCAAAGACTTGCAGGGAAATTTTCATCCAGCGCCCGGAGTCATTACCCTGAAATAAATAAATTTTAAAATTTTTATTAGGCTCTCTCGCGCGTGCGAGTATATCCGAAGGCTTTTTATTTCCCAGGGAATAAACATAAAAATCACAGGCTAATATTTTTAATTAGGCGTTTGACAAGAAATTTTTATACGTTAAGATTAGAGACTGTGAAGAAAATATTTAACAAATTGAATTTTTTTAATAGAAAAGGAGGGGCCCATGACGGATTCTCATCACCAGGATGAATGGAGGGAGTCACTCGAAAGCGCCAAAGATATTATAATTGATTCCCTGGCAGAGACCATGGATTTGTACGGTGTAACAAGAAGCGTTGGCACTTTGTATGGGACAATGTATGTTGAAGGCGATATGACGCTGGATGAAATGAGAGAAAAACTCGGAATGAGTAAACCGAGTATGAGCACCGGGGTGCGGAAGCTGCAGGAGTTCAACGTCGTAAAGAAAACGCATCGGCGTGGAAAGCGAAAGCAGACCTACGTAGCCGAAAAGGATTTCTTCCGTTTTTTCACCAATTTCTTTACCCAGCAGTGGGAGAGAGAAGTGCGGACGAACTTGAGCGCCATCGAAAGCGCCTGGGAACAACTGGACATGCTGATTCAGTCGGAAGAAGCAGACGAGCCCATAAAAGAAGAAGCACGGGAGATTCAGCGAATTCTAAGCCAGTCGATTAAGTACTACAAATGGCTGGGTCGTCTCGTGGAGTCTATTGAAACAGGAGAACTGTTTAAATATATTCCAGTTGAAGAAGACGATGAAAAAGAGAGATAACAGCTTTACATTATCTCTCTGAGGATTTTTTTCGAAATATTTAGAATTTTATTAAAAATTGAGGTGTTGTTTGTGATAGAAAAAAATTTAAACTTGCTAAAAAGTCTGGGATTCGTCCTGCTGGTAGCAGCGGTACTGTTTTACATAATTGCTACTGGCGACGAAGTGATGTGGAGCGGCTTTATTGCTATGCTCGTTTTCTATGCTTTAATGTACTATGTGGGCGCCTATTTTGCCGCTAAAAAGTCTGATTCTCTCGATGACATGATGGTAGCCAAACGGAGTCTGCCGCTTGTTATCATGATTTTCACGATGGCCGCCACCTGGGTAGGAGGCGGTTATGTTAACGGAACCGCAGAATCAACATACGTTGACGGCCTTGTATGGGCCCAGGCACCATGGGGCTATGCCCTCAGTCTTATTATTGGCGGTATTTTTTATGCGAGAAAAATGCGCCGCTATGAATTCAAAACTATAATTGACCCACTCGAGCAGCGGTTTGGGAAGAAAATGGGAGGTCTGCTGTATCTTCCGGCGCTCCTGGGGGAAATGTTCTGGAGCGGCGCGATTCTGACAGCGCTTGGAACTACCTTCGGTACTATTTTAGGGATCGATTTTACGACGTCGATAGTCATTTCAGCCGTTATTGCGATTGCCTACACTGTGTTTGGCGGTATGTGGGCGGTTGCCTATACAGACCTTCTACAAATGATTCTGCTTTTGGCCGGCCTGTTTCTTGTGCTGCCGTTTGCCTTTGGCAATACTGGCAGCCTGAGCGTAAACTGGAACGACTATCAGGCAGATCTTGGCACCTATGCGAACCTCTTTCCCCCGCTTGACGGGTGGAACCATCCGGAATGGGGCAATTATTTCTGGAACTGGTGGGACTATGCCTTTTTGTTGATTTTCGGCGGCATTGCCTGGCAGGTGTATTTTCAGCGCGTACTTTCCGCTAAAGATGAAAAAACGGCGATGTGGTTTTCGATCATTGCCGGTGTCGTATGTATTATTGCGGCTGTCCCGGCTGTTCTTATTGGTATCATCGGCTATAATGTCGACTGGGCATCCTTTGGTACTTCAGCGCCGGAAACAGGGGCCATGATACTGCCAGAGGTGCTCCAGCATCTGACGCCGGGATGGGTAGCGGCGATCGGCCTCGGGGCTCTTGCAGCAGCCGTTATGTCTTCCATGGACTCCTCGATTCTGTCCGCATCCTCGATGGCTTCATGGAACATCTACCGTCCGCTGATTCGTCCAAAAGCTTCCAACGATGAACTGAAAAAAGTGATCAAGACCTCGATTGTGATTATCGGGGCGGCTTCTACCCTGATTGCTTTAAATGTTGGAAGTGTATATACCCTGTGGTACCTTGCGTCGGATTTGATTTTTTGTATTTTATTCCCGCAGCTGACAATGGCCCTGTTTTATAAAAATGCGAATGTGTACGGTTCCCTTACGGCATTTATTGCATCGGTCTTTTTACGCCTTGGGGGCGGGGAGCCAGCGATCGGCCTGCCGATCTTTCTTCCGTACCCAATGATTGAAGACGGAATTGTACTTTTCCCCTTCCGTACGGTAATTGTGATTATCGCATTTATTCTTATATTTGTTGTTTCTGAAGCTACAAAGAAAAGGGCGGTTCCGAAGCCGCTGCTTATGCCGCATGAACGGAATGACAACGAAGCTTTAGAAAAACAGCCATCTAAATAAAATCAAAAAAAGAGCCTGGAAGCAGCAATGCTTTCAGGCTTTTTGGCGTACAGCGCGCCGCATATACAGAGAAAAACAGCTTCTACAGCTGTATACTGAAGCTTAGGAAGTTTTCGGGAAGGTCAACATACCTAACGGCGTTCAGTGCATCTATATTAACATATTTCCTTTGTTTGTCTATTAAACACAAAAAAGAATCCGGGTAATTAATGCGGTTTTTTAGCTAATATTTGCTTTCCATGCCGATAAGCGCCTGTTTTCATATTATTTCATGGTTATTTGCATTATATGGAAATAGCCAGGTAGAAAATGATTGAATTTCATCAGCATTTCTATACAATAAAAGAAGTATTTCCACGTGAATTTGATTAGAAGAGGAGACCCTGATGCTTAAACGTTTTTATTCCTATTACCTTCCTCATAAACAGCTGTTTTTCATCGATTTTTTCAGCGCGATCGCTGTTGCAGCCCTGGATCTGGTCTTTCCTCTTGTCGTCCAGTGGTTTATTGATTCCCTGCTTCCCCAGGAGGATTGGAACCTCGTCGTGTGGGTCTCGGCCGGCCTGCTTGCTATTTACCTATTCAGTGCGTACCTGCAGTATATCGTTAATTATCTGGGGCACAAGCTTGGCATTAACATTGAAACAGATATGCGGCGGGAGTTGTTTAAGAGCGTCCAGGGCCAGTCATACCGGTTTTTTGATAATACGAAAACCGGCCACATTATCAGCCGTATCACTAACGATTTGTTTGATATTGGAGAGCTTGCCCATCACGGGCCGGAGGATTTATTTATTGCCATTATGACGTTTGCGGGCGCTTTTACGATTATGTTTTCGATTAATCCGCAGCTTGCCCTTGTTGCTCTTGTTTTTGTGCCATTTTTAATTGCGCTTATCACCTATACGAACATTCAAATGAACAAAGCGTGGACAAAAATGTACGCAGAAATCGGTGACGTGAATGCGCGGGTGGAGGACAGCGTTTCAGGAGCGCGTGTAGTACAGTCCTTTACCAATGAAGCCTTTGAAATCGACCGGTTTGCCAAAAACAACAACCGCTACCGCCGGGCTAAGCTGTCGGGCTACCGGACGATGGGACACACCACGGCGACTATTTTCTTAACAACCCGTCTCATGATTCTGGCAGTGCTTGTTTACGGTGCGTGGCTCGTTTACACAGGCGCTATTACAAACGGAGAGTTTGTCGGCTTTATTTTGTACGTGAACGTGCTCTTTAAACCGATAGAAAAAATCAGTGCGATTTTAGAGCTGTATCCGAAGGGCATGGCTGGCTTTAAACGGTTCGTGCAAATGACAGATGCAGAAAAAGATATTGTCGACCACCCTGAGGCAGTAGAAGCTCCGGTGCTTACAGGTGACATCAGGCTTGAAGATGTCACCTTTGGGTACCATAAAAGCCAGCCGGTGCTCCGGGACATGAACGTAACGGTACAAGCTGGAAAAACAGTTGCCTTTGTCGGATCTTCCGGGGCCGGGAAGACGACGATCAGCTCGCTGATTCCGCGGTTTTACGACGTGGACGCCGGTGCTGTGACAATTAACGGTATAGATATCCGGAAGATGACAAAGGAATCCCTTCGCTCCCAGATCGGCATGGTGCAGCAGGACGTGTTTTTGTTTAACGGCACGTTGAAGGAAAATATTGCTTACGGACGCTTAACGGCTGAGGAGGAAGAAATTGAAGAAGCTGCCCGGCTGGCGAACCTGGACGGCTTCGTAGAGGAGCTTCCGGATGGGTATGAAACAGAAATCGGCCAGCGGGGGTTAAAGCTTTCCGGAGGCCAGAAGCAGCGGATTGCGATCGCCCGGGCTTTCTTGAAAAACCCGCCGATTTTAATTTTGGATGAAGCGACCTCAGCGCTCGATACGGAAACCGAGGCATTGATTCAGCAGTCGCTGACCCAGCTGGCGGAGAACCGGACGACGATTGTAATCGCCCACCGGCTTGCGACGATCCGGCATGCCGATAATATCGTGGTGGTGACCGGCGGCCGCATTGCTGAGCAGGGCACGTATGAAGAGTTGATCCATAAAAACGGCGTTTTTGCTTCGCTGAACAGTGTGCAGCTTGAATATCAATAAAATGTTTTCCTCTCCTGATTTATATGGAGAGGATTTTTTTATGCAAATGTAAATAATAGCGATTTCATAAACAAAGAATTGCAACAATAAACCGATAGATAATAGTAGAGGGCATATTACATAGAAAAATTTATTCAGAAAAGAGGACGCCTATGCTGCAATCATTAACGCTGCGAAAAAAATTATACGTATCATTTCTTCTTGTGCTGCTGGTCCCAGGTATTATTATCGGCTTCAGCTCCTACACATCTGCCAAAAATGAAGTCAGAAGCCAGATGAATAGCAATGCTGGGGAAGCGTTGGTCTTATTAATTAACAGGTGGATGAAGAAATGAATGCAAGAATTGCTGATATCAGTCATTACGCCGGCCTCGTCACCGAAGAATCATTTACCGATCCTGAAGCCGAAGAACGTATGCTTGAAACCTTTAATGATTATATTCAAACACATAACAAGGTTATTTCCATCTACACGGGCTCGAATTAAGGAGAAACACTGTTTGCGTCGGACCAGGGGGAACTGCCGGAGGATTATGATCCCACAGAACGTCCATGGTTCCAGGAAGCAGTCGATGCTGGGGGCGAGGCGGTACTTACCGACGTTTATGTAGACGCAGCAACGGAAACTCAGATCGTAACGATCACCCAGCAGCTGGATGACGGCTCGGGGGTAATGGCTATTGACTACGATTTATCCTCCCTGGAGGCTCTGGCAGCAGGAGCGGCCATTGGAAAAGAAGGATATGTTGTATTGGCGGATACGCAGGGCAATTATATGGTTAACCCTAACGCAGAAGCTGGAGAACCTATGGAAGAAAATATCTACAGCCAAATCGACGGTAAGAGCGACGGCCATTTTTCGTACACGCTGAATGGAGAAGCAAAGGAAATGGAATTTATACAGAATGAAACGACCGGCTGGACAGTCGGCGGCACGATGTATACGAGCGAGTTTCAGGAAGCAGCAGCGCCGATTCTCTGGAGAACCGGTATTGTCATTGCCGCTGCACTCCTTGGAGGGCTTCTGTTTGTCTACTTTATCGTAAAAAATATTTTGAAGCCGATCCAGCGTCTTCAGGCTTCTGCTGAAAAAATCAGCCGCGGTGATCTGACCGGGCAGGTGGAAGTAAACAGCAGCGATGAAATTGGGGCGCTTGCCGCAAGCTTTAATCATATGGTGGAATCTCTACGGGGCATTCTCACTAAGCTTTCTGCGTCTGTGGAGCATATGAGCTCATCGTCAGAGCAGTTGAAAGCAAGCTCGGAGCAGACCTCGCAGGCGACAAGCGAAGTAGCTGTTGCTACCGAACAGGTGGCAAGCGGAGCAGAAAGACAGACAGAAAAAATTGAACATAACAGCGCCGCGCTTGAAGAAGTGACCGGCGGGGTGAAAAAAATTGAAGAACGGACGGACAACGTGCTCCAGCTGTCAGCTGAAACAGCAGAAAGAGCCCGGGAGGGAAGCAGATATGTAGAAAGCAACCTCTCCCAGATGCAGGATATCCATCAATCTGTTACTGCCTCCAATCAGGTGATTCAGGCTTTGTCGGACCGCTCCAAGGAAATTGGCAGCATTCTTGAGGTTATTACCGGCATCGCGAGTCAGACTAATCTGCTTGCCTTAAACGCAGCCATTGAAGCAGCACGGGCCGGAGAGCAGGGAAAGGGCTTTGCCGTCGTCGCGGAAGAGGTGCGAAAGCTTGCTGAGCAGTCCTCCACATCGGCAGAACAGATTGGTACGCTGATTAAAAGCATTCAAAATGATGCGGAGCAGTCTGTGATTCAAATGGAAGGCGTGTCAAAAAATGCGGAGCAGGGGCTGACCGTATCCGAGGACACCTCTAAACAGTTTCAGCAGATTCTTGACAGCATGGAGCATATGGCTCCAAAGATCGAAGAAGTGACTGGAACGATCCGGAGCATGGCCGGAAGCGTCGAGCGTATTTCTCATTCGGCTTCTGATATCTCTTCAATCGCCCAGGAAAACGCGGCTTCCTCCGAAGAGGTGGCGGCGTCTACGCAGGAGCAGCTCGCCTCAATGCAGGAAATCTCCTCTGCGGCTGAAACACTCGCTTCCATGGCAGAGGACCTTCAACAGGAGGTCAGCTACTTTAAAATATAGAGATAATATTAGTTGCAGGCAGAAAATCCTTCGGGGTTTTCTGTTTTTTTTATAAAATACAGTTAAAACAGGTATTACCCGGGAAATAGAAAGGGGCATCCATTAATAGTCTGTAACTTCAGGAGGGGCCATGAGAAACTTACCGTTCGACATAGGTTTATTTCGTTTTTTTATCTTTTGGTACATATGCGGCATCATGCTGCTGACATTTGATTTGCTCCCGGTATGGCTGGAATGGGCAAACGCTGTTTTTCTTTATTTAACCGGAGTAATTGGAGCTTTTTTTCTGATTCGGTCTTACGGGGGCAAAACTGGAGGCGGACTGACTGCCATTATTTTTCTGCTTTCGATGTTTCTTGAAGGGATCGGTGTGCAGCTGAATCTCTTTTTTGGGAGCTATGAATATGCTTCTGATTTCGGGGCGATGGTCCTAGGGGTACCGCTGACGATTGGAGCAGCCTGGGTGGCCATCGTTTCCGGTTCACATGCGTTAATGCTGTATGTGCTGGGCATGCTTCCACGCCTGCGTGGATGGGGAGCGTTTATTCTTTATGTGCTACTGGGGGCGCTTTTAGTCACCGGAATTGATTTTGTGCTCGATCCTGTGAACTATCTGGTGCAGGGGTACTGGATATGGAATGAAGGCGGGTGGTATTACGATATTCCGTTTTCGAATTTCCAGGGATGGTTTATTATTGGCTTTCTTCTGCATACGATTATGTATTTAGTTCTTCATTTTCAGGGAAGATTGTTTGACGTGTCGGCTTACTGGCAGCCGCGCACTGCTGCTTTATATGTTCTACTTACCTTTATGTTTACCGTACTCGCGCTGTTAAATGCTCTCTGGCTCGCCGGGGGGATTGGAATTGGTATCATGATTTTTTGTTTTGTAGTACTTACAGGCAAAAAGCAGCAGGTTCAAAGAAAATAATAAAATATTAACAGGCTCTTCACACAAGCGTTACATTAGGGGCTTAATATAGGAGGTGTTGATCCCCCGGGTTCATCTCCCTGGACAGGGAACCCCTCTATGCGCCTCCCCGCACCCCCGGGGAGGCTTTTTTTATGCATCCAAAACGTTAAACAGCCTGGGAAGGGGGATGAGCTCAAGCGTTTTGTCTATTCGGGGGTCTGCGTTGGTTTGTTCTTCTAATCTGGCACAGTAAATTAATTGTTCCTCTTCAAGAAAATAAAGCGAGTCCTGTACCTTCCGCTCCTGAGTGCCGGTTAAATTCACTACGATCGATTCGTTTCTTTTCAAAGTATTTTCGGCAGCAGGGGCTGCATGTTTGTTTAGTTTATGGAGCGCACGATTCACTTTAACAGCAAGCATGGCGCAGGCCTCCTATTTTAAAATTATGGGAATAGGTTTCCCTGTGCTCAGGCGTATTAAGCTTTACTTTCGTCCTATCTTTATACGAAAAGCCCTTCCAGAAAGGAAGAGCTTCTACCGTTATGCCTGCTGCTTTTCATCCCAAACCTGCTGCAGAGCCTGTTCAAATGTTTCTGCCGGCTGGGCACCGGAGAGGGTGTACGTTTCATCGAATACATAAAAAGGAACCCCGTCAATTCCTATATAGGATGCTTCCTGCAAATCTTTTTGCACACTCGGAGTGTAGGCGTCCAGCTCGAGCAGCTCTTTCGTTTCTTCCTCCACAAGGCCGACATCTCCTGCAAGTCCGGCGAGAGTGTCGATATCTGCAATGTTTTTGGATTCGGTAAAATATGCGCGCAGGAGGCGCTCTGTCATGCGGTTGTTTTTGCCGCGTTCTGTGGCGAACTGCAGCAGCCGGTGGGCGTCGAAGGAATTAGCCGGTACTGCTGTGTCCATGTTGTATTCCAAACCAATATCCTGCGCCTGATCGGTGAGCTGCCGGTGAAACGCAAGCACCTGCTCCCGGTCCATGCCTTTTTGTTCAGACAGAAAGGTGTGAATGTCCGAATCCGGATTTTTTGGCATTTCCGGGTTCAGCTGAAAGCTGTGATAGACCACCTGCACCTGGTGTTTGAACGAAATGTTTTCCAAAGCGGTCTCAAAGCGCCGTTTTCCTAAATAACAAAACGGACACATTACATCAAACCAAATATCTACCTGCATGCTTTTCCTCCTTTAAAATACGCTATGTACAGTATGAAGAAAAAATTTTTTTCTGCCTACAGAAATGCTTACAGAGAGCGGTTTTTTCTGTTCAGATAATAATCCAGTAAAAAAATACCCTTTATTCGAACGTACGTTCTTGTATAATGGAAGTAATATACTTCTCTTTGAAGGGATGTGAGGCTGATGAATGAAGAACAAAAAACAATCGCCCGCATGATAGCGGCGGAATGGGAAAAAGAAACGGAGGACTGGAAACAGAAGGAACGTCTTCTCCGTAAAGCCTGGGCAGAAAAGCATGAATTGAAGCTGCGCTGGAAAAATGAAGAAAATGATGTAGAAACGACAGGGACATGCACGTATATTGATCACATTAAGCGGCTTATTCACTGGAAGGATGAACAAGGCAGTTATTATAACATTTCTTTTGACCGGATTCTTTCCGTACGAAAAGGGTGGGAGGAGTTGTGAAAAACGAAGAACTCAATTTACTCTCCGCTTATCTGGATAAACAGATTGATCATTTAACCAGTCGCACGCCCTACAGCAAAGAAGACGATCTGCTTTGTCTGGGCGGACGGCTTGCGTACCAGCAAATACGTGCTGAAGTACAGAAAATAGCAGAACAAAAAGAAAATTACTATAAATAATTTGGTGAAAAAACGGTGAAGAAACAATTTATGGTATTCTGAGGGAAGAAGATATTCAAAATTACCCTGTTGATTTTGAAACCGTTATCTTGATGAACTCAGGCCCGGGAGGGGACACCATGAAAATAGGAATGATTGGCATCGGGGACATTGCGAAAAAAGCGTATCTCCCGATTTTAAGCAACTTAAAAGATGTAGAACTGCACGTGTATACAAGAAACCCGGACACGTTAAAAGAAATTGCTGATACGTATACGATACCTCACACGTATCAGCAGATGGATGAGTGGCTGAGTTGCGGTATGAAAGCAGCATTTGTGCATACAGCTACCGTAGCGCATGAGCCTATTATAGATGCGCTGCTCGACATGGGCATCCACGTGTATGTGGACAAGCCTATTACGTACCACGCCGCATCTGCCCAACGGCTGCTCACCAAAGCCAAGGAGAAGCGGCTGCTGTTAATGACCGGCTTCAACCGCCGGCATGCGCCTTCCTATCAAAAGCTGATGGAAGCAGAGGATACGAATATGATTATCGTTCAAAAGCATCGGGGCCATCAGGCAGTGGATGCACGCACTTTTGTGTTTGACGACTTTATTCATGTGATTGATACGATTTTGTATTTGTTCCCGGAAACAATTGAGAACATGACGGTGAGCGGTAAAGGAGAATATGATCTCTTGCACCATGTGACGCTTCAGCTTGAGTCACCCAATGTGACAGCGCTCGGTATTATGAACCGCGAAGCCGGCACATCCCTGGAACGTGTAGACGTGATGAACCAGGAGCAGACGTTGACGGTAAGTAATGTCCGGGACGTGAGTGTTCATAAAAATAAAGACGTATGGCACCAGGGAGAAAACGACTGGGAATCCACGCTGAAAAAGCGCGGCTTTGAAACTATTATTACAACCTTTCTGGCTTTTGTGGAACAGGACATTATACCAGAATACATGTATGAACAGGCCTGGGAAACCCATCAAATGGCCGAAGACGTGGTCCAGCACCTTACCAGCTCGTAAATAAAAGCTCTGTCTCTCTGCAGCCACAGCAGAGAGACAGAGCTTTATTATGAAGGGAAAACAACCTCAATTCCGTGCTCTCCGAAAAAATCGAGCCACTCCTCCGCAGGTTTTTTGTTGGTTACCAGGCAGTCCACCTGTTCAAAAGGAAACGTTTTGACCAGGGAGACAGCTCCGAACTTTGTATGGTCGACAAGCAGAATAACCTGCCGGGCCTGATTCTGCATGTACTGCTTTAAATCAGCTTCCGGCTCATTCGTATCCATGATGCCCTGCGTCATGGAAATGCCTTTACAGCTGACAACAGCTGCATCGACGTTGTACTGCTGTGCTGAACGAATGGCTGACGGTCCCACCAGAGAACGCGAGTTTTTCCGAAGGCTTCCTCCAGTAGAAAAAACGTCAAAGGATGAAAACGCAAAGTCCTGAAGAATAGATACGCTGTTTGTAATAATGGTGAGATGATCCTTGGACTGCTGAAGCACTTGCAGTGCTTCATACACTGTGGAACTCGTGTCGGCCATAATGGAAGAGCCGTCCTTGATGAGCGGCGGAGCGAGCTGCGCAATGATTCTTTTTTCTTCCAGATTAATCGTATTTCTTGTCTGGTATGGAAGGTCTTCGCTCGTGCGTTCATTGAGCGTGGCTCCTCCGTAATTACGGGTAACAGTGCCTTCACGTTCAAGCTTTTCCAGGTCACGGCGAATCGTTTCCTCAGTGACGTTAAACGTTGAAGCAAGGGGAGCGACGAATACTTTTTTATCACTGTAGAGGGTGGATAGAATCTTTTCTCTTCATTCAAAAGCCAGCATATACGGTCCTCCTTATCACAGCTGCAGTCTTAATTTTATTAGTTACACTATAAGCATAAATCAGGCAGGAATACTGGTTTTTTAAGCAAAAATCTTTAAAAACAAAGGTTTTTTATACATAAAAACTTCGCAGTTCAACATAATTTGCCTTTCGTTTTAAATTTATGGATGTAGAAATAGATTGGAATTATCAATGGAAAAGTGTGGGTTAAAGCTTCTTAACGCACTAAAATAATGGTATCATTAAGTATAAATACATACGTAATTGGAAAAAAAAGTTATAAAATCAGCCTTTATAATGACAACACAAAAAAGGAGAAAATGCTGTTTTGAAGAAGATCGTTTTTGTAACAGCCGGGCTTCTGATCTTACTTATGGCAGGGGCAGGAGGATGGTTTGCAGTGAAATCAAACGCTTCACTTGGTACAAACGCTGAGAATTCCGGGCATTATATAGGTGCTTCGGTGCGCTGGGACCCGCTTTCGGACAATGAAAAGTATAAAGACTTGCTCGTTGAAGAATTCAGCAGTATCACGGTGGAAAACGAGATGAAGATGGAAGCCGTACAGCCTGAACCGGGAAATTACAGCTTTCAAAAAGCAGATGAAATTGTAGAGACTGCTGAACAAAATGACATGAAGGTCCGGGGCCACCCGCTTGTATGGGGCGAAGCGCTTCCCGGTTGGGTTCATGAAGAAGTAGTGGATGAACAAAGCGCTAAAGCGGTGCTGAAGGATCACGTGCAGACTATGGCCGGGCACTACAGCGGACGCGTGCAGGAATGGGACGTCGTTAACGAAGCCTGGAACGACGACGGAAGCTACAAGGAAACAATCTGGTTGGAGTACATAGGCCCGGAATATATTCCTCTTGCCTTCGAATGGGCACGCGAAGCGGCTCCAGAAGCAAAGCTTTACTACAATGATTACGGAAATGAAATGAAAAATGAAAAAACGGATGCTATGTTTGAAGCCTTGAACAGCTGGAAAAACGAGGGCGTCCCGATTGACGGTATTGGCATGCAGACTCACATTGATGCTGCCGATCCGAGATTTTCCAGGGAAAAGATGCAGGAGAACTTGAAGCGTTGGGGAACGGCTGGTTTTGAGACTGCTGTAACCGAGATGGATGTAAAGCTGCAAAATCTGGATGCTCCCCGAAAGGAACGTCTGGAGACACAGGCAGATATTTATGCAGATGTAACGGGCGTCTGTATGGAAGAGGAGTCCTGCAGCGGCCTTACCGTCTGGGGGGTTGGTGATGCAGAAAGCTGGGTCACTGAGCAGGAATCAGAAAACGGGGAGCCGCTGCTGTTTGACAGCAACTGGGAAGCGAAACCTGCCTATGACCGCATGAAACGAACATTTATTTTTAATCATATACTTTGACAGGGGGGCAGGACATGTATGACACATTCTGGTACATCTTAGCAGCAGAGATAATTGTACTAATGCTGCTGTATTTTTCAGCAAAAAAATGGCTATGGTCCCGGCACATACTGCTCTCCCTTTTTCTTATCATCAATGCTGTCTATCTTTTCTGGAGAGCGGCCGAAACGATTCCTACACTGGGCATCATCAGCTTTATCGCAGGGATCCTATTACTGGCCACAGAAATAATGGGCTATTTTCAGGCAATCATGTTTACGATTTTATCCTGGAAACCATTCAAACGAAAACATATTCCGCTCTCAGAGCTGGAAAGCCTGCCTACCGTCGATGTGTTTATCGCCACATATAACGAACCGGAAGACCTTCTGAAGCGCACCATGACTGCATGCACGATGATGCGCTATCCTGAAGAGCTACTTAGGGTGTACGTCTGCGATGACGGAAAAAGAGAGGCTGTGCGCCGTCTTGCAGAAAGCTTAGGTGTAGACTACATCTCCCGCCCCGGCAATGAACACGCGAAGGCTGGCAACTTGAATGATGCGTTAACAAGAACCGACGGGGAAATAGTCGTGACGATGGACGCTGATATGGTGCCAAAAGCCGAATTCCTCGAGCGCACCATCGGACAGTTCACGGACGAAAAAGTTTCGTTCGTCCAGGCACCGCAAGTGTTTTATAACGCGGATCCTTTTCAGTACAATTTGTTTTTTGAAGACAACATCACCAATGAGCAGGATTTTTTCATGCGCCGGCTTGAAGAAGGAAAAGACCGCTTTAACGCTACCATGTACGTAGGTAGTAACGCTCTGTTCCGCAGAAAATCGCTCGAGAATATCGGCGGATTTGCCACTGGGGTGATTACGGAAGATATGGCGACTGGGATGCTGCTTCAAACCGGGGACCAAAAGACGGTGTTTGTGAACGAAACTCTGGCCGTCGGGCTCGCCCCGGAAACATATGCTGACCTTTTAAAGCAGAGAGACCGCTGGTGCCGGGGCAATATCCAGGTCATGCGGAAATGGAATCCGATGAAAATCAAAGGCCTCTCCTTTATGCAGCGGCTGTTCTATATGGACGGCATCAACTACTGGTTCTTCGGCGTTTATAAAATGATTTTCCTGCTGGCGCCACTGTTGTTTTTGATTTTTTCCATTTACAGCCTGAATGCAGAGTTTGAAACGCTGGTGCTTTACTGGCTGCCGGCCTTTCTTTCATCCCAGCTGGCCTTTCGGTTAATGTCCGACCAAAAACGAACCGCGCTCTGGAGTCACGTTTATGAAGTAGCCATGGCGCCGTACATGGCAATTTCGGTAATTACGGAAGCGTTTATGCGGAAAAACATCAAGTTTAATGTCACAGCCAAGGGTATCCAAAATGACCGCCGGCAGTTTTTGTGGAGGGTCAGCATCCCTTATCTGGTACTGCTTGCGTTCACCTTTGTTGCGCTGGCTAGAGTAGTTCTGCATTTCACTACCTCCTTAACGCTTTTTCAAAACGAAGACGTACTGTACATTAATATTTTCTGGATTCTCTATAACGCTGTAGCTCTCGTATTGGCATTAATGGTTTCAGTGGAACGTCCACGTTTTCGCGGAGCCGAACGGCACAAAGTAGATCTGGAAGGCACTGTGTCAGCCGGAGGAAGCACGCTTCCGTGCAAAGTGCTGGATCTGAGTGAGACTGGGGTGCGTTTTGAAGTAGCACACCCGGAAGCAAAATCCTGGCTTTCCCATGAAGAACACTTTACGCTCAGCGCCGGTCCTATTAACGGGATCCACGTGCATAAGCTGTGGGTCGGCGGCCAGGCAGAGGCCGTAGCTGCTGCCGGAGGTAAATTTCAAAATGTGACTCTGGAGCAGTACCGGAGTTTAATCCAGGTCATGTTTTTAGAAATGACCGATATTTATACGAAACGTATATACGAGCGTTCTTCGCTTGGAAGAGCCTTTCTGAAGTTTTTCAGGGGTACGGAAAAACAGCCGGCTCAGGCAAAACGGATGTCAGTCCGGGAACAGGTAAATATGTCTGCAACTGTAAAAGTAAACAACGTTATTTATGAAGCAGTAGTCAAGGATTACAGCATGAGCGGCTGCCGAGTGCAGGTGAAAAACGTTAAAAGTATTCAGCCCGGAGATATTGTCTATATTTCCGGGAGAGAGGATCATTTTCCCGATAACTACGCACGGACCCAATGGATCCAGCAGCGGGGCCGTAAAACGTGGGTAGGGATGCAGTTTTTACAGGAAAGCATCAGCAGTCAGTCCTCAGGCATCAGCTGAACAAGGCAAAAAAGGAAGGCCCCTGCGAAGGGGGGCCTTTCTTTTACTATTTTTGACCTGATCCTGAAACGATAAGCCTTTATAAGAAAAAAGGGCTGCTCCTGGAGAGCATGGCTCACGTTTCTTCCGTGGAAGCGGACGTGGTGGAGGATTTCCCGCGCCTGCGGTGATAAATAACGTTCAGTTCAGCACCGATCATTAAAATCATGCCGGTCAGGAAGAACCATAGCATCAGAATAATAATACCACCAAGGCTTCCATAGGTGGCAGAGTAGTTGCCGAAGTTGCTGACATAAAAGGAAAAAGCGAGAGATATCAGCTGCCAGAGCACTGCAGCTGTGACAGCGCCGGGCAGAATTTCCTTCCACTTTAATGTTTTATTCGGGGCAAAACGGTATAGTACGAGAAGAACGGCAGACATTATAGTCAGGGCGACGACCCACCGGAGAATTTGAAACAGCAGCTCGGTCTGCGGTGGGAGTGCGACGACAGAGCTGATAAAATCAATGATCAGGTTGCCGAATATAGGGAGTATAAGAGCGGCAGCAAGCGCAATAATCATGCCGAGCGTCAGCGCAATGGAAAGGCCCCGGACTTTAAGGAATGAGCGTGTTTCTTCGATGTCGTATGCCGTATTAGAGGCGTTAATGAAAGCGTTGATCCCATTTGAAGCCGACCACAATGCACCGATCAGGCCGATAGTGAAAAGTCCGCCCCTTGGGGTTTCAACGATACTCAGAATGTTTTCCTCGAGCACAGAAGTCATGCCGCTTGGAGCTGTATTCTGCACAAGGGTGACGATGGCCTGGGAATCAATATTAAGAAGGGGAAGAATGGTAAGTATTAAAATCATCATTGGAAAAATGGAAAGCAGGTAATAGTAGGATTGGGCGGCGGCAAGTAATGGGACATCGTCCTTTTTAAACTCGCCCACGAGCTCTTTGACATAGGATTTGATGGTGTTCATATGTTATACCCCTCTCTTTGCAGCTTGGCTATACGTAGTTATACAAAGCCTTTCCTTACCGTACCACCAGGAGGGCAGGCTTAAACTGCCGTGGGAGGACTGGACATAATTATTGTAACGGGAGGTTTTATAGGGCAGAATGAAGCGGAGAACAAAAGGAGGAAAAAAATGATTTATATTAATAGCCGTGCGTTTCATGAAGAGGCATTGTTAAGAAACGATCGTACGGAAGAAGGAAAACGGCTCGTCGAATTTACGTTTCAGGTTACGCATGAGGAATATCACGATGTGACGGTATTGTTGTACGAAAATGACTTTAATGTGCAGGTGGGTGCAGCAGAACCGTTTCGGGCTGAGATTCTGCAGTATTCCACAGATACGGTGAATCTTTATGAACCTGGGAGCAGAAGCCTCTATACGCTCGCCTTGATTGAAAAATAACCGAAGAGCTGGGGCTCTTCGGTTAGCTCTTGGAATAATCTTTAATGTGATAGGCTTCGGCAAGCTTCTCATTATCCTTCTGGTATTTCAGCTGCAGCACTTTTTGAAGATTCACAGGGAGCGAGTACCTTTTGTAATGAAGGGCAAAGCTTGCGTTATTCTGCAGCAGCCGCCGCGGAGATACAATACCAATCTTTGGAATGTCGACAATGGGAATTTTACCGTTTGGATTCAGCGGTGTTTTAACAAAATAATTCAACTTGCGGGCGATTACTGCCTGCATAACTCCGTAGCTGCGGTTCAGCTTTGAGCGGTTATATTTTGGCACACGGTCGATGCCCATATACTGAAGCAGCTGCAAAATTTGCCCGTATTCATCGTTGCGAAAGTTTTCATACTGCAGCAGGTAATAGTTATCCGGTCCGAAAAGCTCTTCTATTTTTTGGAGATAGCGATAATAGTGATAATGATCCAGAATGCCATGGTCCTCCCAGTCTTTAAACAAAGCTTTGGCGCTCTTGTACCCGCCTTGATGGAGATATTGAACGTAGAGAGATGTCAGCAGGTCAATTTGATCCCGTACCCCAACGATAATATGAGTATCATACGTATCTGCCGGAAAAGTGCGGCGGAGGTCTTCAAGCACCTTTAGATTATTTTTTGATTTTTTTTGGGAAAACGGGCTCCCGGAGAGGCCTTCATAGGAAATAAGCACCGGCTTGTCCGGGTGCATAAATGCTTCAATGTTTGTGCGGATGGTATAAATATTTTCATCGCTCAGCCGTTTCAGCCTTAAATCATACAGTTCCTGATCGATGCGCTTTTTTCGTATGTATTTGATTTCCTGTTTTAGTTTAGGATACACATTCTGCTGTAAAAATGTAGTAGCTGTCTTGTGAAAACCGATATGTATAAACACTTTTTTTCGCATAGGTTCCTCCGTATAGTTTGTTTAATTATTAATATCATAACGAAAAATAAGATGCTCCGCAAAGCGTTTATCCGAGTGAGGTAATAATGAATGAAAAAGAGCACAGGCACAGCTTTATGCCTGTTACTCGTAGGACTTCTTTTCGAGCTCCGGATTTTCGCTGAGCTGCTGAAGAAGTTCTTCCGGAGAGTCAGAAACGATAATTTTATCGCGGTGGTCGGCAGGGAGAAACTGCTCCTGTTCCATATGGTTGAAAAATTGGAGCAGGTGATCATAATAGTGGTGAATGTTTAAAAGCGCACATGGTTTTTGGTGCACACCGATTTGGGCCCATGTAAACATTTCAAAAAACTCTTCAAGGGTCCCGGGCCCGCCCGGCAGCGCTATAAATCCATCGGCCAGTTCGGCCATTTTGGCTTTTCGCTCATGCATTGTAGATACTTTATAAAGCTTACTCAAGGAAGGATGGGCAATCTCCCGTTCAACGAGTTTGTCCGGTATAACTCCTATTACTTCACCTCCGGCTTCGAGCGCAGCATCTGCGAGGTGGCCCATCGTTCCTACGTTGGATCCGCCATAGACCAGTGTGCGCCCGGAGGAGGCTATCTCTCTGCCAAGAGCTGCTGCTGAATCTCTATATACGGGATCGCCTCCAAGGCGGGAGCCGCAAAATACAGCAATGCTTTTCATCAGGCATCTCTCCTTTAATATCTCAATCATTGAATAGTATAGCACGAGTAAAAAAAGAGAAAGAACAGTCAAATTTTCATGTTAAGATAAAAAATAGAGGCGAAAAGGGAGCGTGGTTGTCATGGTTTGCCAACAGGAGCAGCCTATAGTCCGCATGGTTCAGCAGCATATGGCCGGCCGGCCGGTCTCCTTTCACGTGCCCGGGCATAAAAACGGCACCGTTTTCCCGGCGTCGCTGCAGGAATGGAAAAACATATTTCCTTACGATTTGACAGAAATCACCGGACTCGACGACCTTCACCAGCCTGAAGAAGGGATTGCAGAAGCGGAACATTTAGCGGCGAAAGTGTTTGGGGCCGAAAAAACATGGTTTTTAATTAACGGATCTACGACCGGGAACCTTGCGATGGTGATGGCCGCCTTTTCTCCGGGAGACGAGGTGCTCGTGCAGCGTGATGCTCACAAATCGGTGATGAATGCGTTGAAGCTTGCCGGGGTTCGGGCTGTATTTGCACGGCCGGAAATAGATGAATATACACAGCTTTCCATCGGTATTTCCCGGGAAATACTGGCGGAGGCGTGGAGCCGTTACCCTTCGTTAAAAGGGGCGATCATCACTTCTCCTTCGTATGAAGGGTGGAGCAGTGATATATCCTCTCTTGCAGAGTTCGTACACAGGCATAAAGGAGTATTGCTCGTGGATGAAGCCCACGGAGCCCATTTTGCAGCAAGCCCGAATCTTCCGAAGGAGGCTCTCGCCCAGGGGGCGGATGTGGTCGTCCAGTCCGCGCATAAAATGCTGCCGGCCCTAACGATGAGTGCGTATCTGCATGTGTCCGGCTCCCGGGTTTCCCGTGAACGTCTATCCTATTATATGGGAATGCTGCAGTCGAGCAGTCCTTCATATCTGCTGCTCGCTTCGCTCGATGCTGCCCGTCATTACGTACATACAATGCAGCATGAGGGATGGAGTCCCGAACAGCTTTCCGCCCAAAAGCAGCAGCTTGAAGCAGTTATCGGCAGCAGGCTGATACAGCCGCCGGAGCACGTAGCTGCGGATCCGTTAAAATGGATGATCCCGGTGCCTGAAGGATATACAGGATGGGAGGTGCAGGAAGCCTTCGAACAGGAGCACATCTATTCAGAGCTTGCCGGCAGCAGCTACCTGCTGTGGACTCTGCCGCTGACCAGCGAACATATCAGCCTCCCTTTAAAGGCAGTTAAGAGAGTATGGGAAAAGCTTGAGCCCCGGCATGGGAACGTGGGCCAGTCCTTTTCCATGTTTGAATTGTTTCCCCGGCTCTCCGAAGGCGCCTGGGAAGAAGAGCCCGGCGGAGAAGAGTGGGTACTGCTTGAAAACGCAGAGAGAAGAACTGCAGCAGCGCCGCTGGTGCCCTATCCTCCGGGAATCCCTCTATGGCTTGAAGGAGAATACATGGATGCCGGAAGAATTCGCTATGCCCTTGACCTTCTGCAGAACGGGGGACGTCTGCAGGGTGGCAGTCAAAAAGATAACCGCTTTTTTGTAAAAGTAAAACATAGGAAGAAAGGATAGAGTCATATGCAGGAGACGAATAAAGGCAAGTTCATTACGTTGGAAGGAGGAGAAGGGTCCGGAAAGTCTACGGTTATTACAGCTCTCGAAAAGTGGCTGCAGGAAGAGGGATTCAAGGTGTTGAAAACGCGGGAGCCCGGTGGTATTCGGATTGCTGAAAAAATCCGTAGTCTGGTGCTCGAGCCGGAATATTCAGAGATGGATGCGCGCACAGAGGCACTGTTATACGCCGCAGCGAGACGCCAGCACCTGGTGGAACGGGTGTTCCCGGCTCTGGAAGAAGGAGCTGTGGTGCTCTGCGATCGCTTTGTGGACAGCAGCCTCGCCTACCAGGGGGCAGCCAGGGGGCTTGGCATAGATGAAGTGGCAGCTGTAAATGAGTTTGCGATCGAAGGACGTATGCCTGATCTCACGCTGTTGCTCGATGTAGATCCTGAGGAAGGGATAGCAAGAATCCAGCGGGCCGAAGAAAGGGAATGGAACCGCCTGGATAATGAAGCTGCGCGTTTTCATACAAGGGTACATGAAGCATATATGATGCTCGCGGAGAAATACCCGGCCCGTATTAAAAAAATCGATGCCGAAAAGCCGCTTGAAGAAGTAATTAAAGAATGCAGGGAAAAGGTACAGGCCTACCTAAACGTAAAAAGTTGAAGAAAAATACAAATTCAGTACATACAATAAAATAAAAACGGGAAAAGGCATTTAGGAAAATATCGCAAGTAAGGAAGGAGCCGGACAGATGATTGCTATTTTGTATGTGAGTATCGCTATCATTGTTTTGGCACTTGTCTGGTTAGTTATCGGTGTTGTTCAGGCTGTTAAAGCAGCATCTTCCCAGATGAAGACCATCAATGAAACAATGGAACGGATTCAAAAGAAAACAGACGGCCTGATTAATGAGTCGGAAACACTGACCCAGCGCCTGGAGGTTATTAACGATTCCGTCAACCGGGATATGGAGACGATCCAGGAGCTTACGAATACGCTTAAAGGTTCCAAAGAAGCCGTAGGAAAATATCACATAGCGACGCGTGCTGTAGCTACCGAAACGCTTCATGAAAATCAAAAGCTTACGAAAGAAAATGAACAGGTGGCACAAATACGTGACATCGGGGATACGGTGGTCGACCTGTACGCTAAATGGAAAAACCGTAAACAAGCATAGAAAAAAGCAGCAGGGACCGCCCCTGGCTGCTTTTTTACTGGGAAGAAGCTCTGTACTCGCGTATGCTCAGCCGGTACGATTGAATACCGGCGAACAGAAATAAAACACCTGTGCAGATAAAGAGAGGAACGACAAGTCCGGAGCAGATGGCAGCGAGCCATGGATAGGAGGTCTCTCCAAAATGGCAGAAGCCCCACAGCCCCAGAGCAACAACAGCGCTTGCCGCTCCGACCAGAAACGGACGGTATTTTTTATACGCTGCAATAATAAACCAACTGCCAAACAGAGTGTAGAAAAAACCAATTACATATACGTTGACTGCTTTCTGGGCTGCTCCGAGTCCTGCAGAGAGCAGCGAAGCCCCGGCCTGGTTCATATTAACCGGAACCACTTCATCGGTTCCGGACTCGCTGTTTACAATACGCAGTTCATACTCCGCGGGCCCCTCCGGCCAGTTTTTCTGGTGCATGTAGGCAATATCATCTGAATGATGAAAAAAAGAAGGAGAATCAATGTTATTTTCATGGTCGGTTAATCTTTTGGCCTGCATGTCCTCAAGATCATATAAAAATAAATCGTACTGGTAGTTGGACTCCTGGCTGGAAGCGACGTTGGTGGTGTAGGCATAGTGGCTTTCTGACGGTGAAGCTGTCGGATTGTACAGCCCCCCGGGGAGGTTGTTCGCAAATTCGATATGCTCCTCATATACTTTATTATTCAGGGTTTTCATTCCCACCTGCATTTCATCATCCGGGCCTTCGGTATAAGTATAAAGAAGCATATTGCCTGTAGCGTCTGGGGAGATGTTTCCCATTAAATATTTGCTTTCACTGGTGATTTTTTTGTAAGCTCCTCCGCCGGCAGGCATGGAGTAGATGCTAAACCCTTCCTCTGTGCTCCGGTCTGCTGATTTCCAGGCGTCTGCGGGCATCCCTAAAAAGTAAATGAGCGTGCCATCCGGCGAGTAGGCAGCATCGCGTACATGAAGCTCACTGCCGGTTAACCGTTCATGCTGGCTGCTTTCTGTCTCTGCTGTATAAATAGAGCGAATTGAATTATTTTGTTCCGATAAAAATAGAATATCCTCTGGCGAGTGCGGATGGAAAGAAGGAGAAAATTGCGGCTGTTTTAGGTCAGTAAGCGGTTCAGGGTTTTTGCCATCAGTGGTTGAGGTATATATTTTCTCCTGGCCGTCCGTGATATAGGTGAATGCCAATTTGTCATCAGAAGGAGCGACAGACAAGCTGCTTCCCATTCCGTCAAAGGACCGGTAAGGATCTTCTGCCTTGGAATAGCCAATAGCTGTAGAACTTATTAATAAAACGGCGGTAATAAGTACAGCGCGGATCAGCCAGCGGGGAAAGCGCATGAGTCCAACTTCCTTTCTTCTTTAATCTAATGGTTCGATAATGCCATAAATAGGAAACTATTACTTGAAGTATTCCATATTTTGCTTTCAGCTTCAATTACAGTGTATTTATTCCCGAACATTGATCAAAAGGTCTTAGGCTTAAGTATTGAATTCGGCATTCAAAAAACGGCTGTTTCGTTGGTATGCTTCACTTTTTACTGTATATACAGTAAAATAAAAATAATAAATATTGTGGATTTGGACGGAATAGGAGGTACGGAGCATGAAGCTGTTAGTGGCTGTGGTGCAGGATAAAGATAGTAACCGGTTGTCTAATGCGCTGGTGGAAGCAAATTTTCAGGCGACTAGGCTCGCGAGTACTGGCGGTTTTTTGAAAGCCGGAAGCACTACGTTTTTAATCGGTGTGGAAGATGAGCAGGTGGATGAAGTAAAGATGGTCATCCAGGAAAACTGCAAAACCCGGGAACAGCTTGTCGCTCCTGTTTCGCCTATGGGCGGAAATGCGGATTCCTACGTTCCCTATCCTGTGGAAGTACAGGTCGGTGGAGCGACCGTTTTTCAATTAAACGTGGAAGAGTTTGAAAAATATTAAAGACGGAGAGATTAACATGAGTTGGGAAGCCATGCAGGAAGAACAGCCTACAGTAATGTCGCTGTTGGAAAGAAGCATGAACAAAGACCGCGTGGCCCATGCTTATATATTTGAAGGAAAAGCGGGTGCCGGTAAGCGTGAAACAGCGCTTCTGATGGCACAGCGCTTTTTTTGCGTAGAAAAAAATGGCCCAGCGCCGTGCGGAGAATGCCGGGAATGTCGAAGAATCACGCACGGGAACCATTCGGAAGTAATGTTTTTACAGCCGGAAGGTGCTTCGATCAAAAAAGCACAGGTGGAAATGCTTCAAAAAGAATTCACCTATAAAGGAATGGAAGCCCGATTAAAAATTTATATTATTGAAGACGCTGACCGTATGACGGCTAGTGCAGCCAACAGCCTGCTGAAGTTTCTCGAAGAACCGGAAAGCCCGACGCTCGCCATTTTATTAACCGAAAATGCTCATTTTCTGCTGGACACGATTCAGTCCCGTGCCCAAAAGATTGCGTTTTCTCCTCCCTCCTTGGAGCGTCGCCGCCATTTGTTTCAGGAAAGGGAAGGTACAGGGGAAATTGCGGCTGGTCTGCTTGCAAAACTGCCTCATGTCCCTGAGCGTGAAAACGACGCAGCACAGGCTGAGTGGATTGTACAGGGTCGAAATCTAGTGATACAATTAACGGAAGAGGTGCATCAGCGCCTTCACAGTGCATTATTGACACTGCAGGATAAATGGCTTGTACATTTTTCAGATAGAGAAGAACTGGACATCGGCTTAGATATGCTGCTTTTTTGGTATCGCGACCTCCTGTCGATCACATACGGTTCGGATGACATCACATACTTCGATCAAAAAGCGACATTGGAACGAGTAGCCCTTCGTTTTTCAGAGATGGAGGTCGTTGCCCGACTGCAGGCAATTTTAGAAGCAAAGCGCCGGCTCCGGGCTAACGCGAATGCGCAGCTTCTGATGGAACAGCTGCTGATCCAGTTACAGGAGGGATCATGACATTGCATGATGTAGTAGGCGTCCGGTTTAAAAAGGCGGGAAAGATTTATTACTTTTCCCCGAACGGCCATGACGCACAGGTAGAAAGCTGGGTCATAGTAGAAACGGCCAGAGGAATTGAGTACGGGAAAGTAGTGCTTGAAAATAAGCAGGTCAGCGGCGACGACGTCGTACTGCCGCTTAAAAAAGTTATGAGGCTTGCCGATGAGGATGATCATGCCGCTGTGAAAGAAAATAAACAGCTTGAGCAGGAAGCATATGATCTCGGCTGCGAAAAAATTGCGACGCATCAGCTGGATATGAACCTGGTGAATGTGGAATATACCTTTGACCGGAATAAAATTTTGTTTTATTTCACTGCGGAGGGACGGGTGGATTTCCGTCAGCTGGTGAAGGACTTAGCTTCCCAGTTTCGTACGAGGATTGAACTCCGGCAGATCGGTGTCCGGGACGAAGCCAAAATGCTCGGCGGGATCGGACCGTGCGGAAGAATGCTTTGCTGTTCGACGTTTCTCGGGGATTTTGAGCCGGTTTCCATCAAGATGGCAAAAGATCAGAATCTTTCCTTAAATCCGGCAAAGATTTCCGGCCTGTGCGGCAGGCTTATGTGCTGTCTGAAATATGAAAACGATCATTATGAAACAGCCAAGCGTGAAATGCCGGACGTTGGAGAGCATATTAATACCCCGGAAGGCAAAGGAAAGGTAGCCGGTATCAATATTTTAGAACGTCTCGTACAGGTAAACTACGCAGAAGAAGAGAGAGTATTGGAATTTTCGCTGGATGAGCTGCTTGATGAAGGCTTCATCGCAGGATAACAGTTAAACGGACGGAGAAGGTGGGGGTGCGAGTGGATAAAAAAGAAATCTTCTCCCAGGTGATTCATATGGAAGAGCGGATCGGAAGGCTCCATGATGAACTGGGAGAGCTCAAAGAACAGCTGGCGATGCTTATTGAAGAGAACCAGGCACTCGTACTTGAAAATCAGCATCTGCGTCAGCGGGTGGAAGACAGCGGTGAGGAAATTCAGGAAAAGGAATTAGCCGGAGGAACGTCCGAGCCGGGTCCGAGCCGCATTCAGACGAGCAGCATGGGGGAGGGCTATGACAACCTTGCCCGCCTGTACCATGAAGGCTTCCACATTTGTAATATGCATTACGGCAGCCTGCGGACGGATGGAGACTGTTTATTCTGCCTCTCGTTTTTAAATCAAAAATAAGGAACAAGCACTCTGGAACCGCCTGTCTGTAAAGACAAGCGGTTTCGTTTATATCTTCAGAAGACAAAGTGATGCATTTTCAGCGAGGGGGGCATGCAATGATCAGGCCTGTACGAGAGGAAGACTATGAAGCGGTGCGCCGGGTCGCTGAGATCACGTGGGAGCATACGTATGAAAATTTAATACCAGCCCGTGCAAGAGAGGCGTTCATTGAAGCTGCTTACTCTAAAAAAATGTTTGATGTTAAACGCGGGGAATCCATATTTTTAGCCGCAGTTAGCGAAAGTGTTCTGATAGGCTATATTAATTTGCTCCAGCAGGAGGAAGCAGAGCTTGCAGCTCTTTACGTGCTGCCCGGATATCAGCGCGCCGGCTGGGGACAAAAGCTGTTCGACGCCGGGATGAAATATATTTCTACTGAAAAGAAAACGATGACAGTGTATGTGGAAGAGGGAAACACACGGGCTGAAGCTTTTTATGAAAAGCAGGGCTTCCGGGAAACAGAGCGCTTCACAGAAATGTTCATGGAAACGCCGTTAAAAACAATAAAGATGGAGAGAGGACTGAATCATCAATGAGTGATATTTCAAAAACCATCAAAGAGCACGTTCAGGCACGCACGGTGACCCTCCGGGACGGCACAGAGCTTCCGTCGCTTGGTCAGGGAACATGGCATATGGGGGACAATGCCGGGCTGAGGGAGCAGGAAATAGAAGCACTGAGGACAGGACTTGATTATGGAATGACGGTGATTGATACAGCCGAAATGTATGGAGGAGGTAAAGCAGAGCAGCTGGCGGGAGAGGCATTGGAAGGAAGAAGAGAGGAAGCCTTTCTTGTTTCCAAGGTTCTTCCCAACAACGCCGGCGGCGAGAAGCTTGAAAAAGCATGCGAAGGGTCGCTCAGCCGTCTCGGGGTGGAACAGCTGGATTTGTATTTACTCCACTGGCGCGGAAGCGTCCCCCTCAAAGAAACAGTGAGGGGCATGGAAAAATTAAAGGCAGATGGAAAAATCAAACGGTGGGGTGTTTCCAACCTCGATACCCGGGAGATGAAAGAGCTGCTCTCGCTCGAAAACGGAGACGATGCTGTCTGCAATCAAGTATTGTATCACCTGGCTTCACGGGGGATTGAATTTGATCTGATGCCTTGGATGAAGGAGCAGCGGATGCCGGTAATGGCATACTGTCCACTTGATCAGGGAGGAGGGCATACGCTTGGAGAAAGCCGGACCCTGCAGAGAATCGCTGAGCGCCGGGGCATGACCCCGCTACAGATTGCCCTTGCCTGGACCATTCGTTCAGGGATGGTGTTGAGCATTCCGAAGACGTCCAATCCGGAGCATGTGCGGGAAAATGCCGAGGCGGCTAGTATTACACTGACAAATGAAGAAGTCGAAATGCTGGATCGTGCTTTTCCGAAGCCGCAGACAAAGCAACCGCTCGATATCGTATAGCTGCCCACCGGCCTTTTCGTATGAGAAGGTCGGTTTTTGTGCTGGATCGAGAAGAAATAAGCTGCAGGCGTGTGCTAAAATATAAATAATTCTTTACGCGGGCAGAAATGTGCAAGGGGTCTTTTGATGAAAACTATTTTACGCTACGTTCGTCCTTATAGAGCAGCAGCAGTGTTGTCTTTTTTTCTGCTTTTGATTGAATTATCGGTTGAATTATTTCAGCCGCTTCTTCTTGCTAGGCTGATCGATGAAGGTCTGGCAAACAATGACATCGGCCTGGTTGTAAGCCTTGGGTTTGCGATGGCCGGCCTTGCCCTGCTCAGCTTTGGTGTCGGGGTACTGAACTGTTTTTTTGCAGATCATGTCGGGCACAGCACCGGCTTTGATCTGCGCAATGAAATGTATAAGCGTGTTCAGGAGTCGAGCCTGGAGAATCTGCAGGATTTCCCGCAGTCCTCGTTACTGACCAGGCTTACCAATGACATTACCCAGATACAAAACATGATTGTAATGATGCTCCGGTTTATGCTTCGTTCGCCGCTTTTGCTAATTGGCGCGACAGTTATGGCTTTTGTGGTAAATGCCCGAATGGCGCTCGTACTGGTGATTTTTATTCCTTTTTTACTGTTGATCCTCGCATGGCTGATGAAAAAAGGAATGACTTATTTCGGCAGTTTGCAAAAGCGTATCGATGCTGTGAACAGGGTGATGAAGGAAAACCTTGGCGGCCTTAGGCTTGTGCGGGTTTTTGGCCGCGAGCAGCATGAAATTAAACGTTTTTTTGTGCAGAATGAAGCTCTCCAGGCGAGTGCTGTCAAAGCTTTTCGCTATACAGCTCTCACTTCGCCGATCCTTTTGTTTTTAATGAACGCAGCGATTGTGCTCATGCTTTGGATCGGAGGATCTGCCGTGCAGAACAACGAGGCCCAGGTAGGTGAGGTGGTAGCGGTAGTGAACTATGCTGCAAGAATGACTGGCGCTCTTGGCGTTGTCGGTATGCTGATTACACTGATTGCCCGGGCGAGAACCTCCGCCTCGCGGATTGAAGAGGTGCTTGAAGGTGCAGAAAAGGAAAATTCCGGCCAGGAGGACGTAAAAGAAGAAGGAAGTATAGACGTCCAGTTTGAGAATGTGACTTTTGCTTATAGCGATAGCCGGGTCCCGGCTCTGAATGATGTGACGTTTCACGTGAAACGCGGCGAGCAGATGGCGGTTCTCGGGGCGACCGGGGCTGGTAAATCTTCTTTGTTTCAGTTAATGCTTCGTTTGTATGAGCCGGTCAGCGGCCGCCTTTTTATTGATGATGCAGAAACCAGGGATCTTAACATTACTTCGTTAAGAACCCAGATTGGCTACGTACCCCAGGAGGCAAAATTGTTTTCAGGAACGATTCAAGAAAATATTCAGTGGGGGCGTGAGGAAGCCGGAGCTGATGAAATAAGCAGAGCGGTGGAGACGGCCCAGCTTGAGGAAACGATCCAGGCCCTGCCTGAGCAGGAGCAGACGATGATCGGCCAAAATGGCGTAAATCTTTCGGGGGGCCAGAAACAGCGGGTGACGATTGCCCGGGCATTGCTGAGAAACCCGGGACTTTTGCTCCTCGATGACAGCACGAGCGCGCTGGATGCGGAAACGGAGGCACAATTTCTAGAGGCTCTCAGAGCGTACCCATGCACCTCTATTTTAGTGACTCAAAAGCTTTCTACGGCACTGAAGGCGGATAAAATGCTGCTTCTTGAGCACGGGGAAGTCATCGGATTCGGCACTCATGAAGAGCTTTATGATGAGTCTGCATTCTACAGACAGCTGTATCAATCACAGTACGGGAAGGAGGCGGCGACATGAAAAGGCACTGGATTACCTCGCCGTTTCAATATAAACACCCGGACATTGATCCTTCCCGGGCAGACGACCGCCCGGACACTGACCAGATACAGAACTGGAAACGTACCACAGCCCGGCTCTGGTCTTATCTGTCCGTTCAGAAATGGCGGCTGACGGCTGTTTTTATCTGCGTGCTTTTTACTGCTGCCTTTATGCTTTCAGGGCCGCTGCTTCTTGGTCATATCGTCGACCAGTATTTAGTGCCTCAGCGGCTCGAAGGGCTTGGAACGATACTGTTACTGTTGTTTGCTGTGTACGTTGGGTGGGGAGTCATGAGCACCATCCAGACTTATGTGATGATTTCTCTTGCCCAGCAGGCCGTTTTTAAGCTTCGTTACCACCTTTTTTCTCATCTGCAGACATTGCCGTTGTCGTTTTTTGACAAACGGCAGGACGGCTCCATCATGAGCAGAATGACGAACGATATGGATAACATATCAACCACCTTAAACACCTCGGTCGTGCAGATCATGACGAGCCTGTTAACGTTTACCGGTATTCTCATTATTATGTTAGTGATCAGCCCGCTTCTCACCTTTTTTACACTTTTATTTCTGCCGGTCATGTTTTTTGGTCTGCGCTGGATTACCAGGCGGACCAGACTGTTGTTTCAAAAGCAGCAGCAGGCAGTTGGAGCCGTGAATGGGTATGCTGAAGAGACGATTTCCGGCCAATCAATCGTGAAGGTATTTTCCAAAGAGCCGCGCGTCATGAAGAACTTTGAACAGGAAAGTGAAACCCTTCGTCATGCAGGGTTTTGGGCTCAGACGTATTCGGGTTTTATCCCGAAATGGATGAATTTTTTAAACAATATTAATTTCGCGGTTACGGCAGGAGCCGGAGGCATTTTGGCGTATTATGGTGTGGGGGCAGTTACTATTGGTACGATCGTGATTTTTGTGGAATATTCCCGTCAGTTTACCCGGCCTTTGAACGACCTGGCGAATCAGTTTAATGCTCTGTTTGCGGCGCTTGCCGGGGCAGAAAGAATTTTTTCGTTTCTGGACGAAAAGGCGGAGGATCACCGGGAAGAGAAAGGAACAGCCAAGACTGTTTCCGGGGAAGTGAAGTTTCAGGGCGTTACGTTTGGTTATGAAAACGAAAAGGTGCTCCGCGGCATTGATTTTCATGTGAAGGCCGGCGAGACAGCTGCTTTTATAGGCCCTACCGGTTCCGGGAAAACGACCGTTATGAATTTAATTATCGGTTTTTACACGGCGGAAGCCGGAGAGATTTACGTGGACCAGACACCTCTTTCTGAATGGAACATTAAACATCTTCGGAAGCAGATGAGCGTAGTTCTGCAGGATGATTTTCTGTTTGAAAAAACGGTAATGGAAAACATACGCTACGGTAACCTGGAGGCCACGGATGAAGAAGTAATAGAAGCAGCAAAAGCGGCTAACGCCCATGCATTTATCGAGCGGCTGCCGGAAGGATATCAGACGATGCTTGGGAAGGAAGGAAGCGGGTTCAGTCACGGGCAGCGGCAGCTGCTTTCCATCGCCAAGGCAGTCCTATCCGACCCGAAAATTCTGATTCTTGATGAAGCAACGTCAAGCGTGGACACAGTAACGGAGATGAGAATACAGGAGGCGCTGGGACGTTTAATGAAAGGTCGTACTTCTTTTGTAGTGGCGCACCGCTTAAACACTATTGAAAAAGCAGATATCATCTATGTAATGGATGATGGAGAAATTGCAGAACAGGGAACGCACAGAGAACTTCTTCGAAAGCATGGACGATATGCAGCTTTTCAGGAGGCCAATCAGCAGAAGGTGGATATATGAAAAAAACTGTGAATCAATACAAAATCAGGGGGCGTAGGCAGTGAAAGAGGTATTACAGGCAGGAGAGAGAGTCGACTATACCCCTTCCAGGAAACCTATTATTCAGCATGAAAATGCTTTTGCGTTTTCCATTGACTCGGTGCTGCTTGCATATTTTTGCTCTGTGCCGAAAACTGTTGGGAAAATTATCGATCTTGGGACCGGCAACGGGATTATTCCTCTCTTATTAACAGAGCGGAGCCGCGTTCCTGTAACAGGTATAGAAAGACAGCCGGAGTTGTGTGATATGGCGGCCCGGACGATGGCGATGAACGGAGCGGATGGGCAGGTTACCGTTCAGCAGGAAGACGTACGGATGGTTCGTTCCAGGTATCACGGGGATCAGTGGTCGCTGGTGACGTGCAACCCTCCTTATTTTGATACCGGCCAGGAGACAATGAAAAATAATCAGGAAAAGCTGGCCAATGCACGCCACGAGGAGCACGGAAGCCTGGAAGAATTTGTCCGGTCTGCTGCATTTTTAGCCAAGCAGAAAGGGAAGGTGGCTATAGTTCTTCGTCCTGAAAGGCTCGCAGAGCTGTTTAGCTATTACCAGAAATACCGGATCGAGCCGAAGCGGATGCAGTTTGTGCACCCAAAGGCAGGGCGGGCAGCAAATATTGTAATGGTGGAGGGAATAAAAGCAGGCAGGTCCGGTTTAGAATGCCTTTCCCCGATTATTGTATACAATGCGGACGGAGAGTATACAGAGGAGTTTCGGGCGTACTATGGAACAAAATAAACATGTAGTCTATATACTGCAATGTCGGGACGGGAGCCTCTACACCGGCTATACAAACAATCTGCAAAAGCGGCTGGAAGCCCACAATGCAGGCCGGGGGGCAAAGTATACGAAGGGGAGGGGCCCTGTACGGCTCGTTTATCATCAGAGGTTCCCTACAAAAAGAGAGGCCATGCGGGAGGAATATCGTATTAAGCAGCTTTCCCGCAGTCACAAGCAACGGTTAATGAAGGAGGCGTATGATGATGACCCAGCAGTTCAGCTTTCAAGCTACTGAAAATAATGGCATGCTTTATTTAGTGCCAACACCGATCGGGAATTTAGAGGATATTACTTTTCGGGCTGTTCGTATACTTCAGGAAGCGGAATATATTTTGGCCGAAGATACGAGACAGACAAAAAAGCTTACCCAGCACTATCAAATAGATACGCCTTTAGAAAGCTATCACGAACATAACAAGCGTCAAAAACAGGAAAAAATTCTGCAATGGCTCACAGAGGGAAAGCAGGTGGCGATAGTAAGTGATGCAGGCACACCGCTGGTATCTGATCCCGGGGATGAACTCGTGCAAAAATGCATTGTGCAGGGAATACCGGTAGTGCCGCTGCCCGGTGCAAGTGCTCTTCTGCCAGCTCTGACGGCTTCCGGACTCGGGGGTGGCGGCTTTTATTTTCATGGGTTTCTGCCGCGGAAGAAAAAAGAGATACGCACAGTTCTGCAAAAGCTTCCGTCAGGCGTACCAATTGTTTTGTATGAATCACCCTACCGCCTGCTCGGGACGATCCACTTTCTGCATGAAGAATGGGGGGACGTGCCGGCGGTCGTGGCAAGAGAATTAACGAAAAAATATGAAGAATTTGTCCGCGGCACCCTGCTTGAAGCAGCGGCTGCTTTTGAAGACAGGGACATTAAAGGGGAATGTGTATTAATTGCAGAAAAGCCTGTTTCGGATGAATCCGGAGAAGAGGATCACGGGCCGATGGAGGAGGAAGTCCGGAAGTATGTGGAAGCGGGTACATCGAGCAAAGAAGCGATTAAAAAAACTGCCCAGCGCCGGAATGTTAAAAAACAGGAAGTATATGCGGCTTACCACGGGTTAAATAAATCATAAAAAAAGAGCCTTCCCCCGAAAGGAAAGGCTTTTTCGTGAACTTAAGCGTTCGATTTATGGTTTTGCACATAATCCTGAAGATCTTTAATAATTGCTTCAGCGCCCTCAGGGGAAAGAATGATTTTACCATCGGCAAGAGATAAGTTGTCATCCGACACTTCTCCGGTTACCTGGCAGGTCATGTTTGGTTTATATTTCTTCAATACAATGCGGTCGTGGTCCACATAAATTTCAAGAGCGTCTTTCTCTTGGATTTCAAGTGTGCGGCGGAGTTCAATCGGAATGACTACGCGCCCTAATTCGTCAACCTTGCGTACGATACCTGTTGATTTCATTGGTAGGTCCTCCTTAAATTCAGCTTTATTCGTCAAAATTCGACATTTTCTATCTGTACGCTAACAATACCAATGTTTTCTAATACCGTCAACGAATTTGAATTATGATTTCTGTGAAATTTAACAAAAATTTCAATCACTTATACAGAAATAAACCCTTTTATACATCTATTTATATATTAATTTTAAAAAAATAAGAACTTAATCACCCCGTTCATGTATAAAAAACCATAAAAATTTATAATAGGAAAATATTTACTTGGATCAAACTAATTTTGTCGAATTGTCGAATGAAAATATTTTTGACGAAAAGGGAAAAAACACATAGTATATTAGTGTAGAAAATATTGGCCCGACGAATGGATGAGTATCTAGAGAAGCCGGCACAGAGAACCGGGAGTGCTGGAAACCGGTGCGGCGGAACTAGAGAATATGGTCCGGGAGGGCGTCCGTATGAGCTGTAACAGTAAAGACGGGCCGTCGGCGGCGTTAACGCTGAACTTCCGGGGGCCGTATGCGCCTGGAAATAAGCCGTTGTTTGTAAAAACAGCGGAAATTTGGGTGGTACCACGTGAGCGCAGCTTTCGTCCCTTTGGCGGACGGAGGCTTTTTTATATTGGAAAAGACTTTATACACCTTTGAAGGAGGACATAAATATGCCAGAAGAAAAGAATACTTTTTATTTAACGACGCCGATTTATTATCCGAGCGGGAAGCTTCATATCGGACATGCGTATACGACAGTGGCCGGGGATGCTCTCGCACGCTACAAGCGCCTGAGAGGCTACGATGTAAAGTACTTAACCGGAACTGATGAACACGGGCAGAAAATTGAAAGAAAAGCGGAGGAAAACGGGGTGAGCCCGCAGCAGTTCGTCGATGACGCAGCGCAGAACATTAAGCAGCTGTGGGATAAATTAAATATTACCTACGATGATTTCATCCGCACGACTGAAGACCGTCACCGCGATGCTGTACAGATCATCTTTGAAAAGCTGAAAGAAAACGGTGATATCTATCTGAGCGAATACGAAGGCTGGTATTCGGTGCCGGACGAAACCTTCTATACAGAAACCCAGCTCGAAGAGAAACAGTACGACGAAGCAGGCAATGTAACCGCCGGCATCAGTCCGGAAAGCGGCCACCCGGTAGAGAAGGTGCGGGAAAAATCGTATTTTTTCAAAATGAGCAAGTATGCGGACCGCCTGCTTCAGTTTTATGAAGATAACCCGGAATTCATCCAGCCGGAATCCCGTAAGAATGAAATGATTAATAACTTTATCAAACCGGGTCTCGGGGATTTGTCCATTTCAAGAACGACTTTTGAATGGGGCATTCCTGTCAAAAGCGACCCGGAGCACGTGGTGTATGTATGGATTGACGCGTTGAGCAACTACATCACTTCGCTCGGCTACACGACAGAGCACGATGAAGAATACCAAAAATACTGGCCGGCGGATGTGCATATTGTCGGCAAGGAAATCGTGCGTTTCCATACTATTTACTGGCCGATTATGCTGATGGCCCTCGATCTGCCACTTCCAAAAAAAGTGTTCGGCCACGGATGGCTTTTAATGAAGGACGGGAAAATGTCGAAGTCCAAAGGCAATGTGGTGGACCCAATTCCGCTTGTTGACCGCTACGGCCTGGATGCTGTCCGCTACTATCTGCTCCGGGAAGTGCCGTTTGGGTCCGATGGGGTGTTCACGCCGGAGGGATTTGTGGACCGACTGAACTATGATCTCGCAAACGATCTGGGCAATCTTTTAAATCGTACCGTGGCAATGATTAACAAATATTTTGATGGCTCCATCCCGGCTTATGTGAAGGACGCGAGTCCGTATGATGCTTCGCTGCTTGAGCTGATAGAGGCAACCGTCACAAAGGTAGAAAATGCGGTGGAGGAAATGGAGTTTTCAGTGGCTCTGACAGCCATATGGCAGCTTATCAGCCGGACAAACAAATATATTGATGAAACCCAGCCGTGGATTCTTGCAAGAGATGAAAGTGAGCGGGAAGTGCTCGGCTCCGTGCTTTACCATCTGGCGGAATCTCTGCGGGTAATCAGTATACTGATTCAGCCGTTTATGACAGAAACGCCGAAGAGCATCTGGTCGCAGCTTGGGATAGATAAAGAAATTACAGACTGGGAGACGACGAAATCCTTCGCCCATATAAAAGAAGGCACCAGAGTAGCCGGTAAGGCCGTGCCTGTCTTCCCCCGTCTTCAGCAGGAGGATGAAGTAAAGTATATTATTGAGTCGATGGGTGGTACAGTGAAAGTGGAAGCGGAAGAGGAAGAGGAAACGGAAGAAAACGGTGAAATCACGATTGATGACTTTGGCAAAGTTGAGCTGAAGGTAGCGGAAATCATCGATGCAGAACCAGTCAAAAAGGCTAATAAACTGCTTAAAATCCAACTGGATGTAGGGGACGAGAAGCGTCAGGTCGTTTCCGGCATCGCAGAGCATTACACCCCGGAAGATTTAAAAGGCCGGAAGGTGATCTGTGTGACCAACCTGAAAGCGGTGAAGCTTCGGGGAGAGTGGTCGGAAGGAATGATTTTGGCTGCTTCTAAAGGAAAAGAACTGACGCTTGCGACTATCGATCAGGCTCTTCCAAACGGATCGATCGTGAATTAAAGAAAGGACGAGAATGTGATGCTTTTTGATACGCATGTTCATTTGAACGTAGAACAATTTGAAGGAGAAGTGGCAGAAACGATCAAGCGGGCCAAAGAAGCCGGGGTTGAATACATGACGGTTGTCGGCTTTGACCGGGAGACGATTCCTAAAGCGATAGAACTGGCGGAAACGTACGATTTTATTTATGCAGCAGTCGGCTGGCATCCGGTCGACGCTGTCGACATGACCGATGAGGATCTGGAATGGCTTGAGGAACTGGCCGGCCACCCCCGCGTGGTAGCTCTCGGGGAAATGGGACTTGATTATCACTGGGACAAATCTCCGAAGGATGTACAAAAAGAGGTATTCCGCCGGCAGATCAACCTGGCAAAGAAAGTGAACATGCCGATCATTATTCACGACCGCGAGGCTCATGATGATATTGTCGATCTGCTGGAGAAAGAAAATGCAGGAGAAGTCGGCGGTATTATGCACTGCTTTGGCGGGACTGCCGAAACCGCGAAGCGCTGTATGGATATGAATTTTTATATTTCCTTTGGCGGTCCGGTCACGTTCAAAAACGCAAAGCTTCCCAAGGAAGTAAGCAGGGAAATTCCGATGGACCGGCTGCTGGTGGAAACCGACTGTCCGTTTTTGGCGCCGCACCCATACCGGGGCAAGCGGAACGAGCCTGCATACGTAAAGCTGGTAGCCGAAAAAATCGCAGAATTGAAAGAAATTCCGTATGAGGAATTGGCTGCACAGACGACAAAAAACGCTAAACAGCTTTTTCGTCTGTAAACGATGAACAGGCCCGCTCTTTTCATGAAAATGGAAAAGCGGGCTGTATCATAGCAAAAGACTAAATTGGCTTAGAAGGAAGGTAATCGTGCGTATTTACGAATGTATCGTAGTGGAGGGCAAATCTGATACCGCTGCTGTCCGCAACGCGGTGGAGGCAGACACCATTGAAACAAACGGATCGGCAGTAAGTGAGGAAGCGCTCCGCCGGATTGAACTGGCCAGGGAGCGGAGAGGGGTCATTATTTTGACTGACCCGGACGTTCCGGGCGAGAGAATCCGACGGATAGTCAGCCGGCATGTGCCGGGGTGCAAGCACGCTTTCTTAACAAAAGGGAAAGCTTACGGAAGCCCGGGGCAGAGTCTGGGTGTGGAGCACGCTTCTGCAGAAACGATCCGGGAAGCTTTAAGGCACGTGCGCAGCGAAAAAGAGCATCCAGAAGTGACAGCAGCAGTAACAAGGCAGGACCTCCTGGAGCTTGGGCTGTTCGCAGGAAGCGGCTCTAGAGATAAACGCGCCCGCCTGGGAGAGATACTGAACATTGGATATGCCAATGGAAAGCAGTTTTTGAAAAGGCTGGAGATGTTTCAAATCAGCCAGGCTGAATTTACCGCGGCATATGAGCAATTATTGGAAGAGGAGGAGAAGGCTTGAAGGATATAGCAACCCCGGGGCGGACGAAGGATATACTGGAAAGACACGGATTTGCGTTTAAAAAAAGCCTGGGACAAAATTTCTTAATCGACGCAAACATTTTAACACGCATTGCAGAAGCAGCGGGTATAGAGTCGGAAGACGGGATCATAGAGGTGGGGCCAGGCATTGGCGCTCTCACAGAGCATCTCGCAAAACAGGCTGGTCAGGTGGAGGCATTCGAAATCGACCAGCGCCTGCTTCCGATTCTTGAAGAAACGATGGCTCCTTATCCGCATGTCCGGGTGCACCACCGCGATATTCTGCAGGTGGACCTCGGGGCGTTTATTCATGAACACATGAGTGAATGCCGAAGTGTATCCGTCGTAGGGAATCTTCCGTATTACGTTACGACTCCCATACTGATGGCAGTGCTTGAACAGAGGCTGCGGATTAAAAACATTGTGATTATGCTGCAAAAAGAAGTGGCAGAGCGAATGGCAGCCGTGCCCGGTACAAAAGCCTACGGATCTTTATCCATAGCGGTACAGTATTTTGCGGAAACAGAAAAAGTGATGACCGTTCCGAAAACTGTTTTTATTCCGCAGCCGAGAGTCGATTCGCTGATTCTCCGCTTGAGAAAGCGTTCTGCCCCACCGGTACATATAATGAATGAAGAATTCTTTTTCCGGCTGGTGCGCGCATCATTTGTACAGCGCAGAAAAACTCTTTGGAACAATTTGCTGAACCAGCTCGCGGGAGCGGAGGGCAAAGGCAGACTGCTGCAGGCGTTTGAGCAGACCGGCATCGATCCAGGAAGGCGCGGTGAAACGCTTTCCATGGAAGAATTTGCTCTGTTATCCAATGAACTTGCTCCTTTTTATCAAGAATTTTAAGACATTCTGAAAAAGAAGATTTAGTAATTGACATTCAAATTAAAGAATTGTTATAATGAAAAATTTTTGACAACTAGCCCGGGTTATGTTAACATGATTTATAGTGAGGTGGGTTAGACAATGGGAAAAACATTGGTGGAGATTAAAGAAGCGTTGGATTTAAAAGTAGGTAAACGAGTTACGGTAATTGCTAATGGCGGACGCAAGAAAACCGTCGAACGTTCCGGGTATTTAGAGGAAACATATCCTTCCGTCTTTATTGTCAAACTGGACAGAGCCCAGCATCCTGTCGAACGTCTTTCTTACAGCTATACAGATGTACTCACCCAGACAGTCAAACTGTATCTAACGGAAGAAGAAGAGCTTCAGGCTTAACTAACACATACGAATGCAGTCCCCGGACAGCATACAGGCTTTCTGCGCTAAGCGGAAAGCTTTTTTCATTTTTAAAGCCATGTTGAAGAAAGAACGGCAAAAGGTGGACGAAAGCCCGATTTCCGAATTCACGTGCGCCTGCGGGAGTAAGGGAAGCTTTTCCTGCTGTACATGCTGCAGTTTTTCAACTAAAATGTTAGAAGGTTGAAAGTACGGTAAACGTGGAGGAAGATGAGAGAAGGAGAATGATGGTGAAGTTATCAAAAAAGGCTCCGGCGAAAATAAATTTGACGCTCGATGTTTTAGGTAAACGGGCAGATGGCTATCACGAAGTAAAAATGGTGATGGCCCAGGTGGATTTGGCTGATCGTCTGGAGTTTGAGCGAAGAAAAGATGGAAAAATTGTCGTGCAAATGTCAGAGGGCTTTCTTCCGGAAGACCATAGAAACCTGGCGTACCAGGCTGCAAAACTGTTAAAGGATAAATACCGTATTGCTTACGGCGTGTCGATTTTCATACATAAAAACATCCCTGTCGCTGCAGGTCTTGCCGGTGGCAGCAGTGATGCCGCAGCTACGCTGCGGGGAGTGAATGAGCTGTGGGAAATCGGTGCGGACATGGAGGAGCTGGCAGAAATTGGGGCATTGATCGGCTCGGATGTCTCCTTTTGCGTACACGGGGGAACGGCGATCGCTACCGGACGGGGAGAGAAGATTGAGCACATTAACCCGCCCCCGTCCTGCTGGGTGATTTTGGCTAAACCTCCTACAGGGGTTTCCACCGGGGAGATTTATCGCAGAATCGACGCGGCTAAAAAACGCCAGGAGATGACCCCGGCTATGGTGGAGGCGATTCGGAATAACAATTATGAACAGCTTTGCCGCTCTTTATCCAATACCCTTGAAGAAGTAACTCTGCCGCTTTATCCCGAAGTGGGCCAGATTAAGGCCCGCATGCTCGATTCCGGTGTAGATGCTGCACTGATGAGCGGCAGCGGTCCTACTGTTTTCGGGCTGGTGGATAAGGAAAGTAAAGTCAGCCGTGTGTATAATGCGTTGCGTGGCTTCTGCTCCCAAGTGTACGCGGTTCGCCTGTTGAACAACCGAAACGCTTGATAAAATCCGTATGAAAATGGTATATTCTTGCTAAATATTCGGATTTTACGGAGGTAAGCATGAAAAAACTGAAACGAAGCGGCCGATTGGTTGATATGACCAATTTTTTGCTGCAGCATCCACATGAACTTATCTCTCTTGGTTATTTTACGGAGAGGTATGATTCCGCCAAATCCTCGGTAAGTGAAGATTTGACCATCATTAAAGAAATTTTTGAAACCCAGGGCGTTGGTGCACTGCGTACGGTGGCAGGCGCGAGCGGCGGCGTGCGATATGTACCAAAAGTGGAAAAAAGCACTGCAGAATCGTTTGTCGGAGACCTGTGTGAAAAGCTGGAAAACAAAGAACGGCTGCTGCCTGGAGGGTATTTATATATGATGGATATCCTTGGGCGTCCACGTACGATGAACGAAGTGGGGAAAATGTTTGCTTCTGTTTTTGCGGACAGGCAGATTGATGCCATTGTCACTGTGGCTATGAAAGGCATCCCGCTTGGATACGCGATTGGTACATATCTTGACGTACCTGTAAGCATTGTCCGAAGAGACCACCGGGTTACGGAAGGATCGACGGTGAGCATCAATTACGTGTCAGGTTCATCGAGACGCATTCAGACAATGTCCTTAGCGCGGAGGAGCCTGCCGGAAGGATCTAACGTCCTTGTAGTGGATGATTTCATGAAAGCAGGCGGCACGGTGAGCGGAATGATAGAGCTGCTGCAGGAGTTCCGGGCAAATGTGGCAGGCATCGGAGTGCTTGTAGAAGCTGAAGGCGCGGGAGAGCGTCTGGTGGATGATTACGTAAGCATTGCAAGAGTGGAAGAGGTAAACGAAAAGACGAAAAACATCCGTGTCGTTCCCGGTAATTTTCTAACAAAGCTGGAAAAGGAGAGATCAAGATGAAGGAAGTATTTACTAAACAGGCTCCAGAAGCCATTGGGCCGTACTCGCAGGGCATTAAGGTAAATAATGTATTTTACAGCTCTGGCCAGATCCCTTTAACGACGGCTGGCGAAGTTGTAAGCGGGGGCGTTGAAGAGCAGACGCACCAGGTCTTTCAGAACCTGCAGGCAGTACTTGCTGAAGCCGGTTCTTCGCTGAATCATGTTATTAAGGCAACCGTATTCATTAAAGATATGGATGAATTTCCGGTTATTAATGAAGTGTACGGTTCTTACTTTCAGGAGCATCAGCCGGCCCGTTCATGTGTCGAAGTCGCCCGTCTCCCTAAGGATGTAAAAGTGGAAATTGAAGTTATTGCTTTACTGGCTTCATAAAAACAGTGCTCTGTGCTGCCTGCGCGAATGGCAGCCGGGGCGCTGTTTTTTTACGATATGGGTAGAAAAGAGCATAAAACAGGACGATAAGAAAAATAACGGAAAGATTTTTAGAGACAGGACTTTTAGCTCGAGTAAAAAGATGTGGTAACATACATAAAACATCGTTATACTGAATACATGTTTATATACTTTAAAATTAAATATATCTGCAGACGATTTTTTGTCCGGGCAGGACTTTGCGGAATAATATAGAAATCAATAATCAGCCTCTTTACGCTTGATGCGAGAGAAGAGATACATATAGATGAGAGAGTTAATAAACCAAAGGTGGTGAAAACATGCAGGTAACAGATGTCAGGCTGCGCCGGGTAAATACTGATGGACGGATGAGAGCAATTGCTTCTATTACATTTGATGAAGAGTTTGTGGTCCATGATATTCGGGTCATTGATGGAAATAACGGTCTCTTTGTTGCTATGCCGAGTAAACGCACCCCTGATGGGGAATTCCGTGATATTGCCCATCCTATTTCGTCAGCAGCGAGAGAGAAGATCCAGTCCGCTGTATTGGCAGAATATAACGAGCAGGAACAACAGCCCGCAGAAAAAAATTTCAACGAAGCCGGCGCTTCGTAACTTCATACGTACCAGGGTAGCGATAACGGTCTCGATGGGGCCGTTATTTATTTTTGGCTGTAAACGAAATCAGGTGGATAGGTAAACGTTCATTATGTAGAATAGGTAATAGTGTATTCTTGAAAACCTACAGCTTTTAAGATATTATTCTTAATGGACAAAAATGCGCATATGGAGGAACCTACATGAACAATCGCTATGCCGTTATTTTAGCTGCCGGAAAAGGCACTCGTATGAAATCCAGTCTCTATAAAGTACTTCATCCTGTCTGCGGAAAACCGATGGTGGAGCACGTAGTGGACGAGCTCGAAGACGCCGGTGTCGATCAATTGGTGACGGTGACCGGCCACGGGGCAGAAGCTGTCGAAGAGCATTTAAAAGAGCGTACTTCCTATGTGCTTCAGGAGGAACAGCTTGGCACGGCTCATGCTGTAATGCAGACGAGGCAGATGCTTGAAGGTAAAAAGGGGACGACCATCGTTGCGTGTGGAGACACTCCATTGATCCAGGGAAGCACGATGCAGGCGCTTATGGATCATCATGAACAAATGGAAGCAAAAGCAAGCATTTTAACAGCCGTAGCAGACGATCCTGCCGGATACGGACGGGTCATTCGGGGCAGCAGCGGGGAAGTTGTCCGGATCGTTGAACATAAGGATGCAGACGAAACGGAAAAAAGCATCCGGGAAATTAATACGGGGACCTACTGCTTTGATAATGAAGCCCTGTTTCATGCCCTCAGCCAGGTGGATAACAATAATGTTCAGGGGGAATATTACCTTCCTGATGTTATTGGTATCCTTCAGGCACAGGGAGAAACCGTATCTGCCTGGACCACCCCGGACTTTTCTGAGACAATCGGGGTGAACGATCGTGTAGCTTTATCCCAGGCTGAAAAAGCCATGAAACGCCGCATTAATGAACATTGGATGCGACAGGGAGTAACTATCATTGATCCGGAGAATACTTATATCTCCAAGGAATCTGTGATCGGCGCTGATACAGTAATTGAGCCCGGAACAATTCTACGCGGCAGTGTACATGTAGGAACCTCCTGCCAGCTCGGCCCGCATTCCGAAATCAGCAACGCAGTCATTGGCAGCGAAACAGTGGTCCGTCAATCGACAGTGACAGACAGCGAGGTAGGAAACTCCGTACAAATCGGCCCTTATGCCCACGTCCGGCCGGCTTCGTCAATCGGTGATGAAGCCAAAATCGGCAATTTTGTTGAAATCAAGAAAGCCTCCATCGGAAAGGGAAGCAAAACGTCTCACCTCAGCTACATTGGAGATGCAGAGGTTGGAAAAAATGTGAATATCGGCTGTGGCTCCATTACTGTTAATTACGACGGTATGGGCAAGCATTTAACGAAAATCGAAGATAACGTGTTTATTGGATGCAACTCCAATCTTGTAGCTCCGGTAAACGTTGGGAAAGGCGCTTACGTAGCAGCAGGTTCCACTATTACGTCGGATGTGCCGGAGGATGCGCTTTCCATTGCGCGAGCAAGGCAGACGAATAAAGAAAACTATGTAAGTGAAAAATTAAATGCAGATAAAAAGCAAAACAAGTGACGGAGGGAATTAAAAAATGTCCACGATGGATCGCTCCAATTTGAAAGTATTCACCCTGAACTCGAATCCAAGGCTCGCAGAGGAAATTGTTGAACAGATCGGTACAACAATGGGGCTCAGCTCTGTAAAACGGTTCAGTGACGGAGAAGTGCAGATAAATATTGAAGAAAGTATCCGCGGCTGCGATGTCTTTTTGGTCCAGTCAACTTCAGACCCGGCCAATGAACATCTTATGGAGCTTTTGATTATGATCGATGCCATGAAGCGGGCTTCGGCAAAAACGATCAGCGTTGTCCTCCCTTATTACGGTTACGCACGTCAGGACCGTAAGGCCCGGGCGAGAGAGCCTATTACAGCCAAGCTGATTGCCAATCTGCTGGAAACGGCTGGAGCGACCAGAATTTTGAGCCTGGACCTGCACGCGACGCAAATTCAGGGATTCTTTGATATTCCGGTGGATCAGCTGCAGGGAGAGCCTATTTTGTCCCGTCACTTCAACGAAAAAGGCCTGGAAGATCTCGTTATTGTATCGCCTGACCACGGAGGCGTGGTGCGCGCACGCAGAATGGCAGACCGCTTAAAGGCTCCTATTGCGATTATTGATAAGCGCCGGCCGCGTCCAAACGTTTCAGAGGTCATGAATATTGTCGGTGACGTAGAAGGTAAAACGGCAATCATTATTGATGATATTATTGATACTGCCGGAACAATTACTCTCGCAGCGGATGCGTTAATCGAGTCGGGCGCAAACCATGTGTATGCATGCTGCACCCATCCGGTACTATCCGGACCGGCAATAGAAAGAATTGAAAATTCCAGGATTGAAGAACTTGTCGTAACAAATTCCATCGTGCTCCCGGAAGAGAAAAATATTGATAAAGTAACACAGCTTTCCGTCGGCCCGCTTATGGCTAAAGCAATTATTAATGTCTTTGAGCAGACTTCGGTCAGCCGCTTGTTTAATTAATCTACAAGAAAATCAATGGTTTGAATAAGCCATTGATTTTTGATGTGGATTCTGGTATAATTCTGTCTCAAGTGGGCAAAATTACGCGAACACGTGAAAATAAAATTTAATTATGAGGTGAATACCATGGCTACGCAGTTAACTGCAGCTCGTCGTCCTGAAACAAAACAGTCAGTGACGAAAAAACTCCGCAGAGAGGGCACGATTCCAGCCGTTATTTATGGCAAAAAAACGGAAAGCCAGCCTATCTCTGTTGACAATGTTACATTCCTAAAAACGATCCGTGAAGCCGGGAAGAACGGTATCATTGATCTGACTATTGAAGGCGAAAGCAAAAAGCACCAAGTTATCGTGCATGATATGCAGGTTGACTCCATCAAGGATTACTTTATCCATGTTGACTTCTTTGAAGTAGACATGACTTCCGAAATGGAAGCAGACGTTGCTGTACACCTCGAAGGCGAAGCGCCAGGGGAAAAAGACGGCGGCGTTGTCTCCCACATGATGTTCAATATTACTGTCAGCGCACTGCCTGCTGAAATTCCTGACAGCATCAGCGTGGACATTTCGACATTGAATGTCGGCGACTCGATCCAGGTAGCAGATCTTCCAGAAGGTTTGAACTACACGATTACGAGCGAGCCGGAAGAAACGATTGTTACTGTTCTTGTACCGGAAGAAGAGCCGGAAGAGCCAGGCGAAGAAGAAGCAGCAGAGCCTGAGCTTGTAGACGCGGATGAAGAATCCGAAGAAGGCGATTCTGAAGAAGGCAGCAATGACAACAACAATTCATAATCTCTGCACCAAAGCTGACGGAGGGCGTGCTGCCTTCCGTCATAAATAAAGATCGCAGGCGACTCTGTTTTACAGGCGCCCTGCGATCTTTATTTATGCTATGCTGTTAAGCTGAAATATCTTAAAATAAGACAAGCGCTTTAATCGTTTTAAACGTCAAGAAGCAGTTTTTTTAGTACAATATGAAGAAGCAGCCTGAACATTATACGTACGAGGCAGAGCGGGGGACCAGCATGAAATTTATTGTCGGGTTAGGCAACCCGGGGAAAAAATATAAAAAGACACGCCATAACGTCGGATTTGAAGCTGTTGAAGAGCTCGCTTCCATGTGGCAGCTGTCATGGAAAAAGAGCAAGTGGAGGAGCGAAACTGCTGAAACAATGGCAGGGGGCGAAAAAGTGGTACTGGTAAAGCCTTTGACTTATATGAATCTTTCGGGAGAAGCGGTAGGCCCGATGCTTGATTTTTATAAAGCGTCCCCGGAAGACGTTTTAGTTGTGTATGATGACCTGGATCTCGCTCCGGGCACGGTCCGCCTGCGTAAAAAAGGCGGTCATGGCGGCCATAATGGCATACGCTCGTTGATTGAACATCTGGGTACAAAGGAATTCAAGCGGCTCCGCATTGGCATTGGAAAGCCGGAGAAGGCGTCTGTGATCGACTATGTTCTTGGCACCTTTCCACCGGAAGAGAGAAAGCATATGGATGAGGCAGTCAAAAAGGCCGCGGCCTCGGCGGAAGCATGGGGCAGTAAATCATTTGATGAAGTGATGAATGAGTTTAATTAATAAAACGGGGTGGGACTGCAAGGTTCCGCTCCCCTTTTGCGTGATAAAAAAAAGAGATCGCCATAAACAGGGAGGAACGAGCATGAAGGGTTTACCATCGATATTAGCCTCCAACCCGGAGATCAGCGCAGTTATCAGCGACCTCCAAAACGGGGTTCCGGAGCAACTGATTTCAGGGCTCAGCGGCTCGGCAAGAACGTTATTTATGACGCTTGCCCAGGAGAAGACGCAAAAGCCTCAGCTGGTAGTAACGCATACGTTGTATCAGGCGCAGAAGCTGTACGATGATTTGTTGGAATGGTCAGATAAGGACGTATTAATTTATCCAGTCAATGAGCTTATTTCTGCTGAAATTGCGGTCGCGAGCCCGGAAATGAGGTCGCAGCGGATTGAAGTGCTCGACCGTCTGGTCAGAGGCTTTGACGGAATTATTGTGAGCCCGGTGGCCGGGCTGCGCCGTCTGCTGCCTCCGCCGGCTGTCTGGGAAGCAGCCCAGTGGCCGTTGCATAACGGGGACGATCTTGACCTGGATGCGTTCCAGCAATTTCTCTATGCGTCCGGCTATCAGCGGGCCGATATGGTGGCGGCTCCCGGAGAATTCAGCATCCGCGGCGGTATTATCGACATTTATTCGCTTACGGCGGACAATCCGGTGCGCCTGGAGCTGTTTGATACAGAAATTGATTCTCTTCGTTTGTTTAATCCGGAGGACCAGCGGACAATTGAACAGATTACTAAAGTGAATATCAGTCCTGCCCAGGAGACAATTCTTTATCCGGAACAGTTTCAGCGAGCAGCCTCGCAGCTTGAGGATGGCCTGGGCAAAACACTGAAAACGGTCAAGGACGAGACTGTGAAACAGAAGGTGCAGGAGCGCCTGTCGGAAGAGCGGGAGCAGCTGCTGCAGCACGTGCGTTTTCAAAGCCTGTACAAATATATGCAGTTTTTCTATGAACAGCCGGCTACCCTGAGCAATTATTTTTCCTCGGAAACGGTCTTTTTTATCGATGAAGTAAGCCGGGTACAGGAAACAGCGGAACGCCTGGATGAAGAAGAGGCAGAATGGCGGACAAACATGGTGGAGCAGGGAGAACTGCCGGTAGAGATGCAGCTTTCGGTGCCGTTCCCTACGCTTATGAAAAACATCGATTTTCCGAAAGTGCTTTTTTCTTTATTCACCCGAAGTTTATCCGAGTTTCACCCGCGCCGGGTGGCGAACGTCACGAGCAAGGCGATGCAGCAGTTCCACGGTCAGCTGCCGGTGCTGAAAAATGAGATTGAACGCTGGCAGAACGGCGGATTTCGTATTGTTTTTGCCGCTGAGACCAGGGACCGGCTCGAACGGCTGCAGAGAATTCTCGATGATTACGGAGTAGAAGCAGAGCGGACAGACAAGGACGGACCGTTTACGCCAGGACGTCCTGCTATCGTGCAGGGGCGGCTCGACAGCGGATTTGAACTGCCGCTTGAGAAGCTGGCCGTCATTACGGAGCAGGAGACGTTTACAAAGCAGGTACGCCGTTCAAGACGCCGGGAAAAGCTGAACAATGCCGAACGCATTAAAAGCTATTCGGAGCTGCAGGTGGGAGACCTGGTGGTTCACGTGAACCACGGCATCGGAAAATACCTGGGAATGGAAACCCTGGACGTTGGAGGAGTGCACCAGGACTTCCTAAATGTCTCCTATGCGGGCAACGACAAACTGTATGTACCGGTCGAACAGATTGACCAGGTTCAAAAGTATGTGGGGTCAGAAGAAAAGGATCCGAAAATCTATAAACTCGGCGGCAATGACTGGAAGCGTGTAAAACGCAAAGTACAGTCCTCTGTTGAAGACATTGCCGACGACCTGATCAAGCTGTATGCAGAACGAGAGGCTACAAAAGGGCACGCCTTTAACCGGTATGCGATGGAAGAGCAGGCGTTTGCTGCTACGTTCCCTTACCAGGAAACGGAGGACCAAATAAAAGCAATTGAAGAAATCCGTGAAGACATGGAGTGCGAACGTCCGATGGACCGCCTGTTGTGCGGGGATGTCGGCTATGGAAAAACAGAGGTGGCAATACGGGCGGCGTTCAAGGCAGTAATGGACGGCAAGCAGGTGGCCATTTTGGTGCCGACAACGATTTTGGCCCAGCAGCATTTTGATACACTCACAGAGCGTTTTGCCGACCAGCCGATCAACATCGGCTTAATGAGCCGCTTCCGGACGAAAAAACAGCAGAACGAAACGACCCGGGGACTGAAAGCAGGAAGCGTCGATATTGTGATCGGCACGCACCGTGTGCTTTCTAAGGACGTACAGTTTCATGATTTAGGTCTGCTGATTGTCGACGAAGAACAGCGGTTTGGAGTTACTCATAAAGAAAAAATCAAACGGCTTAAGGCAAACATTGACGTGTTAACGCTGACGGCGACGCCGATTCCAAGAACGCTGCATATGTCGATGCTCGGTGTTCGTGATCTTTCAGTTATTGAGACCCCGCCGGAAAATCGTTTTCCGGTACAGACGTATGTGATGGAATACAACCCGACGCTCGTTAAAGAAGCCATAGAACGTGAAATCAGCCGTGGCGGGCAGGTTTATTTTATGCATAACCGGGTGGATAATATCAGCCGGATGGCTGACCAGATTTCGATGCTTGTCCCGGAAGCGGAGGTCGCTTACGCTCACGGACAGATGAATGAGCAGGAGCTTGAATCGGTCATGGTGGAGTTTTTAGAGGGCAACAAAGACGTACTGGTCACAACAACGATTATAGAAACGGGAGTCGATATCCCGAACGTGAATACGCTAATTATTAACAATGCTGACCGGATGGGACTTTCCCAGCTGTATCAAATCCGCGGCCGGGTCGGCAGGTCCAACCGCGTAGCGTATTCGTATTTCACGTACCAGCGCGACAAAGTGCTTTCTGAGGTGGCGGAAAAGCGGCTGCAGGCGATCAAGGAATTTACGGAGCTCGGCTCGGGCTTTAAGATCGCCATGAGAGATCTCTCCATCCGCGGCACGGGTAATCTGCTCGGTGCAGAGCAGCACGGCTACATTGAATCCGTGGGATTTGATTTGTACTCGCAGATGCTTAAAGAAGCTATTGAAGAACGTAAGGGAGATAAGCCGAAGCAGCAGGAGCCGGAGATGGACATGAATATGAAAGCAGATGCCTACATCCCTGACTTTTATATTGACGACTCCAAGCAGAAAATAGAGATGTATAAACGCTTCCGGGGGCTTGAGACACTTGAGGATATGGAGGATCTGCAGAGTGAAATGATAGACCGCTTCGGGGAATATCCGGTGGAAGTGGAAAAGCTGTTTATTCTCAGTAATATTCGCCTGCGCGCGGAAGCTTCCGGCGTGGAGTCGGTTTCCCAGGAAGCTAACAAAACCATTATTCTGGTGGGAGAAGAAGCAAGCAGTGAAGCAGACGGCGCTTCGCTGTTCGGACTTGTAAATGATCTGGGACGTCATATAGGTATCGGAACCAGCGGGAAAAAGATTCAGATATCAGTGCAGCACCAGCGGCTCGAAGAAATGAAAATTCTCACTTCTGTGCAGGCAGTCGTAAAAGGGGTACAGGAAGCAAAAAAAGAGCCGGAAGAAACAACGTCCCCGAAATAGAGCGGGCGGATAGAAGGGACCGAAGATGACAAATGACAGACGCTTTTTCGCCCGTTTAATAAAAAGTGTTTCCCTGCTTACAGCAGCTGCTCTGATAGGAAAAGTATTCAGCGCTGTGTACCGGATTCCATACCAGAATATGACTGGAGATATTGGGTATTACGTTTACCAGCAGGTGTACCCGTTTTACGGTATAGCGATGATTCTTGCTCTTTACGGCTTTCCGGCTGTGCTGGCCGGGGAAATGCTACAGCAGAAAAAAGCATCCGACCGTTTCGAAACGATGAAAGCGGCTGGAGTGGTGCTGATATCTGCGGCAGTATCGGCCTTTGCGCTTCTGTTTCTTTTTTCGCCTGTGGTGGCTGGAGCCATGGGAGACGAGCAGCTTACGCCGGTACTACGTATGACTTCATTCGTCTTTCTCCTCGTGCCTGTGCTTTCGCTTGGACGCGGATATTACCAGAGCAGAGGGAAAATGGAGGCGACAGCTTTATCGCATGTAGTGGAGCAGGTGTGCCGGGTAATCTTTATTTTGTTGTTTGCCTGGGCAGCAGTATCGGCCGGGCAGGGGGTATATAACATAGGTGCCGGAGCTATGGGGGCGTCCATAGCAGGCGCCAGCGCCGGGGCTTTGATTCTGCTGCTTCTCTGGTGGTTTCAGCATCGTCGCAAACCACTGCCTTTTCGTTTTCGGGGAGCCGGAAAAGAGTATAAAATAATGGTGAAAAAACTGCTTATCCCAGGAGTGATCGCCTGTCTCGGTGCAATGGTATTTTTATTTTATCAATGGATTGATGCGTTTACTGTAGTCCCCGGTCTTGAGGCTTACGGTGTGTCCGGGCAGGATGCAAAAGAAACGAAGGGTGTTCTGGACCGGGCACAGCCGCTTCTACAGTTCGGCACGGTAGTATCTACGGCGCTCGCAGCAGCTGTACTTCCTTCGCTGCGCGGACAGGAAGGAGCTTTCCTCGGTGGGCTTGCTCTTCGGATCAGTCTGGTTATCGGTGGAGCAGCGGCTGTAGGCCTTTATACAGTAGCTGACTTTGTGAATGTGATGCTGTTTGAAAACAGCAGGGGCACAGAGCTTATGGCTGTGCTCGCTATTTCACTTCTGTTTAGCGGGTGGATTGTAACTGCGAACGCGATTTTCCAGGGTGGAGGCTATGTCCGGACAGCTGCCGGATTAATAGTGGCCGGAGGAGTCATAAAGCTCGTCGGAAATATAGTGCTTATTCCGGCCTTTGGCGCAGCTGGGGCAGCTGCGGCAACGATCGGCGGCCTTGCCGTTACGAGCCTTCTGCAGGGAGTGCTTCTGCAGAAGTATCGGCTGATTTCCTGGCCTCCCCCCAGGTGGTGCGTCTGCTGGGTAACTCTTTTAGTCCTGCTTGGCGCTGGACTGTGGGTGCTGCAGCTGCCTGCCGGCAGCGTAGATGTACGGACGGCAGCTGGCATGTGGGCTCTTGGCCTGGCCGGGGCCGGCGTGGCACTGTGCCTTGCTCTTATCAAAGGCTTAAAACTTTTCGAACGCCAGGAGTGGAACATATTTTCCGCAGGTGGAAATAAGAATGAAAAAAGGGGGACTTCCTAATGAATAATGCCGACATGCGACCAGTTATTACCGTTTTAGGGCTCGGCGCAGGAGATGCCGGGCAGCTCCCCCTGGACGTTTACCGTCGTCTCCGCGCAGCTTCCTCTCTGTATTTACGTACCAGAGAGCATCCGGTAGTCAGAGAGCTTCAGGAAGAGCTGCCGGCGCATAAAACCTTTGACCGGGTCTACGAACAGACAGATTCGTTTGAAGAGGCATACGGATTAATGACAGAAGAGCTGCTTACGGCTTCTAAAGCCTCCGGGGAAATTTGCTACGCAGTCCCGGGTCATCCGCTAGTGGCAGAAATGGTGGTGCAGCAGCTACTTGAAGCGGAAAAGGCCGAAAAATGCCGGGTGGATATCGTGGGCGGCCAAAGCTTTTTAGACCCCGTTTTTGCAGCCCTGCGGCTGGATCCGAGTGAAGGCTTTCAGCTGCTGGACGCGACGGCGCTGAAAAGAGAAGACGTGCAAGTATCCACTCATCTGCTGCTTACCCAGGTATACGATCGTATGACAGCTTCAGAGGTGAAGCTGACGCTGATGGATCTGTATCCGGAAGAGCACATAGTGCACATGATTTCCGGAGCGGGCTCCGGGGAAGAACGGCTTCAGGAGCTGCCGCTGTACGAGCTTGACCGCGAAGACTTTGTCGATAATCTAATGTCCGTTTATGTGCCGCCGCTGCCGTTTTCGGCCCGCTTTGGAAACTGGAACAAATTGCGCAGCATCATCGCCTCTCTCCGGGCTCCGGACGGGTGCCCGTGGGACGGGAAACAAACGCACCAATCGCTGAAAAAATACCTGCTCGAAGAAACCTATGAAGTATTAAGTGCCATCGATGCTGAAGACGACGACAACCTGCAGGAAGAGCTGGGAGACATTTTGCTTCAGGTGATGCTTCATGCTCAAATTGGGGAAGAAGAAGGCTTTTTCACTATTGATGATGTGGTGGAATCAGTAACGGAAAAAATGATCCGCCGGCATCCGCATGTGTTTGCAGAGTCAGCGGCGGCTACCCCGGAAGAAGTGAATACGCAGTGGGAACAGATTAAAAAAGCTGAAAAAAGCAAAGATGGCGAAGAAGATTCTGTACTGGCGGATATTCCCGAGGCAATGCCGGCACTTATGAGAGCCTATGAGATTCAGAAAAAGGCAGCAAAGGCCGGTTTTGACTGGGGCGATGACGCTCCGATGTGGGACAAGCTCCATGAAGAAATAGACGAATGGAAAGCGGAGCTTCGGGCAGAAAACGAACAAAACAGCTCAAAGGAATTTGGGGATATTTTATTTGTGCTCGTTAATCTTGCCCGGTTCTTTCGGGTGCACCCGGAAGAAGCGCTTGAACAGACGAACCAGAAATTTTTCCGTCGTTTTGCCTACATTGAACGGAAAATGAATGAAGAAAACCGGCACTGGAAGGAAGATAACTTTCTGCAGACAGCGGAAGCATGGTGGCAGGAAGCGAAGAAGGAGGAACGATAACGGTGAGAATAGATAAGTTTTTAAAGGTGTCCCGGCTGATTAAGCGGAGAACTCTTGCAAAGGAAGTAGCTGCCCAGGGACGCATTACGGTAAACGGTAATCAGGCGAAGGCCGGAACGGAAGTAAAGCCTGGCGATGAAATCATCGTACGTTTTGCTTCGAACACATTAAAGTTAAGAGTGGAAGCCATTAAGGATACAACGAAAAAAGATGAAGCAGAATCGATGTATACACTGATGGAAGAAGAAAGTAAATAATACGAACGGCCGTTCCTTTTTGGGACGGCTTTATTATTTAGTATGGAAGAAAACCTGCGAAAACAGAAAAAATAAAGCGAAAAACTGTAATAAAGAGGAAAAACCGTGTTGAAACTCTTTCGCTGCTCCGTTATGATTAACATAACTAAAATCGTAAACGGTTTATAAAGCGCTTGTTTTACAACAAAGCTTGCAGAGACAAGTGAAGGAGGAGCTCTTGATTGATTGAGGAAAAGAAAAAAGTAACAAACATTCATAGACCGCACTCCCACCAGCAGACACAGACAGACGCCCGTAAAGAAGCCTCAGTACAGAAGCAGCGCCGTGGATTGAAAAAAAGAATGACTGCTTTAACTGTTGTCACTGCCCTTGTTGTCATATTAATGGGAATTACTTTGTTCTCACAGTGGCAGACCATTTCGGCCAACAATGAGGAGCAGCACCAGATGGAAGAGCAGATGGCGAACCTTGAGGATAAAGAAGCGGATCTAAATCAGCAGGTGGAGGATTACAACGACCTTGATTACATAGCGGAAGTCGCCCGTGAAGAATATTATTTAACTAAAGAAGGGGAAACGCTTTATAAACTTCCGGAAAGCGATTCATCTAATTGACATTGTTTTTTGGCTTCGAGTATAATTACTTGGACACAGAGAAATTGAAAACGTGAGGCGTTTCTCTTTCTTTTGCACTAATCTCTTTTTATATTTCATATAGGATCCATAAGGAGGAGCATTTTTTAGATGGCAATTGAAGTGGGCAGCAAGATACAGGGCAAGGTTACCGGCATTACGAAGTTTGGAGCTTTTGTAGAAGTGGAGCCGGGAAAAACAGGTCTCGTTCACATTAGTGAAGTCGCGGATAAATACGTGGAAAACATCAGTGATTTTCTGTCCGTCGGGGATGAAGTGACAGTAAAGGTGATGAAGGTAGAGGATGATGGAAAAATCGGACTCTCTATCCGTAAGGCGCAGGACCGTCCTCAGGAAGAACGCCCGAAAAGCAGCGGCAGTGGCCGCCCAAAAAGCGGGGGAGACCGGCCGCGTGGAGGGTCGAAGCCTCCGCAGCAGCGTCCGGCAAGCTTTGAAGACAAAATGAGCAGCTTCATGAAAGACAGTGAAGAACGCCTGGCCACTATCCGTAAGCAAACTGAAAAACGAGGAAAAAAATCCCGCAAGTAATGCCGAAAGCTTCCAACCCTGGAGAGAGCCTGCCAGCGCACGGCAGGCTCTCTTTGTTTGGGGAAATGCTTCAGCAGAAATTAATTTCATAGCGCATATTGACTTTTAATACAAAAACAATTTATAATCGTGAATGTCGCAATAAATGGCGGCGTAGCTCAGCTGGCTAGAGCGTACGGTTCATACCCGTAAGGTCGGGGGTTCGATCCCCTCCGCCGCTACCAAATTATAATTTGAATGCTTCCACTGCCAATCGGGCAGTGGTTTTATTTTGTTCCAGGTAATTAAAGCGGTTTCACTGCTGAAAACTACTTTTGTTCCGCTGGCGAGTATTCTATACTTTAAGCGAAAGCACATTTACATATTAATTGAGGAAGGGCGGGGAGGCACGTGGAAAAAGCAGATGACATTATGGCCATGTGTCTGCATGCCGGACAGCTTATGCTCCGCTACGGTTCAGAAACGTTCCGAATAGAGGACACAATGCGGAGAATGGGCCGGGCTGCCGGAATGGAGCAGGTAAATACATTTGTGACGACAACAGCTATCTTTTTGTCGTTTAAATCACCTGTAGACCAGCGTGATCATATACAAATGCTCCGAATTGAGGAGCGTTACCAGGATTTAAGCAAGGTGACCTCCGTCAACCAGCTGTCGAGGGAATACGTGAGCGGTCTTCTTACTTCAAGGGAAGTAAAGAAGCAGTTAAAAGAAATCGAAGAATCACCGATGAATTATCCTGTATGGTTCATTTACCTGGCTTCCGGTATTGGCGGGGGCGCTTTTTCTTATTTGATCGGCTCGAGCATTATGGATATGCTGCCAGCCGCGCTTGGCGGACTCGTGACAGCAGTTGCGCTCGTACGCTACCAAATGAGGCTGAAAGTGAAGTTTTTTTCGGAGTTTCTGGCATCATTCACGGGTGCTTTAATAGCCATGCTGATGGTGCAGATGGGACTTGTAATGAATACCAACCAGGTAATTATCGGAACGATTATTCCTCTTGTGCCAGGCGTGCCGCTGACGAACGCGGTACGGGATTTAATGTCGGGAGATCTGGTGGCAGGAGTAGCCAGGGGCGCCGAAGCGGCTGTCTCAAGCATGTCTATAGCAGGAGGTGTGGCAGTCGCACTCACAATTTTTTTCGTATAGACTGAGGAAAAGAGGGAAATAACGATGGCGATGTTTGCATTAGAGCTGGGCCTTTGTTTTGTCGCGACGATCGCTTTTGCGATTATTTTTAATATTCCGCTCCGGCTCGTCTGGTGGGGCGGGTTTATCGGTGTAGGCACGTGGGCGATTTATTCACTGATGCCGGTTTTAGGCCTGTCGCTCGTTTTTTCGGCGGCGGTGGCTGCTTTTTTTGCTTCGTTTGTCAGCCAATGGTTTGCCCGTTTTATGAAAGTCCCGGTAACAACCTTCAGTCTCCCGGGAATTATTCCACTGATCCCCGGCAGCAGGGCGTATGAAACGATGCTCGCATTCGTACAGGAACGGTATTTATACGGACTGGAGCAGGGCGTGGAAACAGTGCTGCAGGCCATTGCAATTGCGGCCGGTCTTGTGTTTGCGTTTTCGGTATTTTCTGTTGGCAAAGGAGTGGGCCAGCGTTATGAAACGCATCGTTGAAGAATGGATCACGAGATGGGAAATGATACCGCCGGGAGCGAAAGTACTCGCAGCGGTATCCGGCGGTCCGGATTCCATGGCAGCTGCATCCATCCTGAAAAGCTTACAGAGTAAATATGAATTTACCTTGGGAATCGCTCATGTAAACCACGGCTTCCGGCCGGAAGCATCGAAATCAGAGGCGCGGATGGTGCGTGCTTGGGCGGAGCATCAGCAGCTGCCTTTTTTTTCGGCGGCAATGTTTATGAAAGAAGCTCCTGAAGAAAAGGCGACACAGGCAGCGGCACGGGAAAAAAGGTACGATTTCTTTTTCCGCACTATGGAACATTTTGGCTACAGCGTGCTAATGACCGGCCACCATGCAGATGATCAGCTTGAAACGATGATCATGCAGGCAGCTTCGGGCCGGTCGCTTCTCGGCGAAGAAGGAATTGCCCCGAAACGTATAATGAACGGTTTTGAGGTTGCGCGTCCTCTGCTTGGTGTGAAAAAAACAGAAATTCTGCTCTATTGCAAAGAGTACGGCATACCTTACGTGGAGGATGAAAGCAATGCTACGGACGATTACAGGCGCAACCGGGTGCGCCGCCATGTCATTCCGGCGCTGACAGATGAATTTCCTTTAGTGCATCAGCACATGCAGGAAAAATATGAATGGCAGAAAGAACAGCAAAACTATATGACCAGCGAGGCACGGGCTTCTCTTGACTTTTACGGAGAAAAGCTGGACCTTAATGATGCAGCTGTAAGAATGGATCTTTTTCATGAAACCTCTCTTGCTTTACAAAGGGAAACGGTTTCGCTACTATTAAATTATTATTTTTCTACAGAAGAAACAGGCATTTCGGCTTCTTTGGTGGATTCCTGTATCAGTCTGGCTTCTGCCGACGGTGCCTCAGGAGAGCTTCATTTACCCGGGGGGATACTGGTCCGCAAATCTTACGATAGGCTGGAATTCTTACGCAGGAAAAAATCCGGCCCTTCTTTTCCTGAACCGATCCGTATTTCTGACTACGGTAACTACAAATACGGCCCCGGGGTCGTCAGGGTGAGTCGTGACCGTCCGGAGGATGCGGATTGGTGGGTGGCTGTGCCGGAAAGAATTCTTTCGTTCCCGATATACGTAAGACCCCCGCGCGCAGGGGACCGAATACATATACCAGGCATGAAGGAAGCGAAAAAAATTCATCGTCTGTTTATAGACGAGAAAGTTCCAAAGCATGAACGTGCCCACTGGCCCGTATTTACAGATGAAAAAGGGACCATTTTATGGCTTCCCGGCCTGCGTGCCTCCTTTCGCTATGAAAAAGAATCGGCCTACTTCGTATGGAAAAAGAACTGAGAAGGCACATGAAATAAGAAGTGACAATTTCGGAAAATTTGTTGTGCAGGGAAGCAAATTCCCTTTATACGTGCTATGATTGAAAATGGACCATTTTTAACAATGGCAGCTTATAACATGGTTGTAATGCTTCTGTTTTGTGACTATAGTTTTATAAAATAAAACAGTGGCTGTGAAAATTCAGCCCGGATGAAAGAATGAAATTCGCTTGGGAGGGTAAAGACATTCAGATGCACGACGAAATACAGGATATATTAATCTCGGAAGAAGAGCTGCAGACAAAAATTAAAGAACTGGGCGCAACGCTTACGGAAGAATATGACGGGCGTTTTCCTTTAGTGATAGGAGTTTTAAAAGGAGCACTTCCTTTTATGGCTGATATTGTCAAACGTATGAGCATTCATCTTGAAATGGATTTTATGGACGTTTCAAGTTACGCCGGAGGCACGGTTTCCACTGGGGAAGTTAAAATTATCAAAGACCTGGATACCACGGTTTACGACAGAGACATCGTAATTCTTGAAGATATTATCGACAGCGGGCGCACGCTTAAATACTTAATCAGCCTCCTGCAGACCCGGGGAGCAAAGTCGTTAAAAGTGGTAACGCTCCTGGATAAGCCGGAGGGACGGGTAGTGGACCTTACCGCAGACCTGGTTGGCTTTACTGTGCCGGATGAATTTGTCGTGGGCTACGGTCTGGATTACGCAGAAAGATACCGGAACCTGCCGTATATTGGTGTGTTAAAGCCCGAGATTTATCGAGGCGGATGATTAGGAACAGACAAGTGAATATGATACTATTATTGCAGCTTTCGATGTATGCAGGAGGAGGTCAGGAATGAACCGAATTTTTCGTAACACTGTGTTTTGGCTTTTTTTATTCCTGGTTATTATAGGGATTATCAGCTTTGCCCAAAACGATGGTGGAGATACAAATACAATCAGCAGTACAGAGTTCAATGAACGTCTTAGTGAGAACGAATTTGCTACTATTACGCTTCAGCCCGAGGGCGGAGTTTACAATGTAACAGCTGCGACCAGTGAGAATACTGAAAATGCGGAAACATACGAGTCGTATATTCCGATGACAGATGAATCAACACAGGAGCTGCAGACCGCGCAGGGGCCAAACGGCAACGCTGTCGAATTTGATACAGAGCCTGAAGAGGAAACAAGCGGCTGGGTTACCTTCCTTACGACGATGATTCCATTCATCATTATCTTCCTTTTATTCTTCTTCCTGCTCAGCCAGTCCCAGGGCGGCGGCAGCAAGATGATGAACTTTGGCAAAAGTAAGGCGAAGATGTACCAGGAAGACAAAAAGAAGGTGCGTTTTAAAGACGTAGCCGGTGCGGAGGAAGAAAAGCAGGAGCTTGTAGAAGTCGTAGACTTTCTGAAAGACGCCCGTAAGTTCTCCAACATCGGTGCCCGTATTCCAAAAGGCGTACTTCTTGTCGGTCCTCCGGGTACAGGTAAGACGCTGATCGCCCAGGCGGTTGCCGGAGAAGCAGACGTACCGTTCTTTTCCATCAGTGGTTCAGACTTCGTGGAAATGTTTGTCGGTGTCGGTGCTTCCCGTGTACGTGACCTTTTTGAAAACGCGAAGAAAAATTCACCATGTATTATTTTCATTGACGAGATTGACGCAGTAGGACGCCAGCGTGGTGCCGGTGTCGGCGGCGGCCACGACGAACGTGAGCAGACGCTGAACCAGCTTCTGGTTGAAATGGACGGCTTTGCCGGCAATGAAGGTATCATTATCATTGCAGCGACCAACCGTGCCGACGTACTGGACCCTGCGCTTCTCCGTCCAGGACGTTTTGACCGTCAGATTCTTATCGGCCGTCCGGATGTAAACGGCCGGGAGGAAATCCTTCAGGTGCATGCGCGCAACAAGCCGCTTGCAGAAGACGTTAACTTCCGGGCCATTGCCCAGCGCACGCCTGGTTTTACCGGGGCGGATCTCGAAAACCTTCTGAATGAAGCGGCGCTTGTGGCAGCCCGTGCTGATATGCAGAAAATCAGAATGACGCATGTGGAAGAAGCGATTGACCGCGTTATTGCCGGTCCTTCGAAAAAATCACGCGTTATTTCAGAAAAAGAACGCAACATCGTGGCTCACCACGAAGCAGGCCACACAGTGGTTGGTATGAAGCTTGAAAACGCGGATATGGTGCACAAGGTAACCATCGTTCCGCGCGGCCAGGCCGGCGGTTATGCAATGATGCTTCCGAAGGAAGATCGTTACTTTATGACCAAGCCGGAGCTTCTCGATAAAATTGTCGGCCTGTTAGGCGGCCGTGTGGCGGAGGAAGTTATGTTTAACGAAGTGAGCACAGGTGCTCATAATGACTTCCAGCGTGCGACAGATATCGCCCGCCGCATGGTTACCGAATACGGTATGAGTGAAAAGCTCGGCCCGCTGCAGTTTGGTTCAAGCGGCGGAGGCCAGGTATTTCTAGGCCGTGACATGCAGAACGAACAAAATTACAGTGACGCTATCGCGCACGAAATTGATAATGAGATGCAAAGAATCATTATGGAATCGTACGAACGCTGTAAACAGATTCTTACGCAGTACAAAGACCGGCTTGAGCTTGTAGCCCAAAGTCTTCTGGAGCTGGAAACGCTGGATGCAGAGCAGATCCGTTCTCTTGTTGAAGACGGCAAGCTTCCGGATGATCACTATTCGAATAAATCGGATGAAGAGATGGGTGCTACGAAAAGCGAAGAACAAAAGCGTGAAGAGGAACAGGCTGACCACGTCCTAAAAGACGACAGCGGTGAATCTTCTTCGGAGGAGACCTCCTCGGAAGAAACGACAACTTCTTCGGACTCGGGCTCCGGCAGTGACGATACCAACCGTCGCGACTAGTATAAAAAAGGGTGCCTTTACACGGGCATCCTTTTTTATATGATGAAAAGGAGCGGATGTTTTTCTCCGCACGTTCTGCGGTATATCATAAACAGAAAGCATGCGAGCGGATTAGTTGTTTTTCGATTGGTTTTGTACAATACTATGTATCAGGTTTTCAAAGATAATATAATGATATAGAGAGCAAGAGTGGAAAGGAAGGAATTAAATCAATGAAGGATTATTTAGTAAAAGCAACAGCGTTTAACCATCAGGTTCGTGCTTACGCCGTACACACGACAGAAATGGTGGATGAGGCGGTCAGACGCCATCAGGCATGGCCGACGGCTTCGGCGGCTTTAGGCCGGGCGATGACAGCGGGTTCCATGATGGGAGCGATGCTTAAAGGCGACGATAAACTGACCATTAAAATTGAAGGGCATGGGCCGATGGGTCCAATTATTGTCGACAGCAACTCTTCGGGTGATACGAGAGGCTATGCCCACAACCTGCAGGTTCACTTCGATTTGAACGACAGTGGTAAATTGGACGTAGCCCGTGCCGTCGGTACAGAAGGCACACTATCGGTCGTTAAAGATCTTGGCATGCGGGATATGTTTACCGGCAACGTCCCGATTGTCTCCGGGGAACTCGGGGACGATTTCACGTATTACTTTGCGAATTCCGAGCAGCTGCCTTCGTCTGTTGGTCTCGGAGTGCTCGTAAATCCGGATAACTCTGTGAAAGCAGCAGGCGGTTTTATTATTCAGGTGCTTCCAGATGCAGAGGAAGAATATGTAGCGCACCTTGAGCAGCAGATACAGCAGATGCCGCCGGTGTCCAAGCTGATTGAACATGGCAAAACCCCGGAGGAAATTCTTCATATTATCCTCGGTGAAGAAGTGAACGTGCTCGATACGCAGCCAGTTCAATTTTCCTGCCAGTGCTCCAAGGAACGGGTGGAAAACGCGATCATTTCTCTTGGCACCGACGAACTCCAGGATATGATTGAAAAGGACGGGGGAGCCGAGACAACGTGTCACTTTTGTAACGAGGTCTATCACCTGGACGTGGACGATCTGGAGCGTTTGAAAGAGCGCACCTCCGAAATTGAAAACCGCTCCTAGATTATTTATGCGCCTTTTGATCTACAGATTGACAGAAGTTGACCAAATTGATACGATTAAATTATAATAAAACCAATAAATTTACTTGGTGTTTGAAGGAGGAGCATGAATGAAGGCTGCAAATAACGTTACAGAACTCATTGGAAATACTCCCGTAGTAAAACTAAACCGTTTAACCGGGGAAAACGATGCAGATGTTTATTTGAAACTTGAGTATATGAATCCAGGAAGCAGCGTTAAAGACCGTATTGGTCTTGCGATGATCGAAGCTGCTGAACGGGATGGCCGTTTAAAAGAAGGGGATACAATCGTTGAACCAACAAGCGGTAACACAGGCATCGGCCTTGCGATGGTAGCTGCTGCCAAAGGCTACCCGGCGGTGTTGGTAATGCCGGAAACAATGAGCATGGAGCGTCGCAATCTTCTTCGTGCATACGGCGCGGAACTGGTGCTTACACCAGGACCTGACGGCATGGGTGGCGCGATTTCTAAAGCGAATGAGCTTGCTGAAGAAAAAGGCTACTTTATGCCGCAGCAGTTTGAAAACGAAGCGAACCCGAAAATTCACCGTGAAACGACCGGCCGTGAGCTGTTGGAGCAGATTGACGGCCCGATTGATTCCTTCGTTTCCGGCATCGGCACCGGTGGCACGATTTCTGGTGCAGGCGGCCTTTTGAAGGAGCACTATCCGGAGATGCGTATCGTTGGTATTGAGCCGGCAGATTCCCCGATTTTAAACGGCGGAAATAAGGGGCCTCATAAAATCCAGGGCATTGGTGCCGGCTTTGTACCAGGCACGCTGGACACAGAGGTTTATGATGAAGTAGCGGAAGTAACGACGGAGCAGTCGTTTGAATATGCCCGCCGTGCTGCCCGCGAGGAAGGCATTTTGGGCGGTATTTCTTCCGGATCGGCTATTTATGTTGCATTACAGGAAGCGAAAAAGCTCGGCAAAGGCAAAAAAGTTGTGGCTGTTATTCCTAGTAACGGGGAACGTTACTTGAGCACGCCTCTTTATCAGTTTGAAGATACTGTAGACTGACATAAAAAACGTTTAAAAGTCCGTACCCTCAAAAAGGGACGGGCTTTTTTTATGGAAAAATATTTTTGATGATGCGCTTTAGTTTATTTGGAGTGAATGGGAACGAAAAAGGGTAATGAAGCAAACGCAGCGTTCTGATTGTTTTTTTATAAAAAATTTCGTAGACTTGGAAGAAATGTAAAGAGAATTTTCTGTAAAAAGAGAGAATTGGATGAAACCGGGGGCATACACATAATGGATGAGCGACTGGCCCGAGGGCCTCAAGCAGGAGAATCTTATACACAGACTACGACGTCGTTTTTTCAGACGAATGACGAGTTTTTTCAGGCGTTCGACTTTCTTGCCAGGGAAGAACCTTACCATGTGCTGCTTGAAAGCGGACGTCAGGGCGAACTCGATATCGCTGGCCTCTGCCCCTTTGCGGTAGTGGAAGGGAAAAATGGAGAGACGAGCCTTCATAGACATGAAAGTACTGAAATGCATGCAGGAGATCCGCTTGAAGCATTGGCAAAATGGATGGAGCCGTACAATCTTCCAGGGGAGCCGGCTCTGCCTCCGTTCCAGGGGGGAGCGGTAGGCCAGATAAGCTACGACTATGTACGTTATATTGAACATCTGCCGGAGCTCGCGGTTGATGACCTGAGGATGCCAGATGCGTATTTTCTACTGTATGACCTGTTTTTCATTCACGATAAAAAAACCGGGAAAACGTGGGTATGGCATTTACATGCCGAAAAGGAAGAAGCCGTTGAATTCGTCGAGAAATGGAAAAAAGCGTGGATGGAGGCGGCAGAAAAGTCTGCGGGACAGGGGCGTTCAGAATCGAAGGGGGCTGTCTCTGTCGAAAAGTCGGTGCCCTCCTTTTCCGGGGAATTGTTCGGCGGGGCAGTAGAGCAGATTAAAGAGTATATTGCTGCGGGGGACGTATTCCAGGTGAATTTATCCACCCGCCAGACCCAGCTTTTGCATACCTCTGCCTTTCATATTTATCAAAAGCTGAGAGAGCTGAATCCTTCCCCCTATATGGGTTATATGCATACACCGGACTGGCAGACGGTCAGTGCCTCCCCAGAGCTTCTGGTTAAAAAACGGGGGGCGGAGGTCTCCACCCGCCCGATTGCCGGAACCCGTTCGAGAGGAAAAAACGAACAGGAGGATATGGCGCTTGAACAGGAGCTGATGGGCACAGAAAAAGAGCGGGCCGAGCATGTCATGCTCGTCGATCTTGAAAGAAATGACCTGGGCCGTGTCTGCCGCTATGGTTCGGTAAAAGTGGATGAATTAATGGCAGTGGAACGATATTCCCACGTGATGCATATCGTCTCCAATGTAAGAGGAATACTTGCTGAAACAGAGCAGGTATATGATATGATAAGGGCAGTGTTCCCCGGAGGGACGATCACCGGCGCGCCGAAAATACGGACGATGGAAATTATTGAAGAGCTCGAACCGGTACGCCGGGGTTTTTATACAGGAGCGTTCGGCTGGATCGGCTACAACAAGGATGCGGAGCTGAACATTTCCATCCGCACGATGCTTGCCAAGGACGGGTACGCCCATGTTCAGGCAGGGGCCGGGATCGTTATCGACTCTGATCCAAAAGCAGAATACAAAGAATCAATCAAAAAAGCCAAAGCGTTATGGGAAGCGAAAAGACAGAGCGAAGCAGAGGCCGGCATCACCCACGAGCAGAGCTGAGACTAGAATAGAAAGGAAGGTTTTCGCATGATTTTAATGATTGATAACTATGACTCGTTTACGTACAACCTCGTGCAGTACCTCGGAGAAATGGGAGAAGAACTCGAAGTGCGGCGCAACGACCAAATTACGGTGGAGGAGATTGCCCATTTGAATCCGGATATTCTGATGATTTCCCCGGGACCCTGCAGTCCGGATGAGGCGGGGATCAGCGTCGAAGCGATACGCCGCTTTGCCGGTGAAATCCCGATTTTTGGTGTCTGTCTCGGCCATCAGGCGATTGCGCAGGCCTTTGACGGCGATGTGGTACGGGCAGAGCGGCTGATGCACGGAAAGACATCGGCTATTCATCACGACGGTGTAAGTATTTATGCCGATCTTCCAAATCCATTGACGGCTACAAGATACCATTCGTTAATTGTGAAAAGAGAAACACTGCCGGACTGCTTTGACATCACCTCTGAAACGGAAGCCGGGGAGATTATGGGGATTCGCCACCGCACCCTTCCTGTGGAAGGTGTGCAGTTTCACCCCGAATCGATTATGACTGGTGAAGGGAAACAGATGCTCAAGCGCTTTGTGGACCGGCACCGGCAGTCAGAAGAGGTGCTGTAGCATTGTATGTGTATATAGACGGTGAGATCAAGAAGGCGGGCGAAGCTCGTCTTTCTGTTTTTGATCACGGTTTTATGTATGGGCTCGGCTTATTTGAGACGTTTCGGGTGTATAACGGCAACCCGTTTTTGCTGAATGCTCATATGGAAAGGCTTGAAGCCGCCGCAGAAGAGCTCGGCATTGTCTTCCGCTATGAACGCGAAACGGTCGAGGCAGAAATTCAGCAGCTGCTCGACGCCAATGGGCTGCAGAATGCCTACGTACGATATAACGTATCCGCAGGGCCCGGAGGTCTGGGGCTTCAAACGACTCCCTATCTTGAGCCGGTTATTGTTATTTACATGAAGCCGCTTCCGGCAGCGGGAGCGGAACCTATGCAAAAGGACGCTTTATGGCTTCAGCTGAGGCGGAATAGTCCGGAAGGACGGGAACGCATGAAGTCCCATCATTATATGAACAACTGGCTTGCCAAACAGGAAATAAAAGACCGGCCGGAGACAGAGGGCATTTTCGTTAACGGTGAAGGGTATGCCGCAGAAGGCATCGTGTCCAACATTTTCTGGCGGAAGAGAGATACTTTGTACACACCGGCAGTGGAGACAGGTATTTTAAACGGCATTACCCGTCAATTTGTGATACAGTTAGCACATGAAAATGACTACGCCGTGGAGGAAGGACACTTTCTCCCGCAGGATATAGAAGCAGCAGAAGAAATGTTTGTCACGAATTCTATTCAGGAAATTGCAGCAGTCCGTGCCCTTGGGGATTATTATTTTCCAAGCTATTCAGCGGCCCGGCTGCTGCACCGCCGCTACCAGAAAGAAAGAGAGAAAAAATAACAGCTGGCACGGCAGGGAGGAGAGAAAATGCGCAATCAGGTAATGCGATGGAAGAATTGGGAGCTTGATTTTTCCTTAAAAACGTTTGTCATGGGGATTTTAAATGTGACGCCGGATTCCTTTTCTGACGGAGGCCGGTACAGCGAGGTAGAGCAGGCTGTCGCGCAGGCAGAAAAACTGGTGGGGGACGGCGCGGATATTATCGATATCGGCGGGGAGTCTACACGCCCCGGGGCGGCATTTGTAGAAGCAGAAGAAGAGCAGCGTCGGATTGTTCCGGTGCTCGAAGCCCTGAGGGGCCGGATAGGCGTACCTATCAGCGTGGACACCTATAAAGCTTCCACTGCAGAGGCAGCTGTTAAAGCCGGGGCGGATATCATTAACGATGTATGGGGAGCGAAAGCAGATCCCGACATGGCCCGGGTAGCGGCTGAATACGACGTGCCAATAATTTTGATGCACAACCGGGATAATACTGAATACCAGGATTTGATGCCTGATATGATTCAGGATGTTTATGAAAGCATAGCCATTTGTGAGCAGGCCGGGGTCAAAGCAGACCGTATTATTCTGGATCCCGGCATCGGCTTTGCAAAGACCTATGAGCAGAATCTGGAAGCGATGCGGAAGATGGATCAGTTTACGTCGCTTTCGTACCCCGTACTCCTTGGCAGTTCCCGTAAATCGCTTATATCAAAAACGCTTGAGCTTCCTGCCGACGACCGGGTAGAAGGAACAGGCGCTACAATAAGCCTTGGTATCGAACGCGGATGCGATATTGTCCGTGTACATGACGTAAAAGAAATGACGCGCGTAGCCCGGATGATGGACGCTATGCTCGGAGTAAGAAAGGAGCATTCGGTTGGATAAAATTCATTTGCAGGGAATGGAGTTTTACGCTTATCACGGAGTGTTTGAGGAGGAAAACAGGCTCGGCCAGCGCTTTCGTGTCAATTTGGTGCTTGAAGCGGATCTGAAGCCGGCAGCGGCAGAGGACAACGTAGAAAAAAGCGTTAACTACGCCGAAGCATTTGAAGCAGTCAAAGAAGCCGTGGAAAACCAAACGTACCGGCTGGTGGAAACAATCGCCGAAACAATCGCCGACACAATATTTGCGCGTTTTGGAATCGTGGAGCAGCTTCATGTAAAAGTGATTAAACCGGATCCGCCAATCGCGGGACACTACGATCATGTTGCTATTGAAATGACGAGGGTTCGTCCATAATGCCCCAGGTTTTTATTGCACTGGGGTCAAACCTTGGAAAGCGGGAAGAGTATTTAAAGCGGGCTGTCCTGGCTATGCAGCAGAAAAAACAGATGCAGCTGACAAAGCTTTCACCGGTGTATGAAACCGCGCCGGTAGGGGTGACTGATCAGCCGCATTTTCTGAATATGGTTTCCGAATGGAGCACTGATTACGGGCCGGAAGAACTGCTGGAGGTGCTGCACGGAATTGAACATGAGCTTGAGCGCATACGTGAAGAGCGATGGGGACCGAGGACCGTGGACCTTGACATTCTTATCTATGATGAAGAAAATATGAACAAGGAGCATTTAATTATTCCGCATCCCCGGTTAACTGAGCGGGCCTTTGTGCTGGTGCCGTTTTTTGATATTGCTCCGGACCGTTTTGTTTACGAGGACAGAACGGTTCGTTGGTATGTAAAAAAGCTGCCGGAAAAGGAACGGGCTGATGTAGTATACTGGGGCGAGCTGTTAATAGAAAACGACGACGTGTGAAAAATAAAGACAACACATAGGAGGTTGCTGTGGTGTTAAAAATTCGTGACATAGAAATGAATAACCCGGTGGTGCTTGCTCCGATGGCAGGAGTCAGTAACCCTGCTTTCCGACTGATTGCGAAGGAATTTGGAGCAGGGCTTGTGTGCGCAGAAATGGTAAGCGACAAAGCAATCCTGCATGAAAATGAAAAATCGATGCGGATGCTCTACGTGGATGAAAGGGAAAAACCGCTCAGTCTTCAGATTTTCGGCGGGGACAAAGAAACGATGGCCGGGGCCGCTGAAGTAGTGGATCAGCATACCAATGCAGATATCATTGACATAAACATGGGGTGTCCTGTGCCGAAAATCACTAAGTGTGATGCAGGGGCCAAATGGCTGCTTGATCCGGATAAAATTTATCAAATGGTAAAAGCAGCTGTGAACGCAGTAGATAAGCCCGTAACGGTGAAAATGCGCATGGGCTGGGATGACGAGCATATACTGGCTGTGGAGAATGCCCAGGCGATTGAGGCAGCCGGCGGCGAAGGCGTAGCGGTACACGGGCGCACCCGGGTGCAGATGTATGAAGGCGTGGCGAACTGGGAAATACTTAAGGAAGTTAAAGACGCTGTGAACATCCCGGTAATTGGCAATGGAGATGTCTCTACCCCTCAGGACGCCCAGGCGATGCTTGATACGACTGGAGTGGACGGAGTCATGATCGGCCGTGCAGCTCTCGGGGACCCGTGGATGTTTTATCGGACGGTCCAGTATTTGGAGACTGGAAAGCTTGTAGAAGAAGAACCAACTCCAAAGGAAAAAATGGATGTGTGTATCGTGCATATGGACCGTTTGATAGAGTTGAAAGGTGAAGATGTGGCTGTGCGGGAAATGCGCAAGCACGTGGCCTGGTATCTAAAGGGTATGCACGGCGGCTCTAAAGTACGGGGCAAAGTAAATGAACTGAATACACGCGATGAAGTGGCGGAAACACTATATAATTTTGTCGGTTCTACGGAAGCTCCCAGTATGGCATAAGCATTTGCACGCAGAGCGGCTTCTTCCAGGGAAGCCGCTCTGTTTATGACTGCCGGCACAAAACTGGAAACAAAAGGTATTATATAGAAGGAAAAATTAAAAGCGATCTAAAGGGGAGACTACTATGAGCCAGGATCAAGAGCTGAACGACCAGTTCCGTGTACGGCGGGAAAAACGAGAAGCACTGATTAATGAAGGGAAAAACCCATTTGGAGAACGCTTCGCGCGTACGTATGATTCAAAAACCATGCACCGGGAGTTCGACGCCTTCTCTAAAGAGGAGCTGAGCGAAAAAAATACGGATATTACGATAGCAGGGCGCATGGTCACTAAGCGTGGAAAAGGAAAAGCAGGATTTGCCCATCTGCAGGATCTTGAAGGGCAGATTCAGATTTACGTACGGAAAGACGAAGTCGGTGACGAAGCATACGAAGGCTTTAAGGATATGGATATTGGAGACATTGTCGGGGTGCGAGGCCGTGCATTTAAAACAAATGTAGGGGAATTATCTGTGCGGGCCACAGAAGTAACGCTCTTAACAAAGGCTCTTCGCCCGCTGCCTGATAAATACCATGGACTTCAGGATATTGAACAGCGCTATCGCCAGCGTTATTTAGATCTTATTGCGAATCCGGAAGTGAAAGATACGTTTATCATGCGGAGTAAAATCATCCAGTCCATGAGAAATCATTTGAACCGTCAGGGATTTTTGGAAGTGGAAACACCGATGCTGCATACAATACCGGGTGGAGCGTCTGCGCGTCCGTTTGTTACTCATCATAATGCTCTGGACATGGAGCTGTACATTCGTATTGCGATTGAACTGCATTTAAAGCGTCTGATTGTCGGTGGCATGGAAAAAGTATATGAAATTGGCCGTGTTTTTCGGAATGAAGGTATTTCCACCCGCCATAACCCTGAATTTACTATGATGGAATTGTATGAAGCCTTCGGAGATTATGAAGATATTATGGACCTGACCGAAAGCTTGATCGTACAGATCGCGGAAGATGTACTGGAGAGCACGACCCTCCAATACGGAGACGAACAGATTGAACTTGGCAATCAGTGGAAAAGAATGCACATTGTAGACGCTGTCAAAGAAGAAACCGGAGTGGATTTCTGGCAGGAAATGAGTGACGAAGAAGCCAGAGCCTTGGCTAAAAAACATAATGTGCCTATTCGGGAAACGATGTCATTTGGTCATGTGGTTAACGAATTCTTTGAGCACTTTGTGGAAGAAAAATTAATTCAGCCTACATTTGTTTACGGTCATCCGCTCGCCATTTCTCCGCTTGCAAAGAAAAACGAAAAAGATCCCAGATTTACAGACCGCTTTGAATTGTTTATTGTAGGTCGTGAGCACGCTAACGCTTTTAGTGAGTTAAATGATCCTGTAGATCAGCGGGAGCGGTTTGAAAAACAGGTGGAAGAAAGAGAAGCTGGAGACGAAGAAGCTCATATGATGGACTACGATTATCTTGAAGCAATGGAGTACGGACTTCCTCCAACAGGAGGGCTCGGTATAGGTATTGACCGGCTGGTGATGCTGCTCACGGACTCTGCTTCTATCAGAGATGTGCTCTTGTTTCCGCAAATGCGCAGCCAGGCTTCCCACGAAGAGTAGACAGTTTTCTGCCGGCTTTCTGACCCGAAAGCCGGCATTTATATAAAAAATCAAAAGAAAATATAAAAATGGGTTGCGTACAAATAAGAAACGATGATATATTATTTTTTGTCGCCGTAAAGAGAGTGGCAGGCTGTTCAGACAGCTGAAAAAAAGTTATTGACTTAATAACACTCCGGTGTTAATATATAAAAGTCGCAAAAATAACGACAGATTGTTCTTTGAAAAGGAAAGACAAGCTAGAGCCCCAATCAAAAGCAACACATTTTTAGGGCATCTCTGATGCCACAGCATCAAACTTTTTACGGAGAGTTTGATCCTGGCTCAGGA
>NZ_JAXRUV010000001.1:0-785483 GCF_034497705.1 Marinococcus luteus | reverse complement strand
ATCCGGTCAGGAATCGTGCCGAGAGGGATATGAACCGACCCGGGAATGCGTCCTTCATCGAGCTCCTCGTCTTCGCGCACATCAATCACCTGGACGCCGCTGCCTTGTTCGAGTTCCTGCTGAACGTCTTTTGGCTGGACTTCTTTGATGCGTTGTTCTTCTGTCATTTTTTCACCTCATTTCTCAAGCTAGTGCTACAATTTTATTGTAATTATAAGTTTTTCTGTTTTTAATATTGTTCTTCTCCCATACAATTATAGGTATTTTCACAAAACATTTAGCCACGGAAGATCTGAATCCATATTTGAATGGCGGTAGCTAAAATGATGACCGCCAATATACTTTGCAGCAGCTTGGTGTTGACCTTCTGGCCGGCTTTGGCCCCGAGCGGCGCTGCGATCAGGCTGGCGGCAATCATGACCAGGGCCGGGCCGTACAGCACCTGGCCGGTCGCCACTTTACCAACGGTCGCCCCGATGGACGAGATCAGGGTGACGGCAAGCGAGGTCGCAATTGTCATGCGAGTCGGAATCTTTAACACGACAAGCATGATGGGCACGAGAATAAATGCGCCGGCGGCCCCGACGATGCCTGACCCGATCCCGACCACGAAGGACAATCCAGCAGCGAGAGGCTTATGGAACGTAATCCGTGTAAGGTCCTGGTCGTCCAGGCCTTTTTTCGGTACAAACATCATGACCACGGCGATGGTCGCAAGCAGGGCGTACACCATGTTGACGCCAGCTTCGCTGAAGAAATTCGAGGCATAGGCGCCGATAAAGCTGCCGATCAGAATACTGCTGCCCATATACAGAATCAGCTGGCCGTTCAGATACCCGCCCTTCCGGTACGCCCAGACGCCGCCAATGGTGGCGAAAAAGACCTGCACGGCGCTGATCCCGGATACTTCATGAGCGGAAAAAGCTGCCACGCCGAGCAGCGGGGGGATGTATAACAGCATGGGGTATTTGATGATCGAGCCGCCGATGCCGACCATGCCGGAAACAAAGGAACCGACAAACCCAAGAAGGAAAATCACGACGATCAACAGCAGTGACAATGGAAAAACCTCCCTTGCAGGGAAGCAGATCCAAGACTTCCCCGGGTGACGATATTGTTAGCCTTTTTGAATCCAGAATTTATAGACGCCATTGTCTTCGCTGTGGTCGAGCAGTTCGTGGCCGCCGGCTTTGGTCCAGGCCGTTAAGTCGCTCTGCGCGCCTTTGTCGGTCGCGTGCAGCTCAAGCACCTCGCCACTGTCCATTTCCTTGATCGCTTTTTTGGTTTTCAGAATCGGCTGCGGGCAGGCAAGCCCCTTCGCATCAATGGTTGTTTTTGGTTCCATCTGTAATCGCTCCTTTTAATGTGTATAATTGTCATCACTTGTTTAGGTTGGCCATAGGTCCTGGGATGGTAGCGCTTTTTTTACGTAGTACCACCATTGTCCTTGAAATTGGCGCGCACCAAGGTAGTGATGACCTGTCCGCTGTACCCATTGGCGCACATGCATCATGTGCGACTGTGTGAGTGAGGGGATAGCCAATACGTCGCCATGGTTCATTTTCTGCACGGCTGTTTTGACATGAATGAGAAGCATTAGGCTGCTACAGTTTCGTTTCGTCACTACCTGGTGGGCCTGCACAATTTCCCACCTCCTTATACGAAGGGTTTAAATAAACAGGTTCAAGTTCCCATCGGAAGCTTCACCCAGATAGGCAGCCACGCCGGCGTATTCAATATCATCCCGAAGCTCTTTTTCATCCAGGCCAAGAAAATCTATGGTCATCGTACAGCCAATCAGCCGTACGTCTTGTTCGCGGGCCATATCGATCAGCTCCGGCAGCGACATGGCATTGTGTTTTTTCATGACTTTCTTGATCAATTTTGGTCCAATGCCAAGAAAGTTCATATTGGACAGGCCCATGCGGTCGGCCCCGCGGGGCATCATTTTTTCAAACATTGCTTCGAGTTTTTTTAGCGATCGACTGCTTTTCCGGCTTGCGGAGAGCATTTAACCTCCAGAAGGTATGAAAAATGGTGACCTCATGGTCATACGCGGCCGCGCCGTTAGCGATAATATAAGCTGCCATCGCTTTGTCGTAGTCACCGCTGAATAATACAATGGTGGTTTTTTAGTTTCCGGCATCTAATCTCTCCTTAATTTATATACATATACAGGCAGAGGTATTTTTGTTATAAAAATTTTTTATCGGCTTTTTACTAATAAATTGACAGCTTCTTGAATTAACTGTTCATCATTTTCGGCGTTTTTTGTCTGTTTCCGGACGCACTGTTCGAGATTCGAACCAACAACCAGGCCGGTGGCACGGTCTAAGGCGGTACGGGCGGCGTTCATTTGAGATACAAGTTCTTTACAGTCCTGTTCTTCCTCTATCATGCGGAGGATGCCTCGGATCTGGCCTTCCACCCGTTTGATCCGGTGTTTCATTTGATCTGTATATTCCACGAGGACCTCACCCTTTATAGTCAATTCATATACCCATAAGGGTATATAGACACTATAGAATAATTTGTCAGGGGTGTCAACCTTTTTGGTAAAAGTTATAGTTGTAGCATCGATACACGCCGAGGTATGCTAACAGCGTAATGACTCATTCATGTTCATGTTAGACAGAAAGAAGTTAAATCCTGATGCCAAGCACTTACACAGCGTATTAACCGTCGCTATCGCCTGAAGAAATGGTTCCTGATTTTTGGCCTGGGAGGCGTGATATTCTGGTGGAAACGTTCCACCGCCACACGCCATTCGCAAAATGCCTGGGCTGCGTTTATTCTGGAGCATCTTACAGCCGGAGCGACGTCTCGCGAAGCACAGAAGGAGCAAATGAAACAGGCCTACCGCTTGGTGGAAGCGACCAATCATCAACAAAAAGATATGTTGGACATCTATTGGCAACAGGCAGAAGATCTGGAGCCAATCCTGACAAAAAAATAACATAGATGTATTTTCTAGATTAGCATCTGGATCCACATTTCTACGGCGACTCTCAGAAGGAGCACCGCAAGTGCGCGCTTTAACCATTTAGCCTGAACATGCCTGACTGTATTGGCCCAGGGGAGCGGCAAGCAGCGACGCCGCAGTATGGACGGTAGCTGGCAAGAAGGGAACTTGGCCGGTGATCAGCTTTCTGGCACTGATTCTGATGGGAGAAACAAGGGTGACGGCGAGCGATGTTGCCATGGTGACCCGGGTCGGAATTTTTAAAACCACCAATATGATGGGCACGAGAATAAAGGCATCTGCCGCCCCAACAATGCCAGCGCTGACACCTACGACAAACGCACTGCTGACAGCAATCTAACGGGAAAACGAGACGATCATGCTTTCGCTTTCTTTCTATTTCTTCTCTTCCGATGTAGGCCGACGGCCAAACCAGGCAAACACGCCGAAAACAGCGCCAGCCAAAATCAAATGGGGAGCAATCATAACTAGAAAAAATTCCATACGTTACTTCCTTTCTCCGCGAATGTAGGCGGCATCAAATAAAAATAACCGCATGAGCAAATACAGCGAGGGAATGAGTAATAAGAAGCCGGCAATAAACGCAGCGATCAGCGACCAGGCCATCGTCTGGTTAACGAAACCATCATAAATGGTCAACTCATCATACAAAAGCCAAGGCAGATGCGAGGCGCCGTAGCCGAACCACGCACTGAAAAATTGCAGCATGACAAACACAAAAGCTGTTCCTAATCGCTTTTCCTGATAGCTGAGGTACACGACCAAACCAAAAAATAAGAATGACAGGACAAACATCCACCATATATCTAGCATACTGGAAAAGTGCTCCGGGTTGTGCTGACGAATCCCGATAAAGACGAGGCCGCTGGCAAGGATCGTCGGCAGGGACCACAGCAGCGTATACCGGCGAAATAACCGGTACGAGGTATCATCGCCCGCTTTGTGGGCATAGTACTGCAGAAACGCCGAAGAGATAAACAGCACGCTGATAATCGCTAAAATCACGACACTCCAGGCATACAGACTGGTAAACAATTCGCTGTATAACAGGCGCACCTGCCCGTTGGAAACATCTACGTAGCCGCCTTCGGAAATGGTGAGGGCAATGGTCAGCGAAGCCGGGATTAACAGACCCGTCGCCCCGTACAAAAATGAATAGATGCGGCTATCTTTGGCGCCATACGTATTAAAGGCGTAATACGACCCGCGAATCGCAATCAGTACGATTGATATACTGACCGGGACCAGTAAGGCGGTGCCAAAATAGTAGGCGGTCGACGGAAAAAAACCAACGATGCCGACAAAGAAAAACACGAAAAAGACATTGGTGACTTCCCATACGGGAGACAAATAGCGCTGGATGAGCGAATTGACCTGATGGTCCTTCCGGGAAATCTTATTAAAAAAGTGAAAAAAACCGGCACCAAAATCAATCGAACTGACGATCATGTAGCCATACAAAAACAGCCAAAGTACGCCCATGCCAAGGATTTCCAGGTTCATGTGTCATCCCCCCTGTCCCCGTACCGCTGTTCGAGTTCATGAGCGGCTGGATTTTCTTTAAACATTCGGCGGAGTACCACCGTGGCGGTCACACCGAGGGCAATATACAGGGCAATGAACAGGTAAAGCATGATATCCACATGGTCGGCTGTGGTCGCTCCTTCCGGTGTACGCATGATCTGGTACAAAATCCAGGGCTGACGTCCGACCTCGGCGAATACCCACCCGAATTCAATGGCTAAAATGCCTAACGGGCCGCCGGCAACGATGCCGCGCATCAGCCATTTATTATATTGCCAGGCCGGCTTTACCCGCCGAATGAGTAAATACATAAAAGAAATTGCCAGCAAATAGATGCCGATGCCTACCATGCCGTCAAATAAGTAATGAATATATAACGGTGGGGTGTCAGCCTGCGGGAATTCATTTAAGCCAATGACTTCTTCGTTGGGATTGCTATGGGCCAAAATACTAAGAGCGTAGGGGATTTCCAGCGCCCCGTTGACCTCCTGGTTGTCTCCTAAAAACCCACCGACAATCAGCGGCGCCTGCTCTTCCGTTTCAAAGTGCCATTCGGCAGCGGCTAACTTCTCCGGCTGATATTCCGCCAGATATTTGCCGGACAAATCGCCTATAGCAGCCGTAGCTGCTGCGAACACGAAAGCGGAAACCATAGTCAGATGGAGGGCTTTTTTATGATAAGCGTGGCGATTGCCCCGAATCATTTTGGTGGCCGCAATGGCCCCTAGCACAAAAGCAGATGCCAGATAACAGGTGATGATCACATGAGCCGTTTTCGTTGGGGTGGCAGGGTTGAACATCGCTACCAGTGGATTGATATCGGTGATCACCCCGTTCACCAGTTCGAAGCCCTGCGGCTGATTCATAAAAGAATTCACGGTAGTAATAAAAAAAGCCGATAACGAGGCACCGATCACCACAGGTACGACGAGTAAAAAATGCCGCCAACCCGATTTGAATCGATCCCATGTATATAAATAAATGCCTAAAAATATAGCCTCAAAGAAAAAGGCGAAGGTTTCCAAGAATAACGGCAGAGAAATTGTCTGGCCGGCAAGCTCCATAAAATTAGGCCAAAGAAGACTCAGCTGTAAACCAATCGATGTCCCGGTTACCACTCCGACTGCGACGGTGATCACAAATCCCCGGGCCCATCGCCGGGCGAGCAGGGTATAGTGGGGATCCCGTTTCCGAAGGCCGGTCCATTCGGCGAGGGCAATCATTAATGGCACTCCAACACCAATGGTGGCGAAAATAATATGAAATCCTAGTGTTAATCCTGTCAAAATACGGCTGTAAGTGGCCGGATCGTAATCAATCATTGTATCCCCCCTGAAGATCAGCTATGAAAATAGCCGTCCAATTAATGAAAGTAAAAATAACGAAGCAGCGATAAAGGCTACAATGGCCAGCTTTTTTTCCTGGTTGTCTCCCATGTTGAGGACCTCCTTGAAATGAGGCAAAGACCCCCGGCTGACATCGCCGGGAGCCTCTTCCTTATTTGATTGCTTTTTGGCAGTAGTACCAATCCACGCAGTCGTATTCATCGCTGTTCATCCGCTCCTGCGCTTCTTCTTTAGTCTTTGGCGGGCTCACGATGGCTTTGTCTCCGGAGTTCCAGTTTGCCGGAGTGGAAACGCCATGCTCATCCGTGGTGCGCAGCGCTTCGACGAGACGGACAATTTCTTCCATGTTCCGTCCGGTGGAGAGAGGATAGTAAATCACAGCCCGAATTTTTTGGTTGTCATCAATGACAAAGACTGCCCGGGACGTTTCCGTGCCCGTGGATTCCGGCATGACCATACCATACTGGGTAGCGACCTTCTGATCCAGATCTGCAATGATCGGAAATTCAATCCTGGTCTGGAAATTTTCTTCGATGTTGCGGACCCATGCGATGTGCGAACTTACGCTGTCAATGCTGAGCCCCAGCAATTCGGTGTTCATTTCTTTCAATCGGCCGTATACACCTTGAAAAGCAACAAATTCCGAAGTGCACACTGGCGTAAAGTCTGCCGGATGGGAAAAGAGGACGAGCCATTGCCCGGAATAGTCGTTCAGCGAGATATTTCCGTGCGTCGTTACCGCATCGAAAACAGGTGCCTGCTCCCCAATACGCGGAAGGCCCTGGGCTTGTGTTTGTTGTTCTTGTTGTTCCATGCTTGGATCTTCTCCTTTTTTGCAAATTATTAATAATGGTTCAAAGAAAATCTACACCCAATATATATCACATTTAAAATTTCAATTTATGCTTTCAACAGAATTGTCATTGAATGTTAACATTACGGGTACGGGTATATAAGCATATTGATAAGGATACTGAGGATTTACAAATACTGCTATGACGATGGGTTAGAAACATTGTCATATAAGGAATAATAGAATTTATTTAAATGTTGAATTCATAATTAAAAAGCGATGCCAATTTAGGGTTGTTCTATATACATCATGGGGTATAATACATGTAAGGGATATATGTACCTTATCCTTACATGTATTTTTAAAGGAGGACGTATCTATGGAACAATTTCATCAAGTCGTCATTGTTGGGGGAGGAACAGCGGGTATAACGGTCGCTGCCCAGTTAAAACGACAGGCGAAAGGAATTGATGTAGCGATTGTTGATCCAGCGGACAAGCACTATTATCAGCCGTTATGGACATTGGTTGGGGCAGGAATTTTTGATAAAAGCAAGTCGGAACGGAGCGAAGCATCGCTTATTCCTAAAGGAGTCACCTGGTATCAGCAACGGACGGAAAGCTTTCAACCAGAAGAAAACACGATTCAGCTGGAGGACGGCTCTATCATGCATTATAAGTACCTGGTAGTATGCCCGGGAATACAGCTTGACTGGGATAAAATTGAGGGATTGGAAGAAAACCTGGGGAAAAATGGGGTCTGCAGCAACTATTCCTATGAGCATGTCCAGTACACGTGGGAATGTATTCGTGATTTTCGAGGTGGGGACGCCGTCTTCTCCTATCCACAATCGGCCGTTAAATGCGGTGGTGCCCCTCAAAAAATCATGTATCTGGCAGAAGAAGCTTTTCGGAAGCAGGGGGTCCGCGACCTGACCAACGTGTCATTTTATTCAGCGAACCCGAGCATATTCTCGGTTGAAAAGTATACAAAGGTATTGAATAAAATCATCGAAGATCGAGACATTCATACCCATTTCCAAAAAAACTTGGTTCATATCGATGGAGAAAATCGAAAAGCCACCTTTCAGGATATTAATACCAAAGAAAAAGAAACGGTCTCTTATGACATGCTGCATGCGGTGCCCTACATGAGTTCTCCGGATTTTGTTGCCAAGAGTCCATTGGCAGATGACAATGGGTGGGTAGACGTGAATGCGTATACGCTTCGTCATAATACCTATGCGAATGTCTTCAGCTTGGGCGATGTATGCAGTGCACCTACGTCCAAGACTGGAGCTGCGGTTAGGAAACAGGCGCCGACGGTAGTGGGGAATGTACTCGCCCTAATGAACAACAAGCAGCCATGGAAACAATATGACGGTTATACATCGTGCCCGGTCGTAACGGGCTATTCATCGTTGATCATGGCAGAATTCAAATATGGAAATATACCATCAGAAACTTTCCCGATCGATCAGAGCAAGGAACGATATTCGATGTTCCTGATGAAAAAATACGGTTTGCCTGCGATGTACTGGCACGGGATGATGAAAGGTCTCGTGTAATTCTTTAAATATTTATCTCAAATAGAGATGGAGTTGGCCAATTAATATATTAAACTAATGGTTAACTTCATTTCTTTTTTTTTTTAAGTGCATAGAATGAAAAAATCGAATAAAAACTTTCCTTTTTCCAAACTTTTACTTCCGACGTGTAATTAATTTTAAATGCTAGCAAGGAGGGACATATGCTAATTAGGGAATATGTATGCGTAACCACGGTTGCTGCCCGACTTCCGTATATAGCGGAAGAAGTTTATCAGGCTTGGTATGGGTTACATGCGATGGAGTATCAAATATGGAAAGAATGGCGGAGGTCTTGGAACCAACAAGAGTCTCCAACCGAAGAGGAATCTCTACGTCAAGCCGTTTTTGATGTAAGTGGTCGTCAAGGGTTGTCAGTGCCTGTGATCCAGGAAATAGTTAGTTATACAGAAAAACAAGTTTGGTTGGCGATGATGAATGGGGAAACAAAATATTAGCTGAAAAATAAATGAGCAAATTTTAAAAATTTTATTCACTATACTATATTTCTACTAATATTTCATTTCCAGTAAAACAGTCGACTTGTCATGAAGGTCGGATGTTTTATTAAAATCCCTATCAAAAAGTACGCTTTTTGGTAGAATTATTCGCCATACAAAAAGGCTTCCTGGAAGGGACCAGCAAGCTTTTTTGCATGTGCTATAAGGAGATTTCTCAACAAGCTTCATCTAATAATGATATCGGCAGGCAATAATACTGTTTTGCTGTTCATCGACGGTATACACTAATCGATGCTCGATATCAATGCGGCGACTGTAAAATCCGGCTAAATTTCCTTTTAATTTCTCTGGTTTCCCAATGCCGTCCAACGAACCGTCTCGTTCAATGCTTTTAATCAACTGATTAATGCGTTTGAGCGTTTTTTTATCTTTAGTCTGCCAGTACTGGTAGTCCTGAAACGCATTATGAGTAAATAAGACATTCAACTTACTCATCGATATCGACAGTCGTGGTTTCTTCCTGGTTTAGTTGATTGATGGATTCAGATAGATGTTTGGCGTTGCTCGGATTGTTCAAAAGATAAATGGTTTCAAGATATTGATTATATTCGTCTTCGGAAATGAGCACCGCGTTGTGATCTTTGGTGGTGATAGTGATGGCTTCCTTGTCATCGTTAACTTTATCGATCAGCCCTTTAAAGTTTTTGCGCGCATTGGAGTAATTCATGACGGTCATCGTTATCAGCCCCTTTCCTTCATTGTACAATTAATTGTACAAAATTTCGATGGACTCACCATTCTATTTTTGCTCAAATAAATATGGGAATATTTTATTCATTGTATATGTTGACCCAAAAAGCACCATTGCGTATCAAAAAGTCATGAATTATTTTTAACACGTCCTAAAACGAACCTAGACATCTTGGCACGCTATTAAACTACTTTGCTATTAGCTATTAAGAACAAAGTTAATTTTTAATAACAACTAAATTTACTTGGTTCGGCGTCGGAATGGCTTTCTTATAGGCTTGGTATAATTCCATAAATCAGCTTAAGTAAAGAAGCCGGTAAAAAAAGCATAAATAAACAGCAGCGCCCTCTAAAAAGATAGCGCCGCTGTTTATTTATAAATGATTATTGTCTCAGTGTCCTTTACGCTGAAAGCTTTTGTTCTTCGGCAGACACCGATAATATTCTTCGGTTCTGTATATACATCAGACCGCTGATAGCCAAAAGAAGGGAAGCAACGATGAAAACGCTGCGCACTCCCGCTGTTTCCGCCAGTCCTCCAACCATTAATGAAGACAGGCCAAAAAAGCTGGTCAAAATAACGTCTCTGGCAGAAAATACCTTTGCCGGCTGCTTTTCTTCTGTATGGGATTGAATCAGAGAAATCTGCGTAACTTCCTGAACCTGCGTCGGAATACCAATCAAAAGGGAAATGAGCAGGGCGGAAGCGCTGGAAGCTGGAAACGCGAACCAAAAGGTAAACCCTGCAACACAAAAGGAACTGCCGATTAAAAAATACCGGGCTTTAGCCTGTAGAGCTTTTTCAAACCGGAAACAGAGCATGCCGCCAATCATCAGACCGGCGAAAAAAGAAGCATTGATGTATCCCCACCACGACAAACTTTCCTGAAGCACATTGGCAACATATACATACAATAACGCGGCGATCCAGATGGCTCCAGTTAAAGAAGTGATGCCATCGACAATAAACATGGTACGCAGCGGACGATGCTTCCATACATACTTCCATCCCGATTGAAGGGTTTCTGCCATCGATGGGACCGACGAGGTTTGAAAAGAAGCGTCGCTGCCCTCAATACGAACACCAAGAAGCAGTAAAGGAACGATCATAAAAGTAAGGGAGGTGCCTATAAGTACCGCACCTGGTGGAAACAGTACGATGAATAGAGCACCCGCAGGCCACCCGGCCAATTGAATCGTTTGGTCCGAAACGGACATCAGGCTGTTTGCCCGAACCAGGGAGTGCCGGGGGACGATTCTCGGAAGAGAAGCGTTCCGGGCTGGCGTAATCCAGCTGTCCAATATGGCAATCAGGCCTACAATGGTCAACGCCCAAATTAAAAATGAAGACCCGATAGCTGTCAGGAGAAGCACGGGGAGGGTCAGCAACAGCAGCCCTTTGCCGATAGACGCCGAAGCTAAAATCGATCTCAGTTTCCCTTTTTCCAGTATCAAAGGAGCGAACAGGCCGCCAAGAAACTGGGAAATTGTATTGATAAAAGGGATAAGAGAAACGAGAAACACGGAAGAGGTGCGTTCATAAACGACACTGATGATACTTACAAGATAAAAAATATCGCCGGCACTGGCGATAGACTGATTACTCAACAACAAAAAGAACGAACGTGTGCTGCTCATCGTATCACCCACTGTATTTAGTTTTTATATGGGAAAGATGAGCTGCCTACATGAGCTTTCGTCCTTTCGTGAATATGTTTTATTGGGTAATAATTTTGTATACTATGATTGCTATTAAAAATAACAATTTATGGAAAAACTACAGCCTTGAAAACCATTTTTGTAATTATAAGGTTGATTTTTCCATCTTTCACGTATATACTTCATCATTAATAAATCATATCCGGGGAAGAAGAGAGTAATGATGCGGCCTGTTTGCAGCGACTCAGGCACGGTGGAAGCCTGGGAGATGGTGCATGATGAAACGCACTTCGGAGGAACGGTCTGAAACCAAGTAGGAACCGTCGGGTCATTTCGTTATCAATGGGCAAGAAGGTTCTTTGGAACAATCGGAGTGGTACCGCGGGTTATATCTCGTCTCTAAACAGAGGCGGGATTTTTTATGCCATAATTAGGAGGAAAAGCAAATGATGGAAGATGAAAAGCATTATGCCAAAGCCATTATCCCGCATATTCAGGATGTATTGAATATGGAGGAGGTCAAGGCGTTAATTGAACATCCAAAATATGATAGACAGGGTGATCTGGCATTTCCCTGTTTTGTGCTGGCTCGGCATTTCCGAACCAGCCCGAGAGAGATCGCTGCTCAGCTAGCCGACAGCATCAACAGTCCTTTATTTGAACAAGTGGTGGCAGATGGACCATATGTGAATGGGTTTTTAGACAAAGCAGCCGTTAGCCATCAGCTTCTTCAGCGCATTCAACAAGAAGGAACGAATTACGGTACGCATGCATGGGGCAGAGGGAAGACCATTACGTTGGATTTTTCGTCACCCAATATTGCGAAGCCCTTTTCCATGGGGCATTTACGCTCGACGGTGATCGGTAATGCTATGGCAAACATTGTCCAAAAGTGTGGATACACCCCGGTTAAAATTAACCATGTGGGTGACTGGGGAACACAGTTCGGGAAATTAATTGTGGCTTATATGCGCTGGGGAGCGGAGGATCAGGTACAGCAGAATACGATTAAAGAGCTGCTGGATTTGTATGTGCTGTTTCATGAAAAAGCGGAGACGGAGCCGTATCTGGAAGAAGAGGCACGTCAATGGTTCCGAAAGCTTGAGCAGGGGGACGAAGAAGCAGCCCGACTCTGGCGTTGGTTCCGGTACGAATCCTTGTAGGAATTTTCAAAGATTTATAATCTATTGGGTATAGAGTTTGATACGTATCAGGGCGAAGCCTTTTATAACGATCGGATGGAGGGTGTGGCGCAGCTGATTCAAGAGAAGGAGCTGCTGGAAACATCCGAAGGAGCAGAGGTAGTCGATTTGAGTGACCATCAGCTGCCGCCGTGCCTGATTCGAAAATCCGACGGGGCTACGCTTTACGCTACGCGGGATCTGGCCGCGGCAATCTATCGGCATCAGCAGTACGGGTTCGATCAATCGTATTACATTGTCGGAGACGAGCAGCGCCTGCATTTTCAACAGCTGTTTTTGGTGCTTGAAAAGATAAGATACGATTGGGCGAAGGGAATGATCCACATCCCATTCGGATTTATACTGCAAAACGGGAAGAAAATGTCGACAAGATAAACAGGCAGGGCATACCTTAAAAGAAACAGAATTCTATAAGTTTGTTCGTGTACTCCGCACATATTTACAGAGAGAGAATAATTAATAAACTTTTTTGCTTTGATTGCAGTACTTTAAGGCAAAAGATAAAGAAAATAGCGTCAAAATTTTGAGATACTAATGAAAAAAGTGCAGTTACGGAGCAATTGTTACCTGATCAAAAAAGCAGGAATAAAAACCACTCTAAAGAGGCTCTAGAATGTTTAAAAAGAATCAATTAAATAAACATAATTTTTAACCTAATGGAAGTTTTTACATTGGCTATTTCCACATATATTTTTTCATTTTTATAGGCTTATTTACCTATGTTTGCTAATAGACTAGCAGCTATGGGGGATCTATGGTATGTTAGAAAACAATTTTACAGCTTGCAGAAAACGTTCAGGAGGATTAAATTTTCGAAAATAATAAGTAGTCTGAAAAACTTTACTCTAAGCTTCTTAAATTACTTATTGGGTTAATTACCATAACCATTATTATCGGAAGTTAATGATATATTGCTTCAATAATAAAGATAACTTCGTGTTTTGAGACATAAAGTAGAAAACAAGTTTAGTATATTGAACTTATTTCATTTATCCATAAAATAACTTTGAAAATCTCTATTCCTTGTCTAGTGCCCTTTCACTAACATAATGACAATTAGTAGCAGTAGTCATTCAAAAACAAGCCAAAGCTATATGCTAGTACGCGCCTTAACTCTTAAAATTAAAACGAAAACTAATAAGATAAGCATGTCATTCATTTTTGAAATAGTATGCATGATTTTCTTTTCGATAAGTTCGCATCAATTTGATGAAATTAACGAAAAAGCCTGCATCAAAAGGTAGTACTAATTCCATAAATAGAAGGTAAGTATACTTTTTTCTCTTTTTATCATTCGTAAGGTCCCAAAAAACCTCCGTTTTTTTTATGTTTTCTAATAGTAGTTCTGCTGCTTGTTGTTGATTATCGTTCTGAAAAATAGATTTATCCATTAAGTTACCCGAAATTCTATTGTAACCAGTAGGAACTTTTGAGTTATAAGCTCTAATAGCGTTATCTTCTAATTCATTAAGCGAGGAAAATGGTGTATCTTCCAAGGGAATGAAGCTAATACAGAATTGATTTTTAGAATAATAATCAATATAGATTTCCGGAAGGTTCAGAAGCTCATTTGTGTTTTTTCGTGCACTTTTATCAGTTGGATTATAGCTAAAATGCTGCCTGGCTCGATTAAACATTCTTTTAGCTTGTCCCACATAATACATGTCCTTAGTGCCGTTATGAATGATATAAATACCAGCTCTATTTTTGAGGCTAGTGTTTTCTTTATTTATACTTGTCTTAAATTCGAGCAATTCTTCTGGTGTGAATTTTCTTGTTTGGTTTCGTAATGCATTTAACTTCTCTCTTGTGCTTTTTTTATTCGCATTCCTTTCCGCCTCCGCATTTCTTCTGTAAATATAGGATGCCGATATTTCCATGGAACCTTCATTTTTTTTGCTTAAAAGATTTCTCAGTAACTCTCGCTGGGCTTTTGTAATATCTTGAACAGACAATGCAATTTGTTTTTGATAATCGAGAGACTTTTTGGAATCTATCATTTACTGCCTCCTTTTTTATTAAAAATTCTATAACCATATTCTAATTTTAGATCATCACTACTAGTCTTCCCAATTTAATTGCAAATAGAAAATCAATGTACCAATTGTCTTTAAATATTCTAAAAATGAAAAGCCATTTTTATGTCTTCTTTTCCACCTGTAAATACCCACGAATAGTCCGAATAAATTTAGCAAATTCCGATTCTTTTAATGTATGACCTGTATGCTCAAATACAACTACTTGCGTATTCCTGATTTCGTTTTGATACCTTGTAGCTTCTTCTTTGGATAGAAGAGAATCTTCTCCTGTTCCTCGTAAGATAAGCGTTGGGCAGGGAATCTGATGAAGCATAGGCCCGAATGAGTGCTGCTGGGCCTCTTGCTCGATGCCTCGCACGACACGTTCGGCCATGAGGTTGCTCCCTCGTTCGTTTCCCCAAAATGTTTGTAAATACTGATCAGCCCATCCTGGCCCCATTTGTTTATGAACAGCGGGATATTCAGCTAAAATAAGTCCTTTCAACTTAGAAGTCTCCTCCAGGGCGTAGCCTAACGCATAGGATACGCCGCGTGAATACCCCATCAAATAGAAATTTTGGAGATTAAAAAACCGCACAACGGCCTTGATATCTTCCACATGGTCTTCCAGGGAATAGCCTGACATGGGGGCACTGCTTTTTCCTCTCCCCCGATGAGCTAAAACGATACAACGCTGGGGCCATAGGGCGTGGATCGTCTCCATATAATTTTCGGCTGGTTCGGACAACCCCGGACTAATCAATAAGGGAACGGCGCCGCCCTCGTCCTTTATGTGGCTATCGAGGCAGTGTAATAGTGTTTCCCCTTGGCGTATCCAGTACTCTTGCATTCATGATACCTCCTTATAAATATAGCTTTCTTCAAATGGTCGATTCTCATACAAAAGTCTGCAATTGAAGATCGATCCATGATTCTATGTAGGTGAAAATATGGAAATTTATTTACAATTTATTTTGATTGCTCTATCTCTTATAAACAACGAAGAAACAGTAAATCAGTCTAAAACCCTTAACTTCTTGACACGAACTAAAACACCCCGTTTTTAACATTGAAAACGGGGTGTTTTCCATTATCTTTCTAAAAATAAACCTACCATGGCCTACTACTCTAATTCTCTCTAAAATCGTAGAGAAGATAATATAGAGTAACGAAGTAAGTATTCCAGGAAGTAAAGGATTAAAAAGCACTTTAACGATTATAAAGACTCATTTGTTATCTATACTTCCATCATTTTCTAAGATAAAATGTTTATAAAGATGTTAAATAAAGTAATTATATAACTTAAAGGAGAGATTTTATGAATTTAATGGAAAAATTCGGGTTAAACTCAGAACAAACGCTTTTAATGTTTAGTATACAAAGGTATTTGATCGTTAATGATATTGAAGATGAGAAAAATAGCAATACCGCTACTAAGAAAAAAAAGTGGCTTACATTGTGGGAGCAAGGCATACATGATCTTCTTTCTAAATCTAATAGAGAAACGACTCTCTTTAAAGACAAGGAATTATTAACAAAAAAATGCTTAGAAATATCAAAAGAAGCAGGTCAAATGAGAACCCCATTATATTTGATCATGCTTGAATTGTCTTTGTTCGCTCCTTATTTCTCTTTGGTAGAAAAAACTTCAGATAATAAAAAAAGCAATGACGAAACAAAATTCAGCTTTTTAGAAAAGAAATCAATGAACTTCAAAAAACAAGAAAAGCACATAAGATATTTTTCAAATTTACTAGATGTTGAGGAAGAATTTGTAGCTAGATATCAAAAATCTTTTAAAAAAGCTGTAAACTCATTGTCTGGTGTTCAGAAGAAGTTTTTTACTGGGGCTGGTTTAGGGGCCATTTTAATGGTAATAACAGCTGGATTTGCTACTCCATTCATAGGCGCCCTCGCTGCACCTGCTGGTTTATTTGGGGCTGCTGCCACAAATGCAGGATTAGCGGCTATTGGTGGAGGAGCTGTCGCTGCTGGGGGGCTTGGCATGGCGGGTGGAATTGCTGTTGTAGTCGGGGGAGGAGGTATTTTTGGAGCGTTAAGTGGGGGAACATTAGCAACGGTGCTTACAAAGTCATCTGAATTTGCTCTTCGTGAAGGAGCTAAATTAGAAGTTATAATGAAAGAAATAATACTATCAAGCCAGAAAGATATGCGATTTGCACAAGAAATGATTAAAGGGCAAAAACAAGTTATAGAACGATTAAAAGAAGATTTAATAGAATTAGAGTTAAAAGAAAATGATAATAAAGAACGCATCAAACAGTTAACTAAATCAATTAAATATCTTGAACAATCTTTAAAACACTCTCAGACTGCATATGCCAGTCATAACAAAGCAGTTTAAAATAAGGAGGTGAGGTAATAAATGACTAAAAAGAGGGTTATTGATTTTAGTAAAGATCTAACTGATATTCAGACTTCTACAAGCAAGGTATCAAATAACATGAATAAAGTTGACCAGGACTTAGAAGAACAAGCTGCCCAATTAAAAGACTTAGAACAAAGACTTTCTGAAATGGATCCTTATTTTATTTCAAAGTCCAATGATTTTCCTAAGGAACCCTTGAAATTATATTCTAATCAGTATTTTTTTGAACAATCAGAAGAGATTCAGAAAAGGGTTGAAAAAGAAGTACACAGCAATTTCGATTTACTTCCTAAACTGACTAAGTTGGATTACATTGTAGCCACTATAATAGGCGCTATAGCGTCATTAGCAGACATTTTATTTGTTAAAATCCCCAAAGACGTAACCTATTTAGGTAAGTATACACAGAAAGGAGGTGGTCTTACTGAGCGGTTACGGTCTATAGGTGTGAATGAAGATGGCCAATTAAATGATTTTTTATCAAAAATTGAAAAGAAGAGCAAAGTAAGTTTCGATGCGAGTACTAAAAATGGATTTAATAACTATGAAAGAGAAGTTTCTGGTTTTTATCCTAAAACTCATCGCTTAATGTCTTTAGGTCACGATCCTTTTTTTGGCTTATTATTCGGACTTTTAGATATAGTAAATGGACGAATCACTTTTATAGATGAAAAAGGTGCCATTCATCTCATTCCTATTGATAAATTTCAAGATTCATCTTTAAAAGATATGTTATTTGCTCCACTTTTATGGATGAGCCATATTTTGTCTGATATTTGTACACCAATGGGCATTCCTGCTCCTGGGTGGGGATTGACTCAACTACTTCAATTTGGTGAATTCGGCGAAAAAGATAGAACACTGGCAGATATCTCGCGCTATATGTATTTAAAAGGCTATGACTTGCGACATTTTATCTCAATGGGAATCGTACCAGGCATTGTAGAGATATGCACAAGGATTTACTATAAACTTACTTTAGAAAAAGATGATCCTTTTACCCTTTCTTATTCAAAAGATTTAAACGATATACAGAATAAGGCACGTTTACAAAAGCTTTTATTTACCGCCCATGCTGTTGCTACAGGTGGTAATGCATTAAAAATAGTAACAACTCAAGGAAATCCTGCTGCTTTTAACTATCCTCAATTAATCGCATTTACAAAACAAAGCATTCAAATGTCTCAAATAGTTACACGTGATAAAAAAACTGAAAAAATCATAAGAAACCGAGAAAAAATAAACGAAGAATGGAAAAATATATAGAAGTTATTCTTAATTCATAGTAATAACTTTTAAATACTTTACATTGTATAAACAGGTGTATCGACATACCGAGCTAGAAGAACTATACCGCTGGGGAATTGACGGGGCTAAAACGGGGAACCACCGTTTGTTATTTGTCATTCATGACGAGCAGAAGGTATTGCTGCTGCATCATTCTGATAAGACCTATAATGGGGCTATCCGTCGTCCGGATATTGTTCTAGCCGAACAGTGCTACGAGGCGTATGGTGGGCAGGAAGCCAAATAGCATCGTGAAACCAAGGAGGAGATAGAAATGAGTAATGCATTCGCCCATTACCAAGAAGCTGTAGGGAAAGCTCACATTGATCGACTAAAGCAGGAAGCAGCTCTGGCGGCCGAAATCAAAACCGAGCGTCAACGTCAGGGCTTTTCGCAACAGGAATTGGCAGATGCGATTGGAAAACCAAAATCTACGATCGGACGTATTGAAGCAGGGATCACGGTCTCCCAGGTATCTACGCTTTTAGCCATTGCTCAAGTACTTCATATTACGTTTTTTCTTGGTGAAGCGTCTACAGACAACAACGACAAGATTTCATTATAAGTAACAAGAGGCCGAGCGAGATATTGAAACCTTCATGCTCGGTCTTTGAGTGCATTAAATAGTAGATTGGTGCAATACTCAAACTAAAAGATATCTCCATTTATAAGAAAAACCATGCTCCTTAGTCTAGTTATTGTTAACGCAATCTATCTTACCGGAAGTTATTAATTGATGTCTCAATATAATAAGTAGTCTTAATGTTTTGAGACAACGAAAAATTTAAACTCGTTCCAGTATCTGTCTTTCTTAACCATATAACATTTACATGTTATATCCAGATTGTAGACGAAGGCCTTCGTCTACAATCTGATCTAACAGCCATTGGCCGTTAGATTTTTGCATTTGCAATCATTTTAAGGCTTACTTTCGATATTATTAAGATTATCTATCCAAGTTTCAATACCTGGAACTCTTTTAAAACCTACTGTGGGAAGCTCTAATTTTTGTATTTTTTGAATGAAATCTTGTTTATCCTCCACTTTGAAGATTGATTTCATTTGCTCAAAGTGTTTTTTCGATTGTAAATCCGAAAAGAATTTATTTTTGTCAGGATGAAACTCACTAACGTAAACAAAAGTAACAGGATACCAAGACTTAGCACTGTCTGGTAAAGCGATTTTATCTACATAAAAAAGAATTATATCAGCATTTTTTATTTTAGTGAAATCTCTGCGTGAATACCTATTTTTTAGTAATTCCGCATGCTTTGATGCTGAATATTGACTATTTTGAGAGAGTTTAGCTAAAGTAGGTAAATAAAATCTAAAGTATGTGAAGTCTACTTTTCTTCCAACATGATTTAAAGATTTTAATTCGTATTCCGTGTGTACTAATTCAGTTATAAAAGCGTAATCTTTTCGCTCGACTGCTAAGGAGTGAAGATTCAAGAACATCTCATGTATTAAAAACTTAAAATGGTCAAATTGGTCTTCTAAAAAAGTCCTTGAATTATACAGGCTTGAAATATGCCCTGTGTATTCGCTTAATTCCTCGAAAAAATCAATAAATAATTCTGCATCCATGCAATCAGCTTCATCGAGCTTTTGAATAAACTGAAGAAAATTTTCTTTAAATGTATCAAAATCACTAATCTTTTTAACTATTAAATTTGGTAATTCATCCTGATCTGAAATTTGTTCGTATTTTATAATATGCTCTGCCATTATATCTACGAAATTATCTTTATATTTTGTTGCTAGACTTTTTACTCTTCGTACATTTTGAGTTTTAATGGATTGGTTAATATCTTTAAGCACATTGTCTAATGTAGCGGTACTAACTTGTTCTTCATCAAGAAAGGCAGGACGAGAACCTAAAGCTTGTCTTTGATATTTAGGTTTTTCATAAATGTCTCTTACTAATTTTTCAAATTCTTCTTTTTCTCTATCCTCGTTTGATAAATCAACATACATTTTTCCAGATATGAAAGCAGGGAGGTAGGCATCACCTGAATCGGATCTTTCAGCTATTACAGGAATGAATTTTCGTTCGTCTACTTGCTCATAAATTTTAGGGGAGAGTATTTGTGTTTCTGTTCTTACTCCACTTTTTGTTTTATTATCTGCTTTTTCTTGATAGCCTTTATCACAAATAATTAATACCTTATCAATTTCATCACTAGTTACCATGCTTTCCATAAAATCATATTTATTGTCTCCTGAAGCTAAATCCCATTTATCAAATTTACAATCAATGCCATGCTCCGTTAGTTTTTGTACTAAATCAAAGACCCACTCTTCATGCTCTGTTGTGGTCCAACTGTAACTAATAAATACTTTAGGTATTTTTGTTTCACTTTCCACATGTACGCCACCTTTCCTATATTAAAATATAATTTCACATATCGTATTTTAATAAATATTATTTTAGCCTATCCAATTCTTTTTGAGCCTTTGGTCTAATAGGCCCTACCATATGAATAGGTAAGGGCATATCCTTAAACTCTTCTCTTATTTTAAATAAATTAAAGTTTATCTTAGTTTCAATTTTGGGAGGAGAATAACTTACTATTTCTTTAACTTCTTCACTACCTTCTTCATATAGAGGATAAACTTCAGGTGCTAAAGAACGTGGTTCTAATCTAGTATCAATTCTTTTTAAATATTTTTCACTATTATTATTAGGAAAAAAACATTTTGATAAGAGTTCAATAGTACCATCTTATTAAGTTCATCCATCTGTCTAGCTTTATTAATTTTAATAATATTGTCTTCAATATTTTTAGCTTCGTACATAACGTCATCGTAAAGACAAATACAAAGATTTTTATTAATAGGAAAGAATATTTGAATGCCTTTATGTGCTAATCCAAAACCACGATCTGTGTAGTTTCTTGAAAAAACATTTGGTTGTATTTCATAACTGGATTATCTGATGTCATGAACGTTCTATCATTTGCTGTCTTAATTAATATAGCTTTTAAATCCATTATGACAGGAAAATACTTTACAGCCACATCAATGCCGGGTGCATTAGGTATTTCAGATTTTACTGCAAATCTATCCTCTTGTTCTTCTTTAGAGAGACTTGGAACATATTCTGCTGCTTTATTAGCTAAAAAGCTTAACATCTCTTCTAATTTATCTGCACTTTGTAAAGTTCGTGCTTCACTTAATAAAATAAAGATTAATAATAATTTGTAATCATCACTAGATTTTGGAGGGAATTTTTCTGTTTGAATTAAATTGCTAATTACCCTTGAAGCTTGGCTTTCAACAACTTGAAACCAATCTTCTAAATTCCCATCTTTTCCATATAAATAATCTTTACAGGCTACATTTTTAATTGAAGCATGTGGTATATATTTCTTTCTCTCAACGTGATACATACCAACCGATTTTCTATTATAAGAAAAGTTTTTTAAATAAAATTGTGGGACATAATGATTACTCTTTTTAGACAATATTAATCTCCTTTATAAAAGGTTATTATAACTTTTCATAACGTTTAACTGACCGATAAAACGTGCTACTAGATAGTTATAATCTTCTCATAGCATCCACGGCCTTAATCTCTCCGGCCTTCCATTCCTGATAGGCTTCTTCAAACGCTTCAGTCACAGGTGTTTCAGGACAGCCAAACTTCACGCCTTGTTCTAAGGCCGTGTCTATGCCTTCTCGTTGCCGTTGTCGGATGCGTGTACGCTCTTCTTCGGCCATCCATGATAGGATCTGTAACACCAAGTCTACAATAAAGTTTTTCATGCTGTCATCTTGCTCTTTGGTATTTAGTAAAGGCATATCTAATACCACAATATCACACTAGATGGTTTTCGTTATTTCATTCCATTCCTGCAAAATTTCTTCTTTATTACGACCAAACCGATCCAGTGAATGAATGTACAGCACATCTATTTTTCGCAAAATGCGTTTTAATAACTGATACTGTTCTCTCTCAAAGTTTTTTCCACTAGACTGGTCTATAAATATATCCCGTTCGATGATTCCTGCTTCTCTCATGGAAGCAAGCTGCCTGCTTTCATTTTGATCTTTGCTGCTCACGCGTATGTATCCATAATTCCGATACTCCATATATGTTTACTCCTCTTTAAAAATGAATGAAAAAGGAAATGATGATGAAAAAACAGCCCATAACCTCCTGGTTCATTATGATACCTATCAAAATCGATTTCTAGATGTTTTGATAGAAAAAAACCATAGGTTTAGACATGATTTTTATGTGTACCAAAAGTTGTATATTTTTCAACGCTATTAAATGAACTTATACATTAATTGGAAAGAAAAGAGAAAAGAAGAATCATTAAGGAAATTGAAAAATCTCCTTTTGTATTCTCCTTTCAAATCTCTTTATAGATAAAAAACGTTCTGGCTTTAACGATGCAAAGAATATTAAACGGCAATTAGCTCAATCACAAAGGCGAAAATTTAAAAAAGGATCTGCTTTTTAGCTTTTCTGCTAACAAATAACCGGAGCCGGCGTTTAACCCTCCGCCGGGCCACGTGGATGCTCCGATCATATAGAAATGTCTGATCGGTGTTTGATAACGGGAGTAGCCCACAATAGGGCGGAAAAGAAAATGCTGAAACAGCTGGTGGCTGCCGGCCATATGGTCGCCTTCGACAAGATTCGGATCCTCCTTCGGCAGATCCTCCGGGGAAAAAACGTGCCGCCCTTCAATAGTATTTTTCATATCAGGCGCATATTCCGCCAGTTTATCAATAACCCGGTCAGCGTATTGCTCTTTGATAGAGGACCAGGGGCCCGGCTCAATCTCGTTTAGTGCGTCATACTTAGGATGAGCGGGGAGGGAGCGAACCATAATCCATACCGCTGCCTTTCCTTCTGGTGCTCTGCTCACATCGACGGCACTGGGTTGGCCCACAATCAGCAGGGGGCTGTCCGGAAGAACGTCGTTCAGCGCCTGGGTATGGGTGCGGGCCACATCCTCCACGTACGGTGCCACATGAACGTAAGCAGATTGCGCAATGTCTTCGCCGGCCGTCCAACGGAGCGGCTCATTTAGTGCCAGGTGAATCATCATCGTCTTTGGGCCATATTGATAATTTTGTGCTTTAGACTCAAAGGATGCCGGAAGATACTTGGCATCGATCAGATGATCAGCTATCTGGGTCGGGGTAGCGGTTGCAATAACGTCTCCGGCTTCTATATATGTTCCATCGTTCAGGAATACTCCCTGGGCTTCGCCGTCCTCGACGTGAACTTCATTGACCCAGGTATTGGTTTGCAGCTCGCCGCCTCTCGCTTCGAGCATCGTTACCATTGCCTGGATCATCGTTTGAATTCCGCCGAGGGCAAATGGTATTCCCTCCCGGTAGTGTCCAATGGCTTCTATTAAAGGAAAAGCCGCTCCGCCGCTTATATCAGGTGCATAGTCCATTTGGTAGCCCCAGGGAACAACCAGTGATTTCACTTTATCGTTTTCAAACCAGGAATCAACAAACTGCCGCGGGGACTTGGCAAGCTGGCTGGAAACCTTCAGGGCGGTTTTTATTTTTAAGTCAAGCAGGGCCCTGAATACGATAAGCCCGGCACGGAGAGAAGGGAGCTCCCGTTGCATCAGTTTGTACAAATAAGGCGCTACCTGATCATATAAGGCATCAAATTCTTTCCAGGCGTCCGCGTCAGCGGTGGAATAGCTGGAAAGGCTTTGGTGCGTCATCTCTGGATCCGTATCAATAGTGAGGGCCTTTCCATCAGGGAAAACGCTGGCGTACGGGTGGGAGCTGTACACCGGTTTAAAGCCGTTCGCGGCAAGCTCGTGCTGATTTTCCTTATAAAATCGTGATTTCAAAAACAAGCTGATGTTCATGGAAAATAAATCATGAATAAAGCCGGGAGCAGCTACTTCCCCTGATTTAGCTGCTCCTCCGGGGCGGGGTTCCTTCTCGAGGACGAGTACCTGCTTTCCCTGCTTGGCAAGCTGAATGGCGGCGGCGAGGCCGTTGTGTCCGGCGCCGATGACAACGATGTCATATTTCATGTTTTCCTCCTTTTAATTTCGCTTTTCTATTCCGATCATTTGTAGCTGAACTGCTATTCTTTTCCCAAAAAACCAGAGGGCTAAGAGCCTGATTGACCGAATTATCTAAACAAGCACATTGTTTGTGCTTTAATATAATATTGTGTACTATTTGATTGTGCACAATTAAATGTAAAGGATGGCCATCCGCATGAATGATTCACTATTATCGCTCGATCACCAATTGTGTTTTGCTGTTTATGCCTGCTCTAAGGAAATATCGAAAATGTATCGCGAAGAGCTGGAGCCGCTTGGCCTCACTTTTTCGCAGTACCTGATGATGCTTGTCCTGTGGGAGGAGGATCATCAGTCCGTGAAAGCCATTGGCGAGAAGCTGTATCTCGATTCCGGGACGCTGACTCCAATGGTCAAACGGATGGAGGGCGCCGGCCTGGTAACAAGGGAGCGCTCTCCGGAGGATGAACGAATCGTGCTTGTTCATCTCACCAAGAAGGGAAGAGAATTAAAACGCGACGCAGCATGCCTGCCTGAGCGCCTCGGCACCCGGCTGGGGATCGATGAGGACGGCGCGAAGCAGCTGCTTCGTCAACTGCACCAAATTACAGAACATATTCAAAAAGGAGAGATTTAGCATGCAGCCAATTTATACAACTACCGCTACCGCTGTCGGAGGACGCGACGGCCGTGTCACTTCAGAGGACGGTAATTTAAACCTTGATGTTCGTACCCCGAAAGAGCTCGGTGGAAGCGGCGAGCCGGGCACAAACCCTGAGCAGCTTTTTGCTGCCGGCTATGCGGCATGCTTTGAAAGTGCCCTGAATATGGTCGCTCGGCAGAAAAAAATCAAGCCGGACCATACGGAAATCACTGCCAACGTCTCCATCGGCAAAGAGGACGAAGGCGGGTTCGGCCTGGCCGTGCAGCTTTCGGTTCATGTCGAAGGCGTTTCGGAAGAGCAGGCAAAAGAACTCGCCGAAGGCGCTCACGAAAACTGCCCATACTCGAAAGCGACACGTGGTAACATTGAAGTGGAGGTGACAGTAGCTTAACCCGTTATAAGAATCAAAGGGGAGAGGCCCCCGAAAGTTTAAGAACTGATGCCGGAGATCCTTCTCTGTCATCAGTCTTTTTATTTGTATTAGCATTTAAGCTTGCGAATTAAACTATATAAATATATAATAGATATATAATATCTTTAATTGGAAGTGAAAAGCGGTATGAAATTTTCAAAAGCCACGGATTATGCCCTGCATGCGCTGGTGTATATGATTCATCGTGACGGGGATACTGTGAAAATTCCGGTACAGGATCTGTCTGTAGCGCTGAATGTTTCTACGACGTACTTATCCAAAGTGTTAACGCGTATCGTAAAGGCAAATTACATTACTTCCACGAGCGGTGCCAAGGGCGGCTACCGGCTGCAGCAGAACTGGGAAAATGTGACCGTGTACGATATTGTAGTTGCGATTGACGGCGTGCAGACGCTGTTTGAGGACAGCTTTGATCACGGAAATGAATGCAGAATCCAGGCGGCCATGATGGAAGCGCAGGACAATTTAATCAACACATTAAAAAACAAAAAGCTGAAGGATTTGACGGTGTAGCAAATCCTTTTACTTTATTATAATTATAGATAATAAGAATCTTTAATATACGGGAAGGAGTTTTAAAATGATTTATGATGTGATTATTATTGGTGGAGGACCGGCAGGATTGAGTGCGGCCCTGTATTTTGGAAGAGGGTTAAAACAGGCGCTGATTATTGATGAGGATAAGCCGAGAAACATCGTAACGCATGAAACGCACTCCTATTTAACACAGGACAGAGTGACCCCGCAGACGTTCCGGAAGCGGGCCAGGGAAGATGCGCTGAAATACGAGGGAAATACGCTGTTAAAGGATAGAGTGACTACAATACAACAGCATAATGAAGGCTTTATTGTCCAAACGCTGACAGGGCAGTTTCAATCCAAACAGGTGTTAATTGCCTCGGGCTTAATCGAACAGCTGCCGACCATTAAAAATATTGAAAGCTATTACGGGCAAAGCGTCTTTTACTGTCCGTGGTGCGACGGCTGGGAAATGAGAAACAAAAAGCTTGCCGTTATCAATCCGTATGAATCGGTCATGCATATGGTTACGCTTCTCTCCAACTGGACAGACAAATTGGAAGTATTCACCGATGGCCATGACAGCCTGACGGAGGAAAATATAAAAGTACTCGAGGATAAAAATATCCCTTATCATCTGGAAAAAATTGAGGAAATGTCTGGAGAGAACGGACAGCTGCAGACGATCAGAATGGCCAACGAGGAAACAGTGGAGGTAGAGGGTGCTTTTACGTACGTGCACTGGAACACCAATTATGAATTTTTAAGCGGTCTGGACGTTGAACGGGATGAAAACGGCCGGTTTGTGGTCGGTCAATTCGGAGAAACCTCCGTTAAAGGGCTGTATGTGGCTGGCGAATCCAAGGATAACTTTGGCAGCCAGCTGATAGCGGCAGCGGCGAATGGCGGAGAGGTTGCAAGGTTTATGATGATGATGCAGATTCAACAGGAGTTCAACAACGAAGCATAACCAGAAACGTTTGTACGCAGCAATCAAATTGTAAACACCCGGATCAAAGGAAGTGCCGAAGAAGAGCAGTAATATTTTATACTTTGAGTATGCCCCGAAAGCCTCTCGCAGCGTAGTACGATTCGGCGCCGTTATGGTAGATGAACGTGCGGCCGTACCGGTGGTCGCCAAACAAAGCGCCGCCCAGGTTTCTTATTTCCTCAGGTGTCTGAATCCAGCTTGACGTCTTCGTATCGACTTTTTCCAGCTTCTGCAGGGCGTGGTACTGCTCTTCGGTTAAAAGCTCGACGCCCATAGCCTGAGCCATTTCGACAGCGCTTGTTTCAGGCTTATATTTCTTTCTTGCTTCCAGTGCTTCGCGGTCATAGCAGACGCTCCGGCGACCCTTAGGGCTTTCTGGCGAGCAGTCACAAAATAAATATTTGTTTTCTTCACGGTCATAGCCAACCACATCCGGTTCTCCGTCGCTTGCTTCCATTTCGTTCAATGACCACAGTTTTTCGTCGTCAGCCTCCAGCTTTTCCAAAACCGAAGTCCAGGTTAATTCTTCATGGCGGTGCATGTGCAGCCCGAAACGGTTTTCGAGTACGGCCAGTATGTCTTTCTTCTGTTTTGATGCAAGGGGCTGAGATGAATTATTTTTCGCGTCCATATGAATTCCTCCTTTAGACTTTACGGATTTGCTTAAATTATACCATTCAAACGAGCCTTGATTACCCGCTGGGCATAATGGGTATTTGTACGAGAGAAAACAGATGAGTCTGAATCATTGAAGGAGGAAATAGATTGGCACGTTTACAAAACAAAGTTGCGATTGTTACCGGGGCAGCCGGTGGGATTGGCCTCGGCACTGCCAGACTGTTTGCAGAAGAGGGAGCGAAGGTGATAGCAGCCGACGTCCAGCTCGACCTGCTGCAGGAGGAAGTAAAGAAAATACAGGACGAAGGGGCAGACATCACTGCCTTTGAACTGGATACCACCTCGGAGGAAAACTGGGAAAAAGCGGTTCAAAAAGCGGTAAACACCTACGGCCAGGTGGATATTCTGGTAAATAACGCAGGCATCCATTATCCGAGCAAGATTCTGGAAACCTCTCTTGAAGAATGGAATAAAGTCATGAATGTGGATTCGACAGGCTACTTTCTCGGTATGCGCGAGGTGATTCCGGAAATGCAGAAGGTCGGGCAGGGGTCGATCATTAATATAGCATCGATGGCTGCACTGACCGGGTCCGGAGCGGCCGGCGGCAACGGCACAGCCTACAGTGCAGCAAAAGGAGCGATCCGTTCGATGACGACGCACGTTGCCGCGCACTTTGCTGAAGAAAGCATCCGGGCGAACAGCATTCATCCCGGACCGATCAGGACGCCAATCATGGGAGAACGGCAGAAAACGATTTCGCAGGATAACCAGGACGTTGTGCCTCTTCCGCCCCACCACGGGGAAGCGGTGGACATTGCCTATGCCGCTCTGTACTATGCTTCCGATGAATCCCGGTTTGTGACCGGCGATGAGATGGTCGTCGACGGAGGCTCATTGGCTTAAAAGCCTGGCGAACAGAGGTGGAAAAATAGATGATTTTTCCAATGGAGATTACCCCGGTAGCAGAACGTATGCTACCGTGAGGGTAATCTTTTTTATTTGAGGTGAGCAGAGTTGAGCAGAGAAAAGAAGACGAAGCTTGATTTGGATCGTATTGTTTTTATCGGACGCACATTTGACGAATACCTGGATATGTTTGCACTTTCCAAAGCAATGATCCAAGGAAAACGCATCCTTGATTGCCCGGCCGGGGCCTGTTCGTTTACGGCTGTCGGAAACAGCCTGGGGGCAGAGGTAACAGCCTGTGATATTGCGTACGATCACCGGGCCGGAGATCTGAAGCAAAAAGGGCTGGAGGATATTGAGCACGCGGCGGCACACATAACGAAGGCTGAAGATAATTACAAATGGAATTACATTCGCAGTGTTAAAGATTTAAAAAGCAGACGCAATCAGGCACTGCACGACTGTTCGGAAGATATGTATCATTCCGGCGGCCGGTATGTGCCAGCGGAACTGCCGGTGCTTCCTTTTGAAGATAGTACCTTTGACACCGTTTTGTCCGCCCATTTTCTGTTTATGTACGCTGACCGTCTGAGCTATGACTTTCACATTGACACTCTTACAGAATTGCTGAGAGTAGCAAAAGAGGAAGTACGCATTTTTCCGCTGGTGGACCTGACGGGCGAGCGCTGCGAGCACCTGGACGCAGTGATTGAATATTTAACAACCAAGGGTCATAGGGTGGAAGAGGTCTCCGTTTCGTATGAATTTCAAAGAAAGGCGAATTCGTTTCTCCGAATCACGAAATCCTCCATCGGTAATTAAGCCCGTTGGGACGAAAATTCCCTAAATCTGCGCGGGGAATCACGTACGAAGGCCTGGAAATTCCGGTTGAAGGAACGGAGGCTGCTGTAGCCGCAGTCGGCAGCAATTTCCCCGATCGGCTTCTGGCTGCTTTTCAGTAAATAACAGGCACGCGAGATCCGGTAATAGTTTAGGTATTCGGTAAAGGTCATACCTGCCATGTGAACAAACAGTTTGGACAGATAGGGATAGTCATACTGCAAATGTTCAGCCACCGCTTTTAACGTACACTCGGCGGCGTAATTATTATCCACATACAGGAGCATTTGATGAAGTATTTTCGTTTTCGCGGAATACTGTACGGGCTTGAAATCGGTATGTTCCTCTAACGTACTGCATATGCCATACAAAAAGCTTTTCTGTTTGTAGACAGAGTTTTGGGACGGCAGCTGCACCTCCCTCGACAGAGAAAACATATTATTGACGGGAATCAAACCTTTATAATCCATAAAAAAACGACCGATTAATTCAGGCGAAAAAATTATGACGGTGATGGTGGAATGGTCGACCGTTGTAAATTCATGCATTTGATTATTGAAAATAAATACCGCCTCGTTTTGCTGCAGAAGATACTCCTTCTGGTCAATGGCGACCCGTACCTGTCCTTCTTGAACGATGATCAGTTCATAGGCACGGTGAAAGTGAAGCGGGAAGCTGAAATTGGTTAAAGTAACACTCTGAAATGATTCCTGCTCTTCGACTCCGTGAGGCTCAAAAAAGACCACAGTCGGCTCTCCTTTCATAAAACACTAATATTGTCTTATATTATACTATTTTTTGAATAGAAGCATAGGAAGCTTCCTGCCTATAATAAAAATAGATTGATAAAAGGGGGAAAGCTTCATGGCATTTGAATATCATGTAGCAAAAAACGGTTCTGACAGCAGTAACGGTACACGGGAAAATCCGTTTTTAACAATTAATAGAGCGGCTTCAACCGCCGAGGCAGGCGATACTGTAATAGTGCATGAAGGTGAATACAGAGAATGGGTGAAGCCGAAAAATGGAGGCCGGAGTGAGGATCGAAGAATTACATATACCGCTGCTCCTGGAGAAAAAGCAGTAATTAAAGGTTCGGAACAAATTGACTACTGGGAGCAGGTGGAAGGAACGGTCTGGAAGGTAGTTATCCCAAACACGTTATTCGGAGACTACAATCCGTTTACGGAAAAAATATTCGGAGACTGGATCGTACACAATCCAGGCAGGCATCTGGGAGATGTATATTTAAACGGAATGTCCTTTTACGAAGCTGAAACCTTCGCCGAAGTAATGAATCCGGAAAAGCAGACCGAGGTTCTGGATCACTGGACAAAAACGGTGGTCCCTGTCCACCGTCCGGAGCAGACCACGTATCGCTGGTATGCGGAAGCAGACAACAGCCATACGACGATTTTCGCCAATTTTCAGGGTGCTGATCCGAATAAAGAGCTGGTGGAAATAAACGTGCGGAAGGCCTGCTTTTATCCGGAGGTGACGGGAATCAACTATATTACGGTGCAGGGGTTTGAAATGGCTCAGGCAGCAACGCCGTGGACACCTCCGACAGCGGATCAGCCGGGGTTGATCGGGCCGAACTGGAGCAAAGGATGGATTATTGAAAATAACGTGATTCACGATTCCAAATGCAGTGCGATCAGTATTGGAAAGGAAGCGTCCACCGGTGATAACTACCGGACGATAAGAAAGGACAAGCCAGGCTATCAGTACCAGCTGGAATCTGTGTTTCTTGCCCGTCAGATTGGGTGGAGCAGAGAGCGTATCGGCTCTCATATTATCCGGCACAATACCATTTATGATTGCGGCCAGAACGGAATTGTCGGCCATCTGGGCTGTGTGTTCAGCGAAATTTATCACAATCACATTTATAATATCGCATTAAAGCGGGAATTTTTCGGTCACGAAATTGCCGGAATTAAACTGCACGCAGCAATTGATGTCCAGATTCACAGCAACCGCATCCATCACTGCTCGCTTGGGGTATGGCTCGACTGGCAGACCCAGGGAACCAGGGTAAGTAAAAATCTATTTTACGAAAACAGCCGCGATCTTTTCGTGGAAGTGAGCAGCGGACCGTATGTGGTGGACCATAATATTTTAACAGCAGACTATGCCCTGGATAATCATGCGCAGGGCGGAGCTTATGTTAACAATCTGATCGCGGGCAAAATGGTACACAAAAAAATGCTGGACCGGGCAACGCCGTATCACGTGCCCCACAGCACGGAGGTGGCAGGGTTTGCGGCCACCTACGGCGGAGACGACCGCTTTTACAATAACATGTTTGTAGGAAAACCGGATCTGGATAATGTAGGAACCTCCCATTTTAACGGGTATACGGCATCGCTCGAGGAGTATATCGAAGCTGTTGACCAGGTGGGCGGCGACCATGAAGCATTCCACAGTATCGAGCAGCCGGTCTATATTAATCATAACGCCTACTTTAACGGGGCGGTCCCGTTTGAAGGAGAAAATGAAGCATTTACCAAAGAATCTTTTGATCCCCAGCTTACGATCATCGAAAAAGGGGACGGGGTATATCTCTCCTGTGAGCTGCCAGAGGGATTTGAACAAATGAGCGGTGAGATAAAGCATACGGGCAACCTGGAGCGAGCACGTATCGTGGATGCAGATTTTGAAAATCCGGATGGAAGCAAGCTGCGGATAGACACCGACTTTTTCGGAGAACAAAAAGACGCCGCAGACGTCCCGGGGCCGATCGGTCAGCTGCAGCCCGGTAAAAATGAAATAAAAGTATGGGGTTAATTTTTAATGGTACGGTGCCTGTTAATGATAAACGGGCGCCGTATTTTCTATGAAAGAGCAGCTGGGTCATCTAATAAAGCGTTTACAAAATAGTTGGTTTAGTTTATGTTGAATACGTATTCAACATAAAGGAGGATGCTTGATGCCCACTTATTTAAAAAGAGGAAAAAGCGATCAGGAAAAACAGGAGGCGGACACGAAGGTACAGCAGGCAGTCCAGGGGATCATTCAGGATGTAGAGCATCGGGGGGATGAAGCGGTCCGGGAGCTCTCCGAAAAATTCGACAAATGGTCGCCGGAAGCGTTCCGTCTATCGCCCGAGGCTATTCAGCAGGTAATCGATGAGCTGCCCCAGCAGGTCATTGACGATATTACCTTTGCGCAGGCACAAATTCAAAATTTCGCCCGGCACCAGCGGGAGTCGATTCAGGATATTGAAGTGGAAACGCGGCCCGGCGTTATTTTAGGGCATAAAAACATCCCGGTGAACAGCGTAGGCTGCTATATTCCGGGCGGACGCTATCCGATGGTGGCCTCTTCCCATATGAGTATTGTGACAGCGAAGGTAGCAGGGGTCGAAAGAGTGATCGCCTGCACGCCTCCGAGTAATGGTGAAATACCGGCAGCCACGGTGGCAGCTATGCATATGGCCGGGGCGGACGAAATCTATCTGCTGGGAGGAGTTCAGGCAATGACCGCAATGGCTGTCGGCACGGAAACCATTCAGCCGGTGGAGATGATTGTCGGCCCGGGCAACGCTTTTGTAGCGGAAGCAAAGCGGCAGCTGTACGGCAGGGTGGGCATTGATTTATTTGCAGGTCCGACCGAAACGCTTGTCATTGCTGACGAAACGGCTGATGTAGAAATGGTGGCCACTGATATCCTCGGCCAGGCAGAGCACGGACCGACGTCTCCAGGAGCTCTTATTACCACCTCCCAATCGCTTGCCGAGTCGCTGGAGGAGGAGATTGCCCGCCAGTTAAAAACACTCCCAACAGCGGAAGTAGCAGAGCAGGCGTGGCAGGACAATGGTTCAATTATCGTAGTGGAAGATGTGGAGGAAGCGGTTCAGGAAGCAGATAAGCTTGCCTATGAACACGTAGAGGTTCTCACGAGCAATCCGGATTACTTTCTAGAAAACATGACAAACTACGGGGCGCTCTTTCTCGGGCCTGAAACGAATGTAGCCTACGGGGACAAAGTAATTGGAACCAACCATACACTTCCGACTAAGCAGGCGGCAAAATATACGGGCGGCTTATGGGTAGGCAAGTTTTTGAAAAACTGTACCTATCAGCGTGTGACGAAGGAAGCCAGTGTGGAAATAGGCAGATACGCCGAACGGCTATGCGAGCTTGAAGGCTTCAAAGGCCATAAAGCCCAAGCTTCATTACGCGTCCAGAGATACAGCACCACTGACTGAATGCGCATGAAAATTGAAGTATATGGATGGATATGCCGGTTGGTTTTGCAGTTATTAGTTTTGACAATATCAACCGTAGACTCCATTGATAAATTTAATGGCTATTTCTCAGCAGCATGAACGTAGTCATCGCTGGTCGTGGGGTAATTAATTTATTTACTGGCGTCCGGTGAAAAGCAGGAAGCCTATGCGTGAGAGGTTATTGAGCCAATTTTAATTGAGCGGATGATCACGTAAATAATAAAAATGAAGAGAGCGTTTACAAATAAAATTTTGCTTGTTATTTTCTTTGTATTTATAAGATTTTTGATATCTTCGAATACGTACACAAAAAAGGAGGAAAAGCCATCAGCTCTAATCTATTCTCTTTAGAAGGGAAAACGATCGTTGTTACTGGTGCTAATAAAGGCATAGGTAAAGAAATAGCGGTCATGCTGGCTGAGGCCGGCGCCGGCGTGGCTCTGGTAGCCCGTGATGAGCAGGCTTTACAGGAAACAGCCCGGATTATTCAGGAAAAAGGCCGGACGGCTGAGTCATTTCCGTTTGATTTAACCGAAATAGGAAAACTGGACGAACTGTTCGGGAGTATTTACAAACGGTTTGGCCGAATCGACGTACTTCTGAACAACGCCGGTACGAATATCCCGGCGCCGGCAGAAGAGGTAACGGAGGAGCAGTGGGATCGCATTCATGATATTAATTTAAAAAGCGTCTTTTTTGCCTGTCAGGCAGCAGGAAAGTGGATGCGTGAAGCGGGGCATGGAAAGATTATTAATATGTCCTCCCAGATGGCTTTTGTGGGGTATTACAACCGCACAGCCTACAGCTCAAGCAAGGGAGGAATTACGCAGCTGACCAAATCACTGGCTATTGAGTGGGCTTCTGACGGTATCAATGTTAATGCTGTAGCCCCAACCTTTATTGAAACGCCAATGACAGAAAAAATGTTTGAAGATGCAGAATTTAAAGAGGAAGTACTTGCAAGAATTCCGCTTGGGAGACTGGCCCGCCCTGAGGACTTATTCGGAGCGGTGGCATTTCTCAGCTCGGCTTCCTCCGATATGGTTACCGGGCAGACGATCGTCGTCGATGGTGGCTGGACCGTCTGGTGAGAAGCTGCTCATAATACAAAAATAAAACAATGGTTTCGGGAGAAAATGATACTTACTGGACATTGAACGTGAGTGAAAAGTCTCCCATCTGACTTGCAACAAAAAACTCGGATATTTCATAATAAACCTTTGCATGAATTTCATTTAATACCTGCACAAATGAAATCGTCGTCAGAATGAGGAAACTATTCTGTTTGACGCTGCCTCCTGAAGGGAACTGCTGATGTAGACAGACATCTAGGAGGGATCACAGATGAGCGGTAAAAAAGGTTTCGGCGCTAAATTAAAAGGAAACGCGAACAAGGTTAAAGGGGAAGCAAAAGACAAGATGGGAAGCGCCACAAACAATTCAAAGATGCAGCGCGAAGGAAAGAAAGACAAGCTTAAAGGCGTCGCCCAGGACAAAAAAGGCGATTTTAAAAACAAATAATGGAAAGGAATAGAAGTATCCCGGACAGGGTCTTCTATTCCTTTTTTTATGATATATATAGTCCGTTGCGCTTCTTAGTTAGAAAGTTAATAGTTATTACCCGACTTTATCAGGCACGAAAAGCAGGGAATATATGTCATGGAATTGATATTCTCTAAATATAAGAGAGGTCATCATTATGGATAGTTTACAGGAAATGAATAATGCCCTGCATTATATTGAGAATCACTTAACGGAGGCAATCGATTTTCAGGAAGCTGCCCGCATCGTCTGCTGCTCGGAGTACCATTTTAAGCGGATGTTTTCTTCTTTGGCGGGTGTCCCGTTATCAGAATATATCCGGCGCCGGCGTTTAACGATGGCAGCGTTTGATCTTCAGCATCGCGAGGTACGTGTTATCAATACAGCATTAAAATATGGTTACGATTCACCCGATTCATTTACGAGGGCGTTTCAAAAGCTGCACGGCGTAACTCCTTCAGAAGTGAAACGGCACGGAATTTCTTTAAAAGCATATCCAAGGCTGACCTTTCAACTATCGGTCCAGGGAGGAAACGAAATGAACTATCATATAGAAAACAAAGAAGCTTTTCGAATCGCCGGCATAAGTAAAAGAGTCCCTATCATCTTTGAGGGAGAAAACCCTGAAATTAATGCCATGTGGAAATCATTGAACGAAGAGAAAATAAATAAATTGCTCGCGCTCTCAAATGGGGAACCGACAGGGATAATTCAGGCATCAGCAAATTTTTCTGAAGCACGCATGGAAGAACAGGGAGGGCTGGATCATTATATTGGTGTAGTCACTGATAAACCAAGTCTGGAAACATGGGACGTGCTGGAAGTACCCGCTTCGGCCTGGGCTGTTTTTACCTCCGAAGGACCGTTTCCGAAAGATCTTCAAACTACGTGGGGACAAATATATTCAGAATGGTTTCCTTCTTCCGGGTATCAGCAGGCAGTCGGCCCGGAAATGCTTTGGATGGAGGGGAATCAGTTTGATAAGCCTGATTTCAAAAGCGAAATATGGATTCCGGTGGAGGAGAAAGAGAAATCACCATCATCTTTCTATTAGAAACAGCCCCGCCTTTATCATCGGCGGGACTGATTGTATGCGACGGTTGTAATTAGGGAAGCAGAAAGTCATTTATTTCCCCAGAAATCAAGCAGAAGGCCGTTATCCTTAAGCAGGGAGGAGGCAGCAAGAACGCCGCTGGTGGTCACCATTGGCGAACCGCCGCCGGGGTGGGTGGAGCCTCCGGCAAAATAAACATTCTTCAAATCCTGGGAGCGGTTGAACGGCCGGAGAAACGCATCCTGCCGTCGGTTAGATGCGAGGCCGTAAATGGAGCCTTGGTAAGCACCGAACGTTTCTTCCAGATAAGACGGACCGAGTACTCGCTCCTCCACAATATGCGGACGCAGAAAAAGGCCAAACTCCTCCAGCTTGTCGTATACAACATTTCTGTACGATTGTTTTTTCTCTTCTGTCATGGCACCGCCCGGAAGCGCTGGTGCGTTAATAAGAATAAACAGGTTGTCGCCGTCGGGGGACTGGCCGCGGTCGCTGTAGGAGGAGTTGCTGATATAAACGGTAGGGTCCTCCGGAAAGCTTCCCTGCTTTAGCTGCCTGAACTCCTTTGGGTAGTCGGCAGAAAAGTAGACCTGATGATGCTTTAACTGAGGAAGACGGGTGTTGAGTCCGGCCATAATCACAAACGCTGAAATAGACGGCTCGGGATGAGCCGGCACGGTCCGGCTCTTTTCACTGAAGTCCGGGAAAAGTAACGGATACTGGCTGAGAAGATCCCCATTTAATAATACACTGTCCACTTCCAGAGAGCCTGAGGCTGCATGCACGGTTTGAGCACGTCCGTTGCGGCTGGAAACATGGTGTACGGGATCATTGAACGAAAAGGTGACACCAAGCTCTTTGGCTGTTTCATAAAACACGTCGGCAATCTTTACGTTTCCACCCGGAGTATAGTACACGCCGTCAGCAAGCTCGAGGTGGGCAATCAGCGCGAATGTTGCCGGAGCATCATACGGCGAAGAGCCGATATAGGTCGCATAGCGGTCAAACGCCTGCTGCACATCCGGGTGCTTGAAAAACCGCCGGTGGAAAGCATGCATGGTAGTGGCCGGACGCACTTTGCGAAGGGCAAGGGCAAGGCCCGGTGAAAGGTAATCCAGAGGCGACTCGAAGGTGCGCTGCAGAAAATTCTCAGTAGCGAGGGTGTAAAGCCGTTTGACTTCCCGGAGGTAGTCATCGTAGCGGCTGGCATCGGATTCTGAAAGACGGGCAATGGCCTGTCTTGTTTCTTCGGCATCTGAGGAGACGTGCAGTGTGTTACCGTCAGGGAAGTAATTACTGGTATGCTCCGGCAGCTTTTTGAACGGAAGAAGCTGCTCGGGATCCTTGCCGGCAAAAGCAAGTACGCGGTGAAATATATCCGGCATCGTAATAGTATTAGGGCCGTAATCAAATGCGTGGGTTCCCAGCTGAAACGGGCGGAGTTTTCCTCCAGCCCGTTCGTTTTTTTCATATACAGTAACGTTTTCCCCGGTTTTAGCGAGTATAATGGCAGCGCTTAAGCCTCCGAGTCCGGCGCCGATAACAGCAGTAGTTGTCATTGATAGGTCCGCCCTTTCCATGAATAGCCTTTTTTCGTTTTGTCCAGATAAATCGAATACAGCAGCACAGCAATCATGACCCCCGAAGAGAGAGGCTGAACAAATATTGTCCACCACGGATGGGAAGCCTTTATCGTAATCCCGGCGCGAAGCACAGCCGTCAGCACGTATGGGACGACGAGCTGCCACCCGGGTATGGCAATGGCAGCCAGCAGAAGAAAGGATGGTACGATAAAAAAAAGAGTATGAACAGCGATGACGGCCGAAGCTATGACCGCCGAGCGGCCGATCCCCGGGAAAATATTTTTGCTGAAGCCAAGCCACGCTTCCCGGCTCGACGTATACATATAACAGGTGACCGCAGGGCCCGGAGAAACGAGCAGTGTTTTTAAGTGTTTTGATTTTACGTTTTGGGCAAGCGCCATATCATCCACGAGCGCCTGTTTAACAGCAGCATGACCCCCGGCCTGGTCGTAGGCTTGCCGGCTGAAAAATAAAAAAGCCCCGTGTGCTGCAGTAAAGGCCCTCCGGGTGGTGCGGTTGGCGACTGCGATGGGAAGATGGGCATACACGACAAAATGCTGCATATATACCAGCAGCCGGCCCCAGAAGCCTTCTGTTTTGAAATGAGGAAACCCGGTAACCAGGCCGGCATCATGCTTCTGAAGAGCCCCCTCTGCCCAGCGGAGGGCGTCCTCGTGCAGCCTTACGTCAGCATCAACAAAACACAAATACTGGCCGGCAGCTTCTTTGGACAACTGGTGGCAAGCATGAACTTTACCGTTCCAGCCGTCCGGCAGCGCGGCCCCCTCAATGTAGCGGGCGTTAGGCCAATAGCGTACAGCCTCCTGCAGGAGCATTTTTGTGCGGTCAGTCGAATGGTCATCGAGAAAGATAAATTCTGTTTTTAGATCGTCCGCCTGGCGAAGACTCCGCACAAGCGCCGGCACATTCCGTTCTTCATTCCGAAGCGGTACAAGCACGCTGATCAAGCCCGGGCGCTTTGGCACCGAAAACGAGGCGAGAGAAGGAAGGGTCCACACGTTAATGATCGTAAATACCGTCCAGGCGCTGAGGATACATATGAGAATCCATAGGAACATGGCGGGAGTCCTTTCTATTTTTTCTGCCGGAGGGAGGTCCACCAGCTGCTCATCGTCTGTGAACCTCTCAAAACGGTAGTGTAGTTCTCCAGGTGCTCGTAAGCGATGTCTTCACGCATCTCGTCCCACTGGTGCTGCAGGTGACGCTCCAGTGCGTCCTGAGCGGACGCTCTCGAAGCGAGGTTTTCCGGTGTCCGGGGGAGCGGCGGGCCAATGTTTATGAAGATTTCAGGCTTTTGGTGGTGCAAAAATGTGTAGTGCATCGTAACCGGCACAAACGGCACATCCACCCGAGGAAGCAGATAGGAAATGCCGGGCTGAAGAGTGATCGGAAACTGATCGGCATGGGTTTCTGCCCCCTGCGGGAACAGCCAGACGTGATGACCGTTCACGAGTTTCTCCTCTGTGTAGCGAAGGGCATTAATAACATCGCGGCTGCTGCTGCGGTCCACCGAGTAGGCCCCGAGTCTGCGGAAAAATGGGAATTCGCGCAGCCCTTCTTCGTCCATCATGACGTAGCCCGGGTGGCGGAACCAGTGTTTATTTAAAAAATAGATTAAAAGACCGTCCCACCAGTTGCTGTGATTCACATAAAAAAGCGCAGCATCGTCGGTGTAGATACTGTTGTTGTGCATATGTACGGCTGAGAAATGCTTTTGGATCAAGCGCCGGTCATACAAATAAAACAACTTCTCAAAAAGTGGCTGTTTATTTTCTGTAATCATCTGCGCACCTCCTGTGTTGGACTGTATGTATAGAATTCAGGTTTAAATTATTATAAAAAGAAGGTATATACAATTAGAATAGAGTTCTATTCCTTATTCGTGCTCATTTAAAACGTGTTGTATAAACGTGCAGAAAAGAGTGTTACATTAGGCACTCTCTGGAATGTAACGGTAAAGACGTTCCCGAAAGTTTGTGCACAGGCTTGAAGTTCGTTACACTTACTAAGGCATATGCACAGCTTGAACGCAGTTGTGACTATATAAAAAGGAAGTGAATAAAATGTTAAAAAAACTATTTGGAAAAGAACAAAAACCTGTAGAAGTCACCATAAAATCGCCGGTCAGCGGGACATTCGTTGATATTACAGAAGTGCCGGATCCGACATTTTCAGAAAAAATGATGGGGGAAGGCTTCGCTGTTGACCCATCGGAAGGAATTATTCTTTCGCCGGTTAAAGGGAAGGTGGAACAGATCTTTCCAACGAAGCATGCCATTGGCATTCGTTCAGAGGAGGGACTGGATGTTTTAATCCATATCGGGCTTGAAACGGTATCTCTGGACGGAGAAGGCTTTACATGCAAAGTATCCGAAGGGGACAGCGTAGAAGAAGGCGACCTGCTGATGGAATTTGATATGGATGTGATCAGTGAAAAAGCTGCCAGTAAAATCACGCCCGTCGTATTCACTGAAGGCGATCAGGTTGAAAACATTCAAATGAACAGTGAAAACCGCCTGAAAGCGGGAGAAACCGTAGTAGCGACTGTAACTGTAAAGAAATAATAAAGTACAAAATCCAGCCGGACTCCGGCTGGATTTTTATGTGATAAACTATTATTCGACTACTGTGCTTCCCGGGTCGAGAAATAAAATAGTCACAAGCGCGAGCAGAAAGCAGTAGATCGCAAAGTAGGTGAGCTTTCCTTTATTCAGAAAGTTAATCAGCCAGACGATGCCGAGCCACGAAGTAATCAGCGAGGCGATGAATGCAGCAATAAGTGATACTGCACCTATGGAAGCGAGGCTGCCGTCTGCTATATCGCCGAGTGCGAGCACGGTTGATCCTAAAATGACAGGAATCGACAGCAGAAATGAAAAACGGACCGATGTCTCCCGATCAAGGCCGGAAAACAAAGCGGCAATCAGCGTGCTTCCGGATCTTGAAATTCCTGGAATGACCGCCACCGTCTGTGCGAGGCCGACAATAACCGCATCAAGCGTCGTCATTTCATTAACTGTACGGCTGCCAATGGTATAGGCCCGCTCGATAATGATGAGAAAAATGCCGGTAAGGGTGAGCGATACAGCGATCATCACCGGCGTTTTCAGGGCACTGCCAAGCGAATTCTCAAGAAAAATGCCAAGAATGCCGGTAATAACGGTGGCAAGTACTATGTACAAACAAAGGAAAAATTCAGGGCGGTCCTCCCGGCGCCGTTTGGCAATGTAACGGAAAAATACCTGAATCAGATGAATAATGTCTTTACGGAAATAAAACATGACGGCTACGATTGATCCCAAATGCAGGAAAATTTCAAATGAGAGGCCGGGGATCGAATGGCCGAGGAGAAATTCTGCAATGATGATATGTGCGGTACTTGAAATCGGCAGGAATTCTGCAATTCCCTGGACGATTCCTAGAAAAATAGCTTCAAAAATATTCATGGGTCCAACTCCTCCATCAGATTACTTGGATAGTGTAGCAAATCTGGTGATAATTAGGAAGAGTGAAAATAAGCAAAAGACTATTCTCACAGACAGTAAAAGACTGGTAAACTAAAACGAATGAATCATATTCGATGCAGAAAGGACGTTGACGATGGATTTTACAGAAAAAACAACGAATAAGAAAACAATATTTGAAGGGAAAATCGTCGATTTATCAGTGCACGACGTAACGCTTCCGGACGGGCGGAGCAGCAAACGTGAAGTGATTAATCACAGCGGTGCGGTTGCTGTGGTGGCGGTCACGCCGGAGCAGAAAATCGTTATGGTGAAGCAGTACCGGAAGCCGCTCGAAAAGCCGCTGGTGGAAATACCGGCCGGGAAACTCGAAGGTACTGACAGTCCTGAAGAAACAGCAGCCCGGGAATTAAAAGAAGAAACCGGGTACACAGCAGGGCGCCTGCAAAAAATTGCTTCATTTTATACCTCTCCCGGATTCGCAGACGAAATTGTTCATCTATATGAGGCTTTCGAACTGGAGTCCGGAGAACCGGAAACCGAAGAGGATGAATTTATTGAACTGATGGAAGTAAGTGTGAAGGAAGCAGATGAATTGATCCAGAGAGAAGAAATTCATGACGCTAAAACCATGTATGCAGTGCAGTATGTAAAAACGATTCTCGGTCAGCGGTAATTGAGATTGAATATCGTCATTTATCTGTCACATAGGGATTTCATTGATAATCAACGCCTGAATTACTGAAAATACGGGACAAAATAAGGTTTATATGCAATTTTCATGCCAATTTATTTATAATGATTTTAAACTGAGAGCGGTTATCGGTTTTATATTGACAGGCTTATTTAAAATTATTATAATAAGTTTATTACCCTTGAAGGAATAAGGGAGGTAGCGATAATTGGAAAATCGGGTAGAACGTATTAAAAAACAGCTGCATGAACAGAGCTACAAGTTGACCCCGCAAAGGGAAGCAACCGTACAGGTGCTTTTGGAAAATGAAGAAGATCATTTAAGTGCAGAAGATGTGTACCTTCTGGTGAAGGAAAAAGCGCCGGAGATTGGTCTTGCCACCGTGTACAGAACACTGGAATTACTTAATGAACTTGAAGTTGTGGACAAAATCAACTTTGGTGACGGAGTTTCACGGTATGACCTTCGGAAAGAAGGAGCCAGCCACTCTCACCACCATCTCGTCTGCATTGAATGCGGAACAGTTGATGAAATCCAGGAGGACCTGCTTGCAGAGGTCGAAAAGATTGTAGAAAAAGACTATCAATTTAAGGTAAAAGATCATCGTTTAACGTTCCACGGTGTCTGCCACCGCTGTCAGGCGAAGGCAAAAAAGAACAAAGAAAGTGCGGAGGCTCCTTCGCTGCACACGAATTAACATATGTACGGGCATCGTCTTTTGACAAAAAGCGGTGCTTTTTTTATTGTACAGTAGAATGAAAGCGGTATATTTACTGGCGCATTCGCCCTTTCCTAGTAATAAGCGACTATGCTATTCTTAGAAGGGAAGATTGGGAAGCAGGAGGCGGTCGTATGACCACGGAGGTACTGGACTTTATTCATTATTGCCAAGTTGAAAAAGGCCTCTCCAAAAACACGATTCAGTCGTATCAAAGAGACCTGGAACACTATAGAAAATTTATGCAGCTCCGGGAGAAGAAATCGTGGGCGGAAACTGAGCGTGCGGACATTGTGGATTTTTTGTATGCCCAAAAAGAAGCCGGACGCTCTACAGCTACGCTGGCTCGCTTTTTGTCATCGGTCCGGGCGTTTCACCAGTTTCTTCTGCGTGAACAGGTGGTAAAAAAGGATCCGGCGGAGTTGATTGAAATTCCGAAAGGGGAAAAGAAGCTTCCGACCGTACTGTCCACTCAGGAAGTTGAGCGGCTGCTCACAGCAGCTGAGGGCACGACAGCCTTTGCAAAGCGGAATCATGCGATGCTTGAGTGCATGTACGCTACCGGTTTGCGGGTAACTGAACTGTGTGAATTGAAAATGTCTGATGTACATCTGCAGATGGGATTTATCCGCTGTGTCGGTAAAGGAAACAAAGAAAGGATCGTTCCGCTTGGGAAAGTGGCTTCCGAGGCAATTGACACGTACATACATCACGGACGCAGTACGCTGATGAAAAACAAACGTCATGAGCTGTTATTTGTTAATCATCACGGCAATCCGCTTTCGAGGCAGGGTTTTTGGAAAATATTAAAAGCAACAGCAGGCCAAGCAGGGATCGAAAAAGCATTAACTCCGCATACTCTGAGGCATTCCTTCGCCACCCATTTGCTTGAAAACGGGGCAGATCTGCGGGCGGTCCAGGAGATGCTCGGACACGCCGATATTTCCACCACCCAGATTTACACCCATGTATCCAACCATAAATTAAAAGATGTATACCTGCAGGCGCATCCGAGAGCTTAGCAGAAAAGGAGAGAGAGTATTGGAAAACTACAAGTACCCACGCGTTTTTTTAGTTGTTATGGATTCCGTCGGCATTGGCGAAGCTCCTGACGCTGAAGAATACGGGGACAAGGGGGCCGACACGCTCGGTCATATCGCCCAGCATATGAACGGAATCAAAATTCCGAACCTTGAACGGCTCGGCCTTGGAAATATCCGGGAAATCCCGGGAGTGGAGGCATCAGCGTCACCAACAGCTTCGTATGGTTATATGGAAGAGATGTCGCGAAGCAAAGATACGATGACCGGCCACTGGGAAATCATGGGCCTTTATATTGACGAGCCTTTCCGCACATTTCCGGATGGCTTTCCGGATGAGCTTTTGCAGCAGCTTGAACAGGAAACAGGCCGGGGCGTTCTCGGAAACAAAGTGGCTTCAGGTACCGAGATCATTGAAGAGCTAGGCGAAGAGCATCAAAAAACCGGGAAGTTGATTGTCTACACCTCGGCGGATTCAGTGCTTCAAATCGCCGCACATGAGGATGAGGTACCGATTGAAGAACTGTACGACATCTGCGAAAAAGCCCGGGCGATGACGTATGAAGCTCCGTATATGATCGGCCGCGTGATTGCCCGCCCGTTCATCGGGTCCCCCGGAAATTATGAACGTACATCGAACCGCCATGATTACGCGCTTAAGCCATTTGGCCGCACGGTCATGAACGACCTAGAGGATGCCGGTCTTGACAGCATTGCTATCGGAAAAATCAGCGATATATATGACGGCGAAGGGGTGACGGAGTCGATCCGTACCTCCTCCAATATGGATGGCATGGATCGTGTCACAGAAACGGCGCAGAAATCCTTTACGGGTCTCAGCTTTTTAAATCTGGTGGATTTTGACGCTAAGTTCGGCCACCGCCGTGACCCGCAGGGATACGGAGAGGCGCTCGAGGAGTTTGACGCCAGGCTTCCGGAGCTGCTGGAAGCGATGGACGAAAGTGACCTTCTTATTATTACTGCCGATCACGGAAACGATCCCGTGCATCACGGCACTGACCATACCCGTGAAATCGTGCCGCTGATTGCCTACAGCAAAAGCACTGGCTCTGCTCCACTGGGCACCCGTAAAACATTTGCCGATATCGGTGCTACGGTGGCGGATAATTTCCATCTATCCATGCCAAAGTACGGTACAAGCTTCTTACAGCAATTAAAAAGGAAGGGTGAATAATTTGAGTATCCAGCAGCAAACCAAAGAAGCAGTTCAATACATTCAGTCCAATATCTCCACTGTACCGACGACCGGGCTCGTGCTCGGTTCCGGCCTGGGGGTGCTGGCCGATGAAATTAAAAACCCAGTCGTTCTAAAATATGAAGACATTCCCGGCTTTCCCGTTTCTACGGTGGAGGGCCACGCGGGCCAGCTTGTATTCGGTGAACTTGAGGGTATGCAGGTGGCAGCGATGCAGGGACGTTTTCATTACTATGAAGGCTATTCCCTCCAGGAAGTGACGTTTCCGATTCGCGTAATGAACGCGCTCGGAGTGAAACGGCTTCTTGTCACCAATGCTGCGGGCGGCGTGAACCACGACTTTGAACCGGGTGATTTAATGATTATCGATGATCACATCAACTGGCTCGGCGATAACCCGCTTATTGGAAAAAATGATGCAGAGCTCGGCCCCCGCTTTCCGGATATGAGTTCAGCGTATTCGAAAGGACTCGCCAAAATTGCTGACGAAGCGGCGCTGTCGCTGAACATCCGTATTCAGCGCGGCACGTATATGGCAAATACGGGACCGGCCTATGAAACCCCGGCAGAGGTCCGCATGGCACGTGTGCTTGGGGCAGACGCCGTTGGTATGTCCACGGTGCCGGAAGTGATCGTTGCCGTTCACGGAGGCATGGAAGTGCTCGGTATTTCCTGCATTTCAAACCTCGCTGCCGGCATGCTTGACCAGCCGTTAAGCCATGATGAAGTCATGGACACGACTTCAAAGGTCCAGGAAGATTTCTTGAAATTAATGAAAGAAACCCTTCGCCGGATCGCACGGGAGGATGCCTGAATGGATGCTGTAAAAACACAGGAAGCAAAGGAGTACATCCAGTCGAAATATAGTGCAGCGCCTGAGGTCGGCATGATTCTTGGCTCCGGGCTCGGCGACCTGGCTGATGATATTGAAGCGGCTACTGTGATCCCTTATGAAGACATTCCTCATTTTCCTGTCTCCACAGTGGAAGGCCATGCGGGGCGTCTAGTACTTGGCGAGCTCGAAGGAAAAACAGTCGTAGCGATGCAGGGCCGCTTTCATTACTATGAAGGCTATTCGATGCAGGAGGTGACATTCCCGGTCCGGGTGATGAAAGCGCTCGGCGCCGAGTTTTTATTTGTCACCAATGCGTGCGGAGGAATGCAGTCGTCGTTTCGGCCAGGGGACTTAATGGTGATTGAAGATCACATAAACTTTACCGGCACCAACCCGCTGATCGGCCGGAACGACAGCGATCTCGGACCGCGCTTTCCCGATATGAGCCAGGCGTACGATCCAGTACTCCGCGGTAAAGCGTTTCAGGCCGCTGAAACACTTGAAATTGACTTGAAACGCGGCGTCTACGGCGGCATTAGCGGTCCAAACTTTCTGAGCCGGGCAGAGTTAATTCTGCTTCGGAACGTCGGCGCTGATGTAGTGGGCATGTCCACGGTGCCAGAGGTAATTGTGGCTCAGCATGCAGGGCTGCGCGTGTTAGGTGTTTCATGCATTACTGATATGGCTGTCGGCGAAGAAATTGTCAGCATATCCCACGAGGAAGTGATGGAAACGGCGGCCAAAACCAAGCCGATTTTTATTTCTTTAATGAAAGAAATCGTCAAAAATACGTAATTAACAGCAATGTGTAAAGGGGCCATACTATGAGAATGGTGGATATTATTGCAAAAAAGCGCGATGGAAAAGAACTGAATGAAGAAGAAATCCGCTGGTTTGTGGAATCATACAGCAACGGCGAGGTACCGGATTACCAGGCATCGGCGTTTGCGATGGCGATTTACTTTCAGGATATGACCCAGAAGGAATCTGCCGCCCTCACCTACGCGATGGCTGAGTCCGGCGATCAGCTCGACCTTTCGGCAATCGAAGGAATCAAGGTGGACAAGCACTCTACCGGAGGCGTCGGCGACAAAACGACGCTGATTATAGGACCGATTGTAGCAGCGTGCGGTGTTCCTGTAGCGAAGATGTCCGGACGCGGACTCGGGCACACCGGCGGCACGATTGATAAGCTGGAAAGCTTCCGTGGATTTGAAACAGAGATTCCAAAGGAAGAGTTCGTCAGTCTTGTTAATGAGCATAAAATAGCTGTCGCAGGCCAAAGCGGCAACCTCACCCCGGCAGACAAAAAGCTTTACGCACTCCGGGACGTGACGGCAACTGTAAACTCCATTCCGCTGATTGCAAGCTCGGTGATGAGTAAAAAAATCGCTGCTGGCGCAGATGCGATCGTGCTTGACGTAAAGGCAGGGTCAGGCGCCTTTATGAAAGAAGTGGAGGAAGCAAAGCGTCTGGCGGAAGCAATGGTGGAAATCGGCCAGTCACTCGATCGTAAAACGATGGCGGTCATTTCCAATATGGATCAGCCGCTCGGCCGGACCGTCGGTAACGCGCTCGAAGTAAAAGAAGCAATTGAAACGCTGCAGGGCAACGGCCCGGAGGACCTGCATGAGCTGAGCGTCACGCTTTCTTCCTATATGCTTGTAGCAGGCGGCAAAGCCGACACGCTCGAGCAGGCGGAAAAAATGGTGCTTCAGGTGATTGAAAACGGGGACGCGCTTGAAAAAATGAAAGCATTTGTGAAAAATCAGCACGGTGATGCCTCCGCTGTAGATCATCCGGAGAGCCTTGCTGCTGCTGAGCACCGGGTAGAAGTGAAGGCGGAAGCCTCCGGCTACGTACACGGCATTGAAGCCGAAGAAATCGGCGTAAGTGCGATGCTTCTCGGAGCCGGAAGGGCCACCAAGGACGATGTGCTTGATTACAGTGTGGGCATCGAACTGACGAAAAAAATCGGTGACCCTGTACAAAAAGGCGATACAATTGCGGTCATGCACGTAAATGCCCAGGACAGCGCTGAGAGCGCCAGGAAAATTTCTGAAGCCTTTACGATTGCAGAAGCTGCGGTGGAAAAACCAGTCCTCATTTATGAAACCGTGCAGTAATTGCACGGTTTCTTTACTTGCATAAAGCTTTTGTCTTTTTCGGAAGCGTGCTAAAATAAACGAACGAGGAGGAGCAACGAAGGAGAGAATAATATGCAGCTTCATGGAACGCACCATATAAATGAACACGGCCACCTGGAGATTGGCGGGGTGGATACCGTTAACATAAAGCAGGAATACGGGAGCCCGGTTTACGTCTACGACGTCGCTTTGATGCGGGAGCGGGCCCGGGGGTTTCAGCAGGCTTTTGAAGATAACGGGATGACGTATCAGGTGGCCTACGCAAGCAAGGCCTTTAGCTGTGTTGCAATGTCACAGCTGGCGAAAGAAATGGGACTCAGTCTGGACGTGGTTTCCGGGGGAGAGCTGATGACGGCATCAAAAGCCGGTTTTCCGATGGAAAAGGTTCATTTTCACGGTAATAATAAAAGCGAAGCAGAAATCGCTCTCGCCATTGAGCTTGGCATCGGCTGTTTTGTGATTGATAATTTTCATGAAATTCAATTGATTGAGCAGCAGGCGGTCAGGCAGCAGACGCATGTGGAAGCGTTGATCCGGACGACTCCGGGCATCGAGGCGCACACACATGAATACATTTCCACTGGGCAGGAGGATTCAAAGTTTGGCTTTGACCTGACGTCCGGTCAGGCAGACCAGGCTATTTACCGCCTGCAGCAGAGTCCGTCCATCAACATTAAAGGCGTGCATTGTCATATCGGTTCGCAGATTTTTGAAACGAGCGGATTTACAATGGCTATCAAAAAGCTGTTTGACCAGTTTGTGCATTGGCAGGAGCATCTGCAGTTCACGCCGGATGTACTGAACTGCGGCGGCGGCTTTGGGATCCGCTATGTGGAAGGGGATGAACCGCTCGCACCGGAGCAGTACGTGCAGGATATGATCCAGTCGGTCAAACAGGAAGCGCTCCGTACCGGCATGGACGTGCCGGAGATCTGGATTGAGCCTGGGCGCTCCATCAGCGGCGATGCCGGCACGACGTTATATGACGTAGGGTCGAAAAAAGATATTCCCGGCGTCCGCCGGTACATTTCGGTGGACGGCGGCATGTCCGACAACATACGTCCGGCATTGTATCAGGCAGAGTATGAAGGCATTCTTGCCAACCGCGGTCATGAAAAAGCCGATGATACGTTTTCGGTTGCCGGTAAGCTTTGTGAAAGCGGCGATATGCTGATTTGGAATCTACCGCTTCCGGAAGTGAAAACTAATGATACGCTGGCGGTTTTCTGTACAGGAGCCTACGGGTATTCCATGGCCAACAATTACAACCGTCTCCCGCGCCCGCCGGTCGTCTTCGCCGAAGACGGCGAATCGCACCTGGTCGTTCGCGGAGAAACGTACGAGGACATTCTTCAGTATGACCTGTCCTATGCGCCCGCAAAGGCAAAAACAAAATAAAAAGGGGTATAGAGAGATGAAAAAAGGTAAAATCGCATTTGAAAACGGAGAAACAGTAACATTGGAATTTTTCCCGGAGGACGCGCCGGGCACGGTGAAAAACTTTGAAAGTCTGGCAAATGACGGCTTCTATGATGGCCTTACGTTCCACCGCGTCATCCCGGGCTTTGTTGCCCAGGGCGGATGCCCGAATAACCGCGGAGACGGCGGCCCGGGATACACGATTCCTTGTGAAACGGAAGGGAACCCGCGCACTCACGAAAGAGGCTATTTGTCGATGGCGCATGCCGGAAAAGACACCGGTGGCAGCCAGTTCTTTATTCTGTTTGACCAGCAGCCGCACCTGAACGGCGTGCATACGGTATTTGGCCGTGTGACAGATAACATGGACCAGGTGGACCGTATCCAGGCGCAGGATGTTATGAAGGAAGTGCGGGTCTGGGACGAAGCATAAGCTGAATCTTTTGACGGATATATGAGAACGTAATAAAATGTATTTTAACTTCATACGGTACGTTGATTGCGATCAACATCCTTCGGGGTCGGGTGCAAGTCCCAACCGACGGTGATAAAGCGAATGCTTTTCAGTCCGTGACCCGGTAAGCGCTGCTGGCGTGGACGGTGGATTCAGTGCAACTCTGAAGCCGACAGTAACAGTCTGGATGGGAGAAGGAAAAAACCGTATTCGAAAAAATTCTGTTTTTCTGTCCGCAGCCGCAACGGCCGCTGAAGAGAACTGGAATATTATTTTGGATACGTATGTATAAAAGCCCCCGGATGTTCATTCGGGGGCTTTTTTTGTTTCTGTAATCAATAGCAGCAATTAAAAATAAAGGAGGTCCGGCCATATGGATCATACCTGGATGCACACAGCACTCGAACTAGCACGCTCGACGGAAGGGCAGACTTACCCGAATCCAATGGTCGGTGCCGTCGTCGTTAAAGATGGAAGAATCGTGGGGATGGGAGCTCATCTTCGCTCCGGGGAAGCACATGCAGAAGTCCATGCGCTCGAGATGGCAGGGGATGAAGCTGAAGGAGCATCGATTTACGTCACCCTTGAGCCCTGCAGCCATTACGGCCGTACTCCGCCATGTGCCAAACAGATTATTGAAGCGGGCATTGTAAAAGTAGTGGTGGCAGCGTCAGACCCGAATCCGCTTGTAGCCGGAAAAGGCATACAGATGATGGAAGAAGCAGGCCTTGAAGTGGTGACCGGAGTCAGACAGGAAGAAGCGGCTTACTTAAACCGGAAATTTTTTCATTTTATTAAAACTGGAAAACCTTACGTCACGGCTAAAACAGCTTCTTCCCTTGACGGAAAGACTGCTACGGCCACAGGCGAAAGCCAGTGGATTACCGGAAAACCAGCCCGGGAGGACGTCCACCGGGAGAGGCGCCGGTGCGATGGCATATTAGTCGGCCTCGGAACTGTGCTGAGCGATGATCCGTCCCTTACGGCCCGTGTTCCTGAAACGGGAGTGACGCCGGCACGGATAGTACTTGACAGTGAGCTCCGGATGCCGGAAAACAGCCGGATGCTGAAGGACTCCTCAGCTCCGGTCTACGTTTTGACGAACGGTCCGGCTGATGCTGAGAGGCAGCACCGCCTGGAAGAAGCGGGGGCTGAAGTAATTCCAGTCGCTTCCGGTGTGAAAAATATCTCCGCGGTGCTGGATGTGCTCGGTGAAAAGAAAATCGTTTCATTGTTTGTGGAAGGAGGGGCCGGGGTTCTCGGCTCCTTCCTGGAAGCCGAACTGATTCAGGAATATTTAATGTATGTAGCGCCGATAGTGATTGGCGGGGAAAATGCACCCGGAGTCTATCACGGAAATGGTATTTCGACGCTTCAGGAAGCCCGGGCATTTTCATTGATAAAGGAAGAAACATTCGGGCAGGACCGAAAATATACACTGCAGGCCGGGGAGTGAAAGCATGTTTACAGGTATTGTAGAAGCGACAGGAACAGTATCAAAAATGACGCATCAGGAAAATTTAATTCAGCTGGAGCTTGAGAGTGATCTGGATATGGACAGTATTCGCATTGGCGACAGCATCTCGGTAAATGGCATCTGCCTCACGGCGACGGCTAAAAAAGGACGGTGCGTCTACGTAGACGTGATGGCTGAAACGCTCAAGCATACGAGTCTGAAATATATGAAAGAAGGAACACGAGTAAATCTTGAGCTTGCGATGCAGGCCGGAGGACGGTTTGGCGGGCACTTCGTTCAGGGCCATGTAGATGCAACGGGAACCATTGCTTCCATTGAAGAGGAAGAAAACATGATTTACGTGTGCGTGCAGACACCGAAGGAGCAGCTCCGCTACATGACCAATAAAGGCTCCGTCACAGTTGATGGCATCAGTTTGACAATTTTCGGAGTGGACGACGAAAAAGAAACCTTTACTTTGTCGATTATTCCGCATACATGGCAGGTAACCAACCTGGCAGATAAACAGGCTGGTGATCTGGTCAACATTGAATGTGACATGCTTGCCAAATATACAGAACGTCTGTTAACTGTAGATAAATAAAACCTTTGCAAAGAAAGTAGGAACGATACCATGGAGGAACGACGCTGGTTTGACCCCATTGAAGAAGCGTTAGATGAACTGAGAAACGGGCAGGTTGTGATCGTCTGTGATGACGAAGACCGGGAAAACGAAGGAGATTTCGTCGCCCTGTCGGAAAACATTGATGCCCAGACAATTAACTTTATGATTACGTATGGCCGCGGTCTCGTTTGCACGCCGATTACAGAAGAGCAGGCCGGGCGTCTGCAGCTTCAGCCGATGGCTGATCAAAATACTGATCCGCACGGCACTGCTTTTACGGTGAGCGTCGACCACGTGTCGTCCAAAACCGGTATCAGTGCTTCCGAGCGGGCGCTGACGATCCAGCACCTTGCCAATCAGACCGCAGAACCGGGAGACTTTCAGCGTCCGGGCCATGTGTTTCCACTTATTGCAAAAGAAGGCGGAGTCCTGCAGCGGGCCGGTCATACGGAGGCTGCGATTGACCTTGCACGCCTGTCCGGAAAAACAGCGTCAGGGACAATTTGTGAAATCACACGGGAAGACGGGGAAATGGCCCGGGTGCCGGAGCTGCGCGAAATCGCTGACCGGTTCGGGTTGAAAATGGTAACGATCAAAGATTTAATCAGCTACCGCCGCCACCGCGAAAAACTAGTGAAGCGGGAGGCGGATACGAGCCTTCCGACCGAATTCGGTGATTTCCGAGCGCTTGGTTTTACTTCCTCCATTGATGGGAAAGAAATGATGGCACTTGTAAAAGGGGAGATCGATCCGGAGGAAGAAACACTGGTCCGGGTTCATTCGGAATGTCTGACTGGGGACGTCTTCGGTTCCAAGCGTTGTGACTGCGGACCGCAGCTGCAGGCAGCGCTGATGCAGATTGAAAAAGAAGGAAAAGGTGTACTGCTTTATATGCGCCAGGAAGGACGCGGCATTGGGTTGATCAATAAGTTAAAAGCTTATGAGCTGCAGGAGGCGGGCTATGATACAGTGGAAGCAAACAAAAAGCTCGGTTTCCCGGACGATCTGCGTGAATACGGGATCGGTGCCCAGGTGCTCCGCGACATCGGTGTAGGAAAAATGAAGCTGCTCACCAACAATCCGAGGAAAATAACGGGTATCTCCGGCTACGGCCTTGAAGTGACGCAGCGGATTGCAATACAGCTGCCGCTGCAGGAGGAAAACGAGAAATATATGCGTACGAAGTTTCAAAAATTGGGACACATGCTTCATTTTTAGGAGGAAAATAGAATGACAACTACTATTGAGGGCAACGTAAACGGCAGTGGACAAAAAATTGCGATCGTTGTAGCACGTTTTAATGAATTTATTAACAAACAGCTGCTTGAAGGAGCGGAAAGCACGCTGATACGCAGCGGGCTGAAGGAAGAAGATATAGATGTTATCTGGGTGCCCGGGGCATTTGAAATTCCTTTTGCTGCCCAGCAGGCAGCAAAAACGAAAAAATACGACGCGATTGTGGCTATTGGCACCGTTATCCGCGGCGCTACTCCACATTTTGACTATGTATGCAGCGAATCCGCCAAAGGAGTCGCAAATGTATCCCTTCAGGAAGAGCTTCCGGTCATTAACGGCATTATCACGGTGGAATCCATTGAACAGGCGATTGAACGGGCCGGCACAAAAGCTGGAAATAAAGGTTCCGAGGCAGCTATGGGCGCCGTGGAAATGGCCAGTCTTGCAAAAAAAATCCGCATGGAGTAAAATAAATCACACGGTTTAAAGCCGTGTGATTTTGGTTTGAGTGATTACACGCGCATGAGCGGTGATGAGCGGCTTTCAGTTATAATTACCTATATTCCTCTTGCATTTCTGTCTAAAAGCGTGTATGGTCAATGGTGAATTTGGATAATGGTTTGCGTAAATTATGGAAATGAAGACAAATTTGTCTGAAATTCTGATCACAATGAGGGATAATTGGTTATGTTGATTAAGTATAAACAATCCTATAAAAAAATAGCGATGGGGCTTCTTTCATACATGCCGGAAGAAAAAGATGTAAAAAAGCTCCAGGAAACGGTCCAGCAGTATGAAGAAACAGATGACTGGCAGCTGTTTATGTGGAAGGAAGACGATGATATTGTCGGAGTCGTCGGTCTGCGTTACACCGAAAACGGACAAGCAGAGCTTCGCCATGTATGCGTGAATCCATCCTACCGGGATGAAGGCATCGGCAAAAAAATGGTGCAGGCGGTCAGAGGCCGTCTCGACCAGGACCTGGTTGCAAGCAAGGAAACGGTCCAGTTCCTGCAGGTGTGCGATGAGCACCAAAAAGATATTCTGGAAAATGAAGTGCACTAATACCCACCCGCCGGTGAACGGCGGGTTTTTTAATGGAAATACGAAGAATACCCGGATTACAGACCGCCACTCCGGCGCTGCTTGTCCCGGATGCGAAGCTGTTTGTCTCGTTCATGAACGATATCGGTGCGGTCACGGAGCACGTGCTTGTGGATGAGGTCCGTATCTTCAAGCGGAGAGGCCTGGAGCCACGGTATTCTTTTTTGTTCACACAGACGTATGCACTGGGCTTCCAGTTCGGGATCCATCATCGGCAGGTTCATGTCCCGGAACGGCTCTCCGAGGTGTTCGAGCTGTTCCCGGGTAGCCTGCAGCAGCCTCCCGGCGTCGAGCCCGAGCTCCTGCAGACGCCCGGGAAGCGGCCCGAGAATCACGCCGGCGTTTTTCAGGCACTTGGAAGCACCAGTAAGGTTTCCTCTCCGCTCGTGGTACAGACCAACAGCGATCTGAATCAGGCCGGGCCATACAGGATCACGTTCTCCGGAAGGAGCTTCTTTCCAGTGGTCCTCAAGTATTTCATGGCATTCAAAGTAATCGCGGGTGCTGTGAAATTCGACAAGAAACAGAATATAGGCGTCTGGATACATACAGTGGTTTCTCCTTTCAAAAATCATTGATAGAACTGATTGTATCAAAAACATACGGGGAAAACGCATGCCCTGCTTACAGCGGATATGATATACTTGCAACAGCACTCAACAAGTGATGAAGGATGGGAACTATGTCCGAGCAGTATAAAGTAAAAATTGATCAATTTGAAGGGCCGCTTGATGTGCTGCTTCATTTTGTCCAGCAGGCGGAGATGGATATTCAGGATATTCCGCTCGCTGCAATTACGGATCAGTATTTGCAATATGTCCGGACTATGCAGGAGCTTGAGCTTGATGTGGCGGGTGAGTACCTCGTGATGGCTGCTACGCTTTTGCAGATCAAAAGCCAGACTCTGCTTCCCGTGACAGCTGATGAAGAGGCCTGGATTGAGGAAGAAGACCCGAAAGAACAGCTGATTGAGCAGCTTGAAGAATACAGGCGCTATAAAGAAGCAGCCGGGAAGCTTCAGCAAAAAGAAGAGCAGCAGCAACAGGTGTACAAAAAACCGCTGAGCGAATGGAGTACTGGGGAAGAAAAGGAAGAAAGTCTTCCGGAGGGGCTGACAGTGTATGACATGGTGGCAGCGTTTCAGAAGATGAAAGAACGGGCGAAAAATGCCCATCCTCCGCAGGCCACTGTCCGGGCGGATGAATATTCGGTGGAAGACCGGATGACAGAGGTAATGGGAGAAGTCGAACGACTCGATGCCTGTTCGTTTTACCAGCTGTTTGAAGAAACGAGAACCAGACCGCAGATGGTGGTAACTTTTCTTGCTCTGCTCGAACTGATGAAACAAAAGCAAATTCGCTGCGAGCAGGTGCACAATTTTGATGATATAACGATTCAACTGGCAGAAAAGGTGAAGGTATGAAACGGGAAAAAACGATAGAGGGGACGCTGGAATCCCTGCTGTATATTAGCGGAGATGAAGGCCTGGAGGCAGAACAGGCTGCCAGAGCGCTCGGTATAGAAACGGAAACGGCCCGCGAACACTTAATCTCCTTAAAGGATGCCTGGGCGGAGCGGGAAGGCGGCCTGCAGATTACTCAGGCGGAAAATACATTTTTCTTCGCGACGGTGCCCGGGGCGGCGGAAGCGATTGAGCAGTTCAGTGAGCAGCAGAACCGGCAGACGCTCAGCCAGGCAGCTCTGGAGACACTTGCCATTATTGCGTACAATCAGCCGGTGCTGCGGGCGGACATCGATCAGGTGCGTGGAGTAAAATCGGACCGGGCGCTTCAGACCCTTCTCACAAAAGGACTCGTCAAAGAATTTGAGCGTACCCAGAAGCCGGGGAGACCGATGTCTTTTGTAACGTCCACCCGCTTTTTAGAGTATTTTGGACTTGAAACCCTGGAAGAACTGCCGCCGCTCGAGGATGCAGAGCAGCCGGAACAGGCGGATCTGTTTTTCCGGGAACTGTATCAAGATGAAGAATAAGTGAAAAGCGCTGATAAGCGCTCTGCTTCCTGGTACAGTGACTTAGTGGCGGCGTGGACAGTTTCCCAACTGTCAGCGCCGTTTTGTGCGTTTGACACAAATACGGTTTTCCAGCTGCTCGTACCAGTTTTCCAGTACGAATCAAGGTATATGCGGTATCGCTGGAAAAATTGCTGCAGTTCATCTGCTTCGTGGGACGGAAAGGCAGTGTGAAGCTGTTCTTCCGAAAAATGCAGAGCGTGCTCGGACTCCCGGACAGCCCGGGGGTGGGGCGCATTGAACTGCCGGAACAAAGCATCTTTCACTGTCATGAACCGAATGTAGATGTCCTGCTCGATGGAGGCAGAATAAGCCTGTGTCCGGGCGGTTTCTGCCTCGGTCTCGAGTCGGTTTACGCGCAGTTTCACTTCCCGCAGCTGTCTATATGTATGGTAGGTGCGCACAGCGGACCAGGCGGTTATACCGGTAAGAAGCAGCAGGACTGCATAAAGAATCAGAAAATGAAATGTCATATGGAACGCTCCTTTCTCCGTATTGTAGCGGAAGCAGGACGAAAATAAAATAAGCAGAAAAAACTGTATGAGGAGGCCTATCTATGGAAAGATTACAAAAAGTGATTGCCCAGGCCGGCATCACTTCAAGAAGAAAAGCAGAAGACTATATTACGGACGGCCGGGTGAAGGTGAACGGCAAAACAGTTAAAGAGCTCGGCAGTAAAGTCGGTATTAATGACCAGGTGGAAGTGGACGGCATTCCGCTCACAAAGGAAGAACCGGTCTATTATTTACTGTACAAGCCGAAGCAGGTTATTTCCGCGGTAGCGGATGATAAAAACCGCAAAGTGGTCACCGATTTCTTTCCCGAAGTAAAGGCGCGTATTTTCCCTGTCGGCCGGCTGGATTACGACACTTCCGGGCTGCTGCTTTTAACTAATGACGGCGAATTCGCCAATAAAATGATGCACCCAAAAAGCAACGTAAAAAAGACGTATATCGCGAAGGTGACGGGGAAGCCGTCCGCAGAAAAGCTGCAGCTTCTCCGTCACGGGATTGAGCTTGACGGGGTAAAAACGGCCCCTGCGAAAGTGAACGTTAAATCCGCCAACAAAAAAGGCAACAGCTCGATTATTGAAATTGTGATTCATGAAGGTAGAAATCATCAGATCCGCCGCATGTTCGAAAAGATCGGACACCCGGTGGAAAAGCTGAAGCGCGAGCAGTACGCCATGCTCGATCTGCTCGGAATGAATCCGGGGGAAACCCGCCCGCTGAAGCCTAAAGAAGTTAAGCAGCTCAAGGATCTGGCCTGAAAGTTCATCGATGTTTCAGGCCTGCCGCTTGGAATATCAGTCTGGCGGCGGGTAAAATGAATGCATAAGCTTTTTAGACAGGAGAGGATTTCATGGACCAGCAGACAACCATATTAGTCGTAGACGATGAAGCCCGGATCCGCCGGCTTATCCGGATGTATTTGGAGCGCGAAGATTTTTTGATTGAAGAGGCGGAAAACGGGGAGGACGCTCTTGCGATGGCTCTGGAAAAGGACTACGACGTTATCCTGCTTGATTTAATGCTTCCCGGCATGGACGGCGAAGAAGTGTGCGAACAGCTGCGTGAAACGAAAGCGACGCCGGTTATTATGCTGACAGCCAAGGGAGAGGAATCCAACAGGGTACAGGGGTTTGAGGTAGGGGCTGATGACTACATTGTCAAGCCATTCAGCCCGCGCGAGGTAACGCTGCGCGTAAAGGCCCTGCTCCGGCGCTCATCGTCCACCAAATATATGAAGCCGGAAGCATCTGCCAATGAAGTATTGGTTTTTCCGCATTTAACGATTGATAACGATGCCCACCGGGTGACGGTGGACAATAAAATCATCGGTCTGACGCCGAAGGAGTACGAGCTGCTTCTGTATCTGGCCCAGTCGCCGGATAAAGTATTCTCCCGCGAGCAGCTGTTGAAAGACGTATGGAAATACGATTTCTTTGGAGACCTCCGGACAGTGGATACGCACGTGAAGCGCCTGCGTGAAAAGCTGAATAAGGTTTCTGAAGATGCAGCGGATATGATCTCCACAGTATGGGGCGTCGGCTATAAATTCGAGGTGGAGCAAAAGCAATGATCTGGCGCAGTGTCGTCGGAAAGCTTTGGCTGACTATACTGGGACTGTTAACGGTAGTCCTGTTAATTCTTACGATCCTGCTGCTTCAGTTTTTCGAGCAGTTTAATATTTCGGAAGCAGAAAACCAGCTGACCAACAATGCTGAAATCATTGCCACAGCGCTTCAGGAAGAAAACTCCCCGGAGAGTTCGCAGCCGGTCATTGATCAGATTGCCGGCACGTACAATTCGGAAGTGATGGTATTTATCGATGGAGACCTCTGGTACGGCTCCGGGGGCGGGGATGGCCTGGCGGCCTCTGATATTCAAAATAGTAATGAGCTCGGACGGGTGGCAGGAGAACGGGAGCAGGTGACGGTTCATGATACCTTTTCCATGGACGGCGGAGAGGACGAAATTTTTGCTGTCGGCGAGCCGTTTACAACTAACGACGGCCGCGAGGGGGAAGTATATGTGTACCAATCGCTCTCGGTCATTGAAGAGACCACGGGGGAAACGAAGCAGATTATTCTGCTTTCGGCTGGTATTGCAATTATTTTAACCACCGTTTTTGCATTTTTTCTGAGTACCCGTATTACAGCACCACTCCGGAAAATGCGCGAGCTTGCCCTCAATGTGCTGAAAGGGGATTTCGACTCTAAGGTGCCTGTAGTAAGCAACGATGAGATCGGACAGCTCGGCAATGCATTTAATCGGATGCGGCGGGAGCTTTCACATAACCTTACAGCGCTGAACCAGGAAAAAGAGCAGCTGAGCCGCATCCTGCACAGCATGGCTGATGGCGTCATCACCTTTGACCGGGGAGGGACGATGGTGCTGACCAATCCCCCGGCGGACTACTTTATCCGTTTGAACCAGCTTGAGAATAAACAGGAAACAAGCTCGCTACCAGCGGAGGTTACCAGCTTGTTTGAAAAAGCGGTGGAGACAGAGATGGAGCAGCTTGATGAGTTTGAGGTGCAGGGCCGGAGCTTTGCGGTGCTGGTTACCCCGCTTTATGGCAACGAAGACGTCCGTGGTGCAGTAGCTGTAGTCAGGGATATGACAGAAGAACGCCGGCACGATAAGCTGCGTAAGGACTTTATCGCCAACGTATCCCACGAGCTGCGGACACCAATAAGCATGCTCCAGGGGTACAGTGAAGCCATTGTGGATGATATTGCAGCGACGGAGGAAGAAAAGAAAGAGATCGGACGCATCATTTATGATGAATCGCTGCGCATGGGGCGTCTGGTGAATGAACTGCTTGATCTTGCCCGGATGGAAGCCGGCTACCTGAAGCTCGAAAAAGAGGAGGGGGAAGTGACATCCTTCTTTCAGCGGGTGGAACGGAAATTCCAGGGACTTGCTGATGAATCGGAGGTGCAGCTCGAGCTGGATCTGCATGCCCCGGAACCATACGCCTATATTGATGTTGACCGGGTAGAGCAAATTCTGACAAACCTGGTCCACAATGCGATTCGTCATACCGAAGCAGGGGGAACTATTACCATCAGGGCTGTAAACGACGATTCACTGCATATGGAAGTCAGCGATACAGGCAGCGGAATCTCAAAAGAGGATCTCCCATATGTATTTGAACGTTTTTATAAAGCAGACAAAGCAAGAACGCGTGGCAAGGGAGGCACCGGGCTCGGACTTGCCATAGTTAAAAATATTGTCGACGCCCATCAAGGGGCTATTGCAGCAGAAAGTGAGCCGGGGGAAGGGACGACGTTTTATATTGATCTGCCGAATAAGTAAAGCCAGAGGAGCGGTTCAGCATGAAAGCTTGGTACGAAGAGCATTTTCAGGAAGACTATTTGCGGGTGTACGATCACCGCGACGAAACGAAGGCGGCCAGTGAGTTAAACACGATTATGGAAAAAGTCCCGTTGACGCCGGGCGCAAAGGCTATTGATCTTTGCTGTGGAAATGGGCGTCATGCACGCTGGCTGGCGAGAAAAGGGGTGGATGTTACCGGCATCGATCTTTCGCCGGCACTACTGAAAAAAGCAATTGAATTGACGAACGGACTGGCGGTGCAATACCAGCGAGGTGATATTCGCAACGTGCATATCCGGAAAGAATACGACCTGGCTTTTAATTTGTTTACAAGCTTTGGCTACTTTCCGGACGATGAAGAAAATGAGTTAATATTCCAACAGGCGGCCTCTGCGTTAAAGCCGGGTGGATGGTTTGTTTTTGATTATTTGAATCCCGATTATATTAAACAGCATATTGTTCCCCGGGATGAAACGGTGAAGGATGGACTGAAAATTTATCAGGAGCGGAGCATTCAGGATGAATTTGTCGTAAAACGCATCAGCATCGTAGAAGGAGATTCCACCAGGAGATACATGGAAAAAGTGAAAATGTATCAGGAAAGCCAGCTTCGCAGCATGATGGAAGCGCACGGCCTGAAGATACATGCTTTTTACGGCGATTACGATGCTTCTCCTTTTCAACTTGAAACTTCCCCAAGGCAGATATTTATCGCCCAGCTTGCAGAATAATAAGCAGGAAGGAAGAACATGGATGAAACTCAAAGCACTGATGATGATAATACCGGCAGCAGGGGCGCTTGCTGCCTGCAGCACTGATGAAGAAAGCGGGAGTCAGGGCGGAGACGGGGGCAACAGTAATGAAAATACGGAAGCGATTGAAGTTACGGACGCTTCGGGAGAGACAGTTACGCTCGACGAGGCTCCTGAAGATATTGTCAGTCTGATACCTAGCAATACAGAAATAGTTTATGAGCTGGGAGCGCTCGACCGGGTCGAAGCAAGAACCGATGCGGATACATATCCGGAGGAAGTTACAGACATCGAAAGCGTCGGTTCAGGCCTCGAACCAAATATTGAAGAGATTATTTCGATGGAGCCGGACGTGGTACTTGCCCACGCGTCCTCGGGCATTGAAGACTCTCTTTCCCAGGTGGAGGAAGCGGGCATTCCGGTAGTTACCGTCCCGGACGCGCAGTCGTTTGAAGCTGTATATGAAAGCATTGAATTGATCGGGAGCACTATCGGAGAAGAAGGGGAAGCCGCTGAAGTTATCGATGAAATGAAAGAAGACGTCTCAGAAGTAAAGCAGGCGACCGAAGAAGCAGAGGCTGATCGGCAGGTGTATGTGGAAGTAGGAGCCTCCCCTGATCTGTATACCGCAGGAAGCGGCACGTTTATTGATGAGATGCTCGCTGCTGTGCATGCAGAGAACGCTGCCGGCGAATTGGAAGGATGGTCGATGGTGAGCGAAGAAGAAATCATTGATGCTTCCCCGGATATCATTTTAACGACATACCCGACAGAAGAGGAGCCGCTTGAAATGATTGCTTCAAGAGAAGGCTGGGGGACCGTGCCTGCAGTGGAAAATGAAGAAGTATACGCATTGAGCAGCGATAAAGTGAGCCGTCCGGGTCCGCGTCTTACTGGAGGGCTTAAGGAAATGGCAGAAAGAATTCATCCGGATGCGATGGCTGAAAACTAATTACACCAGTGCGTATTTTCTGATGCTCGCAGCTTTTATCGGCGCGCTGCTTCTCGCCGTTTCCGTCGGGAGCGTGGCAGTGCCTTTGTCTGTAAGCATCAAGGCGATATTGATCCAGTTTTTTCCTTTTCTTCCTGTTTCACTTGAAGCAGAGGCCGATACTGCAGCGATTATTCAGGAGGTGCGGCTGCCACGTGTACTTCTGGCGTCCGCAGTAGGAGGGGCGTTGGGACTCGCCGGGGCTGTTTTTCAGGGACTGCTGCGGAACCCGCTTGCCGATCCTTATACGCTCGGCGTTTCCTCCGGATCCTCGCTCGGGGCGGTAGCCGTATTGTATTTTGGATGGCAGATACCTCTGCTCGGTGGGTTTACTCTGCCGGTAGTCAGTATCATCTGCGGTTTTTTAACGCTTGCTGTCCTGCTTCTTTTTGTTTATTCGGTGGAGCGGGCAGCGCGCACTGAAACGATGATTCTTGCGGGTATTATCATTACCGCATTTCTCAGCGCGTTCATGTCGCTGTTAATTGCGTTCAGCGGAGAAGAACTCCGGCAGATTATTCAGTGGCTGCTTGGCAGCGTGAGCCGCAGAGGATGGGATTATTTTCAACTGATCGTTCCTTGTCTGCTTGCAGGAATGCTGCTTCTGCTTCCGCAGGCCCGAGCGCTCAACGCCTTTGCGTTTGGCGAAGACAGTGCTTCCTCGGTAGGGGTGAATGTACCGGGAGTAAGGCTGCTGCTTTTAATCGGCGCATCGGTTCTAACAGGAGGAGCGGTCGCTGTTTCAGGCACCATCGGCTTTGTAGGGCTCGTGATTCCGCATATGATCCGGCTTTTGTGGGGGCCGGATCATAGACATCTGCTGCCGCTTTCTTTTGGCGGCGGAGCAGTGTTTTTAATGCTTGCGGATTTGATAGCACGCACGGCAGCCGCTCCGGCAGAGGTGCCGGTCGGGGTGATTACGGCTCTGGCCGGAGCGCCTGTATTTGCTCTGCTTTTATTTTATCAGCGAAGAAGGCGGTGGCAGTAATGGCGGAAGTGCAAGTCGAAAACGTAACTGCCGGCTACGGGAAAAGCAGTACGGTCGTTGACCAGGTCTCCTTTCACGCTACGGCCGGGGAGATGATCGGCATTGTTGGCCCGAACGGCAGCGGGAAGTCTACACTGCTCCGTGTGATGGCCGGTCTGCATGAGGTGTCATCCGGAAGCATCCGGTATAAAAATAAACTGCTGAGCTCGTTCACTTCTTCACAGCGGGCTAAGACTGTCGCCTACCTGCCGCAGTTTGGCGAACTGACAGCGGCTTATTCGGCGCGCCAGGTCGTAGAGATGGGAAGGTATGCCTATCAAAAAAGCCTGTGGCCGGCAGCAAGTAATAAAGAAGATGAACGAGTCATTCAAAATGCGATGCAGCAGGTGCACGTATGGTCCAAAAGATTTCATTCGTTTCACGCTTTAAGCGGTGGCGAAAAACAGCGGGTACTGATTGCAAGACTGCTTGCGCAGGAACCGGAGTGTCTGCTGCTCGATGAGCCGACTAACCACCTGGACATACACTACCGCATTGAGTTGTTAAACTACATTCGCAGATGGGCTTCGGAACAAAACCGGACCGTGGTAGTCGTAATGCACGATATTCAGGCGGCTGCTCTATACTGCGATCGGGTGCTGATGCTCTCAAGGGGCCGAACGGAAGCGTTTGATGAACCGGCGGCTGTTTTTACCGAAAAACGGCTGGCGGAAGTGTATCAGGCCGATATTCATGTCAGCCTGCAGCATGAAATAAAAGCACCAGCTGTGCACTGGCGCCCACCGCAGCCAGAAGGTAACGGTGCGGAGGATGTCCCGCTTTCATGGTCGGAAACAGCGTATCAAACCGAAGCAGTTTCGCGTACAGCTTTAAATGTTTACGCCCCTTCGTTAAAAAAACTGGTTTATGGATCGGTGCTTTCAGTGGACAAAATAAAAGGTGCTGTACATATTTTCACTGACGGGACAGGGAAACGGCCGGCCCATACCATTCAATGCTCCCCGGGGATGCGGGTATGGAGAAAAAGCACAGGCAGCCGGGAGGCAGTTTTTGGATCTGGACAGTCATGCTTTCTATGGATCCACATGGCCGAAGGCTGGCCGGCCCAGGAGATTTCATCTTTACAGCTGTACATCCAAAGAAAGGCCTTCGAATGGATGCATGCCCGCGGAATTACCGGGCTTTCCCACGGGGAGCTCAAAGAGATTATGGTGACAGCACCGGTAAAAAAGATTGAAGCATTCCCGGAAGAACAGTTACATTGGCACTACCTTCACATCGGAAAATTGATAGAATCATTGTTAGATGACTACAATTCGGCTTCCGGATAGAAAGGGTGATAAATATGAAGCTGTATACCAAACAGGGAGACCGTGGAGACACCTCCGTAGTAGGTGGGAAAAGAAACAAAGGCGATGCGAGAATTGAAGCATTTGGAAGCTTTGAAGAAGTAAACGCGTTGGTTGGCAAGGCACGGCTGATAGCGGTGGAGGAAAAAAGCGGCTCAGATCTGCAGAAGGATCTTGAGCGTATTCAGCATGAATTATTTGACTGTGGCAGTGATACAGCTGACATCCGTCCGGAAGCTGTAAATAAAGTTACAGCTTCGACTGTGGAATGGCTCGAGCACCGGATTGATCAATATACGGAGGAAGCCCCGGCGCTGAAAAAATTTATTCTCCCCGGAGGCACGCCGCTGTCGGCAGAGCTTCATCTTGCCCGTACCGTCTGCCGACGGGCAGAACGGGAGCTTGTTCGCGCAGGCGAAACTGAAGAAGTCCCTGCCCCGGTGCTTATATATATGAATCGTCTGTCGGATTACCTGTTCAGCGCCGCGAGAATTGCGAACAGCCGGGCTGGGAAAACGGACGTTGAATACGAACGAAGCGCAGAAGTATTTACGACTGAACAGGAAAGGAAAAACAAAAAATGAAGCAGCTTCCGGCACAGACGATTCAAACACAGCTGAGTGGTGAAGATGTGTTCATTGACGTTGGGCTGCTCCGCTGGCTGAATGAGCAGAGCGGGCCGGTGGAACGGGACAACTGGCTGCTGAATGCATGTTTGTTTTTTCTGACTCGCCTGAGGGTGCATGGACGTATCCGGCTTGATGAAGACGGCCATATCCACCGGCGCTTCTGGAAAGTCATGGAGAAATCGCTGAAATTGGAGAAGCACGGTAAGCATATCAAAACGAAACATATTTTTATCTACTGCTTTTTGGAGCAGATGGCCATGCAGAAGCAGTGGATTCAAAAAGACGGGGAATATGCATTTATTACCCCGAGCGGCGATGTTTTTTTAAACGAAAACCGGGAAAAACAGCTTAACGAGCTGCTTGGCTATTTGTGGCCGAAAGCATAAATAAGTGAAAGCGATGGGCCGGGGCCCGTCGTTTTTTTATCACTAAAAGAATTTAAATTGTAAAGTTCAATAAAACTGGATATATTAAAGGAAGCTTGAAGTGATTCACAGTTAATGCAGCGGAGCATTACAGATCCGGGAAGGAGGAGTTTTCCTATGGTGGTTACCTGCCAGCGGCTGGAAAACAATGGGGCGGGTGTAAAGCAGATGAGGAAATTAAACGAGCTTTATGGTGAGGCGTTTGAAGAAAAGGAGAGGTATACGGAGAAAAAGCCCTCGGATGCCTATCTTTTGACTCAGCTTTCAAATGACAGGGTGATTGTCTGTACAGCGGTCTATGGCGAGCGGCTTGTTGCCGGCCTTACGGCTTACGTGATGAATAAAATGGAAGAGGAAACATGTGAAATCTACACTTATGATCTCGCTGTGGATGCCCGGTTCCGCAGGCAGAAAATCGCCACAAATCTATTAATCTTTTTCATGAAGGAAGCGGAAAACCTTAATGCTTCCGCTGTTTTCATTCAGGCAGACAAGGAAGATGCGCCCGCTGTTGCTCTTTACGAATCAATGGGGGCACGCGAAGAAGTATATCACTTTGATATTTATTTAAAAAACGAGAAAAAATAGTAGGAAAACTATACAAAAAAGACGTGCCCGCGGGCGCGTCTTTTTTGTATTATTGCTACAGTTCGATCGTATCGGCAAGAGAAATTTCTTCAATGGACGTTAAATCTTTTACCACATCCTGATTGGCTTCACGGTCTACGGCGAGCATCATGATAGCTTCGCCACCTTCCTCGCGGCGTCCCACCTGCATGGTGGCAATGTTGATCTGATGCTTTCCGAGAATTTGTCCCATCTTACCGATAACCCCCGGCTTATCCGTATGCTGGATATAAATAAGGTGGCCGGTCGGATAGAAGTCAACATTAAAGTCATTGATACGTACAATACGCGGGCCGTATTCCTTCACATATGTGCCGTACAGCGCAAACGAACGACCTTCGCCTTCGACGGTTGCCTGGATTAGGTTGGAGTAGCCAAGCGACTGGGAGCCGAACTGCTCTCCGTAGTCAATGCCCCGTTCCTTGGCGATCGTGGAAGCATTCACATCATTGACCGGTGCGTCGATGCGGCTCTGGAGAAAGCCGGCGAGAAGGGAGCGGGTCAGAATAGATGTTTCAAGGTCGGTGACATTGCCACTGTAACGTACGTTCAGCTCCTGAACAGGCGTTTTTACGCTCTGGGACATGATATTACCCATGCGGCGGGCAAATTCATAGTACGGGCGTATCGCTTCAAACTTTTCTTTCGACATGGTCGGGAGGTTAATGGAGTTTAAGGCCGGCAGCCCCTGCAGAAACTGAAGCACTTCGTCTGAAACCTGGGAAGCGACGTTTAACTGGGCTTCTTTTGTTGAAGCCGCAATGTGCGGCGTGCTGACGACCTGATCAAATGCGACGAGTGGATTTTCATTCGCCGGCTCCTCTTCGTAAACATCAAGAGCCGCGCCTGCCACATGGCCGCTTTCAAGATAATGAACGAGGGCGTCCTCATCAATAATACCACCGCGGGCGCAGTTTAAAAGCATCACTCCGGGCTTTGTTTTGCCAAGGTTCTCGTGGCCAAGCATGCCTTTCGTATCTTTGGTGAGCGGTGTATGAACGGTAATTACGTCCGCCTGCCCGAGCAGCTCTTCAAAGCCCCGGAGGTCTACGCCCATTTCGCTTGCCCTTTCCTTTGTCAAAAATGGGTCATATACGATGACGCTCATTTCAAAGCTCTGGGCCCGTTTGGACAGCTCCGAGCCGATACGGCCAAAGCCTACAATGCCAAGCGTCTTTCCGCGAAGCTCTGTGCCCTGGAAGCCTTTACGGTTCCATTCACCGGATTTTAATGAAGCGTTCGCCTGTGGGATTTTACGGGCGAGCGAAGCCATCATTGCAAATGTGTGCTCGGCTGTGGAGATGGTATTACCGTCCGGGGCGTTAATGACCACAATCCCTCTTTTGGTGGCGGCATCAATGTCAATATTGTCCACTCCGACACCGGCGCGGGCTACAATGCGGAGGTTCGGCATGGAATCCATTACTTCCGCCGTGACGGTCGTACCGCTCCGGACGAGCAGGGCATCGAACGAATCGAGTCCTTCTGCATCATCAACGTGCTGCTGCACGCACTGTACCTGGTCACTTTCAAGCAGCGGCGACAGGCCTTCGCTGCTCATCGAATCGGATACAAGCACACGAAACGTCTGATTGCTTGTCGCTGTTTCTTCTTCGTTCATAGTTTTCTGCATGTTACTCCACTCCCTTGTTCGTTCATTCACAAAAAGTCCGTTGACGTTTTGTGCTTTAAATGCCCAAATGTATTTCTCTGGAGGACAAATGTCTATGCTTAGTTGGGAAGAACTTTATCATACTCCAGTACAGGTGTCAATTTACCTGACGCCGCTGAAAACACGAAAAGAGACTGGTATTCAGCCTCTTAGGTTTCGCGCATGTATAAAAACCGACGGCAGCAGAAAAGTATCCCGCTGCCGGCCCGTCTGATAATTACTGGTTGTTATAGCGATCGATGGATTCCTGTACAAGCTTAGCTGCTTCTGCTTCGTTTTCCCAGCCGCCGATTTTAGTTGTTTTCTTTTCAAGCTCTTTGTACGTCTGGAAAAAGTGGGAGATTTCATCGAGCTTGTGCTGCGGCACATCATCAAGCGTAGTTACTCCTTCAAAGCGTGGATCCTCTGTTGGTACAGCCAGCAGCTTCTGATCCTCGTCCCCATCATCGATCATGTTTAAATAGCCAATGACCCGGGCGTCAATGACGCAGCCTGGGAATGTTGGGTTGGTGACGAGTACAAGTACGTCAAGTGGGTCTCCGTCAAGCGCAAGCGTGTCGTCGATGTATCCGTATTCAGCTGGGTAGAACATCGGAGAGAAAAGCACGCGGTCGAGTTTAAAGACACCTTTATCTTTATCAAATTCGTATTTGTTCTGGCTGCCTGTCGGAATTTCAATGAGCACTTCCACTTCTTTGTTTTCTGCCAAGGCAATCTCCTCCTTCAATATGTATAGTAAACATCTCCTGCATTATAGCAGGAATGAAACCCGGAAGAAAGGCAGGGAACAGAATCTGTAAAAAAACCCCCGGTAACCGGGGGCGCGGTGCTTATTCGAATTTAAACGGGTCACCGCCGAACGGCTCCTCCGCGACTTTAATGGAATCGGTTGGGCAGCCTTCAAAAGCGTCGATCATATCTTCTTCAAGGTCGTCCGGGATGCTTTCTGTTCCCTGGTTGTCATCGACGATGTTTTCGGCCAGGCCTTCTTCATCGTAATCGAAAATATCGGGAGCTGCTGCTCCGCAGGCACCGCAGGCGATACATGTATCTTTATCAACAATGGTGTATTTCGCCATCTGTGTCCCTCCATGTGATCGAATATCTATAAACTTATGCGCTTGAGTGAAGAGCGTCGTAAGGTCTATTCCATATTGTATTTCTTCATGATAAACTTTTCAACAGATATGAAATGCTCCACATAGCCTAACTTGTGGCATTTTGATGAACGAATAGAAAGGAAGAGGCGTATTGCTGTTTCAAGAAGCGATGATCCTGATAGCATTAAAAAGGCTCCGCGGAGAACGTACAGACGCTTCTGCTTATCACCTTTTGTCTGGAAAGCGCTCCTCCCAGACGATCACAGATGCCAAGTGGTTTCAATCAAAGGACCTGTTCGGGGCGCTGGGAAAGCTCAATAAGTCAAAGTTTGAACACATTACCGCCTCTTTTTATCAACGCGGCTGGCTGGAGGCCGGAGGAGTCCCGGGTGTTGAGGCTTCCGCTGCCATTGAACCGTGGGAGAAAATATTGGAAGAAGCAGGCTTTGACGGATGGGCGTACCGAGACATGGGAGGGAAGTTTTGGAGAAGGATTGCTCTGTTGATTCAGACGCTCTCCCACCTGTATCAGCAGAAAAAACAGTTTGTGCCTATTATTCAGGATGTGTCAGCACAGGAGTGGGTAAAACGGAAGCTTGCGGTCTGGGGAGCGGAAAGATACTCTGCCATGAACAGGTTATATGAAGAAATAAAGGGCTGCTTGCATGAACTGAAGGAGATACAGGCATTTATATTTGTATACAAGCTGACGGGAGCGGAAACTCTCGGTAAAACGACAGAGCAGATAGCGCGCATCCAGGGTATGGAAAAGGCCGAAATTGAGTATTTGTTTCTGGGCACGGTGCACACCTTAATAAAAAAAGCGGAAAGCCGGCCGGGCACCGTTCTTTATGAATGCCTGGATGCCGTAGGAAATTCTCAGCTTACCGTCACAGCTGAAAAGACGCTTGATTTTATAAACAGAGGACTGTCGCTCGAGGAAATCGCCCGTGCCCGCCGGTTAAAGGAAAGTACCATTGAAGACCATTTTGTGGAAATTGCCGGCGAGGTCGAAGGATTTTCCATTGACGATCTGGTGCCGACAAAGCAGCAGGAAGCAATACGCCGGGTTGCTGCTTCTCTTGACACGTTTAAGCTGAAGGCGCTTAAAGAAAAGCTGGGCGGGGAAGTGACATATTTTGCGATCCGGCTTGCACTGGCAAAAGGAGGGGAGAAAGGTGAGCGGAAAAACAGAAGCGCTGAATAAATACTTTGGCTTTCCTTCTCTGCACGAGTACCAGGAGCCGATCGTGGATGCGCTGCTTGCAGATACGGACACCCTGGCTGTTCTGCCGACCGGAAGCGGCAAGTCCATCTGCTTTCAGCTGCCTGCTTTAATGAAGAGCGGTCTGACAGTTATTGTTTCTCCGCTTCTGTCCTTAATGGATAATCAGCTCCAGGAGCTGCGGGCGAAACATATTAAAGCAGCCGCCGCCTACAACAGCTTTATGAGCCCGGAGGAGAAATCCCGGGTGCTCAGCCGGCTTTCGTCATTAAAGCTTTTGTATATTTCTCCAGAAGCTCTCTCCCTGCCGTTTATTGTAGAGCGGCTGAAGAGTGTAAAAGTGTCAATGATGGTAGTGGACGAGGCTCACTGTATTTCCCAGTGGGGGCATGAGTTCCGGACGGATTATTTGAAAATCGGCCCGGTACGGCAAGCGCTGGGACGTCCCTGTATGGCAGCTTTTACGGCAACGGCGACTCCGGAAGTGCAGCTTGATATTAAAAAACAGCTGCAGATGAAAGCGCCGAAAGAATTCATTCATTCGGTGGATCGTGCAAATATCGCTCTGTTTGTTCAACGGTGCACGAGCGAGCGGGAAAAGAAAAAAGATATGGTGGAGCTCGTTCAGAAGGCTCCCGGTCCCGGCCTGGTTTACGTATCGAGCCGGAAAAAATGCGAAGAGCTTAAAGCGCTGCTCCAGGAAAAAACCTCCCACCGGGTGGAGGCATACCACGGTGGGCTTGAAAATGAGGCCAGGCTGATGATTCAGCAGCAGTTTTTACACGGCGACCTGGACGTCGTAGTGTGCACCAATTCCTTCGGCATGGGACTGAATAAAGCTAACGTCGAATTTGTTCTTCATTATCATTTTCCAAAAGATGCAGAATCGTATATTCAGGAAATCGGAAGAGCTGGAAGGGACGGAAGACAGGCATGGGCGGCGGTGCTCTACCTGGAGGAAGACATTATTATTCCGCAGATGCTGATGGAAGCCGAGCTCCCTCCTGTGAATGAGCTCGGCTCCGCATTGACTGTGGCAGCCGAAAGCAATCGGGGAAAAATAACAGATAACCTAATAAACAGAATGGGATGGACAGAAACTGCTGCCCGTTTTCTTACGTACTATCTTGAAAAATGCCCGGGGAAACCAGAGGCAGAACTTCTGGAAGAACTGGAAAAGCAGGTGCAGCAGCGATCATTTGAAAAGCAGAAAAAGCTGAAGGTTATGATACAATGGTTAGAAAATAACGAAGCCTGCCGGAGACGTTTATTACTGCAGGTTTTTGGGGAAGCGTTAATGAAACGTCCCGAACCCTGCTGCGATATGTGCGGGCACAGGCTTCCTTTTCGTGAGCATAGGGGAGCAGAGAAAGAAAAAGAAACAGCCCCATGGGAAATACGACTGGAGGAGCTGTTTTTCGGAAGGGAGAGAGAGAAGCATGAGTAAAACACGTATGGAAAAGCGAAACGCCGGTACGGAGGAAAATGCAAAGCATCCGGACGCAGACCGGAGCCGCCTCAGCCGCCGTCGTGGCAGTGCAGGTGGGGAGACTTCGGATGAAGAGGAGCACCAGGAGGCTTTAAGGCGCTCACGCTACTCCGGAAGAGATGAAGAACCGGAGGAAGAAGAGAGTCCAATGCTGACTCTTCCCCATACACTGTTGGCCGCGTTTATATTGATTGTCATTACCGCCCTGGCGTCCCCGTTCATCATAAATATGTTTCAGTAGAAATGAACGCGGCAGACGTTTCTGTGAGTGGTGAAGATAGAAGAAGACCGACAAAACAGGCAATCACGCCAAAAATCATTAATACAAACGGCCAGGTTAGCGGTTTTTTTCTGAATAAAAAATATAAAAGCAAAAAAAAGCCTCCTCCAAATAAAGCGGCTCCTGCTAAAAAGACAATAAGATCCATCGTTTAAATACCTTCTTTCCGGTCAATTTTTCCCTTACATAAGTATAGCGGAGATAAACGGTATACGTATACTCGTTTTTAAATTGTCCGGAAACGTTCAAATTTTATAAAGGGAAAGAGGGGTTCCATCATGAAGAAATGGCTGCTGGCTCCTCTTCTTTTTTCTGTGCTGTATGCCGGCAGAGTCCTGCAGGAAACATGGCAGAATAAAGTGAGAACTCATGAGCTTGAATATGAAAATCTGCCGGCGGAGGTGGAGGGCTTCTCCATTTTTTTCATTACCGATATTCACCGCCGACGGGTGTCGCCTGCATTATTCCGGCAGCTCGAACGGAAGCCAGATCTGATTATTATTGGCGGCGACCTGACCGAGCTGGGTGTACCGGCTGAACGTGTCAGACAGAATCTCCGCCTGCTCCGCAGTCATGCGCCGGTCGTATTTGTCTGGGGAAACCACGATCTGCAGGTGGGCCGCAGATGGCTGAGGCCGCTTCTGCATCAGGAGGGGATCGAAATTATTGAAAAACAGGCATACACGTTAAAGGAAAGTGATTTTACGATCGCTTCCTTCGGAGAGGAACGCTTTTACGAATCCTACCGTAATCCGGCACTTGTGCCGGAGGCAGACCTGCTTATTGCCCACAATCCGGAAGCGTATTACCGGTACGGCCCTTTTTCCGAACGGGCGGTCTATATGCTTACCGGACATACCCATGGCGGTCAAATCCGGCTGTTCGGCTGGGGGCCGAAATTAAAGGGGGGCTGGTACAGTGAACAAAATCAGGCTTTGTTTATCAGTAATGGCTATGGCACGACCAGCATTCCGATGCGTCACGGTGCCCCAGCGGAAACGCACCTGTTTGTGCTGACAAACAGTCATTTTAACAGTGAATAAAGGAGTATGAATATGAAGGAGCAAGTAATTATTATTGGGGGCGGGCCCTGCGGTCTGGCGGCGGCGATCGCATTAAAGCGCCGTGGAATTGATGCAGCCATTATTGAAAAGAAAAATATCGTCCACAGCATTTATGAGTACCCCGTCCACCAGACGTTTTTCAGCTCTGCGGATAAACTTGAAATCGGCGGCCATCCTTTTCCGGTTGTAGACCGAAAACCCCGGCGCCAGGAGGCTTTAGTTTATTACCGCAAAGTAGCGGAAGCGGAAAAGCTGCGTATTTATAATTACGAAGAAGTGCAGACGATCCTGGAAACGGAGGAAGGTTATCTGGTGCAAACTGAAACGCTGCAGGGCGGGACCCGGGAGTGGGAAGCTTCTCACGTTATCATAGCCACCGGCTACTATGATAACCCAAATCATATGGGCGTGCCTGGAGAAAGCCTGCCGCATGTAAAGCATTACTTTGAAGAAGCCCATCCTCATTTTAATCAGAAAATCGTTATTATCGGCGGAAGAAATTCAGCTGTAGACGCTGCTCTTGCCCTTGAGCAGGTGAACGCTCAGGTGACGGTTCTCTACCGGGGAGAGGAGTATTCTAAAAGCATTAAGCCGTGGATCCTCCCTGATTTTCAGGCAATGGTCCGGCGCGGCGCAGCCCGGATGGAATTTGAAGCAGATGTGGTGCGTATTGAGCCCGATCATGTCATTTATGAACAGGGAGGCGTCTCCCATTCCGTGCCGGCTGATTTTGTTTTCGCCATGACCGGCTATCATCCGTCGAGAGCTTTTTTCCGCCAGCTCGGTATTGCTGTGGATGAACAGTCAGGCCGTCCGTCCTTTGATGAGGAAACGATGGAAACAAACCGGGAAAACGTTTATATTGCCGGAGTTATAGCCGCAGGAGATGAAGCGAACGAGATATTTATCGAAAACGGACGCTTTCATGGAGAGAAAATAGCGGAAAATATAGCACGAAAAAAAGCCACTTCGTTTTGATAAACTGGTGGCTTTTTTAGTGTGCCGGCTATGCTACTCAATGTGTTCAAAGCAGTCGCGGATAGCTTCGAGCGGACGTTTTTCATCGAGGGCCGCAAGCAGCTTCAGGCGCGCTTTCTGGCCGTTCAGCCCATTCGTAAAGATAACACCCTTTTGCTTCAGCTGGTAGCCGCCTCCTTCATAGCTGTAGGTAGCCTGGACGACACCGCTGTGGCAGCGGGAGACAAGAACCACAGGCACCTTTTTGGCAATCGAATCCTCAAGCAGCGGCACAATGGTTGGAGGAATGTTACCCTGGCCGAATGCTTCGATAATAATACCGTCAAGCGGCTGGTCAAGCAGCGGGGAAAGCAAAGCAGCATCCATGCCGGCTGCCATTTTTAAAAGGAGAACCTTCTTATTCATATGGACCGGCGAAAAATGCTCACGGCTTGCCGGGTAGTGATGGATAAATATTTCGTTGTTCGTCACAAAGCCGAGCGGACCGTATTGCGGACTCTGAAATGTGGCAATGTTAGACGAATGGGTTTTTGTCACGTTTTTTGCAGAATGAATTTCTTCGTTTAAAACGACGAGAACGCCGATGCCCCGGGCTTTATCGCTTGCGGCAGTACGGACCGCTGCCAGGAAATTCTGGGGGCCGTCAGCGCTGATTTCATTGCTTGAACGCATTGCTCCTGTAACTACCACCGGCAGGTCTTTGTCATGAAAAAGATCGAGCGCATAGGCGGTTTCTTCCAGGGTGTCGGTGCCGTGCGTAATGACGACACCGTCATATGTATCCTCGGAAAGCTTCTCAAGCATATGCTCGTGTAAAGAAAGCATGTGCTCCGGAGTAATTTGAGGAGACGGGAGGTGCAGGAAATCGCTCGTAACAATTTCAGCAATTTGATTGGCAATGCGGCTCCAGTGACTTAAAGGATTGTGAAGCCCCGGCTCTACGCCGCTTTCTTCCATCTGGGTCATGGCGATCGTGCCGCCTGTGTGAATAACTAGTATTTTTTTCATTTCAATTCCTCCTCGTCGGCCCGGCTGTGGCTGGCATTATTCTTTTACGAATTTGAACATAGCATGATACGATACGTTTAACAAGAGAGGGTGAGAACGAAAGGTGATCGCACTGATTATGGCGGCTCTGGCGCCGGCTGTTGCTTTACTGATATATTTCACATTAAAACGCCGTGCGGACGTGGAGCGGAGGCTGCCGGTCATCCGTGCGTTTGTCATAGGGGTATTGATTGTATTCCCGGTGCTTGTGATCGAACATGCGCTTGAAACAGAAGGGGTAAGCATGCCGCTTTTTGCGGCGCAGTATACCCAGGCTGCCCTGCTCGAGGAAGGCATCAAGTTTTTCCTCCTGTATACGTTTGTGCTTCGATTTGCCCCGATTAAAAATACTTACGACGGTGTTATTTACGGGCTTTCCCTGTCGCTTGGCTTTGCTTCGCTTGAAAACATCCTGTACTTAATTGCAAACGGCATTGAAACAGCTGTTACCAGAGCCCTGCTACCGGTAACGGTGCATGCGCTCCTGGGTGTGATTATGGGCTACTATGCGGTATCAGCGAAGCGCGCCTCCCGTCATGGCAGGCGCCTCTTCTCTTTTTTTCTTGCTTTCGCGATTCCGCTTATCTTCCACGGGCTGTACGACTATATATTAAGTGCTTCTTTAGGCAATATTCTGTATTATCTTATCCCGTTCATGCTATTTTTGTGGTGGTTTGCGTTGTCGAAAGCAAATAAAGCCAATGCGAAATAACAACTCGAAAGGACGAAGCTACTATGTCAGAAGACCGCCGTTACCGCGTTGTTATCCGCTGTCCAAAATGCGGTGAAAAGTACATTCTCCGCGGCAGAAAGAATAAGGCCGGGGAGATGGAAACAGGTTTTCGCCGCTGCGTCTGCGGCAATGAAAACCAGCTGCATATTGATATTGCCCCGGAATAAAAAGGTTACTTGCAATATCGATTCGTTTCATGTACTTTGGAAAGTAATCATATAACGTTTCTTATCAAGAGAGATGGAGGGATCGGCCCTTGGAAGTCTCAGCAACCAGCCGCAGGTGATGCGGTCAGGTGCTAACTCCTGCAAGCTGTGCTTGCGAGATGAGAAGAAGTATTGCATGCCAAGGTCTTCTTCTGTCTAAGGAAGAAGGCCTTTTCGTACATTTAATGCATTAATTTTAAAGAAATGAGGACTGTGATATGTCAAAGCAACTGCAGATAGAAACCATCCTGGCACAACTGGGTAATAATTCCGACCCGCGGACTGGAGCGATCAATCCTCCTGTTTATTTTTCCACAGCGTATAAACATACGGGCATTGGAGAATCCACAGGGTACGACTATTCCCGGACAGCCAACCCGACGAGAGACCTGCTTGAAAACGGTATTGCCGCGCTTGAAGGAGGAAAACACGGGTTTGCCCTCAGCTCGGGGATGGCTGCGATCCAGACGCTGTTTGCAATATTTGAAACAGGTGATGAAGTGATTGCAACAAGCGATATTTACGGCGGTACGTATCGTCTGTTCGAAGAAGGATGGCGGCACTGGGGCGTCACGGTTACATACGGTGACCCGAGAGATCTCGAAGCTTTTGAACAGCTGATAACAGATAAAACAAAGGCGCTGTTTATTGAAACGCCGACGAACCCGCTGATGCAGGAGGCGGATCTGAAGGCGCTTTCGCTGCTCGCGAAAAAGCACGGTGCCTGGCTTATTGTGGACAATACGTTTTATACCCCGGTGCTTCAGCGTCCAATAGAAGAAGGTGCTGACATTGTGGTGCACTCGGCTTCGAAATATTTAGGCGGCCACAATGATTTGATTGCCGGACTGATTGTATCCAACGTAGACGAGCTTTCTGAGAAAATTGGGGCACTTCAAAACGGCATGGGAACAATTTTAAGCCCGTTTGATTCCTGGCTGCTCATGCGCGGAATGAAAACCCTGAATCTCCGCATGAAGCAGCATACAGAAAACGGTAAAGCAATCGCAGAGTATCTCAGCGGTCACGAAAAGGTAACAGACGTGCTTTACTCGGGACGGGGAGGCATGCTTTCCTTCCGTCTTGAAAACGAAGATTGGGTGGATTCATTTTTACGAAACATTAAAATTATCACATTCGCAGAAAGTCTGGGCGGAGTCGAAAGCTTTATTACGTACCCCGCCACACAGACGCATGCAGATATGCCGGAAGCAGTAAGGGTCCATAACGGTGTGGATAACCGCCTGCTCCGCTTCAGTATAGGCATAGAGAATAAGGAGGATTTAATTGAAGATCTCGAACAGGCGCTCAGAGCGCTGTAACTCATAAGCTAGAGAGGGGCAAAGCTATGAACGTACTCGAAAGACTCGATTCCTCGATTTTAATCGGCGATGGGGCTATGGGCACGTATCTTTATCAGAAGGGCTATAAGGGCTCGTTTGAAGCTATGAATTTAACGGACCCTGAGGCGGTGGAGCATGCTCACCGGGAATATGCAGAAGCCGGGGCGGATATTCTGCAGACAAACACCTACGCAGCGAACCGGGTGAAGCTTGAAGGCTACGGCCTTGAAGATAAAGTACAGGATATTAACCGGGCCGGTGTGCGGCTGGCGAGGAATGCTTCCGGCGGATCGGCGTATGTATTTGCTACAGTCGGAGGAATAAAGGGTGTTCAGGTGAGCGAACATTCAGATGAGTTTCTAAGTCAGGCGCTGCAGGAGCAGGTGAATGTCTTTTTGACGGAACCGGTGGACGGTCTGCTGCTCGAAACGTTTTACGACCTTCCCGAGCTTCTGCAGATCGTCCGTTACATCCGCAGCAAAGATGAAGGGATTCCTGTTATTGCCCAGGTGGCGCTTGGAGACGTCGGCGTCATGCACGGGGGAGTGCAGATCAGTGAAGCCTTCAGCCGGCTCGAGGATGCCGGCGCTTCAGTGGTCGGACTCAACTGCCGGATGGGTCCGTATCATATATTGAAATCGCTTGAGCAGGCGGAATTAACCGAACGGGCATATTATTCCGCTTATCCCAACGCCAGTCTTCCAAACTGGTATGACGGTCGTTACGTGTATCAGTCCAACCCTGAGTACTTTTATAAGCAGGCTTTCCGTTTTAAAGAACAGGGTATCCGCCTGATTGGCGGCTGCTGCGGCACGACGCCTGAGCATGTCCGCATGATAGCGGAAGCCGTTAAACACGACGTGCCGGAAAAGACGAAGCACCCGGTAAAGGTGGAGGCTCCGGCGGCTGAGGCGACAGCCGATAAGGAAGCGTTTTTGCCCCTCCATGAAAAAGTAAAAACCGAAAAAACGGTTATTGTGGAGCTTGATCCGCCGAAAAAACTGAAAACAGGAAAATTTATACGCGGCTCCCAGGCACTTCATGACGCAGGAGCGGATGCAGTTACGCTTGCTGATAACTCCCTGGCTTCCCCCAGGATTGACAATCTCGCAATGGGAGCGATGCTCAAGCAGCAGACCTCTGCAAGGCCGCTTTTGCATATCGCCTGCCGGGACCGGAACCTGATTGGCCTGCAGTCCCACCTGCTGGGGCTTCACACAATCGGGGTGCGGGACCTGCTGGCAATTACCGGTGATCCTTCGAAGGTAGGGGATTTTCCAGGGGCGAAGTCTGTATATGATGCCAACTCCGTATCCCTTATTTCCCTAATAAGGGAAATGAACGAAGGGCGGCTGTTTTCCGGGAAGTCTCTTGGAGAAAAAACGAATTTCTCCATCGGAGGAGCGTTTAACCCGAATGTGCTTCATATCGATAAAGCTGTAAAAAGGCTGGAAAAGAAAGTGAATGCAGGGGCGCATTATTTTATGAGCCAGCCGGTGTATGACATTGAACGGATTAAGACTATTCATGAAGCGGTCAGGGGGCTTGGAGCGCCCGTGTTTATTGGCATTATGCCCCTGGTGAGCGCGGGAAATGCGGAGTTTCTTCATAATGAGGTTCCGGGCATTCAGTTAACCGGGGATACGCGGAAGCGGATGGCGGCCTGCGCGAACGATTCCGAAGCAGCCCAACGGGAAGGCATCGCTATCGCAAAAGAACTAATTGATGAAACGCTCCGCTATTTTAACGGCATTTATTTAATCACGCCGTTTCTGCGCTATGAAATCACGGCCGAGCTGACAAAATATGTGCGGGAGCAGGCTGGGGCCAGCGCAACAGAGATTTAACACTGTTTCTTTTTATCCGATATATATAGTAAAAGGGGTTTTAGCTATTGTACGAGATTGGAAGCGTTTGGCATCTGCATGAAAATATAAAAACGAAAGAACCACATGATAACGATACCCAATATAAATCCCAGCTGCTTGATGCAGATGAACATACGTTCACAATTGCCATGCCTGCAGAAAAAGAGACTGGTAAGATTACTTCCTTTCAGGCAGGCAGGGCAGTCCATGTATGGTTTGTCGGGGAAGACAGTGCTGTTTATTCGTTTCGTTCTACAGTGCTTTCACGTCAAAAGGGACGTATACCGGCCCTGATCATTGAACGCCCTGCAAAAAAGGAATGGCAGCGGGTACAGCGCAGAAACTATGTGCGCGTGGAAACAAGCGTCAATACAGCTGTGCATGGCCATTACCGTCCGTTCACCACGGTGACGGTAAATGTGAGCGGCGGTGGATGCATGATCGTCGTGCCGCCAAAATCGAAGCTGCTTGAAGATGAACAGGTGCAGATTACGCTTGCTTTCCCAATGGAGGACGGGACGATGCATTACCTGCATTGTACTGCTGCGGTTAGAAGAGTGCTGGAAAAAGAAGAGCGCAGGCCGAAGCGGGCAAGCATGGAGTTTTTGGATCTGGCCGAAAAAGAGCGTCAGGCAGTAATCCGATACTGCTTTGAACGACAGCGCTCCGCAGCGAAACATGAAAAACGACTCGGGAGCTAGTATGTTAGACCGCCGAAGCGGTCTCAGATTGTAGACAAAGGCCTCCGAAATTCATTTTCGGAGGCCTTTGTTTGTGCCATGGAGGGAAAAAGAAGCATCCAACGGCCGGCGCACGTCTGTCGCCACCGCCAGGTGGCGAGTTTTTTGAGGTTCATCACCGCATAAACAAGCATCGCCTGCGCGGTGTTTCGTGCCCCTCCGGCGAGGAGCGTCCAGCGCAAGCCATGCTTTTGTTTGAGATCCGCAAAAATCCGTTCGATGGTTTCTTTTCGTTCCGCATAGGTCCTCCGGTTCCACGGGGTGTGCCGAAGGTGTTCGGCTTCGTCCAGATCGTCCTGCCAGACGTGGCGGAGGATCACCTTCCGGTGATCCCGGCTTTGGGTACAGGTCTCGAGCAGCGGGCAGGACTGACAAAGGACGGGATCCGAGACATACTCCTGATAACCGTCCCGATTCGTGGTGCGGTAGCGCAGGGCCTGATGCTCGGGACAGAGATACGCGTCCAGGTAGGCATCATACACAAAGTCCTGTTTGCGCAAGCGTCCCGGCGGGCCCTTGGGACGGGTATAAGGCATAACCGGGCGAATGGCCTGCTCGCGAAGCAGATGAGCAATGGCCGGGGTTTTATAGCCGGCATCCACCGCGACGGCGTACGGACGGCCCGCCCGGGCCATCACCTGCGCCAACAGCTCATGAAAGATCCGGCTGTCATGAACATTGGCTCCGGTCACGATCGCTCCGAGGACAAACCCGTGCCGGTCGCAGGCGGTATGCCAGCTGTAGGCAAACATTTTCTCCCGTTCATCTTTGACGTAATAGCCGCTGTCAGGATCCGTCGTGCTTTGTTTGACCTCCCGTCCGCCCGGTTCGCGGCGGGCGGGAGGCAGGGGCTTTTTTCCGTGGACCTCGCGGTCCCGGTGAATTTCGGCGTCCAGTTGATCCTGGTAGGCCCGGGCTTCGGCTGCCAACTGAACCCGATCAAATTTTTTCTTGTTGGCGTTCGCTTTCACGTGGGTAGCATCGATGTAAAAGACGGACGGATCCACAAAGCCGGCGGCCACGGCTTCTCCCAGCACCCGTTCAAATATCGCTTCGAACAACCCGCTGTCCCGAAACCGGCGGGTGTAGTTCTTGCCGAAGGTGGAGAAATGCGGCACGGGCTCCAGGAGGTCCAACCCGAGGAACCATCGGTAGGCCACATTCGTTTCGATCTCCCGAACGGTCTGACGCATGGAGCGAATGCCGAACAAATACTGGAGCAGCACCATTTTCACCAGCCGGACCGGGTCAATACTCGGCCGGCCGATGGGGGCATAGAGGGACGCAACTTCGTCGTAAATAAAGGAAAAATCCAGCGCGGCCTCGATCTGGCGGACCAGGTGGTCCGCAGGCACTAACTGATCCAACGGCATGGTGGCTTCCCGGTAACGAGCTTCTTCCGTATCCCGCCTCATCATGCGCGATAACCCCTTTCCAGGCTTTTTCTTTTTATCATAGCACAAAAAAACTGCCGACACGCTCTAAAATGAGAGCCATTGTCGACAGTCTGAGACCGCCGAAGCGGTCTTTTTCTTTTCGTAAAGTACCGGGAAATGAAAAGTTCGGCGGGTACAATATATGCAAACGGGAGGAAATATGTTAGTTTTGAAAATGATGAGCAGATGCTACATGTTCAACAATCTAATGGGCGGGGTGCAGGAGGATGAGGAAAATCAATATTGCTATTGACGGGCCGGCCGGTGCTGGAAAAAGCACTGTATCGAAAGGATGTGCCGTGCAGCTTAATTATACATACATCGATACAGGAGCCATGTACCGGGCGCTGTCATTAAAGGCACTGCGCACAGGCACGCCCCTGGACGACGGCGGAAAAATGACGGAGCTGTTAAAAGCCGCCAGTATCCGTCTTGTCGGCAACCCGAGGGTGAGCGAAGTATACCTCGACGGAGAAGACGTGTCTGAAGCTATCCGTACGAGCGAGGTGGACAGCGTTGTATCTCTGACCGCGGCCCACCTTGGTGTACGTGAGGAAATGGCTTTGAAGCAGCGCCGGCTTGCGGCAGAAAAAGGGGCGGTGCTCGATGGCCGGGATATCGGCACTACCATTCTTCCGGATGCGGAATTAAAAATATTCCTGGTTGCTTCAGCAGAAGAGCGTGCAATGCGAAGGTACAAGGAGGTGCAGGAGCGTGGCACCCCGGCGGATTACGATGAAATTTATGAAGCGATCATTCACCGGGACGAGTTCGATAAAGCCAGGAAGCATTCGCCGTTAAAAAAAGCAGAGGATGCTGTGGAGATTGACACGACTGCTCTTACTATCCCGGAAGTTATCACGAGGATCACAGCGCTCGCAGAAGAGAAGGTGAATCAGTCTCATGATGTATAATATCGTAAAGTATTCTGCCTACTTTCTTGCGGTCATTTTTATGCGTGTCCGGGTGACCGGAAGAGAGAACGTGCCGAAGGAAGGGCCGGTTCTGATCTGTTCGAATCATATAAGCAACTTTGATCCGCCTCTGCTTGCCACTCATATTCGCAGAAAAGTGCACTTTATGGCTAAAAGCGAATTGTTTAATAAAAAAATTCTGGGTTTTATTATGTATTTTGTCGGAGCTTTTCCCGTCCGCAGAGGCGTGGTAGACCGAAAGTCATTAAAACAGGGAATTCAATTTTTAAACGAGGGACAGGTTTTATGTCTTTTTCCTGAGGGTACTAGGAGTAAAAGCGGGGAAATAGGAAAAGGATTAACCGGTGCCGGGTTTTTTGCTCTCCGTTCAGACGCAGCAGTAGTTCCGGTTGCTATCAGTGGTCGTTACGGTCTGTTCAGGCGTGTGAATGTAGTGATAGGCCGGCCGGTGCCCATGCAGGATCTTCGGACGAATAAAGCAAAAGCTGAAGAAGCGACCGAAGTAATCATGGAAGAAATTAAAGCCGTTCACCACCAGGCAAAAACAGGCACCAGCCAGCTACAGTCCGGTTAATACTTCAAAATCCCCAAAAACCCCATAGACAGGATTTAAGGACACTGAAGGAGGCAATGGTCAATGGCAGATGAAATGAACAACGAACTTGAAGGTATGAAAGAGTTTAACGTGGGAGATATCATTACTGCCACAGTAACAAAGGTAGAAGAAAAACAGGCGTATGCGGATGCTGGTTATAAAGTAGATGCGGTTATTCCGATCAGCGAACTTTCAAGCCTGCACGTAGAAAAAGTAGACGATGTGCTCAAGGAAGGAGATCAGCTCGAATTCAAAGTGACTAAAATGGAAGATGATGAGCTGGTTCTCTCCCGCCGGGCAGCACTTGCTGATAAATCCTGGGGCGAGCTTCAGGAAAAGTATGAATCCGGCGATGTTATTGAAGCCCAGGTGGCTGAAATTGTCAAAGGCGGGCTTGTGGTCGATCTAGGCGTGCGCGGCTTTATCCCGGCTTCGCTCGTGGAAAGATATTATGTGGAAGATTTTTCAGATTATCAGGGAAAAACATTAAGACTAAAAATTGCAGAAATAGATCCGGAAGAAAACAAGCTGATTTTATCTCAGCGTGCCGTTCTGGACGAGGAGGCCGAAGTGAAGAAGAAAGAAGTGCTTGAAAACTTGAATGTAGGAGATACGGTGAAAGGAACAGTGCAGCGCCTGACTAACTTTGGCGCATTTGTGGATGTCGGCGGTGTCGACGGTCTTGTCCACATTTCGCAGATGGCTCATCACCGTGTGGAATCACCAGGAGAAATCGTCAACGAAGGCGATGAGATCGAAGTAAAAATCTTAGCTGTTGATCCGGACAGCGAAAGAGTTTCTCTTTCGATTAAAGATACCCTTCCTGGACCATGGACGACTATTGAAGGACAAATCGAAGCCGGAGATGTTATTGATGGTCAGGTGAAACGACTGGTCAGCTTCGGCGCATTTGTTGAAGTGGCTCCCGGAGTGGAAGGTCTTGTCCACATTTCCCAAATCGCGAACCGTCACATCGGAACGCCGGGAGAGGTGCTTGAAGAAGGGCAGGCAGTTACAGCAAAAGTACTTGATATTAATCCTGCCGAACATCGTATTTCCCTAAGCATCAGAGAACTTGAAAATCCTGAAACCAGCGATTCGAAAGTTCAAAGCGAATACGAAGCACCGGAAGAAGATCACGCTGGCTTCTCCCTTGGAGATATGGTCGGCGATCAGTTGAAAAAATATAAAAAGTAAGGAGATTTGCTTGTGTCGCGGGCTAGGCGGAAACAGGATCACATTGAATATGCTTTATCAACAGGTTTTTCAGCCGAAAGCAGTTTAGATGACATTCAATTTGTCCATCAAAGTCTGCCTGACTCAGCTTCTCTTTATACAGATGCATCAGTAGAAATCGGCGGACTTTCGTTAAGTTCGCCGATTCTTATTAATGCAATGACGGGTGGAGGCGGCAGTGAAACAGCCGCTGTTAACGCGTCACTGGCAGAAGCTGCAGCAGCAACTGGCGTTGCTATGGCAGTCGGGTCCCAAACATCGGCCATCAAAAATGAGCAGGAATCCTATACATATAAAATCGTACGGGAAAAAAATCCTGACGGTGTTATTTTTGCCAATACAGGAAGTGAAGTAAGCGTAGAGCAGGCTGGCCAGGCGGTTGAAATGATTCAGGCTGATGCTCTTCAGATTCATTTGAATGTCATTCAGGAGCTTGTTATGCCTGAAGGAGACAGGGATTTCCAGGGAGCCCTGGACCGCATCGGACGTATTGCGAATGAGCTTTCTGTTCCGGTAATTGTAAAAGAAGTAGGGTTTGGCATTTCTTTTGAAACGGCAGCCAAGCTGCGGAACTCAGGAGTAGCCATTATTGACGCGGGCGGCAGCGGAGGGACGAATTTTTCCATGATTGAAAACAAAAGACGAGATCGTCCGTTTGCTTTTTTCGATCAATGGGGTATTCCGACAGCGGCGGCCATCGCCGAAACCGTACACGCCTGGCGCCCTGGCAGTGTTATTGGCTCAGGAGGCGTAAGGCACGGCCTGGACGTCGCAAGGATTATTGCACTTGGAGGCAGTGCCAGCGGAATGGCAGGTGCCGTCCTGCGGGAAGCGAAAGACCACGGAGCAGAGGGCGCCGCTTCTTTTCTCCGGCAGATACAGGAGGAACTGAAAACAGTAATGACAGCGGTGGGGGCTCAAAACATTAATGAACTGCAAAAGGCTCCAATTGTTCTGCGTGGAGAAACGGCCCACTGGCTGAAAGAGCGTGGCATTGACACTTCTTTATACAGCCGGCGTTCGATATAAATTTCGTAAAAGCAACCAGGCGCGTTTTTCGTGCCTGGTTTTTTCCTTGTTTTACCCGCCGGATACAAATTTGGGGGAGAGGAACGGATCTGTTTCATGTTATGATAATGAAGATAGATTTAGAGACAGAAAGGAATCAAAATGATGGTAAAACCTACAGTCGCCATTGTCGGCAGGCCAAATGTTGGCAAATCAACAATATTTAACCGTATTATCGGAGAACGAATGGCTATCGTCGAAGACGAGCCGGGTATTACAAGAGACAGGCTTTACGGGGAAGGTGAATGGCTGCATCGCTTCTTTCACGTGATTGACACCGGAGGCATCGAACTGAACGATGAACCGCTGCTCACTCAAATTCGGGAGCAGGCTAAGCTTGCTATCGATGAGGCAGACGTCATTATTTTTATCGTAAACGGGCGGGACGGTATTACGGCTTCAGATGAAGAAGTCGCAGATATTCTGCTTCGATCCAAAAAACCGGTCATCACGGCCGTGAATAAAATAGACAACTATGAAATGCGGGAGCAGATGTATGAGTTTTACTCCCTTGGACTCGGAGAAGTATTTCCAATTTCCGGATCGCACGGGCTTGGCCTTGGTGACCTGCTTGATGAAGTACTCGAACGGTTTCCTGTGGAGGATGAAGAAGAAAAGGACGATGACACGATTCATATGGCAGTCATCGGTCAGCCGAACGTAGGGAAATCCTCTCTTGTGAACGCAGTACTCGGAGAAGAACGCGTCATTGTGAGCGAAATTCCCGGTACAACGAGGGATGCGGTGGACACGGAGTTCGAAAAAGACGAACAGAAATATAGCATCATTGATACGGCAGGTATGCGCCGTCGGGGAAAAGTGTATGAAAAAGCAGAAAAATACAGTGTTCTCCGGGCGATGCGTGCTATGGAACGGGCCGATGTAGCTGTTGTCGTTCTCGACGGCGAAGCAGGCATTCGGGAGCAGGACAAAAAAGTAGCAGGCTACGCGCACGACTCCGGCCGGGCAATCGTTATTGTCGTTAATAAATGGGATGTAGTTGAAAAAGACGACAAAACGATGCACCGGTTCACCGAAGAAATCAGGGAGGAGTTCCAGTTCCTGGACTACGCACCGATCGTTTTCCTGTCTGCCAAAACGAAGCGGAGAATGCAGAACCTGCTGCCGGTAGTTCGTCAGGTGGCTGAAAATCATCACGTACGTGTGCCTACCAACGTGTTAAATGAAGTTATTATGGATGCGGTGATTATGAACCCGACCCCGACCCATAGTAACAAACGCCTGCGTATTAATTTTGCAACACAGGTCGCCTCGGGCCCTCCAGTCATTGTGTTGTTTGTAAATGACCCGGAGCTTCTGCATTTTTCATATCGCAGGTATTTGGAAAACAAATGCCGTGAAGCTTTCTCGTTTGAAGGCACACCGCTTCGGATCGTGGCCAGAAAGAAAAACGAATAGCAGACGGAAATGGTTTGGTAAGGGGAGAGTACAATGGGAGTAATTCTTGCAGTTGTGATTGGTTATCTAATCGGCTCAGTTAGTTTTAGTTATCTATTTGTACAGCGTATAAAAAAGGTGGACGTCCGTTCTGTTGGAAGCGGCAATGCCGGTGCCACTAACACCCGCCGGGTCCTGGGCACGAAATGGGCGGTTGTGGTGCTGCTTTTGGACGTGCTGAAGGGTATGGTGGCGGTGTGGCTCGGCTTCTTTTTTCAATGGGCAGCCTTGGGCCTGCTGCCAGGATTTTTGTCGTTAAGCCAGGTGGATGGCCTGGCTCCCGCTCTTGGCGGTCTTGCCGCTGTGCTTGGGCATAACTGGCCGGTCTATTTCGGCTTCCGGGGGGGCAAAGGCGTGGCCACTGCCATCGGAGTTATCAGCGTACTCGTCTTTTTTCCGGCAATTTATGTCGGAATTATAGCGATTGCAGCTATTGCAGTTACCGGTTATGTGTCTCTTGGTTCTCTATTGTTTGCTGTTTTAACCCCGGTTGCGGTTTTTTATACCCAGTCGACCAACGGACATCCAGAGACCTATTTGTATTTAACCGTTTTTCTCGGCCTTCTTTCGATATGGAAGCACCGTACAAATATCGTCCGCCTGCTGCGTGGCAATGAAAGCTCATTGTATAAAAAGAGCAGTGAAGGATAAAAGGAGTTAAAAGCATGAAAAAACAGGCAGCTGTTATCGGAGCAGGGAGCTGGGGAACGGCCCTGGCTTCTGTGTTAGGACAAAATCAGCATGCGGTGCGTCTTTGGTGCCGCAGAGAAGCGCTGGCTGAAGAAATTAATACCACACACAGAAACGAAGGCTATCTAAAAGGGATCGTACTGCCGGAAAATATAGTGGCTACAACGGACATAAAGGAAGCAGCAGTAGAGGCTTCCTTTATTGTTCTTGCAGTCCCGAGTGGAGCCGTCAGAAAAATCGCCCGGGATTTAATGCCGTATCTTCAGCAGGACACTATTGTCGTACACGCGGCTAAAGGTATCGAGCCTGAATCGTTTTTAAGGGTATCGCAAATTCTCGAAGAAGAGTGGGCCGGTCTTTCTTTTCAGGGAATGGCAGTGCTTTCAGGACCAAGCCACGCAGAAGAAGTGGCAGAGCAGCAGCCGACCACTGTCGCAGTGTCCGGCACGTCTGAACACGTACAGACCCGTGTTCAGGAGCTGTTTATGAATCAGGCTTTCCGTGTATACACCAACGATGATTTTCTCGGTGTCGAGCTTGGCGGGGCATTGAAAAACATTATTGCCCTCGGTATCGGTCTTACGTCAGGACTTGGATACGGTGATAATGCAAAAGCCGCTTTAATGACTAGAGGGCTGGCGGAAATCACTCGGCTCGGCACGCATCTGGGCGCATCTCCGCTCACTTTTACCGGCCTTTCGGGTCTTGGGGATTTGATCGTTACATGTACAAGTGAACACAGCCGGAACTGGCGGGCTGGAAATCAAATCGGTTCAGGTAAAAGCCTTGAAGACGTCCTGGAGCAGATGGGGATGGTTGTTGAAGGCGTGCGCACCACTGAAGCTGTATATCACTGGTCCCGTTCGCTTGGAGTGGAAATGCCGATTACAGAAGGGTTGTACAAAGTACTGTTTGAGCACGTGCCACCGGAAAAAATGGCGAAATCCCTGATGGAGCGTGGGAAGAAAAATGAGAAAGAGCACTCCATCATGCTGCTTGATGATAATAATTAATGCGCCAGTTACGTTTAAAGGCGCCCCTTTTGCTTTCTAAAAGGGCTTGTGCTAAAATTTTTCAAGACAAACAGCAGCGGCTGAAGGCAGCAGAAGTTGATTGGAGGACTTACGGTGGCTAATTTCGATCACGAAAAAATAAAAGAAGGTGTCAGGCTGATTCTTGAAGGAGTTGGTGAAGATGCCGGCCGTGAAGGCCTGCTTGACACCCCGGACAGAGTAGCCCGTTTATATCAGGAGGTTTTTGCCGGGCTGCATGAATCAGCAGACGAGCATTTAAAAACTGTCTTTGGGGAAGATCACGAGGAACTGGTTCTGGTAAAAGACATACCGTTTTTTTCGATGTGCGAGCATCACTTAGTTCCTTTTTTCGGTAAGGCTCACGTAGCCTACATCCCGAAAGGCGGAATGGTGACAGGTCTCAGCAAGCTGGCCCGGACTGTAGAAACGATTGCCAAACGTCCACAGCTTCAGGAACGTATCACCTATACTATCGCAAATGAAATTGTTTCGACGCTTGAACCTCACGGAGTGATGGTCGTGCTTGAAGCAGAACATATGTGTATGACCATGCGCGGCGTGAAGAAACCTGGATCTATGACGGTAACTTCTGCAGTGAGAGGAACATTTGAAGGAGATCAGGCGGCAAGGAGCGAGGTTCTTTCGCTCATTAAGCACTGATCCCCAGCAGATAAAAACGAGGCGCCTGCAGAGAGCGGGCGCTTTACCATGGGAACAAAACGAAAACAGGGAGGGTCTTAAATGCAGAATGGAGATGATTTTATCGTCATCCGTGCAGAAGAAGACGGTGTCAACGTCATGGGCTTGACCCGCGGCAAGGACACCCGTTTCCATCACTTGGAGAAATTAGACGGCGGAGAAGTGCTCATCGCCCAGTTTACCGAACATACGTCTGCGATCAAGGTGCGGGGCAACGCGGTTATACAAACGAGCTACGGCGAAATAAAGGCAGGTAGCGGGGAAGATTAACGTAATCTTTCTTGGAAACAAAGAGGCTGTGCTATAATTGGAGAGCATAGAACGCAAGAAATGAAATCACCAGCATTTAAGGGGTTGGGGGAAGCGGCATGAACAACTACTGGACACCATGTGCAGAGGAAATAAAAAAAGAGTTTCAGCGCCTGACCCAGCACTCGTATATTGAGGAGAAAATCGGGCTGCCGGAAGCGCACGAAGAGACGATCCACCTTCTGCTTGAGGCGTTAAAAGAAGCCAAAGTGCCCCGGGAACGGATGGGGGAACAAATTGCAGCTGTACTGCTCGTTCAATCGGCGTTTAAAGCTCATGAACAGATCCAGCTGCATAACGACGGCGATGATAAAAAAATAAGGCAGCTGACGATTCTGAACGGGGATTTGATGAGCAGTCTCTACTACCGTCTGCTCAGTACTGCCTTTCATCAGGAAATCCTTCTTGTTTTTACATCAGCAATCCGAAGCATGAATGAAGCGAAAATGAAGCTGCATTTTGGCGAGTGCCGGGACCATACCGACATGCTTCAAACACTAAGAACGAGTGAAGCGGGTATTGTGGAAGAGGTCATCCATTTTTACGGACGCCCGCATCTTGCAGTGGCTTCCTCGTCTATTTTTGCCTTGAAAAGGCTGCTTCATGAATGGGAGTGGTTTGGCCGTACCGAAGAATTTTCAGCCTGTGCCGCCCAGGTGCAGTACTGGGAAGGTCAATCGCAGAGCGCACAGCAAATATTAAAACAACTAATCGATCAAGAACACAGCTTTTTTCATCAGCAGGTTGAAAAAGACGAACAGCTCTCTGATACGCTGCAATCGTTAATGGATGAATGGATAGCTGTAGGTATTGAGTAAAAAGGGGTTTCAATGATGGCTACCCAAAAAGAAAATAAAGTATATCAGGTATTCCAGTCTATTTCAGGAAACTACGACCATATGAACAGCGTGATCAGCTTCCGGCTGCATAAGCGTTGGCGTAAAAAAACCATGAAGCAGATGAACGTCCGCCGCGGCTCAAAAGCGCTCGATTTATGCTGCGGCACGGCAGACTGGACGATCCAGCTTGGTAAAGCAGTAGGAAAAGGCGGCAGCGCCACCGGCATCGACTTCAGTGAAAAAATGCTTGAAGTCGGTCGGGAGAAGGTGCACCGGGAACAGCTCAGAAACATCGATTTAATACATGGCAATGTAAACAGCCTGCCGTTTCCTGATAACTCGTTTGATTACGTAACGATAGGCTTCGGCCTCCGGAACGTATCCGATTATCTGCGGGTGCTTAAGGAAATGCAGCGGGTGCTGAAGCCTGGAGGCACCGCTGTGTGCCTGGAAACGTCCTGGCCGGAAAACAGCATCGTGGAAAAATTTTATTCCTTTTATTTTCAATCAGTCATGCCGGTGATAGGAAAAGTATTGATTAACCGATACGACGAATACCGCTGGCTACAGGAATCGACGATGGTATTTCCGTCGAAAGAAACGCTTGGAGTTATGTTCATGGAAGCAGGGTTCAGCCAGGTACAGATTTCTCCTTTTTCTGCCGGCACAGTCTGCGCCCATATCGCCCGCAAAAAATGATAAGATGACAGTGATAAGGAAGTTGAACCAATGAGTAAAATTAAAACTATTTTAGAAATGATAAAATTCGAGCATACCGTATTCGCCCTCCCGTTTGCATTTTTGGGAGCGGCGCTCGGCGGCCTGATGATCAACGGCTCCTGGCCCTCCATTGCTGACTGGATCTGGATTACACTGGCAATGTTTGGTGCCCGCAGCGCTGCAATGACATTGAACCGCCTGATCGATGCAGAAATAGACGCCCGCAATCCGCGAACGGAAACACGAGCCATTCCTGCAGGAGAGGTTTCACGAGGTCAAGCCATTTTGTTTGTGCTTGGATCTTTTTTTATTTTATTTGTCGCTGCGTTCCAGTTAAATATGCTGGCAGTCTATCTTCTGCCAATTCCTGTATTTTTTATGACGCTGTATTCCTACACGAAGCGCTTCACCTGGCTCTGCCATGTGTTTTTAGGAGTAACAATTGGCATCGCTCCGCTCGGCGGATGGGTAGGAGTGACAGGCACGCTTCAGCCGGAGGCATTTCTGCTTTTTACAGCGGTGGCGATGTGGATTGGCGGATTTGACATTATTTACGCGACACAGGATGCAGAGTATGATAAGCGCGCCGGACTGAATTCCATCCCGGCCCGTTTCGGGATTGCAAAAGCTCTTTACATTTCCCGGGGATTTCATCTCGTCAGTCTGATTTCTCTTCTGGCACTGTATCTGCTTTCGCCGCTCAGCTGGTTTTACCTTGTTGGAGTTTCTGCAGCCGCTGCAATCATGATCTATGAGCATTCACTGGTGAAGCCTTACGATCTGTCAAAGGTCGGGGTCGCCTTTTTCCCCATGAACGGGATTATAAGTATTGTGATATTAGTATTTACCCTTGGAGATATTTTAATGTAAAGATATGTACACCTGCGTAAGGAAGATGTATACGATTTGGAGAGATGGTTATGTCCATAACAATGGGAGAAATTGCTTATACGAATGCAAAACCGTTTTTTTATTATCTTGAACGGCAAAAGCTCGAGCAGGAAGGGGTGCAGTTCGAACAGGACGTACCCGCTTCACTGAACCGAAAGCTTGAAGAACAAAAGCTGAGCGGAAGCGCTGTATCTTCGTTTGCTTTTGGGTCCAGTACGCGTGCTCTTTCGCTTCTGCCGTCTCTTTGTGTAGCTTCTGCAGGCAAAGTACGGTCCATTTTGTTCTACTCCCATTATCCTCTTGATGAGCTTACGGGAAAGCGGATTGCTTTGACATCGACAAGTGCGACAAGCGTTCATCTGCTGAAAATTATACTGCAGGAATTCTATCAGGTGACAGAGGCGGATTATCAAACGCAGGCACCGGACCCGGTGAAAATGAAAGAGGAGAATGACGCTTACCTGTTAATTGGCGATGACGCCATCAAGGCTTCCTGGGAGGAAAGTGACTGGTACCGTTACGATCTCGGTGAGTTATGGTATGCTCATACCGGTCTGCCGATGGTTTACGCTGTATTTGCCGTTCAAAACGAGTCGTTCCATCAGGCCGAAAGCATGTGGTCCACCCTCTATCAGGGTTTTTTACAAAGCCGCCGCACAGCACAGCAGGACGATTTTGCCGGAATGGCCAGTGATTACAGTCATCGGCTCGGAGGCAGCAGTTCGTATTGGCAGGAGTACTTCCGGGGACTTCATTTCACGCTTGGGGCCAGGGAGCAGGAAGGCCTGCTTTATTATTACCATCTCGCTTATAAGTATGGATATTTAAATGAAGCAGTTGAAAGTTTAGATATTTTGCAGCCGGGAGACGAGGTGCATTATTTATTTTGAAGGTGAATAAGATGAAGCTGATGGATCTGTACAGAGATTTAAAACCGGATATTAAAGTGATTGAAAAAACGCTTGAAGAAGCGGTGGATTCGAAACACGCCGTCTTGACTGAAGCGTCAAATCACTTATTAAAAGCTGGAGGCAAACGTATCCGGCCGGTTTTAGTGCTGCTCAGTGCGAAATTTGGAAATTATGATATTGAACATATCAAACATGCGGCCGCTTCGCTTGAACTGATACACATGGCTTCCCTCGTTCATGACGATGTGATAGATGATGCTGAACTGCGCCGGGGTGAGTCTACAGTCAAGGCTGCCTGGGATAACAAAGTAGCGATGTATACCGGTGATTATATTTTTGGAAGTGCTGTTGAGCGCGCAGCCTACTACCGCGATCCTGTTATCAACCGGATTATCTCAAAAACGCTGATCGAAATATGTGTCGGCGAGATCGAACAGATCCGGGACCAGTACAACTGGGAGCAGCCACTGCGGACGTACCTGCGCAGAATCCGGAGAAAAACAGCAGTTTTGATTGCGGCCGGCTGTGAACTCGGTGCTGCAAGCGCCGGAGCATCAAAAAAGACGCAGCGCCAGCTTTACCGGTACGGCTATCACCTTGGTATGTCCTATCAGATTATCGATGATATTCTCGACTTTACCGGAAGCGAAAAAGAGCTTGGAAAGCCCGCCGGTGGTGATCTAAGACAGGGAAATGTAACGCTGCCTGCGCTGTATGCTATGCATCAGAACCCGCAGCTTCAGGAAAACATCAGTGCAGCCATTCAGGAAGAAGCCGTCGACGAAGAGCAGGTCACCCGCATTCTTTCGGAAATCAACAATTCCGGGGGTATCGAATATGCAAAAAAAATGAGTGAGCGGTATCTGGAGAAAGCCTACGAAGCTATTGCCGCTTTGCCGGACATAGAGGCAAAGGATTCTTTAAAAGATATTGCTGCCTATATTGGTGGCAGAAAATATTGATTCTCCCCGTCCAGCCGGTAATTGCTAACGCTTTCAACTTTTGCTATACTAATTTTGGTAAATAGTAATGGATGGGGGAAGAAATATGACGAGTGAACGCACGTTTGTAATGGTAAAGCCGGACGGAGTCCAGCGCGGACTGGTTGGCAGAATTGTTCAGCGTTTTGAAGAAAAAGGACTGAAAATCGCCGCCGGTAAATTTATGCACATTTCACCTGAATTGGCCCAAAAGCATTACGAAGAACATAAAGAAAAACCTTTTTTCAATGATCTGGTCGGTTTTATTACGTCGGGCCCCGTGTTTGCCTTAGTACTCGAAGGCCAGGATGCTATACATATTTCCCGGCTGCTGATCGGGAAAACTGATCCAAAAGAAGCACCGGCAGGAACGATCCGCGGCGATTATGGGCATGTGAAGGAGAAAAATGTTATCCACGGCTCAGATTCCCTTGAGAGCGCGGATCGAGAGATTGGTTTGTTTTTTGATCCGGAAGAAGTGATCGAATATGAACGTTCCATTGATGTCTGGCTGTAAAATAAGATTAAGCTGCTACGCTTTTGGGAATACACTCTTATAGACAATTCAAGATAAGGGTGATAACTAATGATGTATTTACTTGCAATACTTTTGCCGCCGGTAGCGGTGCTGCTCGTCGGCCGGCCGTTTCAGGCATTTATCAATTTCCTGCTGCTCCTGCTTTTCTGGGTGCCGGCATCCATTCACGCCTGCTTCGTCGTAGCGGATTCCAAAGCGGAAAAACGGGCGAAAAGATATTAATCTAAAGCGTGTCCCTTCAGGGGGCCCGCTTTTTTTAATTCACCGGGCCTTCCACCTGTTTATCAAGTGAAAATTCCCTTTCTGCTGGTCGATATAATGAAAAAGATCTTTGGGCGGAACCTGAAGAAACAAGGCCGCCGTGATATAATAATACTCAGCAAAGTGGGGATACGATGACAAGCAGACAACATACAGCAGTGGAAAATCAAATGGCCGAGGATTACGGTCTATTCGTGCAAAAGATGAAGGCACTGACCGGCCTGGACCTGCATTTATACAAAGAGGCGCAGATGAAGCGGCGGCTGTTTTCCTTTTTGCAGAAAAAAGGTTTTCATTCATTTACAGATTTATTTGACCGGGGGCTTCAAAAAGACGAAGCGCTTCTGAAGGAAATACTTGAGCGGATGACTATCAATGTTTCCGAGTTTTTCCGTAACCCTTCCCGGTGGGAGGTGCTTCAGACATCGGTTCTTCCGGAAATACTTAACAAACGCAGCAATCTGCACATATGGTCTGCAGCGTGTTCTACAGGTGAAGAACCATACTCGCTCTGGATGATGATGAAAGAAGCATTTCCGGGGGTCTCCTTTTCCATTACGGCGACAGATATTGACACCAGTATTCTTGAAAAGGCGCAGATGGGTATCTATTCAAGCCGGGCCATAGAAAACGTTCCAGCGGCGTATCTGCAGAAATATTTTGAAGCGAGTCCGCCAGCCTACCAGTTTGACACAAAAGCGGCTGCCCGGGATATTCGCTTTAAAAAGCAGAATCTGCTTGCGGACAAACCGGTGGGGGATGTAGATATTATCATTTGCAGAAATGTGATGATCTATTTTACAGAGGAAGCTAAGGATTATATTTACCACCAGTTTTACAGTGCGCTTCGCCCGGGCGGCGTGCTGTTTGTCGGAAGCACGGAGCAGATGTTTCATCCGGAAAAGTATAAGTTTGAGCCGGCCGGAACTTTTTTTTACCGAAAAAGCTAAGCTTTTCAGGAAGATGAAAGAAGGCAGTTTCGCTAAATAAAGGATTATGTTATCATTTACTGCATAAAAGCACTAAAGAGATACGTATGGAGCAAAGGAGAGAGAAGACGCATATGAGATTTTTAACCGCAGGAGAATCACATGGACCACAGCAGACAACGATCGTTGAGGGAGTCCCGGCACAGATGGAGCTTCTTGAAGAAGATATCAACCAGGAACTCGCCAGACGCCAGGGCGGATATGGCCGGGGCCGCAGAATGCAGATTGAAAAAGATAAAGTGAAATTTTTAAGCGGGGTCCGGCATGGGAAAACAACCGGAGCACCGATTACTATGGTCGTCGAAAATGACGATTTCGTGCACTGGGAAAAGATTATGGGCACCGAACCGCTCTCCGAAGAGGAAGCGGAAAAAGTGAAGCGGAAAATTACACGTCCCCGCCCCGGGCATGCAGATCTGAACGGGGCTATTAAATACGGGCACCGTGACATGAGAAACGTGCTCGAGCGTTCCTCGGCAAGAGAAACAACTGCTCGGGTAATGGCAGGGGCACTGGCGAAAAAAATTCTCAAAACCTTCGGAATAGAGGTAGGCGGTCAGGTTCTTACGATAGGCGGGATCCATTCAGCAGAGACGTCTTATTCCTCCATGCAGGAGCTTCAGGAAAAATCAGAAGCCTCTCCGGTCCGCTGTCTCGATCCGGAGGCGGAAAAACAAATGATGGAAGCGATCGACAAGGCGAAGGCGGATGGCGATTCCATTGGCGGCGTCGTACAGACCGTAGTGGAAGGACTGCCAGTGGGACTAGGCAGTCACGTGCAATATGACCATAAGCTTGACGGCAAAATCGTCGGAGCGGTTGCGAGCATTAACGCTTTTAAAGGGGCTGAAGTAGGTATCGGCTTTGAAGCGGCAAACCGGCCGGGCAGCCAGGTGCATGATGAAATTGTCTGGGACGAAAAGAACGGATATTACCGGAGCACCAACAACCTTGGCGGATTTGAAGGCGGAATGACCAACGGGATGCCGGTGGTTATCCAGGGCGTGATGAAGCCGATTCCGACCCTCTATAAGCCATTGCAAAGCGTAGACATTGATTCCAAGGAACCGTTTAAAGCGAGCATTGAGCGCTCGGACAGCTGTGCAGTGCCTGCGGCTTCAGTTGTAATGGAAAACGTTGTAGCATTTGAAGTAGCCGTTTCCTTTTTGGATATGTTCGGTACAGATAATGTGGACCGTATCCGCCGGAACTTTGAAGAATATGTACAGGAAGCCAAGGATTTTTAACTAATGGAAACTGTTCAGATACAGGCGGAGAAAAGAAGTTACCCGGTAATAATCGGGGAAGGGCTGCGCTATCAGCTTGCAGATGTTTTAAAGGAAACAGCGGCGGGCAAGAGCCGCTTCCTGCTCGTCGTGGACAAGGCCGTGGACGCTCTTTACCGGGAAGAGACAGAAAGCCAGCTCGCACGGCTGCTGCCCGTAAGCACCTATGTAATGCCTTCGGGTGAGCAGTCCAAATCGGTGGAGGAGCTTTCCCGGCTGTGGGAATTCGCAGCTGAAAACGAAATGGACAGAAAATCTGTCTTTGTGGCGCTCGGCGGCGGAGTGGCCGGTGATTTGACCGGCTTTGCAGCGGCCGGATACATGCGGGGTGTGGACTATATTCAACTTCCCACTACTCTTCTTGCCCAGGACAGCAGCGTAGGTGGAAAGACGGGCATTAACCTGAAAGCAGGCAAAAATCTGGCCGGCGCTTTCCATCCGCCTCTGGCTGTCATATATGATACCGCGACGCTTCATACCCTGCCCGATGCAGAGTGGCGCTCCGGCTTTGCCGAAATGATCAAACACGCCTACCTCGACGGGGAGGCCTTTTTACAGGATTTAAAAGCCCGCGTACAGAGCGTGGAGGACATGAAGTCGCCGGAGGTTGCTTCGTGGATTAAACGGTCGATTGAAGTTAAAGCGCGTATTGTCGAAGAAGATGAACGCGAGCAGGGAGTGCGGGCATTTTTAAATCTCGGGCACACCCTTGGACACGCCCTGGAGAAAGAAATGGGCTACGGACGCATCACTCACGGAGAAGGAGTGGCCGCCGGCCTGTGGTTTGCTCTTGCGGTAAGTAATAATGAAAGCGCAGGCGACTGGGAGCTGGAGAAAGAAAAAGCATGGCTCGAATCGCTGGGCTATCCGGTGGATGCCCCGGGCGGGCTTTCGGCGGATGCATTAGTGGAATCGATGAAAAGAGATAAAAAAGCTTCCTACGGGGAGATCCATTACGTGCTGCTCGAGAAGCCGGGAAAACCGCTGACAGCAAAAGTGGAAGAAAACACGATCAGGCAGCTGCTCGATCGCCATTACAAATAGGCAGGTGACAACAGTGATACGAGGTGTACGGGGAGCAACAACGGTAAAACAAAACCGCGCAGAAGAGATCTGGGAGGAAACCGGCCGGGTACTTGAGGAGATGATTACGGAAAATCACATTACCGCAGACCAGGTCTCGCATATTTGGTTTACGGTCACTTCTGATCTTAACGCTGCTTTTCCGGCAAAAGCAGCAAGGGAGATTCCTGGCTGGGAGTTTGTGCCGGTAATGTGTGCCCAGGAAATCCCGGTGCCCGGGAGCCTGGAGCGGTGCATCCGCGTAATGATGACTGCGGAAGTGAATGTACCTGCAAAAGATGTGAAGCATATCTTTTTAAACGAAGCGGTAGCGCTTCGCCCGGACCTGGGTTTGACAAAGCAAAAGGATTCCTAGTAGGATAAGTATAAGTTTAGAGCATCGACAGTTAAGGTATAGATGAGCGCTGCCGTCGGAGGCAGCATAGAGAGTTAGAAGAGCAGAGGCAGAATAGCAGAGAATAGAAGATACCTGACAATACATTTAACCAAAAAATCCTGCGAAGCTATAGGCAGGGTTCTCTTCTATCATGCCTCTCTGTCCGCAGAGAGGTTTTTCTCGTGTTCTGGCATGCTTTTCCGATCAAAGGAGGAAAAACCGTGACCAAAACAACGAAGCAAGCATTCACTGACGAGTGTGCGTCCCACCGCACAATTCCCTATATGGAGCATTACTTTTCCGACACCCTCACCCCTATCGATGTGTTTCGCCACTTTCAGGAAGACGCGGTATATCTGCTTGAAAGTAAAGACGAAGCCTCTCCGTGGTCCCGTTACTCGTTTGTCGGGCTTCACCCTTCCTTCCGGATTGTAGAGCAGGGAGGGGAGTTTCGTCTCGAAAAAACGGACGGTACCCTCATACTTACAGCTTCTGATCTGGAGGACTGCATGCAGCAGGCGACAGACTATATTGATCCCTCGCTCCCGGAGGTGGATCTCCCGTTTAAAGGAGGCGCAGTCGGCGCTCTTTCGTACGATGCTGTGGAATTATTTGAGCCCAAGCTTGCCCCGGAGAGCGCTCCGGAATCACGTATACACTTTGTCTACTGCCGCACGATTATGGCGCTCGATCAGACGAATAAAGAGCTGACGATCATCTATTACGATGAACATACAGATAAAGAGCCTGAGAAACGTTTTGACGATGCAAAGGCCACGGTGGGAAAGCTTCAAAAGAGTTTGCAGAACGGAAATTCCGGATCCGCCATGTACCCGCCGCTGGAAAAAAACACAGCAGTGGACTTCAGCCGGGTTAAGTCCAATTATTCGAAGGAAGACTTCATGGAGGCAGTGGAGAAAATTAAAGAATATATTGTAGCCGGGGACGTATTTCAAACGGTGCTGTCCCAACGCTTTGAGCTTCCAACAACGGTAAGCGGATTTGACCTTTACCGGGTACTCCGCATGATCAACCCGTCGCCGTATTTGTTTTATCTGCGTCTCGGGGAAACAGAAGTGGTGGGAAGCTCTCCGGAACGGCTCGTGCAGGTGCTCGACGGCCACGTGGAAATTCATCCGATTGCCGGGACCCGCAAGCGGGGACAGACCGACACAGAAGATAAAGCACTCGAAGAAGAGCTGCTTGCCGATGAAAAAGAACGGGCGGAACACTTTATGCTCGTTGACTTGGCCAGAAATGATGTTGGCCGGATTGCTTCCTACGGCACGGTGGAAACGCCGGTGCTGCTTGAAACAGTCCGCTTCTCACACGTAATGCATATTATTTCCAAAGTGACAGGAAGGCTTTCCCCGTTTGTTTCCCCTGTTGCGGCTCTTCAGTCCGCTTTTCCGGCCGGAACCGTTTCCGGAGCGCCGAAAATCCGTGCGATGGAAATTTTAAAGGAGCTCGAGCCGACAAGACGCGGAATGTATGCCGGGGCTGTCTGCTATATGGGCTTTGACGGCAACATTGACTCCTGCATCGCTATCCGGACTATGCTTGTGGAAAATCAGACGGCAAAGGTACAGGCCGGAGCCGGTATCGTTGCCGATTCGGACCCGGCATCGGAATATGAAGAAACGCAGAATAAAGCAGCAGCTCTTCTTCGTACAGTAGCCGCTGCCGAAGCAATGTTCACCGATGAGAAGGGAGAGAATATTCATGCTTAAGGCACTGTTGAATAAATGCATTGAGGGGCATACACTGAAAGAACAGGAAGCAGAACAGGCAATGGACTTTATTATGCAGGGAGAGGCTACGCCGAGCCAGATTGCCGGCCTTATTACCATTATGCGGTTTCGGGGCGAAACCGTGGAAGAGCTGACCGGCTTTGTCCGCAGCATGCGCCGTCACGCCCTGTCTTTAGAGCATGAGGAGCCTTCTCTTCTCGATACGTGCGGCACCGGCGGCGACGTAAGTTCAACGTACAATATTTCCACCGCTTCTGCAATCGCGTTAAGCGGAGCGGGAATTAAGGTAGCCAAACACGGCAACCGTTCGGTATCATCCAAAAGCGGGAGCGCCGATGTGCTTGAAACACTGCAGGTGCCCGTACAGTCAGGACCTGATGAGGCGGTAAAAGCCCTCCAGGAAAAAGGGCTGGCCTTTCTGTTTGCCCCGCTCTACCACGTAGCAATGAAGCATGCAGTCACCCCGAGAAAAGAACTGGGTTTTCGTACAATCTTTAACGTGCTCGGTCCGTTAACAAATCCGGCGAATGCTGATATTCAGGTGGTCGGTGTGTTTGACCGGGAATATGGGGAGAAAATGGCCTACGTACTGAAAAACCTGGGTGCAAGCAGGGCTTTATTTGTTACTGGCAGAGACGGACTTGATGAAATGACGATTTCAGACAGTACGTACATTACAGAGCTTCGGAATGGTGAAATTACGAAATATGAAATTACACCGGAAGAGGCAGGGCTGAAGAGATCTCCCGTCGAAGAGGTACAGGTGGAAACAGCAGAAGAAAGCGCATTGCTGATCGAAAATATTTTTAACGGCTCAGAAACCGGGGCTGCAAAAGACATTTTACTATTAAACATGGGTGCTGCATTTTACGCTGCCGGTCGGGCAGAAACAATCGCAGACGGCGTGCAGCTTGCGGAAGAAGTCATCCGTGGAGGCAAAGCCGAACAGCAGCTGCAGCGCCTGCGGGGAAATGAGGTTAATTCAACGTATGCTTGAAAAAATACTGCAAACTAAACAGGAAGAGCTCTCCCGTATTACGGTTGGCGAGCGTCCGGACGTACCTTTTTATTCGCTGAAAAAAGCACTGCAGCAGGATCCGCCGAACGTACAGATTATTGCGGAAGTCAAAAAAGCTTCGCCTTCCAAAGGGCTGATACGGAGTGATTTCGATCCGGAAGCCATCGCCCTTGGCTATGAACGGGGAGGCGCCGCCGCCCTGTCGGTGCTGACGGATGAAACGTATTTCCAGGGGAGCAGCACCTATCTGACAGCGATCAAAAAAATCTCCTCTCTGCCTGTGCTGCGAAAGGACTTTATTATCGATGCCAGACAGGTGGAGGAAAGTGCGGCGATGGGGGCAGATGCTATCTTACTGATCGCAGAAGCCCTTGCCCCGGAAAAGCTGCACGAATTATACCAGCAGGCCTACGAGCTCGGGATGGAGGTGCTTGTAGAAGCACATTCACCCGAAAAGCTGCACGAACTTCTCCATCAGTTTACACCGGAAATTATCGGTATCAATAACCGTGATCTTCATACGTTCCATACAGAGCTCGGGCAGACAGGTAAAGCAGCTTCGTTCATACCGGAAGGAAGTGTGCTCGTGAGCGAAAGCGGCATACGTACAAACGAAGACCTCGATTATATACAGCTGCTTGGGGCAGAAGCGGCACTTGTCGGAGAATCCCTGATGAGACAGCCGGATGTACGTGAAGCGCTACTAAAACTGCGGGGAGTGAGCGACCATGCCTCCACAGACGCCGATGTTTAAAATGTGCGGCCTGCATTCCGAAAATGATGTGCGGCTTGCAGCTTCTTCCTCTGCCGCCTTTGCAGGGTTTGTATTTGCCCCGGGGAAACGGGAAGTGGAGCCGGGAGCCGTTCGCGAATGGCTGCAGACTCATCCGCTGCACGGTAAAAGGGTAACAGCCCTGTTTGTGAATGCACCGGTTCGAAAAGTGATTGCGACCGTTGAAGAAATACAGGCGGATGTGATTCAGCTGCACGGCGAGGAACCGCCGGAAGAAGCGGCGGTGATCCGCCACCGTACAGGGAAGGATGTGTGGAAAGCCCTGCCGCACGGAGAATACACTCATCAGCAGATCGATGCCTATGCGGATTACGTTGATGGTTTCATCATCGACGCTAAAATCGATGGCCGGTTCGGAGGCTCCGGCGAATCCTTCGCCTGGGAGCACGTACCCGGCTATATTAAAGCTGGAAAAGCCCACCGCCTTCCGTTATTTATTGCCGGAGGAGTTCGCCCGGAAAATGTTGAAGACCTGCTTGCGTATCATCCGGCGGGCATTGATATTTCCAGTGGGCTGGAAAAAGACGGAGTAAAGGATGCCGGCTTATTAGAACAATTAGAGAAGAGGTTGAATAGCTATGCAGCAGATATATCCCGATGAACACGGACGGTACGGGGATTACGGCGGAAAGTATGTGCCGGAAACGCTCATGTATGCACTCGAAGAACTTGAAGAAGCATTTAATGCAGCCTGGGAGGACGAATCCTTTCACGAGGAGTACCAGGATATTCTGCGTGAATATGCCGGCCGGGAGACCCCGCTGACGTTCGCAGGCCACCTGACGGAGCATCTGGGCGGAGCAGAAATTTATTTAAAACGGGAGGACCTGCTTCATACCGGTGCCCATAAATTAAATAATGCTATCGGCCAGGTGCTTCTGGCCAGACGGATGGGGAAATCAAAAATTGTTGCAGAAACAGGCGCCGGCCAGCACGGTGTGGCGACAGCGACCGTCTGCGCTAAGTTTGGGCTGGAGTGCAAGGTGTTTATGGGTGAAGAGGATATGGAACGGCAGGAACTGAATGTCTTTCGCATGGAGCTGCTGGGAGCGGAAGTGCTGCCTGCATCGTCCGGAAACAAAACCTTAAAGGACGCCACCAATGAAGCGATCCGCTACTGGGTAACAAACGTGGAAGATACGTTTTATCTGATCGGTTCGGTCGTTGGCCCGCATCCCTATCCAATGATTGTCCGGAACTATCAGCGGATTATTGGGGATGAAACCAAGCGGCAGATGCAGACGCGGTGCGGGGCTCTTCCGGATGCGATTGCAGCATGCGTGGGAGGCGGAAGCAATGCGATCGGCATGTTTTATCCGTTTCTTGAAGACAACGTAAAGCTATACGGCGCGGAGGCAGCCGGCATGGGCGTTCATACAGCTATGCACGCAGCAACGATTTCGAAAGGCACCCGCGGGGTAATCCACGGTTCGCTGACGTATTTAATCCAGGATGAAAATGGACAGATTATTGAGCCGTATTCCATTTCCGCCGGGCTGGATTATCCGGGCATTGGACCAGAGCACGCCCATCTGGCTGAAAGCGGCCGCGTGGAATACACGGGGGTGACAGACGAAGAATCCCTGGAAGCACTTTCGCTTTTAACAAAGAAAGAAGGCATACTTCCGGCGATTGAAACCTCCCATGCCCTTTACCTGGCGTTTGAAAAAGCCAAACAGATGGACAGAAGTGAACGAATCGTTATTTGTCTCTCGGGTCGTGGAGATAAAGACGTTGAAACGATCCGCCGTCGTATGGAAGGGGAGAGCAGTAATGAATAAAGCAACAAATGTGCTGACAGTGGAAGAAGCGGCAGCGCAGGCTCCTTACCCTCTGTTCGTGCCATTTATTATGGCAGGGGATCCGCATGAAGAAGCGACGATTTCGATTGCTCTTTCGCTGCAGGAGGCAGGCGCCCACATTTTAGAGCTTGGCATTCCGTATTCTGATCCACTGGCTGACGGTCCTCTGCTGCAGCGTTCAGCTCAACGCGCCCTTAAAGGTGGTATGAGTCTGAAAGGGGCTCTGCGCATGATCCGGACGATGAGAGAACGTGGGCTGACAATTCCGGTGGTCGTGTTTTCCTATGTGAATCCGGTGCTGCGTATGGGAGAAGAGACGTTTGTCAGAGAAGCGGCATCTGCCGGGGCAAACGGGGTGCTGATTCCGGACCTTCCCATGGAAGAGAGCAGCTTTATCAGTGAGCTTGCCAGGAAGAATGGACTGTCGGTCATTTCACTCGTGGCGCCGACATCTGCCCACCGCATTGAAAAAATTGCCTCCCAGGCCCAGGGCTTTCTGTACTGCGTTTCAAGTCTTGGCGTAACTGGTACGAGGGATGCCTTCCCGGACGAAGCCTATGCTTTTATCCGCAAGGTGAAAGAAGCAAGCACGGTGCCGGTTGCTGTCGGCTTTGGCATATCCAACCGCCGGCAGGTGGAGCTGCTTGACGGTGTGAGCGACGGCATTGTCGTCGGCAGTGCGATTATGAAAATCGTCGAAGAACAGCAGGAGGCACTCGTTTCAGCTGAAAAAACAGAGCGGGAGCAGGCGCTGAACGAAATTAAAACCTTTGTCTCCACGCTAATTTCGTCGTAAGATAGTAATCAGCATACAAAGACGAGGTGACAAAGTTGTATATTAAAAAACAAATCAAAGGCATGACGCCTTACCAGCCGGGAAAACCAATTGAAGAAGTGAAACGGGAGCTAGGACTGACTACCGTTCATAAAATGGCTTCCAATGAAAATCCGTACGGTGCTCCGCTGCAGGCCAAACAGGCAATCGAAGAAGCTGCTGCCGATCCGGAGATTTATCCGGATGGTTATGCAGCTGAGCTGCGTCAGGCAGTGGCCGAAGAGCTGAATGTTGGAGAAAAACAGCTGCTGTTTGGAGCCGGGTCCGATGAAGTTATTTTAATGCTCTGCCGGGCCATGCTTGGCCCGGACACAAATACCGTTATGGCAGTACCGTCGTTTTCGCAGTACAAGCATAATGCAGCCATTGAAGGAGCAGAAATCCGTGAAATTCCGGCAGTGGACGGAGAGCATCAGCTGGACACTATGCTTGAAGCGATTGATGAACAGACACGTATTGTCTGGGTATGTAATCCGAACAATCCGTCCGGCGCCTATATTAATGATGAAGCGTTTGTGGCATTCCTTGACCGGGTGCCGGAAAACGTACTGGTTGTTTCGGATGAGGCTTACATTGAATATGTGACCGCAAACGATTATCCGGATACGCTGAAGCTGCTGCAGGAGTACCCGAACCTTCTTCTTTTGCGCACCTTTTCAAAAGCTTACGGACTGGCATCACTCCGGGTTGGCTACGGCGTGAGCCACGAAGAACTGATTCAGTCCCTGGATCCGGTCCGGCCCCCGTTCAACGTTACAGCTGTGGCCCAGCGGGCGGCAACGGCTGCCTTGAAGGACCGCACCTTTATTGAAAAGTGCCGGGAGAAGAATAAAATTGAACTAGATAAAATGACGTCTTTCTGCGAAGAGCAGGGACTAGACTATGTGCCTTCCCAAACCAATTTTCTGCTGATTCATACAGGAGTTGCAGGAAGCGTAGTTTTTGACGAAATGCTGAAAAGGGGAATCATCATCCGCTCAGGCGAAGCTCTCGGCTATCCGGAATCGATTCGTGTAACGATAGGAACCGAGGAGCAGAATGAAGCTTTCCGCCAGACGCTGAGTGAAGTGCTTGAACATCAGCAGGCCAGGCTTTAGCGGACAACATCTGGAATCCGGCTCCGCTCGGGGCCGGGTGTTTTTATGTATGGAAACAAAGAGAGGCCTGGAGGGGAAACAGATGCAGAAAAAAGCAGCAGTTATCGGGCTGGGACTGATCGGAGGGTCAATTGCCCTTGCCATCAAACAGGAACATCCCGGTGTTTATATTACAGGAACAGATGTAGATGAAGCCCAGACTAAGCTCGCGGTCTCCCTGAATGTTATTGACGAGGCAGCCCCGGACCTGGAAAAGGCTGTAAAGGAAGCAGACCTGGTAGTGCTTGCCACTCCGGTTGCCACCACGGAAAAATTGCTCGTGCAGCTGGCCGGCATGGCTTTAAAGCCGGGGGCCATCATTACCGACGTCGGAAGCACAAAAACATCGATCTGTGAGCAGGCAGATGTTCTTTCGGGAAAGAACGTTCATTTTATCGGCGGCCACCCAATGGCCGGATCACATAAAAGCGGTGTCCATGCCGCCCGGGTCCGTCTGTTTGAAAATGCCTACTACGTGCTGGTGCCAAACGGTCCTGGTTCTTCTGAAAAAATTGGTGAGATCAAAGATTGGCTTCAGGGCACGCAGGCAAAGTTTATAGAGCTGTCCTACGAGCAGCATGACCTGCTGACGGGCGTAATCAGTCATTTTCCGCATATCGTAGCCTCAGCACTTGTGCATCAGGTGAAGGGAATGGAGGACGAACAGGCCTGGGTGACAAAGCTCGCAGCCGGCGGTTTCCGGGATATTACGAGAATCGCTTCAGCCAGTCCGGAAATGTGGACCGATATTCTATTGAAAAATAATGACGTGATGCGGCAGCTGATGGAAGACTGGAAGCAGCAGATGAGTGCCATTGAACAAATGCTTGCTGCGGGGGATAAAGAGCAGATATACCAGTTTTTTGAGCATGCAAAATCCTATCGTGACGGTCTGCCTGCGAAAAAGCAGGGAGCCATCCCGTCCATTTATGATCTGTTTGTCGATGTGCCGGACCACCCCGGCGTTATTTCGGACGTAACCGGAATTCTTGGACGTACCGGCATCAGTATTATCAATATACGGATCCTTGAAACGAGAGAGGACATCATGGGTGTGCTGCAGCTGACCTTCCGTACGGAAGAAGATCGGCGGGCCGGCATGCAGCAGCTCGAAAAGCACGATTATGAATCCTACATCGGTTAACGGAAAAAAGAATAGAAAAATAGGAGAGAAGCATTGACAACGCTTACAATTACGTTATACTAATATTAGCGTATGGTTTCTCTCCACTCCTATCCATACTCTTTATCTTAAAACTAGCCGATGTGGCGGCACACCTGATGAGTAGACATCAGGTGTTTTTTTTGTTTTTGTAAACGTTATCATAACGGGCAGGGGGAAGGTTTTCTGTTCGTCACAGCGGGCAATGTTTGCTATAATTACAAAGTGCTAAAAGAGATTTACCTGGAAGAAAGGTTGTTGACGGCGTGAATTTAGAAACGATCCTCGAAACGATAAGAAACGGCGATACGGAAAAAGGACTCGAAGAGATGGAGAAATACAGCCACTCTGCGAACGATCAGGAAAAATACGATATAGTGGAAATGTATCAGGAGCTGGGACGCTCAGATAAGGCTCAGCCACTGATTGAAGACCTGCTCGGACGCTATCCCGATGAGGGGGCACTGCTGACGACAGCAGCCGAGAATGCGATTGATATGGACGATGAAGATGAGGCGATTGAATGGCTGCTCGAGGTGAAGGAGTCAGACGAAGAATATTTGCGGGCGCAGTTGCTGCTAGCTGATTTGTACCAGATGCAGGGGCTCGATGAAGTAGCGGAGCAAAAGCTGCTCGATGCCCTGAAGCAGAGTCCTGAAGAGCCGGTGCTGCTTGCCGCTGTTGGAGATTACTATTTATCCCGGGGAGACTACGCTAAAAGCATTCCTTATTTAAAGCAGGCTGAAGGCGCCGGATTTAAATTTCCGGATGGCAGCCTGAGTCTTCGTCTCGCTGAAGCATACAGCGTGACCGGCTCGTTTGAGGACGCATTGAGTTACTATGAGGCTGGACTGAAGGAACATACTGAGCTCCATGCCTTGTTTGGATACGGCTATACGGCGCTTCAGGTCAGCGATTATCAGCTGGCTGCAGAGAAATTCGAAGAGCTGCGCAACATGGACAAAGACTTTGTGGCACTCTATCCGTATCTCGTGCGAAGCTACGAAGGGCTCGAAGAACATGAAAAAGCCCTGGAAGCAGCAAAGGCCGGCATTAAAGAAGATGAATACAATGAAAATTTATACACCGAGGCCGGAAAGCTGTATATGGCGCTTGGCAATGAAGAAGAAGGAGAAAAACACCTCAAGGAGGCACTTGCTTTAAATCCGGCACATCTTGAAGCGGCGAATGCGCTCCTCAGCATGTGGATGGAGCAGGAAGAGCCGGAGGCGATGATTGACCTGATTGATCATTTATACGAAATGGGAGAGCCGGATGTGCGTTTTCAGTGGTACTATGCCCGCGCTAAAAACCTCCAGGACGAACCCGCCGAAGCGAAAGAAAAATACGAAGAAGTGTACAGCGTATATCAGGAAAACGAAGTATTTCTCGAAGAGTACGGCCGCCTGCTGCTTGAACTCGGCTACCGGGAGAATGCGCTGAAGCACCTGGAGCAGGCTTCAGCCCTGCAGCCGGACAACACAGAGCTTCAGCTTTTGCTTGAAGACCTTCGCATGAGCGAGTAAAGACACGAGCCTTGTGTCTTTTCCTACATATAAAACGAGGCGGATGATACAGTGAAACAGCTACTTGGATGGTTTGGAACGCCTTACGTGTTAATCCCTCTTTTTATTATTAATGCGCTCGGGACCATTTACGGCTACATTTGGTACGGCCAGCAGCTGCAGCAGACGCCGGCTGTATTTCTGCCCTTCGTCCCGGACAGTCCAACAGCAAGCCTGGTTTTTACAATCGTTATCGGGCTGTACATTATCGGCAGAAGGAGCGGACTGGCGGAAGCATTCGCTTTTATAACGCTTGTAAAGTACGGGCTTTGGGCGGTAGGAATGAACGTGTTTTCCGGCGTAGCCGGGGAGACGCTCAGCTGGCAGCACTACATGCTTATTGCCTCTCACGCAGGCATGGCACTGCAGGCTTTTTTGTATCTGCCTTACTACCGGGTAAAGCTTTGGCATATAGGAGCAGTAGCGGTATGGACATTACATAATGATGTGATTGACTACGTTTTTGGAATGTATCCCTGGGTCTCAGCGTCGCTTGAGCCGTACATTTCCTTAATCGGCTACGGGACGTTCTGGCTGAGTATTATTTCTGCAGGGGTTCTGCTCTGGTGGAGACTCAGCCCCGGCCGGACAGAGCTTTGGCTCATGGAAGAATAGAGCAGAATCTTTGACATTATACCCCCGTCTGCATACAATATAAGTATATATAAATGGAGGGATGAGAAAAAATGGGAATGCTTCTGTTATATTTAGCAGCGCTTATCCTCATTCCGCTTTGGGCACAGTCCAAAGTGAAAAAAGCATACAAAAAATATTCGAACGTAAGTAATTCCTCCGGGATGACAGGTGCCTCCGTGGCAAAGAAAATCCTGGAGGAAAACGGCATCTATAACGTACGCGTAGAGCCTACCAAAGGAAAATTAACGGATCATTATGATCCTTCGAAAAAAGTCGTCCGCTTGTCGGAGGATAACTATTACAATTCGACAGTAGCGGCTCAGGCGATCGCTTCCCACGAGGTGGGGCATGCGATTCAGGATGCGGAAAACTATGCGTTTTTACGATTCCGTTCCTCGCTGGCTCCAGTGGCTTCGACTGGCTCCAACCTTTCCTTCTTTTTAATTCTTGCCGGTATTTTACTGCAGTCGACCGGCATGTTTCTGGCAGGCATCGTGTTTTTCTCGGCCGCTGTTCTGTTCCAGGTTGTCACCCTTCCGGTGGAATTCAATGCGAGCAGCCGCGCCATGAATCAGATCGTTGCGACCGGTATTATCAGCAACAATGAAGAGCGGGAAACGAAAAAAGTGCTCGATGCTGCTGCATTAACGTACGTTGCAGCCGCTCTGGTAGCTGTGCTGGAACTGGGGCGTTTTATCGCCATGTTTCTCATGACAAGCGAAGAATAGCAAAAAACACCTGCCCGGTGACCGGTGCAGGTGTTTTTTATGTGTTGCGGCTGATGAAAATACATGGCTGAGTCGCCTTACTGCAGCGGGTTTTTGTTTTCATCGAGAGTGAACCCCTCACCGATAACATCCTGGACATCGTTAACTGTAACAAAGGCGTGAGGATCCACCCGTTCAACAAGGTGCTTCAGACGCATCAGCTCGTTTTTGCCAACGACGCAGTAAAGAATCTCTTTTTCCTGACGGGTGAAGCTGCCCTTACCGTTTAATATAGTTGCTCCGCGGTTCATCTCCTGCAGAATGGCGTCAGCTACTTCCGGAGCCTGGTCGGAAATGATCATAGCGGCTTTTCCGGAATACGCCCCTTGCTGAATGAAATCAATGACGCGGGCAGCCACGAACACAAACACGAGTGTGTACATCGCTTCCCGGTAGTCTAAATACAAAAGAGAAGCGGTTATTACAACAGCATCGAACATAAACAGCGAGCGTCCCATTGTCCAGCCGAATACGTTACTCGCGAGCTTGGCGATAATGTCAGCTCCTCCGGTGGTTCCACCGTACCGGAAAACAATCCCGAGGCCCGAGCCGACAAAAACACCGGCGAACAGGGCTACAAGAACAAGATCATCCTGAAGCGGCAGATGGAGAAGCTCGACCTCCTGGAAGAGCCATAAAAATAAGCTGACTGCCGCCGTGCTTATTAACGTATAGACGAAGACGTGCCGGCCGAGCAGACGCCAGCCCAGAATTAGGACGGGAATGTTCAGCACGAGGTTGCTGAAGGCAGGGTTGATATTGAATAAATTATAAAGAATTAGGGTAATACCAGTAAAGCCGCCGTCCGCTAGCTGGTTTTGCATGTTAAAATAGACAAGTCCAAAACTCATAATAGCAGAGCCGAGCACGACAAAAAAGATATTGCGGGTATGTATCCAAATGTTCATGATGGTTCCTCCTCTCCGGCCGGAAAGCTTGTATCAACCGTTACATTATAGTAAAGCCCGGGGCAGGAGGCAATCTATGTTTGTCAAACCGAATGGATTTTTATACGATTGAAAGGAGGACGCCGGAATGGCCGGGGAACCAATGACGATGGAAGAAATGCAGGAGAAAGTGGATGCCTTCATCGGCCAGTTTGAAGAAGGTTATTTCAGTCCGCTCGCCATGCTTGCAAGAATGACCGAAGAAACGGGAGAGCTTGCCAGGGAAATTAATCACTATTACGGTGAAAAGCCGAAGAAAGAAGGCGAAGAGCATAAATCACTGGAAAAGGAAATGGGCGATCTGCTGTTTGTGCTCATCTGCTTTGCCAATTCGCTTGATATTGATTTGGATGAAGCGTTCCGTATCGTAATGGAAAAGTTTGAAACAAGAGACCAGGATAGATGGACAAAAAAGGAGAATGAAAAATGAGTGAATCAATCCGCGTTATCGTTGCCGGACCGAGAGGAAACATGGGTAAGGAAGCTGTACATATGATTGAAGCAGCGGAGCACCTGCAGCTCGCCGCTGTGGTGGACCATAAATACGAAGGCTCGCTGTTGTCGGAAATCGAAGGCATGCCAAAATCCGGGGCCCGCGTCTATACGGACGTTGACCAGTGCCTCGGCGAAGTCGAAGCAGAAGTGTTTGTAGATCTGACCACGCCGGAAATTGGAAAGATACATACCGAAAAAGCACTCGACTACGGTCTTGCACCGGTCGTTGGTACGACCGGCTTTACCGATGAAGACCTCGACCGCCTGCGTCAGAAGGCAAAAGAGCAGCAGCGGGGAGTGCTTATTGTACCAAACTTTGCTATCGGCGCTGTTCTGATGATGAAAATGTCGCAAATGGCTGCAGCCTACTTCCCGGATGTTGAAATTACTGAATTGCACCATGACCGAAAGCTTGACGCCCCGTCCGGCACCGCAGTGAAAACTGCAAAGCTGATTCAGGAAAACCGCACCAAAAAAACGCAGGGGCACCCGGAGGAAAAAGAAACGATGCCGGGGGCACGCGGAGCAGAGCTCGACGGCATGAGGATTCACAGCACGCGCCTTCCGGGCCTCGTGGCACATCAGCAGGTGATGTTTGGCGGCGAAGGCCAGACGCTTACGATCCGACACGATTCAATCAACCGGGCGTCATTTATGCCAGGGGTCAAATTTGCGATTGAGCAGGTAGTCACGATGAAGGAACTCGTGTACGGCCTCGAAAACATTTTGGAGTAAAGGGGAACTTTTATGAATATCGCACTGATTGCCCATGATAAGAAAAAAGACGATCTGATCCGGTTTGCCGAAGCGTATAGGCATATCCTTGAGCGTCACACCCTTTCAGCAACAGGAACGACCGGAGGGAGACTGAATGAAGAGGTGGGTTTGAACGTCAAACAGTACCAGTCCGGGCCGCTGGGCGGCGATCAGCAGATTGGGGCAAAGATTGCAGAACAGCAGGTGGATTTGGTGCTTTTTTTCCGGGACCCATTGACCGCGCAGCCGCATGAGCCTGATATCACCGCGCTTATGAGGCTCGCCGACGTGCACGGGGTGCCGCTTGCAACGAATATGGCCGCAGCTGAAGTGCTGATTAAAGGGCTTGAACACGGATTGTTTGCCTTCCGGGATATTTTAAAGGAGTCCACAGATTAATATGACACATAAACGAACACTGTTAACCGTCGGGGCCCACCCTGATGATATCGAAATCGGAATGGGCGGGACGGTAGCGCTGCACAGTAAAACCGACAATGTCTATATGCTTTCCCTGACGGAAGGAGATCTTTCCTCCAACGGTACCGTGGAAACAAGACAGCAGGAAGCAGAGCAGGCAGCAGAGATCCTCGGTGCAGGACGGCTCCAGCTTACCTGGAGGGACCGTATGCTTACTGCAGTAACCCAGGAAGAGTACACCCAGCTTGTGCAGCTGATCCGCCGCATCCAGCCGGACGCGATTTTTGCCCCGTACTACATTGACCGTCATCCGGATCACGGTGATGCCGGAAGTATTGTTAAGCGGGCCGTATTTGATGCCGGGGTCAAGCTGTACCCTGGTGTGGACGAAAACGCCCACAAAGTGCCAGACATGTACTACTATATGATCAACGGCTATCACCGGCCTTCCTTTTATGTGGACATCACCCCGGCTGCCGGCGATAAAGAAGCGGCATTAAAGGCGTATAAAAGTCAGTTCAACCCAGGGGAAGGGGCCGTAAGCACACCGCTTACAGACGGGTACCTCGAAACGATACAGGCAAGAGACCGATTATTCGGCAAAGAAACGGGAGTGACTTACGCGGAAGGGTTTATCGCCGAAACTCCGATGCTTTTTCAACAGGTGCCCGGCAGACAAGGAAGTGACTAAGCGTGAAAATTGGAATAACGTGTTACCCTACGGTGGGAGGATCGGGAGTGATCGCGACTGAGCTCGGCAAACTGCTTGCTGAGCGGGGCCATGAAATTCATTTCATCACCTCGGCGATCCCTTACCGGTTAACCGAAACCTCACCGAATATTTATTACCATGAAGTCTCAGTAAACCAATACGAAGTGTTCCAGTACCCGCCGTACTCATTAACGCTTGCAAGCAAAATGGCGGAAGTTGTCAACCGGGAGGAGCTCGATGTCCTGCACGTGCATTACGCCGTGCCTCACGCTGTCTGTGCGATTTTAGCGAGGGACATGACCGATCATCCTGTGAAAGTAGTAACAACGCTTCACGGCACAGATATCACTGTGCTTGGCCATGACTCCTCGCTTCGTGATATTATCCGCTACGCCATTCAGCGCTCGGACGAAGTGACAGCAGTATCGGACGCTCTGGTGGAGCAGACCAGGCAGATGCTTGAAGTCGACCGCGATATTCATACAATTTACAATTTCGTGGACGAGCGGGTGTACGGGCCGAAAATGGACAAAAAGGATTTAAAAAAAGCATACAACATCGACGAGAACGAAAAGGTGCTTCTGCACGTTTCCAATTTCCGGCCGGTGAAACGGGTCGTAGACGTCGTGCGGACATTTGCTGCAGTGCAGGCAGAGGTTTCCTGTAAGCTGGTCATGCTTGGGGATGGACCGGACCGGGAAAAGGCTTGGGCGGAGGCGAAAAGGCTCGGCGTCGATCAGGACGTGCTGTTTTTAGGCAACCAGCGGGAGGTATCCGATTATTTGCACGTTGCCGATCTGATGCTGCTGCTTTCGGAAAAAGAAAGCTTCGGCCTGGCTGCGCTTGAAGCGATGGCCTGCGGTGTGCCGGTCATTGGCACAGATGTCGGAGGGATTCCCGAGGTGATCTTTCATAATGAAACCGGCTATGTTGTGCCGCTTGGGGCAGTGGAACTGGCTGCCCAACAGGCGGTCGGACTGCTGACGGATCCGGATAGAATGAAAAGGTTTAAACAGCGCTCGCTCGACGTGGTGGAAGAATATTTTTCCTCCGCCCGCATCGTAGCCCAATACGAAGAAGTGTACCGTCGGACCGTGGAGGGTGGGTGATGAACGAGCAGCAGACGTGGCAGGAGGCGCTGCTTGTTATTAAAACGTTACAGCGAAACGGCATTACTGCCTATATTGTAGGCGGAGCCGTACGTGACCAGTTGATGAAACGGGCGCCGAGCGATATGGACATAGCAGCGGCTGCGACGACTGAAGAGCTTTCGGTTGTTTTTCCGGACGCTGTGAAGCCGTCGGAGAAATTTGGAACGCTGCTCGTGAAAAGTGGAAAAAGTATCGTGGAAGTTACTCCGTTCCGGGAAGGTACGGAAACAATCGAAGAGGATCTGCAGCAGCGGGATTTCACATGCAACGCGATGGCAGCAGATGCAGATGGCAAGGTGATCGACCCATTTAACGGGCAGAGGGATATCCGCAGACAGGTGCTTCGTACGCCGGCATCAGCTGAACGGGCCTTTTCCCTCGACCCGCTCCGGGTGATACGGGCGTTCCGTTTTAATGCAGTTCTCGATTTTTCCCTGGATCCGGAAGCTGAGCGCGCAGCGGAAGCAGCTGCAGCACGGCTTGCGCATACCGCCGTGGAACGAATACGCGATGAAATAACCAAGCTGCTTGAAGGACAGAATCGTCTGAGCGCCCTCGAAAGCATGCGAGAGCTGCGTTTGTTTTCTTATTTTCCGGAACCGGTCCGGACAATCTCTCCATTTTTTCACCACTCCACGCTTGTACAGTTCCCTGTAGGCACGAAAGTTTCATGGGCAGCACTGCTGTACGCCCTGTACGGACGAAAAAGCCTGAACAAGCTGAATGGGTGGCGGTTTTCCAATCAGGGACGAAAACAGTGCCGCTGGCTGCTGGAACGCGTCGACGCTCCAGCTTCTCCCGAGACGTGGCAGCAGTGGCTGTATTATTTTGGTCCAAAGCAGGTGGCAGACCTGGAGAAGCTCAAACAGTGGAAATATTTTACTTACCGGGGGCATTCCTACACAGAATGGAAAAGGAAATGGGAGGCTCTTCCGATTCATTCGAGGCAGGATCTGGCCCTTCCGCCGAAGTCAATCGCATCGATGCCGGCTTACGAAGGTACAGCGAGAATCGGGCAGGCGATCGCCTTTTTAGAGCGGGCGGTCGTGAATGAAAAGGTAGAAAACAGTGAACAAAAGCTGATCGCCTATTTGGAGGAAATGAACGATGAATAAAAACCGATTGCTGCAGCTGCTGATGGCCCACCGGAGCCGTCCGGTCTCCGGGCAGGAGATCAGCGACGAATTGCAGGTGTCCCGTACCGCTGTATGGAAACAGATCGAAGAGCTGCGGAAAAATGGATATGAAATCGAAGCGGCGTCCCGGCGAGGTTACCGGCTGGTGCGTTTTCCCGACCGTGTTGGCACAGAAGAAATTATGCTTCATCTTACAACTGAACGTCTCGGCCGTTCGATTATTTATAACGATACTGTGACCTCCACCCAGGAAATCGTGAGGGAGCAGGCTGAAAAAGGAGCCGGGGAAGGACTTATTGCTGTTGCGAATGAACAGGTGCAGGGCCGAGGAAGGCTTGGGCGCACATGGCAGAGCAGTCCGGAACAGGGCATCTGGATGAGTATCCTGCTCCGCCCGCAGGTGCCTCCCCGCTACGCTCCGCAGCTCACCCTGCTGTCGGCGGTGGCTCTTGCCGAGGCGCTTGACAGCTATCTTCCGGATCCGACTGCGATTAAATGGCCGAACGATATCCGTATTCATAAAAAGAAGCTGGCAGGTATACTGACGGAAATGCAGGCAGACATGGATGAGGTACAGACAGTCATTGTAGGTATGGGTGTTAATATAAACCAGGCGGACGGAGATTTTACCGGAGAGCTTGCGGATAAAGCCGCTTCCATCCGGCAGTATGCAGGATTCCGGCAGAGTCGTCCTCAGATTATTGCGTCTATCTTAAAAAGCTATGAGTCCTGGTATAATGAATACTTAACGAATGGATTCGGTGCAGTCAAAGCTGCCTGGTCCCAAAAAACAGATACGCTGGGAAGCTTTATTCAGGTGGAAACGTCCCGCCAGACAGTAGAGGGCACAGCTCTTCGTATAACGGAAGAGGGGGCCCTGCAGGTGCAAAAAACAGATGGAAGCATACAGACGGTGCACAGCGGCGAAATTCTGGACGGTCCCCCGCCGGAATAGCGGAAGAAAGGAGGCAGGCAGATGGGACAAAAATATGTAGTCATAGATGTAGAAACAACCGGCACCTCTCCAAGAAAAGGAGCAAAAATTATTGAAATCGGCGCAGTGCTTATGGAGGACGAAGAAGTGCTCGACACTCTTTCCACCTTTATTCAGCCGCATATGCCGATCCCTCCTTTTATCCAGCAGTTTACCGGTATCCGGGAGCAGGACGTGGAGCATGCCCCGGAGTTTTATGAGGTGGCTCCCACGTTAACTGCCTGGCTTGAGAATGCTGCCTTTGTCGGTCATAATGTACAGTTTGATCTGGCATTTATCAATGCAGGCATGCAGGAAGCCGGGTTTCCGCTTTTTCAGGGGCCAGTCGTGGACACAGTAGAGTGTGCGAGACTTGCTTATCCGGAAGCGCCGGGCTTTCGGCTGTCGCAGATCACCTCGTGGCTGGATCTTGACCATGACCGTCCGCACAGGGCGGACAGCGATGCCCTCGTCACTGCAGAGCTCTGGATATCCATCCGGAAAAAACTGGCTGTGCTTCCGAAGGATGTGCTTCACCGCCTGGACCGGCTGGCTGCCTTTTTGCACAGTGACCTTCACCGGTATATTGAGCGCTGTATTGCAAAGGCCCCGCAGCAGCTGCCATATGATTTAGAGGAAAACCACGGCATTGTGTTCCGCAAAGAGCTTCCGGCAGAAAAGCCGGAGCAGAGAAATGTATCACTGCAGGAGACTCTAAGCGGAAATCATGCTAAAAGCCGGGGATGGGATCGTTTTGAAGAGCGTCCGGGGCAGCTTGCGATGGCAGAAATGGTCTATGCCTCGTTTGAGGAACGCTCCCACGCTGTTATAGAAGCGGGCACCGGTCTTGGGAAAACGCTCGCCTATCTGCTTCCAGCCGTAAAATATCACCGTACATACAATCAAAAAATATTAATTTCCACGCAGACGCTCACACTGCAGGAGCAGCTGATGAATGAAGATCTTCCACTGCTTGAGCGCTTGATCGACGACCAAGTTTCTGTGGCTGTTTTAAAAGGCCGCGGCAACTACATTTCTTTGCAGCGGCTTGAAAAATGGCTGCAGCATCGCCAGTTTTCGCTCGAAGAAGCACTCGGCCTCGGTCAGGTGTTGATATGGCTGACGCAAACCCGGCACGGGGATCTTGATGAAATTAATATGGCCGGAGGCCGCAGAAATGCTCTCTGGGAAAGCCTCCGCCAGAATCATTATCAGGATGAGCACGCTCAAAGAGGGTGGGAGGCGTACTGTTTTTATGCACGCGCCCGCCGTAAAGCCGAATATGCCGATATCGTCGTCACCAATCATGCGATGCTTTTGAGCGATATGTACCAGGGAAAAAATTTATTTTCCTCTTATCCGTACGTGGTCATTGATGAAGCCCATCACCTGCCGGAAACGGCGGGAAAATATGCAGGCAGGTCCGTTCACTATACAAAAGCAAACCGGCTGCTCCGCAGGTTCGGCCTGGATACAAAACAGAGTGTCGTACGCCCACTTATCTGGTTTGGGGAAGAAGCCGGCATCGTTTTTGAGCCGGGCTGGTATCAGGAACGCGAGGACAATCATGCGGTGCTGATGTATGAATGCGACGAGCTCTTTCGTTTGATCACACGCTGGTGCCGCACGGCTTCCGGACGGCGGCGTTCGGAAGTGGGCCGGTACAGCCAGCGCTTCACCCCCGGCGGGGAATCCGGCCCCGTATGGGAGCAGGTGGAAGAAGCCGGGCGCCGTTTCCTCACGCTTCTGGAACAGGAATTTAAGGCGTGGGAAACGTTCGAACAAGCATGGGAGACGCAGCCGTCTGCCAAAAACTTTGTAAATGAACTTGCCGAACTAAACTCTTACCTGGGCCAGCTGGACAGCCTGGGGGACAATCTGTTCCATCTGCTGTTTGAACGGGAACCCGAACATGTTTACTGGGTGGAAGCAGAGCAGAGCGGCGCCAAAAATGCTGCGTACATTTACGCCCGGCCGGTAGAGGTGGCCTCGGAGCTGAGTGAACAGCTGTTTATGAAAAAAGCAAGCGTCGTTCTTACATCCGGGTCTCTCGCAGTCAATGGTTCATTTGAATACATGAAATCAAAAATGGGGCTGGACGATTTTCTGCCGCGCACAAGCCTGATTGCTTCCCCTTATCATTATGCTTCCCAGACGCAGCTGCTCATTCCAAAAGACATTTCCGGCGTGAATGATAAACATGCTGATTTTGCGCAGGAAGCGGCCGAATATATTTTTCACGCTGTCAACATTACGGAAGGAAAAACGATGGTTCTGTTTACTTCCTTTAATATGCTTAAACAGGTGTATCACCAGCTCAAAGAGTGGACCGAGGAATCGACGCTGAGCGTCATCGGACAGGGGATTACGAGCGGGACCCATGCCAAGCTGACCAAGCTGTTTCAGCAGCAGGACAATGCGCTTTTGCTTGGAACCAATGCGTTCTGGGAGGGCGTCGACATCCCCGGGGAAAAGCTGCAGCACGTGATCATTGTTCGTCTGCCTTTCTCTCCGCCCACGGATCCCGTTTACGAGGCTGTGTCGGACAAAATGCAGCGTCAGGGAAAAAGATCATTTTACGCAGAAGCGCTGCCGCACGCTGTTCTTCGATTCAAGCAGGGCTTTGGCCGGCTGATTCGTCATTCCGAGGACCGGGGTGTGGTAACAGTACTTGATAAGCGGATCATGGAAGCTTCCTACGGCTCGTCGTTTATTGACTCGATTCCCCGGACGAATACGTATTATGAACCGATGGATGCGGTCCTGAACCGTATCGCTGACTTTTTTGAAGAAGCAAAAAAACGTTAAAAAGGAGTGCGGACATGGAACACTTTGTAATCGAGCACGTTTACCCAATCCCATATGCACGGGGCGTTCAGGCAGTCAAGAGCTATATTGAAGTCAAGGACGGTAAAATTGTGCAAGTAGAGCCTGGAGACTATACGGAGAAAGAGAACGGCGTCGATATACTGGATGGGCGGGGCAAGTGGCTCAGCCCTGGTCTGTATAACACCCACGGCCATACACCGATGACGATGATGCGGGGCGTTTCGGACGATGTAGTGCTCCAGGAATGGCTGAACAACCACGTCTGGCCGCGGGAGCGCCTGTTCAGTAATGAAACAGCGAAGGCCGGTACTGGTCTTGCTCTGGCAGAAATGATCCGAACCGGAACGACGGGGTTTCTTGATATGTATCACATGGGCATGCAGAACACGTATGAGCTCGTGAAAAGCTCCGGCATCAAATCTATGATTTCCAAGGGTATGATGAGTATTGGAACGCCGGAGGAGCAGAGCGAAAAGCTGGCAGCGGCAGCCCGTGACTTAAATGAATGGGAGCAGGACACAAGCGGCCGGATAACGGGCATGCTTTTCCCGCACGCACCGTATACGTGCACACCGGAGTTTTTGGAAAAAATTGTTGATGCCGGTCACCAATACGATTTGCCGCTTGGCATTCATCTTGAAGAAACGGCTAAAGAAGTGGAGGATTATCGGCGTGATTACGGGATGACTCCGGCCAAAAAGCTAAAAGAGATCGGGTTTTATACACGCCCGGCGATGCTTACGCATGTTGTACATGCGACAGATGAAGACCTTGACGACATGAGTGTACCGGAAGTCACGATCTCCTATAATCCAATGAGCAACGCCAAGCTCGGATCGGGCATCGCACGCATTCCTGAGATGCTCAAGCGTGGTCTGCGTATTACAATCGGCACAGACAGTGCTGTATCTAACAATAATCTCGATATGTTTGAGGAGCTCCGCCTGGGTGCTTTGATGCAGAAGGTCGCCTTTCAGGACCCGAGTTCGATTGAAACAGAAGCGGTCTGGAAGATGGCAACCGAAAACGGGGCCGCTTCGATGGGATTCAGTGACAGTGGCAAGCTCGAACCAGGAGCTGCGGCGGACTTTATTCTGATGGACAGTGAATCATTTGCGCTTCAGCCATACGATAATATTTTATCGCATCTGGTGTACGCAGCTTCCGGCCGGGATGTAACGGACAGCTTTGTGAACGGCAGACAGCTGATGAAAGACGGCGAACTTCTGACGCTCGATGAAGAAAAAATTAACGCCGAGGCCAACCGCCATTACCGCAAATTAAATGAAGCGTACTTATAGTACGCCGGGTGAGGTGAAACGATGGGAAACGAACAGCTTGAAGTCGTCGCGTCGGTTAAAATCGAAGCGTCGTCAGATCTGTATAAAATTGTTGATACGCTGAATCGCACGTTAAAGCAGGAAGAATTAATGTTCGGCCTTTCTCTTGATAAGGAAAACGAAGAGCAGATGGTGTTTACCATTTACCGCACATAGGGGGATATGTCGTGAAAAACTGGATAACGATCGCGGCTTTTTTAATTGTCTTTCTGGTCGTTCTGGGGCTCTTGATCGGTTACTTTCAGGCCCGTGCGCCGCTCGCTGACGACAGGGAGCGGGCAGAAGCACTGGCGCTTGAGGAAAACAATGTCGCCGAAGTACAGAATACGTTTATATATAACGGCAAACAGCCGGTGAAAACAGCACGCGTCGAAACCAACGACGGCAGCAGGGACTGGCTGTTTTTCCACGACGGGGAACTGCTCGAACGCCTGGCGGCCGCTGATACGCTGAGCATCCAGGAGGCTGAGGAGCGTATAGTGGAAGAAGAGGGAATTGACACCGTGCGAACAGTGACGCCCGGCTATGAAGACAACCGCCCGGTATATGAAGGCAAATACCGGACAGAAAACCAGCAGCATTATGTGTACATTGATATGGAAACAGGAGAATTCGTGAAAAGCTTCAGCCTGGACCGCGGTTAAGCGGCGGAAGCCACGCTTGAACTCCTATTCGCTTTTCTTTACACTAACTATGGATAGATTGAGCACGGAAACTATTGAGGAGGAAAGAGTATGGAATTGTCCCAACGAGTGAAAGAGATTACCCCTTCGTCAACCCTGGCGATTACCGCCAAAGCCAATGAACTAAAGGCAGCCGGCCAGGATGTTATCGGTCTCGGCGCCGGCGAGCCGGATTTTAATACCCCGCAGTACGTAATCGATGCAGCTGTTCGCTCCATGCAGGAAGGAAAAACAAAATATACTCCTTCCGGCGGCCTGCCGGAACTGAAGGATGCGGTCATTCAAAAGTTTAAGCAGGATCAGGGGCTGGAGTATACTCGCGATGAAATCATCGTTGGTACTGGAGCCAAACACATTTTGTTCACGTTGTTTCAAACCATTCTCGATCCGGAGGATGAAGTAATTATTCCAACGCCGTACTGGGTCAGCTACCCGGAACAGGTCAAGCTTGCCGGCGGTCGCCCGGTATTTGTGGATGGCAGGGAAGAAAACCAGTTTAAGATTCTTCCGGAGCAGCTGAGCGGGGCGGTAACGAACAAAACGAAGGCCGTCATTATTAACTCTCCGAGCAACCCGACCGGTACCATGTACAGCCGGGAGGAGCTGCATGCGCTCGGCGAAGCCGCCAGAGCAGAAGGTCTGCTGATAGTTTCCGACGAAATTTATGAAAAGCTGATTTACGGGGACAAGCAGCACACATCCATCGCAGAACTTTCCCCGGAATTAAAAGAACAGACCATTGTCGTCAACGGCGTCTCCAAATCCCATTCGATGACTGGATGGAGAATCGGCTATGCAGCCGGCAATCGTGCTATTGTGAAGGCAATGACGAGCCTTGCGAGCCATTCAACGTCCAACCCGACAACGAATGCCCAGTACGGGGCTATCGCTGCCTATACGAAGGATGATGGCGCTGTCGAAACGATGCGCCAGGCATTCAGCGAACGGCTGAACACTATTTATGACAAGCTCGTTTCGATTCCGGGAATCACCTGCGTGAAGCCGGAAGGGGCTTTTTATCTGTTCCCGAACGTCGAAGAGGCAGCTGCTTCGTATAAAGATGTGGATGAATGGGTAAAGGCACTGCTTGAGGAGGAAAACGTGGCGGTGGTTCCGGGCAGCGGATTTGGTTCTCCAAAAAACGTCCGGCTCTCCTACGCTACTTCTCTGGATCAGCTTGAAGAAGCGGTGGCGAGAATCCGCCGCTTCACAGAAAAATGATTCGATCAGCATAAACAGGACAAACCGGAGGGACTAACGTGAAAGTAACCATTAAACGTCTGAATCAATATATCGGTCAGGAAGTAAGATTTGGCGCCTGGCTGGCCAATAAGCGGTCGAGTGGCAAAATTGCCTTTTTACAGCTGCGGGACGGCACCGGCTTTGTGCAGGGAGTCATTGTAAAAAATGATGTCGGCGAAGAGCTGTTCGCCCAGGCTAAGAATCTTCCGCAGGAAAGCTCGCTGTATGTGGACGGCACAGTGAAGGAGGACGACCGTTCGCCGACCGGGGTGGAGCTTCAGGTGACCGGATTTGAGGTTATCCAGGAAGCGGAGCCTTACCCGATCACGCCGAAGGAGCACGGAACAGAATTTTTAATGGACCACCGTCATCTTTGGATGCGCTCGCGTAAGCAGCACGCGCTTTTGCGTATACGTGATGAAATTATTCAGGCGACCTACGCTTTTTTCCGGGAGAATCAGTTTATTAAGGTGGATCCGCCGATTCTGACCGGAAGCTCGGCGGAGGGGACAACATCGCTTTTTCACACGAAATACTTTGAGGAGGATGCGTACCTGTCCCAGTCCGGTCAGCTGTATATGGAAGCAGCGGCCCTCGCTTTTCAGCGTGTGTTCTCATTTGGTCCGACATTTCGGGCGGAAAAATCAAAAACCCGCCGGCACTTGATTGAGTTTTGGATGATTGAGCCGGAAATGGCTTTCTGCGACCATAGTGAAAGCCTCGAAATCCAGGAGCAGTATGTCTCCCATGTCGTGCAGGCAGTGCTTGCCAACTGCCGCCAGGAGCTTACTGTGCTTGAGCGCGATACCTCCAAGCTCGAAGCCATTCAGGCACCGTTTCCGCGCATCACTTACGATAAAGCAGTCGAAATGCTGCAGAAGGCCGGCTATGAAGTGAGCTGGGGCGAGGATTTCGGAGCCCCGCATGAAACGTATATAGCGGAACAGTTTGAAAAACCGGTATTTATTACTAATTACCCGCTCGAAATCAAAGCTTTTTACATGAAGCCCGACCCGGACTATCCGGAAACCGCACTCTGTGCCGATCTGATTGCTCCGGAAGGCTACGGCGAGATTATCGGTGGCAGTCAGCGCATTGATGACCCGCAGCTTATGAAACAGCGGTACGAAGAACACAACTTATCGGAAGAAGCCTACGGCTGGTATCTGGACTTAAGAAAATACGGCACCGTGCCGCACTCCGGATTCGGTCTCGGTCTGGAACGGACGGTCGGCTGGATTGCCGGCACCGAACACGTCCGGGAAACGATACCGTTTCCGCGTTTGTTAAACAGGCTGTATCCATAAGAGAAAAAGCCCCCGTCCCGGGGGTTTTCCTTTATGCACTTTGCCGACAGCCGGCCGGGTGAAAGGGAGGACAAACAGATGAACAAAGATAAAGAAATAGAAGCACTCATGCACGGCCACTTTTCCATTCCAGTAATTATTCTGGACAAATACGAGCAGGTGGGGCTGAATGAAACAGAAGCAATGATGCTTTTGCATATATACCGTTTTGGCCAGAACAGCGTGCCGCTTCCAACGCCGAAAGAGCTGGCTGAAAAAATGAGTATGGATGAAAATGAATGTGCAGGCTGCCTGCGGGCGATGATTAAACGGAATCTGCTGCAGATTGATGAATCTGAACGCGATGAAATCCGGCAGGAAGCATACTCCCTCTATCCTTTTTTCCGCCAGGCCCTTACAGCGGAGGTGCCGTCCGAGCAAGGGGATCAGATGGAAGAGCAGCATTTGTTTCAAAACATTGAGCAGGAATTTTCCCGCCCACTTTCCCCCATGGAGTGGGAAACGATTAACGTCTGGCTCGATCAGGATCATTACTCGCCGGATATGATCCAGATCGCGCTGAAAGAAGCGGTTATGAATCAAAAATTCAGTCTTCGCTACATGGACCGGATGCTGCACGAATGGAAGCGCAAAGGCATTCAGACCAAAGAAGATGCTAAAGCGCAGACCGAGCAGTTTAAACAAAAAGGCGGACGGCGCACACAGACGGCCCAGTCGGAAAGACTGCCGGAATATCCCAATATTAACTGGCTGGATGAAGAGTAGAGGAGAAAAAGATGGCATTAACGAATAAAGATTTACAGGTTGTGATTGAACGGATCGAGCACATGTTTCCGGAAGCAGAGTGTGAACTGAATCACCGCAATCCCTTTGAACTGCTGGTAGCAGTCGTGCTTTCCGCCCAGGCAACTGATGCCCTGGTGAATAAAGTAACTCCTGGGTTGTTTGAACAATACAGCTCCCCGGAAGACTTTGCTGATGCACCGCTTGAGGATATTGAACAGGCTATTCGTTCGATTGGTCTTTACCGAAATAAAGCGAAAAATTTAAAAAAGCTATCGGTTTCTCTGCTCGAACGTCATAACGGCCACGTGCCAAAAACTCAGGAAGAACTAGTCGAGCTTGCAGGTGTCGGCAGAAAAACAGCGAATGTGGTAGCGTCAGTAGCATTCGGAGTACCTGCCATTGCGGTGGATACGCATGTTGAGCGGGTATCGAAGCGTTTAGGCATATGCAGATGGAAAGACAACGTCACCCAGGTGGAGCAGACGCTGATGAAGCGGCTGCCAAAAGAAAAATGGTCCCAGATGCATCACCAGCTTATTTTTTTCGGCCGCTACCACTGCAAGTCCCAGGCCCCTCAGTGCCCTTCCTGTCCAGTGCTTGACTACTGCAGGGAAGGACAGAAACGGATGCGGAAAGAAGGTGCAGCATGGTGAAAATACAAATTCCAGCGTCATTTCAGCACGAAATTTTTTATACTGTAACGCAGATCGAAGTAGATGAAAATACAGATCGAAGGACCGCGGCTCTGAGCCATCCGTTCTGGTATGAGATTGCCTATGAAAACGGCATTGCCGGTACGCCTCCGTGGCAGGAAAATATTAATCAGCACATTAAAACATTTATGCAGTGGTGGGAAGAGCAGCTGCCTTTTTTGGATGAATGCTGGGACGAAAGAGACAAGGAAAAGGCCGCTCCGTACATGAGACTCGGGCTCGCCCACTGGCTGTGCATGCTGTTTTGGATGAACGAACGGCCCGTTCCTTCTGCAGACCCGAAAGAATTGATCTCAGAAAGCAGGAAGCTTGCCCATAAGCCGATTAACGTAGAGGAAAGGCTCGGCTTTTTGCTTGAGTATCCCAATTATTTTCATTCCTATCTGCAGCTGAAGGAGCTGTATACAGAAGTGAAGAAAAAAGAAGCGCTGGCAAAACGATCCCGAAATCACGAATGATAAAGGAGTAAAATATGGCTAATACGAGCGGTTGGGAACAACAATGGCTGCAGACAGATATGCATTTGGATCCGACAGAAACCGCGATGCTTGAAGACGTGCAGGAAAAAATTGAGCATCCTTATTTTGAAGTTGCGTTTTGCGGGCATTTTTCGGCCGGTAAGTCGACCGTATTGAATGGTCTGCTTCAAAACGATCTGCTGCCCGCGAGTCCGATTCCAACAAGCGCCAATATTATATCGATTGAAAACGGAGAGCTTGGACTCGAAGTTGTAACGAGTGAAGGCCAAACTAAAACCTGGGAAGCTGATATTCCGTGGGGACAGGTGCAAAAGTGGGGCAGGGATGGGGCGGACATCCGCTCGATCCGTATGCAGGCCCCGTTGCCGTTTTTAGGATCCTACAGCCGGATGGTGGATACGCCGGGGGTAGACTCGACAGATCCGCTGCACCAGGCAGTGACAATGGAGAGACTGCTGTCGACCGATGCTGTTATTTACGTGACGGATTACAACCATGCCCAGTCGGAAACAAACATTCGTTTTTTACAGCAGCTGACAGCAGAAGGCAAGCCGATTATTTTTGTTATCAATCAGATGGACAAACACCGGGAAGAAGAAATCACGCTGCGGTCCTACCGCAACCAGATTGCCGCCACGCTTGAACGCAACCAGGTACACGTGCTTGCCACGTATTATATTTCCATGCGCGATGAACAGCATCCGGATAATGAACTGCACACATTCTCTTCTCATGTGCGCAGCCTTTTGTACCAAGGCAGCGAACTGCTCGAAAGAAGTGAGGAACGGATGCGCCAGACCGTGCTGTCACGAATCCGTGACAGGCTGCGGGAGGAACAGCAGACAGCTCTCGAAGACTGGCAGGAGCGGGCGGAGCATGCCGGCGTACCTGCACAGCTGATTGACGAAAATACTCAGACGAACAGTGAAGAAAGATGGAACAGCTGGTTCAGGGAATGGAAGCGAACGCTCGATCAGGCTCATTTGTTTCCAGCATCCACCGTGGATAAAGCCAGGGACTGGCTTGAAAGCTGGCAGCCAGGCTTCAAAGCGGGGTCTCTGTTTAATAAAAAACGAAAAACGGAAGAAGCCCGCGAGGAACGAGCCGAGGCGCTGCTTGCTGATGTAAATGAAAATATTAAAGCGTCTTTGACGTTCCATGTGCGTGAACTGCTGCAGCCGGAAAAGCAGGATGCCTCTTCCCACAGCGCCGGTTATATTGACCAGGTGCAAAACATTGACGTTCAGCTTGAACGCTCCGATCTCGAGGCCTATATTCCGGAAGGTGAAACCGGCAGGCAGTATGTGTTTCAAGTGACCGACCAGCTGGCAGGCATAATTACCCGGCGGTTCAAGGATCAGGCAGAGCCTCTGCTTGAAGAAAAAGAGCGTGTGCTTACCTCAGCCGCTGGTCCGGCTTTGACAGAAGCAGAGCAAATGAAATTAAATGAACTTCAGAATGGCTGGAAAGAGGAAAAGGAACGTCTGGAGCAGGAAATCGCCCAGGTGGAGCGCCAGATGGAAAGCGTATCTGCCCGGCGGGAATGGGAACAGGAAATCCGGCAAATGATGAATGAAGAGGCACCATCCGATGTTCCGGAGATTTCTATTTCCAGGGAGGATGAAGTGGCGGAAGAGCAGGAGAGTGCTTCTCCCGGGCAAAAGGAGCTTCCTTCGTACAGTGAAGAAATCCAGATGGTGGAAGCCTTCGCCGCCGAATCCTCCGAGTCCTCGTTAATCGAAGAGGAAAAGAAGCATCTTAAGCGTTTATGCGGGAACCTGCACAACCAGGAGCTTCACGTTTCGGTCTTTGGCGCTTTCAGTGCCGGAAAGTCGAGCTTTATCAACGCGCTTCTCGGTGCTCCGGCACTTCCTGTGTCGCCGCATCCGACCACAGCCGCCGTAAATATTGTGCGTGCCCCGGAGCAGGACTACACACACGGTACGGTTATTCTGCAGCTGAAGGATGAGGCGTTTCTTGATGAAGAAATCCAGGCTGTGTCGAAAGAGCTCGGAGAAGTGTACACGCTTGCCTCCATTCAGAAATGGAGAAAGCCGAACCGTACCCGGGACGCACGGATGGAAACATACAGCCAGTATATGTTTACGTTGCAGGAAAGCATTAAAAAACACTATTCCTCGCTCGGGGAGACCCGAACGATTGGGATGGAGGACTGGGGCTCCTGGGTGGCAGATGAGCAGAAGGCGTGTCTTGTCAAACAGGTAACGCTTTATTATGAAAGCTACTGGACTAACCGGGGGCTGGTATTAACCGATACGCCGGGCGTGAATTCGATCCACGGACGCCACACCAATGTCGCATTTGATCACCTGCGCCAGTCAGACGCTATTTTTTATGTCACATACTTTAATCATGCGTTCTCGGATGCCGATGAACGTTTCATCCAGCAGCTTTCCCGGGCGAATGAAGAATTTGAACAAAATAAGCTGTACTTTCTGATCAATGCCGCAGATCTGGCAAAAGATGATAACGAACGCCGTCAGGTCGTTAACCATGTGCGCGGCCAGCTCCGCCAGAATGGGTTTAACGAGCCGTTTCTGCTTCCTGTTTCAAGCCAGCGCGGTCTGCAGAAAAAGCAGCAGGGCGGAGAAGACGACATGTTTTCAGCCTTTGAAAACTATTTATCCGGACAAATCTGGCAGGAACTCCTTGTTGTGCAGCAGCAGTATGTTGTTGAACAGGCGCTAAATTTAAAAGAACAGCTCGGGCGGGCCCTGCAGGTACAAAAGCATGATGCGAAAAGCGTTGCTGCCGAAGCAGAGAGGCTTAAACAAAAGCTCGGGCAGTATGAAGAAGTGCCGGAACGCTTTCATATGGAACGATTGCAGAAAGAACTCGTTTCAGACACCGAAGAACGGCTGATTCACGTGCGCAAGCGTCTGTATTTATTTTATCAGGACTACTTTAATAAAGTGGTGAATCCAGTCACTATAGATGGCTCCTCGCGAAAAGAACAGCGCAGGCAGCTGACGGGACGGCTGACGGAAATTAAAGAAGAGGTACTGGTGCAGGCAGGGCAGGAGAGAGAAACGGCCTTCATCCGTCTGGAGGAATTAATGAAACGGCAGCTGAAGCAGGAGACCGAAGAACAGTACAGGGAGGTTCAGGCGGACTTTCCGATGTTTCAGGTTCCTGACGCCGGTCGCTCTTTTATTCCAAAACCAGAAAAGACGCTTGACCTTAAGGTGGATGTTAAAGCATTTGAAGCGTACTTCCGCTCGGCAAAGGACTTCTTTGTTCATCAGGAAATAAAAACCCTGAGAGAGGCATACGGCGAAAAAGTCCAGAGCGCTGCTGCGGAGATAACGAAAGAAGTAGCACAGGAGCTTGAAGAAAAAATAGAGAACGGTGTTAAAGCGGCGTCTAACTATATTTATGCCGAACACAAGGAGGCGCTCGATAAAGAATTCGATCGACTGTCTACGTGGTACGATAAGAGCTATTATTCCGTATTGCAGACAGAATGGGAGAAACTTGCCCCGTTAACGAGAAAAGAGGATCACGTTCAGGTATAACAAAAACCGCACGGCCGAAAAGGCGTGCGGTTTTTGTTATTCATTTGTGCCGGATTCCTGCTCGGGTGCAGAGGTGCTGTCCTCCGTATCAGCAGGCTCTTCTTCCTCTGGGGTCTCTGTTTCAGGCTCTGTATCCCCGGAGCCCTCGTCTTCGGTATTTTCACCGCTGTCGCTTTCCCCGCTGTTGTCTGATTCGGGTTCTGCAGGCTCCTCTCCGCTAGTATCTGTTTCTTCTTCGCGGCCTTCCCCGGATGAACCGGAATCTTCATCCGCCGGAGCTTCTTCATTCTCATCATTTTCCTCCGAGTTTTCCTCGGTGCTATCTTCCGGTGTTTCTTCAGTATTTTCTTCATTTTCCTCCGTTTCTTCCGCTGGTTCCTCTGCCGGTTCGGACTCATTCTGATTGTCGTTTGTTTCCTCAGAGCCGCTGTCGCCGGAGGGTTCTTCGCGGTCTGATTCCCCGTTGTCCTCCGAGCTGTTGTCTGAGGACGGTTCAGGGACCTGGGCGTCGACTTCGCCTTCTACAAACAGCTCGGTAATCGTGTCAGCGTCGGAAGTGTTTGACGTAGCTCGCTCCCCGGTCTCTTCATTTAGCCGTACTGATACTACAGAGTCGGGCTGTTCAAAGTCGGGAGTATCGATGTCGCTGCTCACCTGCTGCATTACCTCGCGGAAAACATCTTTGGCAGCATCAGTCTGCCCGTCGACAAGATAATTGTTTTCCGACCGGGTTTCAAAGCCGGCCCAGACAGAAGCTGTATAGTTCGTAGTGTAGCCGTTAAACCACACATCGGGGACACCGCCGTCAGGAATATTCAGGGTGTTCATTTCGTCCTCCGTGAAATTGGTGGTTCCGGTTTTGCCGGCGAGCGGAAGCCCGTCGATCTGGGCACCAGTGCCAGTACCGTTGGAGACGACATCTTTAAGCATATCTGTGATCATATAGGCAGTATAGTCCTCCATTGCCTGCTCCGGCTCCGGTTCAAAGTCAATCGTCCGTCCATCCGGAAACTCAATCCGTCGGATGGAATGAGGATCATTATAAACTCCTTCGTTTCCAAAAGCAGCGTATGCCCCGGCCATCTGCTCAGAGGAAACCCCCTGCTCGAGGCCGCCGAGAGCTGACCCGTAGTAGACGTCCTCAAGGCCGAGCCCGAGCCCGTTTGCAAACGATTTGGCGTTATCAAGGCCGACTTCTTCAAGCGTCTTTACTGCAGGAACGTTCAGCGAATCCGTCAGTGCTTCCCGCATGCTCACGCTGCCCCGGTAGTCCCGGGTGTAGTTTCGCACGTCGGTGTCTGTGTCCGGATACTGGTATTCTTCATCTTCGATCTGATGGTACGTGGACCACTGCATGTTTTCAATGGCCGGTCCATAGTCCAGGACGGGCTTAATGGTCGATCCCGGCTGATTAGGGTCGGTAGCGAAATTATAGCTCATTGCCGTATCAGGATTCTGGCGGTTTCCAACAATGGCCTTTACTGCTCCTGTCTGGGTATCAAGCAGCGTAAACCCGATTTGAAACTCTTCATTGTCGGGAAAACTGTCTTGCGCCTCCTGACTTTGAATGAGTTCTTCAGCCTGCTCCTGGGCTTCGGTGTCAAGTGTTGTGTATACCTTCAGTCCGGCTGTGTATATGTCTGATGCCTCAATACCGTCAAAGTCTTCGAGTTCGTTTTGCACGTAGGACATAAACGAATCATAGGCAACTCCGTTTTCCGGCGGCTGGTAGTTAAGCTGCTCGTCTACCGGAGTGCTTGAAGCTTCCTCGGCTTCTTCATCTGTAATGTATCCCTGTTCATTCATCATGGAAATAATCTGATTTCTGCGATCCTCGGCGTTTTCCGGGTTCTGAACCGGATCGTAGTATGAAGGCCGGCGCGGGATGGCTGCAAGTAAAGCAGCGTCTGCGATAGTGAGCTCGCCTGGGTCCTCTTTTCCAAAATAGGTCTGCCCGGCCTGGGTGATTCCGTAGGCTCCCTGGTTGAAATAGATCAGGTTAACATACATCTCGAGAATTTCATCCTTACTGTACTGCTGTTCAAGCTTGATGGCTAAATACTGTTCCTGGACTTTGCGTGATATGTTTTTATCAGGTGAAAGAAACGCATTTTTCACAACCTGCTGGGTGATCGTGCTTGCCCCCTGGGAGCCGAAGCCGTCAGTCACGTTTGCCCATAACGCACCGAAAATTCGCTGGACGTCGATGCCGAAGTGGCTGTAAAAACGCTCGTCCTCCACAGCGATAAATGCCTCCTTCGCATGGTCGGGCATTTCTTCAATGTCGGCGAGTTCACGGTTACTACTGTTTTGCAGCTGGGCAATTTCTTCATCGTTCTGGTCATATACAGTAGCCGCTTCTGATAATACGATCGCCTCCGCATCTAATTCCGGAGCCTGATTGATCATGTAAGCGACAATGATGACACCGGCAGTCATGAAGACAAGCATGAGCGAAAGCGCCCAGATGATGAATGTCTGCCAGAGCGGCCTTTTACGGTTTTTCTTCTGTTTCTTATTAGGATTTTTCTGATCGGCCGTACGCTTTTCCTGGCGGGACCGGTAATTGTCGCTCATTGACGTTCGTCCTTTCGTTGTGCATAGCATCTAGTTCTGTGTACCCAGACATTAGACGTTCAATTTTTTGTTTTGTTACACACATATTCATTGAAAATAAACGTCCTTCACGATCTTCAAGTAGTCAAGTCTCGGATGAAGACCGAGCGGAATTGGATGACCGTGTGTATGGATCTCCTGGTAGGGAATGGATTTCCGCTTCGTCTGGCCGTAATACCAGTGAAGAAAACAGGAAGCGTCATATAAATAAGTCTCATTGTGTACGGCAAAACGAAGAAGAACAAATGCGATGCCGTCCTGCTTTTGAACTTTGTGCATATGATCGGCCTGGTGGTCATGAAAATTCTGCAGGGGAAAAGCAGTTTTGTTTCGTGTTTCTTTTGCTTCAAAATCGATGTAGCGTCCGGCAAAAACACCGTTATAGTCCGTGGTGGAGGCCTGCTTGAAATATGCTTCGGTGATGCGCGCGGCGCTTCGTTTCGGGTAATGAACATCGACAATCTGTACGGGCGTCGGTTTTTTATGTATGATGCCGATGTCGTGCGCGATGTAATATTCGTTGGATTCATTAATGTCTTCTTCAAGCGTCATGCCGCGGTTGGCAAAGCTTTTTTCCGCAGGAGGGCCCTGGCGGGAGGGAGCATTTTTTTTCGGACGGTATACTTTTCCGTTTGGGTAGCGGTAAGCCATGATAATCTTCCTTTGCTGAAATTTACTGCCTGCTGCTATTTTACCATAATTTCAGCAGGATATTACGTATGCCACGCTTAGAATGATAGACAAAGCCTCGGTTATTCGTGTTAGGATAGAAAAGAACGAGAAAGGAAGGGGATAGCATGAGCGATACACCGATCAATATCGGCTTTGGCAATATGGTGATGGCAGAAAGGGTAATTTCAATTGTGAGCTCTGATTCTGCCCCGACAAAACGTTTGATCCAGGAGGCACGCGAAAGAAAGATGCTTATCGACGTGACGAATGGACGGAAAACCAGAAGCATTATCCTGTCGGACAGCGATCACGTGCTTCTGTCGGCCATTCAGCCGGAAACAGTAGCACAGCGGGTGAGCAACCAACAGGATCAGGAAGAAAGCACATCCTAAAATATTCGCTTTCCTGTAAAGGGAAGCGTTCTTTGTATCAAAGGGGGTTTTTCGATGCCCGGGCTTTTCGAAAGCTGTGACCAGATGAAACGGCGCATGGATGAAGCAGAGCAGATTTTTTACGAAGTACAGGAACGGGAGGACCGCCCCGATTTTTATGAGGAGGTAAAACCGTTTGTAGATAAGGTAAAAGGGGAAGCAGATATATGGAAAGAGGAAGCTTCTGCCTGGGTGCAGACGACAAGCTACCCGTACCTGCACGAATCCCAGATGGAAGACACATATGATAATATCATGAATGCCTCTCTCCAGGCCTACCAGCGGACTACGAAGGAAAAGCAGTTCAAGGAAACGCTGCAGGCCGTAGAGTTTATTCTAAACAGCATTCAAACACAGTTAACACAGGAATCCTAGAAAGGGGAGAGTAAGTTGGGCTTTCTAATTTCTTCTGAATGGCTGGATGAACACCGCCGCGATGAACATGTCCGGGTGGTGGACTGCCGGTTTGAACTGAAAAATGCAGCAGCGGGACATGAAGCATATGTCAAACATCATATTCCGGGTGCTGTCTTTATCGATATGGAAAAGCATTTGTCCGCCCAGGCAGGAACCCACGGGGGACGCCACCCGCTGCCGGATATGGACTTTTTCGCTCAGGTTCTCTCGGAACGGGGCATAGACATGCAGACGACCGTTGTAGCTTATGATGATCAGGGAGGTATGGGGGCAGCCAGGTTTTGGTGGCTGATGCAGTATGCGGGTCACACGAATACATATGTCCTCGACCGTTCTTATTCCCACTGGATGGAGGAAGGGTTTCCGACAACAGAGGAAATCCCGACGCCGCTCATGAAGCAGATGAAAATCGACCGTGAGCCGAATCAGCTGGTTCACCTTGAAGAAGTAAAACAGCAGCTGCGCAATGAACATGTAGCGCTGGTGGATGCGAGAAGCTATGAGCGTTACGCCGGGGAAAACGAAGAAGTGGACGCCGTTTCCGGCCACATTCCAGGTGCTTATCATTATTTCTGGAAGGACGTGCTTCGCGAGGATGGTACATGGAAGTCGCAGAGTGAGCTGCGTGACCATTTTCAGGGGCTCGAGGGATTTGATGAAGTTATTTCTTACTGCGGCTCCGGCATTACGGCCTGCGTCAATGTGCTCGGCATGAGAGAAGCCGGACTCGAGCAGGTGCGTCTTTATAACGGGAGCTGGAGCGACTGGATCTCCTATCCGGACCTTCCGATTGAAAAAGAGCCAAACAGGTTATAAAGGAACACCAAAGCTGCCGGCAGAAGCCGGCAGCTTTGGTTTATATCGGAGGTCAAAATCGGCCGGAGCGGAAAATTGCATACAGCAGCCAGACGAAGAGAAAAAACGACACAATAAAGCTGATCTCGATGACGGGGAGCTGAACGAGAATCGAATTGCTGTCCCCAAATGTAGATCCGACGATCAAGCCCACCATCACGATACTGAAGGCGAGAAGTATGACGCTGAAGCTTAGACGGTTGCCGATACGGTCAAGCTTGTTCATTAAAATATTAATGCGGGGCATGCGTATATCGACACCGAGTTCATCGTCATTGATTTTTTTCAGTGCGGAGCGAATCTCTTTCGGCAGCTCACGGATGTAGCCAAACTGCTCTTTGCCTTCGCGGAAAACATCCTCGATCCGGTCCCGCGGGTTCAACCGTTCTTTCACGAGCATCCGGCCGTACGGTTCAGCAATTTCGACGATGCTTAAGTCTGGATCGAGCTCAGTGGCAATGGATTCAATGGTAATAATAGCTTTCGCAAGCATCGTAAATTCTTTATGGATGCTAATGCCATAACGGTGCGAGGTGGAAAATACATCATTGATGGCTGCACCAATTTCTATTTCCTTGAACGGGGTTTCGTAATATTTGGATAAAAGGTATTCCACATCTTCTTCAAAAATTTCCGTTTCCATATCTTCCGGAAAATCGGCCATTTCATAAATGGCTGCCGCTACATCCCGGGTGTTCCGCCTCGTCATGGCAATAACATAGTTAATGAACTGCCTGCGCATGCTTTTACTTAAACGGCCAACCTGGCCGAAATCGATGTAGGCGACGATGTTTCCTTCTTTAAAAAGCAGGTTCCCGGGATGGGGGTCGCTGTGAAAAAAACCGGTGCGCAGCACCTGGTGCAGAAAGGAATCCACCAGATGATGAGCGAGCTTCTTTTTATCAAATTTGACGGTGGAGTAATTAAGCTCGGAAAGCTTATAGCCATCGATGTATTCGATAGTCAAGACGCGTCGGGATGACCAGGCTTCATATACTTCGGGGACCTGGACAGATTCAAAATGCTGAAGGGTCCGGGACATTTTCTCAATATTGCGGGCTTCGGTAAAGTAGTCAAATTCATCCCGTATGGCAGATACGTACTCCTCCACAATATCCTGAAGCTGATAAAATTGGGCCCATTGAAACCGCTGGGTGAGGAGTCGTGCCAGATCCCTCAGAATATCGATATCCTGTTCGATAATCTCTTTAATGTGCGGCCGGCTGATTTTCACCACAACCTCCTGGCCTTCACGGAGGACGGCTTTATGTACCTGGCCGATGGAAGCTGCAGCTATGGGGGTTTCGTCAAAATAGGAATAAATATTGCCGAGAGGTTCATGCAGATCGTGCTCGATCACCGATTTGGCCGTCTCGTACGGAAACGGAGGCACGTGATCCTGCAGTTTTGCGAGTTCATCAACGACGGACGGGGGAAAAATGTCCTTCCGGGTGCTTACAAGCTGCCCGAGTTTGATGAACGCAGGGCCGAGCTCCTCCACGACAAGCCGAAGACGGACCCCGATAGACTGCGTGTTCCAGTCGTTGGGATCCGACATAATCCGCTTAGGAAGAGAAAGAATGTGAAAAAGTCCCACTTCCTGCAAAATATATCCGAAGCCATGTTTCGCAAGCGTAGTAGCAATCTTTCTGTATCGATTTGCGTGCCGGATACTTTTTGTTATAGCCATGAAGCGTTCCTTCCTTTAATTAGAATTGGCGGTTATTCGTCGTCTGGTCTTTTCATCGCCTTTTCAATGGCATCGAGCTTCTGCTCGAGACGGTCAATATCACGTTTTGTAGCGATACCCATGCTTTCCGCCCGGTTTTCGAAGGAGTTTTTCGCCTGGCTGTTCCAGGAGTCGCTTTGAGCCGATCCCCTTTGAATCATTTCTTCTTTCCATTCGTCTGCTTCTCGGGGGGTGATTTTCCCCTTGGTGACGAGGTCATCGAGATATGTTTGAACTTTTTCCCGTCCGTATGAAGCCGCTCCGAGTCCTAGAAAAAATCCTTTTTTCAACATGTCGTTCATAAAAAAATCCCCCTTTATAGTTTGTGAAAAAGTGTACTGCTAACATTATACCAAAGAATAGGGCAGGTAAAGAACTGCCGGGATTATCATTTATGTACCCTTCGTACAGATGAGGAAAACGCACGGCTTTTCAGTGTGCATATTCATGTTATAATAGTAAGGGTTTGAACGAGATCAAAAAGCGGCGGAGACGTTCTCCGCCGCTTTCGAGCATTTACACTAATCATGTTAACCGGGCATTCACGCTTGAAGTGGACGCACGCTAAGTAGAAAGGAACGTTGCTTGTATGGGGAATATACACATTGAAGACATTATCATTGCAAATCAAACACTGAAAGACGTGGTCACGCATACCCCATTGCAGAAAAACCAGGTGCTTTCTGAACGTTACGGGGCCAATATTTATTTAAAACGGGAGGACCTCCAGGTGGTGCGCTCATTTAAAATCCGCGGGGCGTATTATATGATGAGCAGCATTCCGAAGGACAAGCTTGAAAACGGCGTCGTATGTGCAAGCGCCGGGAATCATGCTCAGGGCGTAGCCTATTCCTGCCAGGAACTGAAAGTGAAAGGCCATATTTTTATGCCAAACACGACTCCGCGCCAGAAAATTTCGCAGGTGAAGTTATTTGGGAAGGACTACGTGGAAGTAGTACTTACAGGCGACACGTTTGACGATGCCTATTACGAAGCAAACGCATACGGCGAAGCGCACGATATGGAGTTTGTGCATCCGTTCAACAACGAAAAAGTGATCGCTGGTCAGGGCACAGTCGGGATGGAAATTATGAACGACATTGAAGAGCCGATCGATTACTTATTTTCCTGCGTCGGCGGAGGCGGACTCGTATCCGGAGTTGGCACATACGTAAACTCCATTTCCCCTTCAACGAAGATCATTGGCTGCGAGCCGGCCGGAGCACCAAGTATGAAAGCCTCCATTGAAAATCAGGGCGTTGTCTCGCTCGACTACATCGATAAGTTTGTTGACGGAGCTGCTGTGAAACGGGTCGGGGAATTGACGTATGACGTCTGTAAGGATCTGCTTGACAGCATTACGCTCGTGCCTGAGGGCAAAATATGTACAACGATTCTGGAGCTGTACAATGAAAATGCCGTCGTAGCTGAACCGGCCGGAGCCTTATCAATTGCGGCTCTTGATTTTCACAAAGAAGAAATTAAGGGAAAAACGGTCGTCTGCATCGTGAGCGGAGGAAACAATGATATCGGCCGCATGGAAGAAATGAGGGAGAAATCATTGATTTATGAAGGACTGCAGCATTATTTTATTGTGAATTTTCCGCAGCGTGCCGGCGCTCTTCGTGAATTTTTGCATGATGTGCTCGGCCCGGACGATGACATTACCCGCTTTGAATACAACAAGAAAAACAACAAATCCAACGGACCGGCGCTTGTCGGCATTGAAGTAACCTATCCGTCGGACTATGATAAGCTGCTCACGAGAATGAGAGATCGCGGCATTAAATATACAGAAATTAACAAAGAAGAAACGCTGTTTAATTTCCTTATCTAATTAAGACGGTACACACGGGCAGAAAGGGAGCGGATACAATGATCAGCGAGAATCGGAACGGCTGGGTGGAAGTGATGTTGCAGCAGGAGCATGCGGCTCTTTCCGGGGAGTGCATGAAGTATTGGCACCATACGACGTTCAAAGAACAGGCGTCCTGGTCATCGGCGCTTCAGGCTACAGCCCGGCACGACGATGCCTGGAAAACACTGGATGAAGAGCCGATGCTTGATGAAAACGGGTGGCCGGTATCTTTTGTACACTATCCGGTCCCGCCGAAGCTCGGTGCCTATCGGAATACGATCAATGCTCTTGAAGAAGAGGACCCGTACCAGGCGTATTTGATCAGCAGCCACTACGGTTCATTTTTCAAAGAATCCGAGGTGCCGGAGGAAATTGCCTTCATGCAGGAGGAGATTGCCCGTCAGCAGCGCCTGATTGTCGGCTACCAGTGGAATTTCCTGATGGCAGCTGAGCATTTTCATCTGCTTCAGTTTTTTGATGACCTGTCCCTCTATATTTGCATGAATACGCCGGGAGCGTCCAAGGAGCAGGAGGTCCCCTGGTTCCGGGACGGCTTCCGCCAGACATTTGCCTCCCTTGATCATGAAACGATTCATGCCCGCTGGGAAGACGAAGAGACGATAGCTCTGCAGCCATTCCCGTTCACGAAGTCCTTTACCGTCGAAGTGGAGCGGCGCTGTGTAAAGCAGCCGCTTAAGGCGCCGGAGGACCTGTGGAATGTAAAGCCAGACAGCCGCCGGGTCACATTAAAGCCTGCCGAATAGCTTATGAAAGCAAGATAAAGGAGGAATCATAATGTCACTTCAGGGAAAAAGAATTATTGCATTTGTCGAAGACGACTTTGAAGATTTAGAGTTATGGGTACCGGTTATGCGTCTGCGCGAAGAAGGCGCTGAAGTTCTGCTCACCGGCAAGGAAAACGGCAAATCGTATACAGGAAAACACGGGGTGCCGGCCGTTTCAGAGGCAGCACTTGCCGATATCGACCCGGCAGACTATGATGGGGTCCTGGTTCCTGGAGGATGGGCGCCGGATAAACTCCGCCGCTACAGCGAAGTGCTTTCCATCGTACGGCATATGGACGAGCATAAAAAAATCATCGGTGAAATCTGCCATGCCGGCTGGGTGCTTTCCTCCGCAGGCATTCTGCAGGGCGTTCACGTAACGAGCACTCCCGGTATTAAAGACGATATGACCAACGCCGGGGCCGTCTGGTCGGACGAGCCGGTCGTCGTAGACGGCCATATCGTTTCAAGCCAGCGTCCTCCGGATATTCCAGCGTATAATCAGGCGCTTGTCGAAGCTTTCCGTACGCAGTAAAAAGAAGAGACCAAACAGCCGGCTGTGTCTAAAGGATGCAGCCGTTTGCGGTCCTGAGACAAAGCGGGTGAAACAAAATTGGAACGAATAACGAATAAACAGCTTGAGCAGATGCTTGAAGCGGGGGAAGGTCGTCAGGTGGTTTTGTTTACTTCGCCGACGTGTGGCACGTGCCAGCTGGCAAAACGTATGCTTGCCCCCATAGAAAAATTGTATGCCGGTGCTTCTTTTCTGGAAGTGGATATCAATACTGCCCCTGTACAGGCCCGGCAGCTCGAAATTCAGAGTGTCCCGTGTTTAATCGTATTTGACAGCGGGGAGGAAAAAGAGCGGCTGTATAAAATGCAGTCGGGATCGTATTTGCTTGAGCAGCTCCACCCGTATTTGAAAAAGGATTTAACAGAAAATAAGGAGGATTCCTATGCAGGCCCCTCAGTTTCAACTCAAAGAAATGTCGAACGGCGTTGAATGGTCGCTCGAACAGCTGAAAGGAAAACCGGTGCTGTTGACGTTCTGGGCGTCCTGGTGCCCGGATTCTTCCGCGGACCTGGTGCAGAAGAATCGGTTTTATGAACAAATGAATGAAGACAGTCCGCTGCAGTTTGTTACGATTAATGTGACCGGCCGCGAACGGCGGGAAGAGGATCCTAAAATGTATGTAGAAAACAATAATTATCGTTTCCCGGTGCTTCAGGACGAAGGTGTGGATACGTACAGACGCTATAAATGTGAAGGCGTACCGAGTACGTTTATTATTGATGAACAGGGCGAGATTGTAGCGCAATACGGAGATAAAGCATCGTTTATTGATATTATGCAGAGCCTGCAGAAGGTTAACAGCATATAAAAAGGCCCGCCGGGAACGGCGGGTTTTTTGTATATATTGGACAAACGTTATTTTGGCGGGCGTCCAGACGAAATAATGCGTTTTACCTGGTCGCTGTTCGGATAATCGTTAGCGTCAAATTGTGCTAAAACTTCATTCGTATCATAAGGAACCCGGCGGATTTCCGGAATTATTTCCCCGTCTTCGATGGTCAGAAGAACATATGACGGTGTCGGATCCCCGTCGAACGGGAGACCGATACTTCCTGTATTGATTACCCATTTAGCCCCAATTTTTCGAATAGAGGGAGTGTGCACGTGCCCGTACACGTAAATGTCTGCTTCCTGCTTCTGGAAAAATGATTCTTCGAAAACGGAAGCCTCACTATCGACCGGAACCGGGGGAAACAGGCTGCCGGGCACCGCGTGGAAGGCGAACAAACGGAAGCCATCGTGTTCATCGAGAAACGATTCTGGAAGCTCTTCTAAGTATTTAACGTCATTCGCGGAAAGCCGCTCGAGTGCCCAGTCCCGTTCCTGGTTCATGATCGAGCGTTTGGTCTCGGGGACTTCTCCTTCCCGGACCCCGCGGACAATCCATTCGTCTGCATTTCCCTTCAATACTTTTGCAGGAAGGGATTGAACGGTTTCAATCGAATTTTTTGGTTCCGGGCCGCGGAAAGCAAGGTCTCCGAGCATATACATATGGTCTACCGATAAAGCGTGCAGGTCGTTTAAAACAGCTTTTAATGCACGGGCGTTACCGTGTACGTCTGAAAGAAGTGCAATTTGCAACGTAATAACCTCCTCATAGCTTTTGAAACAGTCTTTATTACAGTGTATCAGAACAGCGGACTGGTTTGGAATGCAAATGCACAGCCGATTGGCAGGAGAGGCTTCTCCTGTGCTATAATCAGACGTGCAAATTGGGACGTTATTTTAAAGGAGAGAGATTAATCATGCATATTACATCCATTGAGCCAACACCGAGTCCTCATACGATGAAGCTGAATGTTAACGAATCGCTGCCCGCCGGAACGAGCAGCAATTATAAACCGGAAAATAAAGAAGAAGCACCGGCTCCGATCCAGCAGTTGCTTGATATCGAAGGCATAAAAGGTGTCTATCACGTTGCCGACTTTATGGCCCTCGAGCGCCATCCAAAAGCCGACTGGGAGCAGCTGCTGCCCCAGGTGCGCCAGGCGTTCGGCGAAAAGGTGGAGCAGCCGGATGAAGAGCCGGAGGAGCCGCAGGAAGCGTTCGGGGAAGTACAGGCGCAGGTCCAGATGTTTAAAAACATCCCGATGCAGATAAAGCTGCTTTCCGGCGAGGAAGAAAAACGCCAGGGCCTGCCGGAACGTTTTCAGACCGCTGCTTTTGAAGCCCAGCTTGAAGATGACAACATTGTGATGCAGCGCAAATGGGAGGATTACGGGGTCCGTTACGGCCAGGATCTCGAACAGATCGGCAGCGATATGGCAGAGGAAATTGCTGCAGCCTACCCGGAGGAGCGGCTGAAACGGCTGGTACGGATTGCGAATACTCCGGAAACAGAAAACACTGAGCCAAAGTTTAAAAAAGTAACGATGGAGATGATGGAGGAGCCGGACTGGAAACAGCGCTATGCAGCCTTTGACCAGATGGACCCTTCCATGGAAGACCTCCCGGTTATACAAAAGGGACTGGCAGATGAAAAACCGGCCATCCGCCGGCTAGCGGTCGTGTATTTAGGGATGCTTGAAGATCCCCAGGTGCTGCCGGATCTGCAGAAGGCGATGCAGGACCCTTCTGTCACCGTGCGAAGAACAGCAGCAGATACCTATTCTGATCTGGGAGATCCTGCGGGCATCCCGGACATGATTGAAGCGCTGAAGGACAAAAACAAGCTGGTGCGCTGGCGTGCGGCAATGTTTTTATATGAAGTCGGTGACACCTCGGCCGTCGAAGCGTTAAAGGAAGCCGACGGGGACCCGGAGTTTGAAGTGGATCTGCAGATTAAGCTTGCACTGAAACGAATTGAAGGCGGAAAAGAAGCAAAAGGCTCCATTTGGAAGCAGATGAGTGAGAAAATGGAGCAGGAGCGAAAGCCCCGGTCGTAAATGAAAAGGGAAGGAGCCTGAACGATGACGAAAGCAGAGGTACGACAGCAGCTTGAGGAACGAAACATGGAGGAAGTGCTCGAGCTGATTGAAGACGCAGAAAACGGTGATTTAAAAGAGCTTGAGCTGGCCGCTTCTCTCGGCCTTCTTCGCGATGAAAAACTGAACGATGCAGTACTGAAAGTGCTGCAGGATGAAGGAGTCACGATTATTTACGTGGAGGATGAGGAATGAATGACGGTATTCATGAGGAAGAAAATGTAACAAGACCGGCGCCGTCGCAGCGCATATCTGAAGATGCGCTGACGGTCTGGCGCTTCAAGGGGATGATTGAAATGGCCGTTGTTTCTTTCATCCCTTTTGCTTTACTTGTGCTTGCCTTCTGGTTCGGGTGGCCCGAATGGGTCCGATGGGCTCTTGGCGCGATTCTGGGATTTTTGGTTTTTTTTTCTGCCTGGTACGCATGGGTGCTGCCGAAATGGCAATGGCAGCGCTGGCGCTACGAGGTGTATGAAACAGAGGTGGAGCTTCAGTACGGTGTGATTATCTCTAAACACGTATTGATTCCAATGGTGCGTATTCAGCACGTGGATACAGCCCAGGGACCGATATATAAGCGGTACGCGCTTTCAACCGTGACTATTTCCACGGCAGCCGGCATGCATGAGATTCCAGCGCTTAAAGAAGAGACGGCGCCGGAGCTGCGTAACCGGATCGCCTTTTTGGCGGGGACGGATGATGACGATGAATGAATGGAGACGGATGCACCCGGCGGCCATTGTCACCGTCTTTTTCCGGCAGCTGAAGGATTTTCTTTTTCCGCTTATTATTACGTTCTTTGCTGGAGGCACAGCTTCCGGACCGCTTCCAGTCAACTGGATCTTTTTGCTTTTAGTGCTGTTCATCGTCATTAGCAGCATCATGAAATGGATCTTTTTTCGCTACCGTTTGGTTGAGCGGGAGCTTCAGATCCATTACGGTGTTTTTGTGAAAAAAGAACGATTCATCCGCAGCCAGCGCGTTCAATCGGTGGATATCACCGCCGGCATCATTCAGCGGATGTTCGGTCTTGTCCGTCTTAATATTGAAACAGCAGGCGGAGGCGCAGAGGCGGAAGCTTCGATTCAGGCGATACGCCGGGAAGAGGCAGATATTATTCAGTCGGCTCTGATTCAAAAATCCTCTCATGCAGCTGAGGAAGAATCGGAAGATTTTTCGGGGGAGGGCATATCCGAGGAGCTGGCAGAACCTTCGTTTTCCTGGAAAGTGCCGATGCGTACCATTTTCACGGCGGGCCTCACCTCCGGCCGGGCGGGTATTATTTTTGCAGCTCTTGCCGGCCTGTATTCCCAGGTGGGGAATTTTCTTCCCGATGAGTGGGTCGAGCAGTCGATTGGAGTGTTGATCGAGCTCAGCTACTGGTTTATTATCGGAGGCCTCCTGGTGACAGCACTTCTCAGCTGGCTCGTTTCGTCGGCATGGACGCTTGTGCAGCATGGAAATTTCGAAGTGAACCGCACCGGGAATGATCTTGAGATCACGTGGGGACTTCTCGAACGAAAACAGATTACGCTTCAAATGCACCGGATAACGTGTATTCGTTTTATCAGTAACCCGGTCAGGCAGGCGCTCGGCATGTGGGCGGTTTATATAGACAGCGCCGGCGGAAGCACCGAACGGGGACAAAATTCGATCATGCTGCTGCCGCTGATTCACCAGAAGCAGCTACATACCTTTATGGAGCAGATTGATGATACGGCTTTGATTCCGGAAAAGGTAAACAAACTGCCAAAACGGGCGGCAAGAAGATATATGTTCCGGGCGTCGGCATTTTGGTGGCTGGTATTTATTCCGACGGCCATCTGGGTGCCGTATGGCTGGGCAGCCGCAGCAGTGCCGCTGTTTTTCACGTGGTGGGGCTGGATATGCTATAAAGGCTCCGGCATGAAAGTGGAAGAGAAGCAGCTGATTATCCGGGAAAGAGCCTGGAGTGCCATTTATAATTTTGTACCTAAACGACGGATTCAATATTTGGAAAACACGCAGTCCTTTTTCCAGCGGAGACGGAGGCTGTATACGATCTCGGCTTCGGTTATCAGCAGCGTCACCGGGAGGACGGTTTATTTAAGGGACGTGGATGAAAAGGACGAAGCAGCCTATTTTTCCTGGTATCAGAAAACATGGGATCATGACTCCAAAACACAAAAAAAAGGCTTTTGAACCTCGGTTCAAAAGCCTTTTTGTGTAGCATGCATTTACTGTCCCCGGGCAAACGAGTTTGTATAGATAAACAGGTTTCGGACGCCCTTATCGGTCGTAATTTCAAAACGATCGAATACATAGTCCTCGTCTTCTGCGTACAGGTTCCTTTCATAATGGTGCTGGACGATAAGTACGGACTGCTGTTTTCGGAAATAGAGAAAATTTACCCCGGTAAAAGAAGTTTCTTCGGGCTCCTGCATTAATTGATACAGCAGATGGTTATGGCATTCAATCAGATCGTCCTTGCTGAACCCGTTAGAGTGAATATTTTTAACCAGGCTGTAACGGGAAGGGTCTTCAAGCTCATTTAAAAAGATGGCAAACGGCCGGAATTGATCACTGTGAATGCGGACATGATCATGCTCCTGCAGCTCAAATATCTGACCGTGATCGTTGCGGAAATACATATCGTAGTAATGGACCGCCCGGCGCCAGGGGAGACCACCTGGGGAAATTTCGAGTTCAAATGGGCAGTCTTCGATGTCAAGGGCCTGGCCATCCGGCGCCTCCCGCAGAAATACGTTTCCCCGCGAGCGGTGAATTTCATAATAAATATAAGACTCTTCCTGCGGCTCCTTTGGTTCCGGTGTAAAAGTCACGGAAAGAGAATGCAGCAGGCGCTTCCATTCTTTTTTATCGCTGTAGGGTACGAGAGGGGAAGAGATCTCTTTTTCAAGCAGCTGAACGACAGAGTGCTCATAGGACGCTGGGGTGCGGTCGTCAGCAGCTTGAATTTTAGTTCCCGGTACAGTAATGGTTTTAAGGTTAAACTCATGTACCGCTTCTTTTTTGTCTACATCCGGGAGGCGGTGGGCCTGCTGAACACGGACACGTCCTTCCCAAATTTTCCGCGGAGCGGCAGACGTCTGCTCTAAAATACCGTAATAGGCCCCGGTTCTGCCGTAATCGACAACCACGGGGCGGCCTTGATGCTCGAATGCTTCTTGTCGTTTCATAATGGACCTCGCTTTATTCCTTTAAAATTTCTTTTCCTGACGGTATCTTTTTTCGTTTACCTTCAGCAGCTGGCGCATTTTCCGGGCGTGCACATCATTTTGTTCCATGCGCAGCGAGCTGAGGCGCCCGCGCATCGCTTCAAGCGCCTGCAGAAGAGCACCATGCTGTTCGTTCCTATGGTTCGGCTCAAGCAGCCTGTACGTTTCGATGAGATCCGGTATTTCGCGGCCGAGCATGCGTTCGACCAGATATTCATCCTCCACATCAAACTGCAGGGAAGGCGAAGAGCGCAGTTCCTCAAGCTCCCTGTCAATCTGCCGCAGCTCCTGCTGGATATCTGCCGGGAGGCCGCTCTCTTGCTTTACGTAGTGCTGATGAAATCGGTCGAGTGCTCTATGCCATTTAACTGGCTCGTCTTCCGGCACCTCCTCGGCGGGGGCCGGTTCGGCCGTGTGCAGCTGAATGTCCCGGGGGGCCCGGCCCTGCAGGGTGTAATCGAGCACTTCAAGCTTGCGGAAAATGTGCTGAAAGTAGGACGATTTTTCAATATTACGGGCATGCATTTTGCCGTTTTTCATGTAATGGACCAGCGCTTCCCGTAAAAAAGCCGGGGTGTGCCCGTCAGTACTACGCACATAGTCAATTGTCACCGTCTTTTGAATAGCTGCCTGGGACCGCTCTTTTTCGAAGCTTGTAATACGGATGCGTCTGGCGGTCAGTTTCATACGGAACAAAAATAGTTCGTTTTCGCGTTTCAGGCGTTTAGACTGACGGAGTTCATCCGCCCGGGCAATCACCCGGTCGATCGCTGCTTCCATTTCCTCCACGATAAACAGCCCGTGGCTGTCGGAGAAAATATGATCATCCACCGGGCGCATATGGTCCGGCAGGAAGCGTTCAACCCAGGGATGTTCGAACCATCTGTTAGCCAAGTGTTTCACCGTCCTATACGTTGATATCTATCAGTTTAACAATTTGTGCTTCATCTGGTTGTTTAATTCGTCCATTTCGGAAATGAACTGTTTACTGGAGGCGACAATACGTTCATTGGACTGCTCCGTCATCTGGATAGCTTCGTACACGTCCTGATAAGCCTGTTGGAACGTTTCGAGGGCGATCGCCGGCTCTTCGAGTGTCTTCAGGGTGTCGGCCGTGTTTTCTTTCAGCATGCGTGCATTGTTGGTGAGCATATTTTCGGTAGATTCGTTAACGCTCTGCACCGCATTGATCACTTTCCGCTGATTGCCAAGAGCAAGCTGGATGGAAGCGGTGACGGTCACGATATTTTTCGTCATGGTAATGGCGTTAAAAATCGCTTCTTCAAGCTTTCCGTTGTTATCGACAATCAGGTCGATCGAAGCAATCGACTGCTGAAGAACCATAACTGCCTGCGTCATATTTTTTACACGGGATATTACTTTTTGCTGCCCTTTTTGAATAGCTGCCGGATTGTCGCGCCAATGTTCTTCGAGCATTTCTTCCTCGAGCATGGAATTCAGCTGCTTGCCGGTTTCAATCTGCGTTTCGAGTTCTTCAATGCGCTTAATGGCCGTTTCTTTTAATTCTTCAAGCATGACGTTGTCTTCCTGCAGCTTGTCCCGGCCGGCGAGGAGACCGTGAATAATATTGTCTACCTGGGATTCCACTGTTTCGTATTTTTTCGCATACTGTTCGACTGGATCGCGGCGTAAAATTTTATTCATTGTTTTCTGCAGACGGCCTTCTTTTAAATATTCCGGTTCAAGTTCGCCTACCACCGTTTTTAATTCATGAAGCTTATCGGGAAGCTCGTTGTCCTTTTGATCCATCATTTCCCGGACGGGACGCTTTAATGCTTCAAGGGAGTCGCCGGCTTTGCGCTGCTCCGCTTCCCCAAGACCTCCGAGGGTACTTACGAGCTGCTCTGTATCTTTTTCATTTTTAAAGCGTTCAATGAATTTTTCAGCTTCTTCCTTGCTTTTCCCTTCGTTAGTGGAGGGGGTTAAATCTTCTTGATTTGTATTGGGTTCGTCAGTCATACGGATTCCTCCTCATAGTTAATTCGGCGGGGCCTTTACTTATATATCGTATGATCATTAACAATAGTTTATAAAAAGGAAGTATAATACTTACAGTTTAGCATTAGAGCGGGCAATAGTAAAAAAATGTCCATTAGAAAAGAAGGGCCCGGGTGAGCAGAGTAAATCATTTTCCTTTGCAATTTTGAAAATTTTTTGTAACATATTATAGAAGCAGTATATAATACAGACGGCAAAAGCCAGAAGGCTTTTTTCAGGGAGAATGGCCAGGTTCAGCAAATACTATTTAATAGAAAAAGCATTTGCTCCATCTACAAAACGAAAGCGGATAAAACGACGAATCAGATCCAGGCTGCGGCAATCACCCGCAGGAGGAAGAAAGGAACGAATGGCATGTGTTTAATTGCTTTTGCGTATCAGATGCATCCTTGGTTCCCACTTGTCGTGGTTTCCAACCGGGATGAATTTTTAGAACGGCCGACTGAGCGCCTACATAAATGGGGGGGCGAAGGCATCGTGGCGGGAAAAGATTTGCAGCAGGGCGGTACATGGATGGGAGGCAGTCTTTCCGGACGGTTCGCAGCTGTTACAAATATCCGCAAGCCGGGCATGGAGAGCGGTAAAAAATCACGCGGGCATCTGCCGCTGCGATTTTTGCGGAACGAATCGGAGCAGGCGCTTGAAGCAGTGAAAAAAGACCGAAACGAATACAGAGGTTTCAACATGATCGCGGGCTCAGAAAAGGAAATGTTTTATTTACATAATCACAAAGAAGGACCGCATAAAGAGCGTCTTGCGCCCGGGGTTCACGCTCTCAGTAATGCCTCTTTGAACACGCCTTGGCCGAAGGTCGAAAAAGCAAAAAAGCACGTGGAAACGCTGCTTGCTTCTTCGGGGAATACGCTCGACCCTGACGCTTTTTTTAAAGCAATGCAAAATGCAGAGCCGGCCGCCGACCAGGATCTTCCTAATACAGGGATAGACAAACAGCTTGAGAAACAGCTTTCATCGATGTTTATTGATCTACCGGAATACAAAACGAGATGTCAGACCATGTTTATTGTGCGAAAAGACGGAAAAATTACAATGCTCGAGCGGATGACAGACGCCCGGACCGGTACGGGCCATTATGAATGGCATGTATAAATGTGAATATTTATTCTTCAGGTCGTATGAATATAAAAAGGCGCTGAAAGAATAAAAGCGTGTAGTCCTGCTTATAAGCGTTTACATGACTAGTGAAACCCAAATCTCAATTTGTCGAATGTTTAGAAAAATGATATAATATGCAAACCAATTTAAATTTGGACACCATGGAGAGAGGTGGAGAGGGGTATATGTTATTGCCTAGAAAAAATTATAAAGAAGGCTTGTATGACTCCCAGTTTGAGAAGGATAACTGTGGGATCGGCTTTCTTGCGGATATTAAAGGGAAAAAGTCACACGACATTGTTGAAAAAGGATTGCAAATTTTAAGAAACCTGGACCACCGCGGCGGTCAGGGAGATGAAGTAAATACCGGGGACGGCGCGGGAATGCTTCTGCAGATTCCGCACCGTTTCTTCAAAAATAAAGAAAATGAGCTCGGTTTTTCGCTGCCGGAGGAAGGCGATTACGGAGTTGGGATGCTGTTTCTACCTGTAGATAACACCAGGCGTGCCCAGTGCGAACAGGCCATCGAAAAAATGGTTGAAGAAGAGGGACTGCCGCTGCTCGGCTGGCGCGAAGTGCCTTCTGACGATTCGATGCTCGGAAACGCGGCACTCTCAGCTATGCCTGCGATCCGCCAGCTGTTTATTAAGCGCCCGGAAAGTGTAAAAACGAGAGAAGATTTTGAGCGAAAATTGTATATTGTCAGAAAACGATCTGAGCATGAGCACGGGGTTAAGCTTCATGATCAGGACAGCTTCTATTTTGCAAGCTTATCCTCGCGGACCATTGTGTACAAAGGGATGCTTACGACAGAGCAGCTGAACCAGTTTTATAAAGATTTAAACGACCGTCAGTTTGAAACGGCGCTCGCGCTTGTGCATTCCCGTTTCTCCACGAATACATTCCCAAGCTGGGAGCGGGCTCACCCGAACCGCTATCTCATTCATAACGGGGAGATCAACACAATTAAAGGAAACGTTAACTGGATGCATGCCAGGGAGCCGAAGTTTGAATCAGAACTGTTTGGCAGCGACATGGAGAAGGTTCATCCGGTTGTGGATGCTGAAGGCAGTGACTCCTCGATGTTTGACAACGCGTTTGAATTTTTGACGCTGTCCGGACATAAAATGCCTCATGCTGCCATGATGATGATTCCTGAGCCGTGGCAGAACAACCCGCTTATGAATGAAAAAAGGCGTGCGTTTTATCAGTACCACAGCTGCTTAATGGAGCCGTGGGACGGGCCTACTGCCATCGCATACACGGACGGAAGCCAGATCGGGGCCTGTCTCGACAGAAACGGCCTGCGTCCGGCCCGTTATTACGTTACTAAAGACGACCAGATTGTCATGTCTTCAGAGGTGGGAGTACTTGACATTGCTCCCGAAGACGTCTTATATAAAGAACGTCTGCATCCCGGCCATATGCTGCTTGTGGATCTTGAAGAAGGGCGTATCGTTCCTGACGGAGAGATTAAGGATAAAATTGCCGGCGAGCATCCGTACCAGGAATGGACAGACGAATACCTGACAGATTTAGAGGATATGCTTGAAAGTCAGGAAGTTTACAACACTAATTTCGAAAAACTGGAGCAGCGTCAGCTTGCTTTCGGCTACACATATGAAGAATTGGAAAAAGTGGTCAAGCCGCTTGCCACAGGTTCAGGAGATCCGGTCAGTTCGATGGGCTACGACTCTCCGCTTGCAGTGCTTTCCAAAAAGCCGCAGCTGTTGTACAACTACTTCAAACAGCTGTTTGCACAGGTGACAAACCCGCCGATAGACGCTATCCGCGAGGAAATAGTCACTGCTGTCGGCACGACTATCGGAAAACAGGGTAACCTGCTCGATCCAAAGCCGTCGCACGCCCAGCAGCTGTATTTAAAAAAGCCAATTGTCAACAACGAAGATTTAGCCAAGCTGCGTTCCAATAAACTGGAAGGATTTGCAGCTTCTACGCTTTCTATCGTCTTTGAAGCAGCAAAGGGAGCCAATGAAATGGAACATGCTCTTGAACGTATATTTGAGCAGGCGGACCAGGTCATCGATGAAGGCTCGACTATCCTTATTTTAAGCGATCGTGACGTGAACGGGACTTACGCTCCGATACCGGCGCTGCTTGCGGTCGGCGGGCTGCACCACCATCTCATCCGTACAGGCCGCCGTACAGATGTCAGCCTGGTGCTTGAAAGCGCCGAGCCGCGGGAAGTGCACCATCTTGCGGTGCTGCTCGGCTACGGCGCAGAAGTAATTAATCCGTACCTTGTCTTTGATTCGGTCGATGACATGATCAAAGAAGGATTAATGGAAGGTTCGTACGTGGAAGCGGTAAGCACGTATATTAAAGGCGCTACAAAAGGCATTATGAAGGTCCTCTCAAAAATAGGCATTTCCACGGTGCAGAGCTACCGGGGCGCCCAGGTTTTTGAGGCTGTCGGTATTAATGACGAAGTAATCAATCGCTATTTTACATGGACGTCCTCAAGAATCGGCGGTGTAAGCACAGAAATTATTGCAGAAGACGTTCTTGAACGCCATTTCCGGGCCTACAATGACCGCGAAGGACTGGACACGACGCTTGACCCTGGGGATGACCTGCAGTGGAGGCGGTACGGTGAACCTCATCAATACAATCCGCATACGATCCATATGCTGCAGCATGCCGCAAAAACTAACGATTTTACGCTGTTTAAAAAGTATTCAGACGCTATCGATAAACAGGAACAGGAGCAGACAACGCTCCGCGGCCTGCTTGAATTTAACAAGGGTGTCCGCGAGCCAATCAGCATCGACGAAGTAGAGCCTGCAGAAAATATCTTTAAACGCTTCAAAACTGGAGCAATGTCATTCGGATCTATCTCCGAGGAGGCTCATGAGGCGCTTGCCATCGCCATGAACCGCATCGGCGGTAAATCAAATACGGGCGAAGGCGGGGAAAATCCAGAGCGGTTTACGCCGGATGAAAACGGTGATCTGCGCCGGAGTGCGATCAAGCAGGTAGCTTCGGGACGTTTTGGTGTTACAAGTCACTACCTTGTCAACGCCGACGAAATACAAATCAAAATTGCCCAGGGGGCAAAGCCTGGCGAAGGCGGCCAGCTTCCCGGCAAAAAAGTATATCCGTGGATTGCGGAAGTGCGCGGCACGACGGCAGGTGTTGGCCTGATTTCGCCGCCGCCGCACCATGATATCTATTCGATTGAAGATTTGGCCGAGCTCATCCATGACTTGAAAAACGCGAATCCGAACGCCCGGGTCAGTGTGAAGCTCGTTTCAGGGACCGGCGTTGGGACGATTGCTGCCGGTGTTGCGAAAGGCCGTGCTGACCATGTAGTCATCAGCGGTTACGACGGCGGCACAGGTGCTGCTGCCCGCACAAGCATTAAGCATGCCGGCCTCCCATGGGAAATCGGTCTGGCAGAGACGCATCAGACGCTTGTCATGAACAATTTGCGGAACCGGATTTCGGTGGAAACAGACGGCAAGCTGATGACAGGCCGCGACGTAGCGGTGGCCGCACTTCTCGGGGCAGAAGAATATGCATTTTCCACAGCGCCGCTCGTTGTACTCGGCTGTGTCATTATGCGTGTGTGTCATCTCGATACATGCCCGGTAGGTGTTGCAACACAAAATCCTGAACTGCGTAAAAAGTTCATGGGCAAACCGGACAATGTCGTAAACTTCATGACCTTTGTGGCCGAAGAGCTTCGTGAAATTATGGCAGAACTCGGTTTCAAAAGCATTGACGATATGGTTGGCCATACCGAAGTGCTGAAGCAGGTAGACTCGGTAAACAATAAAAAAGCACAGACGGTGAATCTGTCGAATCTGCTTCACCGTCCGAAAGCGAAAAATCAATCCAAGCACGTGGCCCATATTAAACAGGACCATGAGCTGAATATCTCTCTTGACGAAACGACGTTAAAGCATGCGGCAAAGGATGCCCTTGAATCACAGATGCCTGTTTTTGGAGAGTTTGATATCCAAAACACCAACCGAGTGGCCGGGACGATGCTTGGAAGCGAAATTACGCAGAAATACGGTGCCGAAGGCCTGCCGGAGGATACTATCAGATTTACTTTCTATGGTTCGGCCGGCCAGAGCTTCGGGGCTTTTATTCCTAAAGGTATGACGATGAGCCTGATTGGCGATGCCAACGACTATATCGGCAAAGGACTGTCAGGCGGAAAATTGATTGTCACGCCGCCGGATACTTCTACATTTGATGCGGAAGACAATATTATTATTGGAAACACGACGTTTTACGGAGCTACTTCCGGGGAGGCTTACATCCGCGGGGTAGCCGGTGAACGGTTCTGTGTCAGAAACAGCGGAGCAAAAGTCGTAGTCGAAGGCGTCGGGGACCACGGCTGTGAATATATGACCGGCGGTGTTGTCGTTAATCTAGGTGTTACCGGTAAAAACTTTGCAGCAGGGATGTCGGGCGGCGTAGCGTACGTGTACGACCCTGACCATACGCTTGAAAGTAAATACAACAGCGAAATGGTAGGTCTTGAAGTAATTGAATCTGCCAGGGACGAGCAGGAGATCCAGCAGATGATTGAAGCGCACGGAAAACAGACGGGCAGCGAAGCAGCAGAACGCATCCTGGCCGCCTGGGAGACCGAACGCAAACATTTCGTGAAGGTTATTCCGTACGACTACCAGGCAATGCTGCAGTCGATCCAGGAAAGAATAGACAACGGCTTGAGCGAAGCGGATGCTGTGCTTGAAGCTTTCCAGGAAGCAACGACGGAAGAGGACAAAGATAAAGAAAAAGTCACTGGAAATTAACAGTCCGGGAAGGCTTTCACAGCCTTCCTGGCTTTTCGAATAAAGGCGTTGAATGAACAGCATACAACGATTTCAAAAGTGGGAGTGAGGGAAATGGGGAAACCAACAGGTTTTCTGGAATATAAAAGAGAAGCTCCAAGTAAATTGGATCCGCTCGAGCGGGTGAAAAACTGGCAGGAGTTCCAGATCATGATGCCGGAAGACAAGCTTCAGGAACAGGGTGCCCGCTGTATGGACTGTGCGATCCCGTTCTGCCAGGCTGGCACTTCCATGGTCGGTTCCGATGAAATTGGCTGTCCCGTATACAATTTGATTCCGGAATGGAATGATCTTGTCTATCGCGGAAAATGGCAGGAAGCATTGACGCGTCTTCATAAAACGAACAACTTCCCGGAATTCACCGGGAGAGTGTGCCCGGCTCCGTGTGAAGGCTCGTGTACCGTAGCCATCAACGATGACCCGGTAACCATCAAATCCATTGAATACCACATTGTGGAAAAAGGATTTAAGGAGGGCTGGATTACAGCTGATCCGCCAAAAACGAGAACTGGCAAAAAAGTAGCGGTGATCGGATCCGGGCCGGCAGGACTTGCAGCTGCCCAGCAGTTGAACCGGGTCGGCCATACGGTGACGGTATTCGAAAAAGACGACCGTATCGGCGGGCTGCTTGCCTATGGGATTCCGGAAGTAAAGCTTGAAAATGACACTATTACAAGAAGAACAGATATTATGGAAGAAGAGGGCATCGAGTTCCGGACGAGTGTCGATGTAGGAAAAGATATTACCTCCGAACAGCTCGACGAAGAGTACGATTCCGTTATTCTCTGTACAGGCGCGCAGAATCATCGCGATGTACCGGCAGAAGGACGCGGTTTAAAAGGAATTCATTATGCGATGGACTTTCTGCGTGGCAATACAAAATCCCTGCTGGATTCGAACCTCGAAGACGGTAGATATATCAGTGCAAAGGATAAGCACGTGATCGTCATCGGCGGCGGGGATACCGGGGTGGACTGTATTACGACCTCACTCCGTCACAACTGCGCTTCCCTGACCCAGTTTGATATCAATAAAGAAAAAGATAATGAACGTCCGGAAGACAACCCGTGGCCGCTGTATCCACTTGTTTATAAGCAGGAAGACGGGCACAAAGAAGCAGCTGCTCTGCAGGGCGAGGACCCGCGTGCCTATAAAGTAATGACAAAGAAATTTGTCGGAAACGAAAAAGGGCAGGTAAAGGAAATTCATACGGTGGAAGTGGAAACGGTCTTTGAAGACGGCAAAAAAGTCCGTCACGAAGTGCCTGGAACTGAGCGCGTATGGAAAGCCGATCTCGTACTGCTAGCCGTTGGCTTTACCGGTCCCGAGCAGGAACTGCTGGAACAGATGGAAATCGAACGTACAGATAGAAGTACAGTAAACGCCGAATACGGAAGCTATGTTACAAATCATGAAAACGTATTTGCAGCAGGCGATAATCGCCGCGGTCAAAGCCTTGTAGTATGGGCTATCCATGAAGGACGGGAAGCAGCCCGTGAATGCGACCGTTTCCTGATGGGAACGACGAACCTGCAGTAGAATGAAAAAGTCCGGATCAACCGGGCTTTTTCAAGAAAAGATTATTAAATTTCACGTACTGTAATGAATTTTTATTAATAATCTGATACAATAGATTAAAACTTTGTTGGAGTAGGAGTCACATTGAAAAAAATTGCAAAAGGGATTTTAACAGCAGTAATCATTTATGCAGTCATTATTGTACTTATTTTAGCAACGGCGTTATTGTTTGTAATGGTTTCATTTTCCGGGGAGATGGCCCAGGTGCTTTTTGGATGGAACGAATACAATGAATGGACAAACACACATCTGGTTCCCTGGGCGGAAATGCTGTGGGAATGGTTTGTCGCTATAACGCCGGGAGGCTGACAGGAAAGGTGGAAAAAAGATGGAACAGTATCGTTTTCCTTATAAATCAGGAGTTTACGTTGGAACCCCTGTAAAAGAAAATCCCGAACAGTGGCTGATGGAAGTACAAGTAGTACTTGAACACCCGCGGCAGGGAGACCTGCACCAGCCGAAGAAGACAAATGTGCCGATTTTCCATGAACGCCGGGCACTGGCGGAAAAAGAAAAAATCTGGGTGCAGAAAAAAGCGGTGAAGCCGCTTGAAACAGTCCCGGACATGACGTATAAAGAATCTCTTCGAAAGGCATTTGATGCTTACGAGAGGGAGCTCGAAAGTAAAGAGGATGAATTTTCCCAGAAATCACTGAAAACGCTCCATGCGGTAAAAGCTGATTATGAACGGCAAAAACTACTATAACTCTGCCCGCGGGCAGAGTTATTTTTGTATTTTATACATGAGGAGTGCGCTCATCGGTGACAAACAGGGCTCCGGCTGTGTGAAGCCGAATAGACAGTTCAATTAAAAACAGGTCATCGGAATTATTCAAATCACAGCTCGTAAGTGATTCGATTTTTTTTAAACGGTATAGTAAGGACTGGCGGTGGAGATTTAACTCCCGGGAGGTCTGACTCACATTGCCCTTGCATTCATTGTAGGTACGGACCGTTTTCATTAAATCAATGCCCCGTTCGACGGAATAATGATGCAGCGGGGCAACTGTAGCTTCAGCGATCTGGCGGATTTCCTCATTTTTAGAAAGAGACATCAGAGCCCGGTCAAAGCGCGTGTCTTCATACGTATGAATGTAGCCGAATCCCCGCTGCCTGCGTCCGGCATCAAGAGCAGAGGAAGCCTCCGAAAAGCTTGTCACAAATTCCCAGGGTGCAGCTGTCTTGCTTACTCCCCAGGAAATGACGAGGTGGGGTATTTTTTGTTCGAGGCGGTACTGTACCGTTTCTGCAAAATAGTATACCGTGTCATACATCATGGTTGGGTGCATTTCCAGATACACTATCAGTTCAGATTTTTGGAAGGTGCTCATTACGCGTGCTTTTAAATAACGGCTCGCGTGGGAGACTTCTTCCTCAAACATATAGCCAATCTGTTCAAGCCAGTGGTCATAGGAAAGCGGTGGGGATTCTGCATGGAAGACCCGTTCGACATTTTCAGGCTTGGCTACAAAGCAGATATAAGGAAGCTCAAGGTTATAGCCTAATGATTTTCCGCGCGAAAGCGCCTGGTCCCGGGATTCATAATTATCCTTTGCCAGGCTCCAGACAAAATCATCTTTCAGACGCATCTCGGTTTCAAGCGCCGTCTGGTCATGCAAAAAGCATAGAGCGGAAGTGGTGACCGAATGTTCAAGCAGAAGCAGGGTGTATTCTTCAAATACATCGTGCTTTTCTTTGTGCGTCGGCCACTGAAGGATCATATAGCCCTGGATATCCTGGGTGGTCTGCACGGTTAGGCGCAGCAAGGTGCCGGTGTCTGTATCCATCCATTCCATGTTGGCTGGCAGACTTTTTTCGGGATCAGACTGCTGAAAAGGGGGAAAAAGTGGATTCCCTCCCTGGCTTAAATACTGGTTCCACCATTCGGCGAGGTCCGACGAACGGTTCGTCTGGGTCTTCAGGCGTCCGCGCTTATCGACCACAAGCATTGGTATATGCAGTTGTTCGTATACGTAAGAGGCAATTGCCTCCATGCCTTTGCCTTCAAGTATGATTTCGAGAAGGTCTGTGCGGATTTTATTTGAAACGTCGATGGAGCGTAGAGAGCTTTTATGAAGGGCTTCGGAAATTGCTTCTGTAATATCCGAAAAACGGATCTCCCACGGAATTTCGACGAGCGGAAACGCTTTTGACTCACAAAAGTCGATTACATTGTCAGGTATGGAGGAGATATAGTGGCCGACAGACAAAATCAAACCGCTCGCTCCTGCTTCCATCAGCTCTTCAATAAACTCAAGCAGATCCCTTTCATTTTGACAGCCGATCCCCGAGCTTAAAATTAATTCCCTGGGCCGGACGAAATCCTCCACAGGTGTTTCTATAACCGATGCCCAGTAAACGGTAATAGAGCTTGAATCGGCATTCGATGTTAATGGAAGGGCCGTGTTCATAATCGGAAGCTGTAATACTTGTTGCATAGAAATCATCGCCAGACACCCCTTTACAATACCAAAACGTAAATTCATCTTCTGATTATTATTTTACCATATTTGCATGGAAGATAATGTGTCATGCACTTTGTGCAAAAGAAAGTGCAAAACTTCATACAATTGTGTGAATGGAATTTAAACAGATAATCTATACACTGAAGGTAGAGAAAAAATAGTAACAGGGAAGGTTGTGTTCAATCATGACACACACACACATTAATCGTTCAACAAAAGCAGTATGGGCAGGGGAAAAAGAATACCGGGCATTTGGAGCGACCCAGGTTCCGGTAGTCCACAGTGTTGCCTATACGTATGACGATCTGGACCATTGGTATGACGTGGCAACAGGAAAGAAAGAAGGGCATATCTATGGTCGGAATACGAACCCTACCCTGCAATCGTTCGAAGAAAAAATCAGGATTTTGGAAGACGCTGAGGCGGCTACGAGCTTTTCGACCGGCATGGCTGCCATCAGTAACTCTTTGGCTACGTTCCTCCGTCCGGGCGACCGGGTAGTATCCATGAGGGACACGTACGGTGGTACAAATAAAATCTTTACCGAATTTCTGCCGCATATGGATATTGAGGTGTCGCTCTGCGAAACGGGCAACCATGAAGAGATTGAAGCAGAAGTCCGTAAAGGCTGCGATATTTTATATCTTGAAACACCAACCAATCCAACGGTGAAAATTACTGATATTGAACGAATGACCAGGGTTGCAAAGGAAGTAGGAGCACTTGTGTTTGTTGACAACACATTTGCCACCCCGATCAACCAGAACCCGATTGAATTTGGTGTGGACCTTGTTATTCACAGTGCCACGAAGTTTCTGGGCGGGCATGCAGATGCCCTCGGCGGAGCAGTATGCGGCCGGAAGGATCTGGTCGAAAAGATCTTCCATTACCGCGAAATCAACGGAGCGACGATGGATCCAATGGCTGCCTACCTGATGATCCGGGGCATGAAGACGCTCCATCTCCGGGTACGTCAGCAGTGCGAATCCGCGATGAAAATCGCCGAACACCTGCAAAATCATGAGCAGGTGGACCAGGTATTCTATCCGGGACTCAAAACTCATCCGGGTCATGACATTGCAGCGAAGCAAATGAACCAGTTTGGCGGTATGTTCAGCTTCTCGTTAAAAGGCGGAATGGATGCCGTTCGCCAGTTCCTGCCAAAGCTCGAGTACGCCAACCGTGCAGCAAACCTGGGATCGGTGGAAACGACGGTAGGACCGGCAAGAACGACGAGCCACGTAGAAAATACGCCGGAAGAACGGGCGGCGCTCGGTATTCCGGAAAGCCTCGTGCGCTACTCGGTCGGAATCGAAGATACAGATGATCTCATTAACGATCTGCAACAGGCGCTGGCTTCGCTGCCAAAAGCCGAAAGCGTGAAAAACTAAAGGACGGTTTGAGCGATGACTATAGTGACCAAAACGATTAAAGAAGAAGCAGAAGCGATCCGGGAGCAGCTGGTGGAATGGAGGCGCGGCCTGCACCGCCGTCCCGAGCTGAGCTTTGAAGAGCATGAAACGGCAGCGTTTATTAAAGCGACGCTTGCCGGACTTCAGCATTTAACAGTATACAGCGGTAGAGAGGAAACGGGTCTCGATACGGCCGTAATCGCAGAGCTTGGGGCCGGTGACGGCCCTCTCGTCATTTTGCGCGCAGATATTGACGCTCTCCCGATCCAGGAAGAAAACGACTGTGATTATGCTTCCACGTATGAAGGGAAAATGCATGCGTGCGGGCACGACGCCCATACCGCTATGCTGCTCGGTGCCTGCTTTGTGCTTCATCAACAGCAGGAGCATTTGAACGGAACCATTCGTTTCATTTTTCAGCCGGCAGAAGAAGATACGGATGAGCACGGCAGCACCGGCAGCCCGTATTTGATCAAGCGTGGCTGGCTCGAGGGCGCTCAGGCAGCATTTGCCCTTCATATGGACCCTGAGTTCACGCCTGGTCATGTAAGGCTGCAGGAGGGTCCGAGCATGGCAGGCATTGATACGTTTGAAGGAGTCATTCGCGCAAGCGGAGGCCACGGGGCTTATCCGCATCTTGCCACTGACCCGGTCTGGATCAGCACATTTGTGATGCAGGCGATGCAGGGAATTGTTTCACGGCGGACGTCTCCGCTCGAGCCGGCAGTGGTGAGTATCGGCGAATTAAAAGCAGGAGCTTCGACCAACGTTATACCGGACGAAGTCCGTATCCGGGGCACCATGCGCAGCTATTCGGACGCCACCCGCGAGCGGCTGCGTGAGGAGCTGCAGCAGGCCTTCCGCATAGCTGAGACAATGAATGCCTCCCAGGAGGTAACGATCGCTGAGGGAGAGCCGGCGCTCGTCAACAGTCCCGAAGCTGTGAAGGCCTACCGGACCGTGCTCGAAGAACTGTACCCGGAAACGGTTATTCACGAAGAATCCTACGGTATGGGCGGAGAAGATTTTAGTTACATGGCCCGCCAGGTACCGTCCTGCATGATGTTTCTGGGCGCAGGCTATCCTGATCGCGCAGACAGCGGGCTGCACATGCCCCAGTTTGATATTGAAGAAACCATTTTACCAATTGGAGCTTCCCTGCTTGCAGGAGCAGCTGTACACTATATGACAAAGCACAAGACAGATTAGACTGGGAGGAAAAAATATGCCGCATAAATTAGATTTTATCGGTTTTGGCGGAGTGGGCCGGGGCCTTGCAGAAATACTATTGGAACGAGGAAGTTGGCTGAAGGAAACATTTGGTTCCGACTTTTTGGTGGTTTCTGTTTCCGATTTGTACAAAGGCTCCCTTCATCACCCGGACGGCCTGGACATGCAGAAGGTGCTCGACTGCCTGAAAAAAGACGGCACGGTCGAAAACTACCCTGATACCGATGGACTTGTTCGCGGATGGGACAGCATCGAAACGATTACCCAGTCGAACGCTGATACCGTAATCGAAATTACGTTTACCAATGTAGAGACCGGCCAGCCGGCAATTGACCACTGCAAAACGGCGTTCAAGGCCGGCAAAAATGCCGTTCTTACGAATAAAGGCCCTGTGGCCCTTGCCTATAAAGAGCTTCAGGCACTGGCGGAAGAGAACGGGGTACGGTTTTTATTCGAAGGAACGGTCATGAGCGGAACACCGGCACTCCGGATGCCGCTTACGAGCCTTTCCGGAAACCGGATTACTTCCATTAAAGGAATCATGAATGGAACGACCAATTACATGCTCACCCAGATGGAGCAGGGCATGGAATACAGCGAAGCTTTAAAAGAAGCACAGTCCCGCGGTTACGCGGAAGCAGATCCCACAAGCGATGTTGAAGGCTATGATGTATTGTATAAAGTAGTCATTCTAGCCAACGTCGTTATGGGAGCAGATTTGAAAAAAGAGGATGTAGAACGCCAGGGAATTACATCTCTTTCTGCAGAAGATATGCAGCAGGCAAAAAATGAAAATAAGCATTGGAAGCTGATCGGGCGCGTTGAGAATGTCAACGGTACTATTAAAGGCTCTGTAAAACCGGAGCTGCTCTCCGAAGGCGATGCCCTCGCCAACGTCGGAGGTGCGGTAAACGCGGTTACTTATGAATGCGACCTGAGCGGTCCGATTACGCTGATGGGCGCCGGGGCCGGCGTGCCGGAAACAGGATTTGCACTGTTGATCGACTTGATTAACATGGACCGAAATACTATATAAAGGCGGGATAATATGACAACAAAAATCACAGAGCAAAAGATGCTGCTCGGCGGAGAATGGGTTGGCCGGGAGCAGACGCTAGACGTCGTCAATCCCGAGGATCAGTCCGTTATCAGCACAGTGCCGATGGCAAGCAGTGACGATGCGCGCGAAGCTGTGCGGATTGCTGTGGAAGGAAAGGAAATCGCCGAAGCGCTGAGCGTCCGGGAACGTATGGATATATTAAATAAAGTAGCGGATTATGTGCTTGATCGTGCAGAAGAATTTGCGGAAATCATTGCTCTTGAAGGAAGCAAAACGATAGCGGAAGCTTCCGGTGAGGCACGGAGGACCGCTGAGACGATACGTCTTGGGGCAGAAGAAGCACGCCGCCTTTCCGGGGAATCGATTAATTTCGATCAGATGGAAGGCAATACGAACCGGATGGGGTACTATTATCACTTCCCGGTAGGCGTTGTAGCAGCTATCACGCCGTTTAACGATCCATTGAACCTGGTGGCGCACAAGGTAGCGCCGGCGATTGCCGCCGGGAATGCTGTCATTGTGAAGCCGGCAACAGAAACACCGCTCAGTGCATTAAAGCTGGCCGAAGCGTTTATTGCAGCTGGTCTTCCAAAAAAAGTACTCACAGTAATTACAGGAAGAGGCCGTGACATCGGCGACATTCTGGTTGAAGCAGAAGACGTTCAGATGATCAGCTTTACCGGCGGCTATGAAACAGGAAAAAGCATTGCCCATAAAGCAGGACTGAAAAAGCTTTCCATGGAGCTAGGCTCGAATTCCCCGTTTATTGTCTGGAAGGACGCAGACATTGAAAAAGCGGCCCAGTCAGGCGTGGACGGAGCGTTTGGAGCGGCCGGCCAGAACTGCCTGAGTGTCCAGCGGGTATATGCTCACGAAGAAATTTACGAAGCGTTTGAAGCATCGTTTGTGGATAAAGCCAAACAGGTGCGTGCAGGCAGAAAGATGGACAAAGATTCGGATATTGGACCGGTGATCAATGAAAAAGAAGCCAAACGAATTGAAAGCTGGATTGAAGAAGCAGTGGAGGCAGGAGCCAAAGTGCTTGCCGGCGGTAAACGGCACGGGGCCTTCATCGAGCCGACTGTTCTGTCGAACGTGCCGGAGGATATAACAATTGTAAAGGAAGAAGTGTTCGGCCCGGTAGTAATACTTGCTTCTGTGGCAACGTTTGATGAAGCAGTTACACGCTCGAACAGTGTGCCTTTTGGCCTGCAGGCCGGCATTTATACGAATGATATCAATCTAGCGCTGAAGGCTGTACGCAAGCTTCACGTCGGCGGCGTCATGGTTAACGACAGCAGCGATTTCCGGATCGACGCCATGCCATTTGGCGGCGTTAAGCATTCAGGCATCGGCCGCGAAGGCGTAGCATTTGCCATTGAAGAAATGTCGGAAAAACGGCTAGTATGCTTCACCATTGATGAATAATTAAATGTAAACGGGATAAAAGGGGGGATCAGCTCATGTTATTTGAAAAAGATGAGTACCTGACGAGAATGAACCAGACGAAAATGAAAATGATGGAATATGGTATTGAAGTGCTATTGGTCTCCAATCCATCCAACATGTACTATTTAACAGGGTATAACGCATGGTCGTTTTATGTGCACCAGATGGTGATTGTGATGATTGACGAAGATCAGCCATTATGGATCGGGCGGGAAATGGATGCCCACAGCGCTACTGTCACTACATGGCTTGACGAAGACCATATCATTCCGTATCCTGATGAATTTGTGCAGTCGACGATCAAGCACCCTATGGATTTCGCAGCGAACATCCTGACCGAGATCGGTCAGGGCAACCGCAAAATTGGACTGGAGATGGATGCATTCTATTTTACCGCCATGTGCTATGAACGAATCCAGGCTGGTCTCCCAAATGCCGAATTCCGTAATTTCAGCACGCTTGTCAACTGGGTCCGGCTGGTAAAATCAGAAGCGGAAATTGAGTGCATGTACCGCGCCGGACGTATACTAGAAAATGCCATGCAGGCTGGTTTTGATACGGTAGATGTCGGCGTTCGTGAAAATGAAGTAGCTGCGGCTATCACCAATGCCCAGATTCTTGGAACAAAGGAATTCGGCGGAGATTATACGTCGATTGTGCCAATGATCCCCGCGAACGAAAATACAGCTACCCCGCATTTGACATGGACGGACCGGAAATATAACTACGGGGACTTTTTAACGATTGAAATTGCTGGAGCGTATATGCGCTATCATACCCCAATGGCACGGACGATGGCGATCGGCCAGGCTCCCGAAAAAATGTATGATCTCTCGGAAACGGTCGTGGAAGGCATCGAAACTACGATGGATGCGATTAAGCCGGGGATGACGGCAGAAGAAGTGGAAAGCGTGTGGAGCCGGACGATCGCAAGACGCGGTTATTTCAAGGAATCCCGCCTTGGCTACTCCATCGGACTCAGCTATCCGCCGGACTGGGGAGAGCATACTGTCAGCTTCCGCAAGGGTGATCACACTATTTTGCAGCCGAACATGACGTTTCACCTGATGCCTGGCATCTGGCTCGATGATCACGGGGTAGAGATTACCGAATCGATCCGCATTACGGAAAATGGGTGTGAGCTGCTCAGTCACGTGCCACGGGATATGTATATAAAAGAACCCGGGGTACTCGGCGACGGTTTTGCGGAAAACCGATTGAACGCCCACTATAGATAAGAAACAGGCAGCGGGCTCCTTTACGGGGAGTCCGCTTTTTTATGAATGTTAGGCGGGTGTTGGCTATTTTTTCCGGATAGTGGTAGCATAAAGGTGTTTGCAATGAAGATTTGACTAAAACGGGGAATGATCATGAACCGGCAGGCCTACATAAAACCAACACTGGGAGCTGCAGCTTTTGCAGCTGTATTCTGCTATTTTTTAGAAGTGCTTTTAAACGTTCCGTTTGTCGAATACGGGTACAGTTTTATTGCCGGGGTGCTGCTTGTGGCATCAATGCCTGTTATGCCGTCCTTGAACCGGCGTGTGGTTTACGTACTGATTGCTGTCGGCATTGCTCTGTTCTGGACGTACGGTGTTTCCTGGCAGAGAGTGTGGAAAAGCTTCGGGGAAAACCTGCCGCTGCTCGCCCTCTTTTTGACGGTGCCGCTGATTGGGACGTACATGTCGGAAGCGGGACATCTGCATGCTTTTCAGCAGTATCTCGAACGCCAGAACGAAAAAAGAGGAGTGCCGCCGCACCGGCTTGGCTACGGCGTGACAGCAAGCATCGGTGCCATTCTGAATCTCGGCTCCATGCCGCTTGTGTATGGCATTGCCAAAGAAAGCTTTCCATCCTTTGAGAAAAAAAGAATGGCATTAACGGTGCTCAGGGGATTTGGCTCGTGTATGCTCTGGTCACCGTATTTTGTAAATATGGCCCTGATTTTAAGCATCTATGATTTAAGCTGGGGAGAAGTCGGGCCCTACGGGATCGTGATGGCTGCTGTATTGACAGCCCTGGTCATTGTATTTTTTCGTTCGTCAGCATTCGCCGATGATACGTGGACAGTTCCAGAGAAAGAAAAAGAAGCCAATCCACCTGTGTCTTCGATGCGCACATTTTTACTATTTTTAGGCATTCTGCTTGCTGTTTCTTTTTTGCTTGAAGCACTGCTGCCCTTCAGCATGCTGACGATTGTTTCGGTGCTCGCTCTTTTGTATCCGTGGGTGTGGGCCCTTGCGCGAAGACAGGCTGCCTCGTTCGCACAGTCCACGTGGAAACACGTAAGCGGTTCGTTTGAACGCCTGTACAACGAAATTGGTATTTTTGTGACGGCTGGATTTTTCAGTGTGGCGCTTCGAAGCAGCGATGCTGGAAGATGGCTTTCTGAAGCCATCAGCTTTTTGTCGCAGGGCTATATGATTCTGCTGATTGCCTGGGTGGTCGCTATCGTAATGGTGCTCTCTGCGGTAGGCATTCACCCCGTAATAATTGTCACCGGTCTCGGCGGGGCCCTTTCGCCGGAAATCTTTGGGGTAGGTGCTCCGTTTATGGCCGTGCTGCTGCTCATGTCGTGGATGCTCGGTGTTCAGGTGTCTCCGTTTACAGGAGCAATACTTATGACCTCGCATTTAATGGGGGCGACTACCATTCAGGTAATCAGGAAAAATACAGCATTTATTCTAAGCGCTGCCGTCGTGCTGAGCCTTGTATTATTTGTACTGGGAGAAACGGTAATGTAAAAATGAAGGAGAGAATACAGCATGCGTCCACTTGAGGCTGGAAAATTATACGGATCCGTCATGCTTGTCATGCTGATGTGGGGACTTAATGTCGTGGCGTTGAAGGTGCTGGTGGCTGAAATAAATCCGGTGTATATGCAGGCGGCCCGCATTTTGCTCGCGGGCCTGTCTGTTGCCTTGTTTGTTTTTCTGCGCAAAGAGCATGAGCGGGTGCCAAGGGCTGCTTTCATGTACATTCTGCTGGCTGCAGTGTTTGGCATGACCGGTCACCATACGTTTTTAGCTATAGGATTGAGTGAAACAACCGCTGTAAAAAGCTCGCTCATACTGGCTCTTCTTCCTATTACAACAGCGCTTTTGTCCATGCTGTTTTTGGGAGATGCCTTTACGAAGCTTCGCTGGCTCGGGGTGTTTGCAGGGTTTGCAGGGGCAGTACTTATTAATATCACCGGAGAAGGCGGGGGAGCTGTTCAGGGAGCAGCGAGGGGAGATGCTTTTATTTTCGCAGCAATGACTGCCCAGGCTGTGAGCTTTTTGTTCATTAAAAAAGCATCTGAACTGGTAGCGCCGAGAGTATTAACGATCTACACGCTGATGCTCGGCTCTGTTGGCTTGTTCGCGGTTAGTTTTGTACTGTCTCCGTCCGGGTGGGAATCGTATATTACGGCTCCTGGCTGGGTGTGGCTCGTATTTTTACTTTCCGGAGTATTTGCCACCGGCCTTGGCCAGATTTTATACAACGCGTCGATTTCGAAAATCGGCCCGGGGAAAACTGCCATATTTAATAACTTTGTGCCTTTTTTTGGCCTGTTAAGCTCGGCGCTTATTCTTGGAGAAAACGTATCACCGGCTCAGCTTGGAGGATTCATATTTATTGTGGCCGGAGTGCTGCTTGGCACCGGGTGGGTGGACCAGCTGCTGTTAAAAAAACGAAAACAGGCACCTGCTAAGTATGATGCTTAGCGGACGCCTGCTTTTTTTTCGGAACTTCATCAAAGCCACCCGGGTGAAATGGATGGCATTTAACAATGCGCCGGACTGTTAAAAAGGCCCCTTTCCAGAAACCGAAACGCTCAAAGGCGGTAATGCTGTACTGTGAACAGGTGGGGTAAAACCGGCAGGAAGGGGGTGTGAACCGGGAGATATAACGTTGATACAGCCGGATCAGCGCCACTATCAATTTTTTCATACATACGCACTCCTATAGTCTTTTTTGCACTTAAAGCGTAGCATAAATGAAAGCAGAACTAAAAAACCCCGCCTGAACCGGCGGGGTTTAAAACGATACATCTGTATTAACCGACGTAAAAGGAGGCTGCTGGTTCAATAACCTGGCGCAGAAGTGCCTCTTCTTCCTCGTTTAAACGTACCATTGGGAGGCGGACATCGCCGGAAATAATGCCGCGCATCTCAAGAGCTGCTTTTACCGGAGTCGGACTAGGCGCTGCGAACATGGATTTCATAAGCGGCAGCAGATCGCGGTGCCGGGAAGCGGCATAAACTGGCTGTCCATTAAAGAAGCTTTGGATCATGTCCTGCATGCTCTCTCCGGCCACATGGGCAGAAACAGAAACGACGCCGGTAGCTCCAACAGACAGCAGTGGAAGCGTCAGGCTGTCATCGCCGCTGTATAAAGTAAAATCCTGCGGTGCATGCTGGAGAATATAGGCCGCAGCTTCAAGATCACCGCTCGCTTCTTTGATGGAGCAGATATTTCTGACATGGGCCAGCCGTACAATAGTTTCTGGTGTCATACCGGCCGCACTCCGCCCCGGAATGTTATAAAGCATAACTGGAGTGTTAATTCCTTCAGCAATTGTACGGAAATGCTGGTACATACCTTCCTGGGAAGGCTTGTTATAATACGGAGTAACAAGCATGACGGCATCAATGCCGGTTTTTTCTGCTTCAAGTGACAAAGCGAGTGAAGCTCTTGTATCGTTGGAGCCTGTGCCTGCAATAACCGGCACCCGCCCGTTTACAGTCTGGACAGTATGACGGAACAACGAAATTTTTTCCTCGTGGGAGAGCGTGGGGGATTCGCCAGTCGTCCCTGCCACCACAATGCTTTCTGTTCCTGTGCTGATCAAATGATTAATCAGTCTGGTTAATGCTGTGTAATCTATATCTCCGTGTTCATCAAATGGAGTCACCATTGCTGTACTCAATCTGCCAAAATTCATGTTTACTCACCCTCTTAAAAGTATAGTCTTGCCTAAAAAGAGAGGGCTTGCGGTTTCACGTCTTCGCCTCCATCCGGACACGAAAAAAGCAACCATGGAAAGAGCCCATCGTTGCAGGAACGCTTCAGCTGTTAAGCAGAACCGCACGTGCGTGAGATAGCCCTCCATACAGAAAATCTGTATGACAGTCCCGCATTTATTCAATACGAGACCAGCGTTGAACGATTGAGTCGTCCGCAGCTTCGGCAAAAACCCCTTTCCGCTTTAATCACCAGAGCTCATTCTCTTCCTAAAGCGTACTAATAGTTTTCGCAGCCTCTAACCTCACTTCTCAAATAAAGAAGCAGGATATGAAATTAATTAACTACACCATAGCAGATAACGCCCCGAAAGACAATAGTACGGCAGAAAATCAATTATCTTTTCTATATTGCCTGATTTTGGCGTGAATAAACATAATTAAATATTCTCTGTTTATCCCTTCCCCGCAACTGTTTTAGCGGATTCCTCCCGGGGTGGTCAAAAAATTTTTAAAAACACGTTTCATTTTAGTGAATCTTTCTTATATAATGAGAGAGGGAAAACAGAACATTAGGGGGCCAATTACGTATGTCGCAGCTTCAGCAGATCGCTCTAGAACTTCCAAAAGAACTCTATACGGAAATCGAACATCTGTCCCAGTCAGAAAAGGATTCTTTTTTTCATCAGGTATTAAAAGATCAAATTGAAAAACAAAAATCCACAGACATGCAGGAACAATTGAAGAACGGATATGCAGAAATGGCTGCACTAAATGCTGAAATATGCGCTGAATTTGAATATGCCGAAACAGAATCTACACAGACGACAGAACGACGGCTGCACGAACAAGACTAGCTGTTCATCCTGTCCGGCAGCATAAGCGCGCAACCGGAAAAGGAGGTGAATGGGTGGTTTGAGTGATTCGAAACAAAACAATCAGCATCATAAAAAAGTAGTTAAACGGGGGGACGTATTTTTTGCGGATCTGTCTCCGGTAGTTGGTTCAGAGCAGGGAGGCGTCCGCCCCGTACTTATCATTCAAAATAATATTGGTAACCGCTTCAGTCCTACGGTGATTGTGGCTGCTATTACGGCACAGATTAAAAAGGCAAAAATGCCGACACACGTAGAAATTGATGCAGCCAAGCATCGATTTGACCGTGACAGCGTTATCCTGCTCGAGCAACTTCGTACTATTGATAAGCAGCGGTTAACTGATAAAATTACCCATCTCGATGATGAAACCATGGAACAGGTGCGTAAAGGCCTGGAAATAAGCCTTGGCCTGCATGAGTTCAATTAATCCATCATACATAACGACTGCGGGCCCCCGCCTGCATATTGATACGTAAAACCTTTCCGGTCCGGAAAGGTTTTTTTGTTGCAAAAAAAGAAGTGAACGCCTTTGTAATGTGATATATCCTTCTGTGAGTCCAATAAAAGCTCTCAGTAGCGCAAAGGTTTAAATTCATACGAAAAACTTTTAAATGCTCTATTTTATTTTAAGTTGTGATGTGATACACTGCTCTAGGAAATAAAGAGAGGGTTGGATAAACTAGCCTATAAGAGAGAGGATAAGGAAGGGAGGCTTTCATATGCTAAAAGCAATGAAGCAAAAATGGATGGACAAGCGTGACCAGCTTGCCCGGCAAACAGAAGAACGGATTCAGGATTATAATACGGATCTGCAGGTGCAGATGAGGCAGAGACGTGAAAATGATGATTGGACTGATGAACTTCTCAATAAAGATATTGAAAAATATTTGTATACGATCCATCCATCATTTCTTTTAAACGACCGTGTGAACCGGGCGCTTTACAACCGGCTGCTTGCCCGTGCGCAGGGAAAGTATTCGCTGACGCTTTCTGTCACAAGTGAAATGAAGCTTGCGCTCGACTTTTACAACACGGATCTTGCTGTATTTCTTCGTTTGATTGAAAAGAAAGGCTTTCAGCTTCAGGGAAATGAGGAACGTTTTCTGCTGACGCTTATGAACCGCCTCAGTGAAAACAATTACCGCATGTATAAAGAACGTTACAGCGAATTGGATGCTCACAACGCTTCCTTATCAGATGCGGTCACTTCGTACCTGCAGCAGGTGCCGCGTGCTTATCAGCTGGAAACCGGGCGACTCGATTTCTTTTACAAGTTTCTGATCAGTGAGGGCCTTCTTCCGGCAGGGACAACGAAGAAAAAGCTGAAGAAAGTAATTAAATCCTCAAATAAAAAGAGAGCGGGAGACCATCAGCTTGAGCGGATGGAGCGCCGGATTGACCGGATCGGTTAATAGACGAACAAAACGCTGCAGAGCTGCAGCGTTTTTTATTGCTTTGAAAACCCAGTGAGAACATAATTCTTTTCGATTAGGCGTTTCTGTGGCAGAATGTAGGTAAATATACAGAAGGGATGGAGAGCTGATGAGTCAAAACGAAACGAATCTCAGCACGTTTTTTGCCGGCAAATTGCAGGAAGCCAAAACTCAATTTGAGCGCACCATTGACTGTAAGCACACCGCTTTTGACGATCTGTATCCGTATATGAATGAACAACCGCAGTTTTTTTGGTATAAGCGGTATGTAGCCTGGCAGGAGCTGCTTACTACGGTGGAGCTCGCAGAGGAACTAAATATCGACTGGCAGAAAGAGTTCAAAACGAAGCAACAGGAATTTATTGAAAGCAAAATACTCGATGCAAAAGTGCTCGATGACTGGTACGGAAAACAGCGTACTGAAGCATAAAGAAAGCCGGCGGATCCCCGCCGGCTTTTTACGGTTTCTTCTATACGTCTGTTGGTTTATTAGAAGATAAAATGAGCGATCAAAACAATGACCGGAAGTGAAATAATGGTTCTTTCCAGAAAGATCAGTACAAGATCGATAAAGCGGACCGGAAGCTTGCTCCCGAGCAGGAGACCGCCGACTTCGGACATGTAAATGAGCTGACTGACCGACAGCGCCCCAATAATGAAGCGGGTCATTTCGCTTTCAATATCCGTACCGAGAATAGCCGGCAGGAACATATCCGCAAATCCGATGAGCATCGTTTCGCTGGCTGCAACTGCCTCCGGTACCTGCATCAGCTGTAGGAGCGGCACGAACGGAGCACCGAGCCAGGCGAACAGCGGCGTAAATTCTGCAATAACAACGGCGATGGTGCCAAGGCCCATGACAATCGGGATGACGCTGATCCACATATCGAGCACGTTTTTTGTACCGCTGATCAGCACCGAAGACCAATGGGTGCGTGAAGCTTTATCGAGGGCTTTTTCCCATCCGGAGGACACAGGATTTTTACCTGTATGACCGTTCGCGATTTCCTCTGCAGGCTGTTGGTTGTAATACTCGTTCTTTTTCCGCGACAGCGGAGGGATCCGGGGCATAATGAGTGCGCATGCCACGCCGGCTGCAACGATGGTGAGATAATACGGCAGCGTGTAGGCAAGCAGGTCAAGTTCCCCGAGTATGGTGATGGTGAATGTGATGCTGACTACCGAGAACGTCGTACTGATAACAGCCGCCTCGCGCTGCGTGTAGTGGCCGCTTTCATACTGCTGGCTTGTCAAAAGCACGCCGATTGTGCCATCTCCTAACCATGAAGCGAGACCGTCAATTGATGAGCGGCCCGGAAGAGTAAATAACGGGCGCATTAAAATCGTCAGGATCGAACCGAAAAATTCGAGCAGACCGAAGTTAAGCAGAAAAGGCAGAAAATAACCGGCAAAAAAGAAGACGGTAATTAAGAGAAGAATCAGGGAATAGAGCAAAAGACCACCGGTAGCATCCCCGATAAGCCAGCCCGGACCGATTTGAAAAAGTGTTAAAAAGGCAAAAATAAAGCCTAAAATCCGGATGAGCAGCCAGCCGTTGGTTACATGAAACAACGACACGGCAATACCTGAGGAAAACGGACGGAACCGGGCAATAATGGCGCCAACTACGGAGATGCCGATAAAAATAACGCCCATCGCAGGCAGTATACCGCTCAGTAAACCTTCGAGCCATCCGGCAAGAAGAGCCACCGGAACGGTTAAGCCGTCCTCAGTAGAAATGGGGACCATAAATAAAAAGATCCCAATCAATGAAGGAATAATAAACTTAAGGGCGCTCGACGCCCTGGTGGATGGAGTGGAACTCATTTTCTTCACCTCGATATTCATACAATTTTATGTATAATTACTACAAACATTGTACTAAATTAACACGAAAGCCGCCATTTGCAAAGAACATTTTTATTCGTCTCAAGGGAAAGGAGACACGACCAGGCTATGCCGCAATATATCTTTGACGTTGAATCTGTGTATTTAAAAGAGCCGGAAGACGAACTCCGGACGCATATAGCGGAGGTGAGAACGGAAGTAATACACCGTGAAAAGGGTGATATTTTATTTGAAGCTGTTATTCCGGTGGCTTACCATGCTTACGGAGTCTATCCTGACGTGAAAGCAGTAGCCTCCCAGATCTCCCGGCCCGCGCTGCAGCGGGAGGTGCTGTTTCGTGTGAAGCGCTACGTCAAAAAACTTCGTCCGTTTTTGTGAACCGGGAGGTGCGGACGTTTGCTCAGCGGAGCAGAGGCAGCAGATCCCCGAGGGCCGTCAGTTCATGTTCTGCCCGGAATTCATGAGTCGGGACGCTCCCGTCATGATTGATCCAGGCGCTTTTGATACCGGTTTTTTTTGCCCCGGCAATATCGGTGTTCATATTGTCCCCGATCATCAGTGTATCTTCAGGAGCAGCGTCTGCAAGGCGCAGTGCATGAGTGAAAATGGCGGGATCAGGTTTTCCCGTCCCGAATTCTCCGCTGATAATAATATGGTCAAAAAAAGGCACGAGCGCCGGGGTCAGTGAAAGCTTCAGCCGCTGCAGACTTGGGGAGCCGTTGGTGAGCATCAGCAGCTGATAGTCATCCTTTAGTGTATGAAGGACTTCAAACGTATCAGCATATACATAGGGGAGGTGACGCCGGTGCATAATAAAGCGGTCTTTAAGCCATTCGCCTGTTTCGGGCTGGTGGACGCCGTGGGCTGCAAGCGCCCGCGTCCATGTTTCTTTTTGGTAGGAAGAAATGAGCCGGCTCATTTCCTGGAAACGCCGGTGCTCAATATCGTCAAAGTGTCCCCAAAGGCCTTCGAATGCGTTAATGCCTATCGTTTTAGTGAAGTCATATATTGAGAGGTTCTTATACAGTTCTGGTGCAGTCTGCTGTACGGTTTCCATAAGCAGCGGTGCATACACACCAGTGCGTATCTCGGCGTCGAAGGCTGTGGCCCGCAGCGCCTCAGTGATGCTTTTTTTATCCCAGAGCAGGGTGTCGTCTAAATCAAAAATAAGTGTTTTCATGAAAATCCCCCTGTGAAAGTGAAAAGATATGTATAAATCATAGCACAGCGATTAATGTTTAAGAAAAAGAAATATGCCTTGCTGCCAGGAAAAGCAAATAATTCAGTTTAGGGACTGTCAAGTGAAAAGAATTAGTGTACAATGTAGGTGTGTGAGAACGCTTCATAAGGCGATGGCGCTTTAAAGATGCCGGAAAGTGGAAATCAGTCGGATTTTCGGCCTCCTGCAGCGAGGAGCATACATATTTTTCGTATACTTGGCTGTGTAAGGTTTTGAGCACCTGCTTTAAGCATGTTAAAATATGTCTGATTTATGAAAAGGCATGTTCTCGAAGAATTGGTTGAGTCGAAGAAGGGAAGTGATGGTGGAAACTCCATTCCAAATGGTTCACCTTCATAGATATTAAACGACTACTATGATAGTTTAGAAAACTTATTGATCACATAAGCTGGGGGTATCACTCGATGAGTAAGCATCAATCCAGGGCTGAAGAAGCCTGGCAGGAATTTTATGGTCCCAATCTAGGTTATATGTGGGAACAATACGACGTGTACAAGGAAGATCCTGACGCTGTGGAACCGGAGATTAAAAGCTGGTTTGACCAGTACGGACCGCCGTCTTCAAATGGGGAAGCAGCAGTCAGCTATGCTCCTGCTGTGGATGAAAAAGACCAGGCAGTCGGTGCCGGACTTAATATGGAAAAGATCGCACATGCAGTTAAACTTGCTGAAAATATCCGTATTCACGGACATCTTTCTGCAGACATCAATCCGCTCCAGGAGCCAGACGGAGAAACATCATTTCTTCGCATAGAAGAATACGGATTAAGTGAAGAAGATCTTCGGACCATCCCGAAGGAAATCCTCTGTCCGGACGCTCCGGAGTCAGTATCTGACGGACTCGAAGCAATCGAGCATTTAAAACAGATGTATACAAAAACCATCGCTTTTGAATTCGACCACGTTCATGACGTGGAAGAGCACCGCTGGCTCAATCGCAAGGTGGAGTCAGGCGAAATTTACAGTGCTGTGTCGGATGATAAACGCAAAGCTTTGTTGAAAAGCCTCACGGAGGTAGAAGCCTTCGAGCAGTTTCTGCAGAAAACGTTTGTCGGCCAGAAACGCTTTTCTATAGAAGGAATTGATATTCTTGCTCCTATTATGGAAGAGCTTACCCACAGCGCGATGCAGGACGGGGCAAGAAACATTATGATCGGTATGGCCCACCGTGGGCGTTTGAGCGTTCTTGCCAAAGTTATCGGAAAGCCTTATGATCTGATCTTCTCCGAATTTCAGCACTCCCCCAACAAAGACCTCGTACCTTCGGAAGGTTCCGTTGGGATCAACTACGGCTGGACAGGAGACGTAAAGTATCACCTGGGAGCAGATAAAAACATTAATCAGGAATCGTTTGAATCCCGTATTTCCCTGGCCAACAATCCTAGTCACCTGGAATACGTCAATCCAGTCGTGGAAGGCTATACACGGGCCGCGCAGGATGACGTCAGTGAGCCGGGCTTTCCGCAGCAGGACGGCTCTAAGGCGATGGCTATTTTGGTGCACGGCGATGCGGCTTTTCCAGGCGAAGGAGTCGTAACAGAAACCTTGAACATGAGCCGGCTGAAAGGATATCAGACGGGCGGTACCGTGCATGTTATTGCCAATAACCAGCTTGGCTTTACCACCGATACGCACGATGCAAGAAGTACCACCTATTCAAGTGACCCGGCCAAAGGCTACGAAATCCCGGTTATTCACGTGAACGCAGACGAACCGGAAGCCTGTCTTGCGGCCGTGCAGCTGGCTTACGAATACAGAAACAAATTCAATAAAGACTTTGTGATTGATTTGATCGGCTACCGCCGTTACGGCCATAACGAAACAGATGAGCCGGCAGCAACCCAGCCATACTTATACGGACTGATTCGTGAGCATCCGTCTGTTCGTGAGCATTACGCGGATCATCTGGACCAAATCGGATTCTGGAAAAAATCCGAAACCGATCAGTTGAAAGAAGATGCGTTGAATCATCTACGGGATCAGTACAACAAAGTAGCAGAGGATAAAGAAGCGGAAACGGAGCTTGGACCGGTGCCGGAAGAAGTGGAAAAACGTCTTCCTAAAGTCGAAACTGGCTATGATTTAAACGAGCTGAAAGAAATTAACCAGGAGCTCATTACCTGGCCCGAAAACTTTAACGTCTTTCCGAAATTAAGAAAAATTCTTGAACGCCGTGGACCGGCTATGGAAGAAGGCGGCAAAGTGGACTGGGGTCATGCCGAAGCGTTAGCATTTGCAACGATTCTGGCAGACGGTACACCAGTGCGTTTAACCGGTCAGGACTCTCAGCGCGGTACTTTTGCACAGAGACATCTGGTGCTTCATGACTATAAAAACGGTGATATTTATTCCCCAATGCATGCGTTCTCGAAAGCAAACGCAGCCTTTGCACTCTACAACAGTCCGCTTTCCGAAAACGGTATCGTCGGTTTTGAATACGGATATAATGTGCAGGCGCCGGAAACACTTACACTCTGGGAAGCCCAGTTTGGTGATTTCGGTAACGCTGCGCAGGTAATATTTGACCAGTTTGTATCTGCAGGCCGCGCTAAGTGGGGGCAAAAGTCTGGGATGGTCTTTCTGCTCCCGCACGGCTACGAAGGACAGGGACCGGAACACTCAAGTGCAAGGCTCGAACGCTTCCTGACACTCTCGGCAGAAAATAACTGGAATGTTGCTTATCTGTCGAGTTCAGCGCAATACTTTCATCTGCTCCGACGCCAGGCGGAATTTCTTGGAAAAGACGAAATGCGTCCACTTGTGCTCATGACACCAAAAAGCCTGCTGCGTAATCAGACCGTCGCAAGCGAACCGGAGGCTTTCGGGGAAGGTGCTTTCCAATCCGTAGTGGAAGACCCGTTGACGGGCAAGGATAAAAAGAAAGTAAAACGGCTGCTCGTAGGTACAGGGAAAATGACTATCGACCTGCATGAAGCACTGGCCGACGGTGAAGTGCCGAGCGATATTCATATCGTCCGGATTGAAGAGCTCTATCCGTTTCCGGAAGAAGAAATCCGTGACATCTTAGAAGCGTATCCAAACGTAAAATCGATCCAATGGGTTCAGGAGGAGCCGAAGAACATGGGCGCATGGTATTACATGTATCCGCTTCTGCATAACCTGGCACCAAAAGGAGCATCGGTGGATTATATCGGGCGCCGCAGAAGGTCAAGTCCGGCGGAAGGCGACCCTACAATCCATAAAAAAGAACAGAACCGCATCATTCAGGAAGCCCTAAAAGGAAACGAATAAGGAGGACGCAGTCATGGCAGAGATCAAAGTACCAGAACTAGGCGAATCCGTTACAGAGGGAACAATCGCAGAATGGTTAAAAAAACCAGGGGACAAAGTCGAACAGGGAGAAAACATCGCTGAACTTGAAACCGATAAAGTGAATGTGGAAATCCCATCGGAGAAAACTGGTGTCCTCCAGGAATTGTTAAAAGAAGAGGGCGACAACGTAGAAGTCGGCGAAGTAATTGCCGTAGTGGATGAAAACGGTGAAGCCGGAGGCGGAAGCTCAGAAGAAAAAAACTCAGAGAAAGCGGCTCCAGAAAAGGAAAGCGAAGAAAAGCAGGAACCTTCCAAAGAGCCGGCAGCTGAAAAAACGGAAGAAAGCACGAAAGAAGAATCCCCGGCAGACCGGCCGGTTGCGTCTCCTTCTGTGCGCAAATACGCTCGGGAGCAGGGCATTGACCTGAATGAAGTGTCCGGTAGTGATCCGAAGGGGCGCGTCCGCAAAGAAGATGTGGATAATGAAGTAAAAGGAAGCAGCAAAAAAGAGGAAAAACAGCCTGAAAAGCCTGCTGCTAAGAGCGAGAAGGACGAATTTGAAGGCAAGCCGGTTGAACGGATCAAAATGTCCCGGCGCCGTCAGACGATCGCAAGCCGGCTGAAGGAAGTCCAGCAGGAAACAGCGATGCTGACGACGTTTAACGAAGTGGACATGTCAGCAATCATGGATCTGAGAAAACGCCGGAAGGATACGTTCCAGGAGCAGCACGACGTGCGTCTCGGATTTATGTCCTTCTTTACGAAGGGTGTTATTGCAGCGCTGAAAAAATACCCGCTTCTGAATGCGGAAATTCAGGCTACAGAAGTGATCAAAAAGCAGTTCTACGATATCGGCATGGCTGTTTCCACTGACGACGGCCTCGTCGTGCCGGTGGTACGGGACGCAGACCGCAAAACGTTTGCTGAAATCGAACAGGAAATTATGGACCTTTCCTTAAAGGCCCGCGATAATAAATTAACCTTGAAAGATCTTCAGGGAGGTACCTTCACAATCACAAACGGCGGCGTTTTCGGTTCGCTGCTGTCGACACCGATTCTAAACGCTCCACAGGTAGGTATACTCGGGATGCACACGATCCAATGGCGCCCGGTGGCCATTGACCAGGATACGATGGAGAACCGGCCGATGATGTACACGGCTCTTTCCTACGATCACCGTATCGTAGACGGAAAAGAAGCAGTAAGTTTCCTTGTAACGCTTAAGCAGCTGCTTGAGGATCCGGAAAACCTCCTGCTTGAAGGATAATACAATACGATCAAAGCCCGCTGGAAAGCGGGCTTTTTTCTGTGCAGAAATTCGGAAGGTATGATTTCTGCCGGCGCCCGCCCGGTGATAAGAAAACACACATTTTTTGATATTTCGCGATAATCTCTGATTTTTAGCCATTTTATCGTAAAAATAGAGCTGAGATAAAAATAAATGATTTTTTCTTCGTTTAACGCTTGCATTCCGATTCTATCTATTGATATAATCATATATGTGATCGTTGAGAGAACACGATATACCAAGGAGGGATAGTATGAGCAATATTAAAATGGACCGAAAAACAGCTGCGCGTATTAGAAGAGATGGAGGCGTAGTTACGCTGGACCCATTTTATTTTTGGAATCAGAAAAAAGACAAAGGCCCAGTAGATACAGTAGTACAGGTAGGCACTCCTGCTGAAACTGCCATGTATACGCGTTACCAGTTTGAAGACATCTCCGTGTACGTCCATGAACGCCTGCAGCTGAAAAAAGAATTGCGCCTATTCCTCCATGGATTTGGTCCGTTCGAACATCTCAACTGCGCGGGAGTGAAACGATTCAGCAAACCACAAAAAACAGCAGATGCTGTTTCCTAATAAGAAAAACGCCCTGGCAGCAGGGCGTTTTTCTTATAAATTTAATTAATTTCACATACTGTATTAAACAAAAAAATAAAAATCTGATATAATAAAACCAAACATATGATCCGGTTTTTAATCCGGCAGAGGAGAATGTTCATGAGCCTACAATTTTATCTCGGGCGTTCCGGGACGGGGAAGTCCACCGCCATGCATCAAGAGATTAATGAAATGATTACCCGTGATCCCAATGGACCGCCGGTAATTGTTATTACCCCTGACCAAATGACTTTTCAGGTAGAACAGCAGCTTGTCCGTTTGTCGGAAAAAGGGATGACAAGAGCCCAGGTCTACAGCTTTCCGCGACTTGCGTGGAAGGTTTTTCAGGAAACAGGTGGAGCGGCCAAAACCGCGCTTCAGAAAACAGGCAAACAGATGCTGATTCGCAAAGTGATCAGTGAACAGCGCAAGCATTTTCGGCTGTATGAAACGTCGAGCTATACGGACGGCTTCATTGACCAGGTGGATGAAGTAATCACAGAATGGAAAACCCACAACGTTTCCAAAGCGGCTATGCACGATATGGCGGAGGAGCTGGAAAAAAGCGGAGCAACCGGGGGCGACCGCATTTTGACAGCCAAGCTGCAGGATCTTCTGCTGATTTGGGAAGAGATGGATAAGGTCATCGGTGACCGCTACATTGGAAGCGAGGAGCAGCTATTCTGGCTGACTGAAAAGGTAGCTTCTTCTGCTTACATTGCAGAAGCAGTCGTTTATATTGACGGCTTTCACCGCTTCACCCCGCAGGAGCTGTCGGTTGTTGAGCAGCTGCTTCAGCACTCGCAGGAGGTACGGGTTGCGTTGACGCTCGACGATTTAACGAACAAGGAAGACGCACATCCGGCTCCGGATATGTTCAGACAGACAGCAAAAACGTATTACCAGCTGAGCGGACTGGCAGAAGACCATGCTGTACCAGTGAATAGGCCGTACTGGTTTAATGGCGGCGCGGCAGCTAAGCACGAAGCGTTGCAGCATTTAGAGAGATTTATGGAAAACCGTTCCTATAAAACAAGTTCGGGCAAAGATGCTATTACGGTTAAAAATGCGGTCAACCGCCGGACAGAAGTTGAGGAATGCGCTCGGGACATTGCAGCGCTTGTCCGGGATCATGATTACAGGTATGAAGACATTGCCGTCGTAGCCAGAAACCCGGGGGACTATAATCATATAATTGAGACCGTATTTCAGGATTACCGCGTCCCGGTGTTTGTAGATGAAACGCGTCCGGTGCTGAATCACCCGGTAGTGGAATTTATCCGTTCGGCGCTTGAGACAATTGCAGAACGGTGGAGATACGAGTCGGTGTTCCGGACGTTCAAAACAGATATGCTGTTTGATGTGCATGAGTCCTGGACGGAAGCGAGAAAACAAGTGGATTTTCTGGAAAATTATGTGCTCGCACGAAACGTCAAAGAAAAAGACTGGAAAAGCGAAGAGCAGTGGGTCTACCGGTATCATGCCACAAATGTAGAGGACGACTGGGAGCATAAAGATAACCACGAGATCGAAAGAGAGATTCATCAGACACGAATGCGGTTAAGCGCCCCGTTGTTTTCCCTGCAGGCAAGACTAAAAAAAGCCCGGACTGTACGGGAAAAAGCGGGCGCATTGTTTACATTTTTGGAGGAGCTTCGTATACCGGAAAAGCTTGAAATGATGCGCGATGACTGTCTCAAACATAACCGCCTGGAAATGGCGAGAGAGCATGAGCAGATCTGGGACATGACCGTAGACCTGCTTGAACAGATGGTAGAGGTTGCCGGCGACGATAAAGCAGGAATGCAGACCTTTCAGCAGATGATGGAAGCAGGCTTTACAAAAGCTACTTTTTCGATTGTACCTCCTTCCCTGGACCAGGTAACCGCAGCCGATATGGAACGTTCACGGCTGTTGGGTATTAAAGTGGTCTACCTGCTCGGCGTAAACGAAGGCATACTTCCGGCCACCCTCGAAGAAAGCAGCATGCTGCAGGAGTCCGACCGGGCCTGGCTAGAGCAGCAAGGAGTTGAGCTTGAAGAAAGCGGGGAGGCAAAGCTCCTGAATGAAAACTTTCTCATTTACCGCACGATGAGCCTGCCCTCCGACAGACTGATTGTCAGCTATCCGATGGCTGATGAGGAAGGGAAGCGGCTGCAGCCTTCAATCGTCATTCAACAGCTGCTCGACATGTTTCCGGACCTGACGCCGGTGCTGATTCAAAACGAACCAGGGGTTTACAGTAAAGAGAGACAGCTTTATTTTGTGAATGCTTCCATGAAAACGATGAGCTTTTTAATAGGGGAACTCGAACGCTCTAAACAGGGAGAGGACGTGGCTGATCTTTGGTGGAGCGTATACAATGTCTTCGTCAAAAACAACCGTTTGGAAAAACTGACGAAAAGCCTGTTTTACCGTAATGAAGCAGTAGCGCTTTCCAGGGAAACGACCCGGGAACTGTACGGCCGGAAAATGAAAACGAGCGTATCGCGGATGGAGCAGTACGAAGCCTGTGCTTTCCGTCAGTTTGCTTCGTACGGATTAAAGCTGAAGGAGAGGCAGCTGTACAAGCTTGAAGCGCCGGATATCGGTCAGCTGTTTCACGCGGCTTTAAAGGACGTCACAAAAGCCGTCTACCGGGACGGGCGGACGTGGGAGGAGCTTTCCGAGCAGAACGCCCGCGATTATGCCGAAGAAGCAGTGCATGAACTGGCTCCGGCTATTCAGCGACAGATTCTTTTAAGCAATTCCAGACACCAGTATTTACTGAAAAAGCTCGAAGAAACCGTGCAGCGGGCTTCAATGATTTTGAGCCAGCAGGCGAAATCCAGCCGTTTTTCGCCTATCGGACTTGAAGTAGGCTTTGGGCCGAGCGAAGAAATACCGCCGCTCCTGTTTGAATTGGCTGATGGTACACAGATGGAAGTAGCGGGAAGAATTGACCGCGTCGACCAGGCGGTGTCAGACAGCGGAGTGCTCCTTAGGGTGATTGATTACAAGTCCAGTGCCAAGGATCTGCGTCCCGAAGAGGTATTTTTCGGACTGGCGCTGCAGATGCTCGTCTATTTGGATGTTGTGCTCTCCTTTTCCGAAGAATGGCTCGGAACGAAAGCAGATCCGGCCGGCGTACTGTATTTCAACGTACACAATCCTATTATTCAGGCGGGAAGATCATGGTCCCCCGAGGATATTGAACAAGAGATGATGAAGCAGTTCCGCATGAAAGGCATTCTGCCGGATGACCCTGGAATCGCCAAAATGATGGATGAACGGCTTGAGGCGGGAGCCGATTCGTTTATCGTCCCTGCGCGACTGAATAAAGGCGGAGGGTTTAATAAACAGTCACCGGTCGTTTCAAAAGAACAGTTTGAGCGTCTTCGCGGCCATATCCGTGAGAAAATCCGTCATATCGGCGAACAGCTGAGAGCAGGCGATACAAGTATCCAGCCTTTTCAGATGAAACAAAAGAAAGCATGTGACTACTGTGAATTTCATTCTGTATGCCAATTTGACCGCGGATTTCCGGGCAACGAATTCCGAAGCTTTCGGAGTGGCGGCATGAAATGGGAGACGCTGTTCCAGGAGGAGGAAAACGATGAGTCTGAAGACCATTCCTGAAAAACCAACAGACGCCCGCTGGACGGATAGCCAGTGGGAGGCAATACACGCGGAAGGATCAAATATTTTAGTTTCTGCCGCCGCAGGAAGCGGAAAAACTGCTGTGCTCGTGGAGCGGGTTATCCGGAAAATTACCCAGGCAGAAGCCCCGGTGGACGTGGACCGGCTTTTAATCGTAACGTTTACAAACGCAGCCGCTGCTGAAATGAAAACAAGGGTAGGCAAGGCGCTCGAGGAAAAACTAAAAGCAGATCCTTCCAACCTGCACATCCGCAGACAGCTCGCGCTGTTAAACCGGGCGTCCATCTCTACGCTCCACTCGTTCTGTATGAACGTTATCCGTACGTATTATTACCTTGTGGATGTGGACCCACAGTTTCGCATCATGGACCAGAATGAAGGGGCCATGATCCAGGAGGAGCTCCTCGAGGAGCTCCTCGAGGAAAACTACGCCGCTGAAAATAACGACGAGTTTGTCCTGCTTGCCGACCGGCTGAATAAGGACCGGAGCGATGACTCGCTGCGTGAAGCAGTACTGCGCCTGTTTCAGTATTCCCGGGCACACGCGGATCCATCGGCATGGCTGCAGGAGGTGGCTGAACAGTACCGCCCAGATGGAAGCAGGACGATCGAAGAGCTTCCGTGGGGACGTGAAATGATGCAGCAGGCAGAGACTGCTCTTGCCGGTGCTGTGCTCAAATACGAAAATGCGATTGCAGCTGCCGGGCAGCCGGACGGACCGAAAGCAAACCTTGGGCTTCTGCAGGAAGAGCTTGAGACGTGCCGCAGGGCTCTCGAAGCCACTACGTGGAAAGAGATGCAGCAGACGCTCGCTGATTTTACCTTTAAAAAGCTGAGCAGCAAAAAGGAGGCAGACGCGGCGCCGGAGCGGCGGGAACAGATAAGAAATAATCGGGACGGAGCCAAAAAGGTTATTCAGAAGCTGCAGGAGGAAATGGTGGCAGAAAACCCGGAGGATGCGTTAAGCGATATTGCGGATCTGTATCCGTCAGTCCAGGAGCTCTGTCAGCTCGTGCAGACGTTCAGCGAGCGGTACTACCAGGTAAAGCAAAAGCGGGCCATGATGGATTTTTCCGACTTGGAGCATACATGCCTGCAGATTCTGGCTTTTGAAGAAGCGTCGGAACATTACCGCGGATTTTTCCAGGAAGTGCTCGTGGACGAGTATCAGGACACAAACTTTGTGCAGGAAAAAATCGTCACCCAGCTTTCCTCCGGTGATAACCTGTTTATGGTCGGAGATGTCAAACAGAGCATTTACCGTTTTCGTCTGGCAGAGCCGGATTTGTTTCTGGAAAAATTTAAGCGGTACGGGGAAAGCGATGACGGCGAACGAATTATGCTCGATAAAAACTTCCGCAGCCGCAGGGAAGTGCTTGATGCTGTTAACTACTTATTCCGCCAGCTGATGGATAATGACCTTGGCGGGATTGCCTATGACAGCGAGGCCGAGCTGAAATGGGGAAACGACCAGTATCCGGACATTGGAGATATGGTAACCGAGGTGACGGTGATTGATCAGGAGGATGTCGCGGGGGATGATCCGCAGGCAGCGGAGCTGACCAACGCCCGGGCAGAGGCCCGGTGGATCGCGCGGGCGGTCAGCCATTCGATGCAGAACGGCTGGGTGACCGATCAAAAGACGGGTGAAAAGCGCCGGCCGGTGTACCGGGACCACGTAATTTTAATGCGTTCGATGCCGTGGGTGAATGAAATGATGGAAGAAATGCAGGCGTACGGCATTCCGGTATACGCAGAAGTGTCCGGCGGGTATTTCCAGGCAGTTGAAATTCAAATAATGATTTCCCTGCTGCAGATCATTGATAATCCACTGCAGGACATTCCGCTCGCCTCTGTGCTCCGCTCGCCGATAGTCGGCTGGGATGAAGAGATGCTCGCAGAAGTGCGGCTGGAGGACAAAAATGCTTCCTTTTATCAGTGTGTAGAACTGGCCGCTGCCGGTACCTCCAGTATGCAGCCCCGGGCCCAGGCGTTTCTCGAACAGCTGGAAGGCTGGCGCAGTCGGTCCAAGTATGAGCCGCTGTCAGAGTTTATATGGGCACTGCTCGAAGAAACCGGCTACCTGGACTTCTGTTCCGGCCTGCACGGAGGTAAACAGCGGCGGGCGAACCTGCTTGCGCTGTATGACCGTGCCCGTGTGTATGAATCGACGTCATTTCGCGGCGTATTCCGCTTCCTTCGATTTATTGAAGGCATGAAAAATCGCAAGGAAGATCTGGTTACTGCGCGGGCGCTTGGGGAGCAGGAAGATGTTGTGCGGTTTATGAGCATTCATAAAAGCAAGGGACTGGAATTTCCGATTGTTTATGCTGCCGGACTGCAGAAGGGTTTTAACGTGCAGGATCAGCGGCAGCCTCTTCTGTTTCATAAAGAGCTTGGCATCGGCATGAAATATGTTGATCCAAAGCAGCGTATCAGCTGGCCGACACTGCCGCATGCGGCGATTAAACACCGCATGAAAACGGAAAGCCTTGCTGAAGAACTACGTGTGCTGTACGTCGCGTTTACAAGGGCAGAGGAACAGCTGATTCTCGTAAGCTCAATGCAGCGGGCAGAAAAGAAATTTGAAGAATGGGAGCAGAAAAGTGCTCAGGCCGGAAACACTCTTGAACTGCACGACCGCCTGGAAGCACAGCACGCATTTGACTGGCTGATGCCCGTTTTGCTGCAGCACGCGGAAGTCGACCCGTTAGAGCAGCAGACTTCAAAGAACCTGTCGGATCATTCCTCCTGGAAGGTTCATATTGTACCGGCCTCAAGCCTGCAGATCGGCTCAGGGCAGGAGGAGACGTCAGCGCAGGAATGGATGCAGGCGGTAAAAAGTAAAGAAGAAGTGCCGGTGGGAGAGGAATGGGACAAAGAAGTCAGGCGCCGCATGTACTTTCGTTACCCTTACGAGGAAGATACCCGGCATGCGGCCAAAATTTCGGTGAGCGAATGGAAACGACGCTCGGAGGATCCCCAGGCGGAGCAGCGGCATGCAACTACGTTTACCTCCTCTTATGCACGAAGGCCGTCATTTATGATGGAAGAAGCCGTAAGTCCGGCAGAAAAAGGGACTGTGCTCCATATCGTTATGGAGCAGCTTTCCTTTACAGGCGTCCCGGACGAAGAACGGGTGCAGCGGCTGCTTGGCAGACTGACGGCCGAAGAATACATCACTGCCGCCCAGGCGGAAAGCGTCGATACTGCTACAGTCACTGCCTTTTTCGAAACCGAATTGGGCCGGCGCGTCCTGGCAGCCGAAGCAGTTCAGAAGGAAGTTCCTATTACAGCTGGAGTAACCGGAGACGGCCTTGAGAACCAACAGCTGCTTCAGGGAATTGCAGACCTCGTAATAAAGGAGGCAGACGGCCGCTGGGTGCTGATTGACTATAAAACAGACCGGGTGCAGTCTCGGTTCCCGGGAAATCCCAAGCAGCAGCAGGAATTTTTGCGGGAACGCTACCAGACCCAGCTGGATTTATACCGTTCATCCCTGGAGAGTATATGGGGAACAGCTATACCGGAAGTATACATTTTTGCTTTCGACGGCATGCAGACCATCTCAATGAACGGCCGATAAGAGCACGAAGAGGAGGCAATAGCTTATGCGCTTACTGCACACCGCTGACTGGCATTTAGGACGGACGCTTGAAGGGCGTTCGCGGCTCGAAGAACAGCAGGCAGTACTTGATGAAATTATCCAGATTATCGAAGAAGAAAATATTGATGCGGTCCTGATGGCAGGGGATGTGTTTGACTCCGTCAATCCTCCCGCGGCTGCAGAGGAAATGTTTTACGAGGCAATGGCCAGGATGAGTGATAACGGACGGGTACCGGTCATCGTTATTGCCGGCAATCATGATCATCCGGAACGGCTGGCGGCCTCGCGGACGCTTTTGCAAAAGCACGGCATTCATTTGCGCGGATATCCGGGCATCGACCCGGTAATTGTCCCGTTTTCAGAGGAACGGCTGTATGTGCAGACGCTTCCGTATCCTTCGGAATCGAGGCTGAAGCAGGCATTTATGCAGGAAGCAACAGAAATAGATCTCCGCGATGCCTACAATCAAAAAGTGCAGGAGATTTTTCAGCGGCTTGCGTCTTCCCGGCAGGCGGGGGATACGATCGTTGGGATGAGTCACCTGTTTATCGCCGGAAGCGACGCCAGTGATTCCGAAAGACCGATTGAAGTGGGCGGAGCGTATACTGTAACCGCCGACAGCCTGCCGGAACATGCCGTTTATACGGCTCTCGGCCATATGCACCGGCCTCAGGATGTACACGGAGCAGGCGGTCCGGCGAGGTACTCCGGTTCCCCTCTTGCCTATAGCTTTTCTGAAGCAGGGCAGCAGAAATCGGTGACGATTATTGATACAAATGACAATCAGAAGGAAGCCTGTATTTCTACGATTCCTTTAACGGCGGGTAAGCCGCTCAGCATATGGAAAGCAAGAAACGGACTCGCAGAGCTGCAGCAGTGGGTGGAGGAGAAGCGGGACTGGAATGCATGGGTAGAGGTGGATGTGTACGTGGAAAACCAGCTGTCCATTGAAGACATTCATGCTCTGCGGACAAAGCATACCGGCCTTCTGACGATTCGTCCGGTATATTCCCGGCAGGAGCTTGAACCTGTGGAAAGTAAAAAACATATCCCCATCGATCAGCTGTTTGAACGCTTTTATGAAAAACAGTCCGGTGGAGCAGTACCTGACCCGTCGGTGACCAATCTCTTTTTAGAACTTATTCAGCAAGAGGACGGATAAAATGAAGCCATTACAACTGCAGATACAAGGACTGCACAGCTTCCGCCAAAGACAGACGGTGGATTTTAAAACGCTTTGTGAAAACGGAGTATTCGGTATTTTCGGTCCCACCGGCAGCGGAAAATCATCGCTGCTCGATGCCATGACGTTAGCCTTATACGGAAATGTAGAGCGGGCTTCCAAAACCGAAGGAATCATGAACCAGTCGGAAAACGAGCTGCGCGTCTCCTTTACGTTTTCGCTCGGCCCGTCGGTGTATCATATCGAACGCCACTATAAACGCACCGGGGAGGCGACCATGGCAGGAAAGCTGTGTCGGTTAACCGATCAGACCGGGGAGCCGGTAGTGCTTGCGGAAAAAACAAAAGCAGTCAATCAGAAAATCGAAGAACTTCTCGGCCTCACCCTCGATGATTTTACCCGTGCGGTCGTACTTCCACAGGGGAAATTTGCCGAATTTCTCCATCTCGGGGGCAGTGACCGAAGCAAAATGCTCGAGCGGCTGTTTCATCTCGAGCGGTACGGCAATCAGCTGATTGCCTCCGTGAAATCCCGGAAAGCATCTGCAGAGCAGGACGTACATAACATCGAAGCAGAACAGCAGGGGCTCGGCCCAGCTTCGCAGGAGGACTTAAAAAAAGCCCGAGAAGAGCATGCCCGCTGGGTTCAGCTTGTTCAAAAGCAGCAGAAGCATGTGGAGGAACGAAGGAAACAGTACGAAGAAGCGAGGCAGAAGTTTCACTGGACCGAAGAGCTTAAGCTTCTGGAAGCCACCATACAGGAATGGGAGGAAACGAGACATACAATTGAAAGCAAGCGGCATACATTAAAAGAAAATGAAATATATGAAGCGCTGTATCCGTATGCGGACGGCTTTCAAAAAGCAAGGCAGGAGCACGGGGAGCAGGAGCGCGACTTAAAAGAAAAACAAAAGGCGTACGAAGAGGCAAAACGCAAAAAACAGCAGGCTGGAAAAAAAGCGGAGCAGAACGAAAAACGATGGGAAGAGGAAGAGCGTCTGCTCCAGCAGTGGCATCGCCGGTTCGAGCAGATCGAAACACTTGAAGCTGAATATCAGCGGCACAACGAACTGGAGAAACAAAAGCTTCAGGAGGTCGAAAAACAGCGCAGGTTATACGAGGAAGCTTCCGATCAGGTGAACGACTTGCAGAATAAAGAGCAGGAAGCGCGCGAGCTGCTCGAAAAGCTCAAGCAGGAATATACCGATGCCCGGCAGAAAGAAGAGCACCTGCCGGATATGGGGGAGGCTTCGTCGAAAAAGCAATGGCTGGATGCCCTTCACCAGCAGCTGAATGAACAGCGTGCCGGGGAAGCTGCGGCTAAGGAAAAATTGGCGGAGACATTTAAAGAAACCAATAAAGCAGAAAAAGAACAACAGGCGCTTCAGAAACGTACGAAAGAGACGGCGCAGAATATCTTTTACTGGTACAGCCGGGCGGCAGTGCACATCAGGCTCATTGAGCAGGAGTTAAAGCGTTTTGAAAAAAAACAGCAGGCTGAACAGAAACGGCAGCTGCATGCGCTAGCAGCAGAACTAAAAGACGGAGAAGCGTGCCCGGTGTGCGGAGCTGTGGAGCACCCGGCCCCGGCTGCCGGCCCGGAAGAAGAGGCAGAGGGACACACAGAGGAAGAAATCGAGGCACTGCGTCAGTGGAAAACGACCTGGGAGCATACGAAAGTCAGCCTCCAGCATGTGGCTTCGTCTCTTTCTTACGGAGAAGAGCTGAAAGAAGAGGATCACCCGGAGGAGACAGAGGAAAGCATCGCCTTTGCCCGCTGGGAAGCAGAGATGAAGACGATAGACGGGCTAAAGGAGCAGACGCAGGCAGTGAACCATTCCTGGGAGGAGTGGAACCGCTGGAAGGACCGTCTTTCTGTGAAAGTCTCCGAGCAGGAAACAGAAGTTAAAGAGCAGGGAAATAAGCTTGAACAGCTCCAAAAACAGTGGCAGGAACAAAAAAATCAGTGGGAACAGACATTCAAGCCTCTTCGCCTGGACCAGTTTGACGAGGAATACAAACAGGCGAAAGCGCGCAGGGAGACTATCAAAGGTATCCAGGAGCGTATTGATAACGGCCAGAAATACCTCGAGGAAAAAAGGGACGAACGAGCTTTCCGGGAACGCCAATTTTATGAGGTTAAAAGCCGGGAAGCCGTAGCGGTGTCAGAATGGAAGCAGACTGCAGAGGCCAGGCAGGATGCGGAACAGAAACTGAATGAACAGCTTGGGGGAAGGACCAAACAGGAATGGAAAGACGCGGTGGACAAGCGGGAAGAGGCGCTTAAATCAGAAAAAGAAGAGTTGCAGGAGCTGCAGAGAGAAGCTGAAAGGGAATACGAGCGCACGAAAGCCTCAAGCAGGGAAAGTGCTGAATCGCTGCAAAAATCTGAAGTTAAACGAAAAGCAGCTGAAGCCGAATGGCTTCGCCAGAAACAGCAGAAAGACTCAACTGTTTCTCCGGAAGAGGTGCTTGCCTATTCGTTATCGGAAGAGCAAAAAACTGAGCTGCAGCGCCAGGTAGAAGAGTTTGACACGAAACTAAAAGAACTGCAGTACGAACAGAACCGGCTGCAGGCAAAGCTTCAGAACGACCGGGTAAACGAAGAAGGATTTAATAAAATAGAGGAGCAGTACCACGAAGCTTCAGATGAGTGGGATAATTACAAAGAAACGCTCGGCGGCATTAAAGAAAAGCTTGAAGATATCGAGAGGAAAGTTGAACGTTATCAGGAACTTGAACAAAACCGGATCGAGAGGCAGGCAGAAAAAGAGCGGCTGACAGATCTCGATCAAATTATGAAGGGAAGAAAATTTGTTGAGTTTCTGGCCGAAGAACAGCTGATGCAGGTGACAAGAGAAGCCTCTCAGCGGCTGCATGCCTTAACGAGAGGGCGCTATGCAATTGAAGTAAACGAGCATAATGCTTTCGTTATTCGTGATGATGCAAACGGAGGAGTGTACCGTCCAGTTTCCACGCTCTCCGGGGGAGAGACTTTTTTAACCTCCCTTGCTCTTGCCCTTTCGCTCTCAACATCGATTCAGCTGAAAGGACAATATCCCCTGGAGTTCTTCTTTTTGGATGAAGGATTTGGCACGCTTGATCAGGATCTGCTCGATACAGTAATGGAGGCTTTGGAAAACCTTCACGGGGAATATTTATCGGTAGGGGTTATCAGCCACGTGCCGGATATGCAGCAGCGGGTGCCAAAACGGCTGATGGTGACTCCGGCAAGCCCTGGAGGTAATGGATCGACTATAATGATGGAAACGATGTAGCCCCTGAGAAATCAGGGGTTTTTCGCAAAAGAAATAAAATTTCATTTACTGTAATTTAATCATTTTAAATTTACAATAAAAAACACCTGCCGGTTTTAAACCGGCAGGTACACAAAGGTCATTTTTATTAATTTTGAGTACTGTTCTGGTTGTTATTCTGGTTGCCGTTTTCCTCCATACTGTCAATTACATCGGAGTGATCTGCTTCAAACACAAGGTGTTCTCCGTTTTCAACAATAGCATCCTTGTTTTGTGTATCCTTCGTCAGCTGACGGAAGATCCGCTCCCGGTGGAACGCGCTATCGACCGGGCGGGGGGATGCTTCAAATACCCGGAATGGCTGCATCTCCAGATGAGCCGTACCATCGGAGGCAAGAGAGTAGTTCGCGATAACGCTGTCTCTCGTTCTAGTCCAGCCCTGGTCAAATACGAAGTTACCGATGGAGTGCATGATGAATGTATCGTTGTATACTTCCGCAGACTGAAGCACGTGCGGGTGAGTTCCTACGATAACGTCAGCCCCGGCATCAGCGATGGCTTCTGTCATTTGACGCTGACGTGTCGTTGGCGTACTGTCGTACTCCTGGCCGAAGTGGACGTTCACGATTACCAGGTCTGCCTCCTGATCGGCTTCCTGAACAGCATCAATATAAGCGCTCGGATCCTGGCTTGTGGAAATTCCCGGGGAATTCGGGCCAGCCTGTTCCATATTCGCGTACGTAATATCGTTCACGCCTAAAGAAGCTACATCCATGCCGTTGTGCGTGCTCATAGTATACCCATGGGCTTCATCGTCATTGGCACCAGCGCCAATGACGTCGATGCTTGAATTTTCAAATGCCTGGAGGGTTTCATTCAAGCCTTCATACTGATAATCCATCAAGTGATTGTTTGCCAGGTTGACAGCATCAAATCCGGCGTCCTCCAAACCATCAATCGCTCCTGATTTCGAAGAAAGGTTAATAATCTTGTCGGCTTCTTCGGTTTCATCCGGATTGTCTACGATTGGGTTTTCAAAGTTGCCAAGTGTATAGTCCGCAGATTTAAGCGTTGGTTTTGCATACTGGAAGAGAGACTCGTATCCCTCCTGCTCGGCTACTTCCTCTACGTGACGGCCGGTCATCATGTCACCGACCATGGCAGAAGTAAAGATGGTATCCTGCTCCTGCTCGTACTCGCTTTCAGCAGCAGAGGGTTCCACCACACGGATCAGGGTCATTGCCACCAAACAAATGATAATGCCGAGTACAGCATGTTTACCAGCTTTCCGCCGCTGGCGTTTGGTATAGGCTAGATATTTTTCTTTGAAGTTTAATAATCGCTTGGCCATATGTAAGAACCCCTAAATTAAATAGTATAGCGTGATGATTACAAATGTCGCAGCGGTAAGAACCAGTGTACTTGCCACAGTAGGGACGACGCCCTGACGCTGCATTGCGTTTGCAATCAATCCCGGAACGATAACCCCGAGACCGCGAAACTCGTATATTTCAAAAGGCAGAATAGGGTAAAAGTAGTCAAAGATTAACTTTAACACAATCCCTGTAGACAACATGGCTGCAAATTTCCGGCGTCCGTAAAGGATCATAATACGGGACAATCCGTGGGCAACAATCAGATACGTCAGAAAACTGATAAGAAAAATTGTTAACAGAAAGACAGGCTGATCAAAAACAATTGCCAGATAGCCGGGCGCAATCAGCCCGGCCGGCATAATTCCTGTCTTTTCTGCGTATATCAAACTAATAATAACTCCTACGACTAATGCGATATAAAGATCTGTACCAAACAATGTTACATGGCCTCCTCGCCGACTTTACTAATGAGTGTCTCTGGTGAATCATAAAGTTTTTCCATAAATTCTTCAGCAGCACCGTGAATGTTTCCAATTCCGAAGATAAGTGAATGGGAAGCTTCCCGTTTCACCCGGGCCAAAATGGCATCTGCATCTTCGCCTTCCAAATTGATAACGGAATTAAATGGCAGTTCGCCCTGATCAAAAGCCTGGGTGATCGGCCGTACGTTTCCGCCGATTAGAATTAATTTCTCTGCCGGTAAATAAGGCAGAACATATTTTGTAAATTCTTCGGTCCGGTCTACCCGGTCTTCACGACAGTTCATAATGATTACCGGGTTGTCGGTCATATAGCTTGACGAACGGACGCGGGACCAGATTTCAAGTGTGGACCGGGCATCGTTTGCTGCAAAGCCGTTCACAAAGTGGGAACGTTCCCGGCTGCCGTCTTCAAGAGTCACAATCCGAAGAGCACCAGGATCCGGATTGGCATTAAGCATACCGGAAAGAGCCGTGCGCTTATCGATGTCGACAGCGCGTGCTACAGCTAGGGCCGCAGCAATGTTTTCCGGAAAAAGCATGTAATCGAATTTATCGATGAAACCGTCCGGGATTTCCTCCGGATTAGCAAGATATACTTCCGTATTTCTTTTTTCGGCTATTTCACTGAAGTAGTGAAAGTAAGGGCCGTTGGACAAAATAAGTTTGCCATTGTACGGAATCGTAGAGCTGAATGCTTCTGCTACGTATTTCAGGGTTGGACCGAGTGTTTCCATATGGTCTTCAAATACGTTTAAAATGACGCTGACGTTCGCTTGAAGAAATTTTTCCTGCAAAACGCGCTGATAGTCCGGGTTGATCGCCATGCATTCACTGACAAATGCATTGGCTTCAAGACTTGAAGCATGCTTTAAAATTTCTTTCTGCTCCCGGATATTTGGACCTTCAAGTGAACGTTCAATGGGCTTTTCCGTTCGGTCCCAGTAAATGGTGCGTGCCTGTGTTCCTGTGGTTTTTCCAACTACTTTGTAATCAGCTTCGCTCAGCATCCCCGTAATCAGGCGGGTTACTGTTGATTTGCCGCGAACGCCGTTCACATTAACGCGGAGCGGGATCTGCTCGACCCTTTTCTGGTGCCGTCGCAGTTCAAAAATGCCTACTGCCGCGATCGCTATACATGAACCGTATAATAATAACATCCGACGCTTTACCTCCTCGGTACTCTCTAATATTGTCTCCCTTTGAATGTCAAATAACACCAACAGTATTCCATACCCGCTTCTGTCAAGAGTAATCGTCTCATTGCAAGCGTAGAGTGTCTCTCGTGTTCAAGAGACACTCCTGCAAACAATACCTTTACTAAGACGCCAATTTAAGAAAATAGTTACTGTGTATCTGAACTTTCCTGTAATTCTTCTTCGGGTTGGGTATTCAATGCGTTGTTGATTTCAAGTTCTTCAGTCGTAGACAACTCAGCATCCACCTTAAAGAAATACATAAACAGTACTAAAGCAAACAAAAAGAGGTAAGGGCCGATTTTCTTTAAAATGTTCACATTCACTTCTCCTTTATTGTGTTTGAGCAGAGCCTCCGCGGCGCTGGTCAATGATTCCCTGCATTTCTTCATCGTCGTAATCTTTAATCAATGCCGTGACGTTTCCGAAATAGGAAGGCCCTTTATCTGGAGCAATCAAATAACGATCACCGTATTTATTATTGATTTCTTCAATAAGCTCGGCATTCTCCGCTTCGTCTCCGTTTTCTACTGCCAGCGTTGCCTGGCCTTCGACGACATCCACAAAGGAACGGTTAGCTGCGAAGGCTTCTTCGTAGCTCTGGTCGAGGTATTCCATGCGGAAGATAACTTCAGCCATAGCAGCTGGGATGCGCGAACCGCCCGGAGAGCCGATGCCCATCACTGTTCCTTCCTCTGGATCCTGAACGATGGTAGGGGCGATAAAGCTTCTTGGACGCTTGCCAACTTCGATATTATTCGGAGAAGACTCCGTTTCATTATAGTTGTTCAGCTGGTTATTTAAGAACATGCCGCCGGACGTTTGTCCACTGCCAAAGAAATTACCAAGTGTGTTGGTGAGGGCTACGGTATTACCATTCTCATCCATCACATTTACGTGGGTGGTGCTGGAGTGGGTGATTGTATTTTGCCCGTCGGAAGACTCGTAGCCTACCTCGGTTTCAAGTTCTTCAGTATCAAGACGATCTTCACGGACATTTTGTGCCAGGTCGTCGATAGTGCCCTCACTCACATATTCCTCTGTCGTGATTTCATTAAACGCCGGATCTCCTAAGTTTTCGAGGCGCTGATAATAAGCTTCCCGTGTAATAGCGCTCATCGTATGAATGTAATCCGCTTCATTTCCCTGTAGCGCTTCGCCGATATTTAAGCGTTCACCCATGCCGAGCATCTGGATTAACGTAACGCCAGAGAGAGGGGACGGGGCACTGTAAACATTCTGTCCTTCAAATGTTCCCTGTGCTACATTCGGCGTCTGGACATCATACTGCTGGAGGCTCTCCGTAGTTATATGAGGATGATCTGTTGTCAGCTGCTGGGCGATGCTCCCGTCTGCGCTGTAAAAGCTTTCCGGTCCTTCTTCCTGAAGCGTGCGGAGCGTCTGGGCGTATTCTTCCTGCACCAGCGTTTCGCCCTCACTGAGAGGCTCTCCGTCCTCGCCAAAGAAATCAGGGGAATTCTGTTGATTCAGCCGGGGCTGCGCATATGCCATACGCTGGGACAGGTAATTATTGATTTCAAACCCGTCCTCTGCGTATTCAATGGCAGGATCCATAAGCTCGGCAAGAGTAAACTGGCCGCTGCCTTCTTCTTCAAGCAGCGTTTCCATTCCTCTGACAAAACCGGGCACCCCTGAGTTTGCTCCCCGGTCAGTAGTGGAAGCCTCCTCCCGGTAATCATATGTGGCAGGGGTTCCGTTTGGACCGTCCATCGCGAGGGCAGCGCCTCCGCCACCAATGCCGGAGCCGTACGGTTCAGTTACCGTCAGGGCAAAAGAGGTGGCAACCGCGGCATCCGCTGCGTTACCTCCCTGTTCAAGAATTTCCATGCCGGCATCTGTTGCAAGTTCATTATCTGTACTGACTCCGTATCCTTCGTAGTCAGATCCGGAAGCTATGTCACTCGAAGCACCTGAGCTGGAATTGGAATCGTTTTGAGCGCTTTCTTCTTCTGAATCAGAGCCGCTCTGGTCACTTCCTCCAAAATTTGTTACTCCTACGTAAATGAGTAGTCCTGCAACGACTACCGCAGCAAGTATGTACGTTATTTTTTGTGCATTCACGGGTCGGGTCAAACTCCTTTCTGGATGATCTAAGTAGTTTTTGAACGTCATTTGACTCCGCCAGCGTCTCATCTATTGACGACTAATCTATAATAAAGGCATTTACGCTGAAAAGAAAGGTTAGGAAGACCTAATGGTTTTCAAAAATTTCTCAGCCCTGTGACAGCGAAAAATAGATGGAAGCATGGCGCTGGCATCCTGGGTTGAATGCCGCCTGACAATTCGGGCATCGATGATCAGCATGAAGATAAGCAGACACGCTCATAGTGTGCCGGCACCTTCCGCACAAAACTGCCTCTTCGGCAAACAATGAAGAAGGCCATGGTTCTATGGGGTGGCTTTCACTTTCTTCATGACAGGCGTGGCAGCTGTACCAGCGGCCACAGCAATAAAACTTCATGGCAACAATATCGACAGATGTATGATAATGGGCGCATCTTGTTTCTTCATCTAAAGAAACGCCTCGAACTTTCACCTTTGAACAGCTCAAAAACTCATCTCCTTATATTAACACTCTCTCTCGTATTCTAACAGTAAAAGTACAATTTTTACGAGATGTTTTAAAAGTATGAAAATAAGGTATAATGAAAAAGCATTCTTAGTGAGTGCAACAACAAGCATTGTTTGAATTTTCTTTCATTTTATCGACAACCGCTTTCGATTATGATATATTTATTTACACACATGGACGAATGTATATCGTGGGGAGTGGTAGGCAAACCAAGCGGTAAAACGAGATTTTTAAGGAGGCTATAAAATGGAAGTACAGGAAAATCAACTGACATTCGTTCAGGAAAAAGCGAAAGAATTGTCAAATGCGATGGAATTAAGAGGGTGGGCCAGTACAAAACTCGTACCGACTCCTCCGTATGGATATACGTTAGTAAGTATGACCGGCTGCCGGGCCTGGTTCGGAAAACGCTGGGGCATGATTAATGATGACAGGGAAAATTTCCTGAAAATAGTGCTTGATATTCCAAAAGGAAGAACTTCCATTGAAGATGTAAGCGAACGCCTGGATCTCGACATTGTACATGGCAACGAGGGAAAAACCGGCGTAGAAATGATTGATAACCGGGACCGCCATACCATTGTCATTTATCTGTTCAAAGAAACCCTCGAACAGACTTCATTCCGTGACAGTGAAACCCTCGAGCTCATTAGCGATGTAAGACGCTGGTCCTGCTTATAAAATTGGATATTTATTTTAAACGCCCGGTTTACGGGCGTTTTTTTATGCTGAGGTGCAGATGGTTCGATAAACAGGGCAGTTTTTTCTATACTTAAAAGCAAATAGAAAAGCAGGGCAAAGGAGTTCAAAAGATCGATGAAAAATATTCATGTTGACGTAAAAGCATACAAAGGAACCTATGCAGATATCGGTTATCAGCAGGGACGTTATTTAAAACATACCCCGCTCGTTCGTTACCATTATAATGAGCGCTTAAAGCGTTCACTGGCAAAATTCGAGGTTCCAGTGGAAGAGGTGAAAAAACTTTATCAGCTGTACGTGCCCGGTTTATGGGAAGAATTAAAGGGGCTGGCTGAAGGTCTTGAGTGGCCGTTTACGGATGTGCTCCAGGAATTCAGCGGCTATCAGGCATCGAAGGTGCGTTCCGGATGCAGCGGACTGATGGCAAACGGGATGTACATAAGAAACTATGACTATTTGCCGAGTACGTATGAAGGGAGGTTTTTGTTCATAAAGCCAATCAACGGACCGGGGACGGCAGGGTTTGCCCAGCGGATTATCGGCCGTTCGGATGCAATGAATGAATACGGTCTTTCTATCGGGTATCATTTCGTGCACCGTATTAAGCCAAAACCCGGAATTGTCTGCTCCAACCTGCTCAGAATTGTACTTGAAACGTGCCGCACTACAGGAGAGGCGGTGCGGCTTCTGCAGGAGCTTCCGCACCGGCACTCGTTCAACTACTCCATGATGGACGCCTCCGGAGAGAGTGCAGTAGTGGAAGCGTCGCCCCGTGGGACGGCTGTGCGCCCGGCGGGGGAAGTAGCCTGCACCAATCATTTCAATGTACCATCCTTGCAGGAGGAAAACCGTCATTTGATGGGCAATTCCCGGGAACGCGAAGCCCGCATCCGCTCCATTGACTGGAAACAGGAAACGGCCTACAGCGCGTTCGCCCGCTTTAATCATGATACCGACTCCATTTATTCGAATGACTACGAGCATTGGTCCGGAACTATTCATACAGCGCAGTACCTTCCTGCGGAAAAAAAGATATACGTCGGGATCGGCGGAAACCGGTATCCAGTGCTTCTGCCGTTTGCAGGATGGCTGAACGAAGAGTCGCTGCGGATCACGAAAATCCGGGGGGCTGTGGATACGAATATGCCTTTTTCCTTTGAATGGTAAATAAGCCACGGTGAATCTGAAAAAAGTAAGGGAAAACAGTAGGAAACACTGGAGCAAGATGTTATAATATTTTAAAATATGCTCGAAAAAGTAGAAAGACGGGGTGCAGCATGAAAGCGTATCGTCGCAAATTCTTTTATCTGCCTTTACACCAGGAGAAGATGGAACCAATGAGTATGGATCGTGTCCGCCAGGCAGGCTTTGATATCGTTATTACGCGGGACGATCTTCCGTACATGATCAGCTTCTGCCGCGAATGGCGCTCGTATTTTGAAGAAAAAGCAAAAAGTGTTCAATCTGTGTACCGTCCTTACGTGGAGGACGCAGCTGCTTTTTTTGACGATCAGGTAGAGCAGATGACACTGTGCACATCTCCGCACCACGGCACTGATAAATATATTTTACCGCTTACAGAGATGGTCAGTTCATTAATGCTCGCCTATGACGCCTTTGACCGCGTCATGGATGAATATCATCATATGCCTGCACATTTTGAAACCGCACTGAAATATTACCGCCAGTTTAAAATGAAGGTAGACACAAATAAAGCTCAGTTTATTTTAAATCACTTACCGGATCTCCGCTTAAGTGTAGAGTAAATTTAATGCTATATAGAAAGCCCTGGCGCATTTGCCAGGGTTTTCTAATTTTACTGCTTTCGAATTTCGTAACCGCTTTCTTATTACAGGCGGATCAGCCTGACTGACAATTGAGAAATTACACAATTTTTAAGCATAAAAGGAGATAGTTATTTACTTCATGCCCTCCTTTTGATACATTAACTTTGATCTATTCTTTATGAATTAGATCAATCTTACATACATGGTGGTGGGTATATGAACATATTATGGGGATTGATGGGAATTGTTTTTGTCTTGTTTTTAGCTTTTTTACTATCTTCCCGCAAAAAATCAATTCGTTTTCGTCCCATTCTTGTCGGTCTGTTATTCCAACTCGTTTTTGCGTTTTTAGTGCTGGGCTCCACGTGGGGAAGGGCTGCGTTTGAGTGGCTGGTTGTCCGCGTGCAGGACGTAATCGATACGGCAGAGGAAGGATATGTCTTTCTGTTTGGTGAAGAGATTACGGAGACAGGCGCGTTTGCGTTTACAGTGCTCCCGGTTATTATCTTTTTCTCCTCACTAATCGGCATTTTGTACTACGTCGGGGTTATGCAGGTAATCATCAAGTTTATCGGCGGGGTGCTTTCCGCCCTGCTGAAAACGAGTAAAGCCGAATCTATGTCAGCAGCAGCCAACGTATTCGTTGGACAGACGGAAGCACCACTTGTGGTTCGTCCGTTTCTCCCGAACATGACCAAATCCGAGCTGTTTGCGGTTATGACCGGGGGGCTCGGGTCGGTAGCTGGTTCAGTGCTGTTTGGTTATGCAGGGCTTGGTATTCCATTGGATTATCTGCTTGCAGCAAGCTTTATGGCTGCGCCGGGCGGCCTAATTATTGCGAAGGTGATTTTCCCGGAACCGGATCTCAGCCTTACCACGGATGAAATCAAAGTCGAAAAGGACACCGAATCCCACAATGTGATCGACGCAGCAGCGCGTGGAGCTTCTACCGGCCTGCAGCTTGCCTTGAACGTCGGGGCGATGCTGATTGCGTTTGTCGCTTTGATTGCAATGATTAATTTGCTGCTCGGTTGGGTAACAGGTTGGTTTGGCGCTGATGGTATTACGCTTGAACTGCTTCTTGGATATGTATTCGCCCCAGTCGCCTTTATGATTGGTGTTCCATGGAGTGAAGCTCTCCAGGCCGGCGGATTTATCGGTCAGAAGCTAGTATTAAACGAATTTGTCGCTTATGCGAACTTTGCACCGGAAATTGATTCCTTCAGCGAAAAATCTCAGGCTATCATTACCTTTGCGCTTTGTGGATTTGCGAACCTTTCATCCCTTGCCATTATTTTAGGCGGCTTTGCTTCGCTGGCACCTACGCGTCGCAACGATATCGCCCAAATGGGACTGAAGGCAGTAGCAGCCGGAGCTTTAGTATCGCTTTTGAGTGCATCGATTGCCGGCATGTTTGTACTGTAAGCTCAGAACCATCGCAGGCGCTCCTTTTCGAAGGGGCGCTTTTTTGTATCAATTACGGCGTCGCAGCAGGTGATATGCTACAATAAAAAAATACTCAAATGATTAGGAGGCCTACCATGATCCATGAGCAGTGGAAAAACAGTGAAACCCTAAAATATGTGACATGCCGGCACGCCGAAGCAGCCAAATACAAGGTCGACAGCGTGCTGACCCCGGGGAAGCAGTATCCCGTGAAAAACGAAACGGATGAATTCATTTTCATTATCGACAATACCGGTCGTATCGGCGGATTTTATAAAGACTACTTTGAAGAAGCATAAAAAGGAGCTGCAGTCGCTGCAGCTCCTTTAGATTTACATAATGTAATTATGAGAATCAGCAGCAACGACCGAAGACACCCAGGAAGATAAACGCCCGGCGAGGAAATCCCGGTCAGCATCAAGTGTCGCTACGTGATAGGAATGTTCAAGCCATTCAAACGATTTGGACGAAGAAGAAAGATTTTCATGTATAGCGACTGCATTTGCAGGGGGCACAACATGATCAATCCGTGAGGCTGCGACAAATGCCGGGCATGAAATGGAAGGCACCTGCGTTCGCACGGCGGCGGTTAGCTCAAGCAGAGAATGAACCGAAGCTGTCGGCACATGCGAATACGTAATTTCTTCTTCCTGAGGAGTCCGGATATCAGGACGCTCTTCTTTAATAAAAGCAGAGGAAGTCTGCTTAACTGCACGCTCCATTTCTGGAACGTCTATGGCTGGGTTTATTAAAGCAATTCCCGCAGCGTCCTGAAAAAAAGCAGCGGTATGAAGGGCGAGAGTTCCTCCCATAGATTGTCCTGCAATGAAAACACGGCTGTGTTCAGCGTGAAGCGACCGGTACGCGGTATGAATGTCCCTGATCCAGTCCTGATGCGTAAAACGTCTAAGATCTTGATAGGAGGTGCCATGGCCCTGTAGTCTAGGAGCATAAACAGTAAAACCATTTTGGGCTAGCTGGCGGCATACATACTGTACGCTCTGGGGGGTGCCTAAAAAACCGTGACAGACCAGTACAGCCGTTTCACCACCAGGAAAATAAAGTGATTCAGCGCCAGGAAGCACCCGGGGAGCCTGAGGCATGAACATTTCCTCCTTTAAAGTTAACTATTCTGATTAATTTACTAAGGATTATTATAGCTTCAGGCATGAAGTTTGTCAATTTGAGGAGGTCCAAAATGCAGACAGTATTTGTATATGGCACTCTGTTGCAAAAATTAAACAATTATTACTACATTCAAAATAGTGTATATAAAATAGAACAAGGAAAAGTGAAGGGTTTTTTATACAACACAGGCCCGTACCCTGCAATTGTTGTCGATGCAAACGGAATGGATGTTGTAGGAGAATGGATACAAGTAGATGATGCAGCTATGAGTGTGCTGGATTGGCTAGAGCAGTACGAACAGCCGGGACTTGTGAACGAATATGAAAGGGTGTGGGTGGAAGACGCTGAGGGGAAAAAAGAAGGGTGGATATACACGTACTCCCATTTGCAGGCAGAACGCTATCCACTTATTCCTTCAGGATCCTGGCGTGAACATTTGTTGTCCTCTGGAGGGGGACAGAGATAAAGTTAAAGGTATATTCAAATAGTTTTATTATCTCTTTCATAGAGACAGGCGTTCCATTCTCCCCCTAGAAGAATTGCAAACCCGGTAAGATAAAACCAGAGCATGAGTACAATTAGGTTGCCTAAATTGCCATATATCATGGAATAATCACTGACACTGACGTAAAATGAAAACCCAAAAGAAGCTGCCTGCCAGGTGCACAAGGCAAGAGTAGCTCCGGGAAGGGATTCTTTCCAGGTAGTTCTGCGGTTCGGCACTACTTTGTAAATCATGGCAAGAATCGCACCTATGACCAAAAAACTGATGATCCATCGAATCCAGCTCCACAGCTGCAGGAAATAATCATCAAGGCCGATGAAGCGAAAAAGAAAAGCACCGAGCGGTTCACCATAAATAGGAAGCAGCAGGGATAAAATGATAGCGAGCAGCAGAGACAAAACGATAATGATGCCTTTTCCCACCATGGAGACAAAGGAAGGAAGCTTTAGTCGGTAGGCAGCATTAATTGCACGGATAATGGCAAGTGTTCCCATAAGACTCAGCCAGAGTGTAGCGGCTGTACTGAATGACAGCAGGCCTACGGAGCGGGAATTCAAAATGGTATTCAGGTTGTTTTGTATAATCGTAAAGGCGCCCCCCGGAACATAGGTGCTTATAAGCGTAAGGATATCGTCTGTATTGATGGAAAAAAATCCAATAATACTGATCATCAGCATTAATAGCGGAAGCATAGCGAGAAGAAAGTAATAAGCCAGCTGCGCCGCGATGTCATAGATTTTATCTTCAATGCTTTTTTTAAAGAAAGATTGGAGAAAATGCATAAGATAATCCTCCTTTTTGCGGAAGTCCCTTTTTCTCATTATAATACAGAAGTAGAGAATGAGAAGAGACGGAAAAGGAGAGGTGTATGAGAAGAGACGAAGAAGGGGAAGAACGCCTCGAAGGTGAACCGGATCCGGAAGACTTTGAGCCGGGTCCGCCGCGGAAGCCGAAAAATAAACGCCGCGGCTTGTTTCGGATAATAGCAGTGCTGATGGCAGGGATGCTGGTTTTTCAATCTGCCTATTATTTAATTGATACCTTCCGTTTGGATGCGTGGTCTTTTTTAACCGCTTCTTATCAGCTTTCCAAGCAGGAGGATGTTCAGCAGTGGCAGGAGGCAGTCACGAAAATACAGGCAATAGAGAACGGGGAAACGTCTTTTGGGACTGGTTTTTTCGTAGAAGACGCCAGCGTTCTCGTTACAAATTATCACGTAGTCGAAGGAGCGGACAGTGTGGCGGTCGAAACCGGGGAGGGCGACCTTGCCGAAGCAGCAGTGGAAGCTGTAGATAAGCAGGCTGACCTTGCTGTTGTAACGCTCAAGGAGCCGTGGGAGGGGGGTGGCGTTACACTTGCGGACACGAGTGCATCTGCCGGTTCGGACGTTATCGTGATTGGGAATCCGCTCGGCTTTTCAGATGTCGCCAACCGGGGAGACATCATCGACAGGGAGGAAGATCAGCTGGTGCTTGATGCTCCCGTGTTCAACGGAAGCAGCGGCAGCCCAGTGCTGACAGAAGCGGGTGAGGTGGCCGGGGTCGTGTTTGCGAGCGGAGAGCATCAGGGCAAGCGATACGGACTCGCGGCACCGGTGGAGCAGGTGCACGAGGCAATAGCTCAAGCAGAAGACAGTTAAAAGCAGCAAATTACCGCGGAGGTGTGCAGGTTCGTGGTAATGATTTTAAATTAAATAAAAATTTCATTTACCGTATTTATTATAAAATAAAAAATATAATTAAGGAATAGAAGGTTGTAAATGAACATTAAAAAGCACCAGGGCTCAAACACCCTGATGCCTGATAGGCTACATAAAAACGTTATGCGCGAGCATACTGCTCTTCAATATACTCATCGTAGCTCATTTCTTTATCGATCATACCGTCCGGAGTGAACTCGATAATCCGGTTGGCAATCGTCTGAACAAATTCATGGTCATGGGACGTGAAGAGCACTGAACCGTTAAATGACTTCAGACCATTGTTCAATGCCTGAATGGCTTCGAGGTCAAGGTGGTTGGTCGGCTCATCCATAATAAGAACGTTCGCGCCGCTTAACATCATTTTGGAAAGCATGCAGCGGACCTTTTCGCCACCGGAAAGCACATCCGCTTTTTTAAATACTTCTTCGCCGGAAAAGAGCATCCGCCCGAGGAAGCCGCGAATAAATGTTTCGCTCTGGTCGTCCGGGGAATACTGGCGCAGCCAGTCCACCAGGTTGATGTTCAGACCTTCAAAGTAAGCAGAATTGTCTTTTGGAAAGTAGGAGCGGCTAGTGGTCAGTCCCCATTTGTAGTCGCCGCTGTCCGGTTCCATTTCGCCGGCTAAAATCTGCAGCAGAACGGTTTTTTTCGTTTCCTCTTCGCCCACAAACGCTACTTTGTCACCGCTGTTAAGGGTGAAATTGACGTTATCAAGCACTTTAACGCCATCAATGGTTTTCGACAGGTTTTCAACAGTCAGCAGGTCTTTGCCAAGCTCCCGGTTCGGCTTAAATTGCACGAATGGATACTTTCTCGAGGACGGCTTGATGTCATCAAGAGAAATTTTATCCAACGTCTTTTTCCGGGAGGTGGCCTGTTTGGACTTGGAGGCGTTCGCACTGAAGCGGGCGATAAAGTCTTTCAGTTCTTTGATTTGTTCCTCTTTTTTCTTGTTCTGTTCGCGGGCCATCTTCTGGGCGAGCTGGCTGGATTCGTACCAGAAGTCATAGTTGCCGACGTACAGTTCAATTTTGTTAAAGTCGAGGTCCGCAATATGCGTGCATACCTGGTTCAAAAAGTGACGGTCGTGAGAAACGACAATGACCGTATTTTCAAAGTTGATCAGAAACTCTTCGAGCCAGTGAACCGCCTGCACGTCCAGGTTATTGGTTGGCTCGTCGAGAAGCAGAACGTCCGGATCGCCGAACAGGGCCTGCGCGAGCAGTACTTTAACCTTCTGGGAACCGCTTAACGAAGACATCGGCTTCTGATGCAGATCTTCGGTAATGCCGAGACCCTGCAGTAGCTGGGCAGCTTCTGTTTCCGCTTCGTACCCGTTCATTTCCGCAAATTCTGCCTCAAGTTCTGCTGCCTTCATGCCGTCTTCGTCGGAAAAGTCGGGTTTCATATAAATTTCGTTTTTTTCGTTCATCACTTCATACAGGCGGGTGTGGCCCATAATGACCACATCGATGACCGTATATTCCTCATACGCGAAGTGGTCCTGTTTCAGCACAGCAAGCCGCGAATCTTTATCCATAATTACATTTCCGCTCTGGGAATCAATTTCCCCGGAAAGAATTTTTAAGAACGTGGATTTGCCGGCCCCGTTCGCCCCGATCAAGCCGTAGCAGTTGCCGGGAGTGAACTTTATATTAACGTCTTCAAATAAAATTTGATCCCCGAACCGGAGCCCAACGTTTTGTACATCGATCATGTTCATATCTCCTTTATAAATAACAGTCTGTTTCATACTAACACGCGGCGGTTCAAAATGAACAGGGGAAGGGAAGGTTTTCCGCAGAAAAGTAGACCGGCACTGCTGTCAGATACAGAAAAAGCATGATATAGTAAATGCAGAAAACGGATAGAGACCAAAGGAGGCGTTTCGGTGGCCAAAGGATTAAGCGGACGGCGGGTGATTCTTGCCGCGTCCCGGAAAACAGAGGAAATGGAAGAGTTGATTCGGCGGCAGGGGGGAGAGCCGCTTAACTACCCGCTCCAGGGAACCTCATTTTTAAATGAAGAACAGCTTCGGGCTCCAATGCGGGCCTATCTGGAACAGCCGGTGGACTGGAGTATATTCATGACGGGCATGGGACTGAACGCAATGCTTGATATTGCAGAGGAGGAAGGACTCCGGCAAGCATTTGTGCAAAAGATCCAGCAGACAAAGGTAGCGGCCCGGGGATACAAGACCGCTAATGTCTTAAAAGGCCTGGACTGCGCTATTGCGGCCCGCGATGATGACGGAACGACCGAAGGGATGATCCGCGCTCTTGATGGCCACGATTTCCAGCAGAAGCAGGTGATGGTGCAGCTGCACGGGATTGAAAATCCGAGGCTCCGCCGGTACCTTGAGGACCACGGAGCCGATGTGTATGACATTCTGCCGTATCAGCATACGCCTCCGGAAGAAGCTGTGGCATCCGCATGCCTCGAAGACCTTTTGAATGCAGAAAGTGAAGCTATCTGCTTTACGACCGCTATTCAGGTGCACGCTCTCTTTCAGCATGCCGGAGAGGCAGGCCGAACGGAAGAGCTGCAGGAAGCGCTCCGCCGCCAGGTGGTGCCGACGGCGGTCGGGAAAGTAACGGCGGAAGCGTTAAAAGAAAGAGGCATCGAAGACTACGTAGTGCCGGAAAACGAACGGATGGGCGCCATGATTGTCGCTTTATCCAAACATTTTGAACAACGAAAGGACTAATCCATTGAAACAACTATTCTCACGCATGCAGCGATGGAACGTATTGAATGATAAAGGCGAGTACTATGTTCTCGCTTCGGGAGCGCAAATTGCCCGGCTGTACAAAGAAGATACTGACGGAGAGTTTTCCTCCGGGGACCAGGTGGAAGCGATCAGCTGGTTTGACGAAGAAGGAAACAAGCGGCTGGACGTTCATCAGCCGGAAGTAGAAGAGGAAGGATTTGCCTGGCGGGCAGTCGTGACAAGCGACACGGACCATGGCCTCGAAGTAGCGGTCGACGAACGGTGGAAGGCGCCGGTGGAACGGCATGACTATCTGCAGGATGAGACGTACTGGCCCGCTCCGGGGGAGTTTCTGTTTGTACACCTGGAGTACACAGCCAGCGGCCTGAGAGCTTTTCCAGCCAGTGAAGACGACGTACAGCAGCTGATGGCGCCGGCCCCTGCAGAACTGCACCATACGTGGCTCAATGCTACGGTGTACAGTTCCCCGCCGTTCGGTGCCTTTTTATTCACCGCCGACCGCTACAAAATCTTTATCCATGAATCGGACTGGACCCACCGGCCGCGCGTAGGGGAAGAGCTGAAAGTGCGTATCACTCACCGCCAGGAGGACGGGTCGTTAAACGCCTCGATGTATCCGCCGAAGGAAATAGCGATCGGGGAAGACGCCCGGCTGATCCTGGATCGGATCCAGCAGGAAGGCGGCACGCTGCCATTCGGAGACCGGAGCAGTCCGGAAACCATCCGGAAGGAATTCGGTCTTAGCAAGGCGGCGTTCAAACGGGCGGTTGGTTCGTTGTTGAAGGAAAAGCGCATCCGCCAGGAAAACAACATGCTGATGCTTGAGCATTCGGAGGAGCGCGAAGAATAATGGCTGCAGGTTTTACGAGACCAGGCAGCATATCATGATAGAAGAGCGGCCCCTCCCAGGGTCGCTTTTTTTGTGGCACGAATGCGTTGACCGCCGGGCACCTTTTTAGTTTGGGCTTGAGCGGGAGCATGTTCCCTCGTATCTCTGGACCTAAAGTATGTTTATGAAACGAGTGTGGCTTAAGAACAAACAGATACGGGTATGGTACATGCAATCATACTTTTGAATGGTGGTGGGACAGTGAGCAGCAAGAAGAAAAGCTCCAAAAGCAATGACAACCTTACCTACGCGTTCATGGCTGCCGGCAGTTTAATCGGCGGGGCGCTGCCATTGCTGCGCAAAGATATCGGCAAAAAAACAGAAAAAAACGTCCAACAGACCGCGAAAAAAGCACGGAAGCTGAGCCCGGAACCGCTGAACCAGGCCATTAAATCCGGGCAGGGCATGGAGAAAAAAGCCAAGGGTACGGTGAAAACAGTCAAGCGGGCTGCTAAAGTATCAGCAGCTGCCTTTGCAATGGCCAAGGTTCCGAAAAAAATCAAAAAGAAAATTTATACTTTACGCTATCACGTCGGGGAAGCCGTCATCCACACCGGTGAAAAAATCCAGGGACCTGCGTATGACCCTGAGCGGACCGCTGCAGAGAGTGGAGACAGGGAAGAGCCCTCTTCGTCTGAAACGGAAGAGAACGCCGCAGAAACTTCTGAGAGCAGCGGGAGCAAAGACGCCTGGGAACAGGAAGAGGAATACGAAGAAGAAAAATTTGAAGGCGCAAAAGCCTCGACGAAAAAGCCGGCAAAAACAATGAAAAAACTAAAAAAAGCATCGAATGCCTAAAATGACCTATACTAATTTAATGAGGTGAAGCGAATGGAACCTAAGTTCAAAATTTTCCATAACGATGAAACATTGAGTGAAACGATTGATAAACTTCGCAATGACGGGATCCGGGATGAGGATATGTACATTCTGGCATATGATAATGACCATGACCGCCGGGCGAGAAAAGATACTGACGCCAAAAAAGTGGGAATGAAAGTAGTCGGATTCGGCACGAGCCTGAAAAACGTTTTTCGTGGGAAATCGAAAACGATTTTAACTAAGCTGCAGAAGCTCGGTTTTGATTCGGAAAAGGCCGAGCGCCTCGAAGAAGAACTGCAAAAAGGTAAAACGCTGCTCGTCGTTACCAATCAGGATCAAGTGGAATTTTAAGCCCTGACTCCGGGGCTTTTTTATTTTACATAAGCAACCAAATTTCTAAAGTGGCAGGGCTGATACAATAATACTTAGCTTTGTTTCCGTCTCTTCGTCATTTCCGCTTTAAGCAGTTTGCGAATATCGTATCCAATATAGAACAGCAATCGAAAAGAAGAGCGCATCAACTCGCTGCTTTTAAGGGGGTTCATTGTGCATTTCGTAGTTTAACTCAAAAGCCGTTGAAAAATACGAACAGCACAATGTACGCATATGCTATGGTGGAGCGGGAGCGTCTTTCATTCCTCTATGCCAAAGGAGACGATAATTTGTCAGGTGAAGAAGCGGGGATACCCTCATAACATGAGAGCCCGGGCTGCTCCAGACTGGCGGAAATATACCTATCGGGAGCGGTTAAAGGCTGTACATATAAACGTTAAACGAAAGGAACCTGTAAAAAAACCAGCGTGTCAGCTGTGAAGCACTGACCGCTGGCTAAAATAATGCAAAAAGCGATGTTGGAAGTGAATAATGCACAGTTTTATGACCTTGGAGACATTCAGGCCCAGGTGATCGACGGAGAGCCGATGTATGTCGCCAATGTGGCTTACACGAACCTGTTCCGCTGGTTCCGTGGTGATGGAACGCCGGGATATTTCCAGATTTCTGCGGTCGACCCGAACAACAATCCGATCTTTGTGGAATCCTCCATGCAATACACCAACAGCAGTTTTTTTAACGAGAAACTGAACCGTGTGATTTATAGCGCCTTTCCGTCCTGGTACCAGAGCGGGAGCATTTATCTGAAGGTGGATGAGGAAGAGAAGCTGTGGTACGTTCAAAAGTCTATCAGAACCGCGACTGGACGTGGCACACGTATCATACGAACGCACAGGTAGTTGTCGTTGATCTTGAAACAGGGGCGGTTTCCAAGTACAAAGCGGATAACGTCCCGTCGTTTATTGAAAGTGCGTACAGTCCCGCCATGGCGAGTGACATGAATAACAAGTACGGAAAATAAGGTCACACCTGTCTCTGATGCCCGCACCGGAGAGCTTCGTCTGTACAACGGCGAGGAGTATAAAGGCGACATAGACACGCAGGGCGCACGCGGCATTGCGAACTGCCAGTTCCCTGAGAAAGAATGGATCGGCAGCATGCCGATCATGTATAACATTAACGGAAATGCGACGTGAGTGGTTAATACGCTCGATCCGGCTAGCCTGTTCCGGCAGTACGCCTACATTAAAGCGAGCGATGCCGACGTATACGCTTTTGGCGATACCGCACAGGGGGCGATGGAAAATTACCACTCCGCGCTTGCTTTTACCGATGAAGGTGTGGAAGCGAGTGAAGCTCATCAGGAAGAAGCTGCAGGAAATCACTGACCAGCCGTGGTAGGGATTACGCCAGTTTTTCAGTCTAACGAAGAGCGGCTGACAACATCCTTTATAATATAAGTAGCGCGCTCTCAAGGATTTAACTTGCAGCTGAGAATGTACGTTGCCTTTGAAGCGGCCCAGAATGGCGTCTCAGGGCACTCAAAACAGTTTTTGCTCGTGGTGATAAAGAGCGGGAACGTCATTCAGCCGGCGATTTTCCGGAAATGACTTAAAAAGACTCCTATGGGGGGTCTTTATTGTTGTCTTTGGATACATACGGAAACGTTTCCCATCGTCAAATGCTCAGGAGAACGGATTGAAACAAGCTTCGTCTCATTTGATTTTGAGACAGACACAGAATTGGAAACCAATGCAAAGATAGCGGAGAATAAGCTTGTTATTTTTGCACAGCAAAAGATATAAAAACTCTTAGGAACGGCAATGATTTAAAGAAAAGAATGGAAATGCGCGGAAAGCAATCGAATAAAATGCTGCCAGCTACTTACAAAGACTTATTTGAATGACTGATGAAAATACTGCTCTCATAAGCTGACTGATTAAGAAATCGTGATTCCAATAATAGATTCGCCGGCAGCTGCAAGTGAATAATCGCGCTTCGGGAACGGACAGCAATTCCTGCAGAGTTAAATAATGAGTACGGCAAGGAAAACTTAGCATAGCATGAAGGCCATCAATAACGAGAACAGCAGAGAATTTATAAATTATGACTGGAGGACAACTGCAGAAGTGAAATAACGATTAAAGATGAAGCACTGTATATGAGGTAAAGGATGCTAATGAAAGGGAAGGCAGAGATATAAAGCTAGAATCAGCTCTCAGAGTGCTTTATTTATTTCTAGTTAACATAATATATATTATCGGAAGTTAACGATATTTTGTTTCAATACTAAAGATAACTTCGTATTTTGAGACAAAACAAATAAGAAGCACCAGTATCATTCCGTACTGACGCTTCCTCCATTGATTTTATGACATATTGGTTTATAGCGTGAGATCAATCGAAAACAGCTGAAAGCTCACATAAAATAAACCGGCGATGAGCAAAGCGTTGATCAGCCCTTCGCCGAAGGTGGATCCGGTTTTTGTCGTAAATGGGAACCGAAAGGCATAGTGCAGCGGAAAAAGCACGTGGACGCCTTTTGTTGTCATCATGTCGAGCACAATATGGCTTAAAATTCCAAGGCTGATGCCCCACTGCAGCGCGAGTCCCCATCCTTCCTGCCACTGGCCAAGCGACAGAAAGACGAGCAGCACAAGCAGGAGGCTGTGGGTAAAGGTGCGGTGCCCAACCAGCTTTGAAATCAGATGGGAAACGCCCGGCACCCGTCTCCCCATCCATGAGTTTGGCTGGCAGATATCCGGGACCAGGCCCCCGAAAACCAGGCTTGCGACATAAATACTGGTCTCCCATTCAAAAAAGGCAAACGGCACCGGCGTCAGCCACTGAACGGCCAGGCCGCCCGTGACTGCTCCGATCACATGTGTTCCTGCTTTCATGGTTGTTCAGCGTCCTTTTTGAAAGCGAGCGGAGTGTGGTTTACTGGTACGGGATATCCTTCCATACGGCTTCAATCACTCCGTGCTTTTTCGTATCAATAACATAGGAACCATTGCTGTAACGGTCCACCCGCCGGTATTTTGTCGGGTCAATCGTAACCGTCATGTTTTTCGTACGGGCCTGCAGCACAAATGGCTCGCCGTTCAGGATAGAGCTTGCAATGATCCGGTGCGGCCTGGATTTGACTTCCTTCCAGAGAACGATCCCCCGCTTGGCCCGGTTCGTTATCGGAATATCATCCAGACTCATGCGTTTAACGCCACCGCGTTGGGTGACCATGACCACATCCTCAGTTTTATAGGCCGAGGTTACATGCGCCCCGGTGACCACATCCCCGTCTTTTAAATCAATCGCTTTAACGCCGGCTGCCCGGACACCAACAGGAGAAACCTCCTGTTCATGGAAGCGGAGACCATAGTTTTGATAGGTCGTGAGGAAAAACTCCTGCTCCCCGCTCGTCTGGTACACGGAAAGCACTTCGTCCCCCTCCTTTACATTCACTCCAATCATGGAGCGGCCGTATCGCGATGCCTGATAGGCGTTCATCGCCGTTTTTTTGATCATGCCCTGGCGGGTGATAAACACAAAATAGTCCTCTTCAGTAAACTCCTGGACCGGCACGACGGCCACCAGCGCATCCCCCGGATCAAGCGGAGAAATATTCCCGATATGCTGGCCATTATCCTTCCAGCGGATTTCAGAAAGCATATGTACCGGCAGGTAGATAAACTGTCCTTTTTTCGTAAACAACAGCAGCATATCTGTCGTATTCATGTCGCGGAAAAACAACAGGGCGTCTTCCTCTTTCATCCCTGGTGGTTCGGTATTTGAAGCCGCATAGGACCGCTGACTCGTTCGTTTAATGTAGCCCTCCGCCGTGGCGGTCACAATAACATCCTCGGACGGAATCATTACTTCACGGTCGATTTTCAGCTCTTCGATTTCCGCTTCAATCACAGTGCGGCGGGTGTCGTCATACTGCTTTTTAACTTCCTGCAGTTCCTTTTTCACGACCTGCTGCAGTTTCTTTTCGCTCGACAGGATACCACGGAGCCGCTTGATTTCTTTTTCGAGCTCTCCAGCTTCTTTTTCGAGCTGGGTAACATCAGTATTCGTTAAGCGGTACAGCTGCAGGTTCACGATGGCCTCGGCCTGGGCATCAGTGAAGGCAAACTGCTCCACCAGGTTTTCCTTCGCGTTTTTCTTGTTTTCCGACTGTCGGATCGTGTCAATCACCTGGTCGAGCACACTGATCGCCTTAATCAGGCCTTCCACGATATGCTGGCGCTGCTCCGCTTTGTTGAGGTCAAACTGGGAGCGGTTGGTGACGACGCTCCGCCGGTGGCTGATGTAGGCCTCAAGCAGCTGTTTTAAATTCATCAGCTGCGGAGTGCGGTCATTGATGGCGACCATGTTGAAATTATAAGAAACCTGCAGGTCCGTCATTTTGTAATAAAAGTTCAGTACGCTCTGGGCGTTGGCATCTTTTTTGAGCTCAATGACGACCCGGAGGCCGGTTCGGTCCGTATCGTCGCGCACCTCAGCTACTCCGTCGACTTTACGATCAAACCGGAGTTCATCCATCTTCTTTACGAGCGTGGACTTGTTCACTTCATACGGCAGCTCGGTAATCAGAATCTGTTCCCGGCCGCCCCGTACCTGTTCGATGCTCGTTTTGGCCCGAACGACGACTTTCCCCCGTCCGGTCTCATACGCCTGACGGATGCCGTCTTTGCCCTGAATGACGCCGCCAGTCGGAAAATCGGGCCCCTGCACGTACTGCATCAATTCGTCGGTCGACACCGACGGCTTTTCGAGCTGCGCGACCGAAGCATCAATAATTTCCCCCAGCTGATGCGGCGGGATATCGGTTGCATAACCGGAGGAAATGCCGGTGGATCCGTTGATCAGCAGATTCGGGAATTTTGCCGGTAGGACGGTCGGCTCCTCCTGCGTGTCATCAAAGTTAGTCACGTGCTCCACCGTCTGTTTTTCAATATCTTTCAGCAGTTCGGACGAGACGCTGGCGAGACGCGCTTCCGTGTAACGCATGGCCGCCGGCGGATCGCCGTCGACGGAGCCGTTGTTGCCGTGCATTTCCACGAGCGGGGCGCGGACCTTCCATTCCTGGCTCATCCGCACCATGGCCTCATACACGGAGGAGTCCCCGTGCGGATGATAGTTCCCGATGACGTTACCGACCGTTTTTGCTGCTTTGCGGAATGGTTTGTCCGCAGTGTTACCGTCCTGAAGCATCGCAAACAGAATCCGGCGCTGAACGGGCTTTAACCCGTCGCGTGCGTCCGGGAGGGCACGTTCCTGAATAATGTATTTACTGTAGCGCCCGAAGCGTTCCCCGAGAACGTCTTCGAGGCGAAGATCCAAGTATTGTTCTGCATCAGCCACTTACGGTTCCTCCTTAATAATCTGCAAATCAGTGTTATCCAAAATATTCAAGTCCTCTTCCATGCCGAACGCCACGTTGGATTCAATCCACTTTCGCCGGGGCTCCACTTTATTGCCCATCAGCGTGGACACGCGTCGATCCGCGCGGGCGCCGTCCTCCACGGTCACCCGGATGAGAGTCCGGCTTTCTGGATTCATCGTCGTCTCCCACAGCTGGGAGGCGTCCATTTCCCCCAGTCCCTTGTAGCGCTGGATAGTGTAACCTTTACCAATACGCTCAATGGCTTGCTGAAGGCCGTTCTCCTCCCAGGCATATTCGGATTTCTGCTTGGGGCCACTTCCCTTGCTGACCTTATAGAGCGGCGGCAGGGCGATATAGACTTTCCCCGATTCCACGAGCTCCCGCATGTAGCGGTAGAAAAACGTCAGCAAAAGCACCTGAATGTGAGCACCGTCGGTATCGGCGTCTGTCATAATCACGACCTTATCGTAATTTCGGTCTTCGAGGGTGAAGTCCGTGCCGACACCGGCGCCGAGAGCATAGATGATGGTTCGGATTTCTTCATTTTTCATAATATCATCGAGCTTCGCTTTTTCCGTGTTAATGACCTTGCCGCGCAGCGGGAGCACAGCCTGAAATTTACGGTCGCGCCCTTGCTTGGCCGAGCCGCCAGCCGAATCCCCTTCGACGAGGTACAGCTCATTGCGGTCCGGGTTTTTGGACTGCGCCGGCGTGAGCTTGCCGCTTAAAAGCGCGTCTTTTTTCCGGTTCTTTTTACCGTTCCGTGCTTCTTCGCGGGCTTTGCGCGCGGCTTCCCGCACCTGGGCGGCTTTGATGGCTTTTTTGATCAGCATCGTGCTGACCGTCGAGTTTTCCTCTAGAAAGTACGTCAGGCGGTCTGTAATGTACTGATCCACCGCGGAGCGGGCCTCCGGCGTACCGAGCTTGCTTTTCGTCTGCCCTTCAAACTGCAGGAGATGCTCCGGAATCCGGATCGAGACCACGGCGGTCAGCCCTTCGCGGATGTCACTGCCGTCGAGGTTTTTATCCTTCTCCTTTAACAGCTGGAGCTTGCGGGCGTGTTCGTTGAGCACCCGGGTAAACGCCGAACGGGCGCCGGATTCATGCGTGCCGCCGTCGCGGGTACGGACATTGTTCACAAACGAGAGCATGTTCTCCGTATAGCCGTCGGTAAACTGAAACGCAAAGTCCACCTCGATATCCTGGGCCTTCCCCTCAAAGGAGACGACCGGATGAAGGGTTTCCTTGTCTTCGTTTAAATACTCCACAAACGCCTGAATGCCGGTGTCAAACTGAAATTCTTCGGTCACCGGTTCTTTGTCGCGCTTATCATGCAGACGGATGCTTGTGCCCTTCAACAGAAACGCGGCTTCGCGCAGGCGTTCAGCCAACACGTCGAACTGGTAGTGCACCGCATTGAACATGGAAGCGTCCGGCTTGAACCGGATCGTTGTCCCGGTTTTTTTGGTATTTCCCTTCTGCTCAAGGGTCGTCACCGGACGGCCGCCGTTTTCAAAGCGCTGCTCGAAAATCTGGTTGTCCCGGTAAATAGTGACTTCAAGCCACTCCGACAGGGCATTGACCACCGAGGCACCGACGCCGTGCAGGCCGCCACTTGTAGCGTAGCCGCCCTGGCCGAATTTCCCGCCGGCGTGAAGCACGGTCAAAATCACTTCCGGAGTCGGCTTGCCAGAGCTGTGGGTGCCGGTCGGCATGCCCCGGCCGTGGTCGGATACAGAAACGCTCCCGTCTTTATGCAGCGTCACTTCGATCACGCTGCCGTAGCCGGCGATCGCTTCATCGACCGAATTATCAAGAATTTCAAAAACAAGATGGTGAAGCCCTCGGCTGTCCGTGCTGCCGATATACATGCCCGGGCGTTTCCGGACTGCTTCGAGCCCCTCCAGTACTTGAATGGATTCATCGTTATATTGATAGGATTTATCTGCTGCCACTCCTGTCTCTCCCTTCTTCATTCTCCGTTCTAGTTATATTTCATACTAACACAGTTTGTCAATGAACGGGAACATATGTTTCGATTTCACGGCCATCCCTTCTGCAGACAGGAAAACCTTGGCAGGAGAGCCCCGCCAAGGTTGGATACTGTTCGGTATAATCGGTGCTTACGCGATCGCATGCTCCACTTTAATGCAACGGTCCATGATTACTGTCATGCCTGCATTGGCAGCAATATCGTACGCTTCCTCGCTCACCAGGCCGAGCTGGGCCCAGAACACGTCTGCGTCCACCTGGGCCGCTTCCTCGGCTACGCCTTTGAGAAACTCGCTGCGGCGGAACACATTCACGATATCAATGTGGCCCTCAATGTCTTTCAGCGAGTCGACGGCCGGAATGTCAAAAACTTTTTCTACGGTCGGATTGACCGGAATAATCTCGTAGCCCGCTTCAAGCATGACTTTGCTGATCTGGTAGGACGTCCGGTACGGGTTATCCGACAGGCCGACGACCGCGATACGTTTGCTCCGGTCGAGAATGGCCCGTATTTCTTGTCGTTCAGGGTTTTTCATTGGTTGTCCCTCCTTGAGATACGAATGTACTGCCTGTTAGTTGCTGCCAAGCAGGTTGTTTTCTTCGAGGTAGTCCCGGGCCACTTCCCGGTGGTCGGCGTCTTCGTAGTCCACCTCGTAGTTCATTTCCTGCATTTCTTCATCGGTAATCTCGCCGCCGAGACGGTTTAACGCTTCTTCGAGACCAGGGTTATCATCCAGGGTTTCCTGCTTTAACAGCGGAGCGCCCTGGTACGGCGGAAACACATTTTCGTCGTCTTCAAGCACGGTAAGTCCGTACTCTATGATATACGCCTCTGTGGAGTAGGCGTCAATCAAATCGACCTGGCCTTCCTGCAGTGCGTTCGAACGCAGACCGGCGTCGAGAGTTTCCACTTCGTCAAACTCAAACCCGTACTCGTCCACAATCGCCGGATAGCCATCGGTCTGCCGGTCGGCAAATTCAAAGGTAAACCCGGGGACGAGTTCATCAGTATGCGGCTCGAGATCGGAAATGGTCTCAATGCCCAGGTCATCAGCTTCTTCTTCGCGAAGCGCCAGCGCGTACGTATTGTTGAATGCCATCGGTTCCAGGTAGGCCAGGTCATCATCAGCCAGCAGGCTGCGCGCCTCCTCGTACACTTCTTCGCGCGAACTGCCGGCCGGTACGCCCTGGTCATACAGGTTGGCGGTGACAGTACCGGTAAACTCCGGATAAATATCAATATCGTCGGACTCCAGGGCGTTAAACGCGATGCTCGTGCTACCGAGACCGGTGTCAACGCTGGTTTCGATATCGGTGTTTTCCTCAATTAACAGTGAATACATGTTGGCGAGAATTTCAGGTTCAGCCCCTTCCTTTCCGCCAATCACGAGCTCTTCCTCCTGAGTGGAGGCAAGCGCCGGGGTGATGACGATCAAAAGGGCGACCCCGAGAACAATTGCAACCGGGGCAAGTGCTTTGCCCTGGGACGTGCGCTCCGTTATACGCAGCACTAGGTCAAAAAACAGAGCCAGAAGTGCTGCCGGAATGGCGCCGAGCAGAATGTAGGCATTGTTCGCCCGGTCGATGCCCGTCATGATGAAATCACCGAGGCCTCCTGCACTGATCAAAGCCGCCAGAGTAGCGGTTCCGACAATCAGCACCATGGACGTCCGGATACCGGCCATGATGACCGGCATGGCCATCGGCAGCTCAATTTTGCGCAGGCGCCGGAAGGAATTCATTCCCATGCCGGTGGCCGCTTCCACAAGGGCCGGATCTACACCGGCAATGCCAGTGTAGGTGTTGCGTAGAATCGGAAGCAGCGCGTAGGCGGTCAGCGCGACCACTGCCGGAACGGTGCCGATCTGATTAAGAATGAGAATCATGAATCCGAGCAGGGCCAGACTTGGAATCGTCTGCAGCACAGCGGCGATGCCGATGATCGGCTCGGCAATCGACCGGCGCCGGGTCAGAAGCACGCCGACCGGAACCGCAATAAAGGATGCGCACAGAAGCGAGATCAGACTCATGTTTACGTGCTCCCACACGAGGGTCCAGAACTGCCCCTGCTCATCAGTGAACAGCTGATACGTGTTTTCGAGTAAATTCATGCCTCCGTGTCACCTCCTGCGGATGCGAGTTTCGCTTTTTGCAGAAACTGCATTACGTCCTTGTAGCTGAGCGCCCCGACGAGCCGCCCTTCTTCGAGCACCGGGAGCGCTTCGGCGTCAGTGTCGTTAAAGGTCTTAAGAGCGTCATACAGCACATGATCCGGGGAAATCACGGTTTTTTGGGACGCAATGGAGTCGCCGTCCCGGCGGCCGAGAAACGTGTCATTATGGTCAAAAATATACAGAGGAGCCGGGTACAGCGGCATTTCGGGCATGTCATGGACACTTGCGATGTACTGGCTGTCGCGCCCGCTCATGACTGAACGGACCGGGGTGTCCCATTCGTCCCGGCGGTCTCCGATAAAGTCTCGAACAAAGTCATTGGCCGGCTCATTTTTCAGCTCGCGCGGCGTGCCGACCTGGACGATGTCGCCGTCTTTCATGAGGCAGATCCGGTCGCCAAGGGCGAGTGCCTCGTCCATGTCGTGGGTGACGAAAACAATCGTTTTTTGGATGTTCTGCTGCAGGGCGCGGATGTCCTCCTGCAGCTGTTCCCGGCTCAGCGGGTCCAGGGCACTGAACGGCTCATCCATCAGGATAATATCCGGGTCTGCGGCGAGTGCCCGTATCACCCCGATCCGCTGCTGCTGGCCGCCGGAGAGCTCCGACGGCTTCCGATTGCGGTATGTATCCGGGTCGAGGCCGACCATCTGCAGCAGTTCATCGACGCGTTCCTTGATCTCGTTTTTCTTCCAGCGCCGCATTTCCGGAACGACCGCAATGTTTTCGGCAATGGTCATCGTCGGAAACAGCGCAATCTGCTGCAGCACGTACCCGACGTTCCACCGCAGTTCATGGCGGTCCCAGTCCCGGATGTCCTTGTCCTGGATCCGGATCGTGCCGGTGCTTGGTTCAATCAGCCGGTTGATCATTTTCAGCGTGGTCGTCTTGCCGCACCCGCTCGGGCCGATCAAGACGAAAAATTCCCCCTGCTCGACCGTGGCGTTAAAGTTTTGCACGGCCGGGTCGTCGGCACCGGGAAACGTCTTTGCAATGTCAGTGAATGTAATCATGCCAATCCCCCTATTATGGTTCTGTTGCAAGGGACATCTAAATTATTAGAGTCTCTACTTTATTTCACAAAAGTGCATCCTTCAAACGTCCCGGGGCGGAACCCCCGCTGCATAGGGCAGCGGGATCAGGACCAGCGGTACAGGCTCTGGTATTTATGGGACAGGTGGGCAAGCAGCGGTTCCGGGTTGGTCCCTTCCCCGGTCGCGGCTGCAATGATGTCGGCCGGCCGTTTCATCCGTCCGTGCTGGTGCACGTGTTCGGTCAACCAGTGCCGGATTGGTGCGAGGTCACCGCTTGTGATCAGATCATCGAACGCCGGCAGGTCACGCACCATCGCCTGCTGGAGCTGGGCCGCATAGATATAGCCGAGCGCATAGGACGGGAAGTAGCCAAAGGCGCCGCCCGCCCAGTGCACGTCCTGCAGTACCCCTTCGGAGTGGTTCGCCGGCATGACGCCGAGGTACTGCTTCATTTTTTCGTTCCAAGCTTCCGGCAGATCCTTCACCTGCAGGCTGCCTTCGATCAGGGCTTTTTCCAGCTCGTAGCGGAGAATGATATGCAGGGAATAGGTCATTTCATCGGCTTCAATCCGGATCAGGGACGGTTCGACGCTATTGACGGCAAAGTAGAAATCGTCGAGGGCCACGTGCTGAAACTGGCCGCCGCTGAGCTCCTGGAGCCTGCCGTAGTTGTTTTCCCAGAACGAGCGGGTCCGCGCCACGAAATTTTCCCAGAACAGCGACTGCGATTCATGGATGCCCATCGATGCGCCGTCCGCCAGAATCGTTCCGGCGAGATCTGCGCCAAGGTTTTGCTCATACAGCGCATGGCCGCCTTCGTGGATCGTGCCGAACACGGCGGTGCGGAAGTCGGATTCGTCGTATTTGGTGGTAACCCGCACGTCGTTTTGGTTCAGGCCGACCGCAAACGGATGCACGGTTTCATCAAGCCGTCCGGCATCAAAATCGTACGTCATTTGCCGGAGCACATGCTCGCTGAAGGCGCGCTGCCGGTCCTTTGGAAAATGGGCATGCAGAAACGAGGTGTCCGGCCGTACCGACGCTGCTTTTACATTTTCCACAAGCGGCATCAGGCCGTCGCGGAGCCTGGAAAAGGTCGTGTCCAGAGTCGAGACGGTCATGCCAGGCTCAAAGTCATGCAAAAGCGCATTGTACGGGTGCCCGTCGTAGCCGAGATAATCCGCGAACCGGCGCTGGTAGGCGACGATTTCTTCGAGGTACGGGCGGAACCCTTCGAAGTCCCCGGACGCTTTCGCCTCTTCCCAGTACGATTCCGTTTTGGATGTAAGTGTCGTAAACGCCTGATACTCGTCGCGGGGCAGACGCTCCATTCGTTTTACCTCGGTGAGCGTTTCTTCCGCGGCTCTCCGGGCGACCGCAGACACCTGCTCTGCTGCCTCCGGCTCGAGCAGATACTGGCTCATTTCCTTCAGACGTCCGGAGGTTTTCCGGGCAAACAGTTCGGTCGCAAGCGCCCCCACTACTTCGGAGCGTTCCTCCACTCCTTTTTTGGGTGCTCCAGTCCGTGCGTCCCATCCGAGCAGGCTGAGCGCCTGATTGTAAGCATCCAGGCTGCGCTGTTCGGTCAAAAAATCCCGTTCGATCTGTGCATAATCCGGCATAGTGATTCCTCCTTGTTATGAACTCTGTTTGGTGTGACTCTCTCCTTCATGATATAACAAAGAGTGGAAGGGAGCGAAAGATACGTATGCAAATGACGATTACTGAAGAAGCAGGCCGCCACTACAAACAGGAAATGGACCTCGCCGACGGGGCGGCTGTACGCCTGTTTGTCCGTATCGGCGGCGTGGGTTCCGGCGGATTTTCGATCGGGGTGGAGCCCGGGGACCCGTCCGGCACCAGTTACCGGACGGAAGCGGGCGGTCTGCGTTTTTTTGTGGAACCGCAGGACCAGTGGTACCTCGATGGCATGACAATCAGCTATCATCCGGCCATCGACTACCTTCATTTTGACAATCCCCGGCTCGGGGACACCGATCACCCGAACAATTAGGACGGGCGGGGCGGTCTCGGCCCCCAGTACTGGTAATAATCCGTTTTGATGTTGCCGTTATAGAGCTTGCGCCGTTTGGTCGCCTGCCGGCCGAACAGGGATTCAAACCGTTCATGGGACGTCAGCACATAGTAGGACCAGGTCGGTGTATCCCGGGCGATGCGGCCAAGCGCCCGGTACATTTCCTCCACCTCTTCCATTTCCCCGATTCGTTCCCCGTACGGCGGATTGCTGATAACGGCGCCGTACTCACCCTTTGGCTTAAAGTCCCGCGCCGCCATCTGCTTGAATGTGATCAGGCCGTACATGCCGGCTTCTTTGGCGTTTTCCTCCGCGACTTCGATGGCCTTCGGATTCAGATCGGTACCGGTAATCATGAGCGGCTGGTCATCGCGGATGAGGTCTTCGGCTTCCTGGCGCGCCGCCTGCCACTGCATGGTTTCGGCCCATGGCCACGTTTCGCTCACAAACGAGCGGTTCACGCCGGGGGCCATGTTCTGGCCGATCATGGCCGCTTCGATGGGAATCGTGCCCGAGCCGCAGAATAAATCGACGAGCGGGCGGTCCGGATGCCAGTTGGCAAGCATAACCATTGCTGCCGCCAGCGTTTCCTTGAGCGGTGCCTGGGCGTGCGTCTCCCGGTAGCCACGCTGGTTCAGCCCGGCCCCGGACGTATCGAGCGACAGCACGGCTTCGTCCTTATGCAGCGCCACCTCGAGCTTAAAAAGCGATCCGTTTTCCGGGAACCATTCACTCTGGTAGGACTGCTTCAGCCGTTCCACGACGGCTTTTTTGACGATCGCCTGGCAGTCCGACACGCTGAACAACGTGGATTTGACCGATCGGCCGCTGACAGGGAATTCGGCATTTTCGGGCAGGAATTGCTCCCACGGAAGGGCCTTCGTCTGTTCGAACAGCTCGTCAAATGTCTCGGCGGTAAAAGCTCCAATCTTGATTTTCACGCGTCCGGCGGTGCGGAGCCACAGGTTGGCCCGGGCAATGCCTTCGGCGGGAGCTTCAAATTCCACCCGGCCGTTTTCGGTACGCAGGTGCCGGTAGCCGAGCGCTTTGATTTCTTTGGCAACCAGGGCTTCAAGGCCCATCGTCGCCGTGGCGATTAATGTGTATGTTGGTTGGGTCATAGGTTCCTCCTTGGACGTCAATGTCCGTTCATATCTACTAAAAAAACCCCTGAATTATACTCCAGGGGTTTTGCTTCAAGAAGCCGGGACCGTTCGTGTAAGCCATGTTCTGTTCCCTTGTGCTGCCAGCGGCTGTTCACCTTGCACTCGGGTGGTAATCATCTATCTGCAGAAAACGTTCTGCCCTTTCGTTCCGTTGAATTTCTTCCGAAAGGCGCCCCTACCTAATTTTGGGTTTCTCGCTCGAGGGGTTTACCGCGTTCCACTCCGGCCGTTTCCAGCCGGACTACGTCACTGTGGCACTGTTCAGGGTACTCCAGCCATATCCGGCAGGACACAGGCTGTTTCCCCGCCGTCAGCTCCGAAACGAAGCTGCTCTGACTTATGGTTTCGTCAGACACGAACACTACAGCCGTCTCAGGCTGTGCGAGCATGGACTTTCCTCTGTATGGGTACATACAGCGATTACCTGAACGGTCCCGGCTCTTTATGGCCAGGTGCTATTATATCGGTTCCAGGCGCAAGAAGCAAGCAAAGAAACTGGGGATCAGCACCGATCGCCCGTGCCCGAAGCGAGCACGGCCTGCCTGGCCAGCCGGTCGGCCGCGCGGTTGTCCCGGGAGGGCACCCATTTGAGAAAACAAAGGGGCAGTTCCTCTTCGGCACGCAGGATTTTGGTTAAATACGGCTGATAGAGCTTTCGTTTCACAAACCGTTTTTCCACCGACGCATTTACTAGCTGCGAATCGGTCCGGATCGAGGCCGAATGCCAGCCGCGCTCGCGGCAGAGCTCATACGCCTGCACGCACGCTTCAAATTCCGCTTCATTGTTGGTCAGGCAGCCGAGCGGTCGGGAAAATTCCTCCACGCTCCCGTCATCGTGCTTCACAAATATGCCGATACCGGAAGGACCGGGCTGGCCAGCGCTCGCTCCGTCAATATGAATCGTACGCATATGCCCGCGTCCCCGCCTTTAATCGTATAATTTCTTGCCGAATACTTCTTTTTCGAGGTTTGAGAGCCTTTTTAAAATATCGTAATTGGTTGTCCCGGCGACCGGTTCGGCTGCGGTGGTGTTCGAAGCGGTGTCCGTACTGCCGGCGCTGCTTTCGGACCGGGTGGAGGTCGACGAGGTCACGGTGCGCTGATAGCGGGAATCTCCTTCCGGCGATGCGGCTGTCCGCTGCTCCGGCGAGCGGTTCAGCTGGTCTTCGAGCTCACGCACTTTCTGTTCGAACCGTTCATAGTCCTGAATAATAATGTCCAAAAATTGGTCGACTTCGTCTTTGTTGTAGCCTTTGACACTGTTTTTAAAATCTTTGTCTAAAATGTCTTTGGCAGATAACTGTGTCTGTTCCATCAGCAAGGACCACCTCTGCTTTATTTGTATGATACATTCGCAGCCGCCGGCGCCTGCCGGGCGGACGACCACGCATTTATCTGCTTATATTCTTTCAGAATACATAAAAAAAGTCAATTTCCTTCCCGCATCTATCCGTCCCATTCCCGTTCGGTTTCCTCGCGCACGGTTTCCTCGAGGTCCTCCGGCACAATGGTATAGACCGGATAATGGTCACTCTCCTGGCGTCTTTCGGCGGAGGCTAGCATATACCTGGGCACGCCCTCCTGCTCCTCGTCATACAGAATCAAAAGGGCGTCCGTATGAGAAATAATAAAGTCGTTTTTGGCCTTCAGCTGCGACGGATTGACGTACGGGCGCTTGGAAATCGCGTCCACGTAGTCTGCGCTCTGCTTCAGCTCCGCGTAAGCGGTGCGGACGTGCTCCGGCCAGATGGAGTCCTGTTCGAGAAATGGCTCAAGCACAGCGAGCTGGATATGGTCATACTCCTCCCGCAGCGCGTTCCATGCTTCAGCCGCCCACCATTCCACGCCGGGCTGCCCGGAAATAATCAGCCATTCGCTTCCTTCTTCAATCAGCGCCCGCAGCCGCTTTTCGAGTGTTTTTCGGATGTAGGCAATTTCCGGGGCGTCGTCTTTGAAGATGCCGAGCTCTGCCGGCTTATAGCCGGTCGCTGCGAGCCGCCTCAAGACGTCCGCCCCCGTTTGCTCATCAGCCGCTCAAGCCGTTTGTGCAGGTCCGCCTGTTGCCCGGCCGGAAGCATGATTCCTGCGCGTTCGGCCTTGGTCTGGACCCCTGCGGCGTACAACAGCGCCCGCTCGGGGTTTTTCGCCTGGTGCTCTTCCCATTTGGCGAGCTCCACGCCGGCCTCAAGCGTATAACGCGAATTCTCGTTTCGCTCCCACACCTTTTCAAACCAGGGGATGGCTTCGGCGTATCGGTGCTGTTTTTTTAAATTGACGCCGTAACGGTGCATCGTTTCGCTGTCCTCGTCCCCGCTTTCGACCATTGCGGTGTAGTGCTGGGCGCTTTTCGTCCATTCCTTCTGCTGATCAAACCACTTGGCGACGGCAAGCGACTGTTTTTCGCCTGTGCCGTCCGCAAGAATTCGTTTGGAAATATCAATGTAAAGCGTGATCAGTGACAAAATATCCTGCTCGTTATGCTCCATAATCCCGGTGACAAATTCGGGAAGCCCTTCGTTCACGTAGTCAAAGTACAGCATCGGCGCGAGGTAGCCCGGGGTGTCGTCGTGGCGGACAAATCCGAGAATATCCCGTTCCACCACGCTCAGCCGGCACGATTCCAGCCGATCGGCAAACAGGCGCCGGCTCGCGTGCAGAAGATCAAAGTGGCCGAAGGCCGGAAGCTTTGGCACCTGATTACGCACAAGCGTATGCCGGGTCTGCACCTGGGGCCAGTCAAACGACTTCCCGTTATAGGTGACCAGGTTTTCCGCCGAATAGCATTCGGTCAGAAAATAATGATAAAGCGCCACTTCATGCTCCGGGCCGGGGAGAAAGTACTGCGACACCTCGACGCGGTCGCTGTAAACCCGGGCCCCGCCAAGCAGAAAGATGGTGGTGCCGGTCCCTCCTTTCAGCCCGGTCGTCTCGGTATCAAAAAACAGCAGGTCCTCCGGCCGCCGGCCCTCCGGATGCAGCGGATGAAACGCGGGCTCCTTCTTCCATCGGTCAAACACGGTGAACAGTTCGCCAAACGAGGCGCTGCCGTGAGTGTAGTCAAGCGGATACGTCACGGTCCGTTTTAAAATCGTTTCCCCGTCGTAATGCTTCGGCACCGCGCCAAAGGCTTCCCATTCGTCGAGGTGCAAAATCCCTGCCTCCTCCCTATTTTCTTCGGGAGGAGCGGGAGCAGAAGGGGCTTCCTCCTGCAGATGCGTTTTCATTCGTTTGAGTTTATTTTTCATGCTCACGGTCGGTACTCACCTCCTGTTCGGCCTGAAGCCGGTGAATGAATGCGAGCACGGTCGCCTTCGTGTTTCCGCTCAGCATAATATCCGACCCGATGCAGGAAGGGCAGCCGTCGTGACACGGACAGGCCTCAATCAACGAGGCGCAGTCGCCAAGCACCTCGGGCAGGTCGGTGAAAATAGTAGAGGACAGCCCGACGCCGCCCGGATAGCGGTCGTATAAAAAGATGGTCGGCTGCTCGGAATGGGTCGCCTTCATCTGCGGCACGACGTGGATGTCGGACGGATCGCACATGACCCGGACGGGCGCCGTGTGCCGGAGCACATTCGCAAGCCCCATCATTGCCTGCTCCAGCGTGTCGCGCCCAAACTCCCGAACGGTCTCTTCGGGGAAATGAAGCCAGCAGGCATTCGTATGCAGCTCCTCCTCCGGCAGATGCACGGTTCCGGAGCCGATGTTTTCAAACGTCGTCAGTTTGATTTTTTTAAAGATGGTCACCTTGGCGTGCACCATCACATCCCCAAAGCCGGCGTGGTAAGACGGATAGTCGGACGTTTTATCCTCTTCGAGTACCTTCAGCTCGACGGCCATGTTGGCATCAGTGTAGTAGTCGACCCGCACCTCCTCCACATACGCTTTTTTCTCGTCCCAGTCCAGATAAATGACCTGGTACTGCACGCCCTGGTGAATGTAAATGGCTTCGTCATGCAGCAGGGTCATCGCGCTGAACCGGTCCATCTGCCCGATCACCTTGGAGGCGGACGGCACCGTCTGGTCGATGATGACGACGTTTTCCTGCGAGGCCGAGCGCAGGCTGATGCCGTGCGCCGGAAACGCATCGCTCATCCAGTACCATTTGGAGCCCCGGTGGTGCACGACGTTTTCCTCCGACAGGTACTCGAGCACGTCGTTTACATCAACGCCGCCGAACGTGTCGTTGTCCCGGAATGGCAGTTCAAAGGCGGCACATTTCACATGGTCCACAAGAATGATCAGGTTATCGGGATGGATGCGCGCGGTTTCCGGGTTTTTCTCCAGAAAGTAATCGGAATGTTGGATCATGTACTGGTCAATCGGGTTGGAGCTTGCGATCATGACGATCAGCGACTCCGACTGGCGCCGTCCCGCACGCCCGGCCTGCTGCCAGGCGCTTGCAATCGAGCCCGGATAGCCGGACATGATGCATACCTGCAGCTGCCCGATGTCAACGCCAAGCTCGAGAGCGTTGGTGGAAATCACGCCCATAATATCGCCGGAACGCAGCCCTTCCTCAATGGCCCGCCGCTGGTTGGGAAGGTAGCCGCCGCGGTAGCCGGTCACGAGGCTCTGCTGGCCGGTCTGCCTGCTGTTCAAATGCTGCAGATGGCTTAAAATAACCTCCACCATTACCCGACTTTTCGTAAACACAATGGTCTGAACGTGCTGCTCGAGAAACGTATTGGCGAGCCGGTTCACTTCGGAAAGGACCCCTTTTCGGATATTCATCGCTTCGTTAATGACCGGCGGGTTGTAAAATACGAAATGCTTTTTCCCCTGCGGCGCCCCGTTGTTGTCCACGAGCTCAAAGGGCTGTTCGGTAAGGGTTTCGGCGAGCTCACGCGGGTTGGCGATCGTCGCGGAGGTCGTGATAAAGGTCGGCTCGGCCCCGTAGTAGCGGGCAATGCGAAGCAGCCGGCGCAGGACGTTCGCCACGTGGCTCCCGAATACCCCGCGGTACGTATGAATTTCATCAATCACGATATAGCGCAGGTGCTCAAACAGCGACACCCATTTGGTATGGTGCGGAAGAATGGCCGAGTGCAGCATGTCTGGGTTGGTCATGACGATATGGCCGGCGCGCCGGATTGACTGCCGGATGGTCGGCGGCGTGTCTCCGTCATACGTATAGCTGTTGATGGAGGCTCCGATCTCTTCGATAAATTCATTGATTTCGCTTTTCTGGTCCTGGGCGAGGGCCTTCGTCGGAAACAGATACAGAGCGCGTGCCTCCGGCTCGTCCATGATCGTCTGCAGCACCGGGAGGTTGTAGCATAGCGTTTTCCCAGAGGCGGTCGGCGTGATGGTGACGACATTGGCCTTCCGCCCGTAAGCCTCTTCAAACGCGGAATGCTGATGGGTGTACAGCGAATCGATGCCGCGGGCGGCAAGACCGGCGCGCAGGCGCTCATGCAGCTGTTCCGGGAAGGCTGCTGTTTTGGCCGGCCGTGCCTCCACGGTATGCCAGAATTCTATATTGGGCGCAATGGACGTGTCAGTTTTCATCCACTGCATTAATTCCTGTAAGGATTGTTTTTTCATGGTTGCTCACCTCAGCATATTCCCATTATAGCGAATGTATGTTTGTTTTTCTATCCCGGCTGTTTTTGTTGTTATAACACAGAAAAGGCTTCCCGCATACCGTTGCGGGAAGCCTTTTCGAGACGTGAGCGTTATTTAGTGTTGGTGTGATAGTCATTAATCATGTCGAGAATCGTCTGATTTTCCTCTTCCGGGGTGTAACGGTCTTCTTTCGATCTTGTGAAATGACGCATCCTAAAATCGCTCCTTTTCGTTAATGTTGTTATAATGTAATTCAAATTATATACCGTTGTTATAATACAGTCAACGGTTATTTCTCAATTTTTTCGAATTTTTTATAAAAAAAGCCCCTCTGCTTGCTCGCAGAGAGGCTCCATCGGTGGTTCAGCGGCCGGCAGCAGCGCGGATGCAGCTGTCGATTGTTTTTACCAGTGTATTAATTTCGGGCTTGCTCACCTGGGCATCGGCCCCGACTTTTTCTCCTTTGTGAAACAAATCCGCGGTAATCAGAGAGGAAAAAATAATGACCGGAAGACTGCGGAGGCTTTCATGGTCCTTGATTTTTTTCGTCAGATGATGGCCGTCCATCTGCGGCATTTCAATGTCTGTAATGACGAGATCCGGCAGGCTGGCCGCGGCGTCGTCTGCGAGTAATTCCTCGAGATACTCGTACGCTTCCCGGCCGTTTTCAAAGGAGCGGTGCTGCTTGTAGCCGGCTTCTGCGAGTGTATCGACAATCAGATGCTTGAGCACCGGCGAATCCTCCGCAATTAACACGGTCGTGTTTTCCCGGTCCGGCCTGTACGTCGGCAGGTGCTGGTCAAACAGGGTGTCCGGGGAAATGTCGCTAATGATTTTTTCGTAATCAAGCAGAAAGACCATGGCATGCTCCATTTTCACAATACCGATGGAGCGTGCTTCGAGCCCCTGGGACAGGGCGTTAGGCTTTTCAATATCCTCCCAGTTGATGCGGTGAATACGAGATACTTCTTCGACATGAAACGCTACCTTCACCTGATTGAGCTCTGCGATAATGTATTTGTCATGCCGGGCGTCATCTACCCCGTCGTGGTGAAGCACTTTTTTTAAGTCGATCACCGGAATCACTTCATTGCGCAGCCGGACAATCCCTTTGACATGCTCATGGTGATTGGGGACGGGAGTCACCTCCACCTGATGAATGATTTCTCGTACCTTTAACACATTGATGCCAAACTGACTGCTTCCGACGGAAAAAAGAACGATTTCGAGCTCATTCGTCCCGGATTCTAATAAAATGTTTTTTTCGCTAGCTAAGGACATTCCGTTTCCCTCCTGGTCTCTTTACTTCATATATCGGTCCCGGCGGGCAGGTGTTAAAGGCATTCAGGCAGGAGTTTTTATTTTTTGGATGTTTTTGGTTTGCAGGTGGAAGGTATAGGGAGGACAGGAGGTTGATAGAATGAAAGCACTTGTACTAAATAAAGCCGGAGACCCCGGCCAGTTAAAGGAAGAGGACATTGCCCTGCCGGAGCCGGAAGCTCATGAGCTCCGCATTAAAGTACACGCCGTAGGATTAAACCCGGTCGATTATAAATTAATGGCGTCCCCTCTCCCCGAATGGTCCTTCCCTCACGTTTCGGGTCTGGACGTATCCGGGGTGGTCGATGAAGTCGGCGCGGACGTAACCGATTGGTCGGTCGGCGATGAAGTGTATTATCACGGCAACATGACGGAAGACGGCGGTTTTGCGGAATTTACCACCACCCGGGCGGATGTGGTCTCATCTGTGCCGAAAGGATTGACGCATGCGGAAGCCGCGTCGATGCCGACGGCCGGCTTTACGGCCTACCAGTCGCTGTACCGGAAGGCTCCGCTTCGTCCCGGACAGACGATTATGATTCAGGCGGGAGCCGGCGGTGTTGGAAGCTTTGCGGTCCAGCTCGCCAAGCATCTCGGTCTCAAGGTCATTTCAACCTGCTCGAGCGAAAATGCGGACTATGTCAAAGACCTGGGTGCCGATCATGTGGTGGACTACCGCAGTGAGAATGTGGTGGAGGAAGTACACAAATGGACGGACGGGCGCGGCGTTGATGTGGTTCTTGATCTGGTCGGACAGCAGACAGCCACCGAAGCGCTGGATTATCTAGCCTTCAACGGCCATTTGATTGCTGTGGTGGAGTGGCCGGATCTTTCTCACTACGTAGCGAAAACGCTAGCCCCTTCCATTCATGAAGTGGCACTCGGCTTTGTCTACCGCTCCGATGATGAAGCACAGATTAAAGATCTCGGGTTCATTGCCCGGGAATTGGGAGAACTGGCCTCCCAGGGAAAAGTGAAGCCTTCCGTGAGCCGTACTATCGGCTTCAGTGACATCCCGGAGGCGTTAAAAGACATGCAGGACGGTCACACTCGCGGAAAAATCGTAGCATCGTTCGAGGCATAACTTGTTTTAGGGCCCTTTCCTTTATCAGGAAGGGTCTTTTTTTTTATGTGATGTGTTCTCTTTTATAATTTTAACTTTTATTTATCTGATATTTACGGTAATTGAAATTTTTATTATTAACCGAACAGCTATGTTCGGTCACCGGCGTATCGTCGCTCCCCCGGTAATAAACCATGGCCGCTGCTCATGCCATTGAATGCTTCCGTTTACGTCAAACGCAGTTGATATTTCCTGATCCGTCAGGACTTCCTGTTTCTTTCCATCCGCCTGCACCCGTCCGTTTTTCATAATCGTCGCAGCCTCCACAGCTCCCGGGAGTTCTTCGAGGTGATGGGTTACATACAGCACGGTCGGCGAATCGGGAGACTGCAGCGACGCTTCAAGCCCTTCGATCAGCTCTTCCCTTCCCTTTACATCAAGCCCGGTACATGGTTCATCAAGAAGCAGCAGCTTCGCTCCTGTTGTCCAGGCTCGCGCAAGCATCACCCGGCGCTTTTCTCCCTGTGAGAGCGCTGCATATGGCACGTCCCGGTACTGCGACACCCCAAACGTGTGCAGCGCATTCTCTGCACGTGCTGTGATCTCCTCCGGTGCCTGCTCATAAATACCGATGCTCGCAAAATAACCGCTTAATGCTACATTAAAGGCGGTTTCACCCGCGCGGTGCTGGTACTGATCGTCCAGGGCGTTGCTGACGATGCCGATTTCCCGGCGGAGGTCCTGCATGTTCACCCTGCCGTGACGGCCAAACCAGGTGTGCACTTCTCCTTCAGTGGCCCACACCTGCCCTAAAATTGCCTGCAGGAGCGTGGTTTTGCCGGAGCCGTTCAGGCCGAGAAGCGCCCGGTGCTCGCCTTGATTGACCATAAACGAGACGTCGTCAAGCCTGACACGGCCATTGGTCCGTATGCTCACATTTTTCATTTCCACTAAACGCTCCATTGTCTGACCTCCTTACGCTTCGGTGTGTTCATACAAATGAATATTGTTTGCGATTGTCTGATTTTTGTTTTTCAGCATCCACTTAAGCGTGGGATGATAGTCGAGCACCGGCGACGGCTCGATCAGATGCATAGTATCTTCATCGGCCGCCCGGACTTCCGGCGAGGTCCCAGGTGAGGCGTGCAGCTGGAATTCCTGAAGCCCCTGGCACCCGCCCGTGAATTCATAGGCAATCGTAATTGTCTGGTTCTCACCGAGACGGCGGATCGCTTCTGCCGCCCGGTCTGTGACGTTTATCTGCATAACTTGTGCCTCCTTTGATGCTTTCCATTATAGCAAAGCTTTTCCCAGTATAAAAAAAGAAGCCCTGAAAGGCTCCTTTTTAGGCATTCAATGGAAGCGGCCGGTGCAGAATCTTCACTCGTTCAGGAAGTTCTCCGGACTTTCTTGCTTCCATCAGTCTCCGGTACATCCGTTTACCGCCGACTGCATTGGCTGAGTGTATAGTAATCTTTGAAGGTATGATTTGTTTTTCAAGTAAATACAGCACGACGGAAAAACCATTAAAATACTTTGTTCCCAAATCGTGGTCAAGCGACAGATGGCTGACATCAGCCGTGTTTTGCAGTAATCGCATACATTCTTCAGCTGTTTTCACTAATACGTGATTATCCGGAGACTGTCGGACGTCGTCTAAAAAAATATTTGTTCCGTTCATGTCCCCATCCTTTATCTTACAGAGTAATTGTAGTATAACACACTTACTCTGTCTGTCCAACCAGCCTCCTGACCTCTGCTTCAAGCTGGGCCCATTCCCGTTCGGTTTCTCCCGTTTTTTCCTGCCTGAGCCACTCCGCCTGCCGGCGGGAAGCCGACTCCCACTCAGCCGTGCGCTGCTTCCACCGGTCCCGTGCGGCCGCCTCTGCCCATGCATAGACGTCCTTTTTCACGGTCTGAAGCTCTTGTTCCACGACGGGACGCAGCTGTTGCTCCAGCACTTCACGGTATACCTTGTTCTGTCCCTTCATGAAAAAATCATAGTGGGTCAGCGTCTTCCACTCGCCTTCGACTGCTTCTGCGATCGCCGGCACCTCCGGCGGGGGGGATTCTATTGGCGGAAAAGCCGCCTGCTCTACCGAAAATACGTAACGCAAATAGTCCGGAAGCTGCTTTCTCCAGTACTGCTCTTCTTCGTTCATGGTACGGTGCATCCACTGCTCAATCCGGGCGGAGGTAATCCTTGTTTCCTGCATGAAGCGCTGCAGCACCTGCTGGACCGCCTCCGTCGTTTTCCGTCGAAGCTGGGAGCGAAACGACGACTGATCGTGAAAGTACGCCCGCGAAAACCAGAACTGAAATTCCTCCCGGTAATAATAAAACAACCGTTGGCGCACGTAAAAAAACAACTCCTCCGTTTCCTCCGAAAGCCGCTTTTCGATGCGCTTCCATGATTCCGTCCATTTGTCCTCCGTGATGAACTGCTCCAGCTGCGCGATCTCGTTTTGCCTTTCCCGTTCCTGTTCGGCATCCGTCCGTCCCGCATCCGCCCGTGTCCGTTCCACGTAGTCCAGGACCTCCGCAGCTTCCCGGCAGCCCTCCTTCATGACAGTCGTCTCCAGCGTAGCGGAAAGAAACTGCTCAAATACGGCCTCGAATCCTTCCAGGCCGCCGGCTGTTTTGTCCTGAAGCGATACTTTTCCGGAAATGGGCAAAACGAGTGGGTCATGAATACCAATTGCGGCCAGTTCCTCCCGGACGTACCGGAGAACCTCCTCGAGCTCCCGCCTCCCGGCGGCCAGATCCGCTGCATTGACTAAAAAAATGAGCTTATCATAGGAAAAGGTCTGGTTCACCGCAGCCAGCTGTTCCAAAAACGCTTTGTCCCCGCGGGAAAACGCATGGTTGTAATACGATAAAAACAAAATAGCGTCCGCCCGCTTCATTTCCTGAAACGAAATGTCCGCATGCCGCTGATACACAGAATGTATGCCGGGCGTATCGACGACCTCCATCCCTCTGCCGGTCCACCTCGTAGAAAGATAAACATCCGCCCGCTCGATCATCATCGCGGCTTCTTCAGCACCCGCGGCCTGCTGAAAAGCTTCGAGGGAAACTGTTTCCGAGCGGCCGGCACTGCTCTCCTGCTTTTCATAGGACGAGACGTACTGATCAAGCATCCTTTTTTCTTCCTCCCGCATGGCGTCAAACGCAAGCGGCTCCAGATGCTGCTGCTCGAGTTCCGTTCGTTTCTGCTTTTCTGCTTTCTCCGAACGCTCCTGCAGTTCTTCTTCATAGGCGGCGTACCGGCTGCTCCATTCCGTCACATGCGAAAGGCGCACCTCGAACGGAGCGAGCAGGTCATTCATGTCCTGCAGGACATCGGCCTGCTGTTTATAATAAATCACTGCGCTCCGGTCCGGGTGCCGGTCGTCCGGCGCTTTGATATGAGTGATGGCCGCTGTCGTCGGATTTGCCGATACCGGCAGTACTGTTTCTCCGGCCATGGCATTGGCCACAGTGGACTTTCCGGCGCTGAACCCGCCAAAAAAGGAAACGCGGAACGCCTGCTCCCGAAGCCGCTGGGCCCGGGCCTCGAGCCGTCGGGCAAAGCCTTCAAGCGGTGCATACGGCTGTATGAGCCGGGCCAGCTTCTGCCACTTATCTGCCGCCTCCTCCGGGTCCGGGCGGGTTTCCCGCTCCCAGCCTGCACTGTCCAGATAGTCCCGGTACCATTCCTGCACCGAATAGACTTCTTCGCCCGTCGAAGGAGCCACGGCCTGCGTAACTGGCTCACGCTCTGCCGGCTGCGCCAGCGGAACGGCCTCCTGGGTCCGCCGTTGCTGCGCGGCCTCCAGCAGTTCCTTCACCTGGTAAAATTCCCTTCGCCACGCTTCATAAGCCTCCCAGGCCTTTCGATGGGCTGCCGCCTTTGTTTCCTCCCGATGAGCTTCCGTTTCCTTATGGGCACGGACCTTTTCCAAAAACAGCGGCATCCAGTCAGCTAGCTGCCGGCGGTAGGCCGTCTGCATTTTTTCCTCCAGCGTGCGGCAATAGGTTCTCGCATAGGCCTCGGTGAGACGTGCCCCTTTGTTTTCCGCTTCCTCGAGCATAGCGGCGTCTGCGCGCACCTCCATCGTCTCAATGGCGGCTTCTACTTCCGGATCTCTGCCAGCGTAACGTTCGGCGGTCTGCTTCATATCACGTTTTAAATGATTTTCGAGTTCATTTTTAATGTTTTCATTCAGCTCTTCCATCACCCGTGCTTCGCGTTCCTTACGCACCCTGGCTGTTTTTTGCGTCCCCAGCCAGCTTTTCACACGAAAGGTGACAAGACGGGACTCCAGGTACGCATGCACGGCTGCCCGGGTATGATAAGGCATCAGCTTGGCCCGGGCAAAGCCGTCGTAAATTGTCCGGCGCATCGCTTTTTCCGCCTTCGTTTCCCAGTGCCTGAACTGCCCGGCAGCTTCCTGATCGGCCTCAAGTGCATCATAAAGGGCTCCCGGCGTGGAAAACGCCTCCCAGATGTGCTGCATCTCCCCGTCCGGCTCCGCGGCAGCAAGACGACCTCGCAAATGGGACACAGTAATGTAATAAGCCCTCGAGGCGCATGTCTGGCGGATGCGATCCTTCCGCCCCCCGGAATCTTCAGGCAGCATTTTTTCCCGCAGGGCTTTCCAGGAATCAGCGGTCCGTTCCGGATAAAGAGCAGACACAAAGAAAATGTTTTCGTATTCGATCTGCCTCCGGTCCAGGCTTTGCCGGATCCGGTCCTGGTACGCCTGAAAGGAAAGCTCCTCCTCTTCATGCTTATCCACCTGGTTGACAACCAGAGACGGGCGGACGTACTGCTCGTTCAGCTGCTGCAGAAATAAAAAATTTTCTTCCGACTCCACCTGCTGGTAGTCGGTGACATAAAACAGTCCATCCGCTATCATCCATTCCGACTCCGCCGCCCGTTGATGAGCGGCTTCGGTGGAATCGATCCCCGGCGTGTCAAAAAGCGTCACTCCCGGCGGCAGCGGAAGATCTGGGTGCTGCACCTCTACCCGCTCGGTCTCTCCGGCCATCATCCAGTCGTTTGTCCAGTCCTCCGGCGGTACGGCCACTGTCTGTCCGCCGGTGGTAACCTCATAGGAAACTGTGCTGCCGGTTGTAAATGAAACGATATTTGCACTCGTCGGCACTGGGTGGGCCGGCAGCCATTCCCCGTCCAGCAGCTGATTGATCAGCGTGCTTTTGCCAGCAGAAAAATGACCGCAGACGAGGACATGGTATGCCGAGGCGTTATTTTTCGCCTTCAGCCGCTTAAGGTCCTTTTGCTCATCTTCGCCAAGCGCCGGCATGGCCCGCACCTCTTCTAAGGCGCCGGTGACTGCTGCCTGGGAAAACGTATGCCGGGAGAAAAAGCTCCGGACCGTGTCGTTGTTCCATTGATACATGTCAAGACTTGGCCGCTGCACTGTTACCGCGCTCCTTTTTATGTAAAAACGCCGCTCCCCCGTAGCAGGAGAAGCCGGCACTGTTTACAGCAGATAATCTTTTTCATACAAGAACGCGTAGGGAATGTCCACGAACACGTACAGATCCTCCGTAATCGGGTGGGAATACGTCCGGATCATTTCATCGCTGTGAAAATCCGTATACATATCGGAAAGAATCCCCCGCTGTTCAAAATTCATACGTACAATGTTTTCGAGAAAATACGGGCGCCAGCTCCAGTTGCGGTTGCGCTCCTCTATCCGGTATTCCCACGCTTCGCCGTTCTGGCGCGAGGCGTTTCCCGAAAGCTGATACCCTTCCCGGTCACACACATACACCCGGAAGCTCATCTCCTCGAGCGACTCTGCGGTTTTCAGCGTCCATCCGTCAATGTCTTCCATCACATCCGCATGCTTGAGCCGGGCATTCAGCCGCTTGTTTAGTTCGGCAGTAAGCTGGATCTGGGCTTCAATTTTTTTGCGTTCCACATCAATGAAATGGTGGATGTCTTTTTTCATCCGTTCCTGAAACTGATCCTTCTCAATGAACGTTTCTTTCGGCTTGTCGAGATAAAACCCCTGGTAGTACCGGGCACCGTTGCGCCAGGCGTAGTTCAGCTGATTAAACGACTCGATTTTTTCAAATAAAAGCGAAGCCCCAATCTTTCTCGACAGCGTCGATAACGAATGCAGCACGTCCCGGTAAATGCTCGGAACGGCGAAATTTTCAGAAAACGTCACGTCCACCTTCAGCACATTGGGCTTTAAATAGGCAATCTGCTCCAGATGAATCGCTTCCTTGCCGAGATTGTCAATCGCAATCGACAGCCCGGCGCTCTGGGCGTATTGCATAAAATGCTTCAGGCGGGACAGATCCTGCTGGAAATCCGTTGCTTTCAGCTCCAGGCAGATCGAGGTTGGTGCTATGCCTCTTTCTTCGTACCCGAGCAGAAATTCGACCAGCCCGTCTCCCCCGTCCCCCAGAATGGTGGCCGCATCTACGTTCAAAAAGATCATATCCGCCCGTTCTTCAGCCACAAATGTTTCCAGGGCAGCCTGGTGCACGGCACGGTCGATTTCCTGCTTATACTCCCACGGCACGTTCGGGTCCCGAAAGCAGTTCTCAAGCGTTTCGACGCCTCCGTTATCGTTCTGGAAACGGCCGAGTACTTCATACGCAGAAATTTCGAGCTTATCTGCACTCAGTATCGGCTGAAAGTATACCATGATCCGTTCTTTGTTCATCAATACGTCTAGCGCATCCAACTCCATCACCCAATCTTCCGCTCTCAGTCTTCGGCGGCTCTGCCAGTTTGTCATTTCTTACTGTTCGCACACGCGTCTATTATATCATCTTTTTTCCGCCAACTGAAAAAACTGTTTCCAAAATTGGAAACAGTTTTAGGCAAAATCGAACGGCGTTTCCTGATAGACATAGTAGTTCAGCCAGTTCGTAAACAGCAGCGTCGCGTGGGCGCGCCACATTTTCAGCGGGGAATACAGGTGGTTGTCCTCCGGAAAATAGTTTTCCGGCACCTCTGTACCGAGCCCGCGCCGCATATCGCGCTCAAATTCATCGCGCAGGGTTTCTGCATCGTATTCGCTGTGGCCGGTCACATAAATCCGCTTGCGGTCCTTCGTCGCTACGATATACAGCCCGGCTTCGTCGGATTCCGACAGAATATCAAGGTCCGGACAGGCCTCCACATCCTCCCGTCTCGTTTTCGTGTACCGGGAATGCGGCACATAAAACTGATCGTCGAACCCGCTCAGAAGCTTTTCATTACCACCGTTAATATAGTGCGGGTACACGCCGAACTGCTTTTTCGGGAGCGGATATTTATCGATGCCGTGGTGGTGGTACAGGCCGGCCTGGGCGCCCCAGCAGATGTGCAGCGTGTTCGTGACGTTCTGGTCGCTCCATTCGAGAATACTCTGCAGCTCTTCCCAGTAGTCCACTTCTTCAAATGGAATTTTTTCAAGCGGTGCTCCGGTGATAATCATACCGTCGAATTTTCTGCTCCGCACTTCATCAATCGTTTTATAGAACGACGACAGATGCTCGCGCGGCGTATTTTTGGAGCGGTGGGTGTCCGGGTGCAGAAAGGATACGTCCACCTGCAGCGGCGTATTACTGAGCATCCGCAGAATCTGGGTCTCTGTGCGTTCCTTCAAGGGCATCAGGTTCAGGATGACGATTTTCAGCGGGCGGATATCCTGCAGGTAGGCCCGGCTTTCGTTCATGATGAAAATATTTTCTTTTTCCAGCGTATTTTTGGCCGGTAAATAGTCAGGCACTTTAATAGGCATGCACTATCGTACTCCTTTAGCGTATTTCGGTGTTCTCTCCTTTTCTTTCTGTTATCTGTATATCAAACATCGCGGCCGGCGTCCAGTCTTTCCATATTGGTAAAAACGGATGGCCGCAAGGGACCATCCGCAGACGCTTGTTATTCTTTCCACCACGTATCGTATAACGTTGCCGGCAATTCCCGTTTATGCGCCGTTTTGTTATACATATCCACCAGCCGGTCATGGGCTTTGGAATCGATGCTGCGGCCTTCGAGAAAGTCGTCAATCTGATCGTATGTCAGCCCGAGCGCTTCCTCGTCCGGTAGGCCCGGCCGGTCGCTTTCAAGATCGGCGGTCGGTACTTTTTCAAACGTCGATGCCGGTGCTTCAAGCTCGCGCAAAAGCATTTTGCCCTGGCGCTTGTTCAGGCCAAATAGCGGTGCCACATCGCAGGCGCCGTCCCCGTGCTTCGTATAAAAGCCGGTGACCGCCTCTGCCGCATGGTCGGTGCCGAGCACAAGGAGCCCTTCGGCCCCGGCGACATCGTACTGCGCCTTCATCCGCTCCCGGGCCTTCGTGTTGCCTTTGATAAAGTCGGACATGGTCGTTCCGAGGGCCTGCTCAAACGCCTGCACTGATGCGTCCACGCCCGGCTGCACGTCAATCGTATACGTTTCCTGTGGCTCGATATATTCGAGTGCTTTCGATGCATCGTCTTCATCATGCTGCTTGCCGTAAGGAAGACGGAGCGCGACGAATTTAAACGGCACGGCCTGCTCGGTTTCAAGCTCATCCACAGCCATCTGGGCGAGCTTGCCGGCGAGCGTCGAATCCTGGCCGCCGGAAATACCGAGTACGAAGCCTTTGGCACCGGCCTGCTTCGCGTATTCTTTTAAAAAGTGCACCCGGCGCTCGATTTCCTGCTTCGGATCAATCTCCGGCGTCGTCTGCAGTGCTTCAATAATTTCATTCTGTGTTGCATTCATAGTTCCTGCCTCCAGATTAAATTATTTGTTTGAACGGGGAGCCTGGATACCAAATCGCTCCATCTGCCTCCACTGCTTTTCCTTGGACAGAATGTGAGCCTCGTAGTCCCCCAGCAGGTCAAAGTGCGGATAGTCTTCGCGGTAATGGATCCATCCGGCCTTCAACCCGTACTGTCTGCCCCAGCGCGCAAGTGTTTCCACGTCCCGACAGGAGGCTTTTGTGACCGTATCACAGTCGGGAAAACGCGGATCGTACCAGTAATGCGTCAGCAGGGCCACTTCTCCCGCCGCAGCCTTTCGTTTCCAGGCTCTTAGCTCATTGGCTTTAATGCCAAACGCCATCGTCCCCACCACCTTTGGCAGCTCCAGCGGCAGTGGATTCCGCCAGCCGTTTGTAGGCCTCATGCCAGTCCGGCAGAGCCTTACGTATGGCCACCGGCTTAAACGTTTCTTTACGGACGCACACGTGGCTCGAAAACGCCCTGATGCACGTATCTCCTTTAGCGTTAGTCACAATATACCCATATTTTACACGCACTCCGTCATAAGAATCAATCCACGTTTCAATTTCCACGTCCTCGCCGTAGACAGCCGGCGTTTCGTAATCGATATCAATATGAAGCACAGGGAACAAATAGCCGGCTTTTTCAATATCCGGATAGTGAAAGCCCATCTCCTTCATATGATGCGTGCGCCCAATTTCGCACCAGACCACATAGGAGCCGTGATGGACGATGCCCATTTGGTCTGTCTCAGCATATCGTACTTCAATTGGTGTATGAACGCTCTTCATGTCCTTCTTCTCCTTCGGATTTCACCCGTACTTCAAGCGCATGCTTCACGTCTTCGGCCGTCAGCTCGTGCAGATTTTCATCGTTCTGCTCTGACTGGAACAGCCGGAAGGCCTGCTGCTGAAAGATTTCTTCAGCCACGTCTTCGGCGAGCCGGGCGTTGCCGTCCGTGTTGGATACAGCGTACCTGCTTTCAAGCAGCTCGCGCGCTTCTGGCTCAAAATGATAGCCGAATCGCTCGACCGAGCGCTCTGTAATCTCGGCCAGATCCTCCGGCGTATACGGCGGGAAGTAAAAGGTTTTTTTGAAGCGGGATTCAAGCCCCGGATTCATTTCAAGCAGCTGCTGCATCGGCTCCGGATAGCCGGAAAGCACAACCACCAGATTTTCATCGTGCTTGGTCATTTCTTCGACGAGCGTATCCATCGCTTCCCGGCCGAAGTCGCTCCGCGAGCTCGACATCAGGGCATACGCTTCATCAATAAACAGGACTCCACCGAGGGCTTCGCGGACCTTCCGCTTCGTTTTCGCGGCTGTCTGGCCGACGTACTCGGCGACGAGGTCGCTGCGGCCGGCGACGATGCAATGGCCGCGCTTTAAAAACCCGTATTCCTTCAGGATGCCGGCATACACCTGGGCGAGCGTCGTCTTGCCCGTGCCCGGTGGTCCGGAAAAGACGGTGTGCAGCTGAATCGGCACGGTCGGCGCCCCCTCTTCGCGGCGCTGCTGCTGCACGCGGATAAAGGAGGCAAGCTTTTTCATTTCCTGCTTCACGTGATCAAGGCCGATAAAATCATCGAGCTGCTGGACGGCGGAGCGTTTGTCCTTCGGCTGTTCGCCTTCAGGCTCTTGAATATCCTCTGCTGTTAACAGCGAAAAGTCATCAATACCGATATAGTCCTGGTTGCCGATTGCCGCCCCTTTTTGGAAAATGCTGTCGAGCACAATGTTTTTAACGGTGCGGCCGTTGCCGAACGTTTCATCCACCTGTTCCTTTTCGATCCGTTCTTCGAGCACCCGTTTGCTCTCCTCGCTCAGGAAAAAATCGTTTTCCATTGCTACCTTTTCCCCAATTTCCATCAACTCATCCATGCTGTAATCGGGCAGGTGGATATGGTTGCTTTCCGGAAACCGGCTGCGAAGACCCGGGTTGGCGTGCAGAAACTGCCGCATTTCTTCCGGGTAGCCGGCCAGAATAACGGCAAACGTACCGGCGTACTCCCCGCTCGTCATCGCCGAGACAAGGGTATCAATCGCCGTCTGACCAAAGTCGTTTCCGGCCATGCCTTCGCGTTTTAAGCTGTAGGCCTCATCAATGAACAGCACGCCGCCGACCGCTTCCTTGATCAGCGCCATGGTTTTTTCCTCGGTCTGGCCGACGTACGAGCCGACGAGGCGGGAACGGTCGGTTTCAAGCACTTCATCACGCTGCAGCAGGCCGAGCTGGTGATAAATTTTAGCCAGCAGGCGGGCGAGCATCGTTTTGCCCGTGCCGGGGTTGCCTGTCAGTATCATATGAAGGCTTCGTTCATCCTTCCACTGGTACCCCTGCTCCTTCCGCCTCTTCTGGTACTGCAGATAATGATACATGTTATGCACGCGAGCCTTCACACTGTGCAGGCCAATCATGTCATTCAGCTCTTCAAGCGGGTCGGCGTACTCCTCTCCCACCTTCGTGAGCGAGCTCGACGCTTCGTTCCACTTTTCCTTCAGCTGCTCCACATGGCTGATCGCTTCTTTAATTTCGCGCACGGCTTCGGGCGAATAAAACGAGCCCGATGCTGTATCCATATAAGCCTGGGTGCTCGACGCCAGCCGTTCGCACGCCTGCTTGATGTTTTCAAGCAGAAACGGAAGCTCGCGCAGGTGTTCGTTCTCTACCACATTCAAAAAGTCCACGGTCAATTCTTCCGGATTCCACGTATCCAGCGTATCATCCAGATACTGAATCATCTGACGGCACTGCTCGCGCAGCTGTTCAGCCACGCGGTAGCGGGCCGCGGCCGGATCCGTTTCGCGGAGCGGGGTCAGCTGCGTATCCATAATATTTTCCTGTATGCTGTCGATCCGCTCCATCGGCCGAAGCTGCTGCAGAAGCGGCACCGAATCGTCAAGCTCCTCTGCCTTTTGCAGCCAGTTGCGGATCATCGGGTCAAACCGGCGCTGATGCTTCCACCGGTCTCTGGCCATGAGCGCGTAAACACGCGCGCAGCCGGAAGCCTGTTCGTTTTCCTCCAACGTCCGGATGCACTCGTAGGCCCGTTTGACTGTAATATTATTTTCTTCTTTTTCCCATCTATCGATTATATCGTAAATGTTATTTTGCTCGTTAATTTGCAATAAAGGCACCCCCTATCGGGAAAAGGACGAAAATGAGTAGTCATTTTTATCGTATTCCCTGGTTGAACACGCATTAGTCCTTATTTTTATTATAAGAGGTTGATGAAGGTGTGACAAATTTTATCATTACGGTATGTGAAATTTTAGATATGAGAAAATTGAAGGCCCCGGCGGACCGGGGGCCTTCCTTTAACAATTACTGGCTGCGTTTTGCTTCTGCCGCTTCAAGGTTGTTGCGGAGAACCATCTGCAAAATACCACCGTGACGATAGTAATCCATCTCGACGTCACTGTCGAAACGGGCAACTACCTGGAAGGTAGTCGTGTTGCCGTCCTGATCAGTAGCAACAACGTCTATCATGTCATGCGGCTTTACGGTATTATCAATTTTTACATCGAATTGCTCTTCTCCGGTCAGGCCGAGAGAATCAGCGCTTTCGCCTTCCTGGAACTGCAGCGGGAGCACACCCATCAGCACAAGGTTACTGCGGTGAATACGCTCGAAGCTTTCCGCAATAACGGTCTTAATGCCGAGCAGGTTCGTCCCTTTCGCTGCCCAGTCACGAGAGCTTCCCATGCCGTAATCTTTGCCGGCCATTACAAGCAGGCCAGTGTTTTCCTCTTTATATTTCATCGCTGCATCATAGATGGACAGCACTTCACCGTTTGGCCAGTAGGTCGTATATCCGCCCTCTGTGCCAGGCGCCAGCTGGTTTTTAATCCGGATGTTGGCGAATGTTCCGCGCATCATCACTTCGTGGTTACCGCGGCGGGAACCGTACGAGTTAAATTGCGCCGGCTTGAGGCCTTTTTCCATCAGGTAGCGGCCGGCCGGGCTGTCCTTCGCGATGGACCCTGCCGGGGAAATGTGGTCGGTCGTAACCGAGTCCCCGAATTTCGCCACAGCCCGCAGAGCAGTCAACGGTTTAATGTCTTCCGGCTCCTTGGACATTTCTTCAAAGAACGGCGGATTCTGAATGTACGTGGAATCATCGTCAAAGTCGTACAACTGCGCATTTTCATCCGACTGCAGCTCGTTCCAGCGCTCGTTGTTGTCAAAGACATTCTCGTACTCTTCTTTAAAGAGGTCCGGAGACACGTTTTGCGTGATAAAGTCTTTGATTTCGGTCGCGGACGGCCACAGGTCGTTAAAGTATACGTCGTTGCCGTCTTTATCCTTGCCGAACGAATCGCGGTACATATCAAAGTCAACTGTGCCGGCCAGCGCGTACGCTACAACGAGCGGCGGCGATGCCAGGTAGTTGGCTTTAACGAGTGGGTGGATCCGTCCTTCAAAGTTACGGTTACCGCTCAATACAGAGGAAACGAGGAGATCGCTGTCTGTGATCCCTTTTTCGATCTCTTCGAGCAACGGGCCGCTGTTGCCGATACACGTCGTGCAGCCGTAGCCGACCAGGTTAAACCCGAGATCGTTCAGATACGGCATCAAGCCGGAGTCGTCAAGATAGCGGGTAACCACTTTGGAACCTGGAGCGAGCGACGTTTTAACGTATTCCGGTACTTCAAGCCCTTTCTCCACCGCGTTACGGGCGACAAGGCCAGCACCGATCATCACGTATGGATTGGACGTGTTCGTACAGCTTGTGATAGCTGCGATGGCAAGCGCCCCGGTTTTCATCTTCGAAGTTTTGCCGTTTGGATGTTCGATAGTCGCTTCGTTGTCGATCTCCTCCGGAGACAGGCCGAATCCCTGGTTGCCGGCTGGAGCCGTAAGCGCCTCATTGAACTGTTTTTTCATGTCGGATAAAGTAATCAGGTCCTGCGGGCGCTTCGGTCCGCTCAGGCTTGGCTCAATATCCGCCAGGTCGATTTCAATCACCTGAGTGAACTGCGGTTCTTTTTCGGATGGATCAAAGAAGATGTGGTTGTGCTTGCAGTAGTCTTTTACAAGCTGCACATGCTCTTCATCGCGGCCGGTCAGGCGCAGATAGTTGAGCGCTTCTTCGTCAACCGGGAAGAACCCACAGGTTGCGCCGTATTCCGGTGCCATGTTGGAAATCGTTGCGCGGTCAGCAAGCGGCATTTCCGCCAGGCCTTCGCCGAAGAATTCCACGAATTTGCCGACAACATTCGTTTCCCGGAGCCGCTGGGTAACGCGCAGCGCTAGGTCTGTCGCTGTCGAACCGTTCGGCAAGGAGTTCACAAGACGAACGCCGACCACTTCCGGTGCCGGGAAGTAGGACGGCTGCTGCAGCATGCCCGCTTCCGCTTCGATACCGCCAACGCCCCAGCCAAGGACGCCAAGGCCGTTGATCATAGTCGTGTGGGAGTCCGTACCAACGAGTGTATCCGGATACGTGTCCACTTCGCCGTTTTCTGTTTCTTTCGTGTGTACGACGGAAGCAAGGTACTCGAGGTTCACCTGGTGAACGATACCTGTAGCCGGCGGTACAGCACTATAGTTGTTAAACGCTTTGGTTGCCCAGCTGAGGAGCTTGTAGCGTTCTTCGTTTCTCGAAAATTCAAAGTTCATGTTCTGGTTTAACGAGTCATCAGTACCGTAACGGTCCACCTGTACCGAGTGGTCCACAACGAGGTCAACCGGAATCGCCGGGTCAATGACATCCGGGTCTCCCCCGAAATCATTCATTGCTTTCCGAAGCGATGCAAGGTCCACGACTGCCGGAACCCCGGTAAAGTCCTGGAGAATAACGCGGGATGGTTTGAATGGCACATCATACTTGGAGCCTTCTTCCGATCCCCATTTTGCTAAGCTTTCTACGTGTTCTTGTTTAATTACGTGTCCGTCCAACTGTCTTAGTACAGATTCGAGCAGCACACGAATGGAATATGGCAGCTTCGACACATCGCCGACTCCTGCATCCTGAATAGCTTTAATGTCGTAATAATAATACGTTTTGCCATTCGATTCAAAAGCCTTGCGAGCATTGAATACGTCTTGATTTTGAGCCATATGTACCCCTCCTTCTTGATCTATTATACAACAATCCAGTAACGTTGTCGAAAAAGTAGATGAGGATAAGCAGAAAGGCCCACAGCTGTATTCCTTTGCCGCCTGCCTTTCTTAATCTGTTTCTCGACCCACTTTCATAGAATAGCAAAACTTTCCTCAAAGATAAATATTTTCAGACAAAAATTCGGAAAACGCTTGCTTCTTTTTTCTTCCCTCAACCGCCAAGCAGCTTTTTCCACCACGGTTTTTTCTCTTCCGCGTCCGGAGTTCCGGCATCTGCTTCCGGTTCATCCTCAGCAAACACGTCTTCGCGATTAATCGCGGTGTCGGACGTAACGACCAGTCCGTACGTGCCCTCCGGATTGTCGTGCGTGACGCGCCGGTACGGAACGCGCCGGGTTTCAGCTGCTTTCCGGTACGGCCGCAGCGCCTCGAGGCTCAGGTGGCCGTCAACGAGTACTTCTTTTGCCTTACGGTCGTGCATCGCATTCAGCACTTCCTGGCGTATGCCTTTTTCCATCACTTGTTTTTTCGTCAGTGCAAGGATGACGCGTTCGCGGTACGTATCAAGATACAGACGCCGCTCCGCTTCATTCGGCAGTTTCTTTCCGTGTATTTCATTTTGAAGGTGTTCGTTTACATCGTTAGACATGGGCACTTCTCCCTTTCATTAGGATGAATGGCGGGAAGGCACGGAGTTGTCGGGCTCCGGCTCCCGCTGAAGAATTTTTTCGAGCTGTTTGTATTTCACGGCCATGTAGACGCGCCACGGCACAAGCATGGCAAAGCCCAGCAGAAAGAACATTCCGGCAAGCACTGCCGGCTCAATCGCATCGCCGATGATCAGCTTGATGATTGTCCGAACAATTAAAAGGCCGACCAGAATGAATGAAAAAGCTTTGGACCGGCGAACAAAAATCCGGCGTTCACGTATTTCAAAAGACGTGGTGGCCATCAGTAGAAAAGAGAAAACAAACCCGACGAGAAGCGCCTCGCCGACTTCGAGCCCAGTCGGACGGGCCGGCGGGTAAACAAACATCAGCGCTCCCGTCGCCATGAAAAACGGCGGCAGCACGATTTTTTTGAAGGTCGCCGGCTGCTTAATGGCTTTCATGCGGATGACGATCACGACAGAAGCCATAAAAAAGGCCGTGAGGGTCGTAATAATCAGCAGTGTACTCACTTCGGCCGCCTTCCTTTCTATAAAAATAGGATGTATCATATGAAGGCTTTCCTGCCTCTATGATACACCCCGAAGCGGCGGCCCGCAATTGTTCCCTCTTTTAAAGCACCTCTTCATTTTCATGCTGCAGCCGGTACATTTTTTCATATAGCCCCCCGGAGGCAAGCAGCTCCTGGTGCGTCCCGCGTTCGGCAATTTCCCCCTGATGAAGCACGATAATCTGGTCGGCGTGCCGGATCGTGGACAGCCGGTGGGCAATCATGATGGTCGTCCGGTTTTCCACGAGGTTTGCAAGCGCCTGCTGGATAACCGCTTCACTTTCGCTGTCGATATTTGCCGTTGCCTCATCGAGCACGAGCACCTTCGGATCATGGGCGACGGTCCGGGCAAACGTGATCAGCTGTTTTTCCCCGTTCGAAAACGAGCTCCCCCGTTCGCCTACCTGTTCGTCGTACTGCTTCGGCAGTGCTTCGATAAACTGATCCGCCCCGACAAAAGCAGCCGCCTGCCGCACCTCCTCGTCGCTCAGCCGGTGGTTGTGCATCGCAATATTTTCCCTGACCGTTCCCGTAAACAAAAACGGATCCTGCAGCACAAGTCCAACGTGCCGGCGCAGCGCCTCTTCCGGCCAGCGCTGCAGGTCCTTTCCTCCAAGGAAAATTGTTCCGGCATCGTGTTCGTAAAACCGGAGCAGCAGGTTAATGATGGAGCTTTTACCGCTGCCAGTATGGCCGACAATCGCAATGGTCTCGCCTTCTTTTACCGACAGGTTAATGTCTCGGAGGACCGGATGCTCGCCGTCATAGCTGAACGTCACGTGATCAAATTCAATCTCTCCGCTCCGTGAGGCATCCCCGGTCTGCCGCCCCCTCGTCACTGCTGCCTCCTGGCCGGTCACATCCATTAAATGAAATACCCGGCCGGCGGAGACAATCGACTGCTGATACAGCGACATCTGCTGCATGATTTCATTAACCGGTTCAAAGAAGCGCTCAAAATAGTTGACGAAGGCATAAATCACTCCGACCTGTACGGCCCCTTCCATCGATAAAATGCCAAAATACGACAGCACGCCGACGAGAGCAAGCACCGACACGAGGTCGATCGCCGGGCGAAGCAGCAGGCCGTCGATTTTCATGCTTTTCAGGCCGGCTTCATAATGGGCATCATTAATCCCGGAAAATTCCTGCTTCATCCGGCTCTCCTGCCGGAACAGCTGAATCACCGACATGCCCTGCAGGCTTTCATTAATTTTCGTATTCAGCCGGCTCAGCTTCCCGCTCATCTCCCCGTAGTACCTCGAGCTGTATCGGCGGTAGAGCATCATCAGCATAAGCAAAAGCGGCATAATCAGTATTGCTGCGGCGGCGAGACGGACATCCAGAAAGAACATGGCGATAAGCACCCCAACCAGAAACACCCCGTTCTGGATAAAGGTCGAGAGCACTTCCATGTACAGCTCCCGGATCCGTTCAGTGTCATTGGTTATCCGGCTCACAAGCGCTCCGGACGGCGTTTGATCGTAAAAACGCATCGATGCCCCTTCGACGCTCGAAAACACATCGACGCGGATCTGCTGAATGCTTTTCAGCGCAATCCGCTGAAACCAGTACGTGTGAAAATATACCATCACCGCGGAAAGAACAGTGGCCGCTGCGAAAATGGCCGCGAGCCACGTCAATTCATCTGCCGGGAATACTCCCGGCGTCACATAGCTGTCAATAAAGACCTTTACAAGGTACGGACTGAGAAGCTCCGCGCCGACGCCGATCACAAGAAACGTACAGGCAAACGCCAGCAGCCGTTTGTGAACACCTGCATACTTTAACAGCCGCTTCACAATCGCCCGCTGCTCCTGTTTGGTTAACACCTTATCTTCGTGCAGCATCAGCGGTCCCCCCTTTCCACCTGGGCCTTCAGCTCTTCGCGCTTCACCATTTCTGCATAGATGCCCCCGGCTTCCATTAATGCACGGTGGGAGCCGTTTTCAACGATCGTGCCGTGCTCCATCACCCATACCGCATCCGCTTCTTTTACCGTGCTCATGCGGTGCGTAACGATAAAGGTCGTTTTCCCCCGTCGCTCCTGCTTCAGCGCTTCGAGAATCTGCTGCTCGGTGTTTGCGTCCACCGCGGAAAGCGCGTCATCCAGGATGAGAATTTCCGGATTCTGCAGAAGCGCCCGCGCAATCGAAATACGCTGCTTCTGGCCTCCGGAGAGAGTGACCCCGCGCTCACCGACAGCCGTGGCGTATCCGTAGGGAAGCGCCACAATATCGTCATGAATGGCTGCGAGTCCGGCCGCACGCTGAATCTCCTGCTGGGTGGCTTCCGGGTTGGAAAAGGCGATATTGTCCGCAAGCGTCATCGAAAACAAGAAATGCTCCTGCGGCACATTTCCGAATGCCAGACGGTACGTATCAAGATAATAGGTTTCCGCCGGCGTCCCGCCAATCGTAATGGCTCCGTCCCCGCTTTTCAGCTCCCGGAGAAGCAGCCGCAAAAGCGTCGTTTTCCCGCTGCCGGTCCGCCCGACGATCCCGACGGTCTGTCCCGGCTGCACCGACGCGTGAATATCGTGCAGCGCGCTCGTTTCCGACCGTGGGTAATAAAATTTATCTATGTCTATTTCCACCGCCCCGGCCGGCACGTCCTCCACTCCGGCTTTCTGGTCGGTAATGTCAGTCCGCTCGGCCATCAGGTTACGAATGCGGTCATACGACGCATGCCCGCGTTCAATAATGTTAAAAAACCACCCAAACGCAAGCATCGGCCAGATCAGCATGCCCAGATAGACACTGAACGTCGTTAACTGCCCGATAGTAATCGTTCCGTCGTTCACATATCCGGCACCAAAGCCAATCGCGAGCAGATAGCAGACGCCGATGATAAGGGTGATTGTCGGATCAAACAGGGCATCAATGCGGGCGACCCGCTCGTTTTTGTCCACAACGTCCCGGGACTGTGCTTCAAACGCTTCGATGTCTTCGCGTTCGTACCCGAACGTTTTTGTTACCTTCACGCCGGAAATGCTTTCCTGCGTCCGGTTGTTCAGCTGAGAAAAGGACTGCTGGGCAGCGCCAAACCGCTTATGAAGCAGGTGGCCGTACCAGCTTGTTAAGAGAGCCATCAGCGGCATCGGCAACAGCGTAATCAGCGTCAGCTGCCAGCTGATCCCGATTGCCATCGCTAAAACGACGAATCCTCCCATGACGAGCGAATCCACAATCGTTAAAACCCCCTGGCCGGCCATCATCTGCACCGCAGTAATATCGTTGGTGGCGTGCGCCATCAGATCCCCGGTTCGTTTCCGTCCGAAAAAATCGCTGCTCATCCGCGTGAAGTGCTGATACAGATTGTAGCGGAGCGTACGGCCGAGATGAAGCGAGGAACCAAAAATCATAATACGCCAGACGTACCGGAGCACGTACATGCATATCCCTGCCGCAATCATCGCTCCCATCCAGCCGGCAAGCATCCCGGTCGACAGGCGGTTTTGTTCGATCGCATCGACCACCACCCCTACCACATACGGCGGTAGAAGGGAAAGCAGGGCCACAATAATGAGCAGAAGAATCCCGAAGCTGTACTTGAACCGCTCCTGCCAGAAAAACCAGCGCAAGTCCCAAAAAGCGCGCATCCGTCTCATCCTCTCTATGGATAAAAAAGCACCCTCTAGAAGCTAGAAGGGTGCTGACCGTTATTTCTTATCTTGTTGTCGCTGCATTGCTCTCATCATTTGGTTGATCTTCTTCTGGGACGGGTTCTGCCCCATCTGCATCATCATAACGCGCAGCATTTGTTCATTAATAGGAGGATTCTTTTTCAAATAGTTCATCATCGTTTTTCTTGCGATAAAGAAACCGATGGCTATACCAACTAGTAAAATGACAATGCCGATAATTGTTAACCATAGCCAGCCCATGTGTCTTACCCCTTTCCCGAATACCTAACATATATGTGGGTGTTGTTAGCGTCTCTAAACAGACCTTGTTTATTATAACGCATTCTTTTATGTAAAGAAAGCACCGATTCGAAAGATTCAGCACCGTTGCTTAATTTTCACTCGGATAAAAATAAGAAAAAGCAGCCGGCGGGCTGCTTTTTCCCCAACGCATAATTATTTGATCAGCTGTTTGGCTGCTTCAGCGACTTTTTCCGGCGTGAAGCCGTACTTTTCGACGACTTCTCCGCCTGGTGCGGAAGCACCGAAGCGGTCAATGCCGTACACGGAGCCGTGGGCGCCGACGTACTTGTACCAGCCAAAGGATGATCCCATTTCCACGGCCATGGCCGGTACACCGTCCGGGAGCACCGACCGGCGGTAGTCCGCGGACTGATGGTCGAACGCATGGAAGTTCGGCATGCTGACGACATTGACGGTCAGGCCGTCGCTCTGCAGCTGGGCTTTCGCGTCCACGGCGAGGGACACTTCCGAGCCGGCAGCGACGAGAAGCAGGTCCGGATTTTCGGCCTGTTCGCCAATCACGTAGGCTCCTTTGCGTACGCCTTCCACCGCTTTTTCCTTCGTGTCTTCGAGCGTCGGTACGCCCTGACGGGTCAGCACGAGCGCCGTTGGCGTGTGTTCACTTTCCATCGCTACGCGCCAGGCAGCAACTGTTTCGTTGCCGTCCGCCGGGCGGATGACGTTCAGGTTCGGAATCGCCCGGAGCGCCGCCAGCTGTTCAACCGGCTCGTGCGTCGGACCGTCTTCGCCGACCGCGATGCTGTCGTGCGTAAATACCTGCGTAAGCGGCAGCCCCATCAACGCACTCAGGCGCAGTGCCGGGCGCAGATAATCGGAAAAGACCAGGAACGTCGATCCAAACGGCTTCAGGCCGCCGTGCAGTTGAATACCGTTGACAGCTGCCGCCATGGCGAATTCGCGCACACCAAACCAGATGTTGCGGCCGGTGTAGTCGTTGCGGCTGAAATCATTCTCCGCTTTGATCAGCGTCTTGTTGGACCCAGCCAGGTCGGCCGATCCGCCAAACAAGGACGGCACGGCGGCCGCTACTTCCTGCAGCACATCACCGGAAGCGGCACGGGTCGCTACTTTTTCATCCGTAAAGACCGGCAGCTTCGCATCCCAGCCTTCCGGCAGTTTGCCGGCCATCGCCTGTTCGAGCTCGTCGGCGAGTTCCGGGTTTGCCTGCTTGTAGGCGTCAAAAAGCTCGTTCCATTCCTGTTCGGCCTCCGCGCCGGCCTGCTTGACTTCGTCAAACAACTCGGTCACTTCCGGCGGAATGTGAAACGCGTCGTAGTCCCACTGGTAGGCTTCCTTCACCAGGTTGTACTCCTCGTCGCCGATCGGTGCGCCGTGGGCCGCGTTCGTGCCGCCTTTGTTCGGTGCGCCGTAGCCAATGACGGTTTTTACTTCGATCATGGATGGTTTCGGGGACTGCTTCGCTTCTTCGATCGCCGCCTCAATCGCATCGACGTCGTTGCCGTCCTCGATAAAGACCGTGTGCCAGCCGTAGGCTTCATAGCGCTGCAGCACGTTTTCGGAAAACGACTGGTGAAGCGCGCCGTCGAGCGACACGTCGTTGGAGTCATACAGCACGACCAGGTTGCCGAGCTTCAGGTGGCCGGCGAGGGACGCCGATTCCGAAGCCACGCCTTCCATCAGGTCGCCGTCGCCGCAGAGCACATACGTGAAATGGTCGACCACGGCGTGATCGTCCGTGTTGTATTTGGCGGCCAGATGGCGTTCGGCCATCGCCATCCCGGTGCCCATGGCCAGCCCCTGGCCGAGCGGGCCGGTGGTGGCTTCCACGCCGGCGGTGTGCCCGTATTCCGGGTGGCCCGGCGTCTGGCTTCCCCACTGGCGGAAGTTTTTCAGTTCCTCGAGCGAAAGGTCGTAGCCGCTCAGGTGCAGCATGCTGTATAGGAGCATCGATCCGTGGCCGGCGGACAGCACGAAGCGGTCGCGGTTAAACCATTCCGGGTTGGCCGGGTTGTGGTTCATAGATTTGGTCCAGAGCGCGTACGCCATCGGCGCCGCTCCCATCGGAAGCCCCGGGTGCCCCGACTGGGCTTTTTCAATACTTTCGATGGACAGCGTCCGGATCGTGTTAATTGCTAACTGTTCTGTGCTAATTGCCATGCATATTTCCCTCCACTGTATGTATTTTTGGGTGGAAACCCGCACTTGTGAGTTGACCCCGCGGGAATTTCCGTGTTCTTGTACGCTTTTATGATAAAGGTTTTAAAACGATTACACAAGCGTGTTAACAGAGAAAGAAGAAAATCAAAAGGCCTGCTCTTTGTTAAGATCAGGCCTCTCTTTTATCTTAATGCCGGAAGCTGCGGTTCCGTCGTTTGACACGCTCAAGCTTGCTTGGGGTTACATCCGTACCTTCTTCATCCACCACTTTTACGTTTTCAAGCTGGTTTTTAAATGAGGAACGGAATTTGCTTAAATATTCCTGACGCAGCGCATGCTGTTCTTCTTCTTCTTCAGCTGTCAGCCCCGACGATTTTTGGCGTTTGGCTAACTCATTAATCCGGTCAATTTTTTCTTTCGAAAGCATAAGTTGCCTCCCTTAAAATGGCGTTCCTTTTTTATTATATTAAAAACAGCGCCGTACCGCAAACAAATCACTACGGTTCTAATCTGCTCGCTGCTGTTCATATTCTTTATAACGACGGTGCACCGTCGCTTTGGAAATATCATAGCCAAGACCCCGGAGCGTCAGAGCGATATCCTTAAACGTCAGCTCCCGCTGTTTCAACTTAACAATTTCTTCAATGGGCACCTCTATTTTTTTCCGGCCGCCGCTGCGGTTTAATCCGAAGTTTTCTTCAGGATGATATCCGTTTTCCACCGCCCGCTGCATCCCCCGCTTAATTTTAAAATTATGCAGCCGGCGCTGATGCTCTTCCACAATGGACAAAATTTCCATAATCATATGATCGGTATCCGCAATTTCGAGCTCCCCGTCATCTTTCACTGTATAGATGGACGTGCCCCTTTTCTGCAGTTCATGGAGCACGGCAATTTTAGCATTTCCACGTCCAAGCCGCGTGTCATCGGTAATTAGCAGTGTATCCGCCCGTGTGTCATCGAGGAGCTCGAACACACGAAGAAGTCCATCCCGTTCCACGGAATAGCTGCTTTCCTGTTCTGTCACTGTCTGCTGCACCGTCCAGCCATTCGCTGCAGCAATAGCTTCCAGCTCCTCCTGCTGCCTGGCAAGCGAGGACTGCTGTTCTTCTTTTTCCGTACTTACCCGGGCGTAAATGATGCATGTTTTCATTTGTCTGCGTTCCTTTCCGTTCGTGTTTTACTGTTCGGCAGCGTCAAACGAAACTGTTCGTTCCCACGGCTGTTCCTGATACCCCGTCCTGTCCTTTAAAACCGGATGCTCCTGTTCATAGACGATTTCTGCCGAACGGTCTGCTTCCGTGCCGCCCAGCGTGTCCGGAGTGATCGAAGCGTCCGCTGAATATACCAAAAATAAAAGCGCGAATGCAAATAAGGCAAGCATTGTCCAGTCCGTTGAAGTGAAAGTTTTGAGTTTATTCATATGCATGTTCCCCCTGAATGAGAATGTATGTTCTTATATTCATTCAGTATACCAGAATACCTGTTCCCGTCAACAGAAATATTAGAACGGGTGTTTGCGTTTTTGTTCCCCTCATGCTATACTTTACTCAGAAAAATTCCTCAAAAGGAGGTGCGGAGATGAAGCTATCCAAGCGCCAGCAGCAAATTCTTGATTATATAAAAGAAGAAGTAAAAGAAAAAGGCTATCCGCCTTCGGTCCGGGAGATCGGAGAAGCCGTGGGGCTCGCCTCGAGTTCAACGGTGCACGGGCACCTCGCCCGCCTTGAAAACAAAAATTTAATCCGCCGCGACCCGACTAAGCCGCGGGCAATTGAAGTGCTTGAACTTGAAGACCAGGGCAGCGAGCCGATTCACGAAAGCAAAGCTGTATATGTGCCGGTGATCGGTAAAGTTACGGCCGGGGAGCCTATCACTGCGGTGGAAAATGTAGAAGAATACATCCCTCTTCCGGAGCGCATGGTGACCGATGAAGAACAGGTATACATGCTTACCATTCAGGGAGACAGCATGATAGAGGCCGGCATTTTTGACGGGGATCTTGTTGTCGTCCAAAAGCAGCAGACCGCTGATAACGGCGATATTATTGTTGCTATGACCGACGAAATGGAAGCGACGGTTAAACGGTTTTACAAAGAAGAAAACTTTATCCGCCTGCAGCCTGAAAATGCCACCATGGACCCGATCATTTTAGAAAACTGTACGATACTCGGCAGAGTCACCGGCGTTTTCCGCACCATCTTTTAATCATATAAACGGGGCCGTCTGCTTTGATGAAGCAGACGGCCCCGTTTATATTATGCCCGGCAAGCAAGCGTCCGATAGGAAGTAACAATTTTATTTCCTTCAATATCTCTATCGGTAATCACTATCACCGTGGCTGACGTAATATTTTCCTGTTCGATAAATTCGAGCCCCCGGTGCCAGAGCCATTCATACACCGTGGTCATGTCTACGTTCAGTTCATCTTTCCGGAGTGCTTCGGCCGTGATCTGCATCGACAGCAGCAGCTGTTCGCGCTCAAAGATATGAAGCACCGGTCCATTAAAATGTTCAGACTCCCCCGGGCTGCCTTCATACGGTCCGTGGTAAAAGTCAAGCAGGCGTGCCATCACGATTCCCCCTTTAACGACTTCGGCGCAGATACGTGCCTGAAGTTCGTTTTTCTATTGGTGAATTGTGATTCCTTTTCCCTGCACCTCTCCTGCTAAACCCGAATTTCTTCCACGTCTCCTGAAGGGTTATTGGTCGAGCCACTCTTTAATCTGCTGCTTGTCGTTATCATCAAGGTTGCCTTCCTCAATCCAGTAATTCACCAGCTTCATCATGCCCTGCTTGGACAGCCCCACCCGGCTGCTGTCAGATGGATGGCTGCTGATATCTGTTTTCCCGTATTGGTAAATGGATACATACGGCGCCTCCGCGTGGTTTAAATTGTGAAGGTCCTTCTTTTCAAAATGCAGCATTTGTATGCTCCTTTCTATTTTCCGGAATGTTTTTTACACCTGCGTCCGCCACAAAAAAGAGCCTCCCGGGAAGGAAAGCTCCGCTTAGCGTTTGTTTACATGGATTTAGAATACGGTTTGTGACAGATCGAATGATCGATAGTTTCATCGGATTCACCGCTGTACACACAGTCACAGGTATCTAATACGTAAGTATGCTCTTTGGCGTGAATGACCTGACTTCCCTGATGAAATAACAGTTTTTCATCGGCCGGCTGAAAATCACCCATCGAATGAAGCACCACCTCGTAGCCATCGGCGTATTCAATCACCTTGTAATGAATTTCATGACCGTCACTGCTATAGGTCACCTGCGGCTGCGTTCTGCATTTGAATTCCACTAAAGCCACTGTCATCCACCCCCTCCACTTATTTATACCACAGTTTTTTCGGTTCGAGAAGACACCCGGCCGTTTTTTTCAGAAAGAATTTCCTTCCCGAGTCAGTGAAAACCGTTTCTAAAGAATTCTGACATCAAAAGAACAGTGTGCCTGTTTCTTCTATATAAATAAAAACAAAAAGCACCCTCTCAGCTCGAGGGCGCTTCGAAATCTCTCAATAAATTGTCATAAGCTTTGTTTATTTCTCCGTCTGTCACGTCCTGCACGGTAATGACAAGACGCTTTTTTTCCGTCGGCTCTTCCTGTTTCAGATAATCCAGGCCGATGCTCCACAGCCAGTCGGGTACGTTTTCTTCCTTTAAACTAGCTTCGGCTGCCATCGCCGAAGTGGTCACCTGAACGAGCAGCACGAGCTCTTCGTCCTGATACACTTCGACTGATTCCCCGGCAAAATGGAGTGGACGTACGCGGTAGCCTTTCAGCCCTTCCTCGAAAAAATCCGGTTCCTGTGTCATCGTCATCCTCCTTTTATCCAATTACGACTGTTCCTGAAGCGCACTGCTTCCTTCAAGCTCAATACTTTTCTGATCCGAACGGGTGATGTAGGCCTGTCCGCCAAACTGAAAGCCTTCCCGGGTGTAAAAATATAAATCCAACGCAGGAGAAGTACTGTCGAATGCCTGGTGGAAAAATTCCTCGTTGTCGCAGTCTGTAATGGAAACGGTCCAGCGTTCAAGTGGCCCGCCGCCTGCCTGCAGCTGTCCTTCCTTTACGTGAATAACTTCATTTGTGGAAACTGTTTTAACAGCTTCAAGTGCTAGTGTCGGCATCGCGTCCTCCTGAGTTTCATTCTTTTAAAAAGGCGGCTTGTATAATACCGCCCGCGGAATGCGTTAATTTCTATTCATCTACCTGCCGTTTATATTCTTCATAAAGCTCGCGGCCTTCTTTTGTGATTTTAATACCGCTGTAAACCGCCTGGTCTTTTTCTCCGGACGCGTCGTCATACGTCACGTATCCGTGCTCCGCAAGCTCCTGAAAACGATCCTGCTCGATTTCATCCACTGGCGACCATTCGGCACCGATTTCCCCCCGTTCGACTCTTCCGGCCAGCTGGGCCATCGCTTCTTTTCTCGGACTCATGGCTTTCTCTCCTTTCCAATCTTTGAGCATCTTTTCACACCTATAATCCCCGAATTCGCGCGTATTAAACGTTCCCCTGGTTTCAGACTGGGGTGCATATAAAAAACAGGCGCCAGCTTTCGCTGTCACCCGTTTTTATACCTGCTTTATATCTGCACCAGTTCATCGAGACCATCGAGGTGGCAATGCTTCTTCCCCCCGCCTTCAATGTTTTTAAACTGAACAAGCCCCTGATACTCTGCTTCTTCGGTTTTGAACCGGATGCTGATGCTGTTTCGATTGGTAAACTCTTCGGAAAATTCCTGTTCTGCATTATAAATGGCCAGCGTCCAGGCGCTTTCTCCGATCCTGTCCGGATCGGACGTTTCAAGATACAAGTACGCAGACTCAAATCGCAGCTCCGATTCGTCGAGTACAATTTCGTTAATTTCCTGAGTTTCCTGTTTCATTTTTGTCGCCCCTTCACTCTAATAGGTGCTGCGCATACCGGCAGAATCTCCGGCTTCTTTTTATGCTATTACACCTGGGCGCCGGTTTGAAACCTCGGAAGAGCAGCAGCTGGGCTTACTTCTTCCATTTATGAATGACGTAAAAAGCCACTGCCGGGGTTGGAAACTGTGTTAATCCCCACAGGCCCCACTTCCATTTGGCTTTTCCCTGCTTTTCGGCTTCCCGGTAAAGCCACCAGGCCTGAAGCAAAAGCAGCGGAACCAGCAGCCAGGCGGTATTTCTTTTTTTGTTCATCATCATCTTCCTCTCTGACAAAGACTGGGAGGTACTTTGTTTATTATACTACGCCAGTGCTTTTAATAGTTCCCCCACCTAATAAAAAAACCGGACTTTCTGGAAAAAGTCCGGCCCACCTCTGAGTAATAAACAAAAAGTTCCCGGTCCAGTGCCGGCCTAAACGAATCGTGTTACATATTGTCCTTCTGTTTCCACTGTTCATTTAAAACAGGCAGATCACTTACAACAGATATGATTCGTTCATTTTCCCGAAAATCCCGTATGCCGTTCAGCAATTCCTCTTCAGTGTTAAAAATATGCTTTTCTTTAGCCGGGAATTTTTCCTTAATGTCTTCTTTGGTCCCTACGAACACTTCATTTCCTTCTTCATCGATCACGTAAGAAAATTGAGAGATAGCGCATGCTCCTTTCAACTTCTGTTCCGCCCAAAGCATAACACTCCTTCTTTCTATTGCATAGGAAATAAATGGTATTAACGCAACGTACATTCAGTATCCTATTGAAATTACAGAGGCTCTGTTTTGACGATAATGTATATAAAAAGAAACAAAAAAACACTTTTTGATAACAGCTGAATCACTACTGATGATTCTATTTCGCAACGTCATATATTGTATAATTTAAAACACAAATAATAATTAAGGCAACATCAGATATCCTTTCCTTTATTATCAGCAGCCATATGGTTAATACAAAATATACGTATTTCCGTGAAGCGTCATTGTTCCCTGGTCAAATGGCATATAAATCCTGTCATACTTCGGGGAAAACGAGCTGTCATCAAGCGCATGGATGTCAAAGACAAACCCGTCGTCGGTCTCCCAGGTTAAACAGTGCAAAAGGCTCCCCTCATCGCTTAACAGTACCTGCACATAACGGACATGACGGTTGACATACACGGTAGCCATCGTTTATCCCCCTCTCCTTTATAATACTTCAAATTTAAGTAATAAAGTACTATTATTTTTTAAAATTACTGAATTTATTTCCTGGTCCTTTCTAACCTGATTCAGTTCTTTTCAGCGTTGTATATATTCCATCGCTTTATGTATTACTACAATATGTTTTATTTGTATATACTTTAATGTTTTATTAAAGATACAACAATCCAAATACAATACAAAAAACAGCCCGAAGTGTCTCCGGACTGAAACTGTTGTTTTTATTCTTCGATATAAGGAAGCAGTGCCTGCTTAAATAACATCGATGCCTGTTCTTCATTAAATACAGTACCTGTTTCCGTTTCCCATCTGCATGTGTTTAAGTCCTTCAGGTAAGCACTGCGGGGCCGGACGTCACTGACGTTGTAGGCAGAGTCATTAATACGGATTTTGAAGCTTATTTCCAGAAAGCCTTTACGGGTGAAAACCTCGCCGTTCTCAATAATAAGCTCGGAAACGCCGTAAAAGTATTTTACATGCTTGTTGCTTTTTACTTTTTCTACTTTTAAATCCGACCGGCCGTTAATGGTTCCCATTAACTCATCGAACATGCCTGTCAGCTCCTCAGAGCAGGCACGTATGCTTTCCATCTGTTTTTCTTCCTCCACGGTGGACACCTGTTTTTTATTCTGACGAGCCGTGCTTGATAACTGATGAATCCAATCGTCCATGTAAGACTCCTCCTTTTAGCGCAGAAACTTCATTTTACTGTTCACGTCGTCGTCGAGCGGCGCGTAGGCCCCTTCGATATAGTGCCACTTGATTAAGAATTTTGACCGGACAAGCTTTCTCTCGCGCTGCGACTGCAGCAGCTTTTCCCCGTCTTCATCTTCATCGAGCTCGGCTTCGATTTCATGTTCGATCCATATGCCCATCTCATCGATGGAATCGATTTTGACGATTATAAACTTTTCCATCGTTTTAGGCGCAAGAATCAATTGCAGCACCTTATCTTCTTTTGCTATATCTGCGAGGGCGATTCTAACATTTTTTCCTATTGAATTTCGAAATGACATATTTACCTCCTGGGGAATTTTTAAAGCTGCTGGTCAGTATCCGTAAGCTTCGAATTCTTTTAGAAGATCTTCATAAGGAGTAATCAATTTGCCGTTATCCAGATCTTTTTCTGTAATTACCATCCGCTGGCGGTCGCCGGGATCATTTTTCTCCAAATAATCGATTCCGGTATCCCACAGCCAGTGCAGCAGGTCCGCTTTGTCCGGGCGGTGCGGTGACTCTACTGCCCCGTCGGTCATCTGAATAAGCAGGGCGAGCCCGTCAAAATCCATTATTTCTATGGAATGCGAGGCGTTTAGGGCGTTCGGGAAAAACGGGCGGTATTCAGGATGGTTATAATACGTGTCCATAAAAATTCCTCCTCTGCGGCCGGCATATTCATGGAAAAAGCACCCCGGGCGGGATGCTTTATTAGTACTTGCTAATTTTCCCCTGGCCTTTGATAACAATATTTCCTTCTGCTTCTTCATCGCCTGTTTTTGATGCCCTGCCTTTACCTTCATACTCCACCAGGCTGTTATCCTTAATGCGGAATTCATTGCCCTGATCCGAAAACAAATCCATGCCTCCGGTGAAATTAATCAATTCCGCCTGCCATGTATTGTCGTCTTCGATCGTCAATATACCGCTTTCTATCGGGATTTCGCCCCGTTTATCACACGTTATAAATTGAAATTCCAGTTTTTCCATTCCTATTGTCCTCCTCCATATGCTGTGAGGCAGCAAAGCTTTCGTCTGCCATTCTTTCTATTCCCGTCTTTCCCTGTTGTGGTCGGGTTAAAAACCGGGATCCTCGTTTTTGTGAATGAAACTACAGTTTTTTTGCCCAGACGATCGTGTCATGGACAGCCTTGGCCTCATGACGCAGTTCGTTGCTTTTTTTCATTCTGTCGATTCTCACAAGTACTGTAGCAGCATGAAGCTTTCCTTCAAATCGCTCCGACAGCTCGTCTGCCACCTTCATTTCGTGGGATTTTCCTCTGTCCTCCAAATATTCGATAATCAAATTATCCAGCTGTTTTTTCTGCTTTTTATTCACGGTGCTCCCTCCTTTGAAGTACGTAGCATAGCCATTAGTCACTTTTACCCGCTTTTACTGCCAGGGTAATCCTTTTTCTGCGCCGCCTGAAAGATATTTTGTTAAACAGTTATCAGTTAACATAATTATATTATATATTAATCAACAAGCGCCTCTTCAAAGAGACACCGCGATCTTTTACAGTCTTTCCACTAGCGCCACCACTTCTGTAGTCGCAGCGTTTTCCCCAAACATTGTATACTCTATATCAACCACTCTGAATTTTTCGTCCGGTTCCAGAGCAATGGTTTCACCAATGCGGGGGATGAAGCTTGTTGTCTGTTCTTTTCTGATGTCGTTTTCCCCCTGGACAGCTAGTTTCACGGTTGCTTCACTCATGTTGCCAGCTCCTTTCTTTTGGGTTCGCAATTTTTATTTCATCAGCCATTCCCGAGCCTGCCCCTTTTCTGTCTGTCCGAAGTGCTTGGTTTCCACTCCAGGAAGAAGCTTGCCGAAGGCTTCCGCTGCTTTTATGCCTTTTTCATCACTGACTAGCGCTATTTTCTGAAATTCCTTTATGCTTTTCAGCCATTTCAGGTCCTCTATGACTGCCTGGGGCGTCATTCCTTTCCAGTCGGTCACCATCACAAGCAGATTGATCGGGGTGTCGTTCTGCTTCACGGCATCAAACGATTTCTGAAACGTTTCGTAATCTTCTTCTGTCAGCTTTCCGCTGATTTCGATCTCGATCATATGGTCTGTTTCCATCGAGGTAACGGTCAGCACGTTAAAGCACCTCCTGCGAGCTTTTATTTGTTTTAATTCCCGGCATTTCCCTCTTTTAATCGGTCAGAGGACAATTTTTGCGTTCGTTAACAGGAAAATATGCTTACGAACTAGAAGTACGCAGTGGAAACACAATAATTTCTTTAGGAGGCATATTATGCATACAATGGACGTTATTTTAGTTGCTGTGGACGGTTCAGAGGAAGCAGATTACGCGTTTGAAACTGCTCTTCCAATTGCTAAAGCCCAGGGATCGCAGCTTGTGATCACTCAGGTGATCAACCGCAACGCCTACCGGCCGATGAGCAATTACGACTCCACCGTCATCGGCAATGTGGAGGATGAAGCGCGCCAGCTGCTTAATAAATATAAAAAGCAGGCGGAGGAATTCGGTATCACGGATGTAGTGGCTGATATCGAATATGGATCACCAAAAACAGCTATCCCACGCGATCTTGTACCAAAATACAACGTCGATTTAATTGTCACAGGTGCGACTGGCTTAAATGCCGTCGAGAAGATTTTTCTTGGCAGCGTATCCGAGCACATTACAAAAAACGCCGACTGCAGCGTCATGGTCGTACGACTTTAATCCAAAAAACACCAAAAACCCGGTGCCTGGAAGAGGCACCGGGGGATCCTGGTTTTATTACATTAGGCGTTACTACAGACGGCATATTTCACTGGAGCAAAGGTTATCAAGCGGGCAGTTGCACAGCCTGCGCAGATAGAGCATGTTATGAATAACAATACGGCCGTTCTCATAGGAAATAACGCCGGCCTTTTTCCATTCGTTCAGGCAGCGGTTCACGCCTTCCCGGGATAAGCCGATGTATTCCCCAAGCTCGGTGTTGGTAAGCTTCAGCTGCAGGACAGTGCCGCTCCCCCTATCCGATCCGTGCGTTGTGCTGAGGCGGATCAGGGTTGAGGCCAGGGCGCCATTTTTCCCGTACAGCAGCAGATCCCGGAATTTTGACTGCTCCTTTAACGAGTTGCTGCCCATCCATTGCATCATTTTCAGGGAAAAGGTGCCGGATGCTTTAATCAATGCATCAATGTCTGTTTTTTTAATTACGCCTACCGTACTGGCGACTGAGACCCGCGCCGAAAAATCATGGCGCACCGCATTCAGATTGCCATATTCACCGGCCAGGTCTCCGCTTCCTAGCAGCGAAATTGTTAATTCTTTTCCGTCGCTCGTGCTTTTTTGAATTTTCACGGTTCCTTCATAGAGAAAATAGAAATAATCAGAAGGGTCTCCTTCTAAATACAGATACGTCCCGGCCCGTTTGTGCGCCAGCTGCGTGCGCTCCTGAAAACGTTCAAACTCTTCAGGAGACAGCATACTTGCAAAAGATCCGCTCGGTTTTTCGTGCAAAGAAAGATTTTGAAGGGGCCTGCTCATTATTTCCATCTCCTTTGATAGTGTTACCATGATACTATCAAAGGAGTTTTCTAAAAAATATAAGGGAAAACCCTTAATTATTTTTTCCTGTTTTTTTAACAATTGATGGTTAATGCTATAGGCACGTATTCTCGAAAGTTTTCCATACATGAACGTCTAACCAGTGCATAAGAGGGTGACAGCATGATTTCAATCGTTTTAGTAAGCAGACGTCCGATCTATCAGAAAGCGTTAAAAATACTGCTCGAAGAAGCTTCTGACTGTACCGTTATTAAGGAAACAGCCGGATGGTCACCTTCAGAGACTTTATCATCCCGAGGCCGGAAGCCCGTCTATGTCATTGATGCGGGCACGCTTTCACCGGAAGCGGCCATCTTCGAACGCCCACTGCTTCCGGCCGTATTTCTAGTCGCCGGGGAGGAGACGTCTGCTTTCCTGCAGCAGGTGTACGAACGCGCCTCCACCGGGTGCCTTTTGCATACCGATTCCCTGGACGATTTATACGGGGCCATCCGGGCGGCCGCCCGGCATAACCGCTACGCCTCTGCTTCCTTCCAGGCCCTGATGCAGGCCCAAAGTGTCCCTCCTCCCGGCCGCACCCCAAGGCGGCTCTCCCCGAGGGAATGGGAGGTGCTTTACTATATAACGCTTGGCTACGCCAATAAAGAAATTGCCGAGACGCTCGTGATCAGCGTGAAAACCGTGGAGGCTCACCGTACCAATCTGATGGAAAAGCTCGCAATGAAAACCCGGAAGGAACTCGTGGAGTACGCCTATCAAACCGGGCTGATTCATTCTAGAAAATAATCTTACTGCTCTCTATGCTCGAGCGGCTGCCGAACCACCAGCACATCACAGATCGCCCGGTGGGCAATGCCCTCCGCCACACTTCCGAGCAGCAATCGCTCCGTCCTGTTCCTTCCGGACGCGCCGCTCACGATCAGGTCAATTTCGTGTTGCACGGCATATTCCTGTGGAATAATGAGTTTGGCCGCCCCGTAGAGCAGCGACGTTGTTACGTTAGCGACGCCGAGACGCTCTGCTTCTGCTTTATAACCCTCCAGCATTTTCCGGTCATCGTCCTCCATCGTTTTTAAAATATGGGCGTTCAAAGAGGTGGAATACAGCATATGCGAGTTAAACACGTGCACGATAAACAGATCCGCCTCCGTCTGCAGTGCAAGTTGGACGCCCTTTTCAAATGCCAGCCCTGCCTCCTCGGAGCCGTCCACGGCTATCAGAATTTTTTTATGTCCGCCTTCGCTTTCCCGCCGGACGATAAGCACATCCTCCCTGGCTCTGCGGAGAATACCGCTCGACACGCTCCCCATCACTAATTTTTCCACCGTGCCCATCCCTGAAGCTCCGGTAACGATCAGTTCAGCCCCAAACTCTGGAACAAGCTCTTTCGCCACCGTCGACTTGGGGGCGCCGGAGCGAAGCACCGTCTCCACCTTCGTCACTCCCGCGCTTTCGGCTTCGGCTGTGAACTGCTGTAGCAACGCCTCGTTCTTTTTTTTCGTCTCGTCCCATGCTGATGGCACGTAATACTGAAACGCACTGAAATCCCGTTCATTAACCACATGCGCGAAAACAAGCGTGGCCTCAAACCTGCCGGCAAGCAGCATAGCCGTCCGGGCGGCCCGTTTCGCTTCCTCGGATGGATCCACAGCAGCAAGAATTGTTTTATACATATCGCATCTCCTTTGTATGTTTATTTTCTGTTATGTTTTCAGCCTTCAGGACAACGGCAGATTCGCTTCCGAAAAATAATACGTCACCATGCCACCCTGGAACGTGCGCTCCACCGTTTCATACGGAGGCACCCGTTCAATTCCGATAATTTTAAACGTCCGGCTTCCCACCGTGACAGCGTCCGCAAGCTCCAGTTCGATATTTAAAAACTCCATCCCCCGGGCACACTTTCGAACGTTTTCCCTCGTACCGATATAGAGCACTTCCTCCCGCCGATCCGGCTCGTCAAAAATATACACAAACCGTATATACTCCTCTTCTCTCACTTCTGCCGTGATTGCCCCCGCATATCCGTAGTATTGCTTCTGCATATTCAAGCAGTCCTCCTTTATTACTTGTACGCTTCGCAAACGTTCTTCTGTTCGAGTGCCTACATGACCCGGAAGGTCCACATGCCGGCCCGCCTCTGTTTTACAGTCGCGTCCCCCACAGGAAGGGCTGCTTTTGTCGTTAAGGAATAGTATTTCCTGAATACATGCAGCGTCCATTCCTCCAGGGTAAACGCCGTCTCCCCCTCCTCCGGAAGCCTGCTGATAAACGACAGCCCGTAAAAGTACCGCTTCATCTGCGCCGAGGCCTGCAGCGACGGCGTGTCGATCGCTATAAAGGCAGCGTGGTTCAGCGCTCCGGGAAGCGCATGCTCTGTCATTAACGAATATTCCTGCCATTCATACGTATGAAAATAGTACACATAAAACGGAAGGAGGCAGGCAATTTCCTGGTTTCGCTCCGCTAAACCGTTTAATTCCGGCAGGGTTTGCGGAATGGCCCCACCGCATTCCTTCAGCATTTCCTTCCAGACAATCTGCTTTAATCCATCCATTATACCGAAACTCCTTTGTGCTGTATTTTCAAAGCCCCTTCAGGCTGTAATAGTTTTCACTTTTAACTGTTTATGAACTCAGTATAAATAGGAAAGTCCCAGGCGGATGTGAGGTTCCTCACACGCAGGAAGAAAAAAATGAGCTAAACTATAGACATACCACTAAAAGCCAGAAGGGACTGATTGCAATGGCATTGCACTATGAACGAATCCTCGTCGCTCTCGACGGTTCGGAGGAATCAGAATACGCGCTTCAAAAAGGGATTGAAACTGCCCTCACCTATGGAAGCGCTCTCGCGTTCTGCTATATTATCGATTACCACAATATCCGCGAGCTCCGCCAGGAGTCCCCGGATCTGTTAAGCGCGTCGGAACGTATTGGCAGCGACATTCTGGACCGTGCTAAAAAAAGCGCCGAGGATCAGGGCGTGAAAAACGTCCTGACATTTATGAAGGAAGGGCCTCCCAAAGCGTTAATTCCCGGCGAAATAGCCCATGAGTTCGGAGCCGACCTGATTCTTTCCGGGGGCTCGGGAGCCGGTACGTTTGAAAAAAGGGTTTTTGGAAGCGTGGCCGCAAGCATCGTCCGCCACGCCTCGTGCGACGTCTGGATTGTCAAAAACGAAGAGCCGCCAAAGCCGTACAGCTCTGTTCTGATTGCTGTCGACGGCTCCGAGGTCTCGACAAGCGCTTTATATGCCGGACTCGACATTGCCAAACGGGAGAAAAGCCGCGTGCAGGTTATATACGTGCTGAATACGCCGTTTATTTCTTCGGCCGAATACCATACCGAGGATATTGTTCAGATGTACAGGGAACGCGGAAAAGAGCTGCTCGAGGAATACCGGAATTTAAGTGCCGCAGAAGACATTTCGGCGATTGATTTTTCCGTCGAATACGGAGCACCGAAGGTAGTGATTCCAACCGAGGCCGCCAAAAAATTCGAAGCGGACCTGATTGTTGCCGGCTCCTCCGGGATGGGACGAGCTGAGCGCCTGTTTCTCGGGAGCGTCTCAGAGAGTCTCGTACGGCGAGCCGCCTGCGATGTGCTGATTGTGCGAAACGACTACCTGCCGAAATAATTTGGGGGTACAGACCCTGCGCTGCAGAGGCGCAGGGTTTTTTTTGTTCACTTCCAGCCTTAGGGGGAATTGCCCCTCCCCCTTGTAAAACGTGTACTTTTTATGGCAGTTCTATGCTGTTGCATACTTTCAGCGACAAGCACTGCTGGATTAGTTATTTTCTTTTCACATGCTTTCTTGTACACTATTATTAACTATGAGAACCGAGACTTTTTACGCAGATTACGTCCATCTATTACCTATCTATGGGCTAACCAATTATGCAGCGGGGTGATTCTATTGAAAAAACCAGTCAGGCTTTTGTCCTCCACTCTGGCGCTGACGCTCTTTCTAACTGCATGCAGCGAAGAGTCCGGTGAGGAGAGCGGCAGTGACACCGCGGAAGAACAGACGAATGAACAAACATCCGAAGAGGAAAGTACTGCAGACACCGAAGAGCAGACAGAAGAAAATAACGAGAGTGCGGATGACGAGGCCGCTTCCGGCAGTGAAAATGACGAAACGACAGAAGAACAACAGCCGGAGGACGCCAGCAACACCGAAGAAGCATCTAACGGTAATTCCTCTGAAGACAGCGAAAGCACCGATGAGGAAGCATCGGCAGACGCCCAGTCCGACTCTGATGCAGAAGACACGAACGCGACAGTAACCAACATTGTCGATGGAGATACTATCGATGTAGACTACGAAGGAGGCGAGGAGCGCATTCGTCTCATTCTCGTCGACACGCCGGAGACCAAGCATCCACAGATGGACGTACAGCCATTCGGCCCGGAAGCTACAGAATTTACGACAAGCGTGCTGGAAGGTGAAGACGTGCGGCTTGAGCTCGGCGTCGAAGAACGGGACTACTACGGCCGGCTGCTTGCCTACGTATTCGTTGATGGCGAAAACTTCAACCAGCAGCTGATTGAGGAAGGTCTCGCCCGGGTAGCCGTCTATCCGCCAAACACGGAATATCTCGACGAATTTGAAGCCGCGGAGGAGGAAGCCCGGTCGGCCGGCATCGGTATCTGGTCGCTCGAGGATTATGTGACTGACGACGGCTACGAGGAGCAGGACGACGAATCACAGGATTCCCCCGGCGAGTCCGGCTCCTCCGACAGCGGGGAATCCTCTGAAGACGTGTATTATGAAAACTGTGACGCTGCCCGCGACGCAGGAGCTGACCCGGTCCGCGAAGACGACCCGGGCTACGGCGGCCACCTGGATCGTGACGGGGACGGCGTCGGCTGTGAAACGTAATAGGATAAAAATAGAAAGCAGGCCCAGCATACGCTGCCAGGGCCTGCTTTCTATTTGCGGGAGCGGACTCCTTAATTCTGCGGTACTACTTCCACATAGTTTTCATGCGTCGTAATATACGTGCCGGACAGTAGTTCAAACAGATCCGACCGTTCCTCCATCGGTACACGGCGCTCGATCGTGAATGCTTCTCCTTCGTTAGCTTTACCCGCAACAGCCCCGCTATCCCAGGACGGTTCGCTGCGATAATTCACCTGGCTCGCGACCACCCGGAGCAGGTCTCCCTTTCCGCCTACGTTGGTGAGCGGCCCTGCTGTGCTGTCGACGACACGGCGGGCCCCGACGTAGCGGGACTGCCAGTAGTCCCGCGTGGAGTCGGCGAATGCCACCCCGGTGGACTCCTGCGCCCCTAAAAATGTCTCTCCGTCCACATAGAAGCCGACGTGGGTCACGTCGTTATGGTTCAGGTCCTCCGAGCGGGTGTCCTTCCAGAACAGCAGATCTCCCGTTCGCAGATCTTCGTCTGAAATTGGCGTGCCTGTCTCCGACTGGCTGGCTGCGGTTCGCGGAATACTCTCGCCGGTGACGTACTCAATCACGTAGCGGACAAAGCCGCTGCAGTCAAAGGTGTCCGTGCCATCGCCGCCGAATTCATACGGCGTGCCGAGGTGATCCTCCCCGTACGTAATCAGCTGATGCCCTAATGTTTGTGCCAATGCTCATCATCCTTTCCTGAAGCGAGTAGGTGCCGGCTTTTTGCCGTCCTATACAGTAAAGGAGTCCGGATGGCCTTTTTTACAACCATCCGCCAAAAATTTTTTAATCAATTGAAAAAAAGCATCCGCCCGCAGGCAGATGCTCGCTCTCAAATAAAGTTGACGCTGACGCTTGTTACTTTTTTGCATTCCACTTCGGTGTTGAACCATTCACTGAATACTTCGGACATTTTCAGATCCTGCTTTTTGCCTTTTTTCAGCTTTTCAATAATTTCATCCACGCTCGGGGTCTCGTTGGACTTCGGCACAATCAGCCGGTCCCCGTCTTCGATGAAAAAGATAATAGATGTGTACATAACGATCCCTCCCAAAATTTTAATACCGTCATCCATTTTACATTTAATCGGGGAAAACGACCACCAATTAAGAAAAAATGACGCCACCGCAATCAGATTTGTCCGGCCCGGTGACGCTCCCAGCTCCAGGCGAACACCTCCCCTGCCTCCCACAGATCGCTTTCATGATGCCACCCCGAGCGGACCGGCGTAAATTTAATATAGTACCACTCCGGTCCCTGGTGGTGATTTTGAAGCATCATCACGCCCCACTGTTGCCTTGCCTCGCTGAATACGCGCGTGCCTGGTTCGTAATTCAAAGTAACCGCCCCTTTGCCTTCTTCATTTCAGCTGTACGTTCAAAAGGCAGTCCGCAGGCGTATTTGACAACCCCTACCTCTATTTTCCTGTGGTACAATAGGCTTAACAAATGACGGGAGGCGGGGCGCGATGGCTTCCATTATTGCCGCTTTAATTGTTATTTACCTTGGCTGGACAGCGTATGCGAAAAACCAACAGGCAAAGCAGGACTGACCCCGCGGGAGGAAAAACGGGGTTTTCTGCGGGCTGGCACAAAAAATGGCATAGATGTGCCTGCTCATTCTTTCGAGGGGGGATGCTTGGTGGGCGTTTTTCTGATTAGTGTCGATTTAATCAACAATACGAAAACCAGCAACTACGACAATCTGCTCGATTTAATTACGCACCTGGCCGCAAACGGCAAAGCTAGACAGGTTACCCGGAACGTCATCGTGTTTGAAAGCTCCCGGGGGACAGCAGAAATCAGACAGGCGGCGGATGCCTTTTTAAAGGGATTAAAAATCAGCGGCGAAATCTCTAAATACCATTTTATTTTAAGCAAAGTCAGTGAGCTTGAATTCAAATCGAAAGAAGAACATTTCCTAAAAACGATTAAACAGACGAACCGCGTATAGGGAAATTGAGATAAGCAGTATATCCAGGGGGAGTTTCATGCAGAAAAAAAGAAAATGGCGGCACCTTCCCGGGTTCCGGACAGGCACGAGATGGAAGCTTGCGACGGCCTCTCTGGTTTACGTGCTTCTTATTGCTGGAGTCATCGCCGCTGTATTAGGGGGAAAATCGGCAAGTAACACGGAAGAAAACCTCCGTGAAGAAAAAGCTGCTGCAGAGACAGAAACGGCTGATGAAGAAGCAGCGTTAAAAAGCTGCAGTGATTTCGAAGACGATCAACAGCTGTATGACTACTGGACGGAGCACGAATACAGCTCTGAAAATGATCCCGGCAGTCTTGATGCCAATAACGACGGCGTACCCTGCGCAGTGCTGTCCGAAGACATGAATGATGAATTCACGGCTTATGAAAAGGAACAGACCGGCGGGGCTCCTGAAGCAGAGGTTCCTTCGTACACAGTGCACGAAGGGGAAAATGCGACGTACGATAATGGCATTTATCTGAATTATTATGTGATCCTGGAAGCAGACCCTGTTTCGATTGATGAAGTGGATATTGATACCATCAGTGACGAGGTAATCATGGAGGTGAAAGACCAGAAAGAATTTCACCTTTTGACGATCAACTTTGTTGATGCCAAAAAAGCGATGGATTATGGCAGCTACGTTTACGGAAAAACGGATTACTTCCCTAACGGAGAAATCGCGGCGGCAGAAAATTATGAACCTGGCGACTACAGCGACCACGAGATTAACACGTTTTATGGCTCCATGAACAATGAAGGCCTGCCGAAGCAGCGGGAGGAATACCCGACCGACAAACAGCTGGACATGTACTTTTATTGGGCGGGTCCGGCGTACGATGAAAGCACGGGTGCCAGCCCGGTGGAAGCTACCGCTGCCGAATTCAATGTCTCCGAAGAAGAGGTGGAGCGGGCCATTCAAAGAGCGAGCAACCGTTAACAGCAGGCTGCTCGCTCTTTGAATATTTTTGACATTATTTCTATCCAAGGACTCATTAATGAATACAGTTCATCCGATAAAGTACATGTGGGATGAATGTTTCATCCCGCTCCTGAGACCAGCCCCGTGTTCCCCGCGGGGCTTTTTTATTAACAGAAAAGCCTCAGTCTATAAAAAAGGACTATTGCCTCGTGAATTTAAAATGTAAGCGCTTTAAAATAAGTAGTGCACCACTTCTCTATATCATCTCCCTGGATGAAGGATAGGACTGGAATTTACAAAGGTATATTCCCTCAGTTTGCCCTGTGTACGCACAGGGTCTTTTTCGTTTTTATGCAGGACAAGTATCCTAAGCAGAAAACCGGCTTCCAGTGACTTACTCCAGTAAATAGCTTTGAAAGGTATAGGCGATGATTTTTTCCAGATCATTCTGCTCCAGTTCTTTACCGTCAACAGCATCAATTCTCCACGTGCCTTCATTTCCATTCGATAAATACAATGTGTCAAACGACTTTTCCCCGCCTGCAATTTCCTTGTTATGCCTGTTTGTCTGGAAAACAGCTTTTGCATTGAATTCATCGCTCTGTTCCCTATCAAATTCCACGCGAAGATTGGTCGGCTCCTGGGCAGCATTGGTTTTATCCTCACTGCCGTATTCATAAACTACAGACGCTCCGTTATCCGCCTTTGTTTTATTCACAGGCACATCGTGATCGTTTTCCAGCGTATCACTTGAGCGGTCCAGCCCCGTTTCGAGTTCCTCTATCTTTGCAGTTATTTCTTCCTCGTTCATTTCAATCCCTCCCAGTACTAGTAGTGGTCACTATAGCCTTTAACCGTCAGAGAGAAACCTTTTGTTTTTTAAATTTGCTAATACGTAATCACTGACACTGGCCCGCCCGGAGCAGATTAAGGGATGTTCTTTTTTCTTTGGACACATAAAAAAGCGCTCCTGCCAGAGCGCCAAAACATTTAAATTATAATAGCGGCTTACACCTTGATAAATCCTGGTAAACGAACCTCTTCGTCGATAACTGGTATCACAGCCAATGACGTTTCTTCTTTTGTGAGCAGGACTGAATTGCCGTTAAAACTCGTGACCTTATATTCCTTTCCACTGTTCCTATCACGGTACGTGTCTCCTACTTGAATCGTTTTTGTCATTTCAATCCCCCTAAAATAGTAGTGTCACTACATATCTTTCGCCAATTCCGGAGGATTTCCTTCTATTTCCTTACATTAATTCATAAAAAAGGACGATTGTAAGGTGCCGGCGGGTTTTGTAGTGCAGCACGCGTCCTCTCCCCGAAAATATTAATGCAGAAGCCCTAACAGACTTTTATGGCTTTTTTTGCCCTGCAAACAGCTGATCGAAATAAAGCTACCTGCATAAAAAGCATGAAACTTTAAATAGTAGTATTATAAATTAAACGAATGCTTTTATATTTCATACAGGCTGGAGGAATTCGATGAAAAAGAAAACTATGTTACTTGCCCTGGGCGTTTCTTTCGGTATTTTTTCAGCGGGCTGTAGTCTGGGGGAGAACGCTTCCCCGGACGAGAAGGAAAACAACGAGCAGGAAGCGTCTGAGCAACAACAAAATAACAATACGGAGGAAAGCTCTTCCCCGGAGGAATCGGTGGCCAGCCGTCTGAAGAAATCGATGTTGAGGAGAATTTAAAGGACGCGGCTGAACCGTATCATGAGGATATGCAGGAAGGCGCTCCTATCGTGGTAGAGGGCGAGATCACTCATGAATATTCGCCCCACGAAAACTTCAACCCTTACGACGAGCGTGTTTACAGAATGCATGCACCGTCAGAGGATAAACATACTTATTTAGTCACTGCCCCAGAGGGTAGTTATTTGAAGGTTGGTTTAACGATAGCTTTGTATGGCGGCTTCGATGGATTTGCCCCAAACACGGATGTTCCATTGGTTTTAGGGGACATTGCGGAGGATAGCGATATTGAGATGGAAAACGCACCGGATCAGGATGTCGAGCTCGAATCGTCGGATTAAGTGAATGTGAACGGCCAGGTGTTCGCCAAGGTTAATGCAGTATGCACTAGTTAATCTGAGCAAATACATGCGGCAATTTTTCTACCCTAAAAATTCTTTCACCCGCCACCGATAAATAAGTTTGATTATTAACGTTAGGATTAAAGGAATCGAAGAGAACGACAGCGCTCTCCCATCGATAGAATCCGATATAAAATGCAGGCTGAACATGATTAAAAATATTATCAGAAAAATATACATCGTGTTCGTGATAATTCTGTTAATTCGTATCAGCCTGTGGTCCTTCCCCTAAGACTCCTGCCGAAAATGCGGGGCTATAAATAACCCGATCGTAATGCCCCCGATTGTCTGGCCGGTAACTAACGTTTTATCCAGCTCTCCATCAAATATGTAGCTCATAATAATACTAATAACAAGAAACGTGCCGCCATAAAGTGCCATGAGTTTGATTCTTCTTTTCATTAAACCACCCCGTTATTTATTAACCTATCCCCTAATTTTTAGATCGGTTAACCAGACTTTCATATTAAACAATTCCTTTGTTCAGCTGCTTCATTACTTCACCACAAGTTTTTCCTTCTCAAAATACCGTTCCGCTTCTTTAAAGCGCTCCATGTTCCTCCGCACCCTCTCCTGCCTCAGCTGCTCTTCCGCTTCGTTCAGCTTTCTTCCCTGCAACACTATTCCACACGCTGGCACCATTTAATACACTCCTCTCAGCCGGTAGTTTAAGTCGTTTTTCGGGCCGGTGATTGTCACCAGAAAGGATTTGCACATCTGCACGATCCGGGACGCGAGCGCGTCGTCAACATCCACGAGCTCTTCCATGATTAGTTCCGTGGAAACGAGAATCGGCAGGTGATTCAGATACCGGTGATTGATCACGGCGTACATCTGCTCGATCTGCCAGGCGGTCGCCCGCGGCACTCGCTCATATCCGTCCTTCGTCCACTGCTTCACCGGCTTAAACAAATCATCGATAAACAGTACATCCGCCTTTTTCATGCGCTCCATTTTCCGCTCCAAAAGGGTGAAGTCATCTCGAAGGTCGTTGAACCCTTCAACGTACGGAAAATATTGGACGGATACACCCTGCTTCTGTCCGCCCTCTTCCTCGATCTTTTTGCGCTGCATGAGATTGTTGCTGAGCGCCGTCAGGATATGCGTTTTGCCGCAGCCCGGAGCCCCCATGATCAGCATGCTGTTCTCTCGCTGCTTTCGGAGCTCCTGGTAGTTGCTGTAATAGGCGAGCGCAGCTTCCTTCATACTCGCTACCTGCGGATCCACGTTGTCGGTCTGAAACTGCCCGAAGGTGACGTTCCGGAAGCTTTCGGTGATTTCACTGAATTGGAGCAGCCGCTGCGTCCGGCGCTCGCGAATGCATGGGCAGATGACCCATTTTTCCACTCCCTCCACCTTTTCCAGCCAGCCGGTCTGATCCTTGCATACCGTGCACTGATAATCATCCTCCCGGTCGGTACCATCCGTGGCCGAGAGTGGATTGCTTTTCACTTCCGCTGATTTCTTTTCGAGACTGTCGAGTACCTCCTGCATGCCTCTGGCTGTTCCTTCCATGTCGGCGTGCCTCCTTCTGCTGTTTTTTCGTTTCTTCGTACTTCTCTACATCATCAAGCGTGCGACAGTTGAACCGCTGCCAATCATTCAGGATTCGTTCGGCGTATTTCAGGCTGCGGCCGCCCTGGCAAATGGTAGTCTCTAATGCCCGAATAACGATCTCCGGGGAAAGCACCTCAGACCAGTCACCCAATCGCTCCCGGTGGTAGGCAGTCATCGTCCCGCCAAAATTTTCTTCGTAAAACTGAACAACGCTGTCGACGGCTCGGGGACTACTGTTTAATTCATCTGTCGAATTCAACTGCAGATCATCTGTTATGGAATCCGACACTTTGTCCGAATCCGGTTTGGTGACAGATTGTTCGGATGCAATAGCGCACTTTGTCATAATCGAATTCAACATTTTGTCGTAATCCAGCGCGTAGTGAAGCGTCGGCGCCCCGTTCGCTTTTTTCAGCCTGGTGGTGACCAGCTCTTTGTTGATCAGCTTATCGATCGACCCTTTGATTTTACGCCGGGTTAATCCAGTCTCCGCCTCCCATTCGCCGTAGCTTTTGTAAAAGAAGCCGTCGGTGCGCTTTGTTTTGTCGGCGTAGAACACGAGCTGATTTAAAACCAGCGCCGTGTTCAAATCGCCGTCCAAAAAATCGATAAAGATACGCGGCACCGTGATAATATGATCCTGTCCGCTCATTTTCTTCATGATCGCCCGCAGTTCCTGATGCTTGCTCACGCTTTTCACCTCTTTGGGAATGTTAGAGAAAACATCGAATTTATTTTTCGTCTTCCCCATGTTGTATATTGTATGGATGGTTCGTTTCGGGGGAGGAAAAACTATTATGTACGATGAATTTTTTTCATGACCGGAACTGTTTCCACCCAGCCTACAATTAAGCACAAAAAAACCCGCTACTCGGTATCGTAGCGGGCAGCCCCTTCCTTCTTCCACATCGCGTCGATGATGGGTAGTTCACTCAGGCGGGTAATAATATACTCTTTTTGGCGATACGTTTGAATGCTGTGAAATAATTCCTCTTCGGTTTCAAACGAATAAATCTCTTCCCCGTAATACGCATTAATAATTTCCTTGTACGCGCCGATGAGAATCTCATTGGTTTTTCCGCGCTTAGTGTAAGCAAAGTTACTCATTTTATCACCTTCTGCCTACACATTATCATAGTATTCTACCTTTTTATCATTACATTTATTTTACAAAATTCGGCTGCTCCAGCTGCTGCTGCAGCTCCTCCACACGCTCGGTATATTCATCGTGCGGAACCTCGCCTTTATCGTACTCCTCCTCCAGCGCCAGCTTCTCCGTAATTAAATGGGCTTTATTCATTTTTATCATCCCTTATTTTTTAAGTATAGTTCTTTACCTCTTTACAAAGGGGAAGCAAACGTCTTAATTCAACTTCAAGCAATTTTTAGACTTCAATCATGAAACAATTATCCTATATTCTGTTTATCTTTTTAATATAGGCACCATTTTTATATCTAACTCGATCATTACATTTTCAAATCCCATTAGTATTGCTCTCAATAGAGATCACCTGATAATCAAACGTAAACAAATGCATAGAAAATTTAATTATTGAGTAAAAAAGCATTATTTATAAGTAAAAAGTAATAAAAATAAATTGCCAATTAATCATATCACTGTTAAAATTAACCTCGTTTCATTACATAAGTAGGGGGTTAAGAGACATGGGGAAAATGTTTAAAGGCTGTCTGACAGGTGTCGGCGCTTTGGTCCTTGTGATCATTATTATTGTGATCATTGTAAGTGTTACCGGTGGAGGCGACGAAGATTCATCTGGCGACGGCAGCAACAATGAAAATTCTTCGGAAGAAAGTAATTCTTCAGGGGAAGAGGAGTCCGAGGAACAAACGTACAGCACTGGGGAGGAAGTTCAAGTTGGTGACGTGACTTATGTCATTAATGGAATGGAAACCTCCGATACAGCTGGTATGGAAGGAATGGAATCTGAAGCAGACGGTACTTTCATCGTTTTAGATGTTGAAGTGACTAACAACGGAAGCGAAGCTGTGACTATGGATTCTTCTTATATTTCATTACTCAGTGACGGAAACACATACGAGGCTGATGGCGCGAATTCTGAATTATTCTTAGAGCAGGTCAACCCAGATTCTACAATTTCAGGTGAAGTTGCATTCGATGTAAATCCTGATGTTGCTGAAGCAGAAGATTTACAAGCACAATTGAACGAAGGTATCTTCGGAAATAATTCAGCTACGGTTAATTTGAGCGAATAACACTAAAACCCTGCTATATGCAGGGTTTTCTTAAATTCCAAAAGAATTTAGACCAAGCGATCAAGCAATTTTCACTTTCGACTTCCAGTAGTTGCAGGGGCATTTTGATTTGCTGATAAATTATAGACATTAATTATATATTTGGATGTATATTCCAAATGGGGGTAATACAGATTGGAAAATTTATTTTTGCTTCTTTTCATTCTATCGTTTCTAGTTCTAGTGATATGGGCCGTTCATGCCGGCATGAGACTTATAGCTAAACGGGCATTGTTTGAAAAAATACGTACAAAGCATTATGTCATTTCTTTTGTAGGATTATTCGCGATTGGTTTCGGTGGCTATGCATTAGTTTCAGATGATGCTACCAATAACCAACAAGCACAGGAAGAATCTACAGAAGAAACTGAATCTGAAACGGACGAACAAGAACAACGTGCTGAGGAATTAGATCAGCGGGAACAGGAACTTGAAGAGCGTGAGCAGGCATTGGAACAACAGGAAGAGGAACAAAATAACTCAGAAGAACAGACGGATACCAATTCTGAGGAAACAAGTGAATCAGAATCTGATTCCAGCGAAGAGTCTTCTGATACAGAAAATGAAAATAGCTCTGAAGATTCATCTGAAGCCAATTCTTCCGATGAATTAGGTGAAACAGTTGATGTTGGTGCAGTATCCTTTCAAATTAATGATGTTTCCACCGCCTCTACAGTAGGCAGTGAGTATGCGTCTGAAACAGCGGAAGGCACGTACATTGTGCTCGACATGGTTTATACCAATAACGGCAGTGAAGCTGCTATGGTCGATTCTTCCCAGGTTCGTTTAAAACAGGATGGAAAAACATTTGAAGCAGATACAACAGCAAGCACCTATGCGAATTCTTCCGATGATCCCAGTGATGCAGCGGACTTTCTCTTTTCTGAAGTCAACCCAGGCTCTTCTATTGAAGGGCAAGTGGTTTTCGATGTGACTGATGAGGTGGCAGAAGATGACCATTTGGAAGCAGAAGTTACTGAAGGTGTTTTCGGCACCAATTCTTCTCATATTACATTAAAATAGCGGAGGTATTATAGAATGAATAGAACAGGCGAATTCGTTTTAGGTTTGATCGGAGGTATTTTAGGATTGTTTGCTGGTGTTTTTGCCCTTCTTTTCGGGGCAATAGACGCTGGCTTTTCAGAAACAGGCACAAGTAGCGTTACCGGGCTTGGTTTTGGCGCTTTGCTATTTTCAATATTAGGTATTGTCGGCTCAGTTTTAGTACGAAATAAAGCAAAACTTGGCGGCATACTAATGATTGTGGCTGCTGTAGGCGGTTTTATTAGTGTTTCTGCTTTCTTTATTATTTCAGGTATCCTTTTATTGATTGCAGGAATTATGGGCGTAGCGCGCAAAGACAAAACAGCAACCGAATAAATATAATTAACCTGCTTTCGAGCAGGGTTTTTTTACGCCCAAAATGAAGAGAAACGATTCTAGATGCGGGCAAACACAAAAAACCCTCCAGCCATTGCGGCTGAAGGGTTTTCTCAATCTTAGTACGTGGAGAGATACTGTTCGCGTTCCCAAGGGTGAACCTGGCTGCGGATTATATTATTTGCCAAACCCCCTAATTTTGATGTCGATAAAGCCTGTTAAATCAACATTTGAATAATATGATTACGATGGTTTTTCAACTTTTTAGGGGCGGATTAGGGGCGCGCCCCTAATTTTTTATTAGACATGTTCCATTTTGATCACATAAATGAAAAAGCAGCCCTCCAAGAGAGCTGCTTAACGTAATTACTGAAGTAATTGAAGTACAGATTGTGGCTGTTGATTTGCTTGTGCGAGCATCGACTGTGAGGCTTGAGAAAGAATGTTGTTTTTCGTCATGTTCATCATTTCTTTCGCCATATCAACGTCGCGAATACGAGATTCGGCAGACTGGAGATTCTCAGCAGAAGTACCCAAGTTATTGATAGTATGCTCTAAGCGATTTTGGTTTGCCCCCAGTTGGGAGCGTTCACCAGACACTTCATCAATAGCAGATTGAATTTTTGTAATAGCTTCAGACGCTTTTTCATGTGTAGAAAGATCTAACGCCTGTTCAGTCACTTCATTATTTGTTCCATCAGTAACTCCTAATTCTGCCCCAGTGCCTTCGCTAGTGATACCTAGAGCTGACGCTCTCATATCAGCAATATTTAGCGTGAGGCTTTGGCTTTCATTAGCACCGATTTGGAATTGAGCAGAATTTCCAGATCCCGCGTCTTTTCCTTCAACACCAGCAGTCGTAGTTTCAAAGTCAAGACCACTTGGAGCAGTCGAGGATTCTTCACCATCTTCTTGCGTTAATACCAGTTTATCTGTGCTGTGTGATGCTGTGTACTTATCGCCAAGATCAGAAGCATCAATGGCGGCAGCCAGTCCCTCAGCATCTGAGAATTCTCCATCAGCTGCAGTCGCCCCACTATCTACATAAGTGAAATTCACTCCATCAATAGTAACGTCCTCTGTTCCAATATCGTCCGTACTAGTGAACTCTCCAGCAACTGCTGCTATTGCTTCTGACCCATCTTTTTCTCCGTTCAACAGTTTTTGTGTGTTGAACTCAGTGGTATTACCGATACGGTTAATTTCTGATGTCAAAGAGTTTACTTCTTTTTGAATCTCATTTCTGTCTGTGTCAGTGTTTGTATCATTCGCAGCTTGTGTTGCTAATTCACGCATCCGTTGCAGAATATCTTGTGTTTCATTCAAAGCTCCTTCTGCAGTTTGAATCATGGATACGCCGTCTTGAGCGTTACGATCTGCTTGCTCCAGACCACGGATTTGGCCGCGCATTTTTTCACTGATTGCTAGACCAGCTGCATCATCTCCCGCACGGTTGATGCGAAGACCAGAAGAGAGTTTCTCCATTGAGTTACTCATATTGTTCTGGTTAGTGCTCATTTGGCGCTGTGCATTCATAGCACCGAGGTTGTGATTAATAATCATTCTTTACACGCTCCTTATGTGTTTTTGGGGTCACGTCCTTATGGCCCCTTTTATATACAAATCCCTTTAGGATAAGTACCGATTTTAGTCCTGCTGATGGTTCAGCAGCTTATCTCGCAAATCTCCTTCTGCGAGCTTTTCACGAACAATTTTCTTATCCTTGGGAGCATCGATTACGACGCGTGTATATCCACCCTCTTGTTTCACTACAGCGATGGCGATATCGTCTCCGATAAAGATACGCTCGTTTTCTCTGACTCCTAATGCTAATGGCATTTCCATTCCTCCTTGAATGTTTGTTCTACTCCTTTTATCGGACCAGTTTGTATGATGTTTAGCTTTTTTATAGAGAAGTTGTAAATTATTATAGGGAATTTAAAAATGGAAGGAGGGGTGGGTTAATAAACCAAAAAACAGCCCTTAAGGAAGGACTGTTTTCTGGAGACAAGTTTTCAGTGTGGGAAAACATTATACAAGGTGGTTCCTCGAGGTAAGGAACTTCTTTAGTATAGCCAGATGAACTGCAATTGGAAAACGGCGTATTTTCTCGCCAGGGGCGAAATAGGCGCTATTTGCTCGTTTAGCTTAAGCTGATGACGTTTCTTGATGTTCAATATAACTTTAGGCATACTCGAAGTTTTAATTGTTATGAATCATCTTCCGAGAAATTCTTAAAGTCATCAAACATTTTATGCGTATCAAAAGCAGGTAATAGAACTTGATTGTAAGTATTATCGTAACCAGTTACCATTGATATAATATTTCTTATATAAGGCATCACAATAGCTGAACCATTCGTTTTTACTAATGAGTGGAGTTCTTCATCTTTAATTTCTAAATCAGTTAAAAAGATACCTTCTATTGTTATATCTAAATCAAGTATAGTTTGTTTTTTATATGCCTTTACCTCCACTCCCAAAGATAAAGTTGAAGTCTTCTTTCTTACTCCCTCAATTTCTTCCGAAATTTCAACATCTGAACTTCCAACATTAAAGCGTATATCAATTTTACCACGTTTACCCTCTTCAACTTCTTCATCTATCACATTATAGTTAAGATTTTTTATTCTGAATTTCTTAAACTCCAAATCTGCCTGCATGTTTTCCTCCACACGTTAAGTTATTTTTTCATTTATTTCTATAAAAAATCTATCTATCAATAAATTATCATCAATTGCATCAAATTCGGCACTAATACTTGTGCTTAATTCAGCCATTTCAACATAACCATTAGCCATTGTAGTAAACATAAAATCTTCATTTTCAGTAATACTATCGAAATAACTTTTCGTTAGTTTTGCTAATTCTTCTTTATCTTCAAGAAGTACAAAATTTTTTATTCCTCTTAAAATTAGTTTTTCATATGTTAATTTTCCTATTATTTCAGCAAAAACTTTATCCTCCATTATTTTGTCTGAAAAATTATGAAATATATAATACCAATCTTCCTCTGGATCATACTCGTAGGCAATATCAGTTATAGAGAGGTCCGCTTCATCGATTACACTTTCGATAAAAGCTTTCAATTCTTTATCTTCATTTACAGCAATCAACAATTTCTTCCCCTCCTTTATATAAGAATTTTTAAGATCTCTTCATGTAGTGACTCGTAATATTTCACTTTCTTTTTTATTTCTTCCATTTCTTTTATGGCTATTCTATCGTCTTTATAATCAGCTTTCACTCTCATCCTTTTAATATCTCTTATGATTGTTGGAGTATTTCCGATACGGGCTCTCATGTCATGAGAGATTGAATTGAGATCGTTAATTTTCCTAGAAAAATGATTTAGCAAAGCTTCGTGTGAACCACCATCATTTCTATTGTAAACGTACCCAAAATGCTTCTTGTTTAAAAATAGAAAGTCTTGAAATACTGAATAATAAAACCTATTGCAACTGGCATCATACAACCCTTCTTCTTCCAACAGCTTAGCTGCTTTACGATTACTTTCCATTTTTTCGTATAGATCGTTTAGACTCATTTAAATACCTCGATCGTATATTATGATTTAATTTCTTTAATTATATCTAATAGTAGTATTCTATACAAATTCTCAAAAACCTTCTAAACGTTCGAGTGTTAAGCTTTAATTTATATGTATACGTATAAACACGGACGTGCACCGACATTCGGCGTTTTTTAAATAAATTATTCTATTTAAAATTGCTTTATGTACCTTTAACAAATTAGACTAATAAAAATCCTTATTTGAATAACAAAAAGGCCGGAATACATGTATCCCGGCTTGCTTCTTATTTCTTGGTGGTAGTGTTTTTTATGCTTGCTAAATACCGGTCGGCTTGTTTGGCCACTTTGGAAAAGGAGTTGTTCTTCCAAGCCGTCCACCCGGCCACGACCGTAAAGACGCCTGTTGAAATCAGAATTTCGAGCGTCTGGCCGTCGATCGGCATGGGCGAATAACCATACACCGCTGCGAACTGGTTGGCTGTAGTCAATCCTAATGCACCCATGCGGACCGCCGGAGTATTCACTTTGTTAAAATTCATTTACTTTCCCTCCTTCACAATATACGTGTCAAAGCCTTTGGCTTCGAGTTCTTTGGCCAGTTCTTCGGAGTTGCCTTTATCTTCAAACGCACCGATCTGTACCTTGTAAATCTGATCAACGCTTGTTTTGTCCCGTCCGGCTTCCTCTTTGAGCTTGCCGTTTGTTTCCGGACCAACCACGCCGTCCACTTTAAGGTCGTATTTTTCCTGGAAGGAGCGTACCGTTTCTTCGGTTTCGTCTCCAAAGTCTCCGTCTGCCCCGTGTTTCGGCAGCTTGAATCCGGCCTGTTGCAAGCGACGCTGCATTTTCTTCACATGACTTCCGCTATCTCCGTTTCGTAGTAACACCTTACCGCCTCCTGTTTTGGTTCCCTTCACCTTTTCCCCGCGTACATCGGCCATGAATTGATCTTTGTCTACGCCTGTTCCTGGACAGCTTTTCGCGGCGTTTTCGTTATGAAAGCGAATATATTTGCCGCGCTGTTCAAACCACTGTCCCAAAATAATCAACGTTGCCCGCTGCTTGCCTTCGAGTTGGTCATGCCCCATGTCGAAGTTGCCAAGCGTTTCAATCATCAGCGGGTTGTTGTCATTCTGCCCGGAAATGGACGCCGGGTCTGTGCCGAAGCTCCGGCCGGTGACAATGTTTCCGTCTGGGAGCGCGGTTCCATGCTGCGCTATATCCTGAAAGTTGCGTTCCTCCATGTGATAGCGGCGCATGTTCTGATTTAAGATCAATCCGTTTGTCCCGTTGAAATCGTCATGGTCCGGCGCATACGTGTGATGAACATGGTATTCGCTAAAGTCCACGCCGGACGCTTCCATACGATTAATAAACTGATAGACGTCTAAGACTTCCATGCAATATTCCTCCCTGTTTTCTAAGCTAAATGGAAAAAGGCCGCGATCGTTACAGCGTTCGGGACCATCGCAACCAATCCTCCGGCAATGACCTTCGTCCAGAACTTCTTCCGGTCTTCTTCTTTCTCTGTGGCTTTCTTGTGTGCGGCTTCGGCAATACGTTTTGCTTCTTTTGACTGCCATTCGGCGTCCCGGATACGTTTGTCTGTGTCTCCGGCTTCGTTCATTTTTTCTTCAATGCGGGTTAATCGAGATTCGAGTTTTTGAATACTGGCTGCTAAATTTTCTGTGGATTTAAATATTTGCGTCAATGTGATTGTCACCGCCGGTTCCTGTGGTTGTACGGGCTGCTGTGATGGGCGTTCGCTCATAGCTTCTCACCTCCAATATAGGGTACAAAAAAACACCGTCCTCCCTAAGAGAGAACGATGTTATAAAACTCGGCGGTGTAGTCTTGACCATACGTAGAACCGTCTTCAATATCAAACTGAATCACACATTCGCCGGAGTAATCGCTGACGTCTATGGTTTCGTCCGTATCATCTGTATCTGTCGGAGTAGTATTTTCAAATGCTTGTTCGCCGTCTACGTTTACAAACAGGTCCAACAAGGTATCACCCCCGTCAAAGTTATACGTGAACGCGAGCGAGTCTATCCCGGTTAAGTCTACGCTCACTTCTGCTCGTAAGCTGCTGTCGCTTCCGTCCTTTTCAAATACCAGGCGGCGGTTGTTCAATTCAATCGTCGCCCCGTCTTCAGTATCGCGAAGGGTCATTTCATCGAACAGGCGTTGCAGGGCTTCTCCTTCTTCCCATATCTCCGGAACGGTTAAAAGTAAAGTACGAAACGCCGGAATAGATATATTACTTTCTAATATCTCTGTACTATTTAACAATTCATCTAAGGCCGTTTCGTTATCCCGTAGTACAGACCGTCCTGTTGAAGCAGTGGCCAATATTTCTACGCCGGTTTCGGACTGAAAAATATCTTCCCTTGCTGCTTTGTCATTTAACACTTCGTCCAGGGAGGTTTCGTTTTGTACTAAAACGTCCATTAATCCTTCAATAGCGAATAACAGGCGACGGCGACGGGCGCTTTCTAAAAATTGATCTATTTCATTGTCTACAAGGTCTTCAATATCGTCCTGCACCTTATCCGGGTCGAATAATAAATCTCGAATATCGCCGTCAATATGACGGACAGAACTGGCGTCTTGTATGCTGTTCGGCGTTTTCAAACTCATCGTATCCGCACTCCTTCATACCCGATCACGCTTGCTTCCCCGTCCGAATGAACGTTTCGCACCCGCAAATACTGATCGCGGTCCAGGAAAAACTTAAAGGCGTTCCATGCCCCGCCTTCTTTATCATCATCGGACGCGAATAAAATCTCATGGTCGCCGTTCGTTTTGAGCAGCACCGCTTCATTCGCATGGTAAATGTTCGGTATAAACCATTCTTCGCCTTCCGGCGGGCGTATATCCAAATAATCTTCGTACTCCACTTCGGTCATATCGTTTACTACTTCGCCTACTGCTGCCATTTTAAAATCCTCCTATCCGAATATGATTCCTGCAAGCGTACTGTTCAATGCGCTGTCGTCACCGCCACTGTCGTCACCGCCGCCCCCGGACGGCTTATCTACCAACGCAAATTGTTCATTCGCGTGGTCGTATTCGAGCAGTTGACCGTCGTTGCTTTCGCCTGGTTCTTCAATGGCTATGCCGTGAATATGCGTGGCGTCGCCGTCCTCCGTAGGCGTGGGGTCCAGGTCGGCCAGTTTATACTGCGCGTCCCACCCTATGCCATAGAACGAACCCGTAGGACGGTTCAGGGTATCTCCGTCGCTCGGAAGACCGTCTGACGTCCCGGTCCAAATCCCGTTATTACCAAAGATTTCAACACCAAAGCCGGATATGAAAAAATCATCTTCGGAAGAGTGGTGCATTTCTGCTCCATCTCCGGACGTTTCGGCCAACATTGCGTAATAAGAGCCTTTGGACAGGCTCAACGGACTGTCACAATCAAACGCTTCCCATACGTCGCCCGGAGCGCTGTCTTTGCTTTGGCTGCTGCCGATCTTCTGAATAACCGTATCGTCCTTGTCGATTTCATAGACGGATACCCATACTTCGTCCTCCATTGGCATGAAAGACGCATACAGTCGGTCAATTTCCATATCAAATAAAGGAACAATAGCAATCCCTTTCCCGGGAGCCGAACTACTGGATTCATTCATATTGAACTGGTGGTTAGGCAAATATTGTGTCAGTGAAACGCTTGACACAACACCTCCCTCACTTGCCTTCCCTTCCGGTTTGTGCCATACGTACTGCTCCTGGTCGTGATCGTATTGCAGATACCGTCCGTCAACTGCTTGGTCCGGTTCTACCACCGCTATATCGTGAAGGCTTGTTCCATCTGCGCCCCCTTCCGGCGGGTCTACGAGTTGATATTCGTCTGTGTCGGCATTGTATTGTAATACTTGGCCGTCATTGTCCGTCGTCGCTTCGGGGAAACCTTTGCGGACCCACGGCGTGATAGGTTTCAACTGCTTCGCACCCCCTCATAGCCGATAACCTGGCTTTCTTCCTGCGAGCTTGTATTACGCACACGTAAATAATAATCCCGGCTGACGAAATACTTGTATGCAGCCCAGGAGCCTCCTTCCGGATTCGTTGCGCGGGCAATTACAATCTCATTATCGCCGTCCGTTTTGATAAGCTCTACTTCCTGTTGAAAATAGATGTTCGGAATGAACCATTCTTCGCCTTCCGGCGGGCGTATATCCACATAACCTTCAAAATCCGCGCTTTCCATTCCGTGTACTCCGTCACCTATATCCGGCATACGATTTCCTCCTTTAGTTTACGAAAAGATCATACTGTTTACTTTGTTCGTTTTGTTATTCCGGTTCCGTTCGTTTTCCATTTCTTCTTCCACGTAGCCTTCCAGTTCTTCGGTCTGCGTTTCCCGTTCCCCGGCGGCAATGTCTTCCATGATCTCGGTACGAGGGGAAATAATTTCCCACCCGCCGTCTTCTTCATCGTCCGCGCCATTTTCTTTGAAGTTTTCTAATACGGCCCGCCATTCTTGATATTCTTCAAGGGTGGCATACGACATATTTTCTACACGAAATCCATCTTGAATCATTTCTTCCGATAAGCGTCCGTAACTATCGGACACATATACGCTTTCTGCGACTAGTTGACTTTCCATGAAGTCTGTCGGGTTGTCGTGTTCGCTGTTATCAAATTTAAACATCGGACGTATCCAGTACGCCTGGTTGTCTTCCGGCTCCGTTTCGCCTTTGCTGTTGTAAATCTCAAAGCCATAAAACGGAAGCATGTTTTTACCCATATCCGCGACTTCCTGGGAACTTCCTCCGTCCCGAATTTGAAAGTGAACATCGTTGCCGCTTCCGTCCAACATGCTAGGCGGGCGCAAATAGCATGTCCAGGTACGGGCCACGCCCGTGTAGTTATCGTCCCGCGTAAATCCGGCAAAGTCTCCGACCTGCGGCCCCACAAAGACATATGAGGTTTTCCCTTCAATCGGGTCGTCTCCGACCATTGCCACAGCGTCGCCTTCTTTCCAACGCTTCCGAACAGGCATGTCTCCACTTGTGTCTATCCAGTCCTGGGATTTGTCCGTCGGTTCGCTTTCGCTGACAATCGGCGTTCCATTGCCACCGCTGCCTTCCACGCTTCCGGCTTCGCCCAGGCTGTCGGCAATATCGCTGTCGTTGGTTTGATCGGTGTCAAACTTGGAGCCGTCCCCGGTTACGGTAGAAGCGTCGCCATCGGTATTGAAGCTGTCGCCGTCCAGGGTTGCGTCTGCTGCACTTCCGCTGCCGATTCCGGCCATGCCGCCGGACGTATAACCTTCCGTGGTCGCGCTTCCTGTGCCGTCCATCGTGGTTCCGGTTCCATCAACGGCCCCGGCCCCGCCTACGTATTCGCCTTCGGCATTGTATTTCCCGCCTGTCACGGGCGAACCGTCGCTGTCATAGCCGCCGCCCCCGCCAACATAGTTGCCGTTATCATCGTAGTTTTGGCCGCCTGTATAGCCGCCGCCCACGGTTCCGGTTTGATCGGTATAGCCGGACGGCATTTCATTCAGACCGCCGTCCACGGTTCCTCCTACGGCGTTTCCGTCTTGATCGTACCCGCCAACATAACTGCCGTCTTGATCGTAAGCGCCCCCTCCAACGGCGTTGCCGCCTTCATCGTAACCGCCCACGTAGTCGCCGTTTTCATCATACGCGCCTGTACCTCCGGGAACGCCTTCGCCGTAGCTGCCGTCTACGTCACCGCCTACGTTGCCGTCGCCTACGTCCACGCTTCCATTGCCACTCCCCGGCCCGCTGCCGCTTGAACTTTCAGAAGCACTCACGGAATCAGACAGCATGTCGCTGATCGCTTTCTGTTTCGAGGACAGTTCAATGCGGGTCTGGCTCGGGTCGGACACGTTGTATTCCCACCGCCGGATACGGGTCTTGGCGTCCAGGTTTATGTTTTCACTGAACGCCCATACCACGCCGCCCAGGACCATCGTTTCGTGCGAAAATTCGGCCTGGGTGGTTAAATCGGCAGCCGTCAATACAATGCTTGTGCGCGGTTTCGATACTTTGTTGAGCGTGTTAATGGCTTTACGCTTCAACATGCCGGAGTTCTTTTCGTCCGGGTCTTCAAATATGCCGGACAGGACGCGCCGGGTGAACTGATAATTTTCGACATAGGGCTTGCCGTCGGTGACGTCTTTAATGCTGATACCGTTCTTGCCGTAGACGTACAGGCGCGTGTACAGATCACCCGTGTCGCTTTCGACTTCGGCGTCCACCAGGTTCTTCCCGGACACCACGGCGGCTCCCAGGTAATATTCGTTGCCTTGCAGCAAATCCACTTTCCGGTCTTTGGAACGAAAGCGCAGCTCCCCGCCGAACGCTTTCGGGACTTCGTGAAAGGCCGTCAGTCGGTTCGTGAGCTTCTTGCTTAGTTCCAGGTTGGCTTTCCCGGAAACGTTCACAATGCCTAAGCTCCACCCGGTCCCTTTTGCAATATCCGTCATGACCCGTTTCGCCGTCTGTTTCTTCCATTCGGTTGTCGGTAACGGCTTTTCTTTCCGCAGATCATACCAAACCGCTTCCGCGTAGACTTGAAACGATACCATGCCTTCTTCATCTTCGTTACGCCGCAGACGGCGAATGATATACTCATTGCCCGCCACGCGAAAGGTACGCTCCCCTTTAAGTTCGGTACGCTTATCATCGTTGTAAGGAAACAAAAAGGTCACGGTGTCCTCCTGGGCGTTGGTTTCCTGCTTTAAAATCACATCATACGCTTTGTCCAGGGCTACAACTTCGTTCCGGTTATCGTCCAGCATGATCGGGTTGGCATAGGGAAGGCGGTGGTACATCGGCAGCCGACGCTTGGCTGACGTTTCGTTATAGGAGTGATCGTTGAGGTGATTAAACTTATGAAACTCATTGAAACGGGCCATGTGCTATTCCTCCTTGCGTACAAACACCTGCGGGTAGGCATGAGGGTTGTCGTCTGCGTCTACGTCCTGGATAGGAAGCAGGTCTGCAGAACTCGGGAACGTCCCTGGCAACCCATCATCGTCTGCGAAATCGTGGCCGACTTCCCACCCGCAATAGGCGTCGGAAAAGTCTGTCGCAATAACCGGAAGGCTTCGGCTTTCGGCTCCGGTCACGCTTGGGGTAGCGTCGGACAGGAGCGCCAACCAATAATAGCCCGCGTCTATCGTGAACACATCGTCCAGGCGCAGCGTCCCGGCACTGTCGCTGTCGTCATTCACAATCTCCACCGACTCGGACGGATAACCCGCCCCATCGTCTTCATACAGACCGAAGGACAGGCTGCCGGTGCTGCCGCTTTCGATATTGACCGCAAGATCATCAAAGGTCGTTCGCTCCCGGACAAACAACGGGAAGGCGTAAATGGTGTCGGCTTCCAGGTCAATCCCGTCGCCGTCCGTTCCATTGCTCACGGCTCCTACTCCGGAAATAGCGCTGTTCTGATATTCGCCCGCCACGCGCAGTCCAAACCGCGTATCTTTGAGGTGTGAAACGTCCCTTTCTAGCGATTCCAGGCGTCCACTTTCGTCCGTGATATAGGTGAAATCGGCTGCTATTTCATCATCGGAGTTTTGTTGATCGTTAAAGATGACTGCACCATACGCCGGATGAACCGTGTATTCACTCGAATCCACTTCGCTCCCGTTGCGGTAAATGACAGGACCCGGGTCGTCTAACCAATTCCGTATGTCACCTTCATAAATCCGATAGCGGTAATTCGCGTCTTCCTGGTCGGACACATCGTTTAAGGTGTATTCGGTTTCTTCGTCAATCTGCATGTTTAAGGCGCTTTCCAGTTTCTTTGCGCTTTCGCCCAGGCCGGAAATGTGCGCCGCTAAAATGTTCTGGCTGCGGACGCGATTATACGGTGTATTCGCCACCTGTGTTCCCTCCTTTGATTACACCCATCGGCTGCGCGGAGTCACACGTACTTCGCTGATCTCCGCGCCCCCGCTTGTTCCAATGGATAGTTCGTTTTTTCCCGGCGCGAGCTTTGGAAAGCGAAGGGTATTTAATCCGGACAGCACCCCGGCTTTGGTTCCGTTATTGCGCCGCACATAGGCCGTGATCGTTTCTGAATCCAGTACCAGGGTTTCGCCGCTAATCAACGGGCCGTCATACCGAAGCGTCCGGTTGGCTATGCTAATGTCGATTTCCCCGCCGTCCGTTACGCCTTTGATTTCATACTTCGGAAAGCTGTCGTCATTGCCTTTGTTCGTCATCGTTTTATTTCCTTCGCTCTCAAAGGTGCTTGCGGTTTCATCATCGTCATAGAAAAATGGGTCGTAGCACTCGAACGGAAGCTGCCCCCTCCCGTGATTGACAATCTGTTCAATATCCGTACTTCCGGCTAGGATCGCCCATATATACAGGGCCGAATCGTCATACAGAAAGAGTTTGCGAGGTGCGGGTTTGTTGAGCTTCCCGGCCAAATTCCGTTCCCGGTCGAAGAACGTATCTTCGTTTCCGGCGCGTACCACAACATTGACACCAATCATCCGTATGCCGTGACGCTTGCTGAAAAAGGAGCGCCCGGGACGCTCCGGGAGGGTCGTGGTGTTGGTCTGCTGTTCGGGGAGCAATCCCCCTTCAATCCCGGTGACGTCTAACAGATCGTCCAGGGTATCGCCGTCATATTTCATGGATTAATCCCCTCCCTTTGCGCGGGCTTTTTGGTTCCGGCTGTCGGCCAGTTCTTTATCAATCTCGGGAGCAATCGCGCGGGCAATTTCCCGGTTTTTGAGATACACTGGAACTTCAATCGTCATGGTTCCGCCGGAACCGCCGGACTGTCCACCCATGCGGGATACAATCATGTCGGCCAGCTGTCCCATCACGCTGTTGCTTAATGGCAGCACCGCTTCGTCGTGACGGCCTTCGCCAATAATGGCCGGAGTACCGCCACCGGACTGCACCATGCCGCCTTTCGCTAACATTGGCAGGTTCGGAAGGCTTGGGAAGTTAATGGAGCCACCGCCCACGTCAATATTGGTTCCGGGTATATCGACTTTCGGTATGCTGATGCTAATACTTGAAATCGCGTTCAGAAAGCCGTTAATTGCACTGATCGTGCCATTGATTCCGTCCCGTATTGCGCCGACCACGTTGTCCCAGACTCCGCTCACATTTCCGGACAGCCCCTTCCAGGCATCCGAAAGGGCGGATACTATATCCTGGGCTACGCCTACGGCCATATCATACGCATTGCCAAGCGCGTTCCCGATCGTGTCGGTCAATCCAAACCAGGCATCGGACGCTCCGGACGTAATCGAGGACCATATATCGGACACGGTGCTTGCTATCGACGAAAAGACCGATTGAATGTTGTCCGATATAGCGGAAATGGATTGATCTATCACGCCGGTAATGGATGACCAGGCGTCCTGTATCGTCGAAGTAATCCGGGACCATACACGGGACGCAATGTCCTGCACCGCCGAAAATCCGTCCTGGAATAAGCTGCCTAAACGGCCAAGCTGATCGCCAAGCCACCCGGTCACGTCCGACCAGGTGTTCCGGATAAACCGGACGGCCTGTTCAAACCGTTCCTGTATGGCATTTTTCACTGCAGTAAAGGCATTGCCGTATAATTCCCCGAGTTGGCTTAATCGGTTGGTTATCCATTCAACGTAGTTCTGCCATGCGGTTTGTAGAAACGATACGCCCTGGCTGAATCGTTCTTCAATAAACGAACGAACGCTCGAAAAGGCGTTGCCGAACAGATCAGCAAAACCGCTCAATCGTTCCGAGAGCCATTCCGTTACGTTGCTCCAGGTCGAACGGATAAATTGAACGGCCTGGGTAAAACGTTCCTCTATAAAGCTGCGAACAGATGAAAACGCGCTCCCAAACATATTACCGAACGAACTCAGGCGCTCTCCGAGCCATTCCGTCACGTTCGACCACGTATTCCGAATGAACTGGACCGCCTGGTTAAACCGTTCTTCGATAAAGGTACGTACCGAAGCAAAAGCGTTGCCGAACATATTTCCGAAACTGCTCAGGCGTTCCGACAGCCATTCGGTGACGCTGCTCCACGTATTCCGGACAAACTGAACGGCTTGCTGAAAGCGCGTTTGAATAAATTCCCGCACCGAAGCAAAAGCGTTCCCGAACATCGACCCGAACTGGGACAGACGTTCGGAGAGCCATTCCGTGACCGTGGACCAGGTGTTCCGCACAAACGATACGGCTGCTTCAAATCGGCTGCTCGCGGATTCTCTCACGACTTGAAAGGCGTTGCCGAACATAGACCCCAGTTGGCCCAGTCGTTCGCCAAACCAGGACGTCACGTTGGACCAGATCGTCTGTATGCCTGTGACCATCATATTGAAGCGTTCCTGGATCGTTTCCCGGAGCAGGGTGAAGGCCGCCCGTCCGATTTCCACCCACTGATTAAATTGATTTCCTATCCATTCCGTCGCTTTCGTCCATAAATTCTGGATAAATTCCACCGAACTGTTAAAGGCGTTTTTGATCGCTTTGCCAATCGCCGGAAAGACCGTCCCGGCCACCTCTTTGATCTTCTGCCAGCTCTGTCGCAGGAAGCCCGAGACTTCGTCCCAGTTTTTCCAGAGCAGAACAATGACCGCTATGGCCGCCATGATCGCTATGGTCCAGGGGTTCGTTAACAGCGCCGTAGACACGGTCCGTATGGCGGTAGTGGCGACGGTGGAGAAGGTGGTGAAAGCCGTACCTGCTGCCCCTAACGCGGGACCTATCGAAGCAAACGCCATAATAAAAGCCCCGACTACCGTAGCAATCGCGGGCAATGCCACCATGAACGCCGAAAACGCAATGATCGCTTTCTGGACCGGTCCGGGCATGTTATCAAACACATTCACGACTTTCTCCGTCGCGTTGATGAGCGGAGGGATAATGTCGTTTGCCATTTCCAGTATCGTTTCCCCGGCCGGAGCCAGCACTTTCTGGGCGTCCTTCCAGGAATCGTTCATCTTATCCAGTTCTTTTTTGCCTTTTTTGGTCTGGGAGGCGGCCAGCACAGCCGCGCCTCCGGCAGCGGCGAACGGAGCGGCAATATCCATGCCGATTTCACTGTAGCCGTTCAGCCGATCACCGAACTCATACGCCCGGCTGTTTGCGGTGTCCATGCTGTCGTTCACGCCGTTCATGGTCTGCTTCGCGTTATTGCCGTTCATGTTGAACGTATGGTCCTGGTCGGCGGCTTTCGCGGTTTGATCGGCGGTGTCCTGCACGTTTTTCATGTTCTGTTCGGCGCGGCTGGTATCAACCTTCATGGTGGACTGCTGATCGACAGCTTCCGACGCTTGCTCCGCCGAACTTTCCACCGATTCCAGGGACCGTTCAGCCGAACTTATGTCCACTTCAAATGCATGAGTCTTATCCATCGAACTGGATGCCTGCTCCGTCGCCGATTCGGCATCCGCAAAGGCTTTTTCCGCGTTCCGGCTGACGTCTGCAAACGCTTTGGATGCCTGGTCGTCGGATGTGATCGTGATTTCTACTGTATTATTGGCCATTTTCTCACCGTCCTTTCCGCCCCCGGTTTTTTCTTGCGGAACCGCGCTGTGCTTCTTTCTGCTGTTTATCCTGGGCTTCTTTTTCTTTCTTTACGGACTCGTTATACCGATGAATCAGAGTGTGCTTCTGCAGCGGGTTCATCATCGTCAGCTCGCTCGGCTGAATCCCCACTCGGTAGATCAGAATGAACCAGTTCTCCGCTTCCGTCGCTGTCTCCGGATTGCTCGTTGCGAAATCGTTCTATCTCCGCCTTGTTCGTGATCCCGGACAGGTCTTTCACTTCACTGGCCACCGTTTTGATCAAGTGGTTCGGCCAATGCTCCCGGATGAACTTTTCGTTAAAATCGCTGTCCACGGTCCCGTAGGCACACGCCAGAATATCGGATTCCTTCTGGCCTTTCGCGTTCTTTTTCAGGTCCATGCTCATTTCCTGCTGCATCTTGCCGTTGCGTCCCGGCCGGCCTTTCATCGTGTTGCCTTCCTGCAGCCATTCTTCCACGCGGCTGGAGTCCGGCCCGTTGAGCGGTTTGATTTCCACGTCAACTTCCTGGCCGGAGACTACTGCTTTCACTGTTGTCGTGTATGCGTCGCCCATCAATAAATCTTTCGTTAGTTTTGCCATTGCTATTCCTCCGTTTTGTATGGGTTTGGTGGTGCGTGTCATGTGGATATAAAAAAAGGAAGCACCTACGGCACTCCCTTTCCTGCTTCGCGTGTTACGCTGTCAGATCGTCTAAATGATAGCTTTCTTTGCTGTTGGTAACGTCCATAATCATCGGCCCCTGTGCTTCGGTTCCTTCGCTCTGATCGACCAGCGCCCGCGCAGTAATGGTCTGCACAATATGATCCCGGCCTTCGACCGGCTGGGTGGAACTCATATAGATCATACGCGGGAACGTCAGGGCAATATCTTCGCCAATATGAAGCACGTACTTCGACTCCTCCACCTCGTTGTCGGCCGGCCCGTCATTGCCGCCCCAGAAACGCTGCAGGTCGCTTTCATCGACAAAGCCGATTGTCATTTCCAGGTTGACCACCATCGAGCCGCGATAGGACCGCTGTGGATACCGGCTGCCCGGCCCCTGCGCGTCCTCCACGTTCGCTCCGGTTTCCACCGTAAGGGTCATGGCATCAATATCCGGCGAAATATCGGTATCTTCACGGTCAATCGTGACCTGGTGCGCCGCAAACACATCGCCTTCGGTAAATTCCGAGTCTTCGTCCAGGTCGCTGCGCTTGTCCTTTGCGCCCACGGTTTCCACGGTGAGGGACGCCCACTCGTTCTCAATCGCAAGCTCCAGGTTCGTGATCGCGTTGCCAAGGAACACATGCTCCATAATATCCTTGCCGACTTTCATCGTGAACGAATCCATGAGCGGGGTGGTGCTCGGGTAGAACGTGTGCGTATAGGAATCTGTATCCCCTTCGACTTCATATCCGCCCAGCGCCCACTTGAAAAACAAGGGAGCCACGTCGCTGTCCATCGGAAGCGTAAACGAGCCTTCCGTGGAATAGACGCCCGTGGCCACAATCCGATCCAGGCCGCTCATCCCTGGATAGACCATTTTGTCTTCCTCCACTGGGTCGATCTCTGCGGATTCCGGATCAATCGTTTCAGTGGATACGGCAGTTTCTTCTGCGAATGTTTCTTCTTCGCCTACCTTTACATAGCGTGTAATACTCATGTGCGTTTTGCCCTCCTTTGTAATCGAAATACGAACTCCACGGCGCTCCAGTACAGCTGCGGATTCTCTGCTCCGCCGGAATAGGCCGGGTCAATCCCGCTCGGACGGACATCATGCACGGTTCCGTCCAGGGTCCGGTCTTCCATGAGCGCATCGTAAACAGTCAGCGCCAGGTCCTCCGCCTTCTCGAATCCTTCTTCGGGCTTGTTGGATTTCACCAGGATTAAAAACTCATAGCTGAAATCATGCTGCTCGGTGTGGCCGCTGACGAGTTCGGGGGTGTGGGACGTCGGCAATATCCATATTACCGGCGCTCGGACTTTCCCCAGGTCCGCCTTTCGCCCGTAGGTAATTTCGTTAATCTCTTCTAGGTCCTCATGGGTCCGGAGGATGGTGGTAAACGCCTCCCGCACCTCTTTCTTGGTCTGACGCATCCCTTTGCGCTCAATCGTCATAATAACTGCACCTTTCGTAAGCTGCTTCGCACAAATTCCTCATGCCGCTCTCCCGCTTCGTCAATCGACTGTTCAATATAATGTTTGCCTTTAAAACCGGGATGTTCCACTTTCTTCACCGGATGTGCGGCCCCTTTCCAGTACAGCGCCTGGCCGTTTTTCGGACGGATCGTGAACGGGTCCACGCCGTCATTCTGCACCATAGCGTAGCTGACAGAGGTGGAAATCAGGGAACGGAACGAACCGGTTCGCCGGTATTTCCACGAACCGGCCAGCCGCCCTTGATCCTGCGGGGAATGTTCCATGAGGTTGCCCCATACTTCCTGCGTGGATAGGTCGTGTGCCTTTTCGAGCCCCTCCCGAAGCTTATCAGCAAGTTCTCTGACGCCGGCTTGATCGACATTCAGTTTCACGAGTCACCCTCTCCTTCCAGGGGGTCCGAGGAGCTGAACATAAACACGCGCCGCTCATGGAACGGCCGGAGTTCCCTGTTTAATTCCGTAATGACTTTGCTGGTGTTCAGCACTTCCGAGGTAAATTCATCCACTTGAACGATAGGGGAGGAGCGCAGCTGCTGCGCCGTCCCTACCATTTTCGCCACGGTGCGGAGGATGATGTCCCGCATGCCGTGATAGCCTTTGTCGTCGTCGCTGAACGTCTTGTCGATCCGGACCAGGACATCCGATTCAATCCGCTCAATCCAGTCGGTGAGCATTGCGTCCAGTGCTTCCTCCGGGTTCTCCTTATCGCTTAAATAAAAATCATCCGGAGACACGCCGGTGTCCTGTTTAACGTCGGATACCGTAACAACGTCGGTGATGTCCTGTTCTTCAAAGACACCCATACACGGTTATTCCTTCGGCGCTTCGAGTTCTTCGAGCAGCGACTTCCGTTTTTGGCCATTTTCTTCAATCGCTATGGCGTCCTCGTTGCTGATCCCGTATTCGGCAATCGCCTTTTTGAAGTTCTCAATCGTCATGGCCTGAATTTCTTCCAACTGGGCGTCGGTGAGTGTTTCATCGCCGCCCTTGTCCTTGCCGTCGCCTCCGTTGGTTGATTCACCCGCTGGTTCTTCCGGAATAATTTTAATGTCAAAATCCTTCACGGCGCGGAGAACAACCGTCTGGCGCTTGGTCGCTTCCACCGTTCTCGTTTTGTTCGGCTCAAAATTGATCCCGAGCCGCGCCCGGGAACGTTTACCTGTGTTGGTTACTTCTATTGTATTCATCCGTGATTCCTCGCTTTCGTTTAGTTAGTATTAACTCGTTGAGTCAGTATTAAGAGGACGATCCTTCAAAGCCTTTGGCCACGATCGCCGCATTTTCGTCTTCATAGTGGCAGTCCACACGCATGGTCGTGATGAAATCCGTCAGACGCTGGCGTGGTTTGCGGTCCGGCTCAATGCGGACGTCGCGGTACATGCCATAGACCAGATTCGAGCGCGGCACAAGCAGCGCGTTGCCTTCCGGCATACTGGAGCTGTCCACGATTTCAAAGCCTTTGTAGGCCAGACGGTTCGCCTGGGTCTGAGCGCTGTCACCAAGGCCGGTTCCACGGTCCCGAAGCAGGTTACGGTACGAATCCTCAATGTCCCAGTGGACGTACAGCTTCCAGTCTTCCCGGCGGCGGAGGTATTTCTTATCAATCCCGTTGATCATTTCATCGAACATAGTCTCCACGTCTTCTGTGTCGAAGTCCGGTTCGCTTGCGCCGCCGTCCAGTTCGTTGGCTGCTTTCTTCAACCAGCCGTCGATCACTTGCAGTAAGCTGTCGCTCGAATCCCGATCCCCGTTAAGGAACAGTTCTTCGAGGTCCACCCCAGAGCGGTCCGCAATCAGGGTCAGGAGCGTGTTTTCAAAATTCTCGCCCTCAATGTTGTCTTCGAGCGTGGAATCCGTGAACCCGGCAATCGCAATCAGTTCCTTGGCTTCGAGCGTGTTGGTGTCGAAGTTCGGTTTCGATGTTTCTTCCGGGTCTTCGCCTTCATTTGCCCCGCGCATAAACCGGGACGCGAAACCGATGCGGTCAATGTCATACGTGTGGGAGTTCATGTTGATCTGGCGGGCGTCGTCCAAAATACGTGTCGCCTCGGACACCGTGCGGACAAACTGGCTCTGCTTCTGCCGGGACAGAACGCTCGAACCAATGTCGCTCGTTTGAATGGCCTTCACCGCGTTTTGAATATTTTTGAGTAATTGCGCGTTATCTTCCATAAAAAAATACCTCCTGTGTGGTAGTCAGATTGTGCGAAACACCTATTGGCAGCGGGCGTTCGTCTTTACGCTTTCTTTTTGTACCCGAGCATGTCCCGGCCGGTATCGGTATCGGCCTTTTGAGCGGGTTCATCACCGTCTTGTCCGGCAAGCCGCTGCGACAGCGGACGATGTTTTTTCAGTTGTTCCAGTTCTTCCACGGCTTTGTCGTACTCCGACTTGGCTACGGTTTCGGAAGATTCTCCGCCTTCGCCGTTTTCTCCGCCTTCGCCGGTTCCTTTGGATTTTTCGCTGGACTCGCTGTCGTCTCCGCCGTTTTCTCCGGTTTCTTTGTGACTGCCGGCAGTTCCGTTTTCAGCTGCTCCACTGTTGTTTTCATCGTCTGCCCCTTTCTTCGATCCCTCCGGCTCCTGCTGATTGGCCTCTTGAAGCATCGGCGCTAATTCATCGCGCATCGTGCTTTTGACAATCTCCTTGATCTCTTCTTTGTTCATATCCTCGCCCCCATGTTGATTCGATTTTTCCGCGCGTTCCTTTTCCGCCTGGTCCACGAGTGTATCCACCCGCTTTTTCACTTCCACCAGGTTGTCGTAGTTCGCGTCCGAAATGGTCCGCCCGGCTTTCCCCGCTGGAGAAATTCCGAGCAGTTCTGACGCCTTTTGCAGGAACGACTTCTGGTTGCTGTTGAGTTCGTGTTCAGCAGCGTTGGCCACGGCGTTCCCGTCGTTGATTACCTGTGACGCTTTCGTGGACGGGTCGGCAGAGTTGCCTTGCTGACTAAGTTGAGCACTCATACGAGCTCCGTTTTCCACCGGCACGATCTGCTCCTCAATCGTCACTTCCTCCGGCTGGGAGGTGAAGGTCACTTTGCCTTCCTCGTCCATTTCGTATTCGACCTGCATGAACTTCATGCCGTAGTCGTTATGCACCCGCATGACGAGCAGGTTCTGAAACGTCGCATGGATGAAAGGAATCTGATCCATCGTAAAAAAGATGTTGTCCATTTCGTCCTCAACGATCCGCTGCCGGTGTTCGAGTGATCCGCTGACGGCTTTTTGTACCGTGTCGGCGGTGGCTGACTCCCGGGTGGACTTTGTTTTGCTTTTGATCGACACCCATTTGGCTTTCGGGACCGCCGGTTCATCGACCAGGGATACCGCGTTCACCACGTAATCATCGCCCAGGTCGTCCAGGGTGGTCCGTTTCAGCGCGTTATGCTCCGCGGCGTTTTTCAGGCTGTTGTCGTGCTTGGATTTGAGCGTCATTTTCGGGACGCCCATAATGGAGAAGCCTCCAAGCGCTCCGCTTTTGACTGCGTTCCAGCTGTCGTCATCCGTCACGCGGACGGCCATCATCCAGCTTCCTTTCGGGACCGTCACCGTGGAGTCTCCCATGTCATAGTCCATGTCCGTCTTGGAAATGTAGCTTTCGACCAGGTTTCCCACGTTATTGAGGGAGTGCTGCAGGTCGATGTTGCCGTAATCCTCCACGAATTTGTGTGCTAACTGCCGAATCTTATCAGCACTCACCACGTCTTCGTCGGAGTCCGGTTCATCCGGGACCAGGACGGGTGCTTCCACTACGCGCTCCTCGTCGTTCTTGGTGATCACCGGGCCGGTTAATTCGTTCATGCTCATGCTCATGCTCTCACTCCTTCCTGTTGATTGTTTCGCTGCTTGTGTCATTGCGTTTCACCTCCTTTCCAGCATAAAAAAAGCTCCCTTGGCGGAAGCTTATGCTTATGGGTAATACGGGGTGCTGGTAATGTGTTCATCCTCGCGCGGGATATACGGCCGCGCCCGGCAGCGGCAGTTCATGTATTCTGCTTTGGCTCCCCGCCGGTCGCCCGGATAGCGCAGCCCGTTTGAAAAATCTTCGCCTACCTCCACGACTTCGCCGTGCATATCCACATGGCTCGCTTCATTGGTATCGCGGACGCGCGTGTCGCCCACGCTCAACCATTGCTCGTACTCAATCTCGTACTCTTCCATCGTCCGGTGCGAACCTTCGTTCTGCGCTCCCTGCACCTCGTTCCGGGCAATCAACGCCAGGCGGCTTTCCCGGAGGCTGCGGAAATCTTTGCTTAAATCATCCGCTATGTCGTCGATGCCTTTCCCGTCGGCATATCCTTTGGCCAGGGTTTCCTGGAAGTCTCCCTGAATACGCTCAAAGGTGTCGGTGGAAAATTCATATACCTGGTTGCGGAGCTGATCCCGGACCTCTTCGCTGAAATCGGTGCTGCTGAAGTCGATCCCGAACGAGCGGAAGTCATCGAAGGCCATCTGCCGGCCGAGTTCCGCAACTTCCACGCTGTCGTCCGCAATCGTTTCTTTCATGTTCTCGAACGGCTCATCCAACACCCGGGCCACAATCGCCCGCTGGGCATCTACATCGGACGGCAGAATCCCCTCGTCCCGGATCACTTGAATAAACATGGCTTCCAGGCCGTCCTGCAGCCGGTTGAGTTTATTTTGGAGCGCTTCTTCGGCGTCCTCGACCATTTGATCTCCTTTGGTGAAGGCCGGGAGTTCGCAGTGATACACCAAAAACTTTTTCACTGGCGCAAGCATTTGGGAAGCGGTGCTCTGTTTCATGGTCGCTCACGCCTCCTTGGTAGCAATGGCCACCAGTTGATCATGCAGGTCTTTGGTCGACTTGATTTCTCCCTGTGTGGCTCTGCCGCCGGAGGATGAAACCGGGCGCCCACCAATGAAATGCTGATCCATCGCCGGGTCGTCGATCCGTTCCTCCCCGAAGGCTTCCCGCAGATCGTTGGGGCTGTATACGCCAAGGTTCATCAGCTGCTGATAGCGTTTGACCTCGGCAGTGACGTCCCTGGTGTCGATCTGATTGAGCCGGAACTGCCATTCGGTGACACCCGCCTCGTCCAGTACACGGTTCATCACGTCTTCAAAGCGCTCCTGCTTCGGAGCAATCACGGACTGCTTATAAATCTCCGTCGTTTCCTGGGCGGAGGAACCGCCGAGCTGTCCTTCCACCACGATGCCGGCACGGTACGGCGGGACACCATGCGCGGAAAGAATCTCGTCGCGGTTGTCCTGCCGGAACATGCGGAAACTGGCTTCTTTGGTGTCCGTGGAGAGCGCCTGAAAGTCAAACTTGATCGGCTCCTCTTTCGGTTCGCCCTCCTCTCGGGACGCAGCCAGAACCAGCGTGGAATGATTGTGATCCTTGACGCCCGATTTGAAAAACTCTTCAATTTTCCGTTCGGTGTCGCTGTCGAGTTCTGCGCCGGTCACCGTCACGGCGTAAGCGGGAACGGCATGGTTATTAAAGAAACTGATGTTGTACTCCTGCCGCTCCCGGTCGCCAATCACCGCGCTCAGGGCCGGCATAATGTCGGGAATCCCGTAATAATCGGAGCGGCTGGTGTAGTTTTTCAGATGAATGATTTCTGTGGCTCTGTGCTCGTCGCTTTCCACTTGACGAAACACACCGGTACGGGCGTCCAGTTCTTCTTTTTCGCCAAACTTTTTGAACCATACCTGCCGGCCGTTACGGGACTGGACAAAGCGTCGGCCGTCATACGCCGCCCGGACGGTATGAGAAGGGATATGCAGCAAGTGCGATACCAGGCCGGTGTTCGGATCCCGAATCACTTCGATGTCGCCGTTGCCCGTGCTCTCGAAATCCACGAATACTTTCTCCGCCATTTCGCTTAAGGACTCGTCCGGGTTCGGGCGTTTAAGAAACGTGGTTGCTGCTTCTTTCTGTTCTTCACTGGGCTCTCTGTTTAAATCCTGCACCGGTTCCAGATACCAGCCGATGCCGGCCGTGTCCCGCGCCTTCGTTTTGCATGCGCGGTAATGCGGGGTGCTGATCTCCAGAAGGTGCGCCAGATTTTCCAGAACGTACAGCGGCTGTACCAGGCCGTCCTGGGTATAGGCGTTGTTGAACACGTCTGTGACCATCTGATTCGATCCCGCTTCTTCTTTACTTTTGGTTAAATATTGATCCATGTAACCTTTGGACAGCACTTCGCCGTCGCCGGTTACAATCGCCTGGGTTTGGGCCATGCGCGGCCACCTCCTTTAAGTGGAACGTACTTTGACTTTTGGTTTTTTGCCGGTCGTGGTCATGAGTCGGTACACACCCTGCGACATACAGTCCACCTGGTCGTCGTTCGTGCTGTTTGGAAACGCGGCACATTCCTCCAGAAAGTCGTTCGTCCAGGACGCCAGCGACGGGTCGGGAATGTAAATGTTCCCCGCTTCCAAATCCGGCGTAATGGCGAACGCCCGGGAGAGCTTGCTTCCGTTCGGCTCCACCGGGACCAGGCCGTTGATCTGCTTTTTCAGCGTGGTCATGACGGCCGGTCCATTGGCTTTGTCTTCAATCAGTTTCAGATGTGCCGACGGCCATTTTGCGGTGAGATTCCGCACAGCTTGTACCGTGGCGCTGAAATCGAGGCGGTCCCGCACTTGATCAAGCAGGTATTTGTCCGCTCCGATGCGCCCCCACACCTGGCCGACCACAAAATCAGAGCCTTTTTTGTCCTTGAATGTCATGTCCCAGGACTGAATAATCTGATCGAACTTCTTCACATTCGGCGGGTGCTTGTAATACATAAAATAATGGCGTTTCAAAATGCCGCCTTCGCTCGGGGTCGGAACCTGCTGATACAGCGCCGACCAGTCGTAGGAGCCAACGGTCGCCTTCGTCGTTTTCAGCCGCTTCTCATCGTACTTTCCGGGCCATAACGCCTGGCCGTTCTCCCGAGGATCGGTCGGGTCTTTATCTTCAATCTTTTCATCAAAGACGGCCGGATAGCGGATGACTTCCCACTGTTCCGCATCGGGGTTATTCGCCGCCCGTGCCAGAAGCCGTCCGGCCAGATCATCCTCGTGCCAACGGGTGAGAGTGATCAAAATACACGCCTCTTCTTCCAACCGGGTGTACAGCGTGGAGGAGAACCAGTCGTCGAGACGGTCCCGGAACGCTTTCGATTCGGCATCCTGTCGGTTTTTCACCGGGTCGTCGATGATGGCAAAATCCGCACCGAAACCGGTGATCGGGCCATTCACGCCGGCCGACTTGTAGTTGCCCTTGTGACCGACAATTTCAAAGCCTTCACTGTTCCGCAGATAGCTGCCCTGGGAAGCCGTCTTCACATTGGTCCCGTTCAGCGTGGTTTCGGGGAACAGTTCCCGATAGCCCGGCGTGTCGATAATGCGCTGCACGTCCCGGTTCATGGAACTGGCCAGGTCTGCGGAGTAGCTGGCGCCGATCACGTTGGCGTTCGGGTCCCGCCCCAGCACATAAGCTGGAAAGCGGCGGGACACCAGTTCGCTTTTGCCATGTCTTGGCGGCATGAAGACCATAAGCCGCTTCAGTTCCCGGCGGGCCATCTTGTCCAACGCATGGCACAGATTTTCATGATGCCAGTTGATTTTGTAATCCGGCATCGTGTAGGTGGTAAAGTCGGTCAAGCGCCGCCTACTCTTCTCCTGTTGGATTTCCTTCGCTGTCGGCAGATCGACTGATGATAGTTTCAAGGTTGTTCAGCTCCTCTTCCGACAAGGTGGACAGGTCTATTTGCCGTTTGTGTTCAATCGGGCCGCCCTCCGGTCCACTGTGCATATGGTCCTGTTTGTCTCTCCATTCTTTCGGTTTTCGATTCTTTAACCAAAAGATCTGGGCGGTGGTATCCGGCGTTTGCTGCTTCGTAACTCGCTTGGTTTCTTCGCCAAATTCATAGGTGATTTCTTCGTACTCATAACCCAACGCACGCCGGAGTAATGCATTCTCCACTTTCAAATCCACAACTTCCTTGCCCGCTTTTAAGGCCTCGTTTATCTCAGCATACTTTTTCTTGTATTCGTATAACGTGCCGGTGGCAATGCCCATATTGTGGGCAATTTGCTCGTCCGTGAGGCCATCTCTTGCCCAGCCTTCCAATAATGTTAGGCCTTCTGGTTCAAGCCAACGGGCATATTTCCCTTTCGCCACTACCTCACCTCCTTGATGTTATTTGCTCAAAACAGGTCAGGAACACGCAGTTCCCATGTAAGATCTGTTTTCAACAAACAAAAAAGCTACCGCAAATAAGAGCGGCAGCTTATAATTAATCATTTTCAACTAAATTCAAGGCTTCCTTCACTACAGGAATAGTTTCTTTATATACTTCTCCATTTAATTCCTTAAATTCATTTGAGAAATCTTTTTTTAAACTCTTTTCGAAATGAGTTTTATTAATTTTGTGAGCAGTTGTAATTACTATAGATAAATTTTCGATTTTTTTAATTTCTTCTCCCTTTATTGCCTCTACCTTAAGCCTCGACCATTCCGATTTTAAAATAACTTGTTGAAGATAATTAATATACTTTTTATGCGAAATATATTTAATACTACTTTGTGAAAGTTTACCTATGTTATCCAAAATAATTTTTTGGTGTTCTTTAACCGTTAACTCACTAGGATTCATTTGCAGATCGATTTGATTATGCAAATATCTCAATTGTTTCAACCTTTCTTTATTTCGAGCAATTAAAGGAGTATAGTCACGAGATCGTTCAAGTAAATCATTAATTTCAATAAACTGTTCTCTAAGATTATTAATCCAATTTGCTCTTTCTACAGTGATAGTATTAATATATTCTCTTTTAGAAGCTGTTCTACGAGCAACATATCCACTTATTAGTGCCGATAAAATAACACCAATTCCACTTATTAACGCCGCTAACAATACTGGATCCATTAGTAAATTCTCTTTTACATTGGCTAACAATACCAACTCCATTAGAAACCCCCTTTTTAATTGATTGAACGCTGTTGAAAGCACCCACCCGCAGGTAGATGCTTTTAGTTGATTATTTATTTTAGTAGTTTGTGCTGGTAAATTTCTAATACTAGCTCACTCAATCTGTCGAACCAAGGTAATACTCCGTGCTTTCTATCCTGATCTACACTTGATAACTCTTCTTGAGGTGACAATAAATAACTTTGTCCTTCCACCGTTAAGGCTATTTCATACATTTCGTTTTTAAATGATATAGCCGTTATAGCTTTATCTAATTTATGTTGGATCATAGTGAAATCTTTATCTGCAATTGCTTTGTACATAAATAGGTCTGTTTCAGTGAATACATAAAGCTCCAAGGGTTCATCATCTTTAAAAGTATTTTGTACATAAACAAACTCTATTTCCTTTCGATTAAAGTTGTTATCGATACTAGTTAGTAGCTTGTAAACTTCTCTTCCTTTTTCACTCTGCACAATGTAATTAACATCAGAGTTTTCTTGCTTCCAATCACTAATGTTCATATTCATTTCTTCTCTATTCATACAGAATACCTCCCTAGAATATGATTCGTTGTCACATTTCTATATCTTTAGGAGCTTTCCCTTCTAATTTATTCCATTCATTCAATAACTCATCCAGTTTTCTTAAAAGTTCTTTCACATCTTCTTTAGTAATCACAAGACACACCAGCCGTTTTCTTTTTTATATCGGCTCATTTCCTGTATGTTTATTGCTTACTAAAAAAGCACCTACCCGGAGGTAGACGCTTGTGCTTTACTCATTTATTTTCTTCAGTTAGTAAATCAAGAGCTTTTAGATGTTCTTTAACTTCTTCTTTAGAAGCTACGGTAGAAAATTCTGCGACAGAGTGATAACTTCCATCAGTGTTTTTAAATTGAATGCGAATAAAGTCATCATTGTCATCTTCTAAAAAATTTCCTTTGGCCCCGTGGGCTTCAGCCGATGACATATCCTGGACTAAGTTAAATAGTTCATTATTGTTCATAAAAAATACCTCCCTAAATTATAATGCTTTATCAGCTTCTGCCTGATTAGGGATAAATCCTTCAAATCACCTGCATAAATTCATAAAAAAAGGGACACTCCGAAGAGCGTCCTTGATGGTTTAAGATATTACTTCTACATAATTTTCATGGGTCGTAATATACGTCCCGGATGCTAATTCAAACAAATCCGAGCGATCTTCCATGGGCACTCGACGTTCAATTGTATACACTTCATCTTGGTATACTTTTCCGGCTACAGCCGAACTATCCCAGGAAGGCTCGTCTCGATAATTGACCTGGTCGGCTACGACACGCAGTTGATCTCCCTTTCCCGCTACGTTAGTGAGCGGATCTCCAGTGCTATCTACTACGCGACGAGCGCCAACGTATCTTTCTTGCCAGTAGTCCCGAGTGAGATCGGCAAAGGCCACGCCAGTAGATGCTTGAGCACCTAAAAACGTTTCCTCATCGACATAAATCCCGCAGTGCGTGACTTCATTTTGATTTAAGCTCTCTTCACGAGTGTCTTCCCAAAATAACAAGTCTCCGGTCTGTAAATCACTTTCAGCGATTGGCGTGCCGGTTTCAGACTGACTGGCCGCTGTTCTCGGGATCACTTCGCCCGTCACGTAATGAATGACGTAACGAACAAACCCGCTACAGTCAAATGTCTCTGGACCGTCGCCTCCAAATTCGTAAGGCGTATCCAGGTGTTCTTCTCCGTAATTGATCAGTTGATGCCCCAATGTTTGTGCCATGTTCATCATCCTTTCTAATGTTTGAAGAGTGGATGCATGTTTTCGCATCTACTAAGTAAAGGACAATGAATAAGGATTTTGACAACCATTCTTCAAAATTTCTTACATAAATTCATAAAAAAGGACGCTCGCCAGAGCGCCGGAGGGTTTTGTAGGGGCAGTGCACGGTCTAAAGATTGCCCTGCCACCACCAGTTTATATAATTTGTTTGTGGTATTTCAAATAGTGGAGATTTTGTCTAAAGTGTCTATTTTGGCTTAATTGGCGGAGGCATTCATCTTTCAGCTTTCGCACCTTGTCTTTGTTCATTTTCAAGTGCTTGGCAATCGCCCGGTAACTCATTCCATCCATCATGCAGCTGTAGATTACTTCATGCAGGTGGCCTTTTAATTCTCTTTCCCCCAACTCGATAAACATCGCAATGTTCTTATATTTCTCCAGTTGTTTCAAGATCCGTTCTTCGCGTCGCTCTATGTCTTGATATTCGGCCATGCTTTTGCCTTTGCTTCCGACTGGCATAGCGGCTTCAACACCATAGGTCGCGACCATTTTAAACTGCACCATGCTGCCACACGATTCATACAACAGTTCCTGAAGACGCTGGATTTCAGCTTTGCGCCAATAGTATTCACAGATCAGTGTTTCTACTTCGTCGACATTCATTGTTTGATGCTCGCCCATTACTGCTGCCATCCAATCGCCCCTTTATTTCGCTCTCAGTGCCCCACCTTTGGCTCGTTTGTATGTTTGCTTGTGTACACCCATCAACTCTTTGATTTCTCGTTCTGATAGTTGCTGCTTCTCCTGCGGTTTCTTCTTCATACATGCCTCCTAACAAAAAAGAGGACACCAAACCACAGCGTTGGGCTGTCATTCAGTGTCCTCCAGTGGGCTGGTAGAACATTGTTTTTCTTTTTTCTTTTCTACACGAAAATGATATTTATTTTCAAAATCTCTTATTAGATTACAAAACGAATTTTCGGCTGCGCATTTTATATCTCTTAGAATATCTATACCAAGATCATCCATTTTGAAGAAATGCGAAATATCAATTTCCTTTCTAGATTCTCGCTCAGGATATTCGTGCTCGAATTCTTCTAAAACCATTTCAAAATCAAATAACCTATTGCTAATATTCTTTTTTTCCCTATGCAAATCTTGTAGCTCTTTTTTCTCTAATACAGTAATATCAATGTTATCTAAGCTAGAGTATAAAGATTTTAAAATTCTTAGTTCGCGTTCCATCACTAAAATTTTTAGACTTTTTTCATCAACGTCTTTGATAATATCTTTATAAGCTAATTGTATTTCAAATATAGTGTATGAAAACTTAAAAGCAGCGCTTTCTCTAATTATTCTATTTTCTTCTGCTCTTGCCTCGTTTTCGTTTTGTATCTGTTTCTTAACACTTCTTAGAGAAAAAAAGCCAGCTAAAGCAGCACCCAAGAATGCTCCTACAATAGTTCCGCCTGTGGCTAACCATGTGCCAGGTTTAATACTCACATACTTTTCAATAGACGAATCAATAAGCCAAACAAAAAACCAAATAAAAGCTATCAAAACAATAATAGAAACTACTATAATAAACGTTTTTTTTACCCATGTTTTTTTTACCCATTCATGCATTCAGAACTCTTCCCCCCTCGTATCATTCCACCCGCTTCACTTTCCCTGTTTCGTCACAATAATACAGCTTATTGCTGTCGTTCAGTGTCCTCCAGTGGGCTGGTAGAACCTATCTGTTTAATAACATGGCTGTACTTGAAAAGAAGGCTATTAATTGATACAAATCTCTTTTAGTCCATTCATCTGGTTTATCGTTACCATGACTTATAAGATTGCGATTCAAACTACTAATTTGTTCGCGAGTATATATGTTTTCAAAAAAATCTTCTCTATAAATATGGCTAATAATTCTTGCAAATTGCTCTAAATAGGGATGTTCCTCATAGCGATTTTGATACTCTGTAAGGTAAGCATCGACTTTATTTTTTAAAGCTCCGCCATAAATATTTGTATGATCACTGAATTCATCCATCACGTTCTTAATTCCTTTTTCTATACCGGTCACGAGCAAGGGGATCGCTACACGAAACTTGTCATCCAAAATTAATTCATACGTCTCATCCAAAGTTTCATGCCAACTCGGCCCAACTAATTTTTTAATATCGTTAAACTCTGTCCCAAGTCTTTCTTCTTCACTAAAAATATTTATAAAGTATTCATCGGTTTGTTCTTGTGTAAAGCCTTCTAAATAAGGGTGAGTGTATTCTCTTGGCGCCATGTTTTCTGTAATAGCCCAATTGTAATAAAACATGTTTATGTCCATGGCTTCACGTACGTCTTTCATTGCTTTCGCATAGCTTATTTGAAACTCTTTGCCAAATCTTTCTTGGAATTCTTTTTTTGCTTTGCTGATTTCCTCGAAAAGCTTATTCACACTATGCACCATCTTCAAAACTCTTCCCCCTCATCCCATTTCACCCGATGCTTTTCTTACTATTAGGTCACGAGTTTATTTATAACCTTCAATAAAATAAGCATTTAATACTTCGTCTACAGAAACATTTAACCCATATTGCTCGAGTTCTTTTACTCGATCATCATAGAGTTGTTTAATAACATTCATTCTCTCTTTATCTGATGCATGATGAATCATACGGTGGCAATTCGGGCATAAAGCCACCACGTTTCCTACGACGTCGAGTTTATACTCAAACTTATGCTGCTCATTCATCGGTATGAGGTGATGCGCTTCCATAAATGGATGACTATCACTCTTTGAAATAAACGTCGCATGGGCAGCATCGACCTCGCATTTATACCCTGCAAAATGTAAGGCAGTTGCAGAAACTCTCGGGTCCCTGGACCAATGAGAGTAACTAGCCTTTTTTCTTGTTTCATTGAAGGCCTTAGGTTCTGGATTTTCTTTGAGCAGCTGTTGCGCTTTTTGGTTATTTACTTTCGCCTGAAAGTTATCATCCTCAAAATATTCCTCAGATAAAGTAAACTCCTCACTGAGGCTTTGAATCATGCTTAAGGTGGAATCGTATTCCTCTCTCCTCAAGTTAAATTTGCCCTCGTCGATATTGTTAAACCCTTGAGCTACAAAGTTCGGCTTATATCCAAAGAAAGCATTAAATTTTTCCACCGGTACATCGATTCGTTGAAGGTCACTTAAAAAGAAGATATATTCCCAAGTTTCATTATTAGCATTGGCTCCCCAAACTTCTTCTGCTATCTCCCTGCTATGTAATTTAGCAACAACCTGTCCCGCATATAAAAACACTTTTTGAGAGTAAACAAGCATCCAATCTCCAAGTTGAAGTTTCTCCCAACGCGGGATATTCATTCTTCCTGGCGTCGCTCCCCACATGTATACCCATTCACTTACACCCTGTCTATCCAAAGCATTATAAACTTCTGGATCCTTTTCGTAGATCGTATCTTTAAATTTCCCAATATTAAATTTTTGGTGAATGGTAGTATTTAAATGTTCCTGGGCACGTTTGTCACTTCCCGTAAAGTAATACAACAATTCCTGACACCTGCTTTCTTAACTTGACCCATTCTCTATATAGATTAATGTCTTTATGAAACTCATTAATAGTCTAATCTTATAATAAACAACTACATAGTTTGACTTGAATGGCTCTTTTATTACAATTGTACCAAAATTCAATTATTATGTGACTTTAGTCCAATTAGTTTGAAAAATTATATATTTAATTATTTCGTCCGTACTTTGTTAGTCAAAACATTTTTAATTTCAACAAAAATGAGGACTTTGACTACTAGCGTTATGCTGTAGTTTAAAGTCCTCTAGTAGGTTGGCAAAACTATTCATCTTTCTTATTAATAAAATCATCTCTCTTTCTAGCTAATTTTTCTCCTTTTTCTTTACTCATCTCTGTTTTATCTATAGCTTGTCTTTCTTTTTCAACATTTTGAGGAAAAGTATTTTCCTGAGCTTTTGCCCAATATTTAAACCATTTTATTTCCCAAAATATTATATTAAAAATGTTCACTTGCTTAAAGGGCGTATAACTCTCATTCAAATGAGTGTTATCAAACTTAAATTTAAATTTTTTGGCGTAATAATGACCAAAGAAATCATTTGTAAAAACCATTATTGAAAGGTTATTTTCCACCCTCCTAGACTTCGGGCGAAAAGTCTCTATTAATGAACTGTTCTCTGGTTTTTCTTTTAAATTAATAGTTATAGATAAAGTTTTTTCTATATCACCATTTACTAGCATTTCGGGCTTTGATAAATAAAATTCTTTTGTAGAACCTTTTTTGAAACTTAACGCTAAATAAGAGTTTAGTGCCCTAGAGGAACCAAAATTTATTAGATCAACTTCTACTATTATTTTTTCATTTGCAGTCCCTAAATTTTTATTTTTAAGTTTACGGTTTAATATAAAAGGTCTTGGCGCATCATTAGATTGCAGAGCCAAATTGCTTATTCTATAAGCCATAAAAGCAATAATTAATGTGCCAATACCAGTAATAATTCTCCAAAAATCTGGTTCTGCTAAAAACGATAAAATTAAAATCCCTCCCCCTCGTCCTACTTTAATCTTTTTTCTTTCCTTTGATGTTTCACGACCCTAGTAGTGCTGTATGCAGGTAAAGGACCTTAGCAAACAAGTTCTTAGACACCTCTAGGAAGACTGGTTTTTCTATCTCAAGTATATCAAAATTTAGTCGACTTGCGATTTTATCCCAGTAAATTCGAATATTTGTTCCTTCTAAACAATTTTTTATAATTTTGCAAGATCGAACGTCTTTATTTCGAGTCTTTGTTTTTTCTTACAAATAAAGGACACTAAACCACAGCCTCTTGCTGCAATTCAGTGCCCTTTAATAAGGATTAGAATTTATTTAACCCTCTTTAAATGATTGGTAGAATTATTATTTTTAGGCATGTCGTTCACCGACTCACCATTAAACCAATATAGTATTTCTTCTGGGGAAATACCTGATTGAAAGGATAATTCGTTGATCGTTGTTTTTTCGTTATTTACTAAGTACTTAAGTGCTCTGGATAACATTACAGGTTTTTCAAGTGGAATTTCTTCATCATATGGTTCTTCTTTACGCCATTTCTTTCTGCTAATCTGCTGCCGGAGATATAAAGCATATTCTTGAGTGAAAATATCCAATTGTTCTGCTCGAAAAATCATTGCCTGTAATGAAACTTTCCAGTGCCTTTTTAACGTCAGTAGATAATCTAAGCCGATACCGTTTAGATCATTAACAAATGTAGCTTCAGGCATCAATATTTCAGAAGCAAAAAAGTTTGCCTCGTATTCAAATTGTTTTTCATTTTCTCTTTTATTCATCACATTACTTGATAGATTCGAGTGCAACAAAATATGACCTAATTCGTGGGCTAAAGTGAATCTTCTACGCACGCTTGAGGTGTAATTTTCGTTTAAAATAATATAAGGTCTACCATTTATAATAGTCGAACATCCATCAACTAAAAATCTATCTGAATCAAGATAAACCACTATTACTCCTAACTTCTCACAAAGTAAAGTAAAGTTATCTATTGGTCCATCTCCAAGTGAAAGATATCTTCGAACACTTTTTGCTAAATTTACTATTTCATTTTCTCCAAGGAAACAACTAGTTTTTTCAGTTCTTTGTAGAATTAAATTTAATTCAAACTCTGGTAAATACATTTTTGATTGGATGGTCTCAATTAGTTCACTTATCACTGCCACTTGTTCAATAAATTGATTTTGATATTTCTTGGCTGTACCCGCTCTTTTACGGAATATGAAAGGTTTATCATATATATCTCCTGTAGTTATTTCTTTGTAGAAAAAATTGGTCTCAAAGTTTAAGACCTGAACCAATTTATCTAATACTTCACGCTCAGGTCTCATTTTATTTTTTTCATATTTCGATATTGCTTGATGTGTTACACCTACTTCATCTGCTAATTCTTGAATGGTTTTATTTCTAATAGCTCTTGCTTGCGATAATCTTTCACCGTGAAATTCTTTATTTAGCTCTCTCATCCTCTATCTTCCCTTCAGCGTATTGCTGAATTTTCTCGAAAAGTTTATCGTCAAAATCATCATGCAATTCTTCCTTTGTTGAAGTAGGATATCTACCTTCTATAGCTGCATACTCTTCTAATATTGGGACACTCACTTCAAATTCATACATATTATTTGGAATCCCCAAAGTTATAAATTGAGGCGTTTCTGTTTGATACCCATGATTAAATTGATAATAAGTTTTATCTGAAAATAAATCATCACTCGAAACTTCTTCATCGAAAACGAATTCAGTTTGTACTGACGATAATATTTTATCTCTAAAGATTGCTTTCCGTGCACATGAACTTTTAGTGCGCACCTGGTTAAAATGAATTAAAATATCGTCATTATAAAGTTCCAAATATGGATGTGAGTGATTACTGTTAAAATTTATCCTATAATTAAATGGCAATTTATTATTTTTAACAGCTTGTATTATCATAAATTCAAGCATAATGTTTTTAAGCTCTGGTAACAAGAGTTTTCTAGCACGCGGAAATTGTAAAGCAGGTGTGTTTTCCATGAGAAGCTTAGAAGTTCTATATGCTTCTATAGTTAACTCTCCCAAATACCTTCTAACCTCTAAAGGTATTTGTTTATCGATTTTTTTTCTGGGCTCATCTTTTAATATAATCACAAAAACACCCCTTCACCATTTTGCAACCATTCTACAAAATTATACCTATTTTTGCAACCTATATCTATCTTTACTTATTTTAAAATTCTTCCCCCTCATCCCATTTTACTCTCTTCACTTTCCCCTGATGCGTCACTATCTTGGTCTCCCCATGCGCAGGCAAAGGAGCGCAACGTACGCGCCCCTCTGACACCACCAGTACCACTGGTTCTTCTGTCCTAAGTATATCGAAATTTAATTTACCTGTAACTTCGTCCCAATTAATATCGGTCATGCGTTCGGCCATGCTCTCACTCCTTTTTCTATATCACTGGAAATTTTTAATTTTCATTCTTCTTACGCAGAATATTTATCTCTGATATACTCTTCCTAAAAGAAAGGAGATGTAAAAATTGTCAGATTTTGATGATGGTAGTGTATTAAAAGAAGCAGTTTCCGGTAAATGGTACAGGTTCGCAAAGCAAGACCGATCAACTATGCTTATGGATCTTCCTAACGGAGTCTTATTAGGCTTTCATATGTCTAGAAATATGGTTGAAGTATTTGTTCCAGACGAACATGATATTTATCATCGCGCTGGCGATCTGACGTTTACTGGATCAAAACAAGACAAAGATTACTCAATCAATTTGAAAAGTGAAGCTCTTAAACAGGTGCACATAGGTAGCAAAAATGGTGTGGTTGAAAATACATTTAATGAAATCTCTGATATTAGAGCATTTGTAGACTTGAATGAAAAAGATAAATGGTGGTCAAAAGCTCTTGATTCAGGCAGCAACAATACATTTGAATAATTATTTATGCGGACCAAAGCTATAGCTTTGGTCCTTATTTTTTTACTTTGTTATATTAATATTAAATGAATATAACAATAGATTAAATCTGCCCCGCCTTATGCCGATCCCAACTATACGCAAACAGATCGCCCGGTTCCCACAAATCACTATAGTGATGCCAACCGGACCGGAGCGGTGTAAACTTGCAATAGTACATTTCTGGCCCTTTTTGCACCGTCTGAAACATCACCACACCCCAATTCTGTCGAGCCTCACTAAAGATTCGTGTGCCTGGCTCGTAACACATTCGTGCCGCCTCCTTGTTATCGAAAGTTTTCACTTATATACAAAAGGCTTCCGCAGCTTCCCGCTGACAACCTATCAAGCTAAGTCTTAGTCTGCTTCTTATACTTTTTCACATCATCGAGCTCGCACCATCCACCGAGTCCCGCATGATATGTAACCAATGACAGCTTCTGCGGATACATCTTCTCGAATAATTTGCGCTTCAGTTTAAAATCCGCCGTCTCCATTCCTTTCACATCCACCGTTTCCAAATTTCCATCCTTGTGTTCAACCTCGAAGTCTGCCACATACTCGATCTTTCGATGCGTCTTGCCATTCTTCGTAAAAGCTTCCTGGAGCAGATACCGTGGCTGCAGCTTGAAGTCTGTAATTTCGCCATACTGTTTCAACCACAATAGCTGCTGATAATAACCAGCTTCGAGTTTGCTATCAAAACTACGCCCGTCCACTGTGATCTTCTTAGTTCCGTACTTATGCTTTTTCTTTGTTCGAAACTGCCGGGAACTTATGCGCTCGGTTTTGTTCATACAGTACCTCCACCGCCTCTAGTATTTGATTTTTGCTTGCCCCTGTAGCTTCTTGGACCTCTGCTACCAGTTCTTGATTATTCATCACGGCCCTCCACATATCCTCCGAGTTTGAAGCTATATTCTGTTCGTAGCTTAGTGTTCTCTCAGGCTCTCATTTTGTTTTCAATCTGCATAATTGCTTCAAAGATTGGATATATTTGCTGAGGTACTACAGCGTTACCTAGAGATCTAAGTCGCTCCACCTGTCGGGGAAGCCCATTAAAAGTTCTGCGTAGCTTGGGTTCAAATACCTCGGATCGCCGGGTCCAGTCCGTATGGCCTCCTGCGGATAAACTCCCCTTGTAATAAGGACTCCCCTGATAGCGTTTGGCCGATGCGCCCTTCCACATGCTCGCTGTCGGCGTGGGCAACAATGAATACCCGGTCCCTTCGATGCGGGGCATTGACGGCACAAGCCGGTAATACAAACGACTGCCCGGAGTAACCTGCACTTTCCAAGTCAGAAAGCGTTCGGTCGAGCTCCATGTTGGCGAAGTGAGCAACATTTTCGCCAATAACCCAACGGGGCTTGATTTCCCGGATGAGCCGAGACATTTCCGGCCAGAGGTCACGGTCATCTGCTGTGCCGCTTCGCTTCCCGGCAATACTGTAAGGCTGGCAAGGGAATCCTCCGGTAATAAACTCAATTGTTTCAACATCAACACCTCTTTCTTCTAGCAATTGCCGACTCAGCATAGTCACGTCCTCGAAAATTGGGACCCCGGGCCAGTTCTTCTTTAATACTTGCTGACAAAACGGGTCTTGTTCGCAAAAAGCTGCTGTTTCAATCCCACTCCATTCAGCCGCCAACGAAATACCTCCAAGGCCGGCGAATAGTTCCAAACTCTTCACACCATCACCCCTTCTCTCCGCTAACCTCAGTTATTTTTGATTGTTTGTACTAACCTCGCAGTAAAGAAGCACAGTAAGCCTTCTGTTTTTGCCTATGGCTTCATTAGACTTGTTATTCTTTGACTCATATTAATATTGGCTGATGAATTATTCTTATCTGTTTTAAATAGATTTACATGTTTGTCTCTTAGTGGCTGTGGATTCCATTACTAGGCTGAGCTCCGGAATACAATGCGGTTTCTTAGCTAGTTCTTCTTAACATTGGTTTGTTTAGAAAATTTTATTCATTGCGAACCTCATGCTTTATATTTTTTAATATTTACAAGAACACTTGTTCGTATTATTCTTAAGGTATCTAGTATACGTGAGGTGACTATTATGCTTCCTGCTAACCGAACTGATGAAGACATGATCATGAAATTCATCCTTCTTCCATTTGCGCTTAAGGTACTCGAACAAGATCGTCATGCGTTCGAACATACTCGTTATCCTGAATTGTATATGCGTCCCATCGATGATTTAGTCGTTCGACTTGCGAACGAGAAACGAATTATTAATAAGCGCATGGTGCAACACGGTTATGCTGTTGAACGCCTGTCTATGGATGAGCACTTCATTTATTATCGTTGGTTTAATCGCGATGGACGTAATGGTGATCTGCCCTTCTTACGAGTCAATCTTCGCAGCATGACGTTAGCGTTACTCGGAAACTATCTGTTTGGGGTGAGTTCTGAAAACCCTGCTAACAAAGACGATCCTTTGCATAAAGATGCCATACAGTTTGAGGTGTTTGAGTGACCAGGCCGGTCACTCTTTTTATTTTGCTAATGTGCGTTGCTCTACAAACGCCAACTCTGCTTCATGGAATCGTCGTAAGTTTCGAGCTACGCTTTCTTGCCGCAGCTGCTCTTCGACTTCGTTTAGAGTCCGACCGTGCATGATGATGGCGCAGTCGGGGTATCGTTTAGCCATTCGCCCTCAGTCCTTTCGTCCGGTAATTGTCGCCTTTGAGCTCAATGGTATACGCATCTTCATTAATAATTCGGCTCGCATCCCGTTCACCCATGAGCTTTTTTAATTCATCCGGTCCATAGTTGCTGGTATAGATCGTGCTCCGCCCTTGGCGATTATCAATGAGATCAAATAGCTTTTCTTCCACCCAGTCATTCCGGTTTTCGGCCCCGATGTCGTCCAGCACCAACAAGTCGATTTGCTCTAAGATGCTGAACAATTGATCTTCCGACACGTCGCTGTTTTTGTTATAGGTGTTTCGGATCTTTCGCAACAGCTTCGGCACCGAAATAAAGATGGCTGGACGTCCCTTTTCCATCACCGCATTGGCAATACTGACGGATAAATGACTTTTGCCTAACCCCGGGTCGCCGCTGTAATACAGATTAATCGGCTTATCGGGGTGAAACTTTTCAACAAACTTCTTCGCGTTACGCAATGCTCGTTCTTGACTCTCATTCGCCGTTTCGTAATTATCGAACGTTGCCCGGGAGAGGGCTCGATTGACTAAACTATGGCGGTCAAAAGCTTGCATGGCTTTCGAGTGCTTCAACCGCTTTAGCTGCTCCTGGGCTTCCTTCGCCAGTTTCTTTTCTTCGCACTTGCAGCCGAATCGGAATTCCTTCCTTTGGCCTTTCTTTGGCCCGCCCATGAGCTCCGCTTCGTAAATCTTCACGGTTTCCTCGCAGTCACAGCTCGTTTCGTAAAGAAGTGTCAATCCATTGGGAGCCGGTATCTTGGCTTTTTCGATGTTCTCCATGCCTGCTCTCCTCTCTGCGCTTTCGTTCGTTCAACGCCTGTTCATAGGTATAGAGGCCTTTCTCTTTCCAGTTATTCAAAATGCCTAACGCGTACTGAAAGCCGGAACCGTTGCTGGCTGCTTTTTCAACCGCAAGGCAGATTATGCGCCGTTCCATCCCCTCCTGTTCAAATTTCTGAATATCGTTTGTGATTTTGGGAGTTGGATATTTGCCGTAGCATTCGTGATACTTTTCAAAGGGATTATGCTCGGACGAAAACGGTACAACATTACTGCTGTTGTATCTCTTCTTTTCATTCTTCTCATTCTTTACATTCTTGTTTATATCCAGTGACTGTTTCTTGACTGTTACCTGAGTGTTACTTTCATCGTTACTTTCGTTATCATAAGTTTGATAAGCTTCCCAGTTTAACAGCGTTATGAGTGTGAATTGCTTGTTATTTTTACCTCGATTTATGTGAATCATTTGAGAATTCTCGAGGAATTTGAGTATGGCGTTTATGGTCTTGGGATTTGGCTCTTTCCAAACCTTTCTTTCATAATATCCAATTCCTTTAGCGATGCTTCGCACCGATGTTAAATATTGACCCTTTTCAATACTTAAGAAGCCCCCGTCTTCCTGAGGAATCGTTCTTTGTTTATGATTCACCTGGTATTTCAAGTACTGCCACACTCGATGATACAGAGGCGGCATCGCCCATATATCGCTCTCCAATTCTTTGCGGTAGTCTTTAATATAGCCTTTCATCCTGCCGCCTCCTTTTCGAATTAAAATTACTCTTTTGGCACCACCACAGCTGCCGGTCCTCTAATTTCTTTCAGTTTTTTGTCTGGATATAAACTTTCTGCATACGCCTGAACATACTGCTGATAAATGCGCTTCTTATCCTCCCGGCTCTCCCCATTCCGCCCGGCAATTTGAGCGAAATGAGGCGGGAGACGTATGATATGACGAACCATCATTTAATAGGGAAATCCTGCTGAGTGTCTTTCTTGTTTTCCTGTTTTGGTTCTTCGTCCGGATCCCCCGATGATTCTTCTAGTGGATCCGGACCTTCCTCTATTTCCGTGTACTCCGCGTCCAGGGAGTCCCCGTTGATCTCTTTCCGTTCTTCCGGATCTTTTGCTTCTTCACTGTAGGCAGTCTGCATATCAATCGAGAGGATACCCCACTTGCTGAGCATGTTTCGGATGACGGTTTTCTTGGCCATTGCGTCCCAGTCATTCTTCCAGCCGAATCCCGACTTGCTGAATTTATTTTTGTGCGCTTCGATCTGCTCCTTGCTCCAGTAGACGGTCTTGCGGAAGCCATTAATGAGTTCAAAGAAACCTGCGTAACCGATCACCTTGTCCGACTCTTTCTGTTCAAAGTCGATCTCCATTTCCTCGGTGAGCTTATCCCACTTCTGCAGTTCACCTTCATGAACCTCAATCACGTTGATGTTACGGTACTGACCGGTCCGGAGTGCCAATTGGATGAGCCCTTTGTAGCCAATCTGGAATGTCGCAGTATTGTTGTACGGCACGATATAGGCATAACCGAGATTTTTATCAACGGGCAGATCCATCGTAGCTGCCACCATGGCAGAACTGATCACGCTCATCGGATCGCATTTCTTCAGCATTTTCTCGGAATTGTAGAGATTCAAAATGCTAGTCATAAATTGAGACGAACGTTTACCGAGATTTTCTTCAAAACGCTTTTTCACGGTCGGTGATTCGAGTAAAGCTTTCAGTGAGGTGCCTTGCGTATTTGCTGGCGCATGGTTTCCATTGGATTTTTGCAGATTGTCTTTTACCGAATTGTTCGTTGCCATTAGATGAATCCTCCTACAGGGATTTAATTTCAAAGCGCCGGCTGACAGATTCAGTCACATATCCTTCGGCCAGTCTCGGTTTTTCACGCTTGAGTTTTTTCGTGTCAATACGGCTCGAGGTAACGTTTTTCCATTTAATTTCATACCCATTCACATATGCCGTTTCGGCGGATTGCATCTCATACTTAAGATGATTTTTAATCTCTTTCTTGCGCTCCTCCATCGTCTTGATCTGTAAGTCGATTTCCTGCAATTCTTCCACCATGGTTTGCTCATTCTTGCCGAGGTTGATGCTTTCGCCTTCTTCAGCGGTATCAAATCGTTTAGCTAAGAACTTCTCTGCAGCGCTTGATCCATCCAGGGCCGGCGGTCGTCGCGATAGAACATGGTTTTCCCAGAACTCCTTCTCCCTTTGGATCACGAGATTAATTAATTCTTCATCGCGTTTGATCTCTTTCCAAACAAACTTCTGACCGCCGATTAGGACCGCAATATAAGCTTTCTGTTTATTCAGCACTGCCATGTAGTGCTGACACTGCACTAAATATGCATCCGGTACTTCTTCCTGCTCCCAGTCGCCTGAAAGAAATTGGTTCGCTGTCTTACACTCAAGCAGAGCATTTTCCCCGACTACCACGCGGTCAATGTTCGCAAGCATAAATGGATGGTCTTTGTGACGGTAAATGGCGTTACGTTTCTGTACACGTTTGCCGGTTCGTTCACGGAATTCATCAGCAACAATACTCTCAAGCCTGTTGCCCCAGTGAGCAGCTTCGCTTGTGATTTCCTCCGGCATGTAATCTGGTTGTTTTTCGAGCCACACTTCGAAGGCGGTTTTGTATTTGTTAAGCCCGAGGACCGCAGAGACATCTGACCCCCCTAATCCCGACTTGCGATGCTCTAGCCATTCCTTCCGGTTCATTTTTTTGGTTGGTGTCAATACGTGTCCCATAAGCCCTCCTTGTGCTGTCATCAAGCTGTAGATTAATGTTCAGACTCCACTTGTGACTACGACGGGTTATTTTTGCTCCTAGGTCGTGCTTCATCGACATGGAGTTGTGAGCATGTTTTTTAGTAACCTCTTCTTCTGCTTTGAGCATGTGGAATTCGCTCTAAGTCTGTTGCATTGGTTATAATCTATAGAATGATATAGGCAATGTGGTTTTCGAGGAATCACCGTTCGTTATTTCCTTGTAGGGGTTCCAGCTGCATGAGTTTGTCGAGCACTCTCCACGACAAATCTTTTTTGATTTCCTGCTCTTTGGCTTCTTCGATTTCTTCTGCTTGCAGCGCATAACAACAAGCTTCGTCCGCTTCCCGATAGCAGTTCAACAACTCTGCCTGTATTTTGGAAAAACCCTCGTTGAATGCTTCCGTATCTTTCAAAACCCCATATAACGTTTCTTCTCGTTCTTTTTGGCCCAAGGTCGCAGCTTGATACATCTGAGCTATCCATCGTCCTCGCAGTTGTTCCATTTACTTCTCCTCCTCACAATCTACGCATAAAAGATGTTCATCAGGCAGCAAGAAACATTCACAATTATCACAATGCTGCTCTCTTGTATCCGTTGTTAGTGTGATGCTAATATTTTTGCTCTTGTATCCATCGTTCATTGACTGACCATACTGGCTTTCTAAAGCACCTAATTCGATGTCGTTACTCATGTTTTGGCCCCTTTCCGAGAGGGTAATGCTCCTTACATGTGCGCAGATTAGTATGTGGTCTGCTGCACCTCCATTAAGCTAGACGTCAGCAGCTATTTACATCGCAGTTGGCGTCATTTTTTTGCTTTAAAGTTTCTCTTCTAGTGAGCAGAATCTTCTTCAACATATTGTTCGATCTTGTTATTTGTTGGTTATACATCGAGTTTAGTCGACAGTCTTAAGCTTTTCTTGTATACTGGCGTTATTCCAACCTCGGAATATCCCCAGAACGTCAGTTGTACCCGCAACTGGCGTTCTTTTATGCTGCATACATAATGAATCCCACCGCCATTACCGCTAAATAAGTTATCATGTGAGCCTCGCTAGTTATTTTTCGCATCAAGGCTCTCATAATACGCCTTCTCTTTGTGACTTTATCTGCAGCCTGTTCGAGACACGCTGTTGCTTCGTCCAAAGCTCCTGCACTTCTTGAATGTCATAACCCAAATCCCTTGAAGCGGCGTAAAGCACACTGTGTACCGCTGGTATTAAATCCACTAAACTTCCTAGCGCTCGTACAAAATCTGTATTGGCTTCAAACTCTCCCCCTGGAAGATGATTGTTATAAACTCGTTCCAAGATGTGAATATCTGTTGCAGCTTCTTGAATTTGCTCCTGCATGTTCAGAAGCGTATTGCTAAACCGGCTATTATATTCTCTTCGGATCGGGGGCATCGCAACTGGTGATAAGTTCCATCGGTACGAAATAATTTCTAACAATTCAAAGTCCTTGGTTGCCCGTGCCCAAGCGCACAGCAACTGCACATTCGGCAATGGCTTCGCCCCACGTTCAACCGCTGATATATAAGATTGATCACAGATACCCATTTTCGTCTCGTTGTACAGAGCGTCGGCCAGCGTACTTTGATACATACTCGCGCTCTCTCTTGCCTCTTTGAGCATGCTTCTTATGTCGTTTTCGCTATAGAGTGTGTTCATCTTGTTCTCCTCCTTTTGGTAGTATCAAGGATTTTGTATATTAGAAATAAGACATTGAATTCTCTACTTAAAAACAAATTTAAAATCCCCCATTTCCTTAAATTGCTTTCACATTGTTACGCATGTTTTTTCGTTCAATTACTTCCCAGATGCCTTCACGGACTTCCGGGTACTTGTAGATCTTGCGTCCATTTACTTGTCGCTGCCAACGCTTCACTTCCGGTTCTTCAATGATGTTGCGTTCTAAATGGCTGCGGGAGAAGCTTGTCATTTCGGATAATTGATTAAGGCTCACACACATGGCTTCTCGTTTGTAGGGCGCCAGAATTTCTTCTACTTTACGTTCAACAGCTTCTTGAAATAGTTCATCGTCTAGGTGGAGCTCGGGCATGATGATCCTCCTTCGCAAATTTCAGTCCATGAAAGGCACTTGCGCTATCTGTTTATTCAATTGATGCTTTGAAGGCTTTTAGTGGGATTTCGTTTCTTTCATCAAATGATTTATTCGCGTTTCGCGATTTTTGTTTATAAAAAAAAGATCTTCTACATTGACATTTAATGCTTTTGCTAAATCAGGTATTTTATTTGCATCTAGTTTTCTTCTCCCTGCCTCTATATCAGCGTAACTAGCAGCATTTTTATACCCTATTGCTTCCGCTATAAATTTTTGTTTTATGCCTTTACTTATTCTTATTTCTTTTGCTCTCCCTCCAACATTAAGGTTCATGTTATCACCTCCTATATATCGCATTTCGCGATTATTTAAATATAATTTATCATCGCGATTCGCGAATGTCAATTAAAAAGTATTCAATTTGCGATTATTTATTTTCGAAACGAGAATTTATATTAAAATAGAGGTGATAGTAATGATTGGAGAGTTGAAAATGACTACAATCTTATCAAAAAGGTTGCAATATATTAGACAAAGCAGAGGTTTAGCACAAAAATTTGTAGCTTCTAAAATAGGTATTAAAGCAAACACCTTATCAGGTTATGAATCTGGTAGGAGAGAACCTGATTCTGAAACTCTTGCCTCGTTAGCTGATTTTTATGAAGTTACTACTGATTATTTATTAGGAAGGTCTGACACTCCTAGTCTTTCTAAAGACGAAGAGTTTAATGAAAAACATAATCTTTACGAAGGGGTCAAAGAAGTAAAGTTTCGCGAGATGCAGGAGCAGTTAAAAGATTACTCAGATGAAGAGGTCGATGAACTCCTAGAATGGATGAAATTTAAAGCTGAACAAAACAGAAAAAAGAGAGATAAACAAAAAGAAGAATAACTTTTCCACTTTATTTTTAAATATATTTGCATAAACTAAAAATCCAGGGGGAGATTTTTATGCAAGAAAAAAAGAAGTGGTATCGACATGTCTTGGGGTTTCGTTCAGGTAGTAAGTGGAAAGCTATTGTCGCCTCTTTATTTTATTTCTTTCTTTTTATAGGCATCGTCGGTGCTATTCTAGGGGAGGATACCTCGACTACTTCAGAGGAAAACGTCAGCGAGCAAGAGGCTATCGAGGCTGAAGAAGTCGAGGCTGAAGAAGAAGCTCAACAGGAAGAGGAAGAACGTAAAGCCCAGGAAGCTGAAGAGCAAGCCACTAAAGAGAAAGAAGAAAAACAAAAAGCTGAAGAAGAAAAGGAACGAGAAGAACAGGAAGCTAAAGAGCAAGAGGAAGCTGAAGAGCAAGCTGCTAAAGAGAAAGAAGAAAAACAAAAAGCTGAAGAAGAAAAGGAACGAGAAGAACAGGAAGCTAAAGAGCAAGAGGAAGCTGAAGAGCAAGCTGCTAAAGAGAAAGAAGAAAAGAATAATTTGAAAAATACAGCTCAAAATATTGCTGAACGAGAAGTCGAAGTTATCAATGTAGAATTTTATGAAGACACTAATCACGTAAATGTTTATTATGAACTTGGCGACAATTTTACCAAAAACATGATTTTAAAAAACTCCCACATGAACGTAACGAACATGCTTGAAGACTTCAAAAAAACGAATATAAGCTCTATTTATTTTGAAGCAGAGACTACATTTACAGATGAATATGGAGAAGAAAGCCAAGGTAAAGCTACCACTTACGACTTCAATAAAGAAACGATCAACCAAATTAATTATGACAATTTTGATTATGATAACTTGCCAGGGGTAGCAGATAGCTACTGGGAACATCCGGACTTTTCAAGATAGCTTTATTAAAACTTCAGCCCTTTTCCAGGGCTTTTCTTATAAAGTTAAAAGAACATACGTTCCTATCACAGGAGGATTATATGTACTCACTGACCTATTTAGAAGATTATGTAGAAAAATTACATCAAGGATTGAACCATGTTAATGCAGCGGATATTCATGAAACAAGAATTGCTGAAGAATTAAATATTGAGGTAGAGTACAACGCTCCTTTCGACGCTTCCATGGACCGAACAATTTTCCTCGCATCGGACTGCCCGAAGAAGATTCGCTTAGCATTCGCGCATGAACTGGCTCATGTACGCTGGGATACTGATGAACAGTGGGCCCTCTCTCCCTCCTTTAAGCAGTACATTGAGGAAAAAGCGAACCATTTCAGCCTATACTTCTGCTTACCAGCCTATATGATTTTTGAATACGATCTTCAAGATCCTGGAGTGTTATATAAGCTATCAGAGGAATTTGTGGTCCCTGTGGAAGTAGTACGAGAACGGATGAGAAAAATTTGGATTCGAGAAAGGGAATTGTTAAATGTGAGGGCACTTTAAAAATAATAATTTAAATTATCTAAGTATCAAAATTAGTTTTTAAAAGCTCATATGAGTATATGAATCAAACTGACGATAATCTACTATTACTATTCAAGGAGCGCGATCATATGATTAAATACCGTAAACGCTATGGGACCTGGGAATATCGAATCCGCTACACTGACCCTCTTACTCATAAGCAACGCGAAAAAACCCAACGTGGCTTTCGCACCAAGCAAGAAGCCATTAGCGCTGCACATCGTGTAGAATTAGAACAACTGCCGCGTAGTGATGAAGAAATGAAAGATCTCCCTCTCAAACAATGGCTACAGCATTACATGAAAACCTATCGCAAAAAGCATGTGTCTATCAACACTTACGCAGCTGACGAGGATGCGATCAAGCGTGTGCTGCCTTTTTTTCAAGATGTCACGCTTCGCCAGTTGACACCTGAACAATATCAGCAATTTATTAACTATCTACAGGACCAAGGATATTCCCGCTCTACCATTCGGAACACGCACATCCTGATGCATGGAGCCATGAAACAAGCTACGCATAACCGCCGGGTATCACATAATCCATGTGCTGAAGTTCGTCTGCCAAAAAAAGTACCGAATGAAAAAATTCAGTACCTCCCCTCGGATATGATTGCTCCCTTCCTTCAAATTATTAAGCGACGCAGCCTGGAACAATACTTTTTCTTCAAGGCCTTATTAGAAACCGGGATGCGAAAAGGTGAAGCATTAGCTCTTACATGGGACGACGTGGACCTAAACAAGCAGACCATTCAAATTAACAAATCATTTATCGTCCGCACGAAATCCATTGGTCCGACCAAGAACCGAAAAAACCGCACGATCCGATTCAGTGATAGTCTCAAAAAAGAATTGCTGAATCTTTACAACATGCAGAACCAAAATAAACTTCTTTACGATGAGTTGTATTTAACAGAATTGAATCTAGTTTTTTCGACCAAAGATGGTAATTACCTCCCCAACTCCACCACGTTTAATACCATGAGGCACGCTTGTGAACAATTGGAGATCGAGCCTTTACCAATCCATAGTCTTCGACATACCCATGCGGTGCTTCATTTAGAAGCCGGCACCAGTATGAAGGTGTTGCAGGAACGTTTGGGTCACGGCAGTTTGGAGATCACTTCGAATGTGTATGCGCACGTCTCCGAGACATTAGAAAAAGACTCCATGGAAAAATATGAAGCCTCCACCAAACGTATTTTTGATGTAGATTCTTTGTAATTAGGGGCGAATTAGGGGCGCGCCCCTAAAAAGGCGTTTTGTCATGTTCCATCATAAAACAAAAAAAAGCCCCGCAACCCTATAGTTGCAGGACTTCTGATGATTAATACGTGGAGAGATACTGTTCGCGTTCCCAAGGGTGAACCTGGCTGCGGAACATGTCCCACTCGATTTCTTTTGCTTCGGCGAAGTGCTCGATGGCGTGAGGGCCGATGGCGTTAACGAGAACTTCGTCGTTCAGCAGGTGCTGAAGCGCTTCGTTCAAGTCCGCTGGAAGGTCCTCGATGCCGAGTTCTTCGCGTTCTGCTTTTTCCATCACGTAGATGTTGCGGTCTGTCGGCTCTGGAGCGTCGAGCTTCCGCTTGATGCCGTCCAGGCCAGCTGCAAGCATTGCTGCGATAGCAAGGTACGGGTTCGCAGATGGATCCGGACTGCGCGTTTCGATACGCGTGCTCATGCCACGGGAGGACGGAATACGTACGAGCGGGCTGCGGTTACGCAGGGACCATGCAACGTATACTGGTGCTTCGTAGCCTGGCACAAGACGCTTGTAGGAGTTGATGATTGGGTTTGTGAGCGCCGTGAACGCCTTCGCGTGCTCGAGTGTACCTGCTAAGAACTGCATGGCTGTTGTGCTCAGCTGAGAATCGGTCTTCTTGTCGTAAAACGCGTTCTCTTTGCCTTTGAACAGGGACATGTTGCAGTGCATACCGGAGCCGTTCACACCGAACAATGGCTTCGGCATAAAGGTGGCGTGCAGGCCGTGCTTACGCGCGATTGTTTTAACAACGAGCTTAAACGTCTGAATGTTGTCGCACGCCGTTACAGCGTCTGCGTATTTGAAGTCGATTTCGTGCTGTCCCGGCGCCACTTCGTGGTGGGAAGCTTCGATTTCAAATCCCATGTCTTCAAGCTCAAGCACGATGTCGCGGCGGCAGTTTTCACCGAGGTCTGTCGGCGCAAGGTCAAAGTAACCGCCTTTGTCGTTCAGGGTTGTGGTCGGCTCGCCTTTTTCATCGTTTTTGAAAAGGAAGAATTCAGGCTCCGGTCCAATATTGAAGGCGTTGAAGCCTAATTTCTCTGCGTCTTTAAGTACACGCTTCAAAATACCGCGCGGGTCACCCGCAAATGGTGTTGGATCTTCACCAGGCTTGCCCGGCTCATATATGTCACAAATTAAACGTGCGACTTTGCCTTTTTCCGGGGTCCATGGGAAGACGATCCAGGTATCAAGATCCGGAAAGAGGTACATGTCGGATTCTTCAATACGAACAAAACCTTCGATGGAAGAACCGTCGAACATCATCAGGTTGTCCAGGGCTTTATCAAGCTGGTCCACCGGAATCTCTACGTTTTTAATAATTCCTTGCAAGTCAGTAAACTGAAGACGGATAAACTTAACGTTTTCCTCTTCTGCAAACTTTAAAATGTCTTTTCTCGTGTTTGCCATGTTAATTGTGACTCCTCTCTAAAAAACTAGAATAGTGAATTATTATATCTTTCCCCCGGCCGCAGCCGGGAAAAAGTTAATCCTGCTGTTAGTCGAAAAACCGCGACAGCTGTCCCTGAATCATGGACGGCCGTGAGTATTTGCCTGCCATCATCACTTCCTTGCGGAGGTGCTTGCGCAGTTCACGGTCGGTCATATCGTGATTTCTAGGTGCTGAGGGCTGCTTCGGTTCCTCTGAATACGTTTTTAACTCATAGATTTCCTTGATGCCTGAAAGGTTTACGCCCCGCTCCATCATCGCTTTGATTTCAAGCAGACGGTCCACGTCGCGGAAGGAAAACAACCGCTGGTTGCCTTCAGTCCGTGTCGGAAACACCAGGCCGTGCTCTTCGTAGTAACGAATCTGCCTTGGGGTGAGTTCCGTCAGTTTCTGGACGATACCAATCGGAAATAAAGGGGTATTTCGGCGTACATGATCATTCATGCGTTACGCCCCCTTTCATTGAAACTAAGTATATCCTACATGATGTAAGCTTTTCCGTCAAGTTCATGTAAGCTATTTTTACATCAAAATTTTCAGAACTTATTGTATCTTTTATATTTTCGCCTATTTTCCGGCAAATGTACAGAAAAAACAGGCCCTCTCACGGAGAGCCTGTCCTTCTATCGTTATTGTATCGCTTTTAACGCTTCGCTTACGGCAATTTTCACGTGCGTATACGTTAATCCGCCCTGAACGAAGGCCGTATACGGCGGCCGGATCGGGCCGTCAGCGGAAAGCTCGATACTCGAGCCCTGAATAAAGGCTCCGGCAGCCATGATCACTTCATCGCTGTAGCCGGGCATGGCGCTCGGCTGCGGCGTTACCCCGGAGTCGACCGGGGAATACTGCTGAACCGCCTGGCAAAACCGGATCATTTTCTCCCGGTCCCCAAACTGCACGGACTGGATCAAATCGGTCCGCTCCTCCCCGGAGGCCGGTGACGCCTGCAGGCCGGCGTCCTCCATCAGCGCTGCGGTCAGCACCGCTCCCTTGTGGGCCTCCGCTACGACGTGCGGCGCGAGAAACAGCCCCTGAAACATTTCCTGGAGCATGCCGAGCGTCGCGCCGCCTTCAAGGCCAATGCCGGGCGCGGCAAAGCTTGCGCCCGCCCTTTCAATCAAGTCGCTTCTACCGGCAATGTAGCCGCCGGTACGGGTAATCCCGCCGCCCGGGTTTTTAATGAGAGACCCTGCCATCAGATCCGCGCCGATATGGCCCGGCTCGGTCGTTTCCACAAACTCGCCGTAGCAGTTGTCTACAAACAGCACAACGTCAGGGTACGCCGCTTTAAGCTCTGCCATGTACTCCTTCATTTCCTCCAGGCCGATCGACGGACGATCGTCATAGCCGCGCGAGCGCTGAAACGCAATCACCTGCGTGTCCGGCGTCACCGCCTCGTGCACGGCGCCCATGTCCACCCGGCCGCCGGTGAGCGGCACCACGTCACAGCCGATGCCCCATTCGTTCATCGTCCCTGCTTCGCTGCCGTCGAGGCCGATCACCGTGTTCAGCGTGTCGTACGGCGTGCCAGTCGCATACAAAAGCCGTCCGCCCGGACGGAGCGCCGCAAACAGTGCCGTGCTGATCGCATGCGTGCCGGAAATAAACTGCTGGCGCACCATAGCTGCTTCGGTGCCGAACACATCGGCATACACCCGGTCAAGCACCTCACGCCCGGTATCGTCATAGCCGTAACCGGTCGAGTGCTGAAAATGAAACGCCGACACGTTGTGCGTGCGGAAAATATCGAGCACCCGCTGCTGGTTCACAAGCTCGCGTTCCGCAATTGCTTCAAGCTGCGGCGCAATCCGGCGCTCGGCCTGCTGCAGCTGCTTTTGTTCCATCGTATCGCGTGTCATTTCGCCCCGGCATCTCCTTTAGCATACTGCTTGATCTCCCTGTGGATCGCCTGGTCGCTCTGCACGTACCCGGAGAGAATCCAGCTTTCGTTTTCTTCATCGAGCGTTTCCTCGCGCACGACGGTTTCATGCTTGAACCGCTGCATTACGTGGCCGTCGGCGAGCGGAATTTCCACGTGGTACGGCTGAAGCTGCTCGAGCAGCACGCTCTCCATCGACTCCCGCAGCAGCTCCACGTCTTCGTCCTTGCGGGCCGAAATGGAGATCGACGGCTTGTCCACCGCGACGACCGGTCCGTCCTGGGCGGCGTCGCGCTTGTTGACGACCGTAAGCGCCGGAATATGGCTTGCCTCAAGCTCCTTTAATAGCTGGCGCACCGTGGCGGCCTGCTCTGCCGCCCTCGGGTGCGAGCCGTCAATCACATGCAGCAGCACGTCTGCTTCCTTTACTTCCTCAAGGGTCGCCTGAAACGCCGCAATCAGCGCCGTCGGAAGATCCTGAATGAACCCGACCGTATCGGTGACGAGCACCTCCAGGCCGGACGGCAGCTCCACCCGGCGCGTTAACGGGTCAAGCGTGGCGAACAGCGCGTTTTCCTCGAGCGTATCCGCTTCGGTGAGCGCGTTTAAAATCGTGGATTTGCCGGCGTTCGTGTAGCCGACGAGCGCAAACTGCAGGACGTTCTTTTCCTTGCGTCGTTCACGGTACTGCTCGCGGCGGTTTTTCACCTGCTTGAGCTTGCTTCGCACGTCATCCATGCGCTTCTGAATGTGACGCCGGTCGGTCTCAAGCTTCGTCTCCCCCGGTCCGCGTGTACCGATCCCGCCGCCGAGCCGGGAGAGCGATTCGCCCTGCCCGCGGATGCGCGGCAGCATGTAGTTCAGCTGGGCAAGCTCTACCTGCATTTTCCCTTCGTTCGATGCCGCACGTCCGGCGAAAATATCGAGTATCAGCTGGGTGCGGTCAATAATGTATAATCCGGTCTGGTTTGTAATCGTGGAAATCTGGCCGGGCGAGAGCTCATCGTTAAAAATCAGCAGATCCGCCTCATATTCCTCCGCCGTCTCCACTGCTTCCTCGAGCTTGCCTTTGCCGACGTACGTTTTCGAATCGAGCGAACGCCGGTTCTGCGTCAGCACAGCCGTGACAGTTCCCCCCGCCGTTTCCACCAGCTGTTCAAGCTCGGTGAGGGACGCTTCAAACGTTTCCTGATCGGTATCATCCTTATGGACGGCAATTAGTACAACCCGTTCTTTATCTACCTGTTGGTTCTCAAATTCCTGCAATAGTTTAGATCCTCCTGTTTTTCCTGTCCTCTACATACTATAATATGGGTTAAGTGCCAAACAAACAAGCCGCGATGCTTGATCGACAGACAAAGCAGGAGGAATGATGATGAATTTGCAACCCGAGCTTCTTCCGGACGGCATGCAGGCCTTTCTTTCCTTCCTGCAGTCCCGGGGGCGCAAGCCGAGCACGCTGAAGCGCTACGAATACGACCTCGCCGATTTTCACCGATTCATCGATGTGGTGCTCGACGGCGAGGAAGCGGCCGTCAAACCCGACGACATTACCACTTATTTTCATATACTGGCCGAGGAGCGCCATTACCAGCTCCGGACGCTGAAGCGCATCCAGACTGTGCTCGTCCGCTACTTCCGCTTTCTCCGTGATACGAAACGGATAGCCTCCAACCCGATGGCAGAGCTTCCGGTCGATGACAGCGTCTGGAACGTGTTAAAGGAGGAAGAGCTGATTGCGCCGAAGGAAATGAAGCGACTCATGGACACGCTCGAGTCCGATTCCGGGCTGTCTGATAAGCAGCAGGCCGTGCGCCCGATGCTCGCCCCGCGAAACATCGTGATTTTAAGGCTGTTTTACGACTACGGCCTCCGCATGCATGAGCTTGCCTCGATCCGGATCGAGCACCTGCACCTGACCCGCGGGGAGCTCGACATTACCGAGGGCAACCCGCGGACGCTCAAGCTGACGAAGGAGCTGCAGAAGCAGCTGTACTATTACCTCGACGTGATTCCGCAGGCGGTGCGGCCGTCGTTTGACGGGGAGCCGCTGTTTGTCGCGTTCGACTTTCAGCGCCAGACGTACCGCTGGAGCTATGAAAACGATCAGCCGAAAAATTTAACCGAGGTCGCGATCCAGAAAATGATCCGCGAGGAACGAAAGCGCGCCGGCATCGAACGGGCGATTTCCGCTACCCATTTTCGCAACAGCTACATCGTGCGTGAGCTCGAAAACGGTGTCACGCCGGAAGCACTGATGGACCGGCTCGGGCTGCAGTCCATGCTGACCCTCACCAAATACATCCGCTACGTCAACGAAGAAGCTGCCGGCTGAGCTGGCAGCTTCTTCGCATTAATTCACTGACAAGCGTTTCCTCCACTGTATTTTCTGCACCTACAGTTACAACCCGCTTATAAATATTCATTCAACGCCTGCTGCAAAGTGCCAAGCGTTTTTACATTAGATTGCCAATTCACGGATGATTTGATGGTTTCCAGTGCAAGCGTCGAAGGGATCCCTGTGATCACTGTTTCGCATCCCATTAAAGAGATGCCATCGATCATATAGTTGAAGGTGGTTACGGCCTCTCCTCTCATACGTTCAATTCCTGAAAGGTCCACCACTAATGTATGAATTTTCCTTTCTGCTATAGTTTCCAACACTTTTTCTTTTAAGAAGTCGAGGCGGTTTTCTTCCATCGCTCCAACAAGAGGGAGCACACTGACGGTATTGTTTATTGGAATGACCGGTACCGACAGCGTTTCCACCAGCTGCTTCTGCTCCCGCAGTAAATCTTCTTTATAGGTAGTATAGCTTTCAACAAACGTATTTAAAAAGAGATCGATACAGTTATTGACCTCCCGCTCCCACCGAAAAAAATCCGTCAGTTCTCTACTCTGGAGCATTGTATGATACGTTTCCACAAAGATCCATACAGTGCGGCGAAGGGCGTGAATCCACTCCAGCTTAAAGGACAAATCAATCGTATGCTCCGCCCACATTTTCCCTTCGTTCCAGGCAAAAGTCTTCATTTTATCCTTTTCATTGTCAATGGCATAAGCCATAACCTGGCGGGCGTTATAAATAAGATCGATGGAGCCGTTCTGTAAAATCTGTCGAATTTCTTCTTTTATTTTTTCAGCTTCAGACAATAATGTCTGCTCAAACATTTGGTCGTTTTCTTTGAAAAATGTTCGAAGCGACATCGAAGAGTGAAAGCTATAGTTCATGTGTCATCGCCCCCGTTATATTAATATTGTCAATCCCCGAGCCGCGCCTTACCTCCAGGCCATTTATTTCTCGTAGTGCTGCTCCTTTTCCTTCTCCTTCTCTCTTTCCCGCTGAACTTCTTTTTTCCGCTGCAGCTGCCGGTGCCCGTAGGTTCCGGTAAGCACCGTTTCCTCGTTTTCAAGTCCTGCGCCGAGCGCCCCGATGCATGTCGCAAGCGACGCTGCCAGCCAGGCAAGCGACAGATAGTACGGGAGTTCGACGTTTTGGCCTACTCCTAAATTAGACTGCAGCATCGACGTCGGGATAAACAAAAATACGGCAAGAAAAAACAGCAGAAACAGAATGCAGTAGTAGCATATTACCCCGAACCCAATCGTAAGCACCGTGGCTGAGTTGTACAATCGCCTGATGCTTTTTGACCGGTTTTTCGAAGGTCTTTCTATAAGCCCGTGAGCGAGAAGCATCCACACAGTTAACGAGGTTAAGGCAACGGCCATTAAGGTAATGGAGCGCCCCGGTCCGTACGCTGCTCCCATCTGCCAGAGCGTGGGAAATATTAATGCATAGGCCCCGGTGGCAAAGGCGATAGCAATCACACTTTTAAACGCGGTAAACACCTTTACCGGATTATTCGCCCGCGCCATCCCGGTGACCACCCGGGAATACCCGTTGATATTGGGCCGTGCCACGTACCGCGTATCTGACGTATCGTTACTTTCATCCGGCCGAATGCGATACACCGGGGCGATCCGCTCGACCAGGCTGTCCCCGAGAAGCTGTCTGGCGCCATTGTTACGCACGTATTTTCCCTGCCTGCTCCCCATCGAAGAATGCTTTTCTTCCTGACGTTCCCGGGCTTCGTCAGAGCTTCCGTAATGCATCTCGCTCGTCAGCTGAAGAAGCGCTTCGCGTACGCGGCGCATGATCGGCAGCGCCCCGAGCGTCGGGATGGACAGCTGGGCAATTCTTCGCTCCACGTTGGCTTCGGCGACGAGAAAGTCTTCATCCCGGAATAGCGGTAGGTCCGTCAGACAGATCACATAATCCCAGCCACGCTTGTCCTTGAGCGTTTGCGCTTCTTCGAGAATGGAGGCCGCTTCTTCGGCAGAGCCCGTTAACGGATCCACCACTACCTTGATATCCCACGCATACTCGTCATCCACTTCACGTGAAAACAATTCGGCAAGCTCGGGATACAGCACGTCGATCGTTTCGGAAGCAGCCCCCGGCGCCGGCACGAGCCCTACAACAAGAGAGGGCTCTGCGGCATGTTCAGAGGCATCCTGCGAAGATTCATCTTCCGGTTTTTTTACATTATCTGCCCGCTCGTTGGGTGGTGACATGATATTTACCTCCTATGGTGTATGATGTATATCATAAAAAAATAAGCCGAAAAAGAGACTACTCTCCTTCCCGGCTTATTAGTAGGCGTTTATCCTCTAATTACTGCCAAAGTCGTATAGATGGGCTTCGTGAAAGCCGCCTGGTTACAATTAAGGTTTTACTTCAAATTATCTGTCTAATTAATACGTTCCCATGCTTTATCGGCTTTAAACGTTTGCCCTGGGTCTCTCCGTGCCGGCTTACGGGCCTTAACCGCCCCCCCCGGCCTTTTTTTAAACACCGAATGTTTTCGATTCATAGTATCGTGAATAGCGTGTAGTACATGTAGGTTCATTTGTTACTGATGTTAAAAAGGAAAGAATTTGTGTACGAAAACATTTTAAATACCACCGGCGCACGAGCATCCCGGAAGGACCTTGGGTAATGAGCCAGCGGCGGAGCGATATGCTGTTTCTGCATCGCCAGGTGCGTGCCGAAAAAGTAAACCAATATCTTCCCTCGAGTCTTGAGACACCCTTGAGGAGGATGCCGGAGAAAAGCGGCTTTTTATTTTGAAAGCACTTACCAGGCGATCTCCGAGGCTTACTGCCCCCCTGGAGGGCACGCTTGATCACTGGCTGCTTGAACGCTGTTATGCCTGGTCTCCGGTAAAAAATAGTTTGATCGAAATCGGCATTCATCATACTCCCTGGGAGTACAGGACTCCGAAGCCCACGTGCAGACGGTGTCGATTCCTCCTTTTACACTCTAAGACTTATCGCTATCCAATATGAAGTGCCATTTCGTCCCGGGAAACGGCTGCCACTCCGGCAAAAATAATGAAAATCAACCTAGCATTGCTCGCGAGCACAGCCCTCGCTTTCCCTCGTCAAAAAGCGCCCACCGGCTGTGCCGGTAGGCGCTCGCTGTTTTTCACCCTGCTTTATCAGGGTATTACTTTTTCGGCTGCATGATGAGCACTGCATACCCTTTGTCTCCTGTGAAATGCCAGAAAACAAACGTTTCAGTAATCTTACTGTCAATCAGGGACTCCAGGCTCGCCCCGTGAATCATCCGAAGCTCCAATGGCTTCTTTACTTCCTTGAGTTCATTTGTATACCCCGCCCGGATCAATTCTTTTTCGATTTCCACGAACACTCCGGTCCGTTTGATCATAATCGTACGGTCATTCAGCCAGAAGGATTCCGTCACCGCCGGTACCTTCTGACCCCACTCGCTCAGTTCAATGACTTTATCGTTAAACTTTTGGTGATTTAAATGAGCCGGCCACTGAGCCTCACAAGCTGCCGTATCCTCCGACATAACGCCAAGAATGACGCCCCGCTTCTGCTGAAGATCCCAGTCAAAATACATTTCCCGGATCGTAATTCCCGCTATTACTTCTATACGAGCGCGCATCTCTGTCTGGAGCTGCTCAAACAATAAGTCTCTTGTCTCCTCCACCCGCTTATATTCGCCCTGATCCATCAATATGGCTTCCATCGGCGCTAAAAAATCCCGCAGGTGAATGACTAAAAACGGATCCTCGAGGGTGACGTACACCGACGTCGGCCCTTTGCCAAAGTTGTCCCGGATCAATTTGCCCATGTAGCCGGCAATTTCTCCGTGTTCGGTTCGTGTCTCTTCCATTTTCTCGCTCCTATGGACGATCCAGTTAAAGTGTCCCAGGAGAACGGCTCTTCTCATTCATCCGTCAATTTTTGTGTATTTAGTTCAGCTCGTCCCTCCTTTCCCGCTGTTTCTTTGGAAAACGCGCAGCAACTTTTTCTATGGAGTTGAAAAATACAAAAAAACCCAGAGAAATAACATCCCTGCAGCTTATTCCTCAGCGCTGTCCGTCTGATAATTTTACCTGCCGGTACCCTGTCAGATTAATAGATACCGATCGTCTGCCCCTAAGATGCACCAAAAAACGGGGAAGCAGCCTCCTGGCCTGATTCCTTTCTCCGCAGGCTTTTGCCTTGTTTCGCCTGGGATCCCCTCATGAAATTTCAAACAAACAAGCAACAACGCTGCCGGAGCAGGGCATTGCAGGCCCTGTTGTCCCCAATGTGCCCTCCTGGTGGCACCATTGTTGCCCCCGTGCATGATTAGCGGAGACGAGGGGCTACGCGTTAGGTTTACCCTAACATGAGCATTTATTTAAGACAAACGGACTGTGCATTCATCAATAAAGCCTCCAGGAAAGGAGTTTAGCCCTTCTTTAATAACGAGACCTCTGCATTAAGAAAACCTCTCTGGCTTCCCTGTTTAAAAATATGAAAGTAATCAATTATATTTTTAGCCGTCTGCCGTTCTTTCCAGCCAATTCATTTACGTTAAACAGTGTTTTTGTTCTTTAAATTTTAAATCCCCTGAAAAATCATCCCTAAAAAGAAAATTTGTTTACATTATGTTTAGCTCTGCTTCTCTCTGGTTAAATTATAAATAGAATAAATACTACTTGGTGATAATAACCAGAAACAATGCTGTGTTATAAGCCAGAGAAGGGAGATACCTCCTTTTTCTGGCTTTTTATTTTTTATAAGGAGGCGATAAATGAGTGAATGAACGTTATCCCCGACCCCGGCACAGGAGTTGAAAGTAAAAAGCATCTAACCTGCTATTATTAATAAAATAAAACTTCAATTATTATTTAGAAAGGAAGGTCTTATCATGGAAATGAAGCTTATCGGTGGAGTATTTAAAAACGAAGAAGACGCGGTGAATGCCATTCACTCTCTAGAAAGAAGCGGTCATAAAAAAGACGATATTTCTGTTTTTGTAAAAAACAAGGAGATTGCCGATCATCTTTCAGAGGAAACTGATATAAATACTTCCGGTGATAAAGATCAAAGCAGCAATGGCAAGGATGCCGGTAAAGGCGCCGGTATCGGGGCCGGCAGCGGGGTAGTCCTCGGGGGTGCTATTGGCCTTGGCCTGCTCGCTATTCCTGGAGCTGGTCCTATTGCGGCGGCTGGTCCGTTAGCAGCGGCTATTCAAGGCGGAACGCTCGGCGCGGCCAGCGGAGGGATTGCCGGAGCTCTAACAGGAGCCGGAGTGTCAAAGGAAGATGCTGATGAGTACGAAAAATATCTGGAACAGGGAAACATCGTCCTCCTTGTAGAAGCAGACGAAAACCAGCAGGACAACGTGTATAAAATCTTCACGACACACAACACTGCCAATGCAGGGATGTATCCTGAAGGGGTTAGGCACAATAACGATCAAAGCTAATGTACGTGCTGCCAGGGCTGCTTAACGGCCCTGGCTGCCCTCTTTTTTCAACAAATAACACAATAGTAAAGGGCAGAAGTACATAAAAAAAAGTCGGAAAACAGACAAAGTCCCGTCTTCCGGTTTACTAGCAGGTTTTTACTCCTCCAGTTGCCGCCATTCATTATATTTCAGTTAACCACTCTATTTTTATTGGGTCAGGAATTTTTCAGAGGTTATCTTTTCCTGCTCTGTAAATAATTAAGTTTCACAGCAGCAAATTACGTTAATAGGCATGTGAAATACTACAAAAGTGTCGAAAGGAGGAAGTCGAATGAATGCCAGAGTAGCTGATAAACGTAATAATCAGGGGAACTCCTCCAGGGATGCTTATATTGAAAACCGGATGCAGAGCCATACTCCCTTTTTCAAAAAGGTTTATCACACGCTTTATACCATCAATGATTTTTTATTAGGGCTATGGTTTTTTATCGGCAGTATCTGCTTTTATTTTGAAGGTCCCTGGCGCGTTCTTGGGGTAACGCTTTTCGTCGTAGCGAGCTTTCAGTTTCTTATCCGTCCAACAATCCGGCTCGTTCATGAATTCCATGCCCGCCGGCATTACGGCAGAGAATACGACCGGCATTACGGCACAGAGGAACAGGAGTCTTAAAACAAAGCCAAAGGGGACAATGACCACTGATGACAAACTTAGAATGGTGGGAATCGGTCGGCTACATTATTCTACTGTTTAATATTGGGTGTGTACTGCTGATTATTTTGCGTGGCCGAAAAAGTGCAACGGCTACCTGGGCCTGGATATTAGTCATGCTTACTCTTCCACTGGCAGGGCTCATGCTGTATCTGTTATTTGGACGGGAATTAAAAAGCGAGCGCTGGAATTCGGCAGATGCCCCGCGCACTCAGCTTTTAATGGATATGCAGCAGAATTCTCTCAGTCAAGGGCAATTATTCCAGCACAGCCAGGGCAGCAGACAAAAGCAGGAGCTGGTCCATATGCTTCTGCATGCCAACTATTCTCCGCTGACTGAAGACAATCAGGTTGAGCTGATTACCGATGGAAAAGCAAAATTTGATCAATTATACGAAGATATACAGGCAGCCCGCCATTCTGTGTATATTCAATACTACAGCATCGCCCCGGACGAGATTGGACGCCCGCTCATCGAGCTGCTGACAAAAAAAGCTGATGAAGGGCTGGACGTATTTTTATTATATGACGGCTTAGGGTCCATCAAATTAACGAAGCAGCTGCTTGAGCCATTAAGACAGGCGGGTGGCTGGGCCGAGCCCTTTTTCCCGCTGCGTTCCGCCCTATTTAAAGCTTCTCTCAATCACCGGAATCACCGGAAGCTCGTAATTATCGACCAGACTACTGGGTATATGGGCGGGTTCAATATAGGCAGACAGTACGTGAAAAAAACGAAAAAATTCGGTTACTGGCGGGACTCCCATTTACGGCTGCGAGGAGGTTCCGTTTATTTGCTGCAGGACTATTTCATCTCTGACTGGAATAAGGGCGGCCCCTCCTCCTCTCTTTCTGCAGATACCACGCTTCCCAAAATCCGTCAGGAAAACGGCGTTGCCATGCAGCTCGTTCAGAGCGGTCCCGATATGCCCCGGAGTCAGATTAAAGGCGGCTTTTTAAAAATGATTCAGGAGGCTGATGACTACATTTACATTCAGACCCCCTATTTCATACCCGATCTCAGCCTGCTGGAAAGCCTTCGGATTGCGGTATTAAGCGGCCGGGACGTGCGGATCATGATTCCAAACAAACCGGATCACCTGTTTGTCTACTGGGCGACCTCGTTTTTTGTCGGCGAACTGCTTCGGGAGGGAGCTTCTGTCTACATGTATGAAGATGGCTTTCTACATGCCAAAACGATGGTCATTGATGACCATGTGAGTACGCTTGGCACGGCAAATATGGATATCCGGAGCCTTCGCATTAATTTTGAGCTAAATGCATTTATGTATGACCAGCCGACTGCCCACAAGATGAAATCCGTATTTGAATCCGATCAGGCCGTCTGCCGGGAATTAACCTGGGACGAATACCAGAAACGCTCGGCGGCGGTCCGGATGAAGGAAAATTTCTCACGGCTGCTGGCTCCTTTGCTTTAAAAAGAGACTACTATATTCAAGAAAGCCCCATTCAGCCTATGAAAGCTCTGGCGGATTTTATCATGGCCGGGCTTTCTTTTTTTCGCGCTTCGTTTTTACACGTACTCCAATATCAGCAGGACCACAGTAAGACCAATGGCTGCGACGGCCAGTGTCCCTCCGTGCACGAACCACTCGTACCGGTAATCATTGGGATTATCGCTTTCCCGCTTCCACATACGTACGCTTATCCCAGTATAAATGGCATAAAACAATAATAAGATGATAAAAATGGAAGGCTCAAAAAACTCCTGAAAGACATTTACCAGGAGGGTTCCTGCCAAAAATAAAGCGGAGAAGATGTATCTGATGACAACGTGCATCCTGTTCGCGTACTTATTTTTTCTCAGGCCGCCATTTCGCTTGATGTACCATTTCCGGCTCAGCCATTCAATCGCTCCAATGACTGCAATCGTTACAACTACAGCCAGAATCAGTATTTTTAAACTGAATGATGCTTCAGGCGGCATCCTCTTCCCCCTTTCCATTTCAATCTTTCACTTTAACGCAAGGATACTCAACTGTATTATACAGTCATTATTTTTACACGAAACCCAGTCTTTATTAGACGCCTCCGGTGTCATAACTTCTTATTATTTCTTTTGCCACGGGCAGTCGCTGGATAAAATTCACCTTTGCATTAAAGCATAACTTTGGTAAAGTAATTATTTTATCTGTGCATTTAGTCGTGAGTAATTGCTGAAGGACTTTTTAACGATGCAATTCCCTATTTTCAGTGTATACTGGTAATTACAAAGGTATTAAGACCCTGGCACTTACTACTGCTTTTTACATAACCTATATGATTTTTTACCCTGGCTCGTTTAAGCCGCTAATCAACCCCCGGAAGGAGTACTTCGCATGAATCTCTCGGAACAAAAACATCCGCCTGAGCCTTTTCAGGCAGAACGGTACTCGCTCGTCCGGTTCGTCTATCTTGCAGAAAATGCAGAACAGCCGAATAAACTGTGGTTTATAGGCAGCGCCCTTGAATTGCAGGAGGAGCTTTTTCTCGAGCATTACACAGAGGTCAGCTTCGAATTGGGAGAGGAAATTCGCTTCCGGCAGCTGGTGATGCGCGTGGTGGCTATTGAAGCCGTGGCCCTTTCCTCCTGTCCGTCATACTCGGCGGATGAAAAATTGATTACGTACTATCTCGCCTCGGAGGATTTTCCTCTCATGTGATTTAACCAGCGTCAATGCTTCTCTACACTTTGAAAAAGGGGGAGAATAATGAAACAGCTGATCGAACGTGTGCATAATGCCGCCCGCACGTATTCTGTTTTGGATTTTGGCGTGTTAAAAATATGTCTGTTTGCGATCGGTCTCTGGACCGGTATTGTTTACGCACGGCCCCTCCGCTCCAGGCTTTGTTTTATACAGAGCACTGCCCTCACCTCCTTCATTTACATTCTTTACACTACCTTTCGCAAAATGTGTGCCGACAGGAACGGAAAATAAGCAGCCTTTCCACCAATTCACAAATGATGGATGCAAGAAAGGAAGAAGCCTTATGCCCCTCCCTTACCAGCGAATACTTGTCGCTCTTGACGGCTCGGAGGAATCGAAAGCTGGCCTCGCCAAAGGCATTGAGACTGCCCTCGCCTATGGCAGCGCGCTCGCCCTCTGTCATATCGTCGACTACCACAGCATCAAAGAACTGCGGAAGCAGTACCCGGATTTAATGCTTCATGCCCTTAATAAGCATGGAAGTGCGATCATCACCGAGGGGAAGGAAACAGCCGAAAACGCAGGGATTGAAAATGTGCGTATCTTTATAAAAGAAGGCATACCCAAAACGGTCATCGCCGGGGACATTGCAAAGTCGTTTCAGCCGGACCTCATCATCTCCGGCGGCTCGGGTGCCGGCAGCTCTGAAAAAAAGCGGTTCGGCAGCGTGTCCGCCGGCATCGTCCGGCGTGCTTCCTGTGATGTATGGATCGTAAAAAACAGCGATACTTCCGCGGTATACCGTTCGGTCTTAATTGCCGTCGACGGCTCCGACGTGTCTAAAAATGCCTTTTATGCCGGATTGCATATGGCACAGGAACACCAGAGCCAAATGCAGGTCATTTATGTGCTGAATACCCAGTCCCTCTCATCGCTTGAGCCCTATACCAAAGATATCATCAGCGAGTATAAAACGCGGGCCGATGAACTGCTGCAGGAATATCAGGTGTTAAGCGACGCAGAAAACCACGGTCTCCAATCCGTGCACTACTCCGTCGAACACGGGACACCGAAAACAGTGATTCCCAGAGATGCTGCCGGGAAATATCAGGCGGACCTGATTGTCGTCGGGGCTTCAGGTATGGGACGCACGCAGCGGTTTATCCTCGGCAGCGTGTCTGAAAGCACCGTCCGCCGGGCTTCCTGTGATGTTTTAGTCGTGCGGAATCAGCATTATCCAGAATGATGAACTCTCTATTCACTAAAAATTTGATCCTGAAACCGCCTTGGTAAACCCCTTTTGTACAGGGGTTTTTTCTTTTTGCCCTGGTAGTCTTCTGTAAAAAATGCATAAACAGCCGTTGACAGTATGAAAAATATTTTATAAAGTAATTGAAGCGTACAAATCGTAACAATTACGATTTATGTTCCAAATAAGGAGGAGTCAGCTATGTCTTCACCCATCCCGGTTACTGTTCTGAGCGGCTATTTGGGCTCAGGCAAAACGACCCTGTTGAATCACCTGCTTCACGAACAGTCGGATTGGAAAGTAGCCGTAATCGTCAACGATATGAGCGAAATTAATATCGATGCTGGTCTGATTGAACGAGGCAGCTCTCTTTCGCGCACAGAAGAAAACCTGGTGGAAATGTCGAACGGCTGCATCTGTTGCACGCTTCGGGATGACCTGCTTCAGGAGGTTCACCGGATTGCGGAACGCGTGGGCGTGGATTATATTTTGATCGAATCCACCGGCATCAGCGAGCCTATTCCTGTCGCCCAGACGTTTACATATCAGGATGAGGCGTCGGGGATCGACCTTACCGGCAGCTGCCGGCTCGACACGATGGTCACCATGGTCGATGCCGCCCGCTTTTGGGCCGATTATACTTCGGGTGAGACGCTGCAGGAGCGCAAGCAGAGCGCGGGAGACGATGATGAGCGCGAAATTGCTGACCTGCTGATTGAGCAGATCGAATTTTGCGATGTATTGGTTTTAAACAAAACAGACTTGCTCTCCCGGGAGCAGATCCAGCATTTAACAGGTGTGCTGCGGGCGCTTCAGCCGAAAGCAGCCATCATTGAAACGGCGTATGGCCGCGTCGAGCCCTCCATGGTGCTCGGGACAGGGGCATTTTCATTTGATGAAGCTCTTCAGGCCCCGGGCTGGCTGCAGGAACTCGAAAAGGAGCATGAGCCGGAAACGGAGGAATATCATATCTCTTCCTTCGTTTTCCAGAGCCGGATCCCTTTTCATTCCGAACGGCTGCTGGAATATTTGGAAGCCTTTCCCCAACATGTGATACGGGCCAAAGGCATTATCTGGTGCGTCACCCGGAATGATACAGCGCTTTTACTTTCGCAGGCCGGCACGTCCATCCAGCTCGAGCCGGTGTCGTACTGGGTAGCCTCCCTCCCTGCCGGCGAGCAGCAGCGCGTACTTAAGGAGCAGCCGGATCTCGAGGCCAACTGGGATCCGGGCGTCGGTGACAAGGGCACCGAACTGGTGGTTATCGGCCAGCACCTGGATCGGCAGAAGATAACCCGGGAGCTGTCCGAGTGTTTGTTAACGAAAGAGGAACAGCAGCTGGACGCAAGCACCTTTTATGATCCTTTCCCCTGGCTCGTTTCTCTGCACGATGAAGAACATGCTGGGAGTGAACATCCTCATGCTTGAATGGGTCATTATCGGTGCCGGTATCCACGGATGTACGACGGCCGCCCATCTGGCATATGCCGATCCTTCGTTGACACGTGACAACAGACTGTTGCTGATTGATTCAGAAGCCACGCCGCTTGCGGCCTGGGACAGGCTGACCGCACGGGTAGGCATGAAATATTTGCGCTCGCCCGGTGTTCACCACCTGCATCCTGAGGCCAGTGATTTATTTCGCTTCGCAAAACGTAATGATTATGATTTGAGCCATTTTTCCGATACGAGCAAAAAGCCCTCAGTCTCTGTCTTTCGCCGGCATTGCGAGAAAGTAGTGGAAGAAATGAATCTCACGTTCTGTTTTCAACAGGCCTCTGCTTTTCACATCGACCGCTGTACGGATGGATGGCGAATCGAAACCGATCAGGGAGCGATCTTCACGAGGCGAGTCGTGCTCGCGACGGGAACGAAAGAGCACTGTTCGCTCCCGTCATGGCTTCCTTCGAATGGTGATCAACGTGCTTATCATCTTCACCAAAAGCAGGAGTTAACCCCTGTTGCTCCGCCTGTCACCATTATCGGCGGTGGCATGAGCGGCGTACAGGCTGCTCTCGAGCTCGGACACCGTTATCCGAGCCAGGCTACTCTCGCTATTCGCCACCCGCTCCGCGTATGGGAATACGATTCTGCCCCCGAATGGATGGGCGGCAAATATAAACAGACATGCAAGCGGGCTTTAACTTTTTCCGAACGAAAAAACGTCATTAGCCGGGCACGCCGGCCGGGATCGATTACGAAAAATCTGTACCGGCAGATTCGGCGGGAGCAAAATCTTGGACACCTTCACGTGAAGCAAGAAGCTGTGCAAAACGTCACCCCCGGGCCGGCAGCCTGGCTGATTCACGGAGAAAAAACAACCTGGAAAGCCCGAGCCATTCTTTGTGCCACCGGCGATCAATACCATCCGGTCCATAGTCCCCTTCTCGCCCGGCTTATCGATTCATATGGGCTGCCGCTCACCCCCTGCGGTTATCCGGCGCTTGCTGCACATTCGCTCGCATGGGCGGAAGGACTCTACGTAAGCGGACCACTTGCCGATTTTGCGATTGGCCCCACAGCCCGGAACATTTCCGGAGCCCGTATGGCTGCCTCCTGCATTCAGCAGGAAACCCGGAACGCATTTATATAGACTGTATATTTTTTAATTAATAAATCGTAATGACTACGATTTACTTTAAGGAGAGGTATTTATGCAAAAATTTCCATTAAAAGGGTTAAGCGCCCTGACCGTCATCGCAATGATCGTGACAGGATGCGGCAACGCCTCGGAGAAAGGCTCAGCAAGTGAAAATGCTTCGGAGTCCGAGGAGCAGAATCAGGAGAACTCGGACGAAGCATCACAAAGCAATGAACAGAGTGACGATGAGGACGCAGGCAGTGGAGACAGCGAGGATCATGAGCATGACCACAGGCATGACGAAGAAAGTGACAGCCACGACCACAGCCACGATGAGGAAGAAAGCCACAGCCATGGCCATGACGCTGAATACGAGCGCATTTATGATGGCTTTTTTTACAATGACGAGGTAGAGGAACGGCCCTTATCCGACTGGGAAGGCGACTGGCAGTCCGTTTACCCGTATTTGGAGAACGGCACCCTGGATGAAGTATTTGCCCATAAGGCGGAAGAAGACGAAGAAATGTCGGAGGAAGAATATAAGGACTACTACGAGGAAGGCTATCAGACCGACGTGAGTGAAATTGCTATTGAAGACGATGGTACCGTTACCTTTGTAAAGGACGGCGAAGAAATGAGTGGTGAATACGTTTCGGGCGGCCATGAAATTTTAGAGTATGAAGCGGGCAACCGCGGGGTCCGGTACATCTTCGAACTTGATGAAGGCGACGGTGGCATGCCACAGTACATCCAGTTCAGCGATCACAGCATCAATCCGACCGATGCCGGCCATTATCACCTCTACTGGGGCGATGACAGCGATGAACTGCTCGAGGAGGTAGACAACTGGCCTACCTATTATCCGTCAGACATGGACGGTGAAGAAATTACGCATGAAATGATCTCGCATTAATCATTCCCCAACCAGCATGCTACTTATGAAAGGAACGAATACTATGAAAAAACAAGCTGCTTTAGGTGCCTCCATCGTTGCCGGAGCTCTCCTGCTCCAGGCTTGCAGCACCAGTGACGATAACCAGCAAAACACCTCCGGCGATAGTAATGACAATCCGCCAAGTGAAAACGACAAGCTGGACGTCTATACTACCCTGTTTGCCTGGGAGGATTTTACGAAACAAATCGGAGGCGACTACGTGAATGTGGAAAACGTCGTCCCTCCCGGCTCCAATGCCCATTCCTTTGATCCGACGCCCCAGACACTAACAGACATTGCCGAAGGTGATATGTTTATTATGACCGGAAGCGGAATGGAAGGCTTCGCTGATGAAGCGAAAAGTACTGTAGACGGTGAAAATGTGAAGGTGCTGGAGCTCACAAATAACATGGACCTGTTGGAAGCGTCCGATGAGCATGATCACAGCCATGAGGAAGAGGGCCATGACCATGGCGACGAGGGCCACGATCACAGTCACAGCGGCAGTGACCCGCACGTATGGCTTGATCCGGTACGTGCCCAGGAGGCTGCTGAAAGTATTAAAAACGAGTTAGTCGAGCAAATGCCGGAGCAGCAGGAAACGTTTGAGGAAAACTATGAGGCACTTGCGTCCGATCTTGAAGACATTGACCAGGGATTCACAGACGTCGCTGAAACCAGTGATAGCAACCAGTTTATCGTGTCCCATGCAGCCTACGGCTACTGGGAGGAGCGGTACGGCATCGAACAAATACCGGTCAGCGGCATCAATGCCCAGGACGAGCCGTCCGTCCAGGAAATTAACGACATTGTGGCTACGGCGGAAGAAAATGATATTCACACGGTCCTCCTCGAGCAAAACATCCCGTCCAAAACGGCCGAAACCGTGCAGGACGAAATTGGCGCGGATGTCGCCTACCTGCACAACCTCTCGACCGTGACGGAGGAAGACATTGAAAACGAAGCCACCTATGTATCGTTAATGCAGGATAATATTGAAAGCCTCGAGCAGGCGTTAAATCAGTAAACAGCAAAAAGCCAGGCGGCGCCGTCTGGCTTTTATACTATATTACCACCATTTATCCCCGCAGCCGGAACAGCCTCAGGCTGTTTGCCACGACAATGAGTGCTGCTCCGGTGTCGCTGAGCACTGCCATCCAGAGCGTTAACATGTCCGGCACAATCAGCAACAGGGCGGCGACTTTAATCAGTACCGCAAACCAGATGTTCTGCTTAATGATGCGAAGCGCCTTGCGGCTGAGCCGGATCGTATACGGCAGCTTTTCGAGATTGTCCGCCATCAAAACGATGTCGGCCGCTTCCATCGATGTGTCTGCCCCGGCTCCTCCCATCGCAATGCCGATGTCCGCGGTGGCAAGCGCCGGCGCATCATTGATGCCGTCACCCACCATGCCGACACGGCGTCCTTCCTGCTGGAGCGTACAGACTGCTTTTGCTTTGTCCTCCGGGAGCAGCCCGGCCATGTACCGGTCAATGTTCGCCTGGCCCGCAATTTTCGCGGCGGTGCCTTCATTGTCGCCGGTGAGGACGGTCAATTCACGGATGCCGTTTTTATGAAGCGACTGTACCGCTTCCGAGGATACCGGCCGGATTTTGTCGGCGACCCCTACGTAGCCCAAAATGCTCTCTCCGTCTCCGATCAAAACGACGGTCATGCCTTCATTCTGCAGCTTCTGGATTTCCTCCTGAATCTGCTCCGTCTGAATGCCCTTTTCCTTCAGCCACTCGGGCTTTCCAGCCGCATACGCTTTACCCTGGATCGTACCGGATACGCCTTTTCCGGGCTCCGCGTAGAAGTTCACCCCTTCAAGAGGAGTCACCTTCTGTTCCCTGGCGTACGCTGTAATCGCACGGGCAATTGGGTGGTTGGAGTATGCCTCCAGGGTCGACGCAACCGAAAGCAGCCGGTCCTCGTCGCCGTCTTTGGCGTATACTTTTTCCACGACAGGCTTCCCTTCAGTGAGCGTCCCCGTCTTATCAAAGGCGAGGGCATTCAGGGTGCCGGCGGCTTCAAGAAAGGCTCCGCCTTTAATCAGCACGCCCTGCTTGGCCGCGTTGCCGATCGCCGACACGATGGCCACCGGCGTCGAAATAACGAGCGCACACGGGCAGGCCACAACAAGCAGCGCCAGTCCGCGGTACACCCAGTCCGCCCAGCCGCCAAAGCCAATCAGCGGTGGTACGACAATCACGGCGATCGCCGCGGCAAACACTATCGGCGTGTACACGGCGGCGAACCGGTCCACGAAGCTCTGGGTCGGTGCCTGCTGCTCCTGCGCCTCTTCCACTAAATGAATAATCCGTGCAAGCGTCGTGTCCTCCGGACGTGCGGTCACCTCGACTTCCAGGCTGCCGAAGTCATTCAGCGTACCGGCATATACTTTATCTCCGGATTCTTTATCGATCGGGAGTGATTCCCCGGTGATTGGGGACTGGTCGACCATCGAGTGTCCTTCGCGAATAGTGCCGTCCAGAGGAATCTTTTCTCCCGGCTTAATGAGCATCGTCTGGCCAAGACGTACCTCCTTCACCGGACGCCGGATCCATGTGTCCCCTGCTTTCACCCAGGCCTCCGCCGGCGCCAGATCCATCAGATGGCTGATTGATTTGCGCGTTTTAGCAACCGAATACTGCTGCAGAGCGTTTCCGAGCGCAAACAGCCAGACGACAAGCGCCCCTTCAAAGTATTCCCCGATGAGCGGAGCGCCGATCGCAGCTCCTATCATGAGCACGTTCATATCAAGCGACCGGCTTTTAATGGCAAAATACGCGCTTTTCGCCGGCTTGTAGCCCCCGACGACAATTACAGAAAGATACAGCATAATTGAAATGATCGCCGGGACCGGCATCAGCGAGCTGGCAATACCGGCCAGCAGAAGTCCGCCGGAGACGATCGTATTTGTCATTCCGCGGAGCGGAGAGGCCTCCGGCCGGCTGGCAGACGAGCCGCGATCGTCGACTGGCTCCGCTTCAAATCCGAGCCGGCGGACCTCCTCTTTGACTGTTTCCTGCGGCAGCTCGTGATCGAGGGTCATCTTTCCCGTCGCAAACTGCACCTGTACGTCCCGCACGCCTTCGAGCTGCGCAAAGTGTTTGCTGACGGTCGCGGCGCAGGAGCCGCAGTCCATGCCGTAAATGTTATAGGCTTCTCTAGCATCTGCTGCCGGCAGCTGTGTGTCATACCCGAGCCGCTGCACCGTTTGCTTGATCATTGCCGGAGCCAGCGTCCCGTCGGTGGACACCTGCATGCTGCCGGTCGTGTACTGCACCTTTGCCTCCTGCACTCCGGGCAGACGGTACACGCCCTTTTGCAGCGTAGACGCGCACGATGGACAGTCCATCCCCTCCACCTGAAAGGTGTATTCGTCCGCTGGAGCTTTTTTGTCTGGCTCCTTTTGATTTGCGGGTGCCTCCGGCTCGCAGCATCTTTCCTCTTCGCCCGCGTGATCCGGACTGCAGCAGGACGTTTCCTGGACTGGTGTTACATTGATCGAAAAGCTGCGGGACGATCGTTCTGATGCCGGAGCAGAGCCGGTCTCTTCCCGGCTGCAGCAGGAGCATCCTTTCTCCGCTGATTTTCGTTCAAGGGGTTTCTCTTTAGATGCCAAGCGGCTTCTCCTCCATCCCCGGTGCCATGCCTCCAAGCAGTTGAGTAATCTGATTTCCGGCGAGTGTATAGAACACCAGCTTTCCCTCCCGGCGGTAGGTGACGGCGCCCGCCTGGCGGAGGATCCGCAGATGATGAGAAACCGTGGCCGTTGAGGCTCCCAGAATATTAGCCAGGTCACAGCCGCAAAGCTCACCTTCGACGCTGAGGGCGTAAGCTACCTTGTACCGGGTTTCGTCGGCAAGCACTTTAAACCACTGCGAAGCGCTGCGCGCATCCACCTGCCCGACCTGATCCTGGACGCGGGCCACCTTTTCCGGGTCAAAGCAGTATATTTCACACTGATCGTTAGTTTTAGCCATACAAATCTTCCTTCCATTCTTACAATTAATTGTTTATTTAATTGAATCTTATACTTCTTTAATCAAACAGTCAAACACCTGTTTAATTGAAACAATAAATTTCATTTGTAAATTTTTTAACATATTTTCATTATTTCCTTTACAGGAAGTTTAAACACTAATAATACCGTATATGCTGAAGGCCCGGGCGAAGAAGCGTTCTCCGGAAACCTACAGAACACGGAAGTCTTTGACGCCATGCAGCAGGCAATGAAATAGCGCAGCTTTTCAGAAAGCGCCCTCCAAAACGGGGGACGCTTTTTTGCGCATATAAAAAGCAGAGGCCCCTGGGAGGTAGCCTCTGCCTCATTAATCTTCATTTAAATAATGCGCTCCATTTTTCTTAATTATCAAAAGCCCACTTCCACTTTTTAAGTCTCAGCTTCACCCGTTCGAGCAGGTTGCTTCTATATGAGGTGGTTTGTGGTTTTTCAACAACGCTCAGGAAATTCCAGCCGCTCCGGCCGTTATCTGCATAAATCCATTGCGTTTTTTTATCGTAGTAATAACGAAAGCCGTCATTGTCCTTCAAATGCAGTGACCGCTCCCCTTCCATTACTACATGCAAGTATCCGTCACACGTTAACATAATGTCGTCCAGCGTGATATTTTCGCATTGCTCCTGCATAAAAAAATACCCCTTTCCATAGCACAAAGCTATAGCACGATTCATATGCTTCCTTGTTTTCCATTACTTTTTACGTAACGTCTTCTCCGCTCCCCATCGTCATATTTGTATAATGTGCGCCTGCTTAACTTCCTTCTTCTTCCAATTCCACTGTCTGCTCACTTTAATATCTTTATATATAACCTCTGGTGAATATAAGTAAACATGATAATTATGATGGCGTGTTTATTCAGCGCCAGGCAGGGATTTTACTGGAAGAATATACCGGATGAAAAGCTTGGCTGCTTAGTATTTTTATATACTCTCACAGGTTTATTGGTGATTTCAATAATGCACACTTGGAAAATATCCGCAACCGATAAAAATTGGAAGAATGGAACCAGGAAATGGGATAATTAAATTTTTTATACAGTAAACTGGACGCTTGTTATAGATTAATCAGATACCTAGCAGCATCCAGATGCCAACGGTAATAAATGGCATGATAAGCAGCAAGATACTGAGAATAATCAGCACTCTGCTTTGCAGGGCAAGAGCCAGAGCGAACGCAAAAACTCCAAATAAGCAGAAATTAATTACTATTAGAATGAACGCCCCAATCCCGCCATCATAAATCGACCATCCGAAAGGCATCCACGGTGTGTAAAAGGAAAATCCGGCAAGCAGTAACAGCCAACAAAAAGCGTAAGCCAGCTTCTCGAGCATTATAAAGGCCTCCTCTTTATAAAGTTTGAGGTATTGGCACTAATTACCGGCTGCGCTCCCCGGCCAATAGACAGCCCCTAGCGCAAACAGCGGCGTCAGCGGCAGAAGCATTCCGCCTCCGCCCAAATACAGCAGCGGAGCTACTGTGCCCAGGGCTCCGATAAATACCTCCATTCGTGCTCCTTTCCTTCGGCCGCGAATCCATAGCCCCACTCCTGCAATCACGATACAGAGCAATATAACCGTAACCATGCATACGCTCCTTTAATGGTGATAGCTGTTTAATAATATAAGTAAAACAGCTCCGTCAAAATATAAATACGACCCATACCAGTATAAGCAGGCCTCCCCCGATCACTGCTCCCCCGTTAACCATGAGCTCGTAGCGGTAATCGTCTTTATTGTTGCTCTCTTTTTCCATAAATATGTGCTTCCTGTGACATAAATGAACAAGCACCCAAGAAGCAGAATTAACCCCAAAACTTCTGGAAGTAGATCAAAAATATTTGCAAACAGTGATACGAAAATGGTTACTGCGATAGCTCCAAACGTTAATTTCCGGTGCGTATCATTGGCGTGCCTGCGCTCCCGTAGGCGGCCGTTCCGCCTGATATACCACTTGCGGGCGAGCCAGGGAACTAACACTCCCATGACAATCATGATAGAAAAAAGCAGCAGTAAAAAATATAAGAGTGTAGTATTAGGAGACAAGTTACCCCCCCTCTCCTTTATTCATCATTTCGTTTATCATCCCATAATTTGGAATAGCTTCCAAGCGCATTTATTAACATTAATATAAAAAAGGGAAAACACAAATAAATGCGTTTTCCCTTAACCAATTCTCCGCTTATCCTACGGCTTCACCAGCACTTTAAGTGCTTCACGGTCGTTCATCGCCCGGTAGCCCTCCGGCACATCTTCGATTCCCATCGTAACGTCAAACACGCGACCCGGGTCAAGGGTGCCGTCGAGAATGTCCGGCAGCAGCTCCTCCATGTAGGCACGGGTCGGAGCTGGACCTCCCGTCAATGTAATATTGTGCCGGAAAAGGCTCGTAAACCCTACCGGCGCCTCCTCATACTGCGGGGCGCCCACACGGCTGATCACACCGCCCGGGCGGACAGCACCCACGCTCATGTCATAGGCCGGCATCAGCCCGACGCACTCCAGCACAACGTGGGTTCCTTCGCCGTTCGTCAGCTTACGGACTTTGGCAATGCCTTCCTCGCCGCGCTCGGAAACGACGTCCGTGGCGCCGAATTCCACTCCAAGGTCGGTGCGTTCTTTGTGGCGTCCCATTAAAATAATTTTCGGAGCGCCGAGTTTTTTCGCAGACAGCACAGCAAGCAATCCGACAGCTCCGTCACCCACTACGGTGACGGTCGTGTTTTCGTTTACACCGCCCATAATAGCTGCATGATAGCCGGTGCCATAAACGTCCGAAATCGTTAACAGGGACGGAAGCAGCGGCGAATCGTCACCGATGTGGTCCGGCAGCTTAAACATGCTCCCCTGAGCCTGCGGGATACGTACATATTCCGCCTGGCAGCCGCTCATAAATCCGCCGTTCACACAGGACGTCTGCAGCCCTTCCTGGCAGTATGGGCATGTATTATCCCCATATGCAAATGGCACCACGACGAGATCTCCTTTCTTGAAGTCCGTCACGCCGGAGCCCATCTCTTCGATGCGTCCGATCACTTCGTGGCCCATCGGTTCGCCTCCGCCCTGCTCATCGGCATGCATATGGCGGTACGGATGCAGATCACTCCCGCAGATGCAGGCAGCGACCACCTTCAGCACGCTGTCCGTCGGCTCCTGCACTTGCGGCTTCGGTACGTCTTCCACACGGACATCGCCCGCTTCGTACATGATATTTGCTTTCATAGCTGATTCCCACCTTGTCATAAATATTTAAATTGGAGATAATTTCATGGATTACGTCCATACAGAACAAGCTTAACATCCGTCTGGGCTAACAGATCACCTGTTACCATTTTGCCGAGCTGACCAGCATCTCCTAAGATCATCACTTTCACCGGGAGATACATCTCATCAATTAGAGATTTAATTTAGCATCTGCAAGCCTTTTAATCATATTTGGATCCGAATGAGAGAAGAATTGGCTTTCTCCGATGTTTAGCGTGGCAATAGCTTTTTTATCTTCATCCGATAAATTGAAATCAAAAACGTCGATATTTTCCTTCATGCGTTCAAGCTTTGTTGATTTTGCTAAAACCACCACATCTTGTTCCAAGAGCCAGCGGCCAATGACTTGAGCTACAGACTTGTTGTATTTATTCCCGATTTCAGTGAGAATTTCATTTTGAAAAATGTTGTTTTTGCCTTCTGCGAACGGAGCCCATGCTTCCGGCACAACTCCTTCCTCTTTTAAAGCTTCTATCGCTTCTGTTTGCTGATTGAATGGATTGATTTCAATTTGGTTAATCGCTGGAGTTATTTCATTAAACAGAGACAAGTCCACAACACGATCAACAGCGAAATTTGAGACACCAATCGCCCGGATTTTCCCTTCTTTTTGAAGCTCTTCCATTGCCCGCCACGCACCATAAACATCATTATATGGCTGGTGGATCAACAGGCAGGTCCACATAGTCCAAACCAAGACGGTCAAGTGAACCCTGGAACGAATTCATGACACCGTCATACGTGACATTTTCGATCCAGATCTTAGTCGTGATAAAAAATTCCTCGCGTGCGATGCCGGAATTCTTAATTCCCGCACCCACTTCTGTTTCGTTTTTATAAGCTTGTGCTGTGTCAATGTGACGGTAGCCAGCCTCAATGGCATCTGCCACCGCTTGTTCCGTTTCTTCAGCAGGAATTTGATATACGCCAAAACCTAAAATCGGAATCTCGACCCCATTATTGAGTTGAACTGTTTGCATCGTATTGCCTCCTTATAATTTCATTCCTCTTCACTTTAAACTATGGAGTGCACTCCATGGCAAGAGCATTGCTCAGTTTTTTGTATAATGGTTTATTTCCCATAACTTTTCTACAGTTTCCGACGTCAGTTCCCCATTTTTGAATTGAGCCAAATGCTCATCGTACGTATCAAGCTTATACTGCAACATAGAGCGTATTTCGTTCATTTCGCTGATTTTATTGTCTATCTCGTTCAATTGGTCCGCTAATATTTGCTTCTGGGCTCTGGCAACATTCTGCGTTTCACTTAATCTGGCCAGCTCCGAAAATTCAATCAAAGATGCAATAGGGATTCCTGCTGAACGAAGACTCTTGGCCAGAAAAATCCAATTCAAATCATTGATCTGGTAATCCCGGTACCCATTTTCACCCCTATTCACTGGAGGAATCACACCGATGCGTTCATAATACCGAAGTGTGTCGACCGAGAGGTCAAACATTTCCGCCGCTTGTTTGCTGTTCATATAATCGCCTTCCTTAGCAGTTGTCCATTTCATCTTACATCGCGTAATGGCATTCAACAATTGTTATATTTTTCTGCTACTACGCTGAGTATTGCGAACAAAATTCTATTAAAAATCGGGGAGACTGCATCTGGCGGAGTGAAAAAATATTATCCGGATTCCTTCTTATAACAATCATGTTAAGCATGCTGCAAAGATTCCTTCCTATCAAATCTACAAATGATTGAATAGGGCTTCCAACAATTCAATAATAAAACAAAGGAGTCCCTCCTTAGAAATTTATATACTTAGATAACAATAATAAGCAAAAGCCGCCTCTATCAGTTAGAGACGGCTCGTATGTATGCTTTCTATAAAATAACCTGCGCCGCTGGATGCTTCTTTTCGTAAAACTACCGCCACTGACCCTGACGAAGTTCTTAATTTTTTGACAGCGCCTGCCTGCTCTAATCCAGTGACACAATCGGCTAGTTCTCTGGCGTGTACTGGAAATGGCAGCATGCGGGTTACCTGTCTCACCAGCGCAGACATTTCCATTTCATCCTCATTTGCTGCCAGGCAGGCGATGACCGCCTGTTTCAAATCCTGCGTTCGCATTCATTTTCCCTCTTTCTCTTTCTTTACCAGAAGCGGCTGACCGCTGCTGTCTTTATCCTCGATAGCTGCGTTAATCTTTACCGCTGGGCCGTAAATATACGATATTGCCTTGGCGTGCAGCCATGAATGCTTTTAAAGCATACCCCAAAATAGCTGGCGCTCGAAAATCGCAGCCGCTCAGCGATTGATTTCACCGGCTGGGTGGTCGCCTTCAGAAGATATGCCGCCTCCTCGGCCCGTTTATAGGTCACGTAGTTCGGAATGGACGTGCCCAGTTCTTCGTTGACCAGCCGGGAAATATGACTGTGGGAGATGCCGAGCTGTTTGGACAGTATCTCCGTGTTCAATTCCTTGTAGAGCTGCTGATTTACGAGTGTGATAAACCTTGAAATGATCGGGTTATTGTAGGACTGGAAATCCTCGTTCCAGGTCGTATCAAGCATACCGTCGACCAGTACGTCGATTCCTTCATAAAATTCCTCTTCCCGCTCCCATTCTTCCATGACATTGATCAGGGCTACCGAGGCGGCAAGTGCCTTTTTGTTATACGAAAATGTCTGGGTGTACCGGTCCAAAAATCCGCCAATTAGAAAGAAATAATACTGTTTCAGCACCAGCAGGCGTTTTTCGTCTTCTGGTTCCAGCAAAATAACCCGGTAAATTGTGGCCAGTTCGTTTTTGGCCTCTTTTTTACGGCTGCGGAAGATGCAGTCGAAAAAGCGGTTCTGCGCCATATACAGCTGCACAAGCTCTTCATTTTCGGCCTGTTCCATTTTCTCTATCTCCCGACCGTACAGCGAACGGAAGCGTTCATAATTCATGCTCATCACAGATGTTCCTTTGCTTTATGTATTCCTCTATCATTAATAACATACTACATCTCACGTTCATAATCTATTAATTATAATTCATAATATATTAATAATTTATCTTTTCTGTTAAAAACAGTGGATTTTTTTTAAAAAATACTTGCTCTTTCACCTTCATGGCTCACTTCGGCACTATATGCTTGTAATGATTTCGGATATGGCTGATTTTCTTTAGCTGCTCGAGAGACTTTTCCTCCATTTCACTTCCTATTCCGATAACGAGTGCTTCGAGCATGACGGTAGGAGTGACCATCGTGTGAAATTCCCACTGTTCTCCCCGGTACACGTATAACAGATGGTCCACTGACTCGTTCATTTCCGACACCAAACGGTCCGTAATTAACACTGTCCCGGATCCACACTTCTGGGCATAGTCGAGAAGGACCCTTGTTTCCGGAAGCGGCTCCACAAACTGAAAAATAATTACTGTGCTTGTCTCGTTCATATGAATAAGAGATTCATATATTTCCGCCCCGCTTTTCGCAATTCGTTCGATAGAAAACCCAAACCGCTTCAAGCGAAACTCAAGCAGCGTACCCAGGCCTTCTGCCGAAGCCGGGGCATGAATAAATATCGTCGATGCCTGCAGGATCTTTAAAATAGCCGCCTTAAATGTCCGCTCGTCGAACTGCTGACTGGTAAGTGCCAGGCTTTTGAAGTGCTGGTCTACAAGCTGGTCAAAAAGAGGATCGTCCTTCGTTTGCCTTACCGAATTCTTCATTTTATTTTCCGGTGTCGTTTCAATCTTTTCTCTTACAGCTGCTTTAAATGCCTTAAAATTTGCATACCCCGCTAACGCCCAGAACCTCGATACAGAAGCGATGCTTACCCCGGACTCTTGAGCGAGCTCCTCCTCTGTCATATACGCTACCGCCGCTCCCCGTTTCCATAAAACATCGACGATCTGCTTCTGCTTGCCTGTCAGCTGATACTCTTCAATGTTTAATAGCTCTTTCATTTCACATCCACCTCCCGACCTGAGTATAGCTGCTCGTAATCCACCGATGTAAAAAAACTTTCAACCTTTAGAAAAAGTTAATTTTTTTACACAGTCTTCACGTTTCGCTTAAATGTCCTTTACCTTGTATGAGTAGTATGAGAATTAACCAAAAACAAGGAGGATTTGTACATATGGAAGCAAAAAAACGTACAGCGTACACCCAGTCCCAGAAAATGATGGTTTTCATTCTTTCAATGTCGTTATTTGGCCTCGCGAACCTGTTTACGGAATTACTGCCGGAGTTTACGTTTGGCCCCATCGAATTATCTATTTCGTATTTAGCTTTTATCCCTTTAACGCTGGTGATGCTTTTTAATCCGCTGTATGCCGCGTTCGGGGCATCCGTGGGAGAAATTATTTTCGGCGACCTTCTGCTTGGTGATTTTGGCGGGCTCGGGGAACTCGAAGGCTTTATTGAATTCACTCTTGCCATGTATGTGGCCGGCCTGCTTGTTACGAACCTGAACAGCCGAAAGCAGATCGCCCTCGCAGCCGGTGTAGGTGTTCTTATCGACCAAATGCTAAGCACAGTAGTCGATGTCGGAAAGGTATGGTTTGGTATTGAGGAAGTGGAAGCCGTTCCCGGATTGCCTGCTTCCATTCTGGCGATAGAGGGGGTCAGCTTTGTGACCGAAATGCTTATTTCCGGAATTTTGTTTGGCATCATTCCGGTGATGTATCTGATTCCGAAGCTGCACGGACGCATTGAGCCTCTCCTTGGCATTGAACCGAGGCAAGGGCGTGTGCAGGCATCGATGACCGAATGGATTTCCGTACGCTTTGTCATTCTCTCCGTATTTTTAATGTTTGTCGCTATTGTCTCGGAATTCATGGCGGAAATGGACATTAACTTCGCCGTTTGGCAGCCGGAATTTCTTGAACAGTTCGGGGAAGGCTACATCTGGCTTCCTATCTCCGCAGCAGCGATTGTGTTGATCGGCGTCGTTTCTCTGGGCCTTCAGCTGAAACGGGCTAAAACAGAGCAGCAGGGGAGGAAAAGTGCATGAGTGCCATTATTGAGGCTGTGAATGTTCATTTTAAATATCCCGGTGCCTCTGAGTACGTATTAAACGGCGCGGATTTTTCGATAGAAAAAGGAGAGTTCACCGCGGTGATCGGCGGCAACGGGAGCGGCAAAACAACACTCTGCAAAACCATCAACGGCCTGATTCCCAACTACTATACCGGCGCATTTTCCGGGGAAATCACCGTGGACGGTCAGCCAGTTTCCCAAACGACGGTATCTGAAATGAGCCACACTGTCGGATACGTCTATCAGGATTTTGAAAATCAGTTGATGCGGCCAACCGTGCTCGATGACGTAGCGTTCGCCCCCTTAAACTTCGGGGACCCGGCGTTTATGGAGAAGGCTGAATGGGCGCTCGACGCCCTGGGAATCCACCATCTCCGGGACCAGAGCATCTGGCAGCTGAGCGGGGGCCAGAAGCATTTAACGGCAATTGCCGGCGTCCTCGCGCTCGATCCGGACATTCTGCTTATTGATGAACCCGCTGCCCAGCTAGATCCTCATCATGCCAGGGACATTTATCAACGTCTGCAGAAGCTGCAGACAGATTACGATAAAACCATTATCGTCATCGAACACCACACCGAATTTATTGCCGATTTCTGCTCGAGGGTGCTGCTCGTCGATCACGGACGGGTGCTATGGAATCTTCCGGTAAAAGAGGGGCTTTTACAGATTCATGATTTAACGGCAAGAGATATTTTCCCTCCTCAGGTGACGCAGGCTGCCATAAATATGAATACGGGTGTGAATAATAATTTTCCTATTACAATCGGTGAAGGGCGCGCCTATTTCAGACAGAAAATCCATTCGCCGCTCCGTCCCAAAGTGCAATTGGAACATAATATACCTGAAAAGCAGCCGCTTATTACGATGAACCGGCTTTCTTATTCCGCCAAAACGATAAGCAGCGGCAGGAAAGATATTTTAAGCAGCTTGTCCGCTTCCTTTTATCCCGATGAAAGGATTGCGCTCGTAGGCACGAACGGCGCCGGCAAAACGACATTAATGAAGTGCTTTACAGGAATGATTAAACCAACGGACGGCGTTTGGGATATTCACGCTGATACAGTACAAAAGAAATCCCTGGAGCAGCTCGCAGAAGCCGTATCGTATATATTTCAAAACCCTGAGGAAATGTTCATCCAGGATTCCATATATAATGATTTGCATTTTCATCACCGCTCCCGTGGGAGAAACGATGATACCTTTATCCAGCAGCTGATCCAGTCATTTCGCCTGGAAGAAGTGCTCGACAAAGATGGAAGGCTTTTGAGCGGCGGCCAGCAGCGCAGAGCTTCCATGGCTGTCGGACTCGCATCCGAACCCCTCCTTCTAATGCTCGACGAACCAACGGCGAGCCTCGATGTGCAGAGCCGTAAGGAGCTCGTGCGGATTCTCAAACAAATGAATACCGTAAAGACCGTAATGATTGCGACACACGATATGGAGCTGGTCGCCGAATGGGCGGACAGAGTTATCGTAATGGACCACGGAGCATTTATCTTCGACGGCCATCCCAAAGATTTGTTTAAAAATAAAACCATTTGGAAGCAGGCGGGCCTCGTCCCTCCTCAAATTGTACAGCTGGCGCTGGAACTCGACATCGAACCGCCTCCTCTTTCTGTTGGTGAATTTACAAACTGGATAAAGGAAGAAGCTGCTCATGGAGTTAATTGATAAATTAAAAAAAACGTATAACATCGAATGGATTAAGCTGGAGCTGCTGAAAACAGCTTATGGAAAAAAAGAAACATACCTGGGCCAGGTGGACCCACGTACAGTCATCATCTGGTATTTCATCGTCAGTCTTTTGCCCTGGTTTACCTTTAATATATTTATTTTACTCGGGCTCATGCTTTACACGTCTGTGTTAGCGGTTATCACCCGTGTCAGCCCGCTGATTATCTTTTTATTGTCCATTGGGATTCTCAGTGAGCTGGGATACATCTTTTTAGTGGTCTTTCTTTTGGGAGGGGATGTGGAGGCTTACACCTCTCTTCTCATATTGACATTTAAGATCAGCATTATGTCTATAGCAAGCGTCGCAGCATTCGCAAGCATGGATCCGGAAAAGCTGAGTGATGCCCTGCTCAGCTTCGGCGTCCCGGCCCAGTTCAGCTTTGCCGTATCATACGGCTACCGGATGCTTCCTATCCTGATGGATGAATACCAGCAGATCATCCAGTCGTTCCGCCTGCGCGGAAAAGCGCCTCAGAGTCATGGCTTTCTCAAGTGGCGCATCATTTATTACTATACCGTTATCGTCGTAAAAGCATTCTATCCGATGATGCTTAATACAGCCAAACGAACACGCACTACTGTCGAGGCTCTAGAGGTTCGCGGCTTTTCCTACTCGCTTCATAGCAGCGAAGCAAAGAAACAGAAGCTCTCCCATCTGACCTTTGGGTCCCGCGAGCATCTTTTCATTGGCATTAACGCCCTGCTGCTCATCGTGATTCACCTCGGCGGCCACTGGCACTATTTACTATAAAGGAGCGGTTTCTATGAAAATTGATTTCCATACGCATGTAAATTTATCCAAAACCATAGCGGTGACACTTGAAGAGCTGCTTGAAAAAATGGACGAAGCAAAACAGAGCGGACTTGATGCCATCGCTTTAACCGAACACTTTAACGCTGTGAATTTTCACGAGATTTATAATATGCTCGACGCCCATTTTCCATATACCGGGGACTGCTACCTTGTGAATGGCGTAAGGGTTTTTCCCGGAATCGAAATTGACGTGGCAGAGAACGGCCATTTTTTAGTCATAGCTGACCGCGACCATATCCGGCTTATCCGCAAAAGACTGGGCGGACATAAAGAAGAAGGCCGGTTTATCCCCGTTCATGAGCTGACAGACTTTCTCAAAAACCTCCCTGTTCTTAAAATAGCCGCCCATCCATTCAGGGTCTCAACGCCCTGGACGCACCATGAACAAGCAATATTAAATCAGTTTGACGCGTTTGATATAAACGGAAAGGATCTGTACAAATACGGGGAAATGATGAAGCAACAGGTTGAGGACTTTGCCGCCCGCTATCACGCCCCCGCTGTCGGCGGAAGTGACACACACCAATTTTTCCAGTACGGCGCAGTAGTAAATGAATTTCCTGAATGTGACACGGTGAAAGAGTTAAAAGCCGCACTTTCTTCCCGTAATTTTCACGTCACGCTTTCCCCGGCTCTCCAGACGAAGGTCCGGGCAGCCAAATATATTAAGAAGATGCTCAAGCTTGAGTATTCTCAGGCATAAAACTAATTAAGCTCTCCTAAGCATAAAAAGGACAGTCCAGATTAATTCCGGATGTCCTTTTTTATGCTTTCCAGCTTTTTTAATATGTTACTTTCTCTAAGTTGCCGTTGACTATTCACGCACCAAACAAGGCCTTTTCGGATCATAACTCCAATCGGGAATTAAAAACTGCATGGCAGCTGCATCGTCGCGACCACCGAGGTTCTGCTGCTCGTAAAGCTCATTTCCTTCGATAATTTTTTCCATATCGATTTCTACGCCCAGCCCGGGTTTTTCCGGTACTTTGATTCTTCCGTCTTCAATTTGAAACGGCTTTTTTGTCAGTCCCTGGCCGTCCTGCCATATCCAATGCGTATCGATAGGTGTGATTGTCCCAGGAGCAGCTGCAGCTACGTGAGTAAACATGGCAAGCGAGATGTCAAAGTGGTTATTGGAGTGGGAGCCCCATGTCAGCCCCCAGTCCCGACACATCTGTGCTACACGAACCGAGCCCTGCATCGTCCAGAAATGGGGATCGGCCAATGGAATATCGACAGCTTTTAATTGAACGGCATGTCCCATTTGTCTCCAGTCTGTAGCTATCATGTTCGTCGCTGTCGGCAGGCCGGTAGCTGTTCGGAATTCAGACATCACTTCCCTCGCAGAAAAACCATCCTCTGCTCCGCACGGGTCCTCGGCGTAAGCCAGTACTTCATGCTGCCCCTTGCACAGCCGAATGGCTTCTTCCAGAGACCAGGCCCCATTGGGATCCAGCGTTATCCGTGCTTCCGGAAATCTTTCTGCCAGCGCCTGAACAGCTGCCATTTCTTCGGCGCCCTCCAACACTCCGCCTTTCAGTTTGAAGTCCTGAAAGCCGTACTTCTCGTATGCTGCTTCAGCTAAACGGACAATCGCTTTCGGAGTTAACGCTTCCTCGCGGCGGAGGCGAAACCATTCGTCTTCGGCGTTTTGTTCATGTACGTAGGGCATATTCGTTTTTCTGCGGTCCCCTACATAAAATAAATATCCCAGGGTCTGTACGCTTTCCCGCTGCTGGCCTTCACCAAGCAGCGCAGCTACCGGAACCTGCAGAAATTGGCCGAGCAGGTCCAGAAGCGCCGATTCTATAGCAGTGACAGCATGAATGGTCACCCGTAAGTCGAAGGTTTGCAGCCCGCGGCCGCCGGAATCCCGGTCCTCGAAAGATTCCTGGATCCGCTTCAGGATATTTTTGTAGTCCCCGATCGGGGCGCCTAAAAGTAATTGCTCCGAATCTCTTAACGTCTGCGTAATGTTTTCTCCGCCAGGCACTTCCCCAACGCCAGTGTTGCCATTACTGTCTTTAAGAATAACAATATTTCTTGTGAAAAACGGGCCGTGAGCACCGCTCAGGTTAAGCAGCATGCTGTCACGGCCAGCGACCGGAAAAACCTGTATTTCCTGGATCGTTGGAGCCTGCGTTTGCGTTTCATTTTTCGTATGCATTGGTATCCACTCCTATCAATTTATCTTGTCATTTACGTGCTTGCCTGATTTTTCTTTGATTTCTGATTATCTACAATTGCGTAAGCCAGCGAACCAATGATCAAGATCCAAAGTACAATTGCAATTGGGCCTTGTGTAAAGAATACAGAAAGGTCGCCACCGCTTCCTTTCAAACTGTCGATGAAATATTTCTCGGCCTCCATGCCGAGGATAAAACCTATCAAAAATGGAGCAATCTGAATGCCTATTTTAGGAAAAATGTATCCTAACAGACCGAAGATCAACAAGGTCCAAACATCAAACATAACCCCGTTGTTAATCGCATAGGAACCAACTACACACATAATAATGATAATAGGGAAAATGATATGCTTTGGAATAAACACGATTTTTGCAAAATATTTTATTGAGAAAAACATCAAGACAAACATCACAATATTCGCAATGACCAGGGAGATGATGATGCCACTCCATAAATCCGGATTAGAGGAAATAAACAACGGGCCTATTTCAATTCCTTGCAGCAGAAAGGCCCCTATTAAAATAGCAGTAGTGCTATCGCCGGGGATCCCCAGTGTGAGTAATGGAATTAAAGCTCCGCCGATTAATCCATTGTTGGCCGATTCACTTGAAATGATCCCTTCTGGCTCCCCTGTTCCCATGCGTTCAGGATGTTTGGAAAAGCTTTTCGTTTGCGAATATGCAGTAATTGAAGCTGCGCTCCCTCCCACCCCTGGGAGCATCCCGATAAAAGTACCGAGAAAGGAGGAACGGATAATATTAATGTATTGACCGTTAAAAATCTTCAAGCTGAACTTTTTCCCCTGCTTTGGCTTATTAAGGTCTTTCTTCTGGTGCGTAGCAGGCTTCATCCCGTCTTCTGCTTCCTGCAGGATCTGTCCTATAGCAAACAGACCGATCAATACAGGGAGCAGAGAAAATCCGTACACCAGTTGCTCTTCTAATCCGGGAGGCATTAAGCGCATCTCGTTATTGTCGGGAAACCGCCCGATCAAACTGATAAAAATCCCTAAAATACCGCTGAAAATACCTGCAAGAAGTCCTCCCTTGGTAATTGAGGCAATGATGGTCAAGGCAAAAACGATAATTAAAAACTTATCTACAGACGAAAAATCGATAGCAATTGAAGCAAGAAAAGGAGCAAATAAATATAGTATGGTTAAACTAAAAAAACCGCCAATGATAGAAGCCGTAATGCCGATTTTTAGCGCTTTTTCTCCCTCTCCCTTTTGGGTCATGGGGTAACCGTCAAACGTAGTACAGAGTGAAGAAGGTGTACCAGGTATGTTCAGCAGGATGGCCGGGACCAAACCGCCACTGATGCCGCCAACATATAACCCAATCAATAGACCAATGGAGTCGACCATTTCCAGGACATAAGTGAGCGGTAAAAAGATGGCAATAGCCATCGTAGCTGTCATGCCAGGAATCGCGCCCATAATAATTCCAATAAATACACCTAAAAAACATAGCAGAATCGTGGTAGGGGTGATTATTTCAAAAGCAAGCATGCCACTCCCCTCCTTAAGGTAAAGTTATTTCAAACAGTCGGCCGAATACATACCAAACCGCAATAGAAGCCAGGAGCGAATTTGATATAGATACAATAATTGTTTTTTTATTGAAATTACCAGCATACAATACCGTTATGGCAAACATGAACAAAATACTGGCAGGCAGGAAGCCTATTAACCCGAGTGCTAGTGGATAAAGCAACAGCAACAGCAGCGTCCCATAAAATTTCATTGCATCATAATTTTCTGAAAAAAAACGAAACGAAAAGGAACGTTTCTCCTTCTTTCTTATCATTTTTATTATTTTTTGAATAACTATGACTACCGCCAGAATGATCAGTAGGCTGATAATAATTCGTGGAAAAATTAAATGATATTCATCAAACGACATATTCATCGTGAAAAATGCAGGGATCATGAACAGGCCTCCTTTATAATACGGGGCTGTAATCGTTTTTAAATACAGCCCCCTATTTTGAACTATTTAGTCAAATCATTAATATCTGGAGCTTTTTCTATAATATCCTGCATCTCTTTTCTCTTCTCGACAAGATGCTCTTCTGCTTCATCAGACGGCATGTGATTGACGTTGTACGTATTTTTATCTAAGTCGTTGGCAAATTCTTCGCTTTCCGCAAGTTCAGCGGCCCCGTTATCTAATGCGTTTACGTAATCTTCATCCACGTCTTTGGGAAGCAGGAAGAAAAATTCTTTTTCAAATACAAATTCTTCTCCATCGACACTGATGCCCTGCTCCGCAAATGTTGGAATATCATATCCATCGACCCGTTCTTCTGTCGTTACCCCTAAAAATTTCATTTCAACGTTGTCATCAACATCATCTTCCGTATATTCCTGGTTGGCCCCAATAGAACCGTGGATAATGTCAGCGTTACCGTCCCATAAAGCCTGGTTTTTATCCTCCTGGGAACCGGTAGCATATACTTTAATCCGATCCGCCACATCTGAGCCATACTCTTCCTCCGCCCAGAGGTAATAACCGTCAAAAACGATTTCTGACACTCCACCTTCCTCAAGGGCTACTGTAACCTCTTCATCCGGGTTTTCTTCCAGCCATTCAGCCGATTCTGCCATCGTGTCATACGGAGCGTCTCCGGAAGTCAGAAACGCGTTACCCGGGTTGGTAGCCACCATTGGTCCAATTGTCCAGTTGTCCAAATCATATTCTTCACTAAAACTTCCGTATTCTACACCCAGATAAGCCATATCGTGGAAAAACATAGCGGTGCTGCCGTCATCTTTGGCATTGGATAATTCACTGAATGCCCGGTCCGCTCCCACAGCATCCACTTGCATATTTGTCTCTAAGGTGTCTTCTACGTTACGTGTGGTCGCGTCTGCAATTTGATACGTATCGCCCCCCGTTGAGGAAGAACCAATCACAGTACGTACCCGGTTCGGGTCTACGCTTGTGCTGCCCTCCTGGCCGCTGGTTTGTTCTCCTTCCCCTCCTGAATCTCCTGTCCCGCAGGCTGCCATCATAAATCCCATCGAACCAACAGATACTAAAGCTATCATTTTTTTCATCACATTCACCTCTTCAAATTTTTATTAAAACGCTTTCATTATTCTTTAAAAAAGGGGAGAAACCCCTTTTTATTTAATAAACACTGTCTTCACGGCGGTGAAAAATTCCTTCGCTGCCTCTCCCTGTTCTCTTGTATGCGAGCTGGACTGCTTCATGCCGCCAAACGGAGCCTGCAGTTCAACGCCTGCACTTTCAGCGTTCACCCGCACGAGTCCGGCGTCCATATCATCGATAAAAGAAAGCATTTTTTGGACATTAGAGGTGAAAATCGATGCACTTAGTCCGTACTCCACGTTATTTGCAAGCTCGATGCCTTCTTCAAGGTTTTCTACTTTCATTAAGGCAAGCACGGGACCGAATATTTCCTCCTGGGCGATAGTCATATCAGAAGTAATATTGTCAAAAACGGTCGGTTCTACAAAATACCCCTGGTCAAAGCCATTTTCTTTAATCCGGCTGCCTCCACAAAGAAGTTCTCCGCCCTCCTCTTTTCCTTTCTCAATATAGGAAAGCACAGTATTTAATTGCGCCTCGCTGGCACTTGGTCCCATCCAGATGCCGTCCTTCAGCCCGTCCCCAACGGTAATTTCTTTCACCTTTTCGAGCAGTTTTTCTTTAAACGTTTCATAAACGCTGCTTTGAACAATAACTCGGCTCGTGGCTGTACATTTTTGGCCAGTGGATTTTAAGCCGCCGCTGATCGTGGCGTCCACAGCTAAATCAAGATCCGCATCCTCTGCGACGATAACCGGGTTTTTCCCGCCCATTTCCAGCTGATACTTGGCACCCCGGGAAAGAGCAATCTGTCCGAGTTTCTTCCCTACGGTATTCGAGCCCGTAAATGTCAGTGCGTTTACTTTACTGTGCTCGGCAATTCCCTGCCCGATTACAGAGCCCGGACCGGTCACCATATTAATCACGCCGTTCGGCAGGCCCGCTTCTGCAAAGCATTCCATCAGCTTCGCGCAGGTTAAGGCAGCTTCCGTTGCTGGTTTTATAACTACGGTGTTACCGTAAATGAGCGCCGGTGCCGATTTCCACATCGGAATGGCTACTGGAAAATTCCAGGGTGTAATAACTCCTACAACACCAAGCGGTGCGCGTGTAGTAAACATTAATGCGTCTTTGTCTGATGATGGAATTACATCCCCGACTTTTCTCATCCCTTCCCCGGCATAGTATCTGAGAATAGCTACTCCGCGCGCCGTTTCTCCCTTCGCTTCGGGGAGTGTTTTTCCCATTTCGCGGGTCATGCATTCGGCAATTTCATCCTTGCGTTGTTCAATTTTTTCCGCTACTTTGTATAAGTACTGTCCGCGCTCGGCTCCAGCTAATTTGCCCCAGGATTTTTTGGCCTGATCCGCTGCTTCCACAGCTTTATTGAGGTCCTCTTCTCCTGATTTTTGAATGGTGCCTACAACATCATTAAGGTCGGCCGGGTTTCTGTTTGTGCTCTCTTCATTGGTGCTCGCTTTTACCCATTCACCGTTGATGTAATTCGAAAATGCGTTTTTGGCTGCTGTTTGCATACAAGCTTCCCCTCCATTTTTGAAAATTAAATAGATACTTTCCGGCTGGATGGATATTTTTCATGTGCCGTTTTTAAAATCTCCCTTAATTCTTCATAGTGCTCTTCTTCTACCGGCACGACTGGCGGACGCACCGTGTTCCTTACAGGCAGGCCTACAATCTCCATGCCAGCTTTGATTAAAGAAACAGCGTAGCCCTTTCTTTTTCTTCTTACACGGTTAATCGGCAGAATAATATTATGGTAGATATCATTCACCGTCGCCTCATCCTTTTCCAGAAGGGCATCATAAAATCTTCTGGAGATGTGCGGAATGTAGTTCGAAATAGCGGAGGAATAGCAGTTGTATCCAAGCGGCAGATAAGCCGGCATCGTTACTTCTGCCATTGGCATCCCGTTCAGCCACCCGAGGCGATCGCCGATTTCCTGCGTGAGTTCCACATTTAACTCCATGTCCCCGACACCATCTTTCAGGCCTACTACCTGTGGAAAATCCACTAGCTTCTGAAGAGTGTGTAATTTTACGACAGCATTCGCACGCTGATACAAAACAGCATTCAAGTCTGTACTGGTTACGATTGCTTTATAATATTCATAAAGGCCTTCCTGCTCACTTTCAACCAAATAAGGAGGAAGGACCAGATAGCCGTCTGCACCGAGCTGTTTAGATATTTCCGCTTTTTCTACTGCGTCGAGCAGGTTTCCGCCTACGCCGGTATACACCGGAACCCGGCCATTCACTGTCGAAACGGCTAATTGGGCTGCCCTCTCAAACTCTTTAGTGTTTAAGTTAGTAATCTCTCCTGCCCCGCAGGCGACAAAAATGGACTCTAACCCTTCTCCAAGCAAAAATTCTATGTTTTCCTGCAGCGCCTGTTCATCAATGGCACCGCTTTCAAAATAAGGTGTAACTGGAAAACCTGAAATTCCAGTCGGTGGTGTTCGGTCTGTTGGCATACTCTCTTCCCCCTTTTAGTTAATTCTTCTGTCTTCTACCGATCTTCCTACGCGGTCCCGCACGTGATCAAGATGGTTATACATGCTTTTATAGGCCCCGATGGGATCACGGTTCACCAATGCATGGTAGATATCTTTATGCTGCTGGACTGTTTTTGATTTGCTCCGATCCTTTAAAGCAATGTTTTCGAGTGTTTTATCGTACATATTAAGAATAGGGTCAATCATGCCTTCTGTTAATGAATTGCTGCCGCTGTAGGCAATGATCCGGTGAAATTCCCGGTCAATTTCCGTATAGTCTTCATTTGTTTGTTCCATCTCTTCAATATTTTCATTGAGCTTTTTGAGTTCCAGCTCTGATATTTTTTCAGCTGCCAGACCAACTAGCCCCAACTCGTGCGTCAGGCGGATCTCTATGACGTTATCAATATCTCCTACGGATAAAGCCAGCATAATCTTAAATGGCTCGCTTCCAACTTTAGTGGAAAAAAATGTTCCTTCTTTCGTTTTCCGATTGATGATCCCCAATGCTTCCAATGAGCTCAGTGCTTCCCGGAGAACCGGTCTGCTGACATGAAGCATTTCCATCAATTCCATTTCTGAAGGAAGCTTATCTCCCGCTTTTAACTGCTCGCTTAACAATAAATCAATAATTTGTTCGATGACCTGATTGGCTAACGTTTTTCTTTTTACTGATTTTATTTGTAATGGATCGTTCTCTTTCAATGTTTACCCTCCTTTCGTTCATTTCGTGATTTTAATGTAAGACAAATAGACAAAAAAGTCAATCTATTTTGTAAAATTATTTTATTGTAAGACAAATAAATTTTCTGAATGGTTAAATTATTCACTAGTAAGAAGCATCAAAAAAAGCCGCTTAGGAATATAAGCGGCTTCATGAACCAATTTTGCTTAACAAAGCTAAGCTTCTTTTTGAAATTTATTCATCCATCCCCATCGACTTTTTGTATCCTTCCAAATACGGCATTTCGGACGGGCTCCCCATTTCAAACCCGGCCATCGTCCGGTGCCACAACGGATAAATCGGTGCCGGACGCGCGACAGATTCGATCCGGTCATGCTCGTCCTGCGTTAAATACATATCTGCCGACGCCAGATTTTCGCGCAGCTGCTCTTCATTGCGGGCTGCAATGACAATTGGACCGACGTTCGGGCGGTCCTTCACCCATGCATAGGCAATTTGCGGAACAGTTGCGTTCCGGCCTTCGGCCACTTCTTCAAGCGCGTCGATTACCTGATACAGGCGCTCTTCATCCTGAATCCACGGCTCCGGCCAGCCGCCGCCCTGGCGGGTATTCGCCGGTGCTTTTTTGTTCCGCCCGATTTTTCCCGTCAGCAGTCCTTCTCCAAGAGGACTCCAGATCATCGAACTCACGCCAAGCTCCCGGCCTGCCGGCAGCAGCTCATATTCTGCTTCACGCGCCTCCGGCGTGTAGTAGATCTGCTGGGTGACCGGCGGAATGTAGCCGGGACGCTCTGCGACGGAGAATATTCTTGCAAGCGCCCATCCGCTGTAGTTGGAGACGCCCCAGTACCGGATTTTTCCGGACTTCACAAGATTGGTCATTGTTTCTACGGTTTCCTCCACCGGCGTGCGGCCGTCCCAGAGGTGGACAAAATACACGTCCAGATAATCGGTGCCGAGCCGTTCCAGCGTCCGGTCTATGGACGCTTCAATGTTGCTTCGGGATGCCCCGAAAGCGTTGGGGTCATTGTCAAAATGGAAGCCGGTTTTGGACGTCAGAAGCACTTCGTTACGCCGGTCTTTAATGGCAGATCCCAAAACGCGTTCGGCATCGCCCTTTGAATACAGATTCGCGGTATCAAACATGTTCATGCCTGCCTCGAGCGATATATCCACGATGCGGCGGGCGTCCTTTTCATCAATGTTTCCGGTCGCTTCAAAGCCATTCGTGCCGCTGAAGGGAATAGTTCCGAGTATATACTTCGGCACGCGCAGGCCGGAGTTTCCAAGATAAATATATTCCATAGTTAAAGCCTCCTGTGTGTTAAATAATTCCTCTGACTGTCCGGCCACCTTCTGTTCTTTCAGTTACTTTGTTCTTATACCTTGAATGTTTTTTCTGCAAACATTTGTAAACGAATACTTTTTAAACTACTTAGTAAAAGTTTACAGTCTGCTTTATTTTTAAATTAGCACTTTTGGCATGAGTAATTATTATAAAAAAGGGGTATTTCTTCAGTTATGGGGATTAACCCCTGTATAAAAGTACTTATTGATTACAGCTGTCTGAATGCTCTTCATTCTTTTTGTTTTTCTCTGCATATGATTCAGGTAAAAGAAAAAATGCTTTTTGAAGGTTTTCATCTATGGATTAGAACAAACTTTTCACTGCATTAAAGGAGTTATTTATACTATGTCTTCCATCGTATTCGGTTATACGTTTTATGAACAGGAGCTGCTCGTCGGTACAGCGGTGAGCCTGGATCCTTACCTGAACGGCCAGGAGGTACACATGTTTGAAAGCATCGATAAATTATTTCAGGCGCTTCATCCGTTTGCGGTGAATGGGACTCCTGTATGTTTTCTGTCTGATGCCCGTGTGTTGAAAGCCCCGTGGGCCTCGTATGATTTAAGCCACAATACGAAGACGCCGCAATGCTTCCATCATATACGTCCTGCTTTCGATACGTTTGACGGCGATAGCGGCCAGCCGCTTTTCGAATAAACCACGGGAAATTAATAAAGAGCTGAAGCCGGAGAATGATCTCCGGCTTCAGCTCTTTTATTGTTTTCAATCTTCCCTCTTAATAAGGGTCGGACGGAATGCCGTGCTCTTCCGCCTGCTTGACGCCTTCTTCTGTCTTGGTGGCGCCTGCAGGACCACCGTGCGTAGCATCCTGGTCTGCTCCATCTTCGGAGCTGCTGTTTTTCAGCCCTTCTTCGACCCGGCGGCCGTATTCTTCATCACATTTCTTAAAGTGGGCAATCATTTCCTCCTGGATTTCCTTGTTACATGGAATCAGGTTGTCCACGAGGTTTTTGATTAATTCATCCTTTTCCCATTCCTTAAACTTGCGGAACGTTTCTCCCGCCTGCCGGTAAGGGTTCTGGCGGTCGATGGCTTCTTTTTTCACTTCCCCTTCAGTATAAGGAGTGTGCGGCTTCCCGCTCATCTCCGCTTCCTTCAGGTTATTCAGCGTGGAAGGCTCATAGTTCACGTGCGGATTCTGTCCTTCGTCGTTATCGACTTTGTACGACATCTGTCCGCCGCGCTGGTTGGTCGCCACTTTTTTCTTCGCCTGGTTGATCGGCAGCTGCAGATAGTTCGCGCCGACGCGGTACCGCTGCGTATCAGAGTACGAGAACGTACGGCCCTGCAGCATTTTGTCATCGGAGAAATCCATGCCGTCGACAAGGACACCTGTACCAAATGCGACCTGTTCCACTTCGTTGAAATAGTCCTCCGGATTGCGGTCAAGCACGAGCTTGCCGACCGGGATCCACGGGAACTGCTCCTTCGGCCACAGCTTCGTATCATCGAGCGGGTCAAAGTCGAGCTCCGGATGATCGTCGTCGCTCATTACCTGCACGCGAAGCTCCCATTCCGGATAATTGCCTTCCTCGATCGCTTCATACAGATCCTGGGTGGCATGGTTGAAGTTTTTGCTCTGGATGCTGTCCGCTTCTTCCTGGGTCAGGTTGCGGATGCCCTGAACTGGTTCAAAGTGATATTTCACGAGCACCGCTTCACCGTCTTCGTTCACCCATTTGTACGTGTTCACTCCGGAGCCCTGCATCTGCCGGTAGTTGGCCGGAATGCCCCACGGGGAGAATAAAAACGTCAGCATGTGCATCGATTCAGGTGTCTGCGACATAAAGTCAAAGATCCGCTCGCTGTCCTGCACGTTCGTTACCGGATCCGGCTTCAATGCGTGAATGACGTCCGGAAATTTGATGGCGTCCCGGATGAAAAAGACCTTAAGGTTATTGCCGACGAGGTCCCAGTTGCCGTCCTCGGTATAAAATTTCACGGCAAATCCGCGCGGATCGCGGAGTGTTTCCGGGGAAGTCCCGCCGTGGATAACGGTGGAAAAGCGTACAAACGCAGGTGTCCGTTTGCCTTCCTCCTGGAAGATTTTTGCGCGTGTATATTTGGAAATCGGCTCATCGCCAAAGGAACCGTACGCTTCAAAATAGCCGTGTGCGCCTGCGCCCCGGGCGTGCACTACCCGCTCCGGTACACGTTCGCGGTCAAAATGGCTGATTTTTTCTAGAAATTCATAGTTTTCAAGCGTTGTCGGCCCGCGATTGCCGACGGTTTTCGAATTTTGGTTGTCCCGGACAGGATGCCCCTGTCTCGTCGTCAGGGTGCCGTCTTCATTTGTATTTTGCTTATCGTCGTTTTTTTCTTCGTCGTGTTCATGATTATTATTGCGATCTTTACTCAATGTATATACCTCCTTTAGGAAATCTACTCATTATTACCCGCGTTCATTATGGTTCAAACGATTATTCCGAATTTTTTAAATTCAAGGTATATAACTATATACCCCGACACAGTGGTCTTCCAAAGGGGATTTGACAGGCCCCGAATCAAAAGCAGGCCGGCGGGTGCCTCCCTTCCGGCCTGCTTTGTAACATTACGCATGCTAAATCATGTAGTCCCAGGAGTCCTGCTTCGGCTCTGCGGGAGTTTTAAACGGAACGTTGCCCTCGTGTTCCAGAAAGCCTTCGAGGGTCTGGTATTTAATCGCTTCGGCGTATTTTTCATCCCATCCGGCCCGAAGCAGCAGATCCCGGACAGGCCCCTTCAGCTCGACAAACCATATCTGCACGTCCGGCTCCCGGCGGAACATTTCAATGATCTGCTCAAGTGCACCGATGCCGGTTGTGTCAATGTCGTTCACCCCGGACATGTCAATCGCGGCCTTCAGCCCGCCGGTTTCTGTTTTTCGGCGGTCCTGAATCGTTTTTTCCACCATTTTCACAAAATAGCCGACGTTTGAAAAATGAATGCGCGTGTCCGCCCGGACGAGCACCGTGCCCGGCACCCGCTTTGCATTTGGAAACCGCTGCAAGTCTAAATAGCTGTGGGTATCCTCCTCATAGCCGATCTCCACAATATTCGGCCGGGAAATGTGGCGCAGCAGCAGCAGGATGGAAAAGCCAATACCGATTAACAGTCCCCACTGAATGCCGACAAGAAGCGTCGCCGCAAACGTCACGATCCATATCCATCCGTCCTCCGGCTTCACCCGGAAGGCGTCCTTTAGTGACCGGATATTGATCAGCCCGGTGACCGAAACGAGAATAATGGCTGCAAGCACCGCGTACGGCAGAAAGTAAAATAAAGACGTGAAAAAAAGAAGCGTGACCAGCACGCCGGCAGCGGTAATAATCATGGCTGCCTGCGAAGCTGCTCCTGTACGGTAGCTGATGGCGCTTCTTGAAAAGCTTCCGGTCACCGCGTAGGAGGAAAAAAACGGGCCGGCAATATTTGCATACCCGATCGCCCGGATCTCTTTGTTCAGGTTGACTCCAAAATCGTTTTTATCGCTCAGTGTTTTAGTGATCGCAAGCGTCTCCATCATCGCAATTAACGCAATCGTCAGCGCTGTCGGAATCAACACCTGCACGTCCCCAAGGTTAAAGCCCGGCACGGTGAAATCCGGAAGCCCCTGTGGCACTTCCCCGACGACGCTCACTCCCTCGTTGTCGAGGCGGAAAAGCCCGACTGCCGCAATGCTCAGTACGACGACAATGAGAGAAACCGGAAGATTTCGTTTTACTTTCCGGCCCCCGACCAGCACCAGCAGGCTCAAGGTTCCTACGAGCAGGGTCGGGATATGTACCTGCGGCAGATGGACGATCACATCCCGTAAAAGCGGGATAATCTGCGTCTGACTCCCGACGCTGATGCCCATAAACTGCCCGAGCTGGCTCATGCCGATCGCAATTGCCACTGCCGACGTAAAGCCGCTGATTACATTCGGCGAAATAAATTTTACAAATGCGGCGGCATTCAACAGACCGAGTGCCACCTGCATGACCCCTACCATGACTGTGAGCAGCAGCACGAGCGCCACGTAATCTGGCGACGCCGGCTCTGCATACAGCGATACGCCGGAAAAAACAAGAATGGACGCCATCGCCACCGGCCCGATAGCCAGATGCTTCGATCCCCCGAACAGGGCGTAGATTAAAAGCGGAAGCAGCGAAGCGTACAGCCCCATCACCGGTGGCAGACCGGCGAGAACGGCGTAGGCCATTCCCTGCGGCACAATCATAATAAAAATCGTAAAGCCCGCAGCCATATCCTTTTTCAGTGACTGATTATTGTACTCCTGCGGCATGCTTAATATGTTTTTTATCCTCCGGCGCATAAATCCTTCCTTCTTTCTCCGTGAACTTACAAAGTGTTCAATCTCTCTCTTATAAATCATGGACCATAACTGCTTAAAAGAAAAGCCCGCACCGCACCTTTTTGTAAAAACAGACTAACGCCGGCAGCAGCATAAAGGCAGACACCCGGAGGTCCCTGCCCTTATTAATACTTCCGTTCACTTTTCAGCTCTTCTCTAATTTCGGCCTTCAGCCGCTCGTACACATGTTCATCCATCTGCTCCCTGTTTACGCGGCTCATTCGTTCGCCAAGTACTTTTATGTTAAAGGCAATCATCAGGAGAGCGCCGAAGATCAACAGATCTATAAAAATGGCCATTGGTTTTCCCTCCCGGATCAACGTGACTTCTTTCTACCCGCTGTTCTGTAAAAAGGCTTTAATCTGTTCGCGGTGGACGTCAGTGTCCGCCCTTGCCTCTTCCGAGTATGAAATGGAATAGGTGCCCCCGTTTGCGTGAAATGTATAGGTAATAGGACCGCTTTGAATGTCCCGGCCCACCGGACGTCCCCCAATACTGAGCACGTCATCGTGAGCGCCGAAGACCATCTGGTCGCCCGCTTCGTAATTTAAAGTAATGTGAATGTCGTTGCTGTTGACGCCGTACACAAGGCGTGTACTGTAGTCCTCTTCATACCGGTGCCTGTTACCCGCATCCTGAAAATAAGGAAGAAGCTCGTCCTCTTCTTCCTCGCTGTACCAAATCTCCACTTCCTCGGGCTCCCCCTCTTCATCCTCGTTAATCTGCGCCCTCGAAACCGGCGCATCGTTCAAAGACGGAAGCGGAACTTCTTCTCCCCATTCCATTTCTATATTTTCAGGGACCTCCTCCTCTTCCTCCGTATAGTAAGAAGGGACGGAACAGGCGCTTAAAAGGATGAATATGCCGGCTGCTCCGGCAGAAAAGATCTTTTTCATCATCTATTTCCTCCGCTCGCATGATTGACGTTACCGTCCCAGCAGTAAAGCTACCAGCTTTTTTTCACCACCCGGGTGCCCGCAAGAAAATCGTGCACCGCCCGTTTGTCCTTCCGGACAAGCACCATAATTATACTCGTGATCATCAGTATGTATAGAGTAATTCCGTACAAAATATTAGCTACGAGCACACGCATCAGCATTGCCCCGATGCCAAGCTTCCTTCCGTCCGTTTTCACAATCTGAATGCCCATGACATACTTTCCGACCGTCTGGCCCTGCCATACTATCGGCAGAATCATGGAATATAAAAGCGATCCGACTCCGGAAAATATATCGACAGTCACATTCACATTCACTTCATCGGGGTCGATCCATACATGGCCAGCATACTAATGAGAAGGATGGGGAGAGCTAGCAGAAGGCCGTCAATAATAACAGCGAGCAGCCTGCTGCCAAACCCGGCAGGTTCCTGTTGCATACATACACTCCTTTATTCAATATAGCTTTAACTGCTCATTTTCTATTTTTTCATAATAAGCTAATTTTTGGAAGTTATAATTCCAATCATTGCTGGTTTTTTCAGCGAAATTCTCAATCGCCGGGAAACAACTCAGTGTTCAGCCGGCCCATCACCAGCACATTGTAAAACGCGCCCCCGGCAAAATGGGCTTTACGGAGCGTACCTTCTGGTTCAAACCCGCGGCTTTTATACAGCTGTACTGCGCGCGCGTTCCCTTCCACCACGTCAAGCTCCAGTCGCAATAAGCCTAAATAATTGTCGGCAATGTCCAGCAGATGATCAAGCAGACGGCTGCCGATCCCCCGATGCTGAAACTCATCGTGCACCGCCATGGCAGTCAGTCCGTAGTAATGAAGCTTACCGCTCAGGACCTCCAGGGAGCCGATACCGACGACACGTCCGCCGTACTCGGTGACAATCACGTGGTCGTTTTCCTTCAGCCCTTCGATAAACGACTGGCTGGAGGCTCTTCGCTCTGAAGGAAGCCCGAGCGTATAATGCATAACAGAGGGCTGGCGCCGGAGAATATTAATGTCTTTTTCATCTTCCGCGGCAACGGGGCGCAGAATGATTTGTTCGCTCATAGTCGCCTTCCTCGTTTCTTCGGTAAATTGGTTTATTGTTCTTAACTAATAGGCTGCATCCAGTATATCGTTCTCATGCCAGCTGTCAAAAAATAGGTTTACTTTTCCATACCGGATGTTTAAACTAAAAGTAATAAAATATTGGTTTTGCAGATGAACGTATTGGGAGAGCCTGTAGAATATATTACAGCACCGAAGGAGCAATTCTTCCCACCAGCCGGGGAGAAAAAACTCTCAGGTACCAGGACCAGTACAGGATGCACCTCTGGAGAAGGTATGCGTACCTGCCGAAGAAGAAAATTCCTGCTAAAGAATGAAATCTTTCAGGCACCCAGACAGAGAAACGGCGATGCAGGCCGCTTCTCTGTCTTTTTTTATATTAATGTAATCGCTTTCAATTAAGATATGGAGGAATCGTTATGGATTTTGACAGCTGTTTTGATATTATCGGCCCGATCATGGTCGGCCCCTCGAGCTCTCATACAGCCGGGGTCGTATCGATCGGGAAATTTGTGCACGACTGGCTGGGAGATGTCACCGATGTGACAATCACGTTCTACGGCTCTCTCGCCTCCACCTATCAGGGGCACGGATCGGATAAAGCCATACTCAGCGGCCTGCTTGGATTATCCGCCCACGACACCAACGTCCGGAGTGCTTATGCACTGGCAAAGGACAAGAGGCTTCGCTACGACTTCCGGTTCTGCCCGGGCACTCCGGGCGGATGCCACCCGAACACTGTCGCTCTGCAGGCATCGTCCGGCACAGAAACCGTCCGCGTATCCGGCGCCTCCATCGGCGGCGGAGTAGCCTGCATTTATGAAATTAACAGTCATGACACCAGCATTAATTTGGGAACGGGCCCGGATATTGCATCGATTGCAGCCCGCACGAAAAAGGAGGCGTCATTTATATGAACGATACTATGGAAAGCATTGTGCAGGAATGCACGGCTCAGGACATTTCCATTGGCGAGTGGATGCTGCGACGCGAAGTGGAGCGATCCGGTTCTTCCCGGGAGCAGATTTTCGGACGCATGCAGGAGCGGCTGCACGTGATGAAGCAGGCCGTCCGGGACGGATTGAGTGACATTATGGAAACAGAAAGCAGGCTCTCGGGCGGTGATGCTTACCGGATGCATCAGTATAATCAAAACACCGCCCCGTTATCCGGACCGGTCATCAGCACAGCGATGGAGGCCGCGATGGCGACCTCCGAGAGCAACGCTAAAATGGGGCTTATTGTAGCAACGCCGACGGCAGGGTCCGCAGGTATTCTGCCGGGTGTTCTGGTCTCTCTTCAGAATAACCGTGGCATTAGTGACGACACTCTCACGTTAGGACTGTTCACAGCAAGCGCCATCGGATACGTGTTTGCGAATCACGCCTTTATTTCCGGCGCGGCCGGTGGATGCCAGGCGGAAATCGGGTCAGCTACGGCCATGGCTGCCGGCACAATCACAGAGCTGCAGCATGGCTCCCCGGAGCAGGCAGCCCACGCCACTGCAATGGCGATGAAGTCACTCCTTGGCCTTGTATGTGATCCGGTCGCCGGGCTCGTCGAAGTGCCATGCGTGAAAAGAAACGTCATAGGCACGTCCATCGCTTTTTCAGCGGCCGATATGGCTTTAGCGGGCATTACCAGCCGCATCCCCTGCGATGAAGTGATTCAGACGATGCACGCCATCGGCCGCGACATGCCCGGCAGCCTGAAAGAAACCGCTGAAGGAGGGCTTGCTCAGACCCCGACGGGAAAAGAAGCCGCCCGGAGGCTGTTTCAGCGGCCCTGCAGCTTATGACCCCCGGGCTCTAAATTCCACATAAGAGGTGAAGCTATGAACGAACGCCGTTTTTTTCAAATCTGGTTCGGCACTCTCACTCTCGTCAGCTTATTGTTTACGTACTGGGCTATAGCGGTTTCCGCCCTTCTTTTAGGCATTTTCTGTTTTATTTTTTCAAGACCCGGTGAAACGTAAAGCCTTGTACAATTCAAAAACGGCTTAAATATGGCTTCCGCCAGGCTCAAGCCGTTTTCTTTACTATCCATATTCTATTCAAATTCCAGGCCTTCTGCTTTCCCTTTCACCCCTGAAGTGCTATTCTTACTGTAAGTCCCTTTAAAGGAGGTCATTGTCATCGACCATTTTGCATATGTACTTCAACGCCCCAAAAACCAGGTATACATAGGAACAGCTGCCGATATCCGCTCACGCTTCGGCAGCAAGGAGCCCGTTTATTTTTGTTCGGAGGATGAACTGCTCGCCAGCTTAAACTCGTTTCGCAATGAAGAGCTTATCATCACTACCGTCAGTGACCTTCCAGTGATTAAACAAAAATGGGACGATAAAAACCAATACACTCTTTAATGACGCATAAAGAGTCCCAGTGGGGTCACTCCGCTGGGACTCTTTTGATTTACTGAAGCGGTGCGGTGTGCGCTCGCTGGATCGAAGCGATCGCGGGGTCAACGACATGAACGTCGCAGGGAGCATGCTTCAGCACCGTTTTTGTGGTGGTGTTTCCCTGTATCGCCTGCCCGAGGGCGTTGCCGCCGGACTGCCCGACAATGATAAGATCCGGATCAACTTTTTCACAGAGCTGGTTCACGAGGCGTTTTTTCGGAACTCCATTGTCCAGGACGGTTTTTACCCGCGGTACTCCTTTTTCTTCCCCCCTCTTCCGGTACGCTTCGAGCCGGTATTCGGCTTCTGCATACAGTCGTCTGATACCGATCGGGTCCATCCATCCAAGCGAGGAATATTCATTATAATGAAACACATAGGCAAGCGTCAGGTCGGCATCGTGTTTAACCGCGACACGGCATGCTTCGTCAAAGGCATCAACATTAGGGTTACTGAGCACATCAAGCGCTGCCAGGATATGATTATATTGTTTCAATCCATTTCACCTCTTATTTTTTATAAAAATAAAAGCCAAAAAGCACAGAGGTTTTCCCTCGTGGTACTTTTTGGCTTATGTTGCAGGCTTATGGATTCCCGACATTTCCGCCGCTTTGGCTTGTATTTATTACCATATTCCCAGTCAGTCTCAATACTCAAACTTAAAATATTGCGTTTTTATAATTTTCATTCATTTTCACATTTAATTCAAGGTTTTAAATATTTGTTATGCGGATACAATACAATTGAAATATCGTTGCAGGAGGATTGTATGAACAAACATCATCTTTTAAACCAGCTTAATGCTCTAAAACAGCAATGGGTCCAAAAAGAAATCTCCCTGCGGGAATACTTGCAGCAGCGTTTGAACCTGCGCGAGCAGCTGAATAAAAAGCACGATGAAAAATAAGAAAAAGCAGGCAGCGGGACCAAACCGCTGTCTGCTTTTTATATGCCATTACTATTCCCTTATCCAGGTGGTCACCTGTTCCACCGGCTTCCGGTGGCCTTCCTTCATCTCCCGCATCGGATAGCCGATATAAATCAGTCCGAGTACTTTTCCCTGCCATCCCAGTCCAAACAATTCGTTCATTTTCGGATGATAGCAGTGCGCCCCGGTGCGCCAGAAGGCCGCCAGCCCAAGGGCATGTGCAGCGAGCAGCATATTCTGGATGGAGGCGTATACTGCGCCGTACTCTTCCAGGGTATCCACCCGCTCTTCCTCAGATGGCTCGGCCGCCACTGCAATCACGACCGGTGCACGCATCGGCTTCTCCTTCTGCTTTTCAAGATTCTTTTGCTTTTCCATTTTTTCTTCCGGCGTCATACCCTCCGCGACAATGGCGGCCATCGCTTCCCCGAGCTGCTTGCGCCCGTCACCGGTCATGACGAAATACCGCCACGGCTCCGTTTTGTGATGCGAGGGCGCCCAGGTGCCGGCTTCGAGCACCTGCGCGATGGCATCCTCGGGTACTTCGGTTTGTTCTACTAGTCCGTTACTGCGACGTGAATGAATTGCTGTCAGTACATCCATTCTGCTCCATCTCCTTCATATTGAATGACACTCTGTTCAGCCTACTCTGCGGGCGGTCCGAATTTTCCCTCGTGAAAGTCCCGGTACGCCTGCCTGATTTCTTCCATACTACTCATCACAAACGGACCGTACGGTACAATCTCTTCACGGATAGGTTCGCCGGAATACACGAGCAGTCTGGTCCGCCGCTTGTGTGCTTTGATACGGAGCGTCGAGAGCGCTTCCGTATCTCCGTCCTCCTCGAAGGTAAGCGTCGCGACGTCATGCTTGTTGACGGTCCCATCCGCTACATCGGCACTGCCGGAAAGTGTATAAAGAAAGGCATTATGGTTTTCCGGCAGTTGATGTACGTATTCGGCGCCCTCCGATAAATTAATTTCGGTCAGCGTGATGGGAACGAGCGAGTTCAGGGGTCCTTCTTCCCCGGCGATAGTTCCGGAAAAAACCTTTAAATACCCGCCGTCAATTTGGACGATCGGCGCTTCTTCCCCGTACACATTCTGGTAAATAGTTTCAGTATTTCGCTGGTTCTTCGGCAGGTTCAGCCACAGCTGAAGCGTATGGGCGATATCATTTTCCACCCCGTCTTCCGCATGGCGGGCCGCCCAGCCGGCATTCATATACTGCATGTCGCCGGGCTCGAGAATGTCGCGGCCGCCGCCGTTGTCAATATGCTCAAGCCGTCCGTCCACCACATACGTCACGGTTTGAAAGCCACGGTGCGGATGATCCGGGAACGTGCCCTTCTTGAACCAGTCCTCGGCCATTAAAATGAACGGATCAAACTCCTTCCACCGGTCCACCGGCAGCACCCATCCCTTCTGAATGGAAGGAAAACCGAATTCCTCGTACTGTACCGTCCATTTATCACGAATCCGGCGCTGAAACAAATGCTGTTGATGCTCCATGCACAACCCCTCACTTTCAATTTAGTATGCATAGCAACTAATGCCTTAAAAAATATATTCACTTCATTTAATCTGCATCTTAAGTACAACATATTTTTCCGGCTCCTGCAAAGAATCTACTCCTCCCAGAGAGCTCCCGAAACATTTTTATTTATTTTGACAAGCGTCTGTTCAAGCGCTTTGAGCTCCTCTGTACTGATTCCCTTCGTCACGGCAGCATTGAACCGCTCGGCTGCCGGGCGTACCTTTTTCTGCAGCTGCCTGCCTTCCTCTGTCACAAACAGCTGCATGGCCCGCTGATCCTCGGTCCCCGCCTCCCTCCGCACGAACTGCTTTTTTTCAAGCTGTGCAGCCATCCGAGCGACATTGGTTTTATCCTTCTGCAGCTTGCGCGAGATATCATTCTGGGTGCGGCCGTCTTCTTCCCATAGAAGCATCATGATCAGGTTCTGCTCCGGAGTCAGATTAAACTCCTGCAGTTCTTCTTTAATAAAGCTTGTTAATTTCAAATCGGTCTGATGGATCATAATGCTGATAAAATCTTCGGTATGCATCTGAATTTCCTCCGTTGGCTGATGGTTTTGGACAACGAACTTTATTTTAATCAAGTCCGTTAAAAAATGCTTTATTTCCGCAGCGGCAGCACCGTCGAAGCCTTTACCTCCCGCAGCACGATGCTCGTCTGAAGCTGGGACACGCCGAGCTGGTTCAGCTCCCGGATAAAAGCCTCCAGCTCCTTGCGGCTGCGGTGGATCGTTTTCAGCATATAATCAAACGAGCCGGTCATGCAGTAGCACTCCATCACCTCCGGCATTTCCGATAAACGGTGTTCGAGCTCGTTTAACTCCTGCGTCTGGTGAATACTCGTGCTCATAAATACCGTGCACAAAAGATCATACCCGAGCTTTTCCTGGTTGAGGATCGCCGTATACGAATCAATATACCCTTCCTGCTCCAGCCGTTTGACCCGTGCGTGGGTCGCCGGCGCGGAAAGGTTCACCCGCTGGGAAAGCTCCAGGTTGCTGAGCCTCGTTTCCGTCTGCAGTAAATCAAGAATATGTACATCCACCTCATCGAGCATGCGTTTCCCTCCCGAATAATATTCGTTTTCCACGTGTTTTCTTTCCCTTAAACAAAAATAAATTCTTTATAAATTTTGATTGGAGAATAATATTTTGAATTAATTAATTTATACAGAATAATATGTTATACAATCATTTTACATGATACATTTATTCCGTACAACACTACGGGAGGGAAAACGCATGAAATACATCGCACTGCTGCTGCTCGCAAGCCTATGCTGGGGAAGCAATTTTATCGTCGGCGAGGGATTGACCGCCTACGCTTCACCCGTGACACTGACGATTCTGCGTTACGGCATCGCCGTTCTCTTCCTGCTGCCAATCATTCTGGTCACAGAAAAACGCCTGCTTCCCAACAGAAAAGCGATTGTACCGCTGCTTCTGATGGGAATCACAGGCGTCGCCCTATTTAATATTCTTCAGTTCACCGCGCTTGATTCATCCAATGCCACCAGCGTGAGTATTATCTCGACGATTAATACACTGTCGATCGCCCTGTTTTCAGCGCTTCTTCTCCGTGAACGGCTGCGCGGCGCACAAATCACGGCCATGCTCGTTTCCACCGCCGGCGTACTGCTCGTCGTGAGCGGCGGAAGCCTCGCTGGCTTCTCTTTTGCCTCCGGCGATGTGTGGATGCTTGCGGCGGTGTTGGTTTTTGGGCTCTACTCGATCTGCAGCCGCTGGGCGACCACCATGGTATCTCCGATGATGTCGGTCTGCTACTCCGGGTTGTTCGGCTTACTCCTGCTGCTTCCGATCAACGGCTTTCAGGCTCCGGTCCATCAGATCGATGCCGCATTTATCGGGTCAATGCTGTTTTTAAGCATCATTGCCACGATTATCTGTATGGTGCTGTGGGGAATCGGCGTGAAGCATCTGGGAGCGACAACCTCCGGGCTGTTTTTAAACTTTAATCCGCTGTTTACCGCCCTGCTTGCCTTTACCCTTTTTGACGAACACCTCACCTGGCCGCAGGCGGCAGGCAGCGCCATCGTCATCGGCGGATGCATCGCGTTTTCCCTCTTCACGAAAAAACGCGGGAGGCTGCAATCAGCTCCCGCGCTCCAAAAGCGTACGGCTTGAGGCGTTGTCGTAATTAAGACTCGGCCGGAAGCGTCCGCACGAGATGTTCAAGCGCGTCACGCATCGGTGTGGCCGGACGGCCGAGCAGCTTTTCAAAATCATTGCTTTCAATGTCGAGCGATCCGCTGCGGATGCCCTGCTGGATGCTTACAAGCATTGGCACCACCGCCTCCGGCATGCCGGCTTCCTTCATGATCTCCGCATATTCATCGTCGTCCACGTGCTGCACTGGAATCTCTTTTCCGAGCACGTCTCCAAGTATGCTTACTAGCTCGTCCTGAGTATACGGGCGGCCGGAAAGCTCGTATACCGACTGCTGTTCTCCCTCTCCTGCGAGAGCGGCGGCTGCTGCTTCTGCGTAATCGAGCTGCAGCGCCCACCCTGTCCGGCCGTTCCCGGCAGCAGTAACCCACGGCGCCCCGTTCATGGCTCCCTGAATGCCCGGCACTTCGTTTTCGAGGTACCAGTTGTTGCGCAGAAACGCATGCGGAATGCCGGTTTCAATGATCGCATTTTCGGCAGCTCGATGCGGCGGAGCCAAAAACATCGTGCTGCTTTCAGCATGGCCGATGCTTGTGTAGGCAATAAAGGAAGCACCCGCGCGCGCCGCAGCTTCTACCGCGTTCGTATGCTGTTGGATTCTTGTGTCGTTGTCTCCATCTGTTGATATAATCAGCAGCCGGTCCACGCCGGCAAACGCTTCGTCTAGACTTTCCGGATCGTCAAAATCGCCGCGGCGCACGTCCACCCCTGCTTCCTTCAGCTCCTGGGCCTTGTCCGGATTCCGGACGCTGACGGCCAGCTGCTCCGCCGGCATCTTTTTCAGCAGCGACTGCATCACCTGGGAACCTAATTTACCTGTTGCTCCGGTTACTAGTGCTTTCATCTGTCATTCCTCCGTTTCTATTGTCAATTATAACCAAAACAGTTACATGCAGTACAACAAAACGCCTGTTTTATAATTTCGCCGAGGCTATCCCAGCGTTAAAATCGCGAGCGCTGTAAGAAACAACGCATAGCTGCTGTAAATGGAGATTTTCCTCACCCGGCTGTTAGGAATAAAGCTGACCGCTGTCAACACACCGGCGAAGCCCAGCACCATGAGCATGATAAGCATGTTCTTCCTCCTTGGGCTGCCCGGTTCGCAGCTGTTTTTCTTCTATCTTAAATAGCACGTCTGTACCGGAGCGATACATAATCCTCGTCTTCCGTGTTCGCATATCCGATACGCTCTCCTTCGTACATAAATCCTTTGGCTTCATAAAAGGGAATCGCCAGCTGGTTGCCCTTCTGCACAGACACCCACTGCTCCGCAGACCCCCATTTCTGCTGCTGGCTTGTCACAATATCAAGCAGCATTGTGCCTATACCTTCGTTCCGGCGATCCGGGTCCAGATACAGCACGTACAGTTCAGATTCCTTCTCCCCTGTCATGCCGCCGCCCGCAGCTCCTATTACTGCTTCGTTTTCCACGGCTGTAAAATATCCTCCCCAGTCGAGGCTTGTATGCTTCACCTCATCGAGCACCCTGGCTTCATTATAAAACTCCCGGCACACGCGCTCAAGATAATCATCACTGCACAGCCCCCGGTACGTCGCCCAGGTCGCTTTCGTACAGACAGAAATAATGCCGGAAACATGCGACGGTCCGGCCTGTTCGATATGTATCATCTTTTTCCTCCGGCCTAACAATTTTATTAAAGCTTTTCCTTCGGTCTCTTTCATATTCTAAACGTTTTTCCTGATTTTTAATATATGTTCCAGGTGAAATGTAGAAACAAAAAAATCCCCTCCAGCTCTGGAGAGGATTTTTGCTTCGTGCTATTGATTAGTCGACTACTGTTACTTCAACGTCCTGACGGCCGAAGGAATTTGCTTCAGATGTGTTAGGTACGTGCACATCAATACGGTCACCGTTAATCGCGCCGCCCGTATCTTCTGCTTTATACGTGCCCATGCCTTCCACTTCTACAGTGGAGCCGAGTGGGATCACGTCCGGATCTACGGCGATGACATTCGCGTCACGGTCGTTGTTCAGGTTTTTGCCAGTTGCCGTGATGCCGCTGCAGCCTGCACATTCAGCCGTGTATGCTGTGGCTTCCATTGTCATGGATTCGCCGCCGCTATTGCTGCTTTCGGAAGTTGATTCTCCCTGAACTTCTCCGCTGTCATTGGAAGATTCAGATGAAGAACCTTCAAGAGCTCCCTGTGTTTCCGGACCTGCTACGCCGAAGTAGCTGCCGGCAGAAGAAGAAATACCGTTGTCTGCCTGAAAGTCTTTAACTGCGCTTTCTGTTTCCGGTCCGAATGTGGAACCGGTGTTTCCACTAAAGTAGCCTTCTTCTTTTAATTTATCCTGAAGTTCTGCAACGGAAGAGTTAACGTCTCCTCTGTCCAACTGCCCGTGGTCGCTGATGGATGCGTCCGCTGCCTGTGGTGCTCCGAATACTACGCCTGCTGTAATTGCTGTTCCAAATAATGTTTTTTTCATCATATTGATTCAACCTCCGAGGTAAAGATATTTTTTTCGTCCTGATGACGATGCCCAATGAACTGTTTGCCTATATGATTACTTACCTTTACGTCACTGCTTCGTGGATAGGTTGGTTGTTAAATGTAGTTGATTGCTGAATTACTTATGTGCTTTCTCTCAAACACAACGCTTCCGATTATGACGCGGGGACCTAAAAATATCAACAGCATTAATTTAGTTGTAATCTCCTCTTAATAAACTTTCATTTTATGTAAAAAAAGCAGGCCTTATGGCCTGCTTCAAAGCTTCGCAAAGATATAAACAGCGGTTTACCCACCAGAATTTGTCACGAAATATTACAATGAGATTACCGCCTTCTATATGAACGCAGGTAATTCCTCTTGCTTCAAAGCGTTTCATGCGGTTTTGCCAGTACTTTCAACACATTCAAGCGCAAATACGAATATTTACAGTATGACTGTAACATTCTTATTGAATGTCGATTTGTTTTTTATCTACAGACCGCTTTTCCTCTTTTGGCAGCTGCAGCTTCAATACGCCATTTTCAAAAGAAGCCTGGATATCATCATCTTTAACATTCTCAAGTGTTAGGCGCCGGCGGAATTCACCGTAGCTGCGTTCTCTGTGCACGTAGTCATCATGGTCGATGTCCTGCTTTTCCTCGCGCTTCGCACTTATCGAAAGCACCGGTGCTTCATATTCCACCCGGATATCTTCCTTGCGAAAGCCAGGGAGCTCTGCTTCGACTACATATTCTTTATCTTCTTCACGAACGTCCAGCTTAAACTTGTTCATGTCCTGAAGAGGCTCCAAAAACCGGTCATTCAGCAAATCTCCAAATCCAAAACCACGGGAGAGGTCCGGGAAAAACCCTCGATTACGGCGATTAGGTGTTAAATCTGCCATCATGCATTCCTCCTTGTTCGAAGTAATGGTGTTTTCATTATTAATTATATACGCTCATTATGGATATTAAACTATTTTTTGCAAAAAAATTTTAGAAAAAACACCCCTCCCGTCGACAGGGAAGGGTGGTTCAGAGTTACTATTTCTTCAGCTTTTTCGGCAGCTTGCCTTTTGCCTTTTTCTTCAGAAGTTTTTTCTGCTTCGCCAATTTTTTCGGTGTACTCTTCTTTTTGTTTAAAATATAACGCGGTTTTTTCGATTTTTTCTTTTTATCTTTTTTCTTGCCTTTATCGTCGCCGTCCGGCGTCAGGCCTTTTTTGATTTTACGTGTAATAAGCGGAAGTGATCCGCCAATCAGGCTGCCTGTAGCCACCCAGCCGTATCCCTTATTTTCCTTATTATTTTCGTTTTTCTCTGCCATGTAATCATCTCCTTTAATCGTTTCATCAGCTCCAGTCGTTTGTCGCTGAATCAATATTTCTGCTGACTATAAATCGCTCATACATATATGTTTTCCGAACTATTAATATTTCAAACAAATTTTCACGATAAAATGTTTTTTCTGCCTCTATATTTACACATAAATATGGATATTTCCCTTTATTTTTAAAAGCAGGAACATTTCGTTATAAATATTCTCGAAATAGCGAATAGCCGCCAAGGCCGACGATCATGCAAACAGTAATTGTAGTAAATGTATAATTGATATCTCCTAACTCAAATGCCCCGCTTCGCGCCCCCGCAATAACTGCACTTACTAGAGAGACCACCCCTGCAACAAATACATATCCGAATGTAAACAGCAAATGTATTTTCCAGTTCGCCGGCTCAAGCACTGCATATAAAGCGAAGGATACGAGCACCACGGGGATTAATAACACCAACAGATTCATCAATTCTTCTGCAGCCGCTTATTTTTAATAACATCAGCTGTAAGCCATCCCGATCCTATTACTGCCACCATAGCGAGCGGTATCATAGTGAACAGGTTTTCCTTTTCAAAATAGTTCATGCCCATAATTACAGTGATTGATATGATTAATGAAGCTAAAAGTATTATTTGCCGGACATTCATTGAAAAGCCTCCTTATAGGAAAATAAATGACCAGTTATACTGACCCTTCGTACGGTTAAAAAGAAACATGTATATCTGTAACAGCATTAATTTTTTTCAGTTGATTTCTAACAAAAAGGAGATTCTGCCGTGACTACAGCATTAATCATTCTCATTATTTTTCTTCTTACACTAATTGTTGATAATAGAATGCGAAAGAAAATACGGGTTTCCTACCGAAGAAACAACTACCGGATGCAGGAGGAAAAGTTTCTGGAAACTAAGATTTATATCACCGTTTTTACGCTTTTTCTTTTTATTCTTTTCATCGGTACCGAAAAAACGGCATGGGTTTTCCCGGCACTGGGTTTTCATTTTGCCCTTCTGTCCCTGCTTGACGGCATAGAGAAAAGCGCAATATCCCTGAGGAACGCAAGCACTGGCATTCCTTTTTTATTAGCATTGTTTCCGCATTAATTGGCATCATCGCTCTCGCAGACCTTATGCTGTACTGACTACGTTTCAACTAAAATAGAAGCTCCAGCGCAAGATAAGAAACAATAAAATACAGAATGGTTATACTAGTTACAATATATTCTTTTGCTTCTCTGGCAAAATACCATTCCAGCCATGCTTTTGCCGCTCCGACCAACACGAGAGAAGAAATTACAAATAGCGGAAAATAGTTCTGTGAATACACCTCTGTCGTGAAAGGAAGTACAATTACCATCACAATTACAGCTCCCAAAATCCCATTGGACCAATACTTTCCTTTAGTTTTTTTAAGGGTTACTGCTCCTTTTGGTACGATCCATAACTCCAGCAAAAAAATCAGCAGAATACCGACAATTCCTGCTACAGAAAAAAATTCTGGCACGCTATCACCTTTCTTTTAATTAATTAAGTATCTCCGCAAGCACGAAGCTCATCGTGCTCATAAGCAAAAGCGCCGCCAATATTCTTAACCATACCGCTTCCGCCTGGTTGATGCTTTTCTTCGCCCCCCGGTTTAATTCCATATGATCCAAACGTTGGCTATCAATAATAATTGGAAGAACATGGCGGTATTTCCCACATAACTCTGCCCCGTGATTGCCAAAATATTGAGAATAAAAACCCACATAAAAACCAAGCCGTTTAAGACGAAAACCAGCGTCGTACGTATTCGATTCTGGCCCACTGCCATGCTCTTCCTCTACCCTATATTACCTAAAATATTACAAATGCAGTTTAGCAGAAATATCCTTTTATGTCCCCTTCTTCTACATTTTCCCATTAAAAAACCCGCCGGCAGTTTCCTGCCGGGCGGATTGATTGGTTCGTTATACTTTTTGGTAGGCCACGCGGGAAGCGGCTTCCGCAACTTCCTTGAGTCCAGCGTCGATGATTTCCTCTGCCTGGTCCGGGTTGGCATTATGACCTTCGATTACTACTTCGTCCACGATATCCATGCCGTACAGACCGCCAAAAATGTTCTGCATGTACGCAAGCGCCATATCCATGCCGGCCATTTCCGGAGCGGAATACACGCCGCCGCGGGCGTTCAGAAAGATCACTTTTTTCTCCGGCATCAGCGGAATCAGTGCACCTTCCGGGCTGTATTTAAACGTGTAGCCGGCTTCAGCGATATAGTCAATAAAGGTCTGCAGCTTGGCCGGAATTGTGAGGTTCCACAGCGGGAAGGCGAAGACAACCAGATCAGCAGCGCTGAAGGCATCCTTTGCTTTCTGCTTGGCGGCAAGCACCCGGCGGTCCATTTCAGTTGGCTTACCGTCTGTCGCGAGACGCCCGAAAGCGTCAAAGAAGTCCTGGCCAAAATACGGCGTATCCTCTTCAAACACGTCGTAGGTCTCGACGTTCAATGCGCCCGCGTTCTGGACGTTTTCCAGAAACGTTTCGTACATTTTCGTGGAAATGCCATCCGGGCGGTTATTTGCTTTTACTAATAATACGTTCACAGCTATCCCTCTTTTTCTTAAATGTTTAATTTTTCTCTGCTCTTATTATTTTAGCCGCTCTGCCTGTGAAAACAAGTACGCACTTAAAAGTGGTATAGTTCCCTTGAGGGTACCAATGGCGGCTTTAGAAGAGTGTAAGCAAAACAGTTCGTTTTACAGGTGGAACGTGGTAGTATGTACATACTGAATTGCATGCAAGCAAATAACTACATACCTGCTTTATAAAATCGTACTAAGGAGTGGCATTAATGAAAAAAGAAGTCGAATTCTGTCAGTTTCAGGAGGCGCTCGGTATCCTTGTCGGCAAATGGAAGCCTGTCATCCTTGTGCATCTGCTAAATGACGGCACACAGCGCTTCAGTGTATTAAAACGGAAAATGCCGGGCATCACCCAGCGTATGCTCACCAAGCAGCTGCGCGAGCTCGAGGATGAGGATATTATCCAGCGCGTCATTTACCCGGAAATTCCGCCCAAGGTAGAATATTCCATTACTGAATACGGCCGGAGCCTGGAGCCGATACTCGAAGCAATGCACGAGTGGGGAAGCTCCCACGTTGCCCGCAAGCAGGCAGAGGAACCCGAGGCACAGGAAGAAAAGCTGTCCTAAAAATTAAGCCCCCATTTCCCGGATTAACGGGAGATGGGGGCTTTTTGTCTGTCTCAATTAATTGGCGTTCAAGCCACCGGTCGCGCTGTATACGTGACCGGTCACATAGCTTGCCTGATCGGAGGCAAGGAATACGTAGATGCCGGAAAGCTCCGCCGGCTGACCCGCACGCCCAAGAGGCGTCTCCGGCGTCTCTTCTCCAAATTTAGGGACGTTTTCGGCCGGCTGGCCGCCGGAAATCTGGAGCGGAGACCAGAACGGCCCCGGCGCGACCGAGTTTACCCGGATGCCCTGGGAGGCTACCTGCTTGGCCAGTGCTTTCGTAAACCCGATGATAGTACTTTTGGTCGCTGCATAATCCAGAAGCATTGGCGACGGATCGTAGCCTTCAACGGAAGTCGTTGTTATGATCGAGCCGCCCTCCGGCATATGCGGGAGCGCTTCCTGTGTCATCCAGTACATGGAAAATACATTCGTTTCAAACGTGGAAACGATCTGTTCGGTCGTAAGGTCCGCAATGTCCTTTACGGCCTGCTGTTTGCCGGCGACAAGTGCCAGAATGTCCAGGCCACCGAGTTCATCCACTGCGGACTGCACGAGTTCGCGGGAGAACGTTTCGCTTCTGAGGTCTCCCGGCAGAAGCACTGCTTTACGCCCGGCCTGTTCAATCATTTCCTTCACGTCCTGGGCGTCCGGCTCCTCGTCCGGCAGATAGTTAATCGCCACATCGGCGCCTTCGCGGGCGTACGCAATAGCTGCCGCCCGGCCGATACCGGAATCGCCGCCGGTAACAAGCGCTTTTCGTCCCTTCAGCTGTCCGGTGCCCTCATAGCTGCTTTCGCCGCAGTCCGGCTGTGGATTCATATATTTCTGCACTCCAGGCGGATCCTGGTACTGCTTCGGATAGTCATTATGATAATACTGTTTGCGTGGATCCTGTGTCATCCTGAAAATCTCCTTTATTTACATAACTTATTTACATGGTTTTTCATTTCCTTTTCATGACAAATTGAAACATGTAAAAATATTTTCATATAAAAATCAATATTCATTACGTTATACACAATGGGTGAAATAGTTATCCTATTGAGAGTTTCAGGAATAACTCGAAGAAAAAAGGAAATTTCATACCAGGAGTAGAAATCAGTAATACACTTGTACTAACTCGTTTGGGGGATATTTATTAACCTGGAAAGGGAGTGTGTATTATGGTCGGCGTCGAAATCGATATGGTGGTTACCGACAGTTTAAAAGCCCTGGAGTTGTATCAAACAATATTTGATATTGAGACGGTGGAGGTTTCCGACTTTTCCCGGGGTGAAAATGAAGTCCTCTTCACTTTGTATGATGTCCCTTTCCATCTGTTGGATGAAAACCCGGCCTTCCATTTAACCGCTCCCACCCCGGATGACCCGAAAACACTCTGGTTTAATATCACGGTTCCAGACATCGAGGCGACCTACGACAAAGCCATCAATGCTGGCTGCAGTGAAGTACAGCCCGTCACGAACCTGCCTGACCACGGCGTAGCAAATGCTGTTTTTATGGATTCCTTTGGCTATATATGGATGCTCCATCAGGTGTATGAGGAAGTGAGTATTGAGGAGCGCAAACGGCTCTGGGAGGAAAAACGGGCGAATTAACAGACTATTATTAAGCAGCTATTCTGCAGACATCAAAAAAACCGCGTCTTTTTAGACACGGTTTTTCCATGTTTTTTTAACATATCAATCTTTCACAGGAATAATAAAATGAATATGTTATAAGTCCCCGGGATTCTTCGATTCAAATTTTGACAGCTTTGTATTAATTTCATACAGCGACTCCTGCATTTTGAAGAAAACAATCAACAGCTCACAGTAAATTCTGGTAAATAACGGCCCGAGTACAAGAGTTATCAATCCAAGCAGCACCTGGGAGCCTCCGCCAAAATCACTGGTAACACCCGCACCGATTTGGAATATTCCAATTAGAACAGACAGCCCTACCCCGATAAAAAAGATTATTTTAATAATCATCGGTGTAATCATTTTGTTAAAGTTTAAGAAGCTATACATCTTTTCACCTCCTTTTTATAAATGAATGACTATATTACCATAAAAGTTCCTTATATTATATGTTTTTCTGTTTTCCCTGCAATTTTTATGCAAACTATAGTCCCGATATTCGGGTATACACACAAGCAGCCGCTTCCCGGCGCTTTTTGGGACACGGCTGCTTTTTTATATCTTCAGGCTACTGGTTTTATCCGGTAAAAATATCGCCCTGCGGGTAGCGTACGTGCGTTTTTTTCGGCTTGGCCAGTGAAAAGGCCAGCGTCACTGAGCCTACCCGGCCGACAAACATGATGAGGATAATTACCACTTTTCCGATCATGCTTAAATCCTCCGTGAGTCCCAGCGTAAGGCCAACCGTGCCGAATGCCGAGAAGGCTTCGAATACAATGTATTCAAAAGGCGCCTGCTCGGTCAGCGACAAAATAAATATCCCCGAAAAAACGACAGCAAATCCGAGTACAGTAATCGCAAGCGCCCGTTCAATAATGGCCGGGGCGATACGCCGGCGAAAGGCGGTTAAATCTTCCTCGCGTTTAATATATTTCACTGCAGCCAGAATAATTACCAGAAATGTCGTCAGTTTAATCCCGCTTGCTGTCGAAGCACTGCCGGCACCGATGAACATAAGCATCATAATGAATACGATTGTCTGAATCTGCATATCGGCAATGTTGACGGTATTAAACCCGGCTGTCCTCGGCGACACCGCCTGAAAGTAGGAAGTCCACAGCTGTTCCCCAAGCGAAAGTGATGTCGTTGTCTGTGGATTAATATACTCAAATAAAAACACAATAGTCACGGCTGCAGCATTCAGCACCAGCGTGCCGACAATCATCAATTTCGAATGCAGCGTCAGGGTGCGGAATTTCCGTTTTTCCCACACATCATACAGTACCGTGAACCCGATGCCGCCGATAATAAATGAAGAGGAGATCGCAATATTTATCGCCGGATTGCCGGCGTACTGCATCAAGTTGCTGTCCCAGAGAGCAAAGCCAGCGTTGTTAAAGGCAGAGACCGCGTGAAACACGCTGTAGTAAAGGCCTCTACCCCATCCGTACTCCGGCACCCACTGGGTGGCGAGTGCGGCGGCTGCGAGCGATTCCACGCTCAAAGAAAAAATGACGAGAATCTGCACAAGCTTCACGACCCCACCCATCGCCGGCTGATTCAGTGACTCCTGAACGAGAAGCCGGCTGCGCAGACCAATACGTTTACCGAGCAGAAGCACAATAAAAACCGTGACCGCCATAAACCCAAGCCCGCCTAGCTGGATCATGACCATAATTACAGTCTGACCAAAAACCGTAAAGCCGTTTCCCGGACTGACCGTCACGAGGCCAGTTACGGTCGTGGCAGACGCTGCTGTAAACAACGCATCAATTACGCTGATCGGGCTCGTGACGGATACAGGAAGCATTAACAGTCCCGTCCCCAGGGTAATGACAACAAGAAAGCCGGAGGCAAGAATCTGCGGAGGCGTCATGAACCGCATTAACCATGATAGAAAAGTCATTACACATCGCTCGATTCTGCAAAAGGTAGTACTGCTCGTGAACAACTATTTCCGGCTTGAAAAATATTCCTCCTATTTTTTCTATCATACATAAATCTTTCCCGTTTAACTATCTTTTTTATCTGCTTTTGCTTCCTCTTCGACGCTTACCCATATCCCTGCCGGCCGAATGTAACCTGCCAAAACAGAGCAACTGTCGTTAAACACAAAAAACCCGAATCGTGAACACCTGTTACTGTGTCCATGATTCAGGCTTTGTTCAATCAAAAGCAGGCTTTCGTTATTCATCCACCACCGAGGCGGTGACCACCAATCTCTCCCGATGCGTGCCGGCATCATTGTCAAACTCTCCAGTGCACGTGATCAGCTGCAGCGTCCGTTCGCTGGAGGCACCAAAAATCTGCTGAATGGGAGCATCGTCATACGGATAAGATGCGGCGGATTCCATTTCAAACGTAATCGTTTCTCCGTTATCACCGGTTACTTCAATTAAGTCTCCCTTTTTGAGCTTATCGAGATGGTAAAATACCGCAGGACCGGAGCGGTCATTCACATGGCCTGCGATGACCGCATTCCCCTGCTGTCCCGGTTTGTACCCCGGCGAAAACCAGCCGGTTTCCTCCCCGTTATCCGGTACTTCCATACCGCCGTTTTCAGTATATTCCATATTATCCACTGCCGCTTCCAGATCAATTGAGCTTATTCTGATTTCTGCCGGTGAAATCGACTGCGACGATGAAACTTTTTGCGTTTCTGTCCGCTTCCCGATCTCCGAAGCCTCTGCCCCTTCTATCGACGCTTCCGAATATGCTGTTTCTGCTTCCGTGAATTCCTCTGAGCTTCCGGTTAAAAAAAGAATCAGGATAGCGAAGAGAATACTATGAAGAAGCGCCCGCGCGGCGGCGTGCATAGTATCCAACCCCAAGACCAGCAGCCAACAGGCCAGCCAATCCATACATCATCATGTTATCAGTTCCAGCTGCTCCAGTCTGTGGCATTTCAGATGGCATACTTTCACTCGAAGGGGTGGACAGTATAATCGCATCAAGTTCCGGATCTCCCTCTGCAAAACCAACTGCAAGCACGGAATAGTTCATGCCTTCTTCAAGCTCTGTGCCGGCAAGGTCGAGTACTACATCCTCGGTTCCTGTCGGACGTACTTCGAGATCATAGGATCCGGCTTCCACTTCCATATAATCCGTCACTCCGGTGAACGGAGCGTCTTCAAACAAAATGTCTCCGTCTGTTACCGCGACATCAACGTTTGGAGCGTCAGGAGAAAAGTGTGCGACTCTTACATTCGCCATTCCCTCTGCTGCTTCCTGATTGTCCTCTAGCACGCTCAGCTCAATATCCTCCAGCGTGTTTATGGCTGCTGCTGTGTAAGCTTCGCCCTCTTCCACATCAAGTGTGCCGGACAATACGGGATCGCCTTCGCCTTCTTCACCAGCAGCAAATATTTCTACCTCGCGCTCACCTTCCGGTACTTCCAAATAATCAGTTGCATCCTTGAAGGCCGCCCCTTCGACTACAGCCTCTCCATCAACGTAAACATCAACCTCGGGTGCATCAGGAGAGGCGTGAACAATTCTTACCATCCCGCTGTCTTCCGATGCGCCTTCCTCCGTATCATGACTGTCGGCCAACGCTGTGCCTCCTCCAGCTAAACTAAACACCAGCGCACCAGTTAACATGGATCCAGCAACCTTTTTCATTTCTCCGCCTTCTTTCCAAAATAGGATGTGTTTCTCCGGGGCGGGTACTATGCAACCAATTATCAGAAGCATAGTTATTTTTACTATATCCTTTTCTGCTATGCTTCAAACGTTAATTTCACAATTTTCAAACAAATATTTCTAACTAATATAAAAAAACAGCCCCTGGCTTCCAATTAACTGGAAAAAGCACCCCTGTTTCCAGGATGCTTTCTCCGTTTAATCATATTCACCTAAAATTACTGGATCGTTTTTAACAGCTCATAGGCCTCACGATCAGAGTCAGTATTTAATAACTGCTCCCGGAAGGAATCATCCATCAGCTTTCTCGACAGCATCTGAAGTATTTTCAGATGGTCCTCTCCCTGTCTCTCTACAGGGACAGCAATCATAAATATGAGATTGGCTTCTGTCTTATCCGCACTGCCCCAGTCCACACCCTGAGTCTGCCTTCCAAAGGCTACCGCGGGCTCCTTCACAGTATCCGATTTACCGTGAGGTATAGCAATTCCCATTCCGAGTCCTGTGCTGCTTTCTTCCTCTCTTGCCAGAATCGCGTTTTTGAACATTTCCTTTGATTCCACTATCCCCTGCCGGTCGAGCATGTGTATCATTTCATCCACTACTTCATTTCGCGTCTGGCCGTGCAGGTTTGTATTTACAAGCTCAGGCGTCATTATATCTTTTAACTGAGTAATCTGCTTATCCTTATTATGATTCGTTTCCGGAGCAGGAGCCGCTTCTGTAGAAGTTCTTTCAGCGACCTCCGTGGTATCATTTTCCTCTGGGAGCCCGGCGTACGCTACATCCCGTTTCAGGGTGTTAATCAGAAGCGCCGTCACGATGGTACCGACAATCGCGGCTACAAAGAACATGATTATGTTATCCACCGCACCGAGCACGGCAACGATAGGACCGCCGTGGGCCACCCGGTCACCGACTCCGGAAAGCATCGCAATAACAGAGCCAGTCATCGAACCGATAACGATACTCGGTATCACTCGAAGCGGATCCTGGGCCGCAAATGGAATAGCTCCTTCCGTAATCCCAAACAGACCCATCGTAAACGAGGCTTTTCCTGTTTCGCGTTCTGCCTGCTGATATTTTCTTTTGTTTAAAAACGTCGCAAGCCCCATGCCAAGCGGCGGAATACAAATAGCTACAGCAATGGCCCCCATGATTTCGTAGTTGCCTTCACCAATCATGGCTGCTCCAAATAGAAATGCTACTTTATTAAACGGTCCGCCCATATCTATGGCAATCATTCCACCCAGAATCAGCGCAAGTACAAAGGAGCTGGTTCCCTGCATGCCCTCAAGCCACTGCGTCAATCCTTCAAAAATGCTCGCAACCGGCGCCCCGATAATGAAAATGAACAGCAGGCCGACCGTGAGCGAAGCCAGGATCGGAATGAAAATAATCGGCATCACCGGCTGCACAGCCTTTGGCACCTTGATTTTCTTAATACCGAGAGCGATATACCCGGCGAGAAAACCAGCAATAATACCGCCGATGAAGCCAGCTCCGGCTTCGCTTCCGTAAAAGCTTCCATTGACGGCAATGTAGCCTCCGATAATACCCGGCGCGAGCCCCGGCCGGTCCGCAATGCTTACAGCAATGAAGCCGGCCAGTATAGGCACCATGAAGCTGAATGAAGCTGCCCCGAGATTTTCAATTTGTTTCCAGAAGGAATCTTCAGGAATCTGTATCCCTTCCGGGGTCTGGTTGCCTCCTAAAGCTAGAGAAATAGCAATAAGCAGTCCCCCGACCACGATGAACGGAATCATATAGGAGACCCCGTTCATTAAGTGTTTATACACAGGGTTTTCCTTATCTTTTTTTCCTGCTTTCACTGTTTCAGCGTTTGGCATCGCGCCTTTGTAAACGGATACATTATCTTCCATGATTCGCTCAATTAAGTCCTTCGGCTGGCGTATGCCGTCCTGGACGCCTACGACCAGCAAAGGCTTTCCGCCGAAACGTTCCCTGGAGACCTCCTTGTCACTGGCAATAATAATGCCGTCTGCTTCCGCAATGTCCTGCTCTGTCAGTTCATTTTCCACACCGATGGAGCCCTGGGTTTCCACTTTGATTTCAATGCCAAGCTCGCTTCCGGCTTTTTGTAGATTTTCAGCCGCCATATATGTATGGGCAATGCCAACCGGACAGGCGGTGACCGCTAGTACCTTCATCCGTTTCCCTCCTCTGTAATTTCTGTTTTCATCGTAAAACGGAAATTACAAAAAATAATCATTCATTTTTACCGCTGCTCCGGTAATACGAATGATTATTAAAGATGCTCTCTACTTCTTCGAGCGTTTGTGCCTGGTTCAGTTGCTCGAGGACGCTCGCTTCCGTCCCCATTCTCGAGATCATATGCATAAGCGAGCGTATGCTTCCCTGATCCTTTTCGGCAATCGCAAGCAGGAAAACAATCGTCACCTGTTCCCTTCCCCATTCAATTGGTTTATTAAAAATGGCGAGAGACACCGATGACTCGTAGATCTCCTCCGGCGGGGCGTGCGGAATCGCAATCCCGTTGCCAAGCGACGTGGAGGACGTTCTTTCCCTCATGACCGCCCGCTGCGGAAAGTCCTCTGACACGGTGCCCTTTCTGACAAGCTCACGGCCGAGCTTCTCGATCAGCTCGTACCGGTGCACCGGCTCTATACCGATCGCTGTTTCGCCCTTTTTCAGCCAATCCGCCATGGAACTGGAAAACAACGGCTTCTGCTCCTCGTACTGCAGATAAGCGTCCAGCTTCCTGCGATCCTCCGCCTGAAGCAATGGAGATATCACCAGGACGGGTACCTTCTGCTGCGTCAGTTCTCTCGTGGATAAAACGAGATCAACCGAATGGGTTTCGAGCATATTATCAAGCTTTGGCGCTGCGATGCAGCCGATCACCTCCATGCCTTTATAGGTCTGTTCAAGCTTCGCTTCAAGCAGATGGGACATGCCGACTCCCAGTTCACAAACGATCAGGGCTCTTTTTTTCTGCTCCCGCTTTTTCTGAAGCCGCTCAATAGATGCCTGAAAATGAAGCACCAGATAGCCAGCTTCATCCTCCGGAATATAAATGTCATAGCTCTCATTCACTTCTTCCAGCGCCATCACCATCATGCTGAACATATAGGGGTACATTTTCTTTATTTCCTCAAGCATCGGATTTCTGATCGCAAATCCATGAACAACGCGATGAATGGTCGAAGGCAGATGAACCTTCAGTCCCTCGAGAAGAATTACATCCTCTTTAAAATTGGTCATCGTCAAAATTTGCAGCTGGGTCGTGAGCTGTTCGAGAATGTCTTTCATTAATGCTTCTTTATTGCTGTTCTGCCGCAAAAAGTAGGAATCCGAGCAGCTGATCAAATGAAGCGTAAAATATACCTTCTCCGATTCAGGAAGCGATAATTTCAACTTGTCTTTGATAACCTCTGCGAGCTCTTCCGCCATTCTATATTCTTCGGCGTCTCTGGCTTCTTTCCGCTCATTTTCCTTCATAACAATTGTCGAAGACTGCCTCACACGCTTCATGATGATGAGCGCATGGATCATCAGGCTTTCCCGTTTTTCGGCTGATATCTCCCAGCTCCATGCGTTTAGCCTGTCAGCAATTGCTTTTCTTATAAAGCTGACCTCATGCTGAGGGAAAAGCCGGACTAGCGAGTCCGAAGCCGTTTTATCCTTTGCTACAAGCTCAGATAAATGAGCAACAGCACTTCGTCGCTTCAATTCGTCTCCCGCGATGGTGAGTCCGAGCCTCAGTTTCGATATCAGTTCAAGCTCAAACGTTGCCAGCCAGTCCGAAATGACCGCTATGCTCTCTTTAATTTCTTTGACTGACATAAAGAATTCTTTTGCCAGTCCCTGTATGGTCTGGGGTTTTTCTTCGACGAGCAGGCGGTAGCCTATTTCAAGCAGGTGATCGGTCTCCTCATGCGATGATCTTTTATGTAAAAGGCTGAAAATATGACGTTTGTCTTCCTCCGTAATGGCTACTTGAACGCCGAGACCGGGTTTTCGCAGAAGCTCCGCCTCCGAGTGCTCCCCGAGAAAATAGTGCAGCGTTTTCAAATCATTTCGTACGGTTTTTTCCGAGCAGTGTAACTCTTCTGCCATCGTCTGAATATGCGTAAACGTCTCCGAATGAAGTAATAATTTCTGCAGAAGCTTTATCTGCCTTTCATTGAGCATCGCTTTGTCCTCCCTTCATCTGTTTTTTGTTCAGGTTCATCCATCCTTAATATATCATCCATTATAACTTTAGTTTTTTGTTTGGTGGAGTCAGGTTAATTTATTTTTGGCATGAACCGCCCCGGCGGTCTTTAAAAAAGAGGCTGTGGAGCCGTACCCTGCACCACTATATTAAAGACGATGGATGTTTTAAAGCAGGGGCTGTCACAAAAAATAGCCTGTCCAGTGTCCGGCGCCGGGCCGGATCCTGAACAGGCTATGATTCAAAGCTGCTTACCTCGGTAAACTACTTTACGTTAAAAAACCAGCAGAACTGTACACCGTTTATTTTTCCGCTTTTTTACCGTTTCACATCGTTTTCCTGGTTTTGCACAAACTGAAGCACGTACGCCTCGTCAAACTGGTTACTGTCGCCGTACACCATGTGCTTGAGCACGCTTGAAGCGGTGGCAAATTCAACAATCTGCTTTGGCTCCCAGTCCTCCTGCAGGATCCCGTGCAGAATGCCGGAGGCAAAGCTGTCGCCGCCGCCGACCCGCTCCAGCAGATCAAACGAATGCGTGGCACTGGCATGGAGCTCGCTTCCATTGTAGTAATAGCCAGTCAGGCTGTTCGAACTGGCTGATTCTACCGTCCGGTGGGTGCTTGCCATCAGGGAAATATTATACGTACGGGCGGCCTCTTCATAGAATCGCTCCAGCTGCTCCGGCGAAAACGCTTCGTCCCCGTCCATCCCTAACAGATACACAAAATCCTTATGCCCGATAAAGCAGACATCCACATACGGCAGAATGTCTTCAAAGGAGGCTTTCGCTTCCTCCTGCGACCACAGCTTCGCGCGGAAGTTGCAGTCAAAGCTCACATGCACCCCTCGGCTTGCAGCCTCCTTCAGCGCCGTCATCGTCAGGTTATGCATAGCCGGGCCGAGCGCAGGCGTAATGCCGCTCACGTGAAGTACCTCCACCCCGGCAAGCAGCTGCTCCCAGTCGAGATCAGCCTCTGCAAGCTCCCATACGGATGAATCCGCCCGGTCGTAAATCACTTCCGCCGGCTTGACCGAATAGCCCGCTTCCACGTAGTACAGCCCGAGCCGCCTGCCCTGATCCACAATCGTCGTCGTGTTGACACCGGCTGTCCGGAGACGGCGTTTGGCGGCCTCGCCCATCGCATTTGCCGGCAGTGCCGTCAGAAACGAGGCGTCGTGCCCGAACTGGCTCATGTTCATTGCTACATTGGCCTCCGCCCCGCCAAAATAAACGTGAAAATCGTTGGTCTGTACCAGCCGCTGGTGGGACGGGGGAGTCAGCCGCATCATGATTTCGCCCATCGTCAGAATTCGCGCCATCGCCTACACCTCCTCTGCGAGCCGCTGAAATTCGGATGCGAGCCGGGTAACTTCGTCGTAATCACCGGTTTTGGCCGGTCCGGTAATCGATCCCCCGGCGCCGACCATGACGGCCCCGGCCTGCAGCCACTCCTGAACGTTATCCAGATCTACGCCGCCGGTCGGCATTAGCTGCACGTGCGGGAGCGGTCCGCGCAGCGTTTTAATAAACGAGGGCGCATACATTTCTCCCGGAAACAGCTTCACCACCTGTGCCCCGTAGGCGAGCGCTTCGGTCGCTTCCCGGACCGTCATAATGCCGGGCAGATACGGCACCGCATAGCGGTTGCACAGCTTCGCGACCTCCGGATCAAAGGACGGGCTCACAATAAAGGACGCGCCCCGGATAATGGCGAGCCGGGCGGTTTCACTGTCGAGCACCGTCCCCGCCCCGACCACGGCATCCGGATACTTCTGCACCAGCGTCTTCAGCACCTCATCCGCCTCCGGCACGGTAAATGTGACTTCGAGCGTTTTGGCCCCGCCCTTCACGCAGGCATCTGCCGTCTTCACCGCCTGGTCCGGACGGTCGCCGCGAACGACTACCGCCACTCTGTTTTCGATCATTTGATTCAGGATATGAAATGCTCTCATGGTTTTCTCCTTTATACTCCAGAATAAGCGGAAAACCCGCCGTCAATTGGTACAACAATGCCGTTCACAAAGCCTGAGGATTTTTCATCCACGAGCCAAAGCAGGGTGCCCACCAGCTCCTCCGGCTCCCCGAAGCGCTCCTGCGGCGTCTGGGATAGGATTTTTTCCGCTCTCGCACTCAGCACACCCTCTTCCGAAAACATCAGCTCCCGGTTCTGGTCTGTCAGGAAAAAGCCAGGTGCCATGGCGTTTACCCGCACGCCGGACTTGGAAAAATAGACGGCAAGCCACTGTGTGAAGTTACTGACAGCCGCCTTTGCCCCGCTGTAGGCAGGGATTTTCGTCAGCGGCCGGTACGCATTCATCGATGAAATGTTAATGATCGAGCCCGGACGGTCATATACCATGTCGCGGGTAAATACCTGCGACGGAATCAGTGCCCCGAGAAAGTTCAGTGAAAACAGCTGATCCACCGCAGCAGGATCTAGGTCAAAAAAGGTGCCGCCGCTGTCGGGTGCTTCCGGATCAAAGTATTCCTGTCCGGTCGTAGCCTTCGGATTATTGCCGCCCGCTCCGTTGACGAGAATATCACACGGCCCGAACCGGCTTTTTACATCCTCGTAAATGGCCTCCATCGCCTGCTTATCCGTTACATCGCCGCTGTAGCCCGCAGCTTCTCCCCCGTCTTCGCTGATGCGCCGGGCTACCTCTTCGACCTTTTCTTTGTTTCGGGCAATGATCGCCACCTTGGCTCCATTAGCAGCCAGGGCCTCCGCCATCACAGAGCCGAGCACCCCGCTTCCGCCTGTGATAACAACAACCTTATCCTCCAGTGGAATCTGAAATGGTGTCTCCATCGTTTATCTCCTTTCCCGCACAGCATCGATAATGCCGTTAAGATATACCGCACCGAGCGCGCGGTCGTACAAGCCGTACCCCGGCCGGCCTTCCTCGCCCCAGATCATCCGTCCGTGATCCGGACGGATCGGGCCTTCATAGCCCACTTCGATCAGCTTTTGCATGATGCCGACCATATCGAGTGATCCGTCATGCACGGAATGGGACGTTTCCTGAAATGATTTTTCGCTCGTCCACCGTACGTTTCTCGCGTGCACAAAATGAATGCGGTCCTTCATATGCTCAATCATGCTGATTAAATCGTTATTCTGGTCCGCTCCGTAGGATCCGGTGCAGAAGGTGATCCCGTTGTTTTTGCTGTTGACCCGCTTCAGCATCGTCATGACGTTGGCTTCATTTGTGATAATGCGTGGCAGGCCGAAAATATCCCAGGGCGGATCATCCGGATGGATCGCCATAAGTACGTCCTCTTCCTCCGCAACCGGAATAATACGCTCCAGAAAGTAAACCAGGTTTTCCATCAGGTCCTCTTTCGATATTTCTTTATATTCCTCCATAATGACCCTCAGGTCGTCCTTCTGATAGGATAAATCCCACCCGGGGAGCGTCAGGCTCCCATCGAGCGGATCAATCTGCTGAATCAGGTCCTCATCATACATGAGGGAATGCGATCCGTCGGGAAGCGGTGCATCAAGCTTGGAGCGGGTCCAGTCAAACACCGGCATGAAATTGTAGCAGATGGTTTTGATGCCCTCCCGGGAGAGATTGCGGATCGTTTCCTGGTACTTTTCAATCCAGCTGTCTCTCGTGCTTTTGCCCATTTTAATGTCTTCATGCACCGGCACGCTTTCCACCACGTTCCATACGAGCCCGCGCTGCTCGATTTCGGCTTTCATGCTCCTGATGGTTTCACGCGGCCACGTTTCGCCCGGCGGCAGGTCATATATCGCAGAGACGATCCCCTTCATCGCAGGAATCTGTTTAATTTGTTCGAGCTTGACGGGGTCTTCGGTCCCGTACCAGCGAAAGCTCATCTCCATCAGTCATTCCTCCTTTAAATTGAAAAATACCTTTTCGCGTTGTAGTAGCAGATATTTTCGACATACGTACGTAATAGCTTCAAGTCGTGCGGCGCTTTTCCTTCTTTCACCCATCTGCCAATTAAATTGCATAGAATGCGCCGGAAATATTCGTGCCGCGAAAATGACAGAAAGCTTCTCGAATCGGTGAGCATGCCGATGAAATTGCTGATCAGGCCAATGCTCGCAAGGGAGGTCATCTGGCTTTCCATTCCGTCAATGTGGTCATTGAACCACCAGGCGGTGCCCACCTGCACCTTGCCGGGCATGTCGCTGTTTTGGAAGCTGCCGGCAATCGCCGCGAGCGTGTTGTTATTATTGGCATTGACGCTGTACAGCACGGTTTTCGGGAGAGATCCATTTTGTTCAAGCTGATCAAGAAATGCAGCAAGCGGACGGGCAGGCAGCTGGTCATGAATCGCGTCAAATCCCGAATCTCCGCCGAGCTTTTGAAACATGGCGGTATTCGTATCGCGAAGTGGATGCAGGTGCAGCTGCATTACCCAGTCCTTTGCCGCATACCTTTCAGCCAGATGCAGCAGCGTATACGTTTTGTACTGGGCTGCCTCCTGCGCCGTAACCACCTCTCCGTTCATCCGTTTTTGGAAAACGGCCGCTGCTTCCGCTTCGCTCGCTGGTTCATACACCATTTCAGTCAGCCCGTGATCGGAGCTGCGGGTACCGAGCGCATCAAACGCGTCGATTCTTTCATCAAGGGCGGCTAAAAGCTCGCCGTAGGAGGAGATCCTTTTCCCCGTCATATCAGCCAGCTGCCCGACCCAGCCGGGGAAGCTGTCCTTCTCCAGATGAAGCGCCTGGTCCGGCCGGTAGGAAGGCGACACCTCGAGCGGCAAATCGCTTCGTCCCAGCTGCTCGTGGGTAGTTAACGCGTCTGCCGGGTCATCCGTCGTTCCCAGGTATACGACGTTGTCCTTCTGGAGAAGCGACCGGGTAGAAAACTCCGGTGACTGAAGCTTTTCCCGGGTTTCGTTCCAGATTCCTTCCGCCGTCTCCCGGTTTAACAGTGTATGGATGCCAAAGTACGACGACAGCTCCAGGTGCGTCCAGTGGTACAGCGGGTTCCCAAGCGTGTTCGGTACCGTTTCCGCCCACGCCAGAAACTTTTCGTAGTCGCTTTTGTTTCCGGTAATGTATTCTTCACCAATCCCGTTCGCCCGCATGGCTCTCCACTTGTAGTGGTCGCCGCTCAGCCAGATCTCGGACAGGTTATTAAAGTTTTTATCGTTTAATATTTCGACTGGCGGAAGGTGATTGTGATAGTCGATGAGCGGCAGATGCTTCGCATAATCGTGATACAGCGTGCGTGCCACTGGTGACTGAAGCAGAAAATCTTCGTGAATAAACGCAGTCATAGTGTCATCTCCTAATTAATTTGTTTACTATGCAAACTATTAAATTTATACTTTTAACACAGCAGCATTCGTATTACTACCATACGCAGCACGAATAGAAAGAGGGATCTACCTTGCATAAAGGTGACTGGAACTATATCCGAAACTTAAACCGTCGGCTGATTCTTGAGGAAATTGTGAAAAATGCTTCCCTTTCCCGGAGTGAGCTCGCAAGAATTACCGGCTTAAATAAAGCAACCATTTCCACACAGATTCATGATCTGCTCGAGCAGGGGCTCGTGATTGAAACAAGAACCGAAGCACTGGATACTCCCGGCCGGAAGCCGATTATTATTGAAATGAACGAGCGCGCCGGCTTTACGATCGGCATTGATATTGATGAACAGAGCACCAATATCATTTTTTGCGACCTGAAGGGCCGCCGGCTTCATCAAAAGCAGCTGCATCTGGACACGTATCATTTTGAAAGCATGCTTGAAGAATTAATTCAACAGCTGCAGACAGAAATCGACGCATTCCGAAGCGGCACCTTTGATGCCCCTCTTGCCGGAATCGGCATCGGTATCCACGGCATCGTAAATAACGACAGCCAAATCGTTTACACCCCGAAGCAGGAATGGGTCGATCTCGACGTGAAGACCCGGCTCGAAGAAGCATTTGACGCCCCAGTTCACGTGGATAACAGCGCCAATCTCGCGGTGTACGCCGAACACGTTTACGTTGAACACGTGCAGGATCTGTTCTGCCTGACCCTGTATTCCGGTATTGGTCTTGGCATGGTCAAGGATTCGGTCATTTACCGCGGGCATCAGGGCTTTGCGGGTGAAATCGGCCATATGATTATCGAGCCAAACGGCAAACCCTGTCCTTGCGGCAATCACGGATGCTGGGAGCTGTACGCTTCCAACAAGGCATTTTTTAAACTGCTTCACGAAAGTGGCGACGAGTTCCATACCCAGGAGCAGGTGCAGAAGCATTTGGAGACGACCGATGCCGAAAGGGTGATTAACGAATACATTTTCTACCTGTCAATCGGGGTAAATAATGTGATTAACATTTTCAACCCGGAGCGCATCATCATTAACAGCCCACTGTTTGCCTCCAAACCCGAACTGCTAAAAAGGGTCGAGGCTTCTCTGCAGTCCAAGTTCAATAACTACGAGCAGCTGAAGATCTCGAGCCTGAACGAAGATGCCTGCGCCCTAGGCGCCGCGGCGCTTGCGTTCAAAAAGTTTCTCGGCGTGCACCACGTGGACCACTCCGCCTCCTTTACCAGAGGGCAGTAAATATAAAGCTACATCAGATCAAACAGCTGAGGCAGGAACAGGCTGAGCTGTGGGATGAAGGTAATGGCAAGCACCATAACAATCAGGATGATGAAATATGGCACCAGCGTTTTGATGACGCTTTCGAGTCTCGCGTTGGCTACACTTGTACCGACAAACAGTACGCTGCCCACCGGAGGGGTAATGTTGCCGATACAAAGGTTAAACGCGATAATAATGCCGAAGTGGACAGGGTCGATGCCTAGTTCGGTCACCACCGGGAAGAAGATCGGTGTGAAAATAAGCACCGCCGGCGTAATGTCCATAAAGGTCCCCATTACGAGCAGAATCACGTTGATCAGCAGAAGAATTACGATCGTATTCGCGCTGATCGAAAGCAGCGCGCTGCTGATTCCTGCCGGAATCTCGGTATAGCTCATTACGAGCGAAAACAGGGTCGATGCCGTAATTAAAAGCAGAATCATGCCCGTAATTTCGATCGTTTCCTTAAAAATGTTTTTAAATTGTTCTTTTTTCAGCTGCTTGTATAAAAGTGACAGCAGCAGGGCATAAATCACGGCAACCGCTGCGCCTTCCGTCGCGGTGAAAATACCGGCGACGATCCCGCCGATAACGATGATGATCAAAAGCAGGCTTGGAATCGCGTCGAAGACGATAAACATTTTATTCTTCCAGCTGACTTTTTCGGATACTGGGTATTTATGTTTCCTGGCATATACGTAAGCAACCGCCATAACAGAAAGACCCCACAAAATGCCTGGAATGTAACCAGCCATAAACAGAGCTGCAATCGAGGTTCCTCCACTGACCAGGGAATACACGATCAGCATCGAGCTTGGCGGTATTAAAAGTCCTGCCGGTGCCGACGCGATATTCGTCGCGGCCGAGTAGCTCAGGGAATATTTCTGCCTCATTTCCATCGGGGTCATGATTTTACCCATCGCAGCCGCCGCCGCGACACTTGAACCCGAAATTGAGCCAAACAGCATATTACCGACAACGTTAGTGTGTGCGAGCGACCCCGGCAGCCGGCCGACAATAATTTTTGCCAGGTTAATAAGCCGGAAGGCAATACCGCCGTTGTTCATAATAATACCTGCAAGCACAAACAGCGGAATCGCCAGAATGGTAAAGTTGTCCACGCCTGTCGCAAGTCGCTGGGCGGTAATGATGATACTGACGTCAAACGGAATGACGAGCGAAATGGTAATCATTGCACTCAGCAGAATCGCGAGCGCAATCGGCACCCCGAACACGAGCAGTATTCCGAGCGATGCAAATAATAAAATACCAGCTGTAACTGTCATCCTTTTTCCCCCTCACTGGCAGTGCCGATCCGGCTGCCGCCATGAAGCATATCAATCAGCGCGTACAGCACGATACATACGCCTGAAACCGGCACGGCGCTGTAGACAAACAGCATGGACATTCCTGTTGCCGGGGCCGTTTCCAAGTATGTATACGTCAGCAGAATGATGCCGCCGATTATCATCGGTACTATCCCTAAAAATATCCATAAGACATTGATTGCAAGATTAATCAGGCGCTGCGAACGCTCCTGGAACTTTTCCACCAGAAACACAATGGCAATGTGCTTTTTCTGTCCGAAAACGTAAGCGGCCGTGAGCAGCGTAAACCAAATGAGCATAAAGCGGATAATTTCTTCGCTAGTGGTACTCGGCGCATCCAGGACGTACCGGGTAAACACCTGCCAGATCGAAAGAAGTGCCATGCATGTAATTAAAACGGCATTCACAATCAAAAGCGCACGATCAAGAATCATTTTGACCTTTTGCATTCTACTCGGCCTCCTTTATTTTACGGTAAATCTCAGAGGTGTCCGGGTCGTTTTCGAATTCTTCATGAAGCGGCTGAACCTCGTCAATAAACGATTGTTTATCTACTTCATAAAACTCTACGTTCATTTCCTCTTCGGCTGTAACCTTGGCTTCTTCCACTGTCTCGTTCCAAAGATCTTCATGATAGCTTGTAGATTGCTCCGCAGCCTCTTCAATGACCTGCTGTTCACTGTCGGAGAGGTCCTGCATCGTACTTTCATTAGCAATCAGCATATCGGGAACGATAGCGTGCTCGGTGTAGAAATAATTTTTAGCCACTTCTCCGTGGTTGCTGTTCGTAAGTGCCGTCGCATTGTTTTCAGCGGCATCAATGACGCCTGACTGCAGGGCAGTATATACTTCGCCGTAGCTCATCGGCGTCGGGGTGCCTCCCATCGCTTCGATCATCTGCACGCTCGTTTGACTCGGCTGCACTCTTGTTTTTAAACCGCTCATATCCTCGCTTGTCTCGAGCATCGTATCTTTCGTATAAACGTTGCGCACGCCGGCATCATAATACGTCAGTCCGCGGAACCCTTTGTCAGCAGACTCCATGTAAATATCGCTGGTCACTTCTTCATCGTTCATAACACGCTTAAAGCTTTCCTGGCTTTCAAATAAATACGGCAGGCTGAAGACGGAATACGCCGGTTCAAAGCTTTCGAGGGCACTCCCGCTCACCTTGCTGAAATCCACGGCGCCGGTCTGGGTCCCTTCAATTACTTCCCGCTCGCTTCCAAGCTCCCCGTTCGGGTAAATTTTAATGTTCATCGATCCATCCGATTTTTCATCTACAAGCTCGGCAAATCGTTCAAGCGACTGATGCACAGGATGGTCCGTCGGTTGGTTGTGTGCGAGCGTGAAGGTCTGTTCTTCCTCACCGCTTGCACTCTGGCAGCCTGTTAAAGCAATCAGGGCCGTCATTGTAGCAAGACTTATCCATTTCTTCACTGTTGTTTCCCTCCTTTAATTAACGTTCAGCGATGCTCACTTCCAAGAAAACCATTTGTCTGCTTTTCCGTTAATAAAAACCTGTCTCGTTTCATCCTCCGGCAGTTGGAAATGCACAGCCGTGAGGCCATTGCTGTACGACCCTTGCTGAAGGACATCAATATAAATGCCGCTTTCGTCGGGCATCATGGTGCACGTAATCGAAAGCACATCAGCATCGTGACGTTTGTCGTTGTCGTCGTAATACGTAAACGATGTCTGTTCACCGTTCCGGCCCGGATACAATTGCATGTCGATCCGGTTCTCGACTTTGTTTTCAATAGGAACCAGGCTGCCGCCTTTTACCATCACCGGCGTATACTCGAGCGGGGCCGGAACCGTCACCTTACGCCCTCCCGCGTACCATTGTTCGGTATACATGTCGTACCACCCGTGCGGATTATCGGGCAGATACAATTCACGTTCGCGCTCTCCCGGACGTACAATGGTGCATACTAGCAGCTCTTCGCCGAGCATGAATTCGTCGTTTTCGGCATGCGTCGCTGCGTCGTCACCAAAGTCAAAGAAGGTTGGCTTGATCACCGGCTCGTAGCTGGCCGATGACTTGTGTAGAAGCGAGAAAATGTACCCGGACAGCTTCTGGTGCCAGTGGATGGTGTCGGAGACCTTATCGATAATCTCCGGATACATCCACGGTTCGTTCACTGTTTGGTCATCGTTCCAGGAATGTATTGTAAACCGCGGATAATAAATGTTGCTCTGAATCCAGCGCAGAAACAGCTCTGAATCCGGCGCATCTCCGGAGAAGCCGCCCGTGTCATGCCCGAAATTGTAAATGCCGGAAAGACTTAAGCCAATCGCCATTTTAATGTTATACTGAAGCGTTTCCCAATTGGAGTAGTTGTCCCCTGTCCACGTCTGGGCGTACCTGCTGAGGCCTGCGCTTCCTGCCCGGCTGATCAGGTACGGGCGTTTTTCACTGTCAAACTCGGTCTGAGCCTCGAGCGAGCTTTTCGTCATCAGCATCGGGAAAATCGCACGGTACTCCTGAAATTTTCCACCCTGGCCAAACAAATGAATCACTGCCTCCGGATCCCAGATTTCAAACTCGTTGTTGTCATTCCAGGTCGCGTCGATCCCGTTTGCGAGCAGTTCCTTTTTCACGTTTTCCTTCCACCATTCGATGGTCTGCTTGTTGGTAAAGTCCAGGTAGACGCCCATATCGTCCCAGAACTGCTGCAGGAGCGGCCGATGTTTGTTGTCGAGAATAATGTAGTCGTTGTTGAGTACTTCTTCATGCTTTGGGTGATCGATCAACAGGCTCGGCTTAATGTTAGCAATGATGCGGACGCCATTCGCATGAAAATCTTCAGTAAATTTTACTGGGTCCGGGAATTTTTCATAGTTCCAGTTGAAGACGTACCGCTTATGGTCAATGGATGTATATCCCGAGGAGAGGTGAAAGGATTCGCATGGCATGTCGTGTCTCTGGCAGTCCTCCACAAAGTTCATCAGACGCTCCTGAGATTTTTCTTCATCAGTATAGGTCATCGTTGAACCGGAATAGCCGATGCTCCATTTTGGCATAAGCGCCGGCCGTCCGGTCATCCAGGAAAAGCTGCGGGTGACCTCAGCCACCGTTGGCCCGAGAATAAAGTAGCAGTCCAGAAAATGAGAGCTGGATTGAAAAAACCGGTACTTCCCGTGGTAGTTGTCTTTTTCCCGCCCCATATCGAAAGCGCATTCATTATAGTCATCGTAGTAGAGTCCGTAAGCCACTCCGGTTTCCGGCGAATGCGTAATATAGTACGGAATATGCTTATAAAGCGGGTCCGTTTTTTGGGCATCGTAGCCCATCGCATCAATGTTAAGCATGCGGTAGCGCTCCCCGTGCTTATTGACATTTCCTGTTTTTTCCCCGAGGCCGTAGTAACGCTCCCCTTCATTTCGTTTTAAGTAGTGGGCTGTCGGTGCCGTTTCAGCAACCTGAAATCCGTACGCCTGCGTATTTCGGTCTTCGGCAATCAGCTTCTCTTCTCCCGCTGTTTTGTCAAACCAGCTGCAGTGCAGCTTCGTTTTATTGATTACTAGCTTGAGTGAAGCCGTTTCAATTACATATTCTTCAGGATGCTCTGACGTTTCATAGGCCGGGAGCGAAAAATAATCAGTTATACGATTCCGGTCGAGTCCTTCAAACGGCATCTCCGTGTCTCCCGGGGCCACAGCCCATGTATGTATATCCATCTCCGGCTGTTCCTTCGTCAGCGTAACGCGGAACAATTTTTCTTCGAGTACATAAACGCAAAAGTACATTTTCTGCACATCGGATTCAAAAAAAAGCATATTGTTCTTCTGGGCAGATAAATAAAACTGGTCTTTCATCGTTAGCATATGTTCACCCTCTTTGGATTAATCACTTGTTCAATAATTAATTTGTAGTGTAAACAAATTAATTATTTACTTTATGATAAGGCTTTCCTGAACGTTTCGCAACCCCGATTTTACTTGATAATTTATTCTTTCTCCGCCCTCCTTTACTGTCTGATTTCGCTGATAAAACAAAAAACGGCTTCCCCTGCCTGTCCCGGGAAACCATTTTCATAAACTGCTGAATGCTGTGCTGCTACTCTTCTGTTCGTTTCCTGTGATAAAAGAAATTACATAGAAATAGCACTGCCACCACCGCAGTCATAAACAAAATACCTTCTATCCTGTACGTTGCATCGTAATGGGCCTGGTCCAGTAAAAGCACCAGGTTCCACGAAATAAATAAAAATATTCCATACAAATAAAGAACGGACTTTGTACTTTTCATAAAACCCCTCCGTTAGTAACTTTTTGCCGCCACATTTCTGTACCCTGCCCCGCAGCTGGTAAATCTTTAGAAATAAAGTATATTAAAGAATTTACCTGAAAGGAGCGGTCACTATGAAAACCCTGCCAGTGTTAAGATTTATGCTGTTAATAGATCATCTGTACCTTCAGAAACAACCGGTGTAGCGGCCCAACATTTATTTCCTGGTTAACCACAGGCTCAAACAGAAAGGTAAAAAAATAAAGGGTTGCCCCTACAACGTATGTATATTATTGTTTTAAATGTAATTAAATTACATAAAAGTCGCAGGAGGAGTTCACATGTTTACATCCATACTTCAGCTTCCCTTCCGGCCCCGGAAGCAATTCGCTCTTTTAACAACCCGTTACTCTCTTCCTTTGGTGGCAGCTATTATTCTGAGCCTCAGTCTTTTACATACGTTTATTACAGAGTATATTTTTCGCGGAACTAATCAATCTTCAATTCTTTCCGGTGAACTCTGGTTTTTACTGCTGACGACTCTGTTTGGTGGAATTTCGTTTTTTATCTTACCCATAATTTTGAAAGGCGCGGCCAGCATTCATGATCATTCTCTTTCCTATCAAAAAGCTTTTTGGGTTAATATTTTAACTAGTATTCCTTCTCTCTTTTTGCTGCCGGTTGCGCTTATTGGATTGTTCCTGTTCTTTGCACAGGGAAACACTCCGACACTATTTACGCTTATCTACAGAGTGCTCGAAGGGCTTTCATTTATTTGGATATTTGTCGTTGCCGTCGGCACAATCCAGGTTGCAGCGAATACGAGCAGACCGAAATCCTTAACGATCGCTTTCACGTACTTATGTTTTGCCGTAATGGCTGCTGTCGTTACAGTTTTATTCCTGGGAGGCTTTTACGCAGCGTTCTAGCTTCCCCGCTGCCTGACCGATAAAAAAGGCTTCACCGCTTATATTTATACAATAACCCTTTTGGAATGTGGCAATAATCGTCGGGATATTTATCCAGCCTGTCCTGATGTTCTTCAGCACTTTTAATGTAATTGGTAAGAGGCAGCACCTCAACCATTATAGCCCCGTAATCCTCCCTCTCCCTGAGAAACGCCTTCGCCTCTGCTAAATGCTCCAGGCTTTCACTATATACGCCGGTTCTGTATTTCTCCCCCATATCCGGCCCCTGCTGATTTAAGCTGTATGGATCAATGATTTCAAATAAATATTCCATTAATCCGCTGACGGTTATCACGTCCGGGGCAAATTCCGTTTTCACGCATTCAGCGTAGCCATCGTAGTCCCCTTCAAGAGTATAACTGCTTCCGTTCGCTCTGCCCGCTTCTGTGAACTCCACGCCAGGCAGCGTTTTTAAAAACGCCTGCACGCCCCATAAACAGCCGCCGGCAAGGTAAATTGTTTCCATATAAACACACCTTTATTTAAAAGATTGGAACTACATTTTTTAAACACTGCAAGGCAAAAACCATTTATCTTGTTGGCACCTAGTAGTAGAATATAAAAAGGAATTATTTTACATTTTTTCAATGAATAAAGGAGAAACATTTATGATGAAAGAATGGCAAATTGGCGCATTGAGTGGTTTTGTGGCAACAATCAGTATTATTTTAGTGGATAGTTTAACCTTCTGTCCCTATCTTGTTCAACTACTCGTTGCTTTAGTGATTAGCGTTTTAGGAACGATACTATCGAATAGGCTGCTGAATTATTGGCGAAAACATAAAGAAAGCTCTGGAAATTAGCAAGGAGTATTTTCATATACCAGTCCATCTATTACTGAGTTTTAAGCTAATCGTTTAAGGAGGGGTATTATGAGTATATTGAGACTGTTTTATAAATTGTTTGGAACTGTATCGTTTGCTTTAATTCTTATGGACCTGCGCCATATTATTCATATGCCAGGTTGGTTATTTATATTATTATTGCTTATTCTGGCTATTTCTATTGGAATTTTCTTTTACCTTCAAAGAACACCATCCGGCGTTTCCACCGACTATAAAAATTGAGGGGGCCTATAAATGGGTATCTTTGGTGTATTGGCATTTTTAAGCACAAGTGTTTTTTTATTTTATTTAGGTAAAATTACTAATGAAAAGTAAAAAAAGAAGATTACCGGCAAAGCCTAACCGACCGTAATTGTGAGCACAAACCATGTAGTGGATTATCTCCAAAATGTATATAGGGTCATTAATAAAGCTACCATCCAGCCCAGGGCTGATAAACATCCCATTTCATAAGTTCCGCCGCCCTCTCGAAGCCCGTATACTATTAACCTCGTAGTAAAAAAGTTAAAATGGCACTTAGTGCGAGATTAATAATTAAAGCAACGGCTAACCATTCCTATTTCTGCATGGATCCCCTCCTAATATTCGTTGTTAGATCCAAATATATCTATTAATCAAAAACATAAAAATTATTCGTTGCTTCCCAGATTTTTTTCCTTGTATAATATAGGTATTTTATAGGTGCCCTGATACCATTCAAGCACATAATTATGAGGAGGCCCTCCACCATGCCATCACTCGACCAAACCGACCGGGCCATTCTACGGGCTTTGCAGCACAACGCCAAAGAATCATATTCCACAATTGCACGAACATTGAATGTAAGTGAAGGAACGATCCGCTCCCGGATCCGCAAAATGCTGGATGACGGGGTTTTTGACTTTATTGTTCATACCGACCCGAAAAAAATTGGTTTGGACGTACAGGTCATTGTCGGTATTAACACCAGGCTAGGACAGCAGCAGCATGTTGCTCTTCAACTCCAAACCTTTGAAGCTGTTCGTTTCGTAGGAGCCTTTTCTGGTAATCACGACCTCATGATACAGGCATACTTTTCGACCAATGAGGAATTGGTTTCGTTTATCAACGCCGATTTAGCCGCAATTGAAGGTATTTTAGATGTCGACGTCAACGTAGAGCTCAAGCAATATAAAGACAGTTTTTCCTATTAAGTACGCAACTAGGAATGGTTGAATAATAAAAATCATTGATATTCTCCGGCGAAAAATTTCATAATATTTTTGTTATTCCCTTGCAGGATTTCCTTCGCTGTCGAGTAAAGGTCTCAAACTGCTCCCCGTACCCGCAACTGTACACATATAATTAATGCCCGTCTCATGATCAACAATAATAAAAACTTCTCCAAGCTTAGACAAACTCTCTGATTGTTTGATGTAAAAACGCTTCTCTTTTTCCTGTTCATTTTTTCTAAACAATCGAATCCCCCTATATTTAACCAAAATTATCCCACCCTGGTTTGACTACCTTAATGTTCTGGGTTTCTGCCTATCATTCGTAAGCATCCAGACTTTTATTTTTGCTTTAGCAGTTTCTTCGCGACCGACCTGAAGTTTCCCTTCCAGTACGCCCGAAAAATATACACACTCTGTCTTAATGATCGAACCAATAAATAGCGTAGATACCCATCTATAAAAGAAAAATGAAATTTACTGCACAGTCACAAAACGTTTATTTCTCTTCGCTTTCCTTGACTTGAAGTACACATTAAGATCTAGAATACTAATTATACGATATAAAAGGAGGTTCACTTTATGTCATCAATCTGGACTCAGGAACAGCTCAGTCTTTTTGCCCGTTCCGATGATTTATACATTTCTCCCTTTTACAGCGATGGTAAAACCCCGGGCACTCCAACATGGATCTGGTCGGTGGTCGCGGATAATGCTCTTTACGCCCGGGCTTATAACGGCCAGCATTCCAGATGGTATCAGTCGGCGGCAGAACAACAGGCCGGGAAAATACAAATTGCCGGCAAGGAGTATAATGTTCTTTTTCACCCGGTCAGCCACGATCCAGAGCTTATGAAAAATATTGATCAGGCCTACCGGGAAAAGTATGGGGACAGTAGCTATATGCCTCCTATGCTGCAGGAGGGCCCTATCAGCGCAACGATGCAAATTCTTCCCCGAGAGACTTAAAGCACTGGTCTGGAAAACTTATACTCTCGATGAAAGCTTGATCTGAAGTTTTTAACCGTGCATATCTTTTCTTCACATACCACGAGGCTTTCTATGTGGTGCAGAAAGCCTCGTGGTATTAATATTAATCATTTCTTTTATATAAGCTTTAAATTTAAATATAGCAAATTTTTTCTCTTGCGGTGCCCCAAGGCAGGGCAATGCGTAAAATAACGAAAGAACGCCAGCCATTTCGGCCGGCGTTCTAACGGGGTATCATTACTCAAGGGGAGTAATGGGGAGGGATATTGCTCCCAAAAACAATTTAGCACGTATAATGGCCTGATACGCCCCTTCCCTCCTGATCTTAATAAACATTTAACAAACTTCAACAGCTCTGGAGCTTTGTCAGCCTTTATTCTTTTAACCCTTTTACGTTTAATCCTGAATTAATGGCAAACAGCTAGAGTAATTTCATTGTCGTTTTAGCTGCTGATCCCGTGCTCATATGGAGTTATACCTCCAGCTTAAAGGATGTAGAATTCCGTATAGAAAAGATTCTATACGTGGTAGTCCTTTCCCTAATAATTGCAGGGGCTTTAAGTATTTTCATTTCCAAATTGTATTTTGAGTACACAGGCACTCTTATTAATTTTTTAGCATATGCTTGTTTAATGTGATTAAGATCTCTTCTATCATTTTGGCGATCTCCTCCGGGCTTTTTTGAAAATCGGATTGAACCCACTCCTCGATGAGTGAGGCGCTTCCCCCTGCAATGAATACATAAAATGATTCTGTTTTTGAGTGGTCCAGGGAGCTTTCCCGGGCCCACCTTTCTGTGATACGCGGACGAAAGTAATTATGGATACGTGTAAATACGTTCTCCTGGCTGTTTTGCAGAACAACAAGCACCCTGCAGGCATCCCGATTTTGTTCGAGGTAGGCACACAGCCTGTACATGAGATTATTGTATTGATGACTGTCCAGGGAATGCTCGACTTTGTTAATAAAGGTCTGGGTAAACTCCGCTTCAATACTCGAAAGCAGAGCACTGGGAGATTCATAATGAGCGTAAAAGGTGTTCCGGTTAATATCTGCATACTTACAAAGCTCCGTGACCGTGATGGCACTAACGGGTTTTTTGTGCATTAATTCGAATAAACTATGTCTAAGAGCCATTTTTGTATACTTGACTCTCCGGTCGGTTTTAGAAATGGATTTCATATGTCTCCCTACTAAATGTGACATTTTCATGACTAACGAACATACATCCCTGAAGTTGTTCGTTATATAAAAAATGGTATCGAACAATATGTTCATTATCAAACACATTGTTAGTATACTTGATGCTCAGGAAGAAATCTATCCTGCTAAAATAACGCGTTCATGAAAGGAAGATCACTTTGGATCAATCCCACGAATCCGTACAGACAAGAGTGTTAAGTATACTCAGCGGCAGAAGCGAGGAGGACCCTTTTGCTGCTTTTGCCGAAGCAAGAGCGAAAGGACCGGTGCTCCCTATTCCGCATCCGATGGGGAGTGAGGATCATAATGCGTGGATGGTTACCCGGATGGACGAAGCTGTGCAGGTGCTTAAAGATAAAAAGGGTTTTACGGTCGATCCTGCTTCGATTGAGGCGGAAGGCGTCCGGGAGAATCTTTCCGTTACCGAAGACTCAAGTTCTCCGGACACGTTTTTTACGGGAAAATCCATGCTTTTCGTAGACGGTTTCGACCACCGTCGCCTGCGCACCTTAGTGTCTAAAGCCTTCACACCGAAATACATGGAAAGCCTGCGTCCGCGTGTGCAGGAAATTTCAGACGAACTGCTTGATAAAGTCGAGTCTAACGGGGAAATGGATCTTGTTAAAGACTATGCCTACCCTTTACCGATTAACGTCATCTCGGAAATGCTTGGGGTGCCGGAGGCAGATCGGGAAAAGCTTCAAATGTGGTCTTCGGCTATAGCCAAAGGTCTGGGATGGGGAAGGCAGGATCCGGAAGTGGCAGAACACCTGAACCAATTTGGCGAATATACGAAGCAGCTGGTGGACAGCAAGCGGGAAAGTCCCGCGGATGATTTAATCAGCAGCTTAGTCACCATCGAAGAGGAGGAAGACCGTCTCAGTGAATCGGAATTAATTTCGATGATCACGCTGCTGATATTTGCCGGCCATGAAACCACCTCCAATTTAATTGCGACCGGGACAATGGAGCTGCTGGATCATCCGGAAGAGCTGGAGAAAGTTAAGGAAGACCCTGGTTTGGTGCCTTCAGCCGTCGAGGAATTACTGAGGTTTAACGGGCCGTCCACGAGCGTCGGACCGCGCTATGCAACACAGGATACGGAAATTGCCGGGCAGCAGATCGCTAAGGGAGATATGATCCTGATCATCGTTAAAGCGGCCAACCGGGACGAAGAAAAATTTACTGAAGCGGAGGATCTGGAAATCGAACGCAGCATTGATCGTCATCTGGCCTTTGGACAGGGGCTTCACATGTGTTTGGGCGCCCCGCTTGCCCGGGTGGAAGGAGATGTGGCATTTTCAAATCTGTTCCGGCGGATGCCGAACCTTCAGCTGAAATACTCCCGGGGCGAGGTGGAATGGAACTACGCGCTGTCTTCTCAGGGACTGGATTCACTGCCGGTTACTTTTTAATCAGAGCAGGCAGGCTTTTCATCTGTTAAAAAAATAAAACACGCATTTTTATCGTGGATCATTTGATTCACGTTTTTTTTATTTCTTCCCCCTCCCCCTTAATGACGCAAATCATTCGCTCTTCCAAAAAAATCTATTTTTTCTTCTTACGGAAATTATTTTTAGTAAACGGACTGGAAATATAAACGACAAACAGAAATCCAAATACATGGGCAGAAATAAGGTCGGTTATTAACATTGTTCTTGAAATATCCAGAGCTGTCAGCGAAAACATTAGTATTCTCTCCACCTTTATAAATTCTTGCCATGGCGCACTTTAACGATCTTTACAGATTGATGTTTTTACGTCATCCACGGTTAAAATTTTCTCCTTTTTAAATTCCCCTATTATCATGTTCATAATCATCCAGAGGGCTTAATTTTTTCATTCAAAAGCCAAAAAAAGACCAGCCGTAAAGGCTGATCTGGAGAAAGGATGTATATTCATTAAGAAAAATATCGAATGAAGCAGCAACGTAACTTCGCCTGGCTATTATCCTAAATTAATAATTTTTAATACGCGGCTGACCGTTTTTTTACTGACTTTGCCGCTTGTAAACCGTGGGATCTGCCGAAAGGTCATATTCATAATAAACATCGTGTTGTTCGCCTGTAAGGGCTTATTCGCAGCCATTAATCCTTTTTTTATCGACACAATTAAAAGATATATCATTTGCCCTAATCCTTTTTTATACTTCATTTGGGCAAGTGTGTCGTTATGGTCCAAGTTCTTCTTTCTGTTCCATTTGGAAGCAGGAGGCGTGTGGCCTAAAAGAGCATGAAATTCTTCGTCTCTTATATGATGCACATCTGCTTTGCAATACGATGGCAGCTTTTCTTTATTATAGGGCGGAGCGTGATCGTCCCCTTCAATCGTTATCGTATGGGACAATCTTATATCCTGAATAGAACTTCCAATATTCAGTGTATACCTGCCGCTTTCCAGGGACCACGCCTGCATGGCTGGGTTATAGTAGGCGGCTTGATTTTCAGTAAATGGAATCGTTACTTCTTTGGCCTCTTCGGGCTCTAAATGCACTTTCACAAACCCTTTCAGTTCTTTTCGGGCCCGAAAGATGTGTGAATCCAATGGTTCAACGTAAAGCTGGGCAACCTCTTCCCCTGCCCGGGAACCTGTATTTTTTATCGTCAATGAAATATGTGTGCTGCTGACATGCATTTGGCTGTATTCAAAACTAGTGTAGGACAGACCGTACCCAAAGGGGAAAAGAACAGGAATGTCTTTAGTATCAAAATAACGGTAGCCAATGTAAATGCTCTCTCTATGCTCAGCGGTTGCTTCCCGGCCAGGATAGTACGGAGCTGAAGGGACATCGCTGTAATGAACAGGATACGTTTCAGCCAGTTTTCCACCTGGATTGTAGCCACCCTCCAGAATGTCACTCAAAGCTTCTCCCATGCCCTGGCCCCCAAGGTAAGCATGGATAATTCCCTGAACCTTTGAGGCAAAAGGCATTTCCACTATAGAACCGCCAGAAAGAATCACGATCACGTTATCATGGATGTTCGTCAGCTCTTCCACTAGCTCTAACTGATTATTTCCAAGCTTCATATCTGACCTGTCTATGCCTTCCGCTTCACTTCCTTCATCTAAACCGAGAAACAACAGAACAATGTCTGATTCTTTGGCAAGCGCAGCGGCTTCCTGCTTCAATTTTGTGCTGCTCCCCCCAAACCTTTTAAACCCCTTCGCATAGCCTGAGAGAGTTAACGATGTCTTTTGCAGGGCTTCCCACGGGCTGGGTAACCTGGTGGGCTGAACTAATGAACTTCCTGCGCCCTGATACCTTGGCACATCTGCAAAATCACCGATAATTGCGATCGTCTGCCCGCTTTGCAGCGGAAGAATATCCTGTTCATTTTTAAGCAGAACCATTGAACGCTTCGCCGCTTCCACGGCTGCCTCGTGGTGATGCTTCGTCTCAACTGCCTTTTTCGTATCAGCAGACCGGGTATCAAAGATTAAAGTGAGCAGCCGGTCCACGCTTTGGTCTAAAACGTCCTCCTCCAGCTCATTCGATTTTATTGCGTGCACGATCTCCTGATCCGTGATACCGCCGGTCGAGGGCATTTCAAGCTGATTTCCGGCCAACAGTCCCTTGATGCGGTCGTTGTTACCTCCCCAGTCAGTAACAACAACTCCCTCATAGTTCCATTGATGATAAAGCACTTCCTGCATTAGATACAAATGTTCATTGGCATATTCACCGTTTACTTTATTGTAGGCACTCATCAACGTTTTCGGCTCTCCTTCTTCCACGGCTAAGCGGAAGCCTTCTAAATAAATTTCATGCAGGGCCCGTTCATCGACGATTTCATCAATTGTCATTCTTAAATGTTCCTGACTGTTAACAGCAAAATGCTTGGGGCACGCAGATATACCGTTACTCTGGATGCCTCTGGTCATGCTTGCGGCTAATTTTCCGCTGAGAAAAGGGTCTTCGGAAAAGTATTCAAAATTCCTTCCGCCCAGCGGATTTCGTTTAATATTTAAACCAGGTCCAAGTAATACACTTACATTTTCATCGACCGCTTCGCTGCCAATATAATAACCAACATCGTGCAGCAGGCTTTCATCCCAGCTGTTCGCCAGCGTGGCAGCGGTAGGAAAGCAGGTGGAAGGGATGCTTTTATTCAACCCTAAATGATCGGCTTTTCCGCCCTGCTTTCTTAACCCATGGGGCCCGTCTGTCAGCATGATCGAAGGAATATTCAACCTCTCGATGTCCTGCGTGTTCCAAAAGTTTTTCCCGGACATCAGCGAAGCTTTTTCTTCCAGCGTCATCTGGTCAATAATTTCTTGGTTTTTCAGCATTGTGTTTACCACCTTGTAGGATTCGTATCATTCGTCCTCTTTTTTCATTTCTTGTGTTTGAAGAATGTAGTAGCAGATATTATGGACTGCTTTTCTAAGCCCTGCCACCGTTTCTGTTTCGTCTTCTTCCAGGTGCTCTGCCAGTTCTTCTTCAAATTTATTTGCCATAGGCAGATTGATAGGGAAAGCAAGCATCATGTCGTTTCCGGCATGTATGGCCTGCAACGCGTCGAAGTGCTCGCCCTGCGGTCCTATTCCTGCATCTGTAATGACAAAGCCTTCAAATCCCCACTCTTCGCGCAATACATCGGTCAGTAATGCCTGGCTGCCGCCGGACCATGTAGGCCCTACTCTTGTAAAGGAGGACATTGCTCCATGGGGCTCGCCTTCTTTTACTGCTTTTTCAAAAGGACGAAGGTAAATTTCCCGCAAAGCCTGTTCATTTGCCCATACATATAATCCGTTACTCGCCCGGTTCGTTTCCTGGTCATTTCCAACAAAATGCTTCATTACAGCGGTCGTATCGGTGCTTTCTAATCCACTGATATAAGCAGCACCGGTTTCCCCGACAAGATGAGGGTCCTCAGAGTAATATTCAAAGTTTCTGCCCCCAAGCGGCGTGCGGTGCATATTAAGTGCAGGAGCGTAGATCGCTTCCACATCAAAAGCATTGGCTTCCTCTCCCATCGACGTACCCATGTTTTCAACCAGCGATTTATTCCATGTGCTTCCAACATTGATCCCGGCTGGAAAAGCAACCGATGACCACGAGTCAAAGAAGTTTTTAATCGTAGAAGGCCCATCGTACATGGAGGTCCCCGGAATGCCTAATCGTTCGATTGGCACGGACCAGTAGCCGCCATCGCCTGCTAATTTGATCATTTCCTCGGGAGTAAATTGATCGAGAAAGTCATCCCAGAGAGGATCATTATAATCGAGCCCCTGCAGATCCTCGAGCACAATACCGTTATCCACATTCGTCGGAGGCGTCTCTTCCGTGGTGGCTTCATGCTCGTAATCCGCGGTTTCCTCCACGATATCCGGAATTAAGAAATCATCTTCCGAAGGTCCCTCGGGATAAGTTTCTTCCGGGTTTTCCCGGGACAAATACGTCAGATCACCTTCAGCGTCCTCGAAACGATTTTGAATCGGTGTACCAGTTGTGCCGTCTTCATTGTAAATGTTTGTTTCTTCCACTGTGAACGTGGAAGTGTCCTGGCTGTCCCGGATATGAGAAGCAACATCCAGCTCGTAATCTCCTTCCTCCAGCACCCAGGCTTCTTCATTCTCATGGTCATAAGTGGCCATATCCTTTACCGGAAAGCTGACAGTCACTACCTCCGATTCACCCGGATCCAGTTCTGAGGTTTTCGCGTATCCCCCAAGTTCCTTATCCGCTTTTTCCAGGCCGCCTTCATTATATGGAGGAGAAAAATAGACTTGAACGACGTCTTTGCCGGCTGCGTCACCTGTGTTCGTTACATTGATGTCATAAGAAATTTCGGTATCCGTGAAATTTGTTGCTTCAACGTTCCAGTCAAACTCTGTATAGGAGAGACCGTATCCGAATGGAAACTGAACGGTTTCCTCATATTCTTCGTCTGTCAGAAAGGTTTCATAGTACCGGTAGCCTACGTAAATGCCTTCCTCATTGTTAACAAAATGCCGGCCGGTCTCCTCCCCATTTTCATTTACATATTCAAAGTCTCCGGTATTTTCAACGGCAGGGTTGCTTTCGACGTTATAAGCGTACGTATCCGGCAGTCTTCCGGACGGAGAGGTTTCCCCCTTTAACACCCGTGCAATTGCATGCGTCCCGTATTGCCCGGGTCCCCCCACCCAGAGAAGAGCGTCAACATTTTCGTATTCCTCTATAAACCCAAATTCAAAGGCATTGAACGTATTTGCCAGAATGATGACATGTTCAAAGTTTTCGTTTAATGTTTCGATGGTTTCTTCCTCTTCTTTTCTTAACTGGGTATCTTCGATGGACAGGTCTATCGCTTCAGACCCTACTCTCGAAATAGTATATACTGCTGTATCAGAATAGGATACCGCTTCTTCAAGTGTGTCCCCGGGAAGCTCTGAGACGGGCATTTCTTCCGGGTTGTAGGGCAAAAAGCCAACCGCGTTTGGAAGAAGGGTCTGAATAAGTGACGGATCCGACGGTTCGAAATCTTCTGTAGTAGCTTCTTCTTCTTTTTCATAGTTATTATAGACGTTATAAAGCGTGGAATTATAGTTTATTCCTGCCTCGTCCAACGCTGTATATAACCCGTCAGCCTTCGTGTCATCAATGGACCCGGCTCCGCCTCCGCTGAATACCGGTCGTGCTGAACCAGTTCCAAACACGTTTATTTTTTTATCTTCCAGTGGAAGGACATCGTCATTTTTCAGCATCACAATGCTTTCCTCCATTACCTGCTCCGCCACTTCCCGTGATTCGTCTGCGGCTTCCGCCTGTTCATCGGTTAACGGCGCTGTAGCGCTTAAATACCAGTTAAGCAGGCCTCCCCCTATCAATAGGACAATCAGTAATAAAGAGCTCAGTATGTAAGGACGACGCTTCAGTTTTTTGTATTTTTTAAATCCTTTCTTTTTCGCCTTCCTTTCTTTTTTATCCTCCGTGCTTTTAATATCCTTCTTCCATTGCTTTATTTGCGTTTTATCGTCTCTTCGAAGATCCTTTTTTTCTTCTCTTGAAAGCGGTTTTCGTTTCTTTTTCTCTTCTCTTAGTGCTTTAATTTTCCTCTTTGCTTCTTGTTTCTGTTCTTTAACCTTCTCTTTAAATGCTGATCGGTCCATTGTTATGAACCCTCCCCCCTTGATTTGTAAGCGCTGACATTTATACATGTCTCTTGACTGCACTCAGTATACAAATGTCTAATAAAAAAAACATTCCCATTTAAGAAGGAATGCTTTTCCAAATATGAACCTATTTTTAAAATTGTATATTCCCCAATCCAATTTCTTTATTTTTCATTCCAATTATTGTGATCTTTTGTAAGCTCAATCAATTGAATTTCATGGGCATCCAGAGTCGTTTGAAGCAAACACGGATTTTCAGCATTCAAATAATCTGTTCGAAGACCCGGTTCTGCTTTTGCCTGAAGATATCTTTTCAGCTCAGGATCAATCACCTCAGGCGCCCCGAGCTCCACCCATGCATCATAGGAAGAGCCATGTTTCTGATTAACAAAATGTTTTTTTATCCGATAGTCTCCCTGCAGCCCTTTTAATTCAAATTGCAGGGACTGGGCAGCACTGTTTTCAAATACACCGTAGCGACTGGTAGGAGTTAATTGGGAATAATCGAACGATCTATATAAACGGTTTGGGTGGCTGTAATTCCAAAGCAGAATTTGAAGCCTGTCCTCCGACTTTGTCACAATCATATTCTCTTTTATGGTGATAAGCTCCTCCCCCAGCTTACTCAAAAAAGCAAAAGCGTGGTAGCTGGCTTTTTTAATCCCGTTATACGTCATTAAACCGAAACCACCGTGGTATAAAGTGGGCTCTCTGCTGAATTCCCTGAAAACATCCGTGAAGGTCCAATATCCCATGCCGCTTATTTTTTGAAAGTTATCCACGGCATTTTTGACAATAAAAGCCGCCATGTAACAGGTATCATGAAGAGGGTCGCCGTAATCACTGTTGGCGTTCCATTCCGTTATCCATTTTTCCTGATCCAGCGTGCTGTACTTTTTTGTATGGTTGATTATTTTATCTATTGAGGCGGAGAAGTTATCTTCCTCTCCAATCATAGTGACTTCACTTAAAAATTCTGTAACAGTACTAAAGCTATCCACTTTTATAGCAGGTTTCTCTTTTTTCTTTTCCCTGTTAGTCATCAGATTGTAGACATGAAACGAAAAGAAATCGAGGCCTACCTGCTGCTTGACGGCAAATTCATGAAAGTCATTCAGCCAGGAAGCGTTCCCATGAAAGTCAATGTTTCCGAAGCCGCCAACGCAAAGATCCGGGTCTATTGCTTTAATACACCGGGAGCTTTGAGCATAAAAGGAAAAGAATTCTTCTTTTGATTCACGCCAGAAATAGTCAACTTCCGGTTCATTCCAAAATTCAAAATACCAGCTCTTTACTTCTTTTGACCCGTAACGGTTGAATAGATGCCTGATAAAAGAATCCAGCAATTCCAGCCACCGTTCCATCGATTTGGGAGCTGACACCGAAGCCCTTCCCTCAAAAATGGTGTAGGACTTGCCGGCAAGCCCGCCTGGCATAAATCCAATTTCTATAAACGGTTTAATGTTATTTGCCAGCAATTGATCAATCAATGCTTCAATATGTGAAAAATTGGCATACCATGAGCCATCAGGCCTTTCATTGTATACCTCCAGCTGGTCCGAAAAGATATTGTGAAACCTTACATAGCGAAAGCCAATATCCTTCTGGAGCTGGAAAAGCTGATCATGAAAGTCCTTCCGTAAACCGAGCGCAGCATCGCCAAAGGTAGCTAAAGAGGTGAAGGAATGATTTATTGCTCTCGTGGATTGGGAAAAATCAATATTTTCCTTCGCAGCTTGCACCGCAGGGCCTGGAGTAGTTTTTATAGTCATGTATTGAAATAACTTCTTCAACGACTCGCGGCTGTTAATGCTTAAATAATCTCTCGGTATGCTGTAATCTATGCTGAATTGGTACTTTCTGCGATATTCGCCAGGAGCCATCTGCATATGCTTTCTGAATACCCTGTAATAGGATTTAGTGTCAGGAAAGCCGAACTCCAGCGCGATTTCTGTTACAGCTTTATTTGTTGTCTGCAATGCAAATAGTGATTTCTCCATCCGTATCGTATCCAGCTTCGTTTTTAGGGAAGTCCCCGCCTTCAGCTTGAAATATCTTGAGAGATGCTGCGGACTTAATGAAAACTCACTAGCGATTTCTTCGATGCTTAAAGAACTATTGGCGTAATGGTTATTCATATATTTCATTATCTCAAACAGTCTATTGTCCTCTAACAATTGCTCATCGGATTTTTGATATGAATATGCGAAATTTTCTCTTAATATAATTAATATTTCCAGAACAAGATTTTCGATTTTTAAAATAGAGCTATCCTTTTGGTTTATCAGTAAGTCTAAAATGAAAGCTAACAGCTGTTTCAGGCGTTGCACGTGAACGTCTTCGCCCGAAGATGCATGATAGGCATCAAGAAAAAATTGTTGTTCTTCTACATTGATGCCTCTTTGTTTCATGTAATTACTCTTGATCTGCAACACTAGTACGTGCGGCTTTTTGCTTTGGCCGACTGAATGAAGAAAGTGCAGTTCATTACTGTTGATAAAAAACAAATCTCCGGCGTTCAGATTGTAGGTTTTTTCATTTATTCTTATTTCCAGGGACCCTTCCAGCACGAATAGTAACTCGGGATCCTCATGCCAGTGATAAGGATAACGTTCAATAGTCTGTGCAAATATATTTATTGGCAGGTTACTTTGGTAATTAATCGATTCGTATGTATACATTTTTCTCCCCCCAGTAGTACGGTTAATCTGCATCATAACATTAATTGTTTATCTTTTATTGTTAGCTTGTTTTAAGTTTGAGCACTGCAATTCAAATTTCTTCACGGTGGAGAATCAATTGCCAATTTTCAGTTTAACCTTTATTGCTGATAAGAATGGCACCATTACTTCAATTTTTCTTATATTATGTAATACTCTCGGAGATCACTCTTACGTAAAGCATAGGAACATAAGGTAAATAGAAATTCTACGTTACTATGAATAAAGAGATTTTTTCAGAATTGTCCTTAAATTGATGTGCAGCAATTGAAGAAAACAAGTTTTTTGTGAAAAAATCAAGGGGTTCTGTACTTGCTGAATAAGACTAATTTTTTTGGGGGGACTGTTATAGTTGACCAGGCAGGAATTTCAGTAATAGATGAAGATTTTTAAAAACAATAACGAAAGAGTCTGCCTCCCCTCTTATCGTTTAGCGTAATCATATAAATTCTTTCTGTTAACAGTGCTTTACTGGAAAAAGAAAATATAAAAAATGAAATGGGGCTGGTCCGTTACTGAAACCTCCCCATTTCGTATACACAAAAAGAAAAAGATCCTCCTTTAATGATCCGGATGGAAAATCTCATCATATTTTTATTATTCCCGTACAGGATTTCCTTCGCTGTCGAGTAAAGGTGTCAGACTGCTCCCCGTCCCCGCAACTGTACACATATAATTAATACCCGTCTTTCGATCGACAATAATAAAAACTTCCCCAAGCTTAGACAAACTTTCTGATTGTTTGATGTAAAAACGCTGCTCTTTCCCCTCTTCATTCCTCTTGAACAATCGAATCACCCCCCATATTTAACCAAAATTACCCCACCTCAGGTTGACTACCTTAATGTTCTGGTTTTCTGCCTATCATTCGTAAGCGTCCAGGCTTTTTTTGCTTTAGCAGTTTTTCGTGACCGGCTAGAGTTTTCCCTTCCAGTACGCCCGAAAAAAGAAATATGAACACTCTGTCTCATTGATAGACTGGGTAAAAGCATAAGCGTAAATTCTTGATCCCGGATAAGGTTTAAAAGGTATTCTTATTAATAGATCTTATTAAATAAATCAATGTAGTAATGGATGATGATCAAATTTGCTTCCATAACTGGCGCAAATAAAAGCTTCTATATTTGGCACAAATGTTAGTCATTGAAATTGACACTTTTAACGAAAGAACGCCAGCCATTTCGGCCGGCGTTCTAACGGGGTATCATTACTCAAGGGGAGTAATGGGGAGGGATATTGCTCCCAACAATTACATTACCATGCTGTCCGCCCTCCCACTACACCTGAGAAAAGATCTTCATAAAGACTTCATGAAGACTTAATAATTCTTTATATTTCGTGACATTTATGCTTATTTTTTTATTGTTCGGTATAATTTCGAGCAACTATCACGTGATAACCTTGCCAAAAACAATTTTATAACGAAATTTCCTTTGAAACTGTCTTCAATGCATACTCTATCATTGTTTCTTTTTTTAACATACGCTATTATCTTCATTCGCCAATATGCTTTTTTCAACATTAATTTATTGCAAACACCCATAATAATTGGATGGGCCCTGGATTATAGCAATCAAACATTCGATATGCTGCACCGTCAAGCTTTCAGAAACCATTTGCGGTATAATACATCTATAACGGCTTCTTTTCTGAAAGGGGATACTAATGCCTAAGTTTTCTACCAGTTATGCCCGTTTTCTTGGCGGCAAAAATCTTGTTTACACTCTCGCGCTTATATTCAGTCTTGGCATGATTATTCTTGTTTACTCCCATATTTCGTTTATCTTTCACCCGCTGGTGGTGATTGTGGAAACCATCGCACTTCCTCTCATCTTAGCTGTGATTGCTTATTATTTGTTACGCCCGATTGTCCGGTGGTTCGAGCGTAAAGGAATACCAAGAACCGCCAGTATCTTACTGATATTTGCTTTTGCTCTCGGGGGCTTGGTACTCCTTCTTTCTTTCATTGTTCCTTTCTTAGAAAAACAAATAACCAGTATGGCACAAGAGTTCCCCGCGTATGCTGAGCAAATAGGGGCAAGTATCGATGCATGGCTGCAGGCATCCATTTTTCAGGACGTGTATGCCAATGTCTCGAGTAATATTAATGGCTGGCTGTCGGATATTCCCGGAACGGTTTCAAGTTACGCCGGTGATACGTTCACTGGAATCGCTGCCCTATTGATCCAGGTAACGAACGTGCTTGTAGCCATTATTACCCTTCCCTTCATTCTCTATTATTTATTAAAAGACGGGGAAGCCTTTCCAAAAGCTGTCGTCCGGACCCTCCCCCCAAAGATTCGAAACGATGCCCGGAAAATTTTTAGCGATATGGATCATCAGATCAGCTCTTATATCGTAGGCCAATTGCTGGTCAGTTTCTGTATCGGCATTAGTCTCTACATCGGTTTTCTTATTATCGGCTTGGATTATGCGTTAGTTTTAGCCGCTATCGCCAGCGTAACAGCCGTGGTTCCATACCTCGGTCCGGCTATTGCGATTCTTCCCGCACTGATTATTGCCATGACCACGTCGTTTTTCATGCTGGCTAAACTCCTGATCGTCTGGACTGTTGTGCAATTATTGGAAGGCAAATTCATCTCCCCCCAGATTATGGGGAAACGGCTGCGGGTCCATCCAGTGACCGTTATTTTTATCCTGCTCACAGCCGCCCATCTTTTAGGTGTCATTGGGGTTATTCTCGCCATTCCAAGCTATGCTCTGATCAAAGTCGTTATCCTTCATTTGTATCGTCTGTTTCAGCTTCGATTTAACCGGTTTGCCTCTACGGATAATCAATACGAAATCTCTTTTCCCGAAAGAGAGACGAATCATCAAAAAAATCAAGAATAAACTCTTATCCCTCGTCTGTACCTGTAACATTCCTTTTTTGTGAAGAAGGTTTCAGCCTCAAAAAATGAAGCATTAGCTATAAGCAACTTCCACACTCTTTTGGCAGAGGGTGATATACGATAGAATATAGTCGATTTTACATAAAACGATGATATTGAAAAATTATTGCCCCATCAACACAAACAAGGCCGCCATGCATCTCGCGAATGGCGGCCTTGCCCAACTTCAAGTCTTTTTTATGGACGTCCAATTATTAGTTTGCAGGAAGGGGTGGCTTAGTGTTCCTCCAGGCGGGGCAGCACTTTGTCCAGAGCATCGTTAATAGTAATGACACCAAGAAAACTGGTGCCGTCAACAACTACTGCCATTTGCTCCCGGGCCCTTCTCATGGTCAGAAGCGCTTCGTGCAGGAGCGTCTCGGATGATAGAACAAAAGCCGGACGCGCCAGGTCTTGCACCGGCTGGTCTGCCGACTCAAGCAGCGTATCGCGTACATGGATGATGCCTGTGACGGCTTCCTGCTCATCCCTGACAAGAATCCGCTTATGACCGGAACGTTCGGTTGCCTGCTGAACATCGTAAACTGTGGCATTCGAAGGCACTGTCGTCAATGGAGCGCCAGGGGTAACGAGATCAGCCACCCGCATGCTTTCGAGATCCAGCGCTCCGGAAATCGGGCGGCGGATCGACGTATCAATCGCACCAACATTCGCTGAATGTTCTACAAGATGGCGAATGGTCGCAGCGTCCTGGCCGCCAATGGCAGCTGTTTCGACTGGCTCCACACCAGAAGCCTTTACGAGACGGTTGGCAATCGCATTGACCCAGGACAACAGCGGCCGAAAAACCCAAATGAAGCCGCGTGCCGGCAATCCAATTAAAATAGCCGAAGTCTCCGGGTGTGCGATAGCCCATGATTTCGGGGCCATCTCCCCGATCACGAGATGCAGAAATGTTACAAGCAGCAACGATAAGAAGAAGGAGGTGCCGTCAGCCAGCCAGTACGGTAGCCCCACCTCCGCGATAACCGGGGAAAGCCAGTCATCGACGGCTGGTTTGGTCACGGCCCCAAGCGCAAATGTGCAGGCTGTAATTCCGAGCTGCGCCCCAGCGAGCATGACGGTCAGTTCATTCACTGACCTCAAGGCTGCACGGGCCCCGCGGCTTGTAACTGCAGCTTCTTCAAGCCGGTGGCGCCGGGCTCCCAGGAGGGCAAACTCAATAATCACGAAGAACGCACTAAGGACAATAAGTGCAATAGTTGCAATTAGAACAATCAACGGGTTAGTCATGGTTTCCCCTCCTATACTGGTCTTGGGCCACTGCCGTGTCCCTGTCCTCTTCGAATTCATTCAGGGTCAAGTAGACCAGCGTAGGCACCCACTGATCCACCTCGATAATTTGCGCATCCAGGTACCGGCGGACAGGTTCATCCTGAACGAGGTCCCCCGGATCCTCGGGCAGTTCCACCCTGATTGTTTCCTGGACTTCCGGCAAAGTACCATAATGAGCAATCAGCATACCGGCTACCGTTTCGTAGTCCCCACGCGGCAGTTCATAACCGATTTCGCGTTCAGCTTCATCCACATGGAGATCTCCACGTATCTGCCATATGCCCTTCTCGTTTGCTTCAACAACACCCGGGGGTTCCTCGTCATGTTCATCCGAAATCTCCCCGACCACTTCTTCGGCCAGATCTTCCAGCGTCAGAACGCCTGTGAAGCCGCCATATTCATCAATAACACAAGCAAGTTTATTTTGCGAATGGAGCATACGCTTACGGGCTTCCGGCAGTGACATCAACGTAGGAATGACGAGAGGCGGATGCATAATCGTTGTAACCGGAGCCCCGCTCTCCGGAGAGGAGGCAAGAACGTCGACAAGATGAACGACCCCGAGAGGCTCATCGTCACTGTTAATGACTGGATAACGGGTATGGGATTCAGCCATCAGGGCCCGCACGTCTTTAATAGTCATTTCCGGAGGTACCGTATCTGCCCGTGAACGCGGCACCATTGCGTGCTCAACATCACGCTGCGGAAAATCCAGTATACGGTCAATCATGATGGAAAGCTCTTTAGGCAAATCCCCGCTTTCCCGGGAGTCGGCCACAATATGCTCCAGATCACGAGCAGTAGCACTGCTGTCAATGTCGTGTACCGGCTCAATTTTCAACAGCCGCAGAAAACCGTTGGCGGCCTTATCAAAAACTGTAATTAACCAACCAAACAAGATGAGATAAATATGTGTCGAAGCGGCCAGCCGACGGGCCAACGGTTCGGCATTGGCAATCGCCAGGTTCTTTGGATATAATTCCCCAAAGACCATTTGTACCACTGTCGCCAGCGTCAACGCCGATACTGTTCCCACCGAGATGCCTAATGCATCCGGAACGCCTACGCCCCCGAGCAGCACACCCAGGCTTCGCCCAACCAGGGGTTCAGCTACGTAACCAACGAGCAGGCCCGTAACCGTAATGCCCAGCTGGGCGCCTGAAAGCATAAACGAGGTCCGTTTGGTAACCTTCAGAGCTCGTTGAGCGGCTTTATCGCCTCCATCGGCCAGGGCCCCCAGCCGGGAGCGGTCGACCGACATATATGCGAACTCCTGCGCTACAAAGTATCCATTAGCAACTATAATTGCAAAAATCACGATAGAGCCGAGCAAAAGTATCAGTACTGCTGTCAACATAAGCTACCCTCCGCTTGATGACTGCAATAACCATGTATCCAGGCATCCGCATCCCGGGAAGATGACGTGTTCCGACTCCTGCTTGAATCTGGCTCTTCAGTTTCGCCCATTAGGCATCCCTTCGTTCGTGATGATATGCATGCCCTTGTCATTATCGTTCCTCCACTAGTTATTTTATATGTTTTACATCAAGATACATGAAAAATATACCCAACACGAAAGCAAAATACAAGTAATCCGGCTATCTTGCGAAATCTTTATTCTCCAGGTGCCTGTGCTTTTCTGATGAATGATTTTATGCTCTTTCGTTGAAACGCTGTCCCCGGTGATCGGTGCCGGCGGGTCTACATGCCACCGGCCGGGCAACGGGATCGTTATATTACTATACATATGCACGCAACTCCTATCCTGCTTGGTTTTCGTCGACGCAAGTATAACGAGTATTGGAGTCTGCATATTTTTTTGTATTTCCATCCCAAAAAGTATTATAGAGCTTAAACAAAAAAGCATTCCGAAGTATTTACGGGATGCTTAAATAAGGTCTTATGGTTTTTTAGGGCAGGCAGCACAGTAGCTGCCGCAGTTGTTCACTGCATAGTTAAAACAGCACGTTTTGCGCTCCCGAATCCACTCGCCTTCTTTGTTTTCCTGAAGCTTTCTATGAAAAAGCCGAAATGGATTATTTTTCTCCCCAAATAGTGCTCCAGGCGCTTCATAAACGAGATAATGCAGATCCTCATTCACCTGCTGAATCTCTAAAAGAGAGGCGGAATTTCGCAGTTTTTTCTCATACAGGGAAAACACGCGGACAGCGGTATTTTCCCATAAAATCGGCATCGGCAGACGGGTAATACTGGAGAAGAGCTTCCAGACCGGCTGCAGGTGTCCGGCGAATACCTGCTCTGTTAAGATCGCACGCTTTTCCTGATAATTGCCTCCTATGAGGCCGTCTGTTTTCAACATGCGAAACTCCGGCGCCCATTTATCTTTGGAGAAATCCGTATGGAGAATGCTGTTCTCTGGCGATAAATCCAGCATCCTCCCCTCTATTGTCAATGCCTTAAAGGCGGGCTCAGTAACAAAACGGGCGTACCTTTTCGAAAACTGGGAAGCAGCCACCATCTCTGACGAAGTATTAATCATGGCAGTTACGTTTTCCAGGTACGGCCGGGCGATTTCCTCTTTCATCAATTCTGTTCCGTAAATAATTTCATTCTGCTTCGGCAGCGGGGATAGCGCCATACGGTTTCCTCCCTTTTCCGTATGGAATCACCATCGGCGTATGAAATACTGGGTCTTCCGCTATATGACAATTCATGTGAAATACCTGTCTGACCATTTCTTTGGTGACAATATCGCCGGGGCGTCCCTGGGCAAACACGGATTTCTCCTGCAGTGCTACAAGATGGTCGGCATACCTGCAGGCAAGGTTGATATCATGCAGCACCATCACGATAGTACGTCCTTCTTGTTCGTTCAGCTCATACAAAAGATCGAGAACATCGATCTGATGGGCCATATCAAGATAAGTGGTTGGCTCATCAAGCAGCAGGGTATCTGCCCCCTGCGCCAGGGTCATTGCTATCCAGGCACGCTGACGCTGGCCACCGGACAAATCATCAACAGGGGTGTTGCGAAAGGAGGTGACTGCCGCTGCCTCCATCGCGTTTTCAACCATTTTTTCGTCTTCGGGCGACCATTGCCTTAACCAGGATTGATGAGGGTACCGGCCTTGTTTTACAAGCTGTTCTACCGTAAGTCCCTCCGGTGCGGTAGGCCCCTGCGGCAGGATCGACAACTGTTTGGCTATTTCTTTCGTTTTTAATTCAGAAATGCTCTTCCCATTCAACAGAACATTTCCCTTTTCAGGCTGGATCAGTCTTGCCATTGTTCGCAGAAGGGTGGATTTACCGCACCCGTTCGCGCCAATAAACACGGTGATTTCTCCTTCCGGCACTCGAATAGACAAATCGCGCAGCACGTTTTCTTTTTCGTAGGAAAAGGTTAGGTTCTTCGCTTCGACACTCATATGCTTCCGCCTCCTTAAAAGTGGTTACGGTTTCGAAACAACAAATACAGAAAAAAAGGAGCACCAATGGCGGCCGTAAATACACCGGCCGGCACATCCACCGGATAAAAAATTGTGCGGGCGATGAGATCGGCAGCAAAAAGCAGGATTGCCCCGGTGCATGCAGAAGCCGGGACCAGTGCCCCGTACGAGCGGCCAATAAGAGCCCTTGCAATGTGAGGGGCAATCAATCCAATAAAGCCAATGGCTCCTGCTACCGCTACTGCCGTACCGGCTAAAACAACGCTCAGGAAGACGACTGCTACCCTGTCCACCTGAATCCTTACTCCCAAACCAGCAGAAGTATCATCTCCAAGCTGCTGGGCATTCAGGCTGCTTGAGAAAACAACAGCGAGTGGCAGACACACGGCGAGAACAGGAGCGATTGTGAAAATATCACTCCATGAAGCTCCGTAAATGCTTCCTGTTAACCAGACATAAGCATCTGTCGCGGTAACAGCGGAGCTTACAATGATCATGAATGTTACTGCCGCACTCATGATAGCTGAAATCCCTATCCCTATCAAAATCAGCCGGATCGGAGAGACTCCTTTTTTCCAGGCCAACGCATAGATGAGCGAAGATACGAGAAGCGCCCCACTAATGGCGGCGAGAGGAATCCATTGGATGCTGATCACTCCGGCACCAAATGTCATGAATGCTACTGCAGCTACAGAGGCTCCTCCAGTAACTCCCACAATGTCGGGAGCAGCCAGCGGATTGCGGACCACTCCCTGGAGCAGAAGACCTGACACTCCAAGAGCTCCGCCCGTCAGAAGCGCTGTCAGCGTGCGGGGCACCCGCGAGTTATTGACGATAAATTCATTCCCACCGCTTCCGTATCCCATCATCGTTTCTACAACTGTAACGGGGCTAAGCATCGTATTTCCTAACGATGGGCCGAGCACACAGGCGGCCAGCACCGCCATTGCAAGCATCCCCATTCTCCACATCGCTCTCTTATCCATTTGTACCGAAAAGAAGCGGGTGCGCCATGTAGTATGCCGTTTCATAAATTCGACACCCCTCTTCTTGCGATATATATAAAGAATGGGCCTCCGACAAGCGCAGTCATTACACCAATCGGCACCTCCTGCGGCATAATTACCAGCCGGGCAAGCACGTCAGCCGAAACGAGCAGCACTGCCCCCAGCATTGCTGAAAATGGCAGGACCCAGCGATAATCGTGGCCAACAAAAAATCTTGCAACGTGCGGAATCACCAGCCCAATAAATCCTACCGCGCCCACTACAGCGACAGAACTCCCTGCCAGCAGCACCACGATAACACCGATGACGGCTTTCAGAAGAAGCGTTTTCTGGCCCATCCCTTTGGCAATATCATCGCCGGTAATGAATAAATTGATTGCCCTTCCGAGCAGCAGCGCCGTTATCATAGCTATCGCCATAAACGGCAGCACTGGCAGCAGCATTTCGAGCGTCCTTCCGCTTACCGACCCGGCGAGCCAGAACATGACGTCCTGGAGCCCTGCCTCATCGAGCACCAGAATTCCCTGTGTATATGATTGAAATAACGCGCTGATCGCCGCACCGGCGAGCACGATTTTCACTGGAGTCAGCCCGTCCCGGCCAAGCGAACCGAGAAAATAGACTACGGCTGCAGCCAGCGCTGCTCCGAGAAAGGCCATGCCCATTAAAGAGACAAGCGATGATAAAGATAAATACACAACACCGATGACAACAAAAAAGATGGCCCCCTGGTTGATCCCAAAAATGCTTGGGGATGCCATCGGGTTTTTCGTCAGTGCCTGCATGAGCGTACCTGCCACCGCAAGACTCGCACCTACCACTGTCGCTATGACAGCACGCGGCAGACGGTCTGATTGCACCACAATGTGGGTAGTTGCTTCGTCATTGAATGCCGAAAAAGACTTCCACACTTCAGCAGCCGTAATGGGCGTCTGGCCAAATAAAAGACTGGATGCAAAGGAAAGCAGAAATAAGAAAAAGATCAGGAAGAGAGTCAGGCCCCTCCTCCTTTTCTGAGCCATTCGATTCTTCATAACCGTCCACTCTTCCAGTCCCTATTTTTCTTCTTCAATATCAAAAGTCTCATAAAGGTCATCAAGCATTAAATTCGCTGCCATAATACCACCGCCGGCATTCCATGTTTCTTCTTCGACCATATGAACTTCGTCATTTTCGACCGCTTCAAGCTCCTGCCAAAGTGGGTGGGAAGTCCATTCCTCATAGGTCTCTTCAATTTGTTCTGTTTCTGTTCCAGAATTAAAGTTAAATATCATTTCAGCATCCGCTTCAGGAATGCTTTCTTTAGATGATAATTTGATGCCCCATTCGTCGGTATCTTCGTGGCCTTCTGGTCGGTCAAATCCAGCGTCCTGTAAAATACTGCCGGCAAATCCCATATAAAAAATCCGGGCATGGTCCGCGCGGAAGTTCGTTATGGCTACCTCGATCGGAAGCCTGTCCCCCATTTCTTCCTGGAAATGTTCGGTCCGAGCTTCGTAGTCACTGAGCAGTTCATCGGCTTCTTCTTCCTTGTTTAAAACTTCTCCTGTCAGCTCGAGCGTATCCTTCCATTCGTAAACCTGATCTGTAGTAACTGTTGGTGCAATGTCGGAAAGATCATCATATATGTCTTCATGTCTGGATTTATTCGCAATGATTACGTCTGGATCCATCTCTGCTATTTTTTCCAGATTCGGCTGAATTTCCTCTCCGACCGTTTCCGTTCCTTCAAGATCATCACGTAAGTATTTATAAATCGGCTGCTGGGTCCACGATTCAACAATGCCTACAGGGTCCGCATCCAGCGCCGCCGCTGTGTCATTAGCTCCCTGGTAGAGCGTGACTACTTTTTCCGGTGTGCCTTCGATTTCCGTTTCCCCCATCTCATGCTCCACCGTTCTTGTTTCTTCCTCTTGTGAGGAATTATCCCCGCTTCCTTCTCCTTCACTACTGCTTGATTCTTCCCCTTCACCGCATGCTGTTAACACCATCGTTGCAGCAAAAACTGTAGAAATACCTGCTTTCTTCTTCATATCCTCTCGACCCCCATATGTAATTGATAATGATTTTCATTATCTGTTATTGTATCGTTGATAATCATTTTCATCAAGACTTTTTCGATACAAAGGAATAACAGGCTTATTTTTTTAAAACAAAGGTGGGGCTGTCCCAAAAATAGGACAGCCCCATGGATATTTACGGATACCTGGTTATTATTTAGACAAAATAGATAAACAACATATTAAAATACAGCACTCAACTATCTGATATATTCAAATATGCCTGCGGCTCCCATGCCTCCCCCAATGCACATGGTCACCATGCCATACTTGGAATCTGGTCTTTTTTTCATTTCAGCAAGCAGCTTTGCAGTCAGCATCGCTCCTGACGCCCCAAGAGGATGGCCTAATGAGATGGCGCCTCCATTAACATTCGTTTTAGTCATATCTAACCCTGTCTGTCTGATAGAGGCCACCGTTTGTGCTGCAAATGCTTCATTTAGTTCGATTAAATCCATATCATCAACCGTTAGGTCAGTTAATTTTAACACATCCGGAATGGCATAAGCCGGACCAATCCCCATGATTTTTGGATCAACACCCGCTGCCTTGAAGCCCACAAATCGTGCAATAGGCGTGACACCTAATTCTTTAACTTTATCTCCCGACATTACAACCACAAAACCTGAGCCGTCTGTAAGCGGGGCAGATGAACCAGCTGTTACTGTTCCATCGGCTTTGAACACCGTAGGCAGCTTTGCTAAATCCTCCATATTGGTATCAGGGCGCACCAGTTCGTCCGTATCAAATATATCTTTTGTTACCACTGGACCGTCATTATTGTACGCGACCTTAGTTACATTAATAGGAATAATCTCGTCATCGAACCTTCTCGAGTCCTGGGCATTTTTAGCACGCTGATGACTTTGAACAGCATAAGCGTCCTGGTCTTCTCGTGAAACGTTGTATTTTTCGGCTACCATCTCGGCCGTCAGCCCCATTGGATAGGAAACTCCGGGCTCTTCCTCCTGGAGTATTGGACTGTTGACCGGCTCATTTCCCCCCATCGGAACGGCACTCATCAGTTCAACTCCGCCGGCTGCTATAATATCTGCCTGGCCAGACACAATCTGATTAGCCGCCATCGCGATTGTTTGAAGCCCTGAAGAACAATAACGGTTCACAGTCTGGGCCGGAACGTCTTCTGACAGCCCGGCAATCAACGCAATCGAACGTGCGATATTTTGTCCCTGCAGACCTTCAGGAAAAGCATTACCAACGATAACATCCTGCACCATATCCGGTTGGAATTGACCATCCACTCTATCCAGCACCCCTTTTAATACCTGTGCTGCCACTTCATCAGGTCTTTCGTGAGCCATCGCACCACTTAATTTTCCTTTAGCTGAAGCAGAACGCCCATAAGCTACTATATACGCTTCTTGCACTAACTTTCACCCTTTCTTTGCTGTCACAATTTTTAATTTCGCAGAGGCCCGCCTGTAGCCAGCATATGAGTAATTCGCTCGTACGTTTTTTCGTTTTGTAACAGCATTAAGAATTTCTGTTTTTCAAGTTTTTGAAGGTATTTTTGATTAACATAGGTGTTACGTGGAAGGTCTCCTCCTGATAAAACATCGGCTACACTTAAAGTGATTGTATAATCATGATCACTTATGAAGTTTCCGACACGCTGGGCCTCCAACTGGCCTTGAGCGAGTGCTTTATAATCTCTGCCTAATGCAAAATAGGTCAATTTCGGTTGGGGGACATAATTTGTTTCCACTTCAAACTGTGCTCGTTTTAATGCTATTTCTACTCTTTTCTCTGTGTTCAATATAATGGTATCGGTTTCCCTTAGATAACCATACCTGAGCGCTTCATAAGCGTTCGTTGATACTTTTGCGAACCCTACATTCGTCAATACTTTCGTCATCGATTCCTGTTTATCGTTGTGCTTATGGCTCGTGCCGAGAATCCGGTCCGCCATTTCTGCAAGGCCGCCACCGCTAGGAAGCAGTCCCACCCCTGCTTCCACAAGTCCCATGTACGTTTCACTTGCAGCTACTACAACCGGTGAATGAAGAACCAATTCACAACCGCCGCCTAAAGCTTTCCCGTGGACAGCCGTTACGACGGGCTTAAGTGCATATTTAAGGCGGCTAAAGCTCTCGTGCAGCTTTTCAATTGCAGGCCCCACAGTCTCTTCCACTGTGTTTTCTTCATGTGCTTTTTTCATCAGATAAAGGTTGGCACCGACACTGAAATTGTTTCCTTCTGCATAGATGACCATGCTCGAGTAATCCTCGTTTTCTAAAAGATCGATAGACTCAATTAAATCATCAGCAAAGCCATCGGTAATAATATTATTCTTACTTTGCAGCTTCAGTAACAGCTGGTCTCTATTAGCAACAGAAAGACTGGAATCTTCCCTGTTCCATAGTTCGTTATCTGTAAACGCTGATACAGGAGTCACACGCTCAATCGACTCACCTTCAGCATAAAATGATGTACTGCGTTTTTCTATCCATTCTGGTAATGCCCCCAGCTCTCTCTGCATGCGTTCCTTAACGCGTTCGAATCCCATCAGATCCCACAGCTGGAAAGGCCCTTTTTTCCAGTTGAATCCCCATACTACGGCACGGTCTATATCTTTAAAGTCCGTTGCCGCTTTCGGCACATTCAGCGCACTATAGTAGAAATTGTTTCTAAGAGTTTCCCACAAAAACCTGCCTGCTTCATCTTCAGCGTTGTAAATGATGTCCATATTTGACTTCAAGTCTTTACTGAAGCTGTTCAGCAGCTCAAAATCAGGCTGCTCCGGCTGTACATATTCATTGCTTTCAGGATCAAAAACAAGCAGTGATTTTTTGTCCTTCTTATAGAAACCCTGCTTGGTTTTTCTCCCTAACGCGCCGTTTTCCATCAGTTTTCCTGCAATACGTGTCTCATGGAAAAATTTCTCTTCTTCCGGATCCTGCTGCAGACCCTTGATCACGGTTGTGGCAATATCAAGCCCTACCAGATCAACAAGCCCATACGTCCCCAGGCTTGGCCTTCCAATACCACGACCCGTGAGTGCATCGACCTCCGCAATGGACAGGCCTCCTTCTTCTGCCCGATACATCACATCATTCATGGTCTGTGTCCCTATCCGGTTAGCAACAAATGCAGGAACATCATTTGCTATGATGACACCTTTGCCCAGCACATCTGCAGCAAAAGCCTGAACTTTATTTGTTACTTCAGGAGACGTATTAGGACCAGGGATCACTTCTACCAGCTTCATGACCCGGGGCGGGTTGAAGAAGTGCATGCCGAAAAATCTTTCCTGCTCCGTATCATCAAACACTCGGGATATTGCCCTTATTGGAATGCCTGAGGTATTTGTGGCAAACAAGGCATCATCTTTGGCAATACGTCTCACCTGGTCCCAAATGTTATGCTTTATTTCCACTTCTTCTTTTACAGCTTCAATAAAAATATCCGAGTCATCCTGCCCAGATAAATCCTCTGTAAAATTGCCATAAGTCAAATTAGAGGCGAAGTTTAAATCAAATAATTGCGGCCGTTTCGGATCAGTAATCATATCATAGGATTTTTTGGAAATCTTATTTGGATCACTCTCATCAACTGCTATGTCCAGCAGCTTTACTTTTAAACCTGCATTAACCAGAAGGGCGGCAATTTGACTGCCCATTAACCCCGCGCCTAAAACGGTTGCTTTTCTCATCGTCATGAAATAACCTCCATATTTCTGAAATTTATTTAGCCATTCCCTGCAATCAGATAAATGCAGAGTCCCCCGTTAATGCTCTGCCAATAACTAAGGCATTAATTTCATGAGTACCCTCGTAGGTGTAAATGGCTTCAGCATCAGAGAAGAACCTCGCGATATCATATTCGGCAAGAATACCGTTGCCTCCTGTAATCCCCCGCCCCATTGCAACAGACTCTCTCAATCTTAAGGCGTTCATCATTTTTGCGGTTGAGGTTGCCACTTCATCATATTCCCCGTTCCCCTGCATCCAGGCGAGCTGTGCAGACAGGCTCATTGCATGAGATAGGTTTCCCTGTATCATTGCCAGCTTCTCCTGAATCAACTGGTATTTACTAAGCTCTTTGCCGAATTGTTTACGTTCGGTCACATAGTCCAGAGTTGCCCGCAGGGTTCCGGCTATCGCTCCTGTCGCCATATGGGCCACACCAGCACGTGTTGAGTACAGCACTTTCGCAATGTCTTTGAAGCCGTTAATATTTTGCAGCCTCTCTTCTTCCTGGACGACAACGTTGTTTAAGTGAATATTGGCATTTGGGACAATTCGTAAAGCGATTTTATTTTCAATGACATCTATATCCACGCCGTCCTGGTCAGGCTTAATGATAAATCCCTTTGGTTTACCTGTCTCCACATCTGTAGCAAAAACTGGTATGACATCCGAAAGAGTGGCGCCACCTATCCATTTTTTCACACCGTTTATTACCCATTTATCACCCTCACGCTTAGCCGTCGTTGCTAAACCGCCAGCTACGTCCGATCCGTGTTCAGGCTCGGTTAAAGCAAAGCAGGTCCTCAGTTCGTGAGATTGTAATTTGGGCACATAGTACGCCACTTGTTCTTTACTTCCACCAAACAGGAACGCATTGTGTCCTAAACCTTGATGCACTCCCATCAAAGTAACTAAGGAAACATCAAACCTTGCCACTGTATATAACATGAAAAACTGAAACAGCTGACTCGCAGTCCGTTCGCCCTCCCGCCCTTCAAACAGCAAAGGGTTATTGAAATAATTCAATTTGCCCATATCATTAAAAAAGTCTTCAGGCACTGTTGCATTAGCCCAGTGATCATTAATTGAATCCCGGTATTTTTCTTCGAGCAAGTCATTGAGTTGTTTTAAAAACTGTACTTCTCCTTCAGTTAATTCTTTAGAAATATTTAATAAATCTTCAGGATATAATTCTTTTATCAATGCTTGTTTTTCAGCCATAGTATAGCCTCCAGTATATTCTGATAGCGCTTTCAAAAAAGTCGCTTAAAGTAATTCGTTTTCTTGATTTTCCTCCTGTGCTTTTTGATTCGCCATTTTTTGTAATTCTAGTCTGTCAGGCTTTGCGGTTGAGTTTAATGGGATATCTTTCACCTTCAAATACATTCGCGGTATTTTGTAGCCTGCCAGATGCTCTCTCACATGCTTGTCCAGTTTAGCTTCGAAATCCGGATCGTCCTCTTTCAATTGCACGACTGCAGAAACAGATTCTCCAAATTCAGGACTTTCATATCCCACTACCACCGTTTGCCTCACAAGCGGATGCTCTGATAGTACACCTTCCACTTCAGAAGGCAGAACATTTTCACCCCCAGTAATAATGAGCTCCTTTTTCCGGTTGATGATAAAGATATCTCCATCTTCATCCTGCCTGGCTAAATCACCTGTTAAGAAATACCTGCCTGCAAATGATTTTTCTGTTTCTTCGGGTTTGTTCCAATAACCTGGGGTAACGTTTTTACCGTGGATGGCCAATTCCCCAATTTCACCAGTTTCAACATCGTTATGATTTTCATCCAGCAGACGCACATTCATATACATGACAGGTTTGCCAATACTCATTGGTTTTTTCATTGCATTATGAGGTGTATTAACCATAACAAGTGGGGCTTCAGTTAAACCGTAGCCGTTGACTAGTGTGTAACCCATACTTTCAAATTTTTTCTGTACAGCTGGAAGCGGTGAAGAGCCACCCTGTATTAAGAACTCAATATTTTTGAAACCCTGAATATCAAGGTTGCCAGCTGCCAGCATCCCATAATACATAGTTGGTATGAGCATTAAATAATCGGGCTGGTATTTTACCATCAGATCATTTAATTCCTTCCCGTCAAAGTAGCGATGCAGAATCAATGTTCCGCCAGCCATTAATAACGGCAGTGACAAATCATTAAACCCCAGCACATGAAACATCGGAGTTGATACAATCGTTGTGTAACCGGCATGTGTTTTATACGTCAATGCGGTATTGATCATGTTATTGACAAACGACTCGTAGGTGAACATAACCCCTTTTGGTAATCCTGTTGTCCCACTCGTATATATTAAAGATGCAAGGTCGTCGCTTTCTACATCGACACTTTTAAATGGGCGGTGGTTTTCAGGATGAACAATGTCATCATACTCCGGTGAATCGATATCCATATGGATTAGCTCCTGGGGGATTCCTCTCAGAGACTCCAGATGGTTGGAGGCGTAAAAAATCAGCCTGGCATTAGAATCAGAAATAATGCTTTCAATCTCTAAAGATTTCAGCCGCCAGTTAATAGGAAGGAAAACGGCCCCCAGTTTAAATGAGGCGAACAGCACGTCCAGTATCGCCACGTCGTTTGGTGCGAATATACCGATTACATCCCCGCGTTTTACTCCCTGGTCCTGCAAATAATTCGCTAAATTCTCTGCACGGATGTTTAAATCCTGATACGACCATTCTGTACCCTTGCCCGGATCAATAACCGCTGCTTTCACTCTGTCAAAATCTGATCTTGTTTTAATCCAATCATAATTCATATTTATCTTCTCCTTTATCAATATGATTCCGACGTTGGATCGATTGCTTCAACTCCCCCCAATCCTTTTGATAAATATTTTGGTCCGTAGTTTTCAACTCCTCAGAAATAATAGGAGCAAAATCCATCTTTGAAAGAACATCCCTCTGTAGATCCAGCCCCGGACCGATTTCAATTAATTTTAAGCCTTCCTCCACCAATTGGAATACGGCGCGTTCAGTCACATAAAAAACCTGTTGGTTCAGTTCTCTGGAATACGCTGCGTTGAAATCTACACTTTGTACATTTTTTACAAATTTATACGAGTGGCCTTCCTGTTCAATGATCAACTGGTTATTTTCACAAGAAGACTGGCTGCCCGCAACCAGGGTTCCCGAAAAAATAATAGTTTTCACAGTTTGACTTATGTCTATAAACCCGCCACTTCCGCTCATTTTATTGCCAAAACAGGAGACATTTACGTTTCCCAACCGGTCGATTTCTGCAAAACTGAGATAGGCTATATCATGGCCGCCATTGTAGATAAAATCCCATGTCAGCTCATGGCGCATTCTCGCGTCCAAATTATAATTCATTCCAAAGCGGTCTTTGCTGCCGATAATTCCTCCGAATATGCCGGTATCAATATTAAGCTGAACCAAATCCTCCGCTTGTTCTTCTATCAATACATTTGGCAGTTCATTATTTATACCAAAACCAATACTGACTACATCCCCTTCACTTAAAAACTGGGCTGCCCGTCTTAAAATAATTTTACGGGAGCTAAGCTTCATAGGCGGCTTTTGTATATCACTCACCCGGTAGTGGCCTGATAGAGCAGGGTCATAATAAGTCTGCATCACCTGCTTATGATAGTTGGGATTTTCATTTATAACAACGTAATCCACAAGTTCACCTGGTATAAACACGTCTTGGGGAGGCAAACTGCCGCTCTGAACAATTTCTTTAACTTGAACAATCACCTTACCACCATTTCTATGGGTTGCAGCCGCTACACTATATCCTTCTCCTAAATGGGACTCGTGAGTCATAAAAATATTTCCTTTTTCGTCAGCATAAGTTCCCCGGAGAAGAGCTACATCGTTGCCAGGAAAGTCATAGTGTAAATATTCTTCTCCCTTAATTTCTAATATAGAAACTAAATTCTCGGTTGTAATATCATTTGCCTTTCCACCCAAATTTCTAGGATCGACACTTGTATTTAAACCTATTTTTGTAATCATCCCCGGAGAAGAATAGGATTGATTTCGATATTGTACTGCAAGAATTCCCTGGGGAAAAAAGTACGTCTCAATTGCGTTATTTTTAATCGCATCAATAGTAGCTGGTGAAGCGGTAAGTAAACTTGTTATTAACCGTCTGACCATACCCCGCTTAACAAAAGCATCAAGATCAATTCCGTCCTCGTAATCACTTATATCATTTGCGATAATAAAAGTAAGATTATCCGGACCTCCAGTTTCGTCGTACTCATCAATTATATTTTTTAATATTTCTACTGGTAAATTTCCGACAGATAAGGCTGCGATGGAAATAGTATCTCCAGTTTTAACAATGTTTTTTAAATCCTTGTATGAAATAATATCCATGTCTTAACCTCCATATGTATTTATCCTGCTAAAACTTCCCCATATGTATTTGCCCCCTTATTTTCCTTTATCTTACATATTTAATTTTATCATTGTATACAAAAAAAGTAAACGCTTTCATATAGTAATAGATTCTCTTCTGGAAATAATGTAAAAATTGATTATCCCCCTAAAAAATTTCGTTTTATTCTTCGGCATATTACAAATTATGGGATTTTTATTATACTGCATGTGTATAAAAAGACCATAAATCAAGGAAGAATGTAGAGGGGTGAATGCAATGAATAAAACGCAGGAGATGACAGAAGAATTAGGTAAAAAAATAAAAAACACTCTTATTATGTATTGGGCTCTTATTTCTACAGGAGTGCTTTCTTATTACTTTTCATTTATTGAGTACGGATTTGTCCTTACAGTGGGGATCACGTTCTTTTGCGGTATCTTTGCCGTTTTATTTGCAATTGCAATTAAAGATGTTATAGCAAGAGGTCGTTTATTGATAACATTAGGTGTTTTATTATCTTTTAGTTCTCTTATTGTTGTAGGTATTTTAGCTTTAATTGAGATTGTTATATTTGGTAAAGGAGCGCCTTGATGTTGTCAGCATCTGAGCGCTCTTTTTATTCTGCTATTATCGCCTGTTCCTTCATTTCTTTCGTATGCATTTTAGCACCAAATCCGCGCACACGCTTCCTAACACAGTAGAGACAAAAACTCCCGACACCTCCTAAAATTTTAAGAGATATCGGGAATTCTTCGCAGAAGGTTCCCAGCCCATAGATGCAGCCGGTCACTATTTACTTCACTTCAGCTGTCTTTGGCGGCCTGCCGACGCCCGCCCACCGAATGACGGGGATTGCCAGGAGCGACAGCACTGGCGCGGCGATGGCCAATACGCCAAAGCTCGAATAAGCTACTATGATGCCGGACAATCCTCCGCCGACTGCTCCTGAAAAAGCAATCCAGACATCAACGGTCCCCTGGGTCTTCGCTCTCGTTGACAGTGATGCAGCGTCAACCACAATGGTCGTGCCACTGATTAAGCCAAAGTTCCAGCCAAGTCCGAGCAGGATCAGCGCAATTGTTATCGATACGAGAGAATCTGCCGGACCCACGGCAGCCAGCACTCCTGCCGCCAAAAGGGTACCGGCGGAGGCCGCAGCCATCCGGGCTCGTCCAGCCTTTTCCACCAGAGTGCCTGTTACTAAGGATGGCAGATACATGCCGGCAATATGGAAGCCGATCACCATTCCCACCGCCTGCAGGGAGAAGCCATGATTTCCCATGTAAATAGGGGTCATGGTCATCACTGCTACCATCACAAACTGGGTGCTCACCATCACGGAAGCTCCAGCTAATACGCCCCGCCGGTCAGTGGATGCTTCCACCGGCTCCTCTTCGTCATGCAGCAGCCTATTATTCTTTTGTTCTTCGGCCAACGCCTTCGCCACAAGGAATGGGTCAGGACGGAGAAACAGATAAAGGAAGGCACCGGCTGCCAGGTAGGCAGCGGCAGCCAGCAAAAACGGGCCGGCAAGGGAAGGTATGCCCATGGCGGTCGCCACCTCTCCCATCGGTCCCACCAGGTTTGGGCCGGCTACCGCTCCAAGAGTCGTGGAAATCATGGCCATGCTTACCGCCTTCGCCCGCTGGGTGGAGGACGCCAGATCCGTTCCTGCATACCGGGCCTGTAAATTCGTCGCTGTCCCGGCCCCGTAGATTAACAGGGCCACAAACAGCAGCCCGATGTGATTGGTAATTGCCGCCAACACTACCCCGACGGCGCCCATCCCGCCGGTTAAAAACCCGGCAGCCAGACCTGTACGCCGGCCGAGCCGCTGGGACAAGCGGCCGACTAAAAGCGCAGCCCCTGCAGAACCAAATGTGAATACGGCTGTCGGCAGTCCGGTGACGCTGTCTGTTCCCATCATATCCTGGGCGAGCAAAGCCCCGACAGTGATACCAGCTGCCAGTCCGGCCCCGCCGAATATTTGTGAGATGATTACAATGAGGAGCGTTTTTTTATACAGCCGGTGCTGCTCCTCTTCAGAATCCATATAACGCTGAAGCTTTAACCTAAAGACTTCTGCCTTCTTTCTTTTTCTCTCTCCCATAACTTCACCTGTCTTTCGATCATTCCGATAAAAATAACGACTGCCCGTCCCTATGCGCGTAGCGGCATCGACCATCTATCCGGTTCCTGCACTTCCGGCGTATTGGTTTCTGCATGTTTTTTTATTTCGTCTTAGATATTATCTTACAATTTTATAGAAGTACAGGTTTGGCGTAACACATTTATTTTTACACCTTTGGCGGGTAATTTTTATAATAAGAACCTAAAAAAACGCTGCCAATAACAATAAAGCCTATGATAAAAAAGAGAATATTCCACTCCCCCGTCTTCACTCCAGCAGCAATAAATAAAATCGTGTACACGCTTAACACAATCCATGCCATACGCTTTAACACTATTTTCATGTCCTACTACCCCTCTTCACTATCCCGGATTGTGGTGAACGCTCTTACCTTCCCGGTTATATGAACGGCTCATTTCGCCTCTTTTAATATCCTCCACCATAGAACCAACTGTCTCCTTTCACATATCGTAAACGGCGGCTTTTATATTGCCTCTACATTTACGAACGGAAACAGCGCAGGATCAAAGAAAGTGTAAAACAAACTATTCTTCCACATCTGTCAGCTCAAACGACCGGATAACGTTTAAATAGTCCTCCAGCAATTCGTCATAATTTTCCGCTTCAAAAGCAACATTAAAAGTTACTTCATATACGTGTCCATCCACTTCCTTTAAAAACCAGTATTCTTCATATTCACCGAATTCTACACGTACCGCCGTCGTAAATACCCCTGTATCAAAGCCTTCATCCTCGTGCAGATAATCAACCGTACGCGCATAATCATCCGGAAATGTTACAAAATCCTCTGCCGCTCTATTTCTTAATTCCTGTTCCCGGTTGGGAGCATTTTCCTGTTTTTCTGCCCGAACCACCAAATCTGAACGTCCCGGGGCAGCGTCTTCCATGTCTCCCGAATTTTCATACATGGTGGCGAACGTATAGCGGTACACATGATAAACGGGATAGGAATGGAAAAACTCGGCGTTTTCCGGACGTTCAAAGGAATACCCCACCTCCGGATAATCCCCTTTGAGATTTTCCGAGGGCTCATAGGCTAAACGCGCCGGCTCATCCATGTCAGCATTTTCGTCGAATTCCTCTGGATCGAACGTGATCGTCTGAAGCGAATCGAGCATCGTTTCAAACAGCTCTTCGTCCTCGCCGTCCGGCACCGTTAACGCAGCCCGTAAATAGTCTCCGGCATCCCCTTCGCCAAATAATTCATAACGGGTGAAGCTTCCTTCTGTTTCATGCTTTACCATATATGTAAAAGGATCGAGATCGTTTTCTTCGTTGGTAATCACATCTACATCTTCATCTACCCGCTCTATGTAATCATCCTTCATGTCATCCAAATACGCTGCAGCATTGTTCTCTACGTCCTGTTTAACGTCTTCTTTGTTCTCTTCGGCTTCCTCTTCGGTAATATCAAAATCGAGGTATTCCTCCGTGTATATGTACTCGTATTTATTTACAGGATAAATATCTATTGTGGGCACTTCTTCTCTTAGCAATTCATTAGTCGTATCCAGATTGTACTCAAAATTATCAGCCGCTGATTCCTGCCAAAAAAACATGCGATGAACCTGGTCCCCCCGCTCATAATTGGAAACAAACTCAAATGAATCGTCCACTGTCACCTGATACGCATTATTGGCCAGCAGCGCATCCTCTTCATTTTCGGCTTCTTTATTTTCGACTCCATAAGTCATATCGCCATTCGTACAAGCAGACAACAGCAGCAGACCAGTCGCCCCCAGTATCATTTTTTTCAATTTGTTATCCCCCTGGTAATCAGCTTAAATAATTTCTCTATTGTAACATTATTGATTTTTTCAGCTAAGCTTTTTTCCGACGAAAGACTCTATGCCCCAGGATCGTGGCGATGACGCCTGTGGTAATAGCTATCATCAATAGAACAACAAAAGGAATTGATGCCCAGGCATCGAGAAAAAGCACTGTTAAAACGGTGACGAAGGCCACAAACAGTCCCAGTAAACGTTCAAATATTATCCAAAAGCACCTCCTAAAATCCTCTCTCTATTAACAGACTGCCCGATGTTCAAAACAAATCTTCAATTTCTTACGAATTTTTTTCTTTTTTCATAACGAACAATTCTTATCACTCCGCCGAAAACGATAACCGTCCCAAGGATTCTATACATAACGGTGCTCCGGCCATCAAAAAATGGAAAAAAAGTACTTCCAAAAACGCATAATCCAAATACTATTAATATAATGCTGAAAATATACATAAAAGCTTTCATTATGACACCTGCAATTTAAATATTATTTTGATGAAAAGCTCATATAAAATACAGTTACAGAGCTCTCTGCCTGAAATTTTGCGGTTAAAGCTCCAGGTTATCTCCGCCTCCCGTAAACAGTTCGGTGGTCACCCAATGAAATGCCTGTTCCATAAATTCATTATGGTAGCCGAAAACGGCAGAAACGAAACCGTAAATGACAAAGATGGCTAATAGAATAAGAAAAAAAGCACCGATCGGTAATTTATCGGCCTTGTTCTCCCTTTTACGAGGCTGCAGTGGGTCTTCGAGACGCTGCTTGCGATCCTGATACGTATCCCGCCCCCATTTAACCAAGAAAATCACCCTTTTCCTTTATACATATTTTCACTGAATTTGTTTCATTGCAAAATACTAATAAACCGTTTGTCAGTCCGCCCTGCTGCTCGCGCATTTACTTCATGCTTTTATATAGGAACGGGACACTGCCTTTTCTATTTTCCCATATTATGTAATAAATTCAAATAAACAAAAGTTTAAAGAACACGTTCTCATGGAAATGATTGTAATTTAATAGAAGCGCATTTAAAATGCAATGTAGAAGTCTATTTGATAAAGGAGCGACAGGATGAGTGGCATCAGCATAGGCGTTTACGCTGTTTGTTTTTTACTTAGTGCAGCCGCTGGCATAATAATGCTTATAGAATACCGAAAACCAAAAGAAACACGCAGGCAAAAAAAGCTAATGATCTCTATAAGTCTGCTGCTGGTGGCTTCTCTTCTTCAACTGAGTCACGGACTTACTACTGATCTTTAGGAAATAATAAAAATGCAGGAAATGTCGCTTCAACAAAAAGAGACCAGCTCACGGGCTGATCTCTTCATTAATTACTTCCCAATAAGCAGGAGCAATATTTCCTCTAAATAAACCTTTTAATTTCAGCGGCTAACATGTCCGGCGCTTCCTGGGGAACCCAGTGGGCCGAATGGTTTATTCTGACCAGCTCGCTGTTTGGAAGATCCTTCTCCAGCATCTCCCCCGTTTCCACCGGCTGCCACGGGTCTTGGGTCCCCCATAACAGAAGCACGGAATGTTGAATATCCGAAAGCTTAGGTGTCAGCGCAGTGGTATGGTTCGTATTCAGGGCAGCAGCATTGCGGACGAGGCTGACCTTTCCTTCTTCATGCAAATACGGGGCCGTAATTCCTTCCAAAAAGGTATCCGTCAGCTGCTCCCGCTCAGCAAATACTTCGTTGTATCCCTTCGAAAGAAAATCCTTCATGTCCTGAAGGGATTTGTTTTTCCACGATGGATGGCCCACCATCAGCATCTCTTCAATTGGCCAGGAGTCATAGGCAACGGTGTTGGAAAGGACGAGCTTGTTGATTCGATCCGGCTCCTCAAGCGCAAGGATCAATCCGACGCCGCCCCCGATATCATGCGCTGCCAGATGCACCTGTTCGAGCTCCAGATGCTCCATCAGCTTTATTACCATTTTCGCCTGCACATGAAGCGAGCGGTCGAAGCGGTCCCGTTGATCTGAATAGCCGTATCCCAGTAGATCAGGAACAATCACCCGGTACTCCTCTTCAAGCTGCGGGATAACAGCCTGGTACAAGTACGACCAGGTTGGTATACCGTGCAGCAGCACGATCGGCGGCCCGGAGCCTACATCTGTATAGTTTACTTTCACTGATTCCTCTACAATTCCTTCAAGCGTGACCGATTGCTGGCGTTGTTTAAATTCTGTTTCTGTTACCGTTCTATTGGGCTGCATATCTTTGCCTCCTTACGAATTCTAATTGCCGCTTTCAATACGTTTCAGGTACGGATAGTTTTAGACAAACCAGCCTCCCGTGAACGTATTCTTCTCTCCTATTCCCGCGTATGTATATTATTAAATGTAAGCCAGCTTACAGCGGAGTTTCTCCTTCCTATCCAAAAAATTATAAATTGTTTATTCAGAAATTTTTGTCATGGTGATATACTGTAAAAGATTTAATAATTTTTTGATTATTGACTCTTCTTCTTAATGTACCGGTTTTATTACTTTCTCTGCGGGGAATTTACAACGACATATAAGGTAGCAATGGAGGGATACTACAGCCACTCCATGAGCCAGGAAAAGAGCATAATTCTTTTTCTGGCTTTTTATTTGTTTATGGAAAAAATTTCAACCCATTCTGGTGATATTCCCTATACAGAAAGAAGGGACCCGTTTGAAAAAACCGCGCCTGTTTTTTATTCTGCCAGGAACCCTGCTTATTACAGTTATGTTTGGCTGTACAAGCGAAGAAGAAACTCCTCAGACCTTAAATGCCCAGGAAACTTCCATTCAGGAGGAAGATGACCTGCCAGAAAAGGATGTAGAAGAAAACACTTTATCCAGCCCAAAGCCTCAAAGGGAAAATATGTCCTCCCCCACTCCTTCAGGCCAGAATGCTGAAAAAATACACGAGGAGCTTCTGATGAACGACAAACTGATCAGACTGCCTGAAAGCTTTCCCGGTCAGCGAATCAGCCAGGTCCAGGGATCAGTGGCTTCCAACAATTCAGCCACCTACAGTGTTCAGTACCAGACTAGTACCGGAGAGCCTTTAGCACACGTAACAGCTGCCCAGTACATGGGGGTCCAGGAAGCTGCCAGTGAAATTGAAGATTTTCGGGAAGGCAAAACTGTCAATCCCTCCCGGCCGGGGGTAAAGGAGTTTCAGCACGGATTACCCGGACACGCGCAGGAAGGCGCAGACCAGTACCATTACAGCGGGCAGCAGGAAGAGTGGCTGTTGAGCCTCTCTTCCTCATCTTCGGAAAATCTCGATCAGACAGCTGTGCTCCAACAGATCTCAGAATACCTCAAGCATCACCCCCTCCCCGCTTCTGCCAGGCAGGGGATCGTCGATATTTATTACGCCCCGGCCAGTGAGGATGTTACCGTGGATATCCGTTGGCAGGAAGGAGAAATGGTCTATGCGGTGCGGACCAGTCTCCCGCCGGTGGAAGCCTTAAAAATCACAAATTCCATGAACTAAAAGATAATTTTTTGTTTAATCTGTTAAACAAAAAAAGCACTCCTGCAATTTTAGCAGGAGAGCTTCGTTGCTTATTATGCCTTCGTCCGGTAGCTCGTGTTGTGATCTCAATATAAAATTGGCTTTTTTCTGTATAAAGGAAGAGCCGGGACTAGCCCGGCTTAACAGCAATTTCTATTATTTCTGATTTTCACTTTCTAATTCATTTAATAATTCTTCAAGGTTTTCGTCATTAATATAGTTTTCGATTGTTATAATCTCTGCTTGACTATTTGCATGCCTCGCTCTATCTGAAAGATCTTTGTGCACCACGATCAGGTCTGTATCTTCCGGAACCTCTTCAATGCGATAGTGCTTCACTTCAATCCCATCGATCCCTCTCTTTTGTAATTTCTTCCGGAAGGTTGTGGCTCCTAAAGCACTGCTTCCTGCTCCCGCATCGCAAGCGAACGAGATTTTTTCAATCTTATTTTTACTTTCATTCTCGTTAGAAAAGTCTAATACCTTCTTTCCCTCGGATTTCATCGCTTTTGATTTTTCTATGGAACTCTCTAAATCATCATCTTTTTTTCTGTCCAGCTTGAGGAAAAATGAAGTGACTACAAAAGTAACTGCCGCTGCGGCGATAACCCCAAGTATAATCCCTACATAGCTTCCTCTCGGAGTTAAAGCCAAATAAGAAATGATGGAGCCCGGGCTCGGCCCTGCGACCAGACCGGCATCGAATACGCTGAACACTACAATACCTGTCATTGCTCCAGCAATCATACCAATTAATGTAATCGGTTTCATTAAGACATACGGAAAATATAGCTCATGTATGCCTCCAAAGAAGTGAATAATTGCTGCGCCTGGCGCCGTCTGCCTGGCTGTTTTTTTACCGAATACCGTAAAGGCTAACAACAAGCCAAGGCCCGGACCAGGATTTGAAGCAACGGTAAAGAAAATCGATTTCCCAGCGTCAGCAGCATTTTGAAAACCTAGTGGATAATAAATGCCCTGATCAATTACATTATTCAAAAACAACACTTTGGCAGGTTCATTAATAAGGGACAACAATGGAAGAAAGCCTGTTGCTACTAATGCTTCAATAGCTACGGTAATTAAGTTATTGACTGCTTCAATAACAGGGCCGATAAAACTGAATGATAGTATCATCAATAAGAAGCCTAAAATGCCTATCGAGAAATTGTTTACAATCATTTCAAATCCAGCCGGTATTTTATTTTCCACTAACTGGTCAAACTTTTTAATAATCAGACCGCCTAAAGGACCAACGATCATTGCTCCTAAAAACATCGGAATGTCCGCTCCTACAATCAGGCCGATAGCGCCAATTGCTCCCATTACAGCGCCACGGTTTCCGGCTACAAGCTTCCCTCCTGTATGAGCCAATAGCAGTGGTAATAGATAATTAATAGCGGGGTCAACAATACTTTCAAAATTTTCATTGGGAATCCAGCCGGTAGGGATAAATAAAGCTGTTAAAATCCCCCATGCAATAAACGCCCCAATATTGGGCAGGACCATATTTGTCAAAAAACCGCCAAATGCTTGAACTTTCGCCCTGGCAGAACGGGGAGACGAATTCGCAGGACTTTCAATCTGCGGATTAGCCAATGTAAATTCCTCCTTTATTTTGCATGCCTATTCTTCTCTGTTTAACAATTCGAGAATTTTATGCTCGCTTTGGGCGTTCTTAAACTCGTTCATCGTGCTCTCATCGATTAATATGGAAGATAGATCTGAAATAAGCTCCAGATGTCCATCGCTGTCTTCAGCTGCTAACACTATAACCGTACTCACTTCTTTATCTTCCGGATAAAGCACAGGGTCCTTCAAATTCAATAGTGAAATTCCTGTTTCCAGCACGCTGCCTTTGTTTTGAGCATGAGGCATTGCGATACCGGGAACGATGACAATATATGGACCATTTTCATGCACATTGTCAATCATTTCCTGAACGTATTCCGTGGAGATTTTATTTTTTTCCAGTAAAGGTGCAGCAGCAATCTGTATGGACTCCTCCCACGTTGATACATTTTCCAGAAATTGAATATTGGTTTTCAAATAATCGCTTAACATTCCGGCTCCTCCTCATGTAATTACTCCGTTATTAATTTGTAGTTTGTGATAAGCTTTTTCTATTTCTTGAATAACTTTTTCATTTTGAATGTTGGTATATTTCTTAATAGTTATTGTTACGCCATGAGCCTTTACATCCCTCTGTAATCTCACTGCCTCTTCGTCGTTAGAATTAGAATACATAAAAGCTGCTGCAATAACTACAGCCAAATTTTCAACAGAGCCCCCAAGCTTTAAAACCTCATGCAAGGGTTTTACTAACCGTTCATGTTCCCCAAGTTTTCTCACCGGATTTCTTCCCACTCTGAGCACATCATCTTTGACACGGGGGTTTTCAAAACGTTCAAGTATTTCTTCGATGAATTCTTCAGCTTCTTCTGGTCCAATGCAGAATTCTTTTTGAATGTATTGGGAGGATTCCTTCATCGCATCTCTTACGCATTGTTTAGTTTCGAAATTTTTTAAAGCATCTTGAATGGTCGTTTTTTGAGCGGCTCTGCCTAAATATGCAGCCGCTGCATGCCCCATATTTACGATGAATAATTTTCGTTCAATAAAATACCTTAAGTCCTTTACATATTTAACGTTTGAGCTTGGGGACGCCTGTTTGTTTTTCATTTCAGACTCATTGATGACCCATTCATAATATGGTTCCATAAGCGGCACTGTTTTGTCGTCCTCTCTGGATAATGCTAAACAGTCAATAGCTGTATTAGGAAAACCAACAAAGACTTCAAGCTTGGTCATCTGCTCATGAGAAAGATGCCTGCTGATCTCTGTTCTTAATATTGAAGAAGCATTAATTGCATTTTCATTAGCTATAACGTCTAATTTATTCCGGTTCCGGTTCACCCGCTCCATTAATCCTTGGCCCAGCAGCCCAGCAATTTTGGATAAATTGGCTGCTCCTACTGAAGTGGTGATTACGTCAGCATTTATTACAGCCTCAATTACTTCACTTTTTTGTGTTTGACTGTTTAACGCCTCCACTGAAGCTACCTTTGTCCGACTGCGGTTTTCATCAAGATACTCTACTATATACTCATTATACCGGTTAATTGCTCTAATATTTGCCTCATCTACATCTACAAAGCAAATATTGTAACCGTTATCATTTAAGACTTTGCCAATAAACCCTTTTCCGATATTCCCTGCGCCGAAATGTAATGCCTGCATGAAAAGCCTCCCTATTCTAAATTGGCATGATGCTCCCACAGCTCTGTCATATTAATGTTTTGATCTTTGACCATCATTAGTGCCAGAGTGTCTCCCAGCAGCAGTAAGCTCTGTTCGAATAAACTCGTCATAGGCTGTACAGACGTGACTTCTTGCGGCAGCTGCAGTTTAGTGCTGACAGGTATTTTAATAAAAATATCCGAGTAATTTTGCATCGAGCATTCTTTATTGGCTCCTATATGCGCTACATTAGCTCCGTATTGTTTTGCTTTTTTGGCAATGGTTAACGGAAACGCTGACTCACCGCTGCCTGAACCGACAATCAACAAATCATTCTTCGTAATAGCCGGTTCTGTTACCTGGCCGACGATGTACGTTTTTACACCTAGATGAGCCAACCGTTTAGCTACCGATTGTAATGAAAGCAGTACACGCCCTACTCCTACAAAAAATACTTTGTCTGCCTTTTGAATTTCATTGAATAAGCTGAGGACCTCTTCTTCATTAATATTGTTTAAAGATTTAGACAGTTCGTTAATAATACTGTTGGTACTATCGTAGTAATTCATCATAAAAAACCTCTCCTTTCAGACCTTTTGAAATGCCTTGCTCCAGTCTTTGTTTATTTTCCACCAGGCTGTGTCCTTTCATAAATAAACTGGTACTTCCGGCAACCAGCGTGTCAGCCCCGGCATTCACCAGCTGGGGAATCGTTTCCAAAGATACTCTTCCATCGACTTCAATGTTTGTCGTAAGCCCTTTTTCCTGAAGCAAAGAATGTAATTCTTTCACTTTTCTCAGAGCGTATGCCACTTGCTTTTCATTTTTATCGGTAGCAAAACCCGGGTTAATCAGCATGAGCAGAACAGTGTCACATTGATCCACGACGTAATCGATGGTCGTCAGCGAAGTGGCTGGGTTTAACGCCACCCCGACCTTTATATTGCTTTTTTTGACAAGATTGATAAGTCTGTCCACGTGACGGCTGGTCTCTAGATGAAAAGTAATTTGCTGGGCTCCGGCATCTATCATTTCTTCAATAAACCATTCATTTTTGTCAGCCATAATATGAACGTCAAAATTCATTTCAGTAACCTGGCGTAATTGTTTGATGGTATCAATGCCAAGCGGCATGCTGGGACTGAAATGGCCGTCGATGACATCGATGTGTAATGTGTCAAAGCCCGCATTTTCTATTTCCTGAACACTCCTTTCTAAATTACAAAGATCTGCACACATAATAGAAGGAACCACTGTGATATCTTTTTGCACGTTTATGCATCTCCTTTTGCATTTATTTGCTTGTTTGATTATATATTAATGCGTTTTCATGCAAGAGTCAAGCTTTAATTTGCATGTTTGTACTTACATTTGCATGTTTATTTGGATGATTATTACAGCTGTGCTACAATCAAAAATAAAAGAGGTGTTTTCGATGTTAAAAGAAGAGAGACAGCAGCGTATTTTACAAATATTAAATGATGAACAAAAGGTTATTGCCAAAGATTTGAGTACACGCTTAAACGTCTCTGAAGATACTATTCGAAGAGATTTGAAAGAATTGGATAACCAGGGGTCGTTAAAACGAGTACACAGCGGAGCTTTACGAGTAGGCCCGCCTGTAGTGGATTTTTCTATAAGACAGAATATTTCTTATGAGACCAAACTTCGTTTAGCCAATACGGTTCTGGATTTGATCAAGGAAGACACAGTGATTCTCATCGATGGAGGAACGACCAATCTATACATGGTTAATCAAATTCCTTTATCGTTTAAAGCCACGATTATTACAAATAGTCCTCCAATAGCAATGGCTTTATCGAGTCATGAAAATATTGAAGTCATTATGCTCGGGGGTACTTTATTTAAACAATCAATGGTTAATTTAGGGACGGATACTGTGCAGGCGTTAAACAATTTCAGGGTGGATGTGTACATAATGGGGATTTATAAAGTGGATATCCATTCGGGGATAAGTGTTCCGAGTCTATCGGAAGCTTTGGTAAAACGAGAAATGGCTTCCATTGCTACCGAAGTTATAGGGATGGCAACTTCTGATAAATTAAATACTATTTCTAACTGCATTGTTTCCCCTGCCAAGGAATTAACTTACTTAGTTACAGAGGCCATGCCTGCGGATATTAAAACTTTATATGAACAGGAAGGCATTCACGTCCTGGATTAATATAGGTAGTCATAATAACAAAAAAACTCTCCTGCAATGTTAGCAGGAGAGCTTCGTTATTTATTATGCCTTCGTCCGGTAGCTTGTGTTGTGATCCTGAAGAGTTTCATCCTGGCCAAACAGGAAGTGCTTTTCCATATTCGGGGAGTACTTTGAGCTGATCGTCTGCAGGCCTGCTGCTTCAGCTACTGACCGCAGCATCGCCGGGGAAGCACCGCAGCACAGTCCGATGTAATTCACGCCGCCATCTGTGGCTTCCTTTGCCCATTCGGCCAGCTCGTACCGGTTATGGTAGAGCGGCTCGAGCGCGGTAGGAAACGTTGTTTCCAGAGGCGTGTGGCAGCTGCACCCGGAATCCGGCAGATTAAAAAAGGTTGGATGCTCATTTGTGGTCCGGTACGGGACCGGCAGTCCGGCTATATATCCCTGGACCGATTCCCGGATCTTTTCCAGATACGGCTGCATTGTGTTCGGGCCGCGGAAGCAGTTCATGCCGACGACCAAAGCGCCGCTCTCGGACAAAATGCGGCAGGAATCTTCTACCGTGTATCCATCCCGCAGAATGTTTTCGCCCATTAATCCAAGTGTAATAACGGCCGGGAGGCCCTGCTTTTGAATTTCCTCAAGAGCGATCAGCGCTTCCTCGTGATAATAGAAGGTTTCCCCTTTAATGTAATCGACGCCTTCCTCGCTGCACCAGCCGATCATTTCTGCAAACATCTGGCGGACAGCGGTTTTGGAATCTTCATCATCCGGGTTGAAAATATTGGTGTTGGAAATATTGCCCGCCACCAGTGCCTCTTCCTCCGGATGCTCCTGAGCCACTTCTTTCGCCAGACGGATAGCCTGACGGTTCAGTGGCTCCAGCAGATCTTCTTTACCGATGATGCGCATTTTCTCCCGGTGGGCGTTATACGTAAACGCCAGTATGACATCCGAACCGGCACGCATAAAATCCCGGTACGTCTGTTTTAAGGCTTCGGGGTTTTCCAGCGCAACCTCCGGCACAAACGTGCCAGCCTGTAAATATCCCCGACGCTCGAGTTCAAATAAATAGCCTTCTCCGGCAATAACCGGTCCCTGCTCTAAACGCTCCTGTAAGCTTCGCTTCATTCATTCTCCACCCTTTTCTCTTCCTATTAATAAACCCCAACTACTCTCCCTCTGGCAACCGCTTTTTTTGTGTTTTCAGTTATTAATACGAAAACTACGCCCGTATATTCCATAGAGATAAATCCAATATACGCAGGTCGCTTTTTCGGTGTCAACCGAATATGCGAAAGTTTTATAATTTCTGATAAATGTTTGTTGTTCATTTTCAATTCTGGCATTTACTTACTGCTCTTTGATAACCTTATACCATATTTCCACTTGTTTTGCGGTCTCAATGGTCCGCAGTTTTTCCAGATGTATCTCATGCTCCTCCAGGTGCTCGAATAGCCGCAGCCCCTGTCCAAGGATGACGGGCGCGAACGCGACCTGCAGTTCATCCGCCAGGTTCGCTTTTAACATCTGCTGGCCGACATCCGCCCCGAGCACCACGACATCTCTTTCTCCGGCCGCTTCCCTTGCCTGGCGAATCACACTCTCAATGCCATCTGTCACGAAGGTGATTGTAAGGTTCTCATTTTCTTTTGGATGCCTCTCCGGAGGATGGTGGGTTAATACAAACAACGGCACTTGAAATTCATAGTTATCCGCATAGGCATCCATGTCTTCACTTTCATCAAAGCTGTTCCGTCCCATCACCACAGCTCCCGTTTTAGCCATCTCAGCCTGAATTACCTCATCAGGCTCAAAGCTGGCATAAAGCTTTTCCATATCCCCGTTCCGGTCGTTAACATACCCATCCAACGATAAAATCATACCTAAACATACTTTCCCCACATTCATTCCTCCTTTTTTTGTCACCGGCGCCGGCAACAATCGTTGTTTATTTTTTCTCTCTGGACTTATGGTAATCCTTTCAGAAACTAAACATTCAAAGTAAAAATTAAAGCCGAAGGTTTATATCCCCAAACTCCCGTTATAAATTCATACCGCGCCTTATTTCGCGCTTTGTTACTAGGCAAAAGCTGTCCCGCGCATGTCGTTGAACGTTACGAGTTGTGCCTATTTGTTAACGCCGCCCCTTTAAGATATTTTCAAATGACTTTTTCTCTTTAGTACCTTTTGTTATACTATGCCACTTTGAAGTACGTACTTACTAATTTGTTGTTGAGTACTTATAATAGCATTAGACAAAACAAAAAAAGGTGGCCGTTACACTATGGAACAATATCGCATTCATCCGGAGAATGGTCTGGAATTTGGCATTTATACCCTCGGAGACCATCTGCCCGATCCGCATACGGGAGAGAGAATATCAGCCCAGGAGCGGATTCATGAATTAATCGAATACGCCGGGCTTGCTGAACAGGCGGGCCTGGATTTCTTCAGCGCCGGGGAAAGCCATCAGGAATATTTTGCGACGCAGGCGCACGCGGTGGTTCTTTCCGCCATTGCCCAGGCGACTAATCGAATAAAAATCGGCAGCTCCTCCACGATTATCAGCACCTCTGACCCTGTCCGGGTCTACGAGAATTTCGCAACAATTGACCTCATTTCCAAAGGACGCACCGAGCTCGTGGCAGGACGCGCCTCCCGGATCGGGTTATTTGACCTGCTTGGCTATAACGTGCGGGACTATGAGGCGCTGTATGAGGAAAAATTTGATCTGCTCCGGCAGATTAATGAACAGGAAACGATCAACTGGGAGGGGGAATTCCGGGCTCCCTTAAAAAATGCTCAGGTGCTTCCCCGCCCTGCGGAAGGGTCGCTTCCCATCTGGCGTGCCGTCGGCGGCACCGCGGCCAGTGCGATGAAAGCGGGGTATGCCGGAGTTCCGATGTTTATGGCTCATTTAGGCGGATCGTCGGACCGTTTTAAACAAACCATCGATGCTTACAGAGATGCCGCCCGGGCTGGCGGCCATGATCCGTCACAGCTTCCAGTGGCAACAGCCGGCTTCTTTTACGCAGCCGAAACGACCCAGCAGGCGCTGAAGGATCTGTACCCACATATTAACGAAGGCATGAAGCGCACCAACGGCGGCGGCTTCCCGAAGCAGCTGTTTGCCCAGGGCGCCGAGCCTCATAATATAATGAACACGGGCAGCCCCCAGGAAATTATTGAAAAAATCCTGCACCAGCATGAAGTATTCGGTCACCAGCGCTACATTGCCCAGATTGATTTCGGCGGAATGCCGATGGATAAAATCAGAAAGAATATCGAATTGATCGGCGACACCATTCTGCCGGCTGTTAAAAAATATACGGCAAAAAAATAAGGAGCGTACCAAATGAGACTCATTGGCTTATCCGGTTCACCGGTCGGTTCGAAAACGAGAACGGCCATGGACGAAGCAATCAAAAAAGTAAATGAAAAATATCCTGAGATAGAAACAGACATCGTTGACCTGGCGGAATACGACATGCAGTTCAGCGACGGCCGCCATTACCTCGACTACGAAGGAGACACCGGCTATGTCACCCAGCAGCTGATGGAAGCAGATGCCATTATTATTGGCATGCCGATTTTCCAGGCGTCTATTCCGGGAGCGTTAAAGAACGTATTCGATCTGCTGCCGGTCGATGCCTTTCGTGATAAAACAGTGAGCATGCTCGTCACTGCCGGGTCGCCGAAGCATTATTTAGTCGCCGATCTGCAGCTTAAGCCGATTTTATCCTATATGAAGGCCCAAATCGTTCAGACGTATGTATTCATTGAAGAAAAAGACTTTCACCAAAAAGAAATTATTAATACCGATGTGCTGGACCGATTGGACCGCCTCGCAGAGGATACCGTTGTACTTTCGCAGACCTTTGAACAAATACGGGACAATCAATATGACTTTTAACAGACTGTAACGAAAAAATAAACTAAAACCCGAACCATGGACACGAAAGAAGCAGCGTGCATGATTCGGGTTTTTTCTTTATACATCCATCGGGTTAGAAACTTTAAACAATGATAAAAAAAGGGAAAGTGAAGTTTTTTCTGAAGGGGTACCAACATGAAAAAAGCGCCTTAATAAAATAGAAAACCTGCTCATGAGCGGCTGAACAAATTCATAAAATTTTTTCTATATTTTCTTCAGCCAAACATATACTTCGCGGATAACTTGAGAGCCCTTGTCTTTCCATTATCTTACTTTACCAATCTAAAGCAACATTATGTTAAATAAATATTTTTAAAGCATATTTATCCATGAGTAAAGTCCTCTATTCTTTTTATAGTTGTATTTTACTTTTTTTTAACCTATTATGGCAATAAGTCATGACTTAAGATGTAGATTGAACGCAAAGTAATATAGTATCTTATTACTAAAATATTTATTAAAGTATCTAAAACATTCGCGTCTGCAAAAGGAGACTAATAATGGAATACGAAATGAATCACGTCGTATTTAAGGAAATGTTTTACGTGACAGGAGGATGCATCCCATTAGGAGCAGAAGCTTTGACGGAAGCGGCTCATCAAAGCAAAGAAGTCGCTGCTGTTTTGCCGTTTTATATGTATTGCTTTTACCCCCGGGAATGGCAGGAGTACACTCTTTTTACCGAGGATCCTCTCCCTTCTGCCTTGAATCACGCTGCCCATGTGGCCCTGGAGGCACACGGGCTCCCTGCCGGTAAAAAAATCAAACGGTATTTTTACGGAGCATCTGCCATTGCACCTCTTCCGGAAAAACATCCAACTGCAGTTTCTATGAAAGAATGGACCTCCCGGATCCATCGGCAGTACCAGTCGCTCCGTCAAAAAGCCAGTATTCTGGAAAGCCGGGCCGACTCCAGTCGCCCCCGGTCCAGAGAGTGGTTCGTTACAGCCGCAGGAAAGGGGACTTGCTATGGAGCCCATGAAAATGAATCATCCAACTGAATCATTTCAAGTGGAGCCATACTCTATCATCCGCTTTCTGTATCTCGCAGTGGATGACACCCAGCCGAATGAATTGTGGTTCATCGGCACCACTATGGAACTTCAGGACGAACTGTCTCTCGATCATTACACGGAGGTCTGCTTTGAATTGGGAGATGAAATCAATTTTCGGCAGGCGGTGCTGAAGGTGGTAGCAATTGAAATCAACCCTCTGCCTCCATGCCCACAAACGCCGCCGGCAGTAGAAAAAGTGATGACGTATTACATAGCTTCCATTGATTTCCCTATCATGTAAGCCTGTTTATTACAGTCTTTTGCCTTTATTTGCAGATTCTTATAAGAGAAATACATTACGATGTTCCTTTGCCCTGGTTCCCTTAATGTTTTGAGGTGTCGTAAGTATTTGAAAGTAAAAAGGAGATTATAATGAGTACCGTTTATATTGACCGGCATTTTCAAGGAGTGCAAACGCTTGCTATTACTGAGGGAGAAGCACTTAATTGCTTTGCACGAAAAACCTTAACGGGGACCATTATTTACGTCTATGAGGACACTAATGATGAGGGCGCTTGCATGTGTTGTACCTTTTATCTTCCTCATACGCAGCTAACTCTCACGCTTGGAACGATAACTTACTATGTATATGGATAAAGGCCCCTGGACCAAACAGCAGCAGCCGTATCATCCTGCCTGAATGATCGGTTGAAGAAAGGACAGAAAGCGGATGCCCGCCCCCTATCGCCGGATACTCGTCGCCCTTGATGGCTCCAAAGAATCGGATACCGCTCTGACCATCGGCATTGAAACCGCCCAGAAGCATGGCAGCACGCTCGCCCTTTGCCATATCGTGGACGACCATACTCTCAAGGAGCTGCGAAAACAGAACCCGGATCTGATGCTTCATGCCCTGCTACAAAAAGGCATGGATATCATCGCGCACGGAAGAGAACAGGCGGAAGACGCCGGGCTTCATGATGTCCGCGTTTTCATCCAGGAAGGATCACCAAAAGAGATCATAACTGAGACAATTGCGGATACATTTGTAACAGATCTGCTCATCGCTGGCGCTTCCGGTATGGGCCATGATCAATCGTTTATCCTCGGGAGTGTATCAGAGCTCGTCTCCCGAAAAGCTAGTTGTGATGTTCTTCTCGTACGAAACCATTCTCCCTACCAGTGATAAACAACCATGCTCGAAAAAAAGTTATGGCTCCGTCACAGGCAGCCGGAAAGGACAATGATGACTAATACCCAAACGTATACCATCACTTCAGTAGCCAATCATCATGATGCAGAGAGCTTAAGTGTCATGATGACCTCCCTGCTCCACCATGCCAGCGAACCAGAGGCCTTTGCTTTTTATATTATGGACATGGGCCTGTCCGACCAGCACAAATGGTCTCTTCGTCAAATTGCAGCGCAGTTTCACTCCGAACTGTATCTGATAGCGGCGACTCCCGGCATTTTTCCAACCATGTCCTGGGTCCATGCAGTACGTTCCCGCCCGCTTGCAGCTCCCGACTATTACCGGCTTTTGCTCCCGTATGTGGTGGACACTCCAGTGCGCCGATTTCTCTATATAGATCCCGATACAGTGGTTAGAAGTGATGTGACTCTCTTATGGGAGGATCCCCTCGACGATGCCATAGTCGCAGCAGCCGACCGTGTGGACAGTACCGCTGCGGGGTTGACTAACTTTGACGCCTCCCGGCCGTTTCACGTTGGTGTCCTGATGATCGAAGCCTGGAAATGGCGGGCGCAGCGTCTGTCCGACACGTTGTTTTCTCACATGAACAAAAACAAAAGCAGCCACGTTTCCGGTCTGCAGGATGCGCTGAACGCCGTGCTCTTCCACCAGCGACGTTCCCTGCATCCCCGATGGAACACAACGACAGCAATGTTCACCGACCCGCTTCCCGCCGGGCCTTATAGGCAGCAGATAATAGAAGCCATCAGCGATCCCGCCATTGCTCATTTTACCGGATCCGTGAAGCCATGGAATGCCTACTGTCCGCATCCATATAAATACGAATATGAGTATTACCGTGCCCGGACCATGGCCGCGGTGACCCTCCCCCGGACGCTGTAAAACCATCCTTCCCTGGCCTTCAGGATTAAAAAAATAGGGATCCGGCTGTCGATAACTTCGTACGAAGGCGATTGTCGTAATAAACAGGAGGTGAGCTCAATGGTTGTAAAAAAACAGAAGACTGCTGGCTGCTACATGTTAATTTTCTTTCACCTTCTTCTTGGAAGTGGTGCCCTGGCTGGTGGCGGGCTTCTAATTATTTCTCCTGATGGCTCTATGTTTTCCATGCCGTTAGAAATATTGAGAAACACTCCCTTTAACAGTTTTTTGATACCGGGCATCATCTTGCTTACGTGCTTAGGCATTCTTCCACTTGTTACGGCGGTTTTCCTTGCTTCTGAAAAACCATTTAAAATCCTGGGAAAGCTAAGTCTTTATAAAGAAGCACACGGGGCATGGAACAGTTCATTGTATATAGGATTTATCCTAATCGTATGGATTACTGTTCAAATGTATTTAATAAAAGAAGTTGTTTTTCTCCACATCTTTTACATTCTGCTCGGGCTCCTAATCCAGCTTATTACTCTTCTTCCTTCCGTTAAAAATCACTACTCAGACTACGACTATAGAAAATAAAGCGAGCGAGATTATAAAATATTTTTGAGTTATAAACAATGCCGCCTTTTATCAAATACGTCTCCTTTCAACAGATACAGGCTCCAGTTTAATAATTTTCTGCCATTTAGCCAACAGTGGCAATTATCCTCAAGGGACACATCATTCATGGGAACCTGTCGCTTCAGGAAGCAGAACAATTTTTCCTGCTTTGCCTTTATTTTTAAAGTATTTCTGGGCCTCTTTAGCTTCCTCCAGAGGAAAATACCTGTCGATGACCGGCTTGATCAGCCCCTCGGAGACCGCCTGCATCAATTCTTTAAATTCTGCTCTTGTGCCCAGGACAGAACCATACATGGTAATATGCTTTAAATACAGTGTTCGTAAATCAAGCGTTGTTACCTGCCCGCCGGCGGACCCGGAGGTACAAAACCGGCCTCCTTTTTTCAGCACTTCAAGAGACAGGGAAAACAATGCATCCCCAACTACGTCCAGAACTGCATCGACGGGCCCGCCGTTCCACTCCAGAATTTCTTCCTGAAGATGATCGGATTTGTAAGACAGCACGCAGGAAGCGCCCAGCGCCTTAAGATTTTCCACGTGTTCTAAACCTCCTGTGAGAGCGATCACTCTGGCCCCAAACACCTTCGAGGCAATTTGCACATTTAACGACCCGACCCCACCATTAGCTCCCGTAACCATAACCGTTTCCCCCGGCTGAATATCGATTTGCCGGGCCATATGCCAGGCCGTCAGTCCGCTCACCGAAAAGGCAGCGCTGTCTGAATAGCTGGATAAAGGCATATCAAAGCACAGGTCGGCCGGCCACACGACGTATTCGGCGTAGCCTCCGTCATATTCTGATCCTAAAAAAGACATATCCTCTGAAATATGCTCATAACCGGCCTCCCCGCTGGAGGTGAACGGAAACAACACTACCCTTTTGCCGAGCAGGCCTTCGTTTTCCCTGTCCCCCACCTGAACGACCTCCCCAGTGATATCCGACCCGGGGGTGCGCGGGAATTGGACGCCTTCCGGCCGCCAGCCGGAATCTTTCCCGGTTCCGTACGCACCCTCCCTCATCCAGATTTCTGTATTATTAATTGCACACGCCTTTACTTTGACCAGTACTTCCCCGTCCTTAGGTTCTGGAACAGGCACCTCTGCGAGCTCCAGCTTATCCAGGCCGCCATAGCCCGTAACCTGTACAGCTTTCATTTTGCTGCCGTTCTGCTTTGTTTCTTCCATTATTTTTCTCCGCCTTTCACTGCTAATTGTTTGGCTTTATTATACCCATTGCTGCAGCCCCCAATCAAAAAAAGCATTTCCGCTTTTCAGCCGGAGATGCTTTTTAAGTAATATATTTACATTTATTTAAAATAGCGCTAAATGACAGCAATTAAGCCGCATCGTTTTATGTAAGCCATATTTTTAGCTATTGAATTTACTTTTATTTATTCCTATGATACTTTTTTACAATAAAATGTACCGTCGCGTCACTAACTAATAAACGGGGGCAGTTATCATGGATGAGGATCAGGCACAGGGCGAGCACGTCATTTCGGATCAGCGGGGCAGAAAATACGTTACGTCAGACGAACCGGATGGCGTCGTCGTTCTGGCCAAAAAAGAGGATGCTTTTCTTCTTATCAAACAATACCGCCCGGCGGTCGATGCTGTTGTGGTGCAACTGCCGGGCGGCGGCGTGGAACCGGGCGAAACACTCGTTCAAGCTGCCCGGAGAGAGCTGGCTGAAGAAACAGGCTACACTTGTGGGCTCTTAAATTATTTAGGAACAATGCTCCCGGCCTCCTGGCGAAGTAATGACCGTACCCACGTTTTCTTTACCGATGACTTGAACGATCAACTAGAGCAGCAGCTCGAAGATCATGAAAGCATTCAGGTTTATTTCCTCCCTATTACCGAATGCATACATAAAGTCAAAAACAATACGCTTTCTGACGGAGAATTAAGCTTTGCGCTTTTTCAGGCCCATCTCCATGGTTACTCGCCCGTCTTCAACTAGCGATGCCAATGCGTTCATACGTACAGTTACCCGGATTTTAATAGCTGAAGTACATAGAGGAGAAAGGGGAAGCTCTCATGTTAACGCTGATGTTCGCACTGTTTACCGTTATCGGGCTTGTCTTTCTTATTCGAAACGCTACAGTGGTGCCACGCCTGTCTCTACTACTCCCCGTTCTTATGGGGGCAGCTGCCGGCGCCTGCTACATCTATACCCGCTGGTTCAGCTCCAGCTTTACCGCTTTCTTTTTGAGCTTTCAGGTTTCCATTATTTTAAATGCTCTGTTTATGCTTGCCAGCATATTAACAAATAAAGAAAAGGCCAAGCATTAATTTAACAAGGAAATTTAGCAGTCTTAGGTACGTATTAAAATTTTATGTGATTCTCCAATTGGCTGTTCGGACAAATCGTTATATGATAAGTTTATCTACATTCGCTCTGAGGATTTAAAAAAGGAGACGAAAAGCATGAATCAAAGGCTGATTAAAACGGAAGGCTTTATGATTGCTGCCCTGGGTGCTGGACTGTATTTTTCCAATGGATACTCCTGGCTTCTCTTCCTTCTGCTGCTTTTCCTTCCCGACGTCTCCATGATCGGGTATGCGGTCAATTCAAAGACAGGCGCTTACGTCTATAACGCTGCTCATACGTATATCCTTCCCCTATTACTTCTCTTGTCCGGTTACCTCTTTTCTCTCGAATGGCCGGTGATCATCAGCCTCATCTGGATCGTTCATATTGGCCTGGACCGGATGCTTGGATACGGCCTGAAGTATATCTCCGGATTTAAGGATACCCACATTCAAAAGCTCTAGCTTATTGTGACAGTCCCAGAGTAAATAGTCGGGATAATATGTGCAATTCTTTTCTTCTTTGTTTCCTTTTATCATATTAGTTGCACCAAGCATCTCTAAATCAAATAAGAAAGCGAGTGGCCTTTTTGCCCTTAGTAACGCTCGACAATGTCATGAAGCAGGAGAACGATCGGACTGTTTTAAAGAATCTGACTTTAATGATTGAAGAAACGTCTCAAATAGGAATTAAAATGACTCACCACGAAAGCCTTGTGTTTTTTGAACTGCTATCCGGGGGGCTGGCCCCCTCGAGCGGCCATGTAAAAAAAGAGACCAGTGACATCGTGACGGAATTGACAGAGGACGCCCTGTATGAAGGACTGACGGTGGCCAGCTATTTGCTTATTTTTAAAAAGCTAGCTGATTTCAGGGAGCCTCTGGAATCGTTTATCAGTGTTTTTTCATTGTCCGATGTATGGCATACGAGAATCAGCCGACTGTCGCTAGACCAGAAAAAACGAATCAGCCTGTTACGGATGTTCCTATTTTCCCCGAGCCTGCTTTTGATTCAAAGTCCTTTAAATAACGCAACAGACGAAGGCATCGAATTGTATTTACAGGCGCTGAATCACCTTCGCTCCAATAACATAGCGGTACTCTGCACCTCTACGTTTCTGGAGGAGCTGTTATTATTAAGCAACGATGTTTACCGGTACAATCCACATTCCCGCCTGGAACAAACGGATCTTGCCGACAAGGGCAAAGTCACGCATACAGAGACAGTCGATGCAGAAACAAAACCAAACAAAGTTTATAAAGTATCCAGCAGAGTGGCAGACAAAACGATTTTTTTTAGCCCGGACGAAATTGATTTTATTGAAAGCATTAACAGCGTCAGTACGATTCGCATCGGTGAGGAGCACTTCCCCACCGATTTGACCATGAATGAACTTGAGGCAAAATTAACGAATTTCGGCTTCTTCCGGTCCCACCGCTCGTATTTAGTTAATCTGCAGCGGGTATCGGAATTAGTGAGCTATTCCAAAAACAGCTATACGCTTGTGTTAAAGGGAAATGCCAATCTCAAACTGCCGCTTTCCCGGAACAGGCTGGAGGAAATGAAAGCATTGATGGAATTTTAACGTACGTTTGGGGCTGAAATGAGATGATTTCAGCCTCTTTTTGGTACATTTGGGCTTTAGACCGTTACTGTTCACCCGATATTTACGACATTTCTCCCGGGCTCCGGTAAAGTTAAGCTTAAGAGAAGGGAGAGCGAAAGTCCTCTTGAATCATAATTGAAGGAGCGAAAACAGATGGAACAGGAATTCATTCAGGTGAAGCAGTTATCCAAAAAGTTTAAAGGCGAAACCGCCTTAAAAGACATCAGTTTCTCCGTTCGTGCGGGTGACATTTTCGGATTTTTAGGACCTTCCGGGTCAGGAAAAACCACGACAATAAAAATATTGACCGGGCAGTTGGCCCAGTCCTCCGGTCAGGCTTTTGTGTTGGGGCACCCCGTGGAACGCATCGACGAAAGCATTTATGAACAGCTCGGAATCGTAACCGATAACAGCGGGGTGTATGAGAGACTGAGCGTGTATCATAATTTGAGCACGTTCGCGAAGCTGCTGAATGTGGACAAAAAACGCATTGATGTTCTTCTTAAAAAGGTCGGTCTGTATGAGGAGAAAAACAAGCTGGCCAGCAAGCTCTCGAAGGGAATGAAGCAGCGCCTCGTTCTGACCAGAGCGATGCTTCACCAGCCGAAGGTGCTCTTTCTCGATGAGCCGACCAGCGGGCTCGACCCGGTTACCACCGAAGCCATTCATGCCCTGCTGATGGAAATCAAAAATAACGGCACTGCCATATTTTTGACCACTCACAACATGAACGAAGCGACCAAGCTGTGTGATCATGTGGCCCTCCTGAATGACGGGCTGATTGTCGAGCATGATTCGCCCAGGGCGTTGACGCTCAAGTACAACCGGGATAAACGGTACCAGGTGCTGTTGCGAAACGGCGAAGAGGTGACGCTCACTCATACGGCCGAAGCGATCCAGCAGCTCAACCACTGGCTGACCAACGACGAAGTTTTAACGATTCATTCCAATGAGCCAAATTTGGAAAGGGTATTTCTTGAAGTGACGGGGAGGGAGCTAGTGTGAGTCTATCGTTTCGAAAAATCAGCGCGGTGCTTCAATTGAAATTACGACTGATCCTTAGCAATATGAGCATTATTTTCACCCCCATCTTTGCCATTATCTTTGTCGTTGTGATGAGGAACCTGATGCCGGAGGTGGAAGCTGGCGAAACGGGAATGGCCTTTTCTACGGAAGGGTTTCTGCTGAGCTTCGGTCTGATATTTAATATCGCTATTGCCGGCATCTCTATGAGCAGCTCCCCGATCGCGGAAGAAAAAGAAAAACACACCCTGCGCGTGTTGATGACCTCCTCCGTTAGAGGGCCCGAATACTTTATCGGCAGCATGATTCCCATCCTCGTGATTCTCGTAGCCACCAACATTCTGCTCGTGCCCGCAAGCGGCGTTTCGCTGGGAGATGTCCCGCTGCTGACGTATCTGGTGATCACCACCTTAGCCAGCTTAATCAGTATCGTAATCGGCTTCATCATCGGCGTATTCGCTAAAAACCAGGCGCAGGCGACCCTCGTCAGCACACCCATTTTAGTGCTTTTCACTTCGACCCCTGTGCTCAAAGTGTTCAATGAGACGTTCGCGGACATATTAAAATACACGTATAGCGGAGTGCTGGCCAATTTGTCAGAAACGCTCTCCTCCACCGCGGAGTACCAGTGGAACATCACAGACACCAGTGTTCTCCTCGGTTGGCTTTTCCTCATGTTGGGAATATTTATGTACGTATATAAGAAAAATGGGCTGGACAGTGAATGATAAACTGGGAGAGGCGTTTTTGAACCCTCTGCGCATACAAAAAAGCAGAACGGCAGCGTTCTGCTTTTTTATCGCTTAGAGAGCATAGTGGAACGAGTTTTTTTAAAACCGTTATAACGTTTTACTCAGCACGACGCTTTTGTAGTTGGTTACGTTCCAGTCGGCGTATTCAATAAACCGGTACCCCCTCCGCTCATAAAACACCCTTAAATGAGTCGCACCCTCTGACGTATCCAGAGCCAGTTCAGTGCTCCCCTGCTCGCGTGCCACATGTTCCACGGTTGCTAAAAGAAAGCTTCCCAACCCGTTGGACTGATAATCCGGCCGAACCCCGAATTGCCCGGCCACACCGACACCGGGCTGTTTATACCAATTCCCGTCTTTAGGTATCTCCGGTCCGTAGTAGGTAATCGTCGCTACTGGTGTTCCACGGTCCCAGGCGATAAATCCCTGACCTTTCTCAAGCCTCTCCCTTGTTACTTTCGCGCTCTGGTGAGTCGCCAGATAGCGGAATCCCTGGTCTGCTAAAGGCTGGTAAGCCTGGTGCAGCAGAGTGGTTAATACATCAATATCATCTTCTTCAGCACGAAATCGACGAACAATGATGCCTTCCTCTTTTTCGTATATATTCATAAGTCTTCCCCTTTCAGTAAGCAAAAGTACTATTTTCAATTAAGCCTGGAAGCACGTTACATTCTTCTAATGGTCTTTTTTTCTATCAATAGGCCGTTTGAAACTGCCGTTAAATTCAAAAATAAAAACCAGCAGTGAAACGATGAAAGCACCAGGTAAAATCCAGCGCATCGTTTCATTTAGCGGTAATACGCCAAACAAATATAGGGTAAGCACGAATGGCACAATTGTAATGCCTGCAATTACATAGTCGAATAGAAACATGTTATATAAAAAGTTATCTCGCTTTCGCTCTTTCCAGCTTTGTCCCATAAAACGCCCCCTGGTGCTCCTAAAATTCAATATTATCCCCGCACCTTTTCCTGATTTTCTTCTTTCTTCTTCAATTTATACTCGACAGCAGCATACCCTAATATTCCCGCCATCAATAAGCCGATAGAGCTTAAGGGAAAATCAGTACCGGGAACGGCAAGCAGCAGTAGTATCAATAAAATCATGACACTCAGACTGTGAATGGCAATCCATATCGTCAGTATCCCTTTTATTACCTGAAGCAATTTCATGCGGCCTACTCCCATATGTACAACAATTCTTTTAGTCCTCTCACCTACTATTTCATACGACCCGGCATATGAAGCAACAATTAATGTAAAATTATTCCTTTTATTTTAAATTGTACTATTTCTTCTTTTAAAACTGCAACTGTAGTTAAGCTTGTTCCTCCTCAGTTTGCAATTTTCTTCCATAACCCCGAAAATAAAATTTACTCACCCATGAAAACTTTGGGAGGAGGTTTATTCATGCCCAGGCGCACGCTTTGTAAATGGAGTGTCTTATGTCTGCTGCTGAGCGTAACTACGTGGATGCCCAACTTTATTTGGAATTACGGGTTCAGCTATTGGCTCTTTGGTCAGGTATTCGGCGCCATTGGCTTTGTGCTTGCTGTAGTAGGCCGGCTGTGGTGGCTGCTTCTTCCAACGTTTTTGATGGCTAACAGCTTTTTCGTTTTTATGACTGTGGGTTACTATTTTTATTTTTAGAAGCGGCGGTGTTCAACCCCAAAACGCCGTTTTATCTATACTCATTTAGCAAAGGAGAGAGCCCGTCATGCTGCTAACATATTCCTGTCCTTTATGGGGTGCCTCCACGAAACCCATTTCCGTGTATGATCGTGAAGCAGAAATTGGAACAATGCAGCGCTGGTTTCATGATGCAGGCGACCGTCCTTCCCGAAATCCGGTTCACGACGTTAATATCACTATGGAAGCAGATAATAGCTACGCCATCGTCCAGCAAACATTCGATAAAGGTCATAATTGGAGCGTTTTTCAGAATCGTATGCACATCGCAGATATGACTAGCCTGCATGCGTTCAAACACAAATATGCGGTGACGCTGAGCGGCATGAACCATCTGCCGGAAGTAACTATTCAACTGCAGTGGAATGGACAAGGCCATATTTATGTGAAAGACGAATGCGTCGGAGAAAACAGGCGCACTGGCTTCCTTTGGAGGGGTTCGGTGGAAATACGCGTGGAAGAATCAGCTGCAGGAATTTCGCCGGCTCTCCTTGCCGCTATGGTTTATGCCTTTTGGAACGGAAACCCGTAATTTCCAAACACGTAATATGTAAGCCTTCTGAGGTGATTAGATTAGGATCGAAATGCGCAAAAAACAGGGCCCGGCACTGTTTCCGTCCCTGTTTTCAGCAGATGCCTTCCATGAAACTAGTCTTCCCTTTTCGCCATATGTTCCTGCCATTTCTCCATTTTCTTTTGCAGCAGCTGTTCCATATGCGCGGTATCATGACCGGACTGATAAAACATAGCGGCTGCCACCAGTATCACATCGATGCACTCTTCATCGATGTGATTCCGGGACGCCTGTTTGTACTCGCTTCCACTCGCTTCCGATGCTGCCAGCACCGCTTCGGCGACCTCGCCCGATTCCTCCGAAAGCTTTAATGCCATCTGTTCCAAGGTTTTTGGCTCCTGAGAGCTCAGCTTCCGAAGCTGTTCCCATAAAGATGCGTTCATGGCTGCCTTCTTCCTTCCATACAATTATTCTTTTATGCTCTAACATATAAAGACCAGCTTACTGTCACCGGCCTAGTGCCCCGGCTCTAATCTGGCCTGTTTTCGTTCGTACGTCCAAACGACAGCCGTAGAAGCGACTAACATACTCATCAGGACAATAAATACCGAGGATGGCAACTCAATCAGCTGAATTAAATCCACAATCACCAAAAAGAGAACCACGGTGCTAAATGTGCGGTGAAACAGAATAAATGCCCTCATGCTATACTCCCCTTAAAAGCAAAATTCATTAATTGTATTTTCTTTCCATTATAACAATTAGTTGAACAGATAATAATGAATATATATAAAGGAATGAGTTTATTAAATGAAGCAATTTTGTTCGTTGAAGATGATCAGGATATTCACAGTCTCGTCTCCACCCCTTTAAAGAAAGAGGACTACCAGGTGATTTCAGCCTTCGACGGCGACGAAGCCCTTGCGCTTTTTCCCTGGCTGCTGTTCCTGTTTCCCTTGGCATCACCGGCTTCCTGATTGCTTACCTGGTGATTGCGAAGATGGTCAAAATAGATTTTTAACCAGAGATAGCCAACAGATCAAACAAAGACGCTCCCCAGCGGAAGCGCCTTTATGTATAAACAGACAAAACTGGACACCTATCGGTCTCCAGCTGTTTTGCCTGATATTATTTCAGCAATTCGCTCAGATTCTTTTCGTCCTGAACCATTAATAATACTTTGCCTTCATCCAGGTCGTCCTCCAGATCTTCTGCTTCCTGCTCCGTGAATCCCAGCTCCTGAAGTTTAAATCGTAATTCGTCTCCCTTTTTCGAAAAACGATTTTCGGAATCAATGCCGAATTCGTCATCGGTAGGCTCATTGGTGTCTGCCTTATCAGCGATCCGATCCGTGCGATCGTCGTCGTGACTCATGACATAAATATCGTTACGGCTGATACCATTGTTAGTAAGTTTCCGGACGTCCTGCTCGATGTTATCTTCATTGGTGTATTCCTGAACTTGCGGCTTCATGATTGATTCCTCCTCGTGTATTATCGAAATTTTGTCTTTAAATAGACGTCTTCTGTTTTTCGTTTTTTGGGATTGTCCAGTAACGCCAAACGAACGGCCTAGAAGAATAAGCCATAGATGATGATACCCCGCCGTGCCTGCATACAAACTTTTCTCCGCCCTGTTTTATTTCCGGCCCCCGGAGGTTTGCGACAGGAAAGCTTGTGCGGGCCTTCATTGCTCCTTATGTTGTTACTACATACAATAAAAATTGTATAATTAAGTGGCTTCAACCCTGCCGGAAGCACAAAATTTGTCAATAAACAAACCGAAGGAGGGGATGCTCCCTGTTTTATTTGACCAGCTCCCGGCTTGCTTTTCGGGATTACACTTATAAGGAGCTGAATTTTCTTCACCGGATGCTCGCCTCCCCAGCAATGATACAATATATTAGAAACGGATCGACCCAAACCCTGGAGGAGACAGAAGTTTTTTTCATTTAGGAAAAACGGAACTGCGCCTTGATAAAATGATTGCTCTCATTCAGACTCGCAACACACCTTCTGTGCAAGTAGCAAAAAGCATCCCCATGCAGTTCGAAAAAGAAAAATGGATCAATGATCAGCTGGTCCATATGTACTCAAACACTATTTCAATAAAACCGTAACTGTCCGGTTCTTTATCCGCTATCCCTATGGCTCTAATATTGCGTTCCTAAGTTTTTTTCTTTACAATGATACTTTGTTATTTTTATAAAACATTATGTCTTTTTATATGTATTTACATATCATCACTATAAGACCCACAAGGTTCGTCCCGGCAAATTATGAAGTAAGGTTGTGCGTATTTATTATAGGAACAGCTTTCAAGGATGCATTTGATTTTCTTAACGGTAACTGGTTAAAAATTGTTGGAATGGTGATTTTATGCTATTTCATCAAGCTTCTAGCGGGCACTTTGCCTGTCCAGGGGACCCTTCAGATTCAATTTTCGCCGGTGGCTGTTTTTAACAGCGAGACATTCCGCTCACTACTGATTGCTTCTTTTGTGAACAGCGTGATTTTTTTCGTGATGATCGATTACATCACCAACACCCAACGCACCATGAAGAAACGGTTCGTCCGGGCCTGCACCTATCCCTTCCGGTACTGGAAGCTGTTATATAAAGGGCTGGTCATCTTTGTTCTTTCCAACCTACTGATATACACTATAGGCATGATGGTCGTATATGCGGCCATTGGCAGCTTATTTCTATTAGGCACGGCTATGAACGTGGGGTCCATCCTGATATCATTTGCTTACTTTCTTTTGTTCAGCATCTTTGTATGGCTGTTTTTAAGTATATCGCAGGTCTCGTATATTCTGTATGACGACCCTGACACCGGGATTTTCACAAGTATAAAAAAGAGTTTCTCTCTTATGAAGGGTTCCAGATGGGTATTGTTAGGCTTTTTTGTCCTCACGGGGGTGGGAATGGTTCTTGGAACTCTCCTCATTTTCGTTGGGCTCATTTTTTGTCTGGTGCTGTACGAAGTGATGCGCTTAACATTTTACCGGGAATTGTTAAAAAGGAGACGACGGGAAAAATGGCAGGCCACCGCTGACTCCATCAAATAATAATTCCTCACGTTAAAAATCCGGGAGGTTATTCAACTTGAATGACCTCCCGGATTTTTCTTATTCATTAAACTATTATTACTGTGGCTCATAAGACCCGCCGTGTAGTTAATGCAATGATCACGACAGCGCAGATGACCTCCGCTCCTAAAAACATGTATAAATGCGTATTTCATTCAGTGGACATCTATTTGCTGAGGACGTTAAATATCACGGCATCCACTCAAAAAATTGCACGGCGGGTCAATGGAGCCACTGATGATGCCTGGCAGTGTAGTATCTGCCAGAATATACGTCCGGTTTTTATGTGAAAATGGTGATTTTCAAGCCATAAATTATAGGAGACGCCGATGAAGTGAAGCCCGATCGCCAGGCCTTGCACTTACGCTTCAGGATCCCCCTTCGAACGACTTCTTTAATCCACCGAAACCACCAGATCACTGTTCTCACTGGTAGTGTCTCGTGAATTTACATATCTATTTCTGTTACTGGCTTTTCGTTTTGCTCTTTTGTGCTGGATTCACTACCAAAAGCGCCGCAAACACGCCATATAAAATTACTGCTGCTATTTCCATGTTTATATTTCCTCTCTTTCTTTAATCTCATTATTTTCCTTCACGCTTAACTGGGGAAAACCATTTAAACGAATATCTGCCCTATCGTTTTTCCTGCGTATAATCGCTGCCTGCATATTCTTTCTCTGAAGCGGGGCTTTGTCCGCCTACTACTTTCACATCGCATATCGCTTTTTTCTGAATGGCTTTCGCCGTATTTCCCAGCAGGAGACGATCGATTTTCGAGCCCCCGGACTGCCCGATGACGACAACATCAATGCTGTATTCCTTACATAAGTCTTCCACCATTTCTTTTCGCGGCACGCCTATTTTCAAGGCAGTTTGTACGCCGGTGACACCTCTTTGCTGAGCAGCCGCCTGGTACGCCTTTAATCTTGTCCCGGCCTGCTCCTTCAACCGCTCAAACCCATAGGGATCCATACTGGCGAGCGACGCATATCCTTTTTTATCCAAAACGAAAGCAATCACAAGCATCGCGTCATGATCCTTTGCCACGTCACAAGCTTCCTCAAAGGCGTCATGAGAAGCTCCTTCAAGCACTTCTACGCCTACTAATACACGGTTATAATGGGACATATTATCCTTCCTTTTTCGTTATTATTTATGCTCCCAAACATCCTGCTTTCCCGACTGTCATTATTATCCGTTTGGCATAGGTTGCTTTATGACTGTGTTTTGACAATAAAAAACCAGAAAAAGGATTTCACTCCTTTTCCTGGCTCATGTACTGGCTTTTGTATCCATTCATTTCCGCCGCTTATTTACTTTTAACGCTATGAAAGCTTTTATGGTTCTTGACGTTATGATACTTATTTACCCGACAGATTTTCTGGTAAAACATACTGATTGTTCCACAACTCATAATTATCTGATCAGCCGGTTTGGTTTTCTTTTCCCTTCCTGCTCATAAATAAGCGCTAGTGGGTCACGCGTTCTCCCGTGAGGAAGTAGAATTTTACACAAGACAGATTACTTCCGTACAAAATATTCATTAACCGCCCTTTGCAGCGTGCCCAGGGTTTTGATGCGGGAATTACCGGCTTCCTGAAATAAAGCATGATCCATCGCCAGTTTTCCCGGCACCCCGGTAAGCACGATTTCACTTCCCATCAAAGAGACCCCGTCAATGATTCTTATAAAGTCTTTTATTTCCTCTTTCTCCATCAGCTCTGCGCCGGACAAATCGATGATTAACACCTGAATTTTCTGCTCCGCCACCTTCATCAGTACATTTTCCTCCAGCAGACCCAGGCGCCGCCTGTCAATCGGTCCTATTAATGGCAGTACACAGATCGAGCGCCCGAGCGGGATGACCGGCGTCGAAAGATAGTCGACTAACTGCTCCTGATTTTGTATAAGGGTTTCCTTGTAGTTTGAATAACTTTTCAAAAACGTATGTAAAAAAGCATCTACCTGGTTATTTATTTTTCGTTCCCAGTGAAAAAAATCGTGGAATTCTTTTTCCCCGGCGTGCGTCTGGTAGGCTTCAATTAACAGCCAGATCGTCCGGCGCAGCGCATGCACCCATTCCAGCCTGAAGGATAATTCAATATCCTGCGCCGCCCAGACGATGCCCTCCTGTTCAGCGAATGCTTTCAGCTCCTCTTCGTTTTCATCAAACGCCAGGGAAACAAACTGATGGGCGTTCGCCACCAAATTAATATTGCCCCGCTGCAGTATATCCCGGACGTCTTTTTTGACCGTAGCGGCTTCTTCGATGAGCGTTTGCTCGAATAATTGAGCATTTTGGGTGTAAAAATCCTTTAACGTCATGGCATCATTAAATGAATACGTCACGGTATTCTCCTTCCTGACCTTTCGCCACCATTATTTATTACTCATTCCACGATCATGAAATATTTACTATTTTTAAACAAAAGTATGAATTATTTGTATTATATATACCTATTTCAAAAAAATAAATGCTTAATATGATTTGAATAGAAACGAATTTGAATTTTCGGCTTTCCCTAAAAAAAGAGACAAGCATTCAGCTCGTCTCTTAGTTCATATTGCTTCCTCGGCCACACTAATCGGTCTGCCGGAACTCCGGGCTGAGCCATAATAGCAATCCGGCCAGCACAAGCCCGGTGACAGATGTGTACAGGAGCACCGTCTGGATCGGGATGGAAGCCGCGACCAGAAACGAAATGAGCGCAAAGGCGATAGGCTCAAATCCGCTTGAGGCAAAGTTGACCAGGCTCATCACCCGTCCGAGCTTGTTGTTGTCGGTTTTTTCCTGGATCATCGTAATCGTCGGCAGGTACACCAGCATCCCCGCCCCTCCCATCAGCGTGATCACAACAACCAGCACAGGCAGCGCTTCCACCTGGCTGAACACCAGGAGGAGAATAAAGCTTACTCCGAGGGAAATTAACACCCACAGACCCCGCCGCTGCTTCAGCGACCACGTAACCAACAGTACACTCAATAAAAAGGTACCGGTCGAAAATCCTCCCTCCAGCAGGCTCAGCTGCCAGGGAGCGCCTCCGAGGGCGCTGATAAGCATTGGGATGCTGATCAACAGCGGTCCGATCATCAGTAAATTAATCGTAATAATTACCATCGTCCCGGCCCGGTGGATACCTGACTGACGTACGTACGCAAGCCCCTCCTTCAGATCCATCCAGGCGGTATGACGCCCGCTTCTCGCCTCCGGCACCGGGTCTTTCAACAGCGGCGGGTAAATCAGAACAGTGGATACAGCGATCAAGCCAGCCGCTGCGGAAAACGCAAAGGCAAAATCCCCAAAGGTTAATAACAGGCCGCCCATCACCGGTCCGATAATAAACATCAGCTCTGTGGAGCCCTGGTACCAGGAGTTGGCCTGCTGTAATTGGTTCACCGGCACAATACTCGGAATCATCGCCGAAGCCGCCGGGAAAAAGAACGCATCGAGAAACCCAAAGACAAACGCCAAAATTATTAATGAAGTCGTCTGCAGAGCGTCCTGCTGCACGAGCAGCACAAGCACGATCATCACGATCACCTGCAGCGCATTCGTCGTAAACATAATACGCGATTTCTGGATTTTGTCCGCAAGCACCCCGCCGTAAATCATCATTGCCACACGCGGAATCGCAATCGTCATCATGACGACCCCGAGAATGGCCGGCTGCTGCATTTCATTGACGACGAACCAGGAAACGGAAAGAAAGAAGATCGAAAAGCCAAGCATCACCGTCATGCCCGACAGCCATACGAGCACAAACGTTTTATTTTTTAGTAACGAAGTCCATGAATCAGCCATCTGCGCCCTCCTGTAAATCTACGCTGCTTCTATATACTATGTATTACTCCCGAATCTTCCAGCCAGTACACCTTCACGGCTGTTTTGTTTATTATCTATTCAACGCTAAATCAATTTAACATAAATGCTTCTTTTTTGCCGGCAGTCTGTCCTTCCTTTTCGGAATATGTTATGATAAATTCCAAGTCATCAGATGACCATACTACTTATCGCAAACGCTTACACTTATGCACTTTTTAAGGAGGAATAAATATGAACAATAGTAACACCACGACAGACGTGATTCTTGTTGGCGCCGGTATTGTGAGTGCGACGCTTGCCACGCTCCTGCACAAGCTCGAGCCGGAATGGCGCATTACTCTGTTCGAAAAGCTCGATTCCGCAGGCCAGGAGAGCTCGAATGAATGGAATAACGCCGGCACCGGACACGCGGCTCTCTGTGAGCTGAACTACACCCCCGAGCAGCCGGACGGTTCGCTTAAAATCGAACGGGCGGTAGAAATTAATGAACAATTCCAGATCTCAAGACAGCTCTGGGCTCATCTCGTGGACCAGGGAGACCTTCAAAATCCTGAAGAGTTTATCCGTCCCCTCCCTCATATCAGCTTTGTTTACGGGGAGGAGCACGTGAACTTTCTGAAAAAGCGGTTTGAGGCTCTCGACGGTCATCCTCAGTTTCAGGGCATGGAGTTTTCCGACGATCCTGAGCAAATCAGGCAGTGGATTCCGTTAATGATGGAGGGCCGTGACGCTGACGAGCCGATAGCGGCCACGAAGGTTGACCATGGCACCGATATCAATTTCGGGGAACTGACCCGTCAAATGCTGGCCAACCTGGAGAAGCAGGACAATATTGAGATCCGCTACAGCCATTCCGTCGATGATATTAATCAAAAAAACGACGGCTCGTGGGAAATAAAGGTACAGAACCATGAAAAGGAAACTTTGGAAGAACATACGGCTTCCTTCGCCTTTATCGGTGCCGGCGGCGGCGCCCTGCCGCTGCTGCAGAAAACCGGCATCCCGGAAAGCAAATATATCGGAGGCTTTCCGATCAGCGGTGAATTCCTCGTCTGTGATAATCCGGAGGTCGTCCAAAAGCATCATTCCAAGGTGTATGGTAAAGAGCCCGCCGGCACCCCGCCGATGACGGTGCCTCACCTGGACCGCCGCCATATCGAAGGAAGGGATACGCTATTATACGGCCCGTTTGCCGGATTTACGCCCAAGTTCCTGAAACAGGGCTCGCCGCTGGACCTGTTCGGCTCCGTCAAGCCGACGAACGTGCTGACAATGCTCGCAGCAGGTGCCAAGAACACGCCGCTGCTCAAATATCTAGCCCAGCAGCTGAGCATGACGAAGGAGAACCGAATGGAGGAGCTGCGAAACTTCGTGCCGAATGCCTCCAGCGAGGACTGGGAGCTGCTTGTCGCCGGCCAGCGCGTGCAGCTGATTGAGGATACCGAAGAAGGCGGCCGCGGCGCCCTGCAGTTTGGCACCAAGCTGATTCACGCGAGCGATCAGTCGATGGCGGCTCTCCTCGGTGAATCCCCGGGAGCTTCCGTATCGGTGTCCATTATGCTCGAGGTTTTGAACAAATGCTTTCCCGAGCATCTGGAAGCGTGGGAGCCGAAGCTGAAGGAAATCATTCCATCCTACGGCAAATCCCTCGAGGATAACCCGGAGCTGCTGGACATGGTTCACGATTCCACGTCACGCACTCTTGGTCTTACGGCATCCAAAGCGTAAACCATACTGCCATAGGAAAAAGGAAGCACCCACGTGCCAAACGGCGCCCGGTGCTTCCTTTCCTTTTATCTAAAAAAGCTTTTTCCTAATCCTCAAGCTGACGACGCTGGTAGGTGATGAAAACGACGCCCCACATCACCGCCGTCCAGCCGACAATCCATAAGAGCGGAGCCGTCACGTCGACCCACGACGCTCCCTGCTCCACCTGGCGGGCAATCTCCACCAGCTGGACGTTCGGCAGGTATTCAAGCACCCCTGCTGCCTCGTAGCGGTTGGCCATTTCTTCGATAATCTGCGAAAATCCGAAAACAAACATAATCGGCAGCAGAGCGACAGAGGCCTGAACGACCGAGGTTGCTAAAAGACCGAGTAGCGTACCGAGCGCCAGGTAAAAACCGATCGACAGCACCATCCCCGCCCCGACAATGCCTGCGTGAGCCGGATTATAACCGGCGAGGAGGACACATACGAATAGCGTCAATGCTGTGAATAGAAAGGTTAACACATTTTTGCCGGCCAGAATTTCCCACGGAGATGCCGGAGACAGCATCAGCCCCCGCAGGGTATGCTTTTCTTTTTCCTCGGCAATCAGAGCGGCCTGGACAAATGTCGCCACAAGCACCAGCGCGATGTTAAACGTTAAGTAATGAATTTCTATCGGCAGCTGGCCCTGCTGCCCGTAAAACAGAGCCAGGATAACCGGCGTTATCACAGTAGTCGTTACAAACAGGTTTTTCGATAAATCTTTAACATCCTTCATAAAAATAGCATACATGCGCTGCACGGCCATCATCGTTACACCAGCTCCCTTCCCGTTAAACGGACAAAAATGTCTCCCAGGGTCGGTTCCTGGGAATGAATCGCGGCCACCCGTTCCTCAGCCATATATTCGTACAGCTGTTTGGCATACGCCGGGGTGTTCGCGAGCGTATGCACATCCCCATTCGTCAGCTCTACCTGGATCATGCCTTCGGAATACCGCCGCCGCAGGTTTTTCGGGGTATCAACCTGCTGCAGACGCCCATCATGGATAAAGGCTACCCGGTCGCAGAGCGTCTCCGCTTCCTGCATATCATGGGTCGAAAGAAAAATCGTTGTTCCCCGTTCGTTTAATGCCCTAAGCCCCTGGTGAATATGCTGCATGTTGCCCGGATCAAGTGCCGATGTCGGCTCGTCGAGCACAAGCAGTTCCGGCTCATGGAGCAGTGTCCGGGCGAGAACCGTGCGCTGCCTCATGCCCTTGGACAATTTGGCCACCGACCTGCGGCGTGCGTCCTGCAGATTCACAAGCTCCAGCACGTCCTGGATACGCTGTCTCGGCACGTCGTACAGCTTGGCATAAAGCGCGAGATTTTCCTCAATGCTCAGTCGCTGATACAGGCCGCTGTTATCCGTCAGCACACCAAACCGCCGGTAAAAGTCGCTCGTTGCCCGCACCGGCAGAGACCGGCCGAAGACGCGCACCTCGCCGTCGGTTGCCTCGAGCTGATTGGTAATCATTTTAATAGTGGTTGTTTTTCCAGAGCCGCTCGGACCTAAAAAGCCGAAAATTTCGCCTGGCTGCACGTCGATATCCAGGTCGTTGACGGCCACCTGGTTGCCGTACATCTTGGATACACCTTGAAGGTGAAGAATCGGTTCCATTATTGCGCCTCCTCTTATGTGATTGCTTTCAGCATACGAAGAAACGCGGTCTGGCGCATTATATTCTGGGTCAATGGAGCATATTCGGCCCTCAATGATACATATTCTGCGCTCAGTGGAACACTTATTTGATGCCGAGCATCGCCTTTAACGCGGCCATTTTCGTTTTGGATAGCGGAATTTCTGCCTGGGAGGCATCGTTTAACACGAGCGTATAGCTGTTGCGGGTCCAGGTCATAATTTCGCGCACATTCTGCAGATTTACGATATACGACCGGTGGCAGCGAAAAAAGCCGAATGGCTGCAGCCGCTCCTCCAGCTCGGTGAGCGTGAACACCGCCGGGAAGGTTTCTCCCTGGACATGAAGGTGCACCTCGCCCTGCACGCTTTCGATAAAGTCGATCTCGGTGGGATGAAACAAAATTAATTTCTCATTTACGCGGCTTGGTATTTTATCAAACGGCAGCCCCGGCTCTTTTTCCTCCACGGCTGCCTGTTCTTCCTTTTCCTCTCCTTCCTCGTTTTCCGTTTGCGTCTCCACCAAATGCAGCCCGGAGGATTCCAGGCGGTAAACGTTTTCTGCCAGCAGAACCGCACTTTCCATATTCCCCGTCAGCACAAGCACCGTGCTGCCTTCCTCCTGCAGGCGTTGAAACAAACGGGCGATGATGCGCCTCGTTTCCAGGTCAACGTTCTGATCCGGCTCTTCGAACACACAGAGAGGCGCCCGCTGTGCGCACAGGCGCACCAGCTTTAACCGCTGCTTTTCCGAATATGTCAGCTGTTTTACTGATAAATGCGCCCGTTCCTGCAGCTTCACTATTGAAAGCATTTCATTTACCGACCAGGAAGAAGCATACAGCTGCTGAAACAAACGAACCTGGTCCCGGACCCGGATACGCTCATACAATCCGTCTTCGATCCGGCACACGCCAACGTCCCGGGTAAACGACCGGCGCTTTTTAAGCGGGTCGCCGTTTACGATCGTCGCCCCTTCTGAAAGAACAGATTTGCCGAGAAATGCCTGAAGCAGTACCTCCCTAATGTGGGTATGTGTATAGACCGCAAGCACTGATGGCTCGGTCACTTCCATTGTAAAAGCGGGAAATAGCGTGATTCCTTCGTTTTGTTTTTCCCATTGCTGAAGTGATAGTGTAGCCAATTCACGTTCTCCTTTCGAAGTTTTCCGTTACCTCTTTTTGTTTAGTATACATAAAATTACCCTGATAATGGTAGTGGCGATACGTTTGGTTTTTCAGAGACCCGTATTTTATTACCCCGGAAATATGTAAATAAATTCCGGTGTCCCCCGGGGTTCAGTAAATTTAAGCGGGCATACAAAAAAAGCAGAACCCCGTCCGCTGGAGTTCTGCATGTATTCAGCTATGCTTTTTTATTTTCCGATAAGGCCATCCATCTGCTTGATAAGCGCGGTACGCTTCTCCTGGTCCAGGGCGTCCGAATGAGGATCGCCGAAGTCGCCGCTGTCGTTATCAAAATACTTTCCGGACGCATCAGCAAACGTATCCGATAGAGCCGCCTGATACAGAATATTCGCCCCGATCGTAATATCGTTGCCTTCGACTCCGAACGCGGTCTTTACCATTTTACTTCCGAGCAGGGACCCCGGATTCACTGCCACGATAACCGGATCGATACGGTTCGACAGCTCCACCGTCCACATCGTGAGCGCGAGCTTACTCTGGGCGTACGCTTCTCCGTCCTGAAGCTCTGCCTGACCCGCGAGCGCCTTCTCCTCCACCGGCTTCTGCGCCGCCGAGGATAAATTCACAATGCGGCCCGTTTCATCCATAAGAGGCAGCAGCTCGTTCGTTAGGATATACGGCGCCATCGTATTCACCGCAAACCGGATGTCGAGCCCGTCTTCAGTCTTTTCACTCGAAGCAGTGTACACACCTGCGTTATTGATGAGCACGTCCAGATGCCCGTGCTTCTCCTTCACCGCTGCGGCGAAGCTTCTCACATTCGCCATTTGGGATAAATCGGACACATACTGCTCAGCGTTTTCATTTCCAATCTTTTTGGCCACGTCCGCAAGCTTTTCCCCGCTGCGCCCGTGCAGCAGCACCTCATGGCCCTCTTTATTCAGCATCCTCGCCGTTTCCATACCGATGCCGTCCGTCGCTCCTGTTATTAAAATCTTCATATTTATTCCTCCATTAATTATATATTAGACACTTTGCCACGCTTAGACGTAGTTCCCATTCCCAGACAGTTGTATTCGAAACATCGTTCTACGTGTGTCCCAGGCCCGTATCGGTTACAATTGACAGAACTCGATGATATTTCAGTATAAAAGGAGCTTTGCCGAATGAATATCCAGCAGATCCGTAACGCCACGCTTATTGTCGAATATGCCGGCAAAAAATTTCTGGTCGACCCGTATTTAGGGGAAAAAGGCGCGTATCCCCCACTGCCGAGTCCTTCGCCCCACGCCCCGGACGGCGACAAGAATAATCCGGTTGTCGATCTTCCAGTTTCGTTAGAGGAAATCACCGCCGGCATTGATGCGGTCATCGTCACGCATACCCATCCGGATCACTGGGACAAGACCGCGAAAGAAGCACTCCCAAAGGATATTCCTTTGTTTACCCAGAATGCCGATGAAGCGGAGACAATCCGGAACGAAGGCTTTCAGCACGTAGAGGTACTGCACGAAGACACTGTCTTCGAAGAAATCCAGCTAAGTAAAACGAAGGGCGAGCACGGTCGTGGTGAGATTTTAGACGTTGTCGGCCCGGTATGTGGCGTGGTGTTCAGCCACGAATCGGAGCAGACATTGTATGTGGCCGGTGACACCGTCTGGTACGAGGGCGTCCAGGAAGCGATAAACCTTCACCAGCCACATGTTATCGTAGTCAATGCCGGAGACAACCAGTTCGCCGAAGGCGGTTCGCTCGTCATGGGCAAGGAGGACGTGTACGAGCTACAGCAGGCCGCTCCCGGCGCGAAGATTGTCGCCGTGCACATGGAAGCGGTGAACCACTGGACGTTATCGAAGGAAGAATTACAAAGGTTCACCGAAGAAAAAGGCATCTCGTCGAATATTTTGGTGCCGGATGATGGGGAAGCGTATCGTTTTTAGAAAAAACTCATAAAAATTCTGCCGTTAATGCCCATTAGCAATTCAAATTCCCAATTGACATTCCGGGGCTTTTGATACAGTCGTTTTGGGGTATAGGAATGATATTACGAGGAAAAGAGCGTTTTCACGCCCCTCTGGCTGTATACATATTTCATTTCTGCCTTCCGCCAGTCCATCGGTCTGATTTCTTTTCCTCTTTGTAAATACCGGCAGGGGAATGCCGGAGTAATACAGAATCAAGTAAGAACCGGGAAAGGAGAATGATGCATGAACAAAAAGGTGATACGAGTACGGAAAAAAACCCCCTCCCCCACTTTGGTTTACCTCCGCCGCTTCCTCCCCGCTGCTGCCGTACTGTCCGCAATTGTGATAAGCGGATGCTCTTCGGAGGAAGAAAGCGATGATGAAAGCGAGCCTTCGGAAGAGGAAGAGGAAAATGAGACCAGCGAAAATGAGGAAGCCACGGAGAATGAAGCCGAAGCGCCCAGTGAGCCTTCCGATTACGGTGTGAGCGCCGGTCATCCCGCAGCGGTCGAGGCCGGCATGGAAGTGCTCGATAATGGAGGAAATGCTGCCGATGCCGCTGTCGCAGCCGCATACGCGGTCTCAGTCGTCGAGCCATTTGCTTCCGGTATCGGCGGAGGCGGCTCGGTGTTAATTCAAAATCAGGGCGAAGACCCGCAGGCATATGACTACCGCGAGGTCGTGCCCGAGGGTGGCATTCCTGAATCCGACATAGGTGTTCCCGGCTTCACGGCCGGAATGAACGAATTACATGCCGAACACGGTACGGCGGAATGGGAGGAGCTGCTTGATCCAGCAGTGGCGCTTGCTGACAGCTCAGAGGTTTCCGGACTTCTCGCAGAACAGCTCGAATCGGGAGAAAGCAGGCTGCCTGTCAGTGAACTCAGTCATTTCTACCCGGACGGCGAGCCTCTCGAAGCCGGAAGTACCGTGGAGCAGGAGGAGCTCGCAGACACCCTTAGGACTATCCGGGACAACGGAAGCAGCGCCTTGTATGAAGGAGAGGCCGGAGAGTCGCTTGCGTCTCAAATCGAAGGCATCGACACCGCTTCGCTTGAAGCCTTTGAAATCAGCCAGAACGACCCGTCTGTCGGAACCTATGCAGGCTATGACATTATCGGTGCCGCCCCGCCGCTTCCCGGCATCAGCGTGATACAGATGCTTCAGATGCTTGAGGAGCGCGACAGCATGGAAGCAGGACGCGACAGCACGGACTTTATCCACGATACAGCCATGTCCTGGCGGCTCGCCTCCCAGTTTATTGAAACGGACTACGGCGATCCGAATTTTGTGGATGTGCCCGTGGATGAACTGACCGATCCGGAGCAGAACGCGGAGCTGGCTGCGGAAATTCCCGACGATAGCCTTATCTCTGAGGAAGAAGCATCCTCCTATACCGGGGATCCCAACACGACCCATATTTCCGTCGTTGATGAAGACGGGACATTTGTGTCGATGACCAATACACTCACCAACTTCTGGGGCTCCGGGGAATATGCCGACGGGTACTTTCTGAATAACCAGATGGATCGGTTCGAAATTGGTGAAGGTGACGTTAACGAACCCGAGCCGGGACGGCGCTCGGTCACATGGTCCTCCCCGATGCTTGTCGCAAATGAAGACGGACCGGTGCTTGGTATCGGTAGTCCGGGTGGCGAGCGGATTCCGATTATGCTGACGCAGGTGATTTCTGACTGGGTGGCAAATGACGCGAGTCTCGAGGAAGCCGTCGAGGCACCCCGCTTTCACCTGGACGGCGACGAGCTGATTATGGAGGAGCCTCCTTCATCGGAGCAGCGCGAGGAGCTGCTTGCTATTGGGTACGAGGATATTAGCGACCCGCCGACGCCGCTCTACTTCGGCTCGATCCAGGCATTGGCGCTTGACCAGGAGAGCGGGGAGCTTTCCGGGGCGAGAGACCCACGCAGGGAAGCAGATTGGCAGAGCAGTGCTGCAGAGTGAATAAAGCCTGTAGTACGAATAGCTCTTTAGTTTTTCTGTCGTTTTCGTTTATTCTCTATAAGGGTTCTTTCCCGCACCAAAGATTAACATCCGAAAAGAAGTTCCCTTTGTAGAAAGTAGGTTTTTACATGACATCCCCCCAGGAAAACATTCCAGGACAGCGCATCAATATACTTGATCAGATACGGGGCGTGGCTCTGTTTGCGATTTTTGTCGTTAATATTTTCGGACTCGCGTTAGTGAACCCGGCCAATCCGACCTGGCTGGGCTCCTCCATTGAAGCTGCCGTCGCCATCATCTTCGAAGACAGTGCCCGGCCATTGTTTGCGATGATGTTTGGCATCAGCCTCGTACTCATTTTCGACCAACTGCATAAAAAAGGTACAAATCCCTACCCTACGCTTATTCGCCGGCTCGTGATCCTGTTTTTCGTGGGCGGTCTGCACGGGTTCTTTATCTGGGCAGGGGACATCCTGCTGATGTATGCCTCCGCAGGGCTCGTGCTGCTCAGCTGCCTCCGGCTTCCAACCAACTGGCTGCTCGGGCTCGCGTTTTTGTTCTGGCTCGGCTATTCCACCGGGGTTGACCTGCTGGACGGCTACACCTCCGTGCAGATGAACTCGGAGCAGTGGATGAAGGACGCCCTGCCCCCAAATCAAACATATCCGGTCGGCGTGGAATACCTTTTGATTGAATGGTCGACGATGATCGATCATCTCGGCTATTTCTTCTTTGGGATGTACGCCTATCGAAGCGGTATTTTTTCCCGGGCCCGGGAGGATCGCGATCTTAAATGGCGGTTCGTGACGCTCTGTCTTCTTGCTGGGCTTCTTGGAAAAGCCGCTCTGTTCGTTGGATCAGGCAGCCCCCTCGTCGCTCATCTCGATGATGTGTACGCGTTTCTGGTGAGCCTGGGGATCGGCCTCGGACTGCTTCTCGCCGGCACGAGCCAAAAAAGCATCTCCATGTTTCTCATACCGTTTACCGCCGTCGGGAAGCTGACATTTACCCACTATTTGCTGCAGTCGGTCATTTTCGTGAGCCTGTTCCGGGAGAGCGGGCGGACGTTTTTTGACGGCATGGGCATCTGGGATCCGCCGGGCTACGTGTTCGCGTTTGCCATCGGCATGCTCGTGTTTGCCGCGCAGCTGCTAGCGAGCCCGCTGTGGCTGAAATACTTTTACTACGGCCCGCTGGAATGGGTGTGGCGGATCGGAACGCATATGAAATGGGTGCCGATGATTCGGAGGCGGTCGTAATGAAATATAACAATAGCCAATATAAAAGCAGGAGCTGCCCCAAAAACGGGACAGCTCCTTTTGTATGTTCGCGGCTTATCGTTATAAGCAGGCGGGCGCTGGATTTGTGATTAAAATATACTTATAAACTCTCATAATACCGGCGAATTTTGTCTGCCAGTAACTGTCTTCTTGTTTCAAGAAAATCCTGATAATTCGTAACATCCATATCAAAAATATCTTCAGGGATACAATTCATCTGCATGTTTTCTTTTAATTCTGCTTCGTTTTTTATTTCCCCGAGTTGGAGGTTCTGCTCTTCAATCTGTTCCTTTACAAGTGCCATGTAATCCTGTGGTGGCTGTGCACGAATCGTTAAATTAACTCCCTGCTCTGTATACGCGTAGTTTGCCACTTGATTATATACTTTTTTATTGTCCAGTCCAGCCTTCTGAAGATATTTTTTCGGGAAAATATGATGAACATCTCCACGCTCTTCAATTAACTGCTGAACCGTAACGCTCTTGGATAAGAATGCGTAATCTCTATCATAAATTTGTGCCATTACAAACAAGTTGAAATAGGGGCTGCTAGCTACTGCTGTATCTAAATTAGATGGCAGAATATTGGTCCAATAAGCTTCGGAAAGTTCCCCTTCTTCCACACTCTGAATGTATTCCAGTGGATTCTCATAAGCTTCAAAACGCTTAATGTCATAGTCAAACATGGATTCAGGAGAACTCGAGTATCGTTCAGTAAGTACTGAAGCAACCAGCCATTTACGTACAGCCTGGTTGATAATACTTTCCTGCACACCCTTTTCACGTAACAGCAAATAAAGTGCGTAGGCAAAATTAATAACGTTTTGGGAACGAATCAATTTGGATTTAATAATTCCTGCTGATTTCACAATAATAATAAACTTTTTGAAATTGTTTTCATTAATGAATTTCATTATTCCGTCATGCAGTTCTTCAAAAGAAGTGTCCATTATTTCCTTCTTATACTCCCGGGTTTCAAAATCTCTTCCTGAAAGCAGACTCACGAGATTCGACAGCTTGCCGCGCAAAAACTTAAACGCAAACGCCACCCTCAGCAGATCTGAATAACTTGGCTCGTAAATACTTGTGTGGTAATCCTTGACCCATTTTATTCCCGAAAATTCCCTCGTGGCCGTAAAATCTTGGTCATTTTCCACAATATTTTCGAAAATAGCCGGACTTTTTATCATATGACAGAAATAATCGACCGTTTTCCGGATAAGTGCTCCGTCGTAATCGTCATTTACAGTGATTTTCGACATCGCAAAATCCGCCTGGCTTAAATTCACACCTGCCGAATTGATCCGAATAAATATCTCTGTCACCACTTCAATGTCTAAAGTGTGGGCGAGTTCGATGATACCGATTGAACTCTGGCGAATATTGACGAGTTTTTGCAATACGTCGTTTAGTTGATTTTTACTTATATCTTCATTCTGCTCACAGTAAGCGAAAATAAAGTCAAATCGATCAAAATCCTTTCGAAACACTTGCGAGATATCTGATATCCACCGTTTATCTTTTTCAATTGCCGTATTGGAAACTTCAAACACTTCATCGATGGGGTTAAAAGCAATTTTGATTGGTTTTTTGTCGTATTCTTTCGTCACTACTTCCTGACCATTAATCGCTGCCATGATAGCTGTTATACGCTGCTGACCGTCAATCAGTATTCGTTTCCCCTGGGAAAAAGAGCCGTCTTTTAAGCGCGTATCAGGGTTTTGCCATGTAATTATGTATCCGACAGGATAATCTTTGTATAAAGAATCCAATAAATCTCTGACTTTAGAGGCTTTCCATACAAACGGACGTTGAATTTCAGGTATGGCTACAATATCTTGGTCAATCCAGCTTATTAGTGCGTCTACGGAGGAATTATTCACTTCATAGTTGGCCAATTTTGCAAACTCCTTTGTAAAAAATAGAAAACCAAAAAACAGTTTTCCTTCCTGCCCTATTGTTCCAGAAATTAAAGCTCTCGTCCATGACATTTGTAGGGGTAAAACCTAACTTTTTGCACTCTTAGTCAAGAGCCCATTTTACACTTCGATGACGCACCTTTATTTTTTAGTATTCACAAAAATTGCCGGCAATGACTTTATACATTAGAGCTCTCAGCAGTCTGAAGCTTTAAGAAATCTAAAGCGTGAATAGCTTTTTGTTACAAGTCTATAATCAGTTAAATTTTCGCAAAAAAGAAAGTTTAGAGTATGCTTAAAAACAAACCAATTCATAGGAGGGGTGTATGAGATGAACATCTTTCAAGCATTAAGCATGGGCAACGGAAAATTAAATGAAGAAAATATGAGTGCAATGCTCGGGTATTTACTGTCGCCGAATGAGCCTCACGGCCTGGGCGATGTTTTTCTTCAAAGCTTCCTCGAAGCGTTGAACGAGACAGAGGCTTTAAACGATCGGTTTGCGAATGTATTGGAGCAGGATTATCTTTCAGGAACAGAAGTTATTTTTGAAAGCCCCTATCAGCTGGACGAACGAAAATTGTTTATCGATCTGGATCTGCGATTTTATTCCTCTCACCCTTCTTCAGGTTCACAAGCAGAAGTTGTAGAAACACACCGCGTATTGATCGAAAATAAAATACGCCCGCAGGCGGCAACGAAGGATCAGCTACGGCGCGAGTTTTTTGCGGTACGGGAGGATTTTGAGGAGCAACATGAAACAGCAGTGACGATGATCTACTTAACTCCCGAAGCTTCTCATGGCCCGCTCCAGGAGGCGTATGAGGCCTTGCGGGAAGAAGATATCACTCCCCATCGCAAAGCCTGGTTTACCTGGACCGGAAACGACGGCTTCTCGATTGTTTCTCTCATTCGGTTAATGCTTGAAAAAGAAGCCCGGGGCGAAATTGAACCTATCTCCGAATACGTCCGTCATACTTTGAAAGCATTCATTCGGCATATTATGGACAGTCAAAAAGCGTTAATCAAAACACCGAACAGTACCGCCGATCCTGGAAGCCTCCGGCAGGAAGTAACGGTTACGTCCGCCGGCACCAGATATCAGATTCAGCAATTCCAGAGTGGAATGATTATCGTATACAACGCTGACCTGCAGGAAAAGGAAATAGCTAAGCCCGTCCTGCGTCAGATAAATCAAGAGTATGACCTGGGCGTTGAGCTTTATAGCCCTTCTGGTAAAAAGAAAAAAACACCCCAACTTGGCCGTGATGTTTTGAAAGCTCTAAATGCAGCCTCTGATTAATTTCTGCTTACCTGGCAATTGAGATTTGGGTATATAACCCCCCGGCACTATCCATGTGCCGGGGGCTTTTGTGTTGCTTCTATTCGTTTAATTAAATCAATTTTTTCATTCTTTTTTGCTTATTTCAGAATTTTTTCATCTATAAAAGAATAATTTTCTACACTACACTTCCAATTACACTTAAAATTTCATCTAAAACTTGAGGGTAATTAATCTTTTATAGTTTAGTTTCTCGTATACATGCTTAATTTTTTTAAATGACATATTACGTAAAAGTACGAGTTAATTATTTAGAAAAAAATAGAAAATAATTAATTCTTTAGTTTTAATTTATATTGTTTTTGTAGGTCTTTATTGGTAAAATTAATTAACTTAAAACCTGGGGGGAGTATAAAATGAAAAGCAAAAATAAATGGCATAACCGCGTTCCCGATTATCGTTCTAAAATAAAATGGCATGAACGTATTCCTGGTTATCGTTCTAAAAAGAAATGGAAAATGATTATTGCTAGTTTATTCTATGTTTGGATATTTATTAGCTTTGTGTCCGTACTTTCTGAAGAAGAATCCCCTCAACCAATTAATGAAACTTCTGCCGAAAAACAAGAAGTAACAAATGAAACTGACGATGAAAGTACCAGCACTAAAGATGAAACACAAACTAACTCCTCTGAACAAGAATACACTATTGGAGATTCAGTTAAGGTGGGTAAATTAGAATATGTTATTAACGATGTTAAAACTACAGATACTGTAGGACCTGAATATATGAGCGAAACTACTGATGAAGCATTTTTAGTCGTCAATGTAAGTATCACTAACAATGCAAAAGAAGCACAATTCATTGAATATGAATTTCTTAAACTTTTTAATGGAGATACAGAATATTCTCCAAACGGCGATGCTATTATTTCTGCAAATGACGAAATGGACGGTGAATCTTCTTTTATTCTTGATGAAGCTAACCCTGGTTCTACTTTAACAGGTAATGTTGTTTTTGAAGTTGTACCTGAGGTTGCTGAATCTGATAACCTGCAAATGAGAGTTGAAGCTGGAGATTTTGCTACTACTACCGAACTGATCAGTCTTAAATAACAATTTATCACTTTAATTAACTTAAATATATAAACAAAAACCCCGGCGCTTGCTGCGCTGGGGTTTCCGTTTTCACTTAAATTAAGCCGCTTTCTCTTCTTCGTTTTTCTTTCCCTTGTTTCGGTTCCAGCTGAGCAGGAAGATGCCTGCAAGTACCGCCAGGATAATCAGCGAGTACAACCACTGGGACTGGACAAGCATGATCAGGTTGCCGAGTGCAAGTCCGATGACACCGAAGTCGGCGTCGCCGAACGTTGTGTTCTGGAAGCCAAGATCGCCGAGCAGCGGCAGCAGAAGCGCCGGCAGGAAGCTGATCATGACACCGTTTGCAACGGCGCCGACAATGGCTCCGACTCTTCCGCCGGTGGCGTTGCCGAAGACTCCGGCAGCCGCTCCGGTAAAGAAGTGCGGTACAAGTCCCGGCACGATGACGGCCAGGCCAAGGACCGGCAGGATTAACATGCTGCCGAGACCGGCGATAAAGCTGAACAAGAAGCCGATGATAACCGCGTTGTTCGCGAATGGGAACACGGCCGGTGCGTCGAGCGCGGGTTTCGCATTCGGCACAATTTTATCCGCGATTCCTTTAAATGCCGGTACGATTTCACCCAATAGCATCCGCACCCCGGCAAGAATGATGTAAACCCCGGCCGCAAAAGTAAGCCCCTGCATAAGTGCAAAGATCAAGAAGTTCTGCCCTTCACTCACCTCTGACTCAATAAATGCCGGTCCGGTGAACATTGCCACAACTACAAACAGGATAACCATCGTCAGTGACACGGATACGGTAGTGTCGCGCAGGAACCCGAGCGACTTTGGCACCTTGATGTCTTCGGTGCTTTTGCTTTTGTCTCCGATTCGCTTCGCAAGAAAGCCGGAAACAAAGTAGCCGAAGGATCCGAAGTGACCTACCGCGATGTCGTCGGACTGCGTAATTTGACGCGTGTACGGCTGCAGCATCGCCGGCAGCAGTACCATAAGCGATCCGAGGATAATGGAGCCAAGCACTACCATCGGAACACCTGTCATGCCGCCGGTCGTCAGAATCACCGCGATCATGCACGCCATAAACATAATATGGTGCCCGGTCAGGAAAATGTAGCGAAACGGTGTAATTCTGGCGAGAATAATGTTAACGATCATGCCGAACAGCATAATCATCGCTGTCTCTCCCCCGAACGAATCCTGGGCGACTGCCACGATCGCTTCGTTGTTCGGGATAACCCCGTCCACGTTAAACGCCTGGTTGAACATAGCGCTGAACTCGTCGAGCGAGCCGGTAATCACCGTAGCCCCCGCTCCTAAAATCACAAAGCCGAGTATCGTTTTCAGCGTGCCCGACACCACATCCGACGCTGCCTTCCGCTGAATCATCAGGCCGATAAAGGCAAACAGCCCGACCAGAATTTCCGGTGTACCCAACAAATCATTCATCAATAAATCTACCATCACTCAACCTCCCCCTCTTACTTCCTTGGTGCTTTACAGATTTTTTTCCAGTGCGTCCCGAAGCTCCTTCTTGTCGAGCAGATTATTCAGAAGCGCAATGTTGCGCGTGCCGTCGTCGAGGTTGCCAAGAATGTCGGCCGAGCCGATGTACAAATCAGCGCTTTCCGTTTTGGCGGTCGTCAGATCCGTATGGGATACGTCCGCTTCCTCGTTCATTTCCTTCAAAATGCTGTTCACGTTCATTTCCACCATCATCGAGCTTCCGAGTCCATTGCCGCATACTACTAATATCTTTTTCATTTTCTTCACTCCTATTTTTATTGGGTCGAATACGTTCTGACCAGCTGCATAATGTCCTGCTTGGATGATGCGTTTATCAGCTTCTCCTTTGCCTCCGGCTCCGACAGCAGCTCGGTCAGCTGCGACAGCGCTTTCAGATGCGTTTCGTTATCAATAGCCGCGAGCACAATCACGACCGACGCCTGGTGCTTGGCCTCCTCCGAAAAATGGACCGGCTGCTGCAGGTGCAACAGGCTCATGCCGAGCCTGTTGACGCCTGATTCGGGGCGTGCGTGCGGAATCGCAATATCCGGCGCGATCACAATATAAGGGCCTAGTTCTTCAATGTTTTGGATCATCGCCTCGATGTATGAGGCGTTCACGCTCTCGTTGTCGGTAAGCGGAGTGGAAGCCTTGCGGATCGAATCCTGCCAATCCGCCGCGAATTCTTCCATTATGATAGTGTCTTCGTTGAGCAGTTCTTCCAGCATGGGTTTGGTTGTCTCCTTTACCTTTGAAATATCGCCCCTCAGGAAATGCCGGAGCTTTTCAGCCAGCTGCTCGCGTTCATGGATCGTCGCGTGCTGGCTGATGGCGTTCAGCAGCGCCTCTTCTTCGAAAGCGCCGGGGCTGCTGTCAGCAAACACCTCTTTTAATCTGGCGTGGACGCTGTCCCGCTCCTCGTTGGTTAAAAACGGCGGCAGCAGGATCACCGGTGTATCGGTTTCCGGTACGGGAATCGTGCTGAACACAATGTCCACCTGCCGGTTCACCGCCTCGTATTCCTGCCGGGACAAAATGTCCTCGACCATTAGCTCCGGCATCATCGCTTCGAGCTGGGCGCGGAGCAGCGCGGACGCCGCAATCCCGTTTTCGCAGATGACCACAGCAGTATACTTTTTATTCGTCTGCACTCCGTCCCGGTGCAACCAGCCTCCGAAATGCATCGCAATGTAGGCGGCCTCCTCTTCCGGAACGATTTTACCTAGATAGGATTCCAGATGGGTGATGGACCGCCGGGTCAGGTGCAGCACCTCCGGATAATTTTTCTTTACTTCCTCCACGTAGTCGTTCTCAATCGGCATGTCGTACTTCATCCGGTAATAGGCCGGCTTTAAATGCGCCAGCAGGTTGTCCTCGAGCTGCTTTCGTTCATCGAACACGAGGCAGCCAACCACCTGAAAGTCGTTAACAATCTTTGTGATGATCATGCGCAGCTGGTGTTCTTCCTCCGTTTTGGACTGCTTCGCAGTTTCTCGCTGAACCCGGGAGCCGAGCAGATGCATCGCGAAGTAATAAACGTCGTCTTCCGCGAGAGCGACCAGCTTTCGCTGCTCCAGACTGTGCTGGATTTCCTTCGCCGCCTGGTACGCCTTCGTCTGCCGGATAATTTCTTTTTCCTCATCGTCGATGTCGACGGCCGGGGCGCTTTCCGGCTGCTGGGCGGCAAGAAGCAGCTGCAGCACGAGCGAGCGGATAATTTCATCGCTGTACTGCACCTCAAGCATCGCTTCGACACGCCGGATTTCGTTTTCAATCAGCGTGTACAGCTGGTCCTCCTGGGGCAGCGCCGGCGGTGACAGCATCTGCTGCGCTTTTTCCTCCATCCGGTCCGAGAAGCGCTCCGAGAAGATGTCTTTGATGATGGTGTTTAACAGCTGCTGCTTGTCTTCGCGGCTCCCGTCAAAATAGTAGCCGGTGTGCTTGCCGTTTTTAATGCGGATGCGTTTTGGCTCCAGCCATTCCGCGGCTTTTTTCATGTCCCGGAACAGCGAGCCACGGCTCACGTTAATCCAGTCAAGCAGCGTGTTCGTCCGAACGTTCGCTTTCGCCACCAGCAGGTGCAGCACGATCAGGTAGATGCGTTCCCACTGGTCGAACCGGTAATCCCAATCGCTGTCGATGTGGGTAACATCCTGCAGTTTTCGTTTTGTCTCCGGGTCCAGGTAGATGCCCTTGCCGTAGATCCGCTGGGTGCGCGTCAGCCTGTTTTCCTCGAGCCAGTCATCAATCTGCTGAAGGTCGTAATAGATGGTGCGCTGCGAGATGCCGAACTGCTTCGTTAACCGGTCCACTTCCACCACCGTGTCTGCCTGCAGCACATAATTTAGAATCGCCGTCCGGCGCTGATCCAGGACGATGATAATTCACCTCCCGCCTCTTTGTTTCAAATTGCAAAATGTATTTGCTCATCACTAGTGAATACCGTTACTATAATACAACCACCGCAACTATGTAAGGGCTTTCTATGTTCCAAATTTGTAGAATAGGAATTTGCAAAATGATACTTATTTTTTGATTCGAAATGCTAATTTCTTTTAAAAATGAGTAATTAAAATTAAATATAGGTATCGAAACAACTTATAAGTATATAAACCATTCAATAGACCAAATAAAAAAGCAACCCTACTCTGTACTAAAGAGCGAGTTGCTAGAAGCTTGTTAATAGATTGTATTCATTTGAGAAACAATTGTTTTACAAGAAAAGGGGGAAAAAGTATTCTTATCCTTTCTGCAAATCTTTTAATTACTTTAAGTAATTAATTCAATTTTATTACTTAAAGTGGTATAATGTTAGCAAGCGAATAAAATTAATTGATTGGTTTTGATTGAAGAAATGAGGTTTAATTATGCCTAACTTCGGACAATTTTTAAAAGTTTATCGCTTTAACAAAGGCTTATCTCAAGCTGAACTAGCCAGAGACCTTGATTTATCCCAAGCCACTATAGCCTCGTATGAACTAGGTGAACGAAAACCCAGACAAAATAGATTGATTAAAATGGCTAGATACTTCTCTGTCTCTCCCAATGAATTACTTGGCTATGACCCCCATATAGATTTTTACTCGGTTAAAGGGGTAGTGACGATCCCGGTTCTTAATAGGCTTCCTTACGATGTCTCCACCGATAATGAAAACTATGTTATGCGGTATACGCAACTGCCAGATGATGTGGACCTACTTCCAGATAGCACGTTTGTTTTTATTGCACAAGATGACGCTATGAAAGGATATAGCCGCATTCAAAAAGAAGATTCTTTGATTGTAACCCCAAATGAAAACATTAAAGATGGGGATATCGTTATTGTAAATGTTCAGCAAGAAAATGCGATCGTGAGGCGAATATATTACCCTGATAATTCTTCCATTGCGTTGCTAATTGCCGACAACGCCTATCACAGGCCTATAACTATTCCCCGGAGAGAGATCATTTTACGTGGCAAGGTAGTGCAAATATTTCTTCATGTCATATAAATTTCAATGGAAGGAGGAAGTTATTAATCTTGAAATAGATTTAGTTAACAGAGTTAAAACTAATATAAAATTATTGATGAAAATTTATCTTTTGGTTTAAGTTAATGTATTCGTGATTCGAAGAAATCTTTAGTTAACCCCTAGAGAATTTCTTTATAACTTTTTGGCTTATGTATATAGATTCTATTTGTGAATGTCCCTCTACTATAGTTAAATACATTAACTTTATTGTTCTTTGAAGTAATCAATGAATACTTCTGTATGAATAATAACTACGGGTAGAGGGGCAAAAATTATGAAAAAACAAAATGAAATCAAAAATATTTTGCAAATGAAATCCTATGAAGCGCGTTTAAAAGCCGAATCCCAATCTCCTATAAACTATTCAAAAGTAGTACCTTCTTGTGAAACTAAATTTAGTATAGTTAGCTTGTTTTCTGGGGCAGGTGGATTAGACCTAGGCTTTGACTTGGCTGGGATAGAAGCTACACTTGGACAAAAAGCAGCGACCAGAGCATTTTTGTCTAAAAACTATTACCAATTATTTCGCGACCAAAGTTTATTTCGTACTATTTACGCCAATGATATCTTTCCAGAAGCTTTAGAAACTTTTAAATCTAACATGCACCCTTCTACCTATTGCCACCTTAAAAACATTCAAAGAATAAAAGAATTTCCCAAAGCAGATATTGTGCTAGGGGGATTCCCGTGTCCTGGTTTCTCGGAGGCTGGCCCTAGATTAGTTGATGATGAAAGGAATTTCTTGTACCTGCACTTCATTAGGTGCCTGATGGATACACAACCCAAGTTTTTCGTTGCCGAAAATGTTAAAGGGATGCTAACACTAGGCGGAGGGGAAGTCTTTAAGCAAATTAAAGAAGATTTTGAAGCAGCAGGCTATAATGTGAAAACAAAACTGTTAAACGCTAGAGATTTCGGTGTTCCCCAGACACGCGAAAGAGTGATCATTGTAGGCGTTCGTACTGATTTAGATTTCCATTATTCTTTTCCTGAACCTACTCATGGACCAAAAGCAGGATTAAAACCTTATGTAACACTTAAAGATGCCATAGGAGATATTGAAACTGACCCGGGCTTTTTTTATCAAGGCGGTTATTCTTCCATGTATATGAGCCGGAACCGTAAAAGGAGCTGGCACGAGCAAAGTTTTACGATTCAAGCAAGTGGGCGCCAAGCCCCACTACACCCTAGTGGAGAACCTATGCGCAAGATTAATAAAGATTTATGGGAATTCCCTGATAGTATAAATGAGCACAGGCGCTTATCTATAAAAGAAGTTGCAAGAATCCAAACTTTTCCTGATTGGTTTGAGTTTAGTATGGGGGAAAATAAAAAAACTTCTAAAAATGGCCGTATTGATAAGGTTTATAAACAAATAGGTAATGCTGTCCCAATTTCTCTAGCTAAAGTTATTTCTCTTCCAATAGCTAACTATCTTAAAATTTCGGGGTAAAGGAAGTATTAAAACTTGGCGGATTTAAAATTGACAAAAAAACTGTTTAAACACCATGTGATTTAATGTTTAAACAGTTTTTTTGCTTCTATAATATGGTTCTCGATTTTATTTAAAGTATTATGAAAATCATCTTTCACTTCGTGTTCCCAAATTCTTAGGATATTCCAACCATTTTCAACGTAGTGATCGGTAACTTCTTTATCTCTTTTAATATTTTTATCAAGCTTTGGCACCCAGTATTCTAAATTTTTCTTAGGATATCTTCCATGGATTGGACAAAAATGCCAAAAGCAAGAATCAATAAATATAACAACTTTATATTTTTTTATCGAAATATCAGGTTTACCAAACATTTTTGTATTTTTTCTAAAACGCCAACCTCTTTTCCATAATTCTTTAGTTACTACATTTTCAAGTTGCGATTGTGATTTTATAGATTTCATTATTTTACTTCTTTGATCGCTAGTATTAAATTCTATGTTAGCACCTTCTTTAATAAAAAATGATTAAGACCATTTAATGGTCTTAATCATTTTCCCTATATAATCTGCCACTAATCTTCTTAAACTGTTATTTGCTGTAGATATATCTGCTGTCTACCATACCTTCATTTAATTGATCAGGTAATTGCACGCCTAGTTTGTCAAAAATCAGCTTTAAATGTTCTTTATTCTTTTTTCCAGTACAATTTAAAGGTTGATCATAGATAAATGCAGGGATTAAGCGACCATTTTTTTCTTCCCATTCTATCCTTACAGCTAAGCACCTCGGCCCATCAGTGCTATCTTTTTCCACTCTCCAATTGTTTGCAGTAAAAACTAAATACATGTCACCAATAGGCATAGTCTCTATTAGTATTAATTGATTAAGCACATCTTGTACAGTAGATATTTTATCAATTTCTGTAATTAGCATATAATTAGCTATCCCGCTACCTGAAACTACTGAACCGTTTACTGTTGAATCTTTTTTAGAAATTGGTAACTTAGTGCCTTTATAGACTCTCTCTTTGATATCTTCATCGCTCAATTTTAATTTACTGGAAAGATTTCTCGGCTTAGATGTTATTTCTAATTTCCACCCCATAGTTACAGAATTTCTATCTGTATGACCACGTTGAGATAAGAAAATTAAAGGAACACTTTCAAATTTTTCTTTGATTGAGTATGATGCATCTCTAACGATAGTTTCCCAATCTTCACCAAGTAAGTTTTCTGTTGCTTCAGGAGTTAGTTTATTCTCCTGAAATTCTTGGCTGTTTTCTTTTTTTATAGAAATTTTCAACTCGATATTCCCCTCAAATTTATTGAAACCTCTTACATATACGTCTGTTTTACATTCTCCGCTTCCTCTTGGGCGCGGCTTATCGACTATATCCACTTCAAATCTTTTTTCTTTCCAAATAAAGAACTTTTCCTTCAAAAATAAATTAACAACATATTTTTCTAATTCTGTGTAGGCTTTCATAGATTCACACTTTCCTTAAGAGATATATAATAAGTGTTAAACAAAATTCACACTAGCTCTACTTAACATATTGCAATTATTCTTTATATATTAGTTTTCTTAGCAAAAATATTGCAATGTCATTATATTGTTTATCGGTTAAAAATTTTTTTTATTTAATTCTATTGATTTTTCATTATCTAGCTTGATTTTACAATCGGATATTCTCAAAATAAACAATAACTTCTAAATTTTTCAAAAACAATTAGTAGCTTTTTATTCGAGACAAAAGCCGTTGTGATCTTCGATATCTAGGCACTTAAATAATATCAAGTATAAATCACCTAATTTTCTTGTGATTATTCTAAAACTTTAATTATAAATTTATATATTTTTTTTAAATATAAGGATAGTTTTGTTAATTATTATTTGAATTGAAAAATGGAGATCCGCAAATAGCTGAATCTCCATTGGTATAAATATATTAATTGTTTAAAACTGCACTATATAATACCGCTTCAAATTCCTCATTCGGCTCATCTGGTTCTTTTATTTTTACTTCTTTTCTATTTAACGCTTCTGATTTTATAAATTCTTCAAGATCTGGTGGTATATCCAATTTTTTAAAAGTATCTTTTCTCATCAATACATAGAAATTGATACCAGGCTGATCATCGACAATTTCCCCAAAGGTTTCTGCTGGATGTTCAATATTCCACATTCCTCTAATTCTTAAATCCGAATTATTCAAAGGACCAATTTGCTTTACTTTTCCTAACTCATTAGTATCTTCAAAATTTATATTATTTATTTGCCGAATTTCGTTTTTAATACGTTCAGTTATTTGTTCATAAGTAGAGTTTTCCGCACAAAAACAATCCCCATATACAAACCACAATGACGAAATTTGCTCCTCATAAACATTTCCTATAACATAGATCATTTCTTTTTTTTCCCATCCGCCGTTATCTTTTTCACATTCTTTACATTCTTTAGTAATTCTTGAGTCATCACTATAAAGAAATTTTTTAGGATGCGAACTATTTAACGCGATTTGAGAATAAGAAGACCTAGTCTCTGAACTATCTTCAATCTTTTTAACTTCTACACCCGGACCATCTCTAATTATAAAGTCAGGCGGGTTATTCGAATTCCCAAGATAACTGAAATACTGTCTATGGATATTTTCTCTCTCTTTTTTTTCTGTTACATTTATGCTTTCTCCACAAAAGGCATCTTTAACGAAAGCCTCTAACAAATCACCTAATGAGTTTGCTCTATTTTTATTTTTAAAATATGCAGTGTTTTCCAAGGAAATCATATTTTGTTGAAGAATATTTTTCAGAGCTAATAGCACGTTTGTTTCTGGCATTATCGGAACCCCCGAGTTTCGTGTACTGCTTTTTTCCTCAATTTGATTATAATAAAACCATTCTGCAATAGGACCGGCAATTACTCTAGCTAATTGTACTGGTACTGCATTTCCTATTTGTTTATATTTTTTATCTAATGCAGTGCTTTTTTCTGTATCTTCAGGACTAAATTCAAACCAATCAGGGAATGTTTGGATGCGGGCAATTTCCCTCACTGATAATCTTCTATTATTTTCTTCACCATCAGGGAAAATCCATTGATCTTTATCTACTTTTTTCATAGGCTCTCCAGATGGATGAAGGGGAGCTTGCCTCCCAGAGGCTTGGATAGTAAAACTTGGTTCTTCCCAGGATTTTTTTCTGTTCCTACTCATAAATATAGTGGAGTACGAGCCTTCAAAGTATTGACCAGGGTCGTCTTCTAAGTCACTGATTGCCTCTCTTAATGTAACATAGGGCTTAAAAAGCATTCCTTCTCCATGTGTAGGTTCTGGAAATTCATAGGTAAAATCTATATCCTCCCGAACTCCTACTAGAAATACTCTTTCTCTTGACTGAGGTATACCGTAATCTTTGGCATTAACTAATTTATAATGAATTCTGTAACCAGTTGCTTCGAAATCTTCTTTGATTTGTTTAAATACTTCTCCCTTTGCTAAATTTAGCATGCCCTTTACATTTTCGAGGATGAAAAACTTTGGTTGAGCTTGCATTAAAGCTCTTATATAGTGGACATATAAAAAGTTTCGCGGATCATCTACCAACCTTGGACCAGCACTAGAGTAGCCTGGGCATGGTGGACCGCCGACTATAATATCGGCATTTGGTATTTTGGCCACTTTTTTAATATCCTTATAATGCGTAAACACGCCTTTATTGAAGTTTTTATTGTAGGTCTCTAATGCTTCTTTAAATAAATCATTGGCATAAACATGGTTAAAGACACTCTCTTCCCTAACTTCATCAAATAAAGTCTTGTTTGAAAAAACCTGGTTTACTTCATCTTTACCTAATTTAACATCTAAACCAGCCAATTCTAAGCCTAAATCTAGTCCCCCTGCGCCACTAAAAAGACTAATCACGTTCGCTTTTTGACTTTTATATTCTAATTTTTCAATATCATAATCTAGTTCATCTTCAATATGTAGTTCTCTTTCTTTATTAATTCTGTCGAGCAAGACAGCCTTAACTTCTTCTTGTTTATATTCTGGCGCAGGCTTAAACTTACCTCTGCCTCTTTCTTCAACTTTAACCACTATAAAACCTCCCGAGCAGCTTCACACGAAAAGTGCCCAATTCTGATATATTATATAATCACTATAGAAACCGCTTCGTTCAAATAGTGTGCACTGTTAAGTTTAAAATATAAAAAATCCTTATGTGAAGGACCAAAATATCTAAAAACAAAAGTCTTTCTCACATTAATTATAATACCACAAAAGTTACTAGAAATAAGTTCATTTGATTTTAGCAATAGGTTTTTCTAATAATCTATTTATTATATACATTTTAGTAACAAGGTAAAAACATCCTATTATTTATAAAAAATTTAATTTGAACAATTTATTACAAAAAAGAAAAACTTACGTCTTTATGATTTTACTAAAAGTACTACTTTCTCTAGCGAAAAATAAAACATTAATAATTTGTTTCAACTTCATTAAGAATAAGGAACTGCTAACATTACTCCTGGTTGTTTATACAATTACCTTCATCAAATTACCTTGATAAACAAGTTAGGCTTTTCATTATAATAGGATCAATCTAGACGAACAGATAGTAATTTTGAAAATTTCATAAACAATCCTCTTTTACCATTTGTACCTTAAACAAGAAATTCGCATACTTAATATATGCGAATTTCTTGTTTATTATTGTAAAATCATTTATTAATCTTTAAAATAACCAACTCTTGGGTCAATAAGTAAATTTCTATCTAAATATAGATTCCAATATTCACATGAGGTTTCTGGAATATAAGAGCAATTATAGCAAGCAGAACCATTGAGATTATTCACGCCTTGTCCATGGTCTTTCCCGATCTCAGTACAAACAGGATCAGAACTGCACCATCTTGCTTTATTTTTTGCTTTGTCTAATATAGGAAAAAATTTTTCTTGTAACCCTAACCTTACTAGCCCTCCTAAAGTCCCTTCTGAATCTCCGGCTGAGATATAAATTAATACCCCTGCTTCACCCTCATCTAAATAAAGTCTTTCTTTAATTGCTGCACTATTGTAACCACAAAGATTTGCAAACTCTTCAATTAGAAAATGGGACAAAGTGTGAAGCATTATATTTCTTGGCTTAAGAATTTTCTCGTTACGATGGTCGATATGGGCTACACGCCGGAGGTAACGTTGAAAGTATTTTTTAACTTCTTCTGATTCTTCCCATTCCATTATTTTTTTTTGATTTAATTGCAAAAAAATTCCTTCTCCATATACTTCGTTTACTGGCAGCCACTTTTCATAAGAATTTTGATAATCCTTGTAGAGAGAAGGAAAGTAACTTTTGAAATCATTATTAACTTTAAAATCTTTACGATCAAACCCATATAAGGCTGTTGTTTCTTTTAACCTCGTAACCCTAGATAAACGTTCTATATACGGTTTGTAGTAACTATTTTCTAATGCAATTTCTTTTGAATACTCCCATTCAGGCTTGACTTTTAATTCTGCTGAACTTACCGTGGAAATGAGTTTATCAAATTCTTTTTGTTTAATTATTGAATCAGGTTTTTCTAATTCTTCATCTGTATATTCGTATTCTACTCCAGATTCTATATACCATAATGATTTTTGTATATCTTCATCTGTGACCTCTTCTTTTAGTTCAAATCTAAGATTTGATTTTATATATTCGATTTTTTTATCTAGCTTATCTATGAGTGCAAGATTCTCTCGAAATAAATGCTTAGCTGGAGATAGAACTTTTGCTACGATTAGATCAACATTTTCATTATAATCACCTGGTATTGCTAAGGCACTGATTTTCTTTGCCATATATACACTTATTGAATTTCGCAGAATTGCTACTGGAGCTGCAGTACATTCTTCTTTATCTTCTCCACACCATGGCCTTTCGCCTTCACATGTATACTTATCAGGTTTTTTTTGGTTTAACGATTCTCCTAAATTACTTGTCATATTTTTACCATCTTTACCATCGTATGATGAAGTTACCCCTTTTAATCCTCGAATACTTTTACATTTTTCACATTCTATTCTCCATGAATCAAGTGTTGTACCTCCACCCATTCGAATTTTTAAGTTTCCCTCACAACTACTGTTCTCATGGCCATGGACCCATTTTTGCCAAGGAAAATCAGACAAATGACCATTTTCACAAATGACTACAAAGGGTACTTGTTTAAAATATCTTTTTGATCCACAGTGAAAACAATCTAAATATACTGAAGTTTGATCAAGTTCTAATTCCTTTAATGATTTACATACGTTACAATAATGCCATTTTGGAAAGCGCATTAAAGGGATTATTAGATTACTGTTAGCTATAATTTCCATAGCATTTCTCGAATTTCTTCTATATTCAGGCGGCTTATAAAATTTATCCACTTTTAAAATTGCTTTTAAACGCGGTTCATTTACTGCAAATTCTTCAATGTTTTTTGCTTTGTTTCCTTTATGGTCTTTAAACCAAAGGTCCAAAGCCCCTACAACAGCTGTTTCTCCTTCAGGACTAATCACTAAAGATCCTGGTCCTTCTGTCCCGACTAATTTAGAACGCCTCATGGGTAATTTTCGCATTTAATCGTCTTCCCCCCATTGAAATAAATCTTTTTCATCATTTTCTATTAAAATTATTGAACCAAGACTCTCTGCGTCTACACTTCTTAAAGAATTAATTACGGGAATGCTCCCGGGATATTTTTCTCCATCGCTTAAATTACCTGCCTGATACATTAGGCCACGTTCAGTATCCGATACACGCCAAACTTCATAGCGCCCCTTTAAAATTCCATCCATAAATGTTTTAAAATGAGTCTTAAAAACTTCTAACTGTGAAGAATCTATCAATTCCACCCGGTTTTTAAAACGATTACTAAAAGCTTTAAAGCGTCTATCGTTTATCGCACGTCTAATTTCTTTATTATTGGGGGAATTTGCTATTTGCATATCCATACGTTGGCGAAAAAAACCAATAATTACCGCTGTTAACCCACGTTCTAAAGCAGCGGTAGAGAAAGGTGTCAAGCTTGTAGTTTCTACTTGTCCATAGAGTCTCTGATGATATTCGTTAAAATGTTCAAAGTGTGATTTGTCCCGAGAATTTTGATTAGAATAAATCGTTACAATTAACCCAGGTCTCTCTTGAGGACGCCTCCCAACTCTACCGCTAACTTGTATATATTGAGCCGTCATTTTAGGTTGGCCAATAATTCCCATCAGAGATAAGCGATCAATATCAACACCTACCTCAATAATATTTGATGCTAAACACGAGTTAAGTGCTTTTGTTCTCTTTTTGTTGTCTTTTACACTGTACGGAACGTTTAAATCATCTATTGTTTTAGAAATTTCGTTACTTTGTTTCCGTGAAGTTAATTCTAACGGAGCGCCTAAAAACCTTCTATTTTTTAGCCCTTCACGTTTTATTAAAGAATCAATATAAGTAGGTATATCGCTATTGAATAAACTTAATCCAGCACCCAAATCTCTCAAACTATTGTAAAAAGATAGCAAGGTCCAAAATGGATCCTTTCTTTCTTCAGGCAACATTTCGGTTTTTTGTAAGATTGCTGAATACGTCATTACTTGAGCCATCAAAACTCCAACCCTAGATGTAAATACACCTATATATTCTCTTCCTGGCATTGGTTTTTCGTTGTTATCAACAGCAACTTTAGAAAAAAAAGAATCGTCAATATCAATACCAGGAGTAGGAAAAAGACTGGCCTTAGTTCTTCCAAATAAACATTTAACTTGTTCTTCATATTCCTTGATTGTAGCTGTGGCTGAAATTATTTTAGGTTTGACTGGTTTCTGTCCTCGATCATCTATACAAAGTTCCTCAATTAATACTTCATAAAGACCAGCCATAGTTCCTAAAGGACCAGAAATTAAATGTAACTCGTCTTGCACGATAATTTGTGGAGGCGACACAAAACGTTCCCCACGTTCATTTAAACCGAATAATTTTCTCGCTTCTGGTTTCCACGTCAATTGTACGAATTTGTCGATAGTTCCTATTAAAAAAGTTGGCTGTTTTTTATAGATCGTTTCATCTACAAAATAAACTGGCAGTTCGTCATGAAAATCACATTCCTTATCTGGACAAGCCACGATTAAATGATTATCATTAATTTTTTTGAAACCAATTATTTTGCTTTCTGTATTCTTACTGCCTTTTACTTCAATTTTGCCGATTTCACATCCGCACCAAGGACACCTAGTGACAACTAGATTTTCAGGTCCTTTTGACTTACTCATAGCTTCATATTTTTTAAAAGCTTCTTTATTGGTATTTGGTGACGTTTTAGCACCTACCCAAATACCAATCGAATACTGATCGCTACCTAGTTCTTTTTCATATTTTCTTCTTACATATTCCATTGCGCAGATTAACCTAGATGCCCTTTGAAACTGATCTGCTGTTAATAGTCGTAAAGTATAGCGCATAATGATATCAACACCTACATCATTTGGATCTAGTAAACGCCGATAAAACATTTGAAAAGCAGCTACCCCCAAATAAGCTTCTGTTTTTCCGCCCCCAGTAGGAAACCAAATTAAATCAACTATATCGCGATCGTCAGAATCTTTGTCTACTATAGACTGTATCGATAATAAAAAAAACGCGAGCTGAAATACACGCCAACTATTATTACATGAGTTTAGGTCTTTCATCTTCGTAATTGATTCAGGAGATTTTTCTTTAATTTTTAATTCTAAACCATTATTATTTTTTTCATAATAAGCTTCGCGAGAAGTCTTTCCATTAATTTGTTGCAGTAAAATAGCTTCGTTTGCCAATTTAAAAGCACGAAAAACTTTAGGCTTTTTAAGAAGTTCTACCCCTCTTTTTATTCTTATTAGATTATCTTCACACAGTTTCAAGTTTGTTTCTGCAGCTTCTTTAAGCTCTTTCTGAAGATTTTGCACTTCATTTCTACGCTCACTTATCCATCCTTCATAACCCAGTATTAAAGGTTGCAAAATTTCCAATAAATCTTTATAGCTTTCCACGTTCATTAAAGCTTGCATTTCAACTTTTAAATTTATTTCTTCTTCTCCAATTTTCACTGTAACGTCAGGGGTCATACTTTCCGTTTCATAACTTGGGATAAATGTAGAATTAATTTCAGATACAATTTCGGAATTTTGATCCCAAGTAACTGAACAATTGTGGCCAAATGCATAATTAATTTTATTTTTATACAACAACTCATTATTCCACTCATCTTTAGTTAAATCTAAATTGCGTTCAAACGCTTTAGGATAATTTAAAAAGCTGCCAGGTTTAGCTGAAATATTTATATTTGATTGAAAAACTGTATGTTCATTTAAATTAAAATTCCCTTGCGGTTTTGTCACATTAATAACTGTAACTGTTAATAATAAATATTGCTCATTTGTGCGGCATTGAATGTGCATATTTAATTTAACGTTTTCAATTTTCTTTTTATTATTGTCAAAAACACTAAGTGGAATTTGTTCTTCACTACTATTATTACCAATACAAAACTTTGACAATTCGATGTCTTCTTCAGCAAAAATAGAAGTTCGCCACCACCATTGCTGTTCATAATTATATTCCTTTTCTTCAATTGAATTTTCACCATGGTTAAAAATTTCTGCACGGATTTTATGTTTTTCATAAAGTCCGCCTTTAAATTTAATTTGCAAATTTTTTGTGTTTCTAGCTATACAGAATGTTAAACCCATGCTTGAAGGGAGAGAATCTTTCTGTTTAAGTTTTAAAGCTAAATCATCTAAGCCTGAATTTTCTTCTATTTCTTCATTATCGTATTGTTTATCATCATAAAAACCAGTAATATTCTCATTATTCACTATATCAATCATTAGTTCTTCTTCATTTAAATCTGAATTTTTGGGCTCCATCGGATATAACATTCCTGCAGCATACCTTCTAGAAGGCTCCTCTTTTTGAATAATTTCCTCTTTCAAACCGGCTTTCTTCCAATAATAGTTACTGTTTAAGTCTTCAAAGGTAGTAAATGTTAAATTTTTCACTTTCTCTAATGATTTTTCAGTATTTTTTATATCACTGGGACCGACTATTTCTTGTTTTACTGCTTGAACAATATTCTTTCTATCATTTAAAGATTTTTGTAATTCTTCGCTCACACCCAAAACCTCACTTTTTGATTACTTTTAATACTTCATTTTCAGAAACAAAGATTGTTTCACTAGAAATTTTTATTATTTCTTCGATATTAAAATAAGCGCCTTTAAACTCTTTAGATTTAAATTTAAAAAATCCATTTTCTTCAATTAAACTTTCTAAATTTTCATTTAATTCATTCATTAACGATTGCGAAATAAGACGTCCTGCTGAAATATGGGCTTTAAGAATTTCATCAGTTGCATTTAAAACTTCTTCTTTATCTTTCTCGCTAAATTTTAATGCTGTTAATAGTGCTTTTAAACATGAAGGTTTAATAGAATACTTACTCGTCCAATTTTTTATATTTTGCTCATTAGCAATTGAAATTTTATATTCATCTTTTAATATTTTTGAAAAATTTTTAATTCCGTATTTTTTGACGCCTAAATTTAATTCTTCTTTCCATTTTCTTGTGCTTTCTCGATATACTTCTGCCTTTGAAGCCATAATTTTATTTGCAGTTTCTTTTATTAAGTTAGAACCATTATAATTTCTGAAGAGTAATAGATCTCCTATAGTCAAATTTTCTACTTTTACTTGAGATACTTTCAATGTCTCCTTATCTATAATATTTAATTCATCTAGTACTGGTAAAAATACATAATTTTTATTAGAAATAGTCGCAAGTTTAACTTCAATCTTATCTTCAAAAAGTACTTCTTTGTTTTTGAATCTACTAATTATAGCTTCTTCAGAATTCTCAATTACAAAAATTTCTTCGTATTCCAGCCCTGCATGGGCTCCAACGAAAGTCACATCTTTATATATCGTGTTTATTTGGAAATCTTGATTTATTAAATCAGAAAAAGAATTATTTCTAACTATTCGATTTTCAAAACATGAATATCCTAAAAAAATAATATTTTTTCCATAAAATATTTCTGAAAATTTACGGTCAAAATAACCAGGAGTGCCTATGAATATAATATTTTCTGCAAAAATTCCTAAATCAATAAATTCTTTAGCTGATAATTTTTTTAATTCTCTTCCTTTAAGTTTAAAAAAATTATTTAACCGCTCTTTTTTAGTTAAAATATAGGTTTCTTCTAAAGTAAAAGATCTTTCGTTAATTAATTTTGATAACGCGTCAATATATGCATTGCTTTGCAATTTACGAAGTATTTTTATTAATGCGATTATAGGTTCGATTTTTTTATTAAATAAATCAATATAAATCTTTTTTTGTAATAACGTAAAGTATCTTACAATTATTTCATTTTGTTCATGAAAGTAAATACTATAATTACTTAAAGTCCCTACCACGTTTCTACACACTTTAATGAATGTTTCTGTTTCTTCTACAAGGAGTAGGTCTCCATCGTAATAAGTACTAACTTCACTTTTTAATTCTTTTAATGCGCGTATTAATTTTTCTACATAACCTTGTTCGATATTTATAAACTCTACGTTTATTGGCGTAGAATAGAAATTATTTGCTAATTCTAAATCAGCTCTCCGGGACCCAAGCAAAAACCTCCACCCCTTTTGGAATTTGACCTTCATTATTATCCACGTACTCTATTATTTTTCTATTATGAGAATTACCTTCTCCTGTTAAAAACTCTTCTTCAACTTTAACCTTAAGTGTTTCATAATTTTCATCTGATTCATGCTGATCTGCAATAAATATACATTTTTTTTGCTTGAAATAATCCATTTTTTTCAGCGCCTTACTGCTTCCTACAAATACAATCGTCGAATCCCCATAGGTGACTGCATGCTGGTTTTGGTCAATAAATTCTAAGTTTTTAAAAGTGTTATTATTATTTTCATATATTAAATCCTCCAAATTTACTCTTTCCTTTTCAATTTCAAGTTTTACGATAGATGAACATTCTTTCCATTCTTTTTTGTTAGTATAAAGATAGGTTTTTGGAATGTTTTGGCTCATTAACAAATTAAGATTTTCTTTGAAATATAGGTTCTTTAATTTTTCATCATCAGTTATATTAATTATTTTTTGCATTTTTCTATCATTTTTCAGTTCAGATATTTTGTGGTCAAATATTCTTACATATTCAAACCATCTTGTTTCAGGTATATAAGTAGTACAACCGTTACGTCCTTTAACTGCTATTGCTCTAATAGTCGTATTTGGGACAGTAGTTAATTCTAATACCGAGTGAGATTTCCAATATTCTCCTGATTTATAAAGTATTCTCTGCCCTTTTTTTAAATTGAGATATTGATCCAACAATTTTTCTTTAGAAGGACTTTTAAAATCATGATCAATTGCTCCCAACACAAAGAAATATGAAAATAATAAATTCGATGGTACTGAAATGTATATTTTCAAACACTTATCTGTTTGTTTTAAGTATCTCGCTAATAAAATACTAAATTTCATCCATTCTTCTAAATTGATCATTCCTTTACTGGAGCTTCTATATTTCCACTCATTTAGATCCATTTATAGCTCCTTTCTAAAAACATTTTTATTTAAAATAACTTACAGTATATTTTATCTTTTACAGTTATTAGATTTTTAAATTGAGTCTATTATACTACAACTTTCATTTATTACACGATAGTTTAATAAGATTTATTTTTTAGAAATGTATACCTTAATGTAATATAAAAGCTCCTAGTCACAATTGACTAAGAGCTTAAGAACTATTCAATTTATCTTTGAGTATGGCTAATTTTATTTATATACATTCTTGCCATTTGTTCCTCGTCTACAATTCTCCATGCTACATTTTTCTCAAGTTCATCATTAGTTTCTTGGATGCGTCTTTCGAATTCATTTTTAAATTCGCTGCTCAACTCCCCCATGATAAATAAGTAAGCCAAATCTGATTCAGTATTTTTGACACATCTTACTAAGTCATCTATTGGCGTGAAATCTGTAACTTTCCCCTCATAGTTCTTGCATTGTACTGGAACATCGTCATGAAGGATAGTTTGTCCACTAGGATCCGTAGGATCTAAAATTCTAATGGTGAGATCCCAACCTTTTTTGCTGTCCTTATGGAGTTTAACTTCCACTCCTGGCATATTTTCTATAACTTCCGCTACAAAATTTTCAAAACTAAAGCTAGGCCATTTTGCGACCATTCGTGTCCGTATATCCTTTATAATAACTTCTTCAAGGCTTTCTAGATCTTTGTCCATTTTTTCTGTCTTTTTATTAATTTTGTATATTCTGGAGTTTTCCAATTTTATTTGTTCTACTATTTGATTTAGTTCTTCAGAAGCACCTTCATCATAAATCTCGTAGTATCTTCCTCTTTTGCTTAAATGGTGTCTTAGTGATTGGGATACAACTTCTGACTCTATTGGTATATATTCCTTGGAAATTAATTCACATTCTACGTAGTGATTAAAATCTTCCTCAGTATTCGTTGAATGATAATTTCCGGTTACTTCTGCTATTAAAAATTTTCTCAGAGGTCTTTTATGTTGAATAATTAGCCGGTCTCCCACTTCAAGTCTTTTTAATAGAAACTGCGCCTGTTTCCATACAACTTTTTCTTCACTCGTTCTTTTGTTTTTTGGTTTTGAAGATATTTTTTTCAAATCAGAACCTGGCGGTCCCCAACCGAACCTTGCTCTTCCCTTTAGCGCCTCATCAAACATCCATTCTTCTTCAGCTTCTCTAGTAGCTACAAACTTAAAATATCTGCTCATCTTATCACTCCTATTTTATTTATAAAGGCTAGATAACTCATCAAAAGAAATATTAATATTGCTTTTTTGCAGCTGTATTTTTCTTTCTGCATATAAATTGCCCACTAGCTCTATTATCTCTTCGAATGTTCCATGGTGTACTTTTTTATGGCACACAGGACAAAGAGACACTATATTAGCATGCACGTCTAAACTATATTCAAAATCATCTTGGTATTCCATAGGTATTAGATGGTGAGCTTCAACATAATTTCTTTTAGTTCTATTTGAAATAAAAAAATCATGAACGGGATTTCCTTCGCACCGAAAATTCATTGCTTGAATAACTTCACTAGCTAACCTAGGATTACGTTCCCAAATTTTCTGTTTGCTTACTTTTTTGTATTTTGGTCGTGACTGAGGTATATAAGATAATCTTGGTACGCTATCAATATTATTCAATTCATGTTTTACGTTAGCTTCGTAATTTACGCTTTCTATAATCAATTCGTTTGATACATTAATTTCTTTTAAAAATTCTTTAAAGTGCTTTACCCCAGAAATATACATTCTATTTCCTGTAGCATCTTTTTCTTTAAAGCCATACTGTTCATAATATTCATCTATTAATTGAGCATCGGATGTATTAAATAAATCTACTCCACTTGCTCTAGACAAGGAGTTAATTGCCCCAACATAATGTCTTACAGAAGATGGCTTGAGCCTTTTTTTCTCTACTAGCCAATTTTCAAAAGCATTTTTTTTCATAGTAAACACCACTCCTGATCAGATAATTTTAGCGTATTAAAAAACTGTTGTGCTGCGTTCCCAAAGACTTTGAAAATGTTCATTATATTTTTCTGCCAATCGATCTTCATATAAGAAATGAAAACTATTAATATCAGAGAAAGTATTATTTACTTTATGTATTTCATTGTTAAACTCGTATTCCATAAGCCGAGGAGACGCCCAGGCAAACTGGGTCGAGGTGAAATTGGCAGTAGTAATTAGCAGATTATTGTCTGCTATAATGAATTTATCATGAATTACAGGGTCCCAGTATTTTTGTTGCACATTACTAAATTGGCGAAGAAAATTTTCTGTTTCAGCAGTTCGCTTTCCTTGCTTTTGATTTTTTGCTCTAGTTTGTTTTAAAATCTTAATATCGATATTAGAACTTTGGCTAGCTTTTGTTCCGATAGCATTCACAATGCTTTGAGCATTTTTATCAAAAGAGTTTAGGTCGCTAAAATGCTGCGAACATATATATAATCTTTTATTAACATTTTCGATTAAATTAATAATTTTATTTTGAATATAATGATTGCTCCCCTGATCTTCATATTTAATAAAAGGAGCTGAAAAATAACAGTCACCATATTCATCTTTCAAATTAATTGGATCCGTCACATAATGGAAATCTTCATGCTCCTCCCTAAACCTATCGTATTCTGTTGCAGTCAAAGAATGTTGCCGCAGAAGTTCAAAATATTGCTCAAACATCTTTACTTCTTGAAGGCGCTTTGACACAAATACGTTTTCACTGTGCCTCGGATCTCCTAACGCGAGGTTTGAAGAAGTAGACAAACATTCAATAATTCCCTCTGTTTTAATCACCATTATTGATTTATTATGCAACCCATAAGAAGCTCTGCCACGAGAAAAATATTGTTTGTTCCAAACATTTGTGTGAGGCATAAAGCGAAGTTCCATTCCCTCAAAAGAGGAAATTCTGCTTGCTATTTTATTAGCGTATTCCCGTTTGCTAAGTTTACGCTCCCTGCCATTGTTATGGGTTATTTTTACAGGGCGACTATCATATCCCTCCAAAGGAATTGTGTATATTACTACTTTGCATTTTTTCTCACTCACAAGGTTTTCTAAAAAAATATGTAAATGAGGGTTATTGTAAAGAAAAAAAGAAATATGAATTTCTTTAGCACCTTCTAAATGTTGGTACAATTTTTCTAATAATTCAGGAGAACCCCCGTATGCAGATTTAGTATTCAAATCACCAAGAGGTATTTCAAAATAAGCTAAAGTGTCCATTTTTCTCCTCATTTCTTTATTAAAATAAACTAAAATCTAAACATTTAAATCTATGAATTAAAATACAGCAAAACTTTGAACCTAAATAATGTTTTAACTATTCTAAATTATTAAACCCCTAATTCATGAAAGTTTTCACCAAACTTTTTTATTAATTTTCTAATATCTTTACTTTGGGTATTTTTATGTCCCATATCACAAATATAAGTTTTCCCGCCTTTTTTTATTATATATATTCTCCAGTCTTTTAAAATTTGTACTTCTAGGATTTTCAATGACTTATTAATCTTTATTGGCTTAGTTTTATATGTGACTTTATTTTGATTAATATTATTTAGCGTTTCAATAAACTTTGATATTACCAGTTTATTTACTTTCCTCGAAAAAAGTTTATCTACTGTATTACTGCTTATAAAAAGATTCTCTTCAAAAGTAGTGTTAAGTATTTTTTCAATTTGAGTTTTTTCTACTCTTTTAGCAATCACGGGGGTATTTAAAATTAAATTGCTTAATTTAGCTAGAGGTAATACATTGGGGGTGCCTACAGCGTTTTTAGTAGCCCCAGTTATTGAAGTATGAATAATTCCAGATAAAGTATTTATTTTTTGTGCCTTTAGACAGTCAATAACTTCATCTAATTTATGAGAATCGTATTTCAATACACCTAGCAAAAAGTAAGCAATTATGAGTATAATTTTCTTCATGCTTTACTCCTGACTTTTTTAAGTCCATTAACTTTTTGTATTTATTTTTTTATTTCTGTTCTTATATCGTTCATATGAGCTACAATTAAAGCAAAATTTAAAATTTTTGGAAATTAACTTCAAAAAATAGTATCCTGAGTAACATCGTTATAATATATTTGTTTTATGCTACATATTTTATATACACGCTTAGAATAATTAAATTGCTTAATTAAAATAAAAAACGATTAAATTCGCCAAATTAGGAGGCTCCTTATCAAAATTTTTAGATTTGAAGAACTTTCGGAAGCACCATTAATTATTGACGCGATATATGAGGGTGGGAGGCATGGCAACACAAAAGATGAGCCTTTACCAAAATTAATACCAGGTTTATCAAATAGCGGGGGATTTCGAAAATCCAAAAAAGCTAATTCTGAAGATTGTGCTTTTGTGGCTTTATATACCATTGGCAATGAAACAGAGTGGCCAGATTTTTTTGATACAGTGACTGGGCATTTTCGTTATTATGGTGACAATAGAGAACCCGGGAATGAACTTCATCACACTCCTAAAGGAGGGAACAAACTTCTTAAACATATATTTGGTTTAGCCTATGCTAGTAAAGAAGAACGCGAAAAATTACCTGCCATATTGGTATTCCAAAAACAAATTACTGAAAATAGCAGCAGAAGCGTTCGTTTCATTGGGCTTGCTGTGCCTGGACATCCACAAATTAATTCTGATGAAACTTTAGTTGCTATTTGGAGAACCAAAAATGGTGAAAGGTTTCAAAATTATGAAGCTTATTTTACTATTATTGATACCGGCACTGAATCTATTTCGAAAAAATGGTTGGCTGACTTAAAACTAAACAATGCTGATAATAAAAAATTTGCTCCTAAGGCATGGATTGACTTTGTTGAAAATGGAATTAGTTCTATAAAACCTTTAAAAGCACCCAAAATTAATAAAATAAGAAATAAAACAGACCAAATTCCATTTAAGGAAAATGATCTCAATATTTTAAATAAAATATATGAATACTACAAAGAATTTCCTTACAATTTTGAAAAATTTGCGGTAACGTTAGTTCAATTAATGGATAGTAATTTTATTGAATTTGACATTACTCGCCCTTGGAGAGATGGTGGAAGAGATGCTATTGGCAAATATAGAATTGGACATGCGAATGAAGAATTGATTGTTGATTGCGCTTTAGAAGCTAAACTATTTCATCCAGATACAGCTGTAGTAATAAAGCATACTTCAAGATTAATATCGAGGTTAAGACATCGGCAATTTGGCATTTTTGTCACTACTAGTTATATATCTAAACAAGCTTATGAAGAAATTCAAGATGATAAACATCCAATATTAATAATTTCTGGAATAGATATTGTCACCATTTTAGTTTCCAATCATATTAACACCCATAATATTGAAAATTATTTAGCAACTATTTAATCGCTTAATCATTTCTTTATAACAGTCGTTTAATACTAGTTCGTCTTCTTGGCCTAAATCTTTCATATGGCATATTTTATTTCTTACTTTTATTAACTTATATAGTTTTTTTCTAAATTCTTCTTCATAAATTTCCCTGTCTAATAAAGGTATAAGTTCATGAAAATACAAACTTTTTAACCCTTCGGTATTTTCAACGATTTCATTTTTTATAAAAATTTCAATAAAATACAATTTTTCATAATTCATAGCCATTTTTTTAGCCTTCTCTTTCAACATGGCAATTTCCATTTAGTTCCTTTCTTTTTTAATTCATAGAAAGACCACCCGCCCCTGCTTCCACAGGAACGGGCGGTCTCGGGCGCTTCCTTTCGGGGAAGCTCTTTTTTTATTCTTCGCTCTCGCTTTCGGTCTGCAGGGAGACGGTCCGCTGCGGGACGAAGGTGCTGATGGCGTGCTTGTAGACGAGCTGCTGCTTGCCGTCGCTGTCGAGGACGACGGTGAAGTTGTCAAAGGCTTTGATCAGGCCGCGCAGCTGAAAGCCGTTCGTCAGAAAGACGGTCACCTGAATTTTTTCCTTGCGTACCACGTTCAAAAACTGATCCTGAATGTTCACTGATTGTTTCATGCTTGAATCTCCTTCCACAGCCGGGGCTTAGTTGAGTGATTTATGTATTAGCGATGCTCGCGCTCGAACTGCCGCAGAATCGAAGCAAACGCTTCGTCGGCGAACGGCCGGGAGCGATCGGTAATATCATACCAGTGTGCGTCCTCTTTGTTGCGGAACCAGGTGAGCTGGCGCTTGGCGTATCTTCTGGAATTGCGCTTCATGCGCTCGGCGACCCAGTCGGTGTCGGCGTCCCCGCGGAAATACGGGAACCATTCCTTGTAGCCGATCGCCTGGGCGGCCTGGACTTCCTCGCCGAAGCGTTCGTACAGCCAGCGCGCCTCGTGCTCGAGACCGTCGGCCATCATGCGGTCGATCCGGCGCTCGATCCGCTCATACAAATACGGACGGTTCATTGTTAATCCTATCATGAATGAGGCGTAGGGCGAATGCTTTTTTTGCATTTTTTTGGATAAAGTTGGGCCCTCTTCCGACGTTTCGAGAATTTCGAGCGCCCGCACGACCTTGCGCACGTTGTTCGGGTGAATCGAAGCCGCCCGCTCCGGGTCGCGGCGCTCGAGATTGGCGTGCAGTGCGGCGCTTCCGTACTGGCGGGCGTACAGCTCCCACTTCTCGCGCACGTCCTCCTGCTTCTTCGCATCATAAAACGAATAATCGTGCAGGAGCGCCCGGATGTACATGCCCGTGCCGCCGACGATGATCGGAAGCTTGCCCTCCCCATGCAGCCGCTCGATGATCGGCTCGGCCTGTGCTTTAAAGTCCGCGGCGGAATACGGCGTATCCGGCGACAGCATGTCTACGAGATGGTGCGGGGCCTCGCGGCGTTCTTCAAGGGTCGGCTTGGCGGTGCCGATGGTCAGGCCTTCATACACCTGCATCGAGTCGCCGCTGATGATTTCGCCGTTGTATTTGTGGGCCAGTTCGATGCCGAGCCGCGTTTTGCCGACCGCCGTCGGGCCGACGACGGCGAGTACCGGTTGCTTCACGTGTATGCCTCCTTCCATCCGTACCGGACCGCGGCGCTCCGCCGCCCGGCCGGGGTTAACTGATACTGCTTAAAATGCGGGCTGGCCGCATAGTCTTTCAACACAATCCGGCGCCGTGCCACCCGCAGCGCCTCCTCAATCCACTTGTCTGTCAGCGGGTCAGTGGCTGCTACCGGGCGGAGCCGGTCAATCGCCGGGCTTGTGTCCACCGCTTCAGCAAACATTGGATCCAGGTACACAACGTCCATGGAGCTTTCGGGAAGCAGGCTCAGGAAACGAAGACTGTCGCCCTGGACGACCGTGATCCGCTGCATCGCGTTAATAAACCAGCCGGGATACTCCCCCGGAAGCCGGAGTCCTTTACGGACGAGCGACGCCACGACCGGCTGCTTTTCGATGCCGAGCACCGTGCCGGTATTTCCCGCACCGAGGGCGAGCATGATGCTGTCGGCCCCGAATCCGAGCGTCGCGTCGAGCACCGTGTCGCCTTCGCGCACGTCTGCCGCCTCGAGCAGCGGGTAGCTCCCGCCGCGGTGGACATGCAGACCGCGCAGCCACGCCATCGATGGGTGAAACACGAGCGGCTCGGCAGCTTCACCTAGCGGGTAATACGTGTCACCACCAGATGCCACAATATAAATATCCTCGTTCGTTTCCTGCTGCCAGCGCCGGATCGATCGCTTCTCCCGCGGCACGTACGGCGCGTTCCAAGCCCGCGCCTTTGCCCAGGCTTCCGCATGGACAGCTGGGTCCGGCTTTTTGGCGGTGGTGATAATCACGGCGCTCTCTCCTTCTCTGCAGCTACATAATGCGCTTGAACATCTTTTCCATGTCGTAGTCGGAAAAGTGAATGATGATTGGACGGCCGTGCGGGCACGTGTACGGGCTCTCGCACGTGCGCAGCCGATCGACGAGCGCCTGGATTTCGTCCTTCGTCAGGTAGCGGTTCGCCTTGATCGCCGCCTTGCACGACATGAGAATGGCCGCTTCCTCGCGGAGCTCATGCACGCTGATGCGCTTGTTGTTTTTCACTTCTTCGATGCATTCACGGATGACGCTTTCCTCGTCTCCGGCCGGCAGCCACGTCGGATGCGCGTGCACCCGGAACGTCTGGCCGCCGAACGGCTCAAGAAAAATGCCGATGTTTTCAAAATCCTGCTGGCGGTCGGTAATCAGCATTTCTTCCTCCTGCGTTACTTCCAGAAGAATCGGCACGAGCAGCTGCTGCACGTCTTTGTCCACATCGCCGATTTTCACCCGGAAGTATTCGTAAAAAATACGCTCCTGGGCGGCGTGCTGGTCGATCATGTACAGCGCGTCCTCGTTTTCCGCCAGAATGTACGTGCCGTGAAACTGGCCGATAGGTCGCAGCTCCGGAAGCTCCGAGCCGGTGCTGACCGGTGCCGGGGCTTCGGGCTCCGGCTCCTCCCTTTCCTCAGGCCACGTGTCCGGATGCTCAAACACGGTTTCCGCTTCCGGTTCCTCGGCCGGGGGAGCGTCACTGAACGACGCCTCATGGGCGGAGGCGTACTCTACGGGCGATGGCTCCGGCTCCTGTGGGGCCGATGGTTTGTCCTGTTTGGGCTCCGTCGCCGGCTTTGGTGCCGGCTCGGCAAAGGCCAGGTTCATCTGCTCAGATGCGGGGGCCGATTTGGCCCGCTTCTGGTCGCCGGCCGGAATAAGGCGCTCCTGTTGGAGGCGGTCGCGCACCGCCTGTTCGACGAGTTGCAGCAGCTCCTCCTCCTTGCTCACGCGCACGTCGAGCTTGGATGGGTGCACGTTCACGTCAATCAGCCCGACGTTCATTTCAATATGAAGCGCCGCAATCGGGTGCTTGCCGATCGGAAGGAGCGTATGGTAGCCGGCTTCGATCGCTTTTGTGAGCGGGTAATGCCGGATGTAGCGGTGGTTCACAAACGTGGACATGTACTGGCGTGAGGCGCGGTACGTCTCGGGCTTCGCGATCCAGCCGCTCACCCGGTAGTCGTCGGTCTCCGCCTCGATGTGCAGCATGTCGCGCGCCGTCTGCCGGCCGTAAATGGCTGCGAGCACCGGCTGCAGGCTGCCATTCCCGTTCGTGAGAAGCAGCTGCTTGCCGTGGTGGTACAGCCGGAAGCTGACATCCGGGTGCGCAAGCGCCTGCCGGTTCATCACATCCGCGACGTTTGCCACCTCGGTATTCATCGTGCGAACGTATTTGAGCCGTGCGGGCGTGTTAAAAAACAGGTCGCGCACCTCCACCTGGGTGCCCTGTCGGCTTTTGGACGGCGTGCACGCGATGCGCTTGCCGCCCTGATAGCGGATAAGCACGCCGGCATCGCGCCCGTCCCCGGTTTCCATCGTAACGTTTGAGACGGCCGCAATGCTTGGGAGCGCCTCGCCCCGGAAGCCGAGAGTCTCAATCTGAAACAGGTCCTTTTCCCGGGACAGCTTGCTCGTCGCGTGGCGCTCAAAGGCAAGCTCCGCGTCCTCCTGGTCCATGCCGCGGCCGTTGTCGGTCACACGGATGAGCGACAGCCCGCCCTCCTCGACGTCCACCTGGATCGTCGAGGCGCCGGCATCAATCGCGTTTTCCACCAGTTCCTTCACGACCGAGGCGGGGCGTTCGACGACTTCCCCGGCCGCAATTTTGTTGGCGAGCCCGTCCGGGAGTTTTTTTACATACGTCACCGCTTATTCCTCCTCCTCGTTCGCATACTGCTGGAGCTGGTACAGCTTTTCAATCGCATCCATCGGGCTCATGCGGAGCACGTCGGTCCGCTTCAGCTCGCTCATGATTTCCTTGGCCCGGGCGCTGCCGTCATCGATCGAAAAGAGCGCGAGCTGCTCGGGCTCCTCCGGTCCCCGGACCGTTGTTTCCGGGGCGGGTTCTTCGGGTACTGCGTAGGCAGCAGTTTTCTGCTGCTCAAAGCTTTTTAGAATCGTTTCGGAGCGCTCAATCACCTGCGGCGGCAGCCCGGCGAGCTTGGCCACGTAAATGCCGTAGCTGCGGTCGGCCTTGCCCGGCTCCACCTTGTGCAGGAAGATGATTTCCCCCTCCTCCTCCACCGCCCGCACGTGCACGTTCCGAAGCGCCGGCAGGTGGTCCTCCATCACGGTCAGCTCGTGGTAGTGCGTGGAAAAAAGCGTTTTGGCCCCGATGTTTGCATGAATGTATTCCATGATCGCCTGCGCGAGCGCCATGCCGTCGTACGTGGATGTACCGCGCCCGATTTCGTCGAGCAGGATCAGGCTGTCGGCCGAAGCGTTCAACAGCGCCTGCTGGGTTTCCTTCATTTCCACCATGAACGTGCTCTGGCCGCTCGTTAAGTCGTCGGCCGCCCCAATACGGGTGAAAATCCGGTCAAACAGCGGCAGCTCCGCCTCCTCCGCGGGCACGAAGCAGCCGATCTGCGCCATGATCGCAATCAGCGCCACCTGGCGCATCACCGTGCTTTTCCCGGCCATGTTCGGGCCCGTGATCAACAGCATTCCGTGCTCGTCCATATGGGTGTCGTTTGCCACAAATTCGCCGGCGGTGAGCATTGTCTCCACGACCGGATGGCGCCCGCCGCGGACAGCCAAAGTCTTGTCCGTGCTGAAGGCCGGGCGAACGTAGCCGAGCCGCTCGCTCACATGGGCAAAGTTCTGGAGTACATCCATTTCACTCAAAAGATCCGCGAGCTCCTGGAGCGGACGCACGTAGCCCGCGACGCGTTCGCGCAGGTCGAGAAACAGCTCGTACTCAAGCTGGACGGCACGGTCCGCCGAGCCGAGGATCAGATCCTCCTTTTCCTTCAGCTCCGGCGTGATGTAGCGCTCGGCATTTGTGAGCGTCTGCTTGCGCTCGTAGCGGCCATCCGGAATCAGGTGGGTATTGGCCCGCGTAATTTCAATATAGTAGCCGAATACCCGGTTGTAGCCGACCTTGAGTGACTTGATGCCGGTCTCGGCCCGCTCCTTCTGTTCAAGCTCCGCGATCCACTGCTTGCCGTTCTGGCCCGCTTCGCGGTACTGGTCGAGCTCCTCGTGAAAGCCGGCGCGGAACATGCCGCCCTCCTGGACGCCAAACGGCGGATCGTCGACGAGGCTCCGGTCGAGCAGCTCCTCGAGCTCCTGAAAGGCGGACACGTCCACGAGACGATCGTTGATGGCCGCATTGTTCATGCCTCCGAGCAGGTCGGCAATTGCCGGCACCGCCTGCAGTGTCCGCCGAAGCTGGACGAGCTCGCGGGCGTTAATGTTGCCGTAGACCGCCTTGCCGGCGAGCCGTTCAATGTCGTACACGTCGCGCAGATGCTCGCGCAGGTCCTCACGCGCGAAGAAGTTTTCCGCAAACGAGGCGACCATGCCGTAGCGCTCCTCGATCGCCAGGCGGGAAAGAAGCGGCTCCTCGATCCAGCGCCGCAGCTTGCGGCAGCCCATCGCGGTGACGGTACGATCAAGCACGCCGAGAAGCGATCCCTCCTTCGTTTTGCCCATCATCGTTTCCGTCAGCTCCAGGTTGCGCCTTGAATGCATGTCGAGCTGCATCGTCCGGTTCGGCTCGTACACCGTAAACGGCTGCAGGTGGCCGAGCGATCGCTGCTGGGTGCGCTCCACGTAGCTGAGCAGAAGCGCTGCCCCGTCCCGGAGCGTGCTGCTCTCAAGGGCTCCGGTGAGCTCCTCCCATTCCGGCTTCAGCTCTGGCACCGATCCGGTGGAAATCATCCCGCGGTAAATATCGGCCATGACCCCCTCCTGCTCCTCGGGAACGACGATTTCCTTCGGGTGCGCGGTCGTCATTTCGCGCTGCCATTCGCCAACATCATCGGACAGAAGCGCCGCGGCCGTCTCCCCGGTCGTAAGATCCGCCTTCACAAACGCCGTTTCCGTGCCGTTTGGCACCATGGCCACGAGAAAGTTGTTTTCCGTTTCGTCGAGGGCACGCCCTTCCATGACTGTTCCCGGGGTAATCATGCGCACCACCTCGCGCTTGACGACCCCCTTTGCCCTAGCCGGGTCCTCCACCTGCTCGCAGATCGCAATTTTATACCCTTTTTCGATCAGCGTGGCAATATACCCTTCGGCAGAGTGATACGGCACCCCGCACATAGGGATGTCATTTTCGTTTTTCTGGCCGCGTTTCGTGAGTGTGATTTCGAGCTCGCGGGCGGCAAGCTCCGCATCGTCAAAGAACATTTCGTAAAAGTCGCCGAGCCGGTAAAACAAAAAGGCGTCCGTGTAGGCCGCTTTAATGTCCTTATACTGTTTCATCATCGGTGTATCTGTCTCTGGCATCAAAAAGCCTCCGTTATGTTTGTTTCACTGCGTGTTTATTGTACCTCGTTCCGGCTGCTTCTCCAACGGGAAGCGTTCTGTCATTTGTCCCTCATATTATACCACTGTTTGGTGAGAAACTAAATTATGGTATGTGAAATTTATAAAGGTCCGACAAGCAGAAAACCGCCTCCCGTGAAACGGAAAGCGGTTCTTTTTATGAGCTGCTGTTGTCGTCTTCGTTCTCCCAGATCGAGGCAGTGATCTGGTCGCTGATCAGCTGCAGAATGTAGTTGACCTCGGTCTGGCTCTGGCGGAACTGCCCGACGATCGGAATGTTTTCAATCTCCTCGTGCAGGTCGTTGATCTGCGCTTCCACCTGGCGTTTGGCCTCCGTTTTTTCGTAGTGCTGGAAGTTGACCGCCTGCTTCTGCTTGTCCTTGATTTCCTGGATCAGGTTCTGGATCCGCACGTTGTCGTTAATCTGCGTTTCGGCGCGGATGAAAAAGTCCACTTCCTCGGTTTCCTTCAGCCGTTCGGCGAGGCGCCCGGCTTCCTGCATCACTTCTTCTTTCGTGTAGGCCATCTGCTTACACCTCCGCGAATTCCACAACATGGCCGTCGAGCGACCACGTTTTGGCTTCGTCAATTTGAACATAGATAACTTCGCCGATAACGTCCTTCGGCGCCCGGAAGTTCACGAGCTTGTTCGTACGCGTCCGTCCGGAGAGCACGTCGGCGTTTTTGCGGCTTTCGCCTTCGACGAGCACCTCAAGCACTCTGCCTTCGAGCTCTTTGTTGCGGCGGTTCGAAATGTCGCCCATAAGAGCGTTCAAACGTGCGAGCCGCTCTTTTTTCACATCCATCGGCACGTTGTCCTCCATCTTCGCCGCCGGCGTATGCTCGCGCGGGGAGTAAATGTAGGTGAACGCGCTGTCGTAGTCCATCTCACGCATGAGGGACATTGTGTCTTCAAACTGCTCCTCTGTTTCGTTCGGGAAGCCGACGATGATGTCGGTCGTAAACGACGCGTGCGGAATCGCCGTTTTGATTTTGCGGGCGAGCTCGACGTATTCCTCGCGCGTGTATTTGCGCCCCATCAGCTTGAGCATGTCGCTGTTGCCGGACTGCACCGGCAGGTGGATATGCTCGACGAGGTTGCCGCCCTGGGCGAGCACATCAATCAGGTAGTCGTCAAAGTCGCGCGGGTGGCTCGTCGTGAACCGGATGCGCGGAATGTCGATTTTATGCAGCTCGTTCATGAGCTCGCCGAGCCCGTAGTCGAGCCCGAGGTCCTTGCCGTAGGCGTTCACGTTCTGGCCGAGCAGCGTAATTTCCTTGTAGCCCTGGCGCGCGATGTCACGCACCTCGGCGATAATGTCCTCCGGCAGGCGGCTCCGCTCCTTGCCGCGCGTATACGGCACGATGCAGTACGTGCAGAATTTGTCGCAGCCGTACATGATATTGACCCACGCCTGCGTGCCGCCGGCGCGTTTTTTCGGCATGTTTTCGATGACGTCGCCTTCCTTGGACCAGACCTCAATCACCATTTCCTTGCCCTGGATGGCGTCGCGGAGAAGCTCCGGCAGGCGGTGGATGTTGTGCGTGCCAAAAATCATGTCGATGTGATGATGCTTCTGCATGATACGGTTCACGACATTTTCCTCCTGCGACATACAGCCGCACACGCCGAGCATGAGCTCCGGCTTCTCGCGCTTGAGCGCCTTTAGGTGGCCGATCTCGCCGAACACTTTATTTTCCGCGTTTTCGCGGATCGCGCACGTGTTCAGAAAGATAAGATCCGCCTCTTCGGTGTCCTTCGTTTCGGCAAAGCCCATCTCCTCGAGAATGCCGGCCATGTTTTCGGTATCGTGGTAGTTCATCTGGCAGCCGTACGTGCGGATCAGATACTTTTTGCCGTAGCCGATGCCGCGCATATCCTCGGGTATGTCAAAATCGTAGTGCACCGACGCGTCCTGCTTCGTCCGCTTGCGTCCTGCTTTATGGTCGGGCTGGTCGTTGATCACGATCGACCGGCCGCCAATTTTCATGTATTGTTTGCCGTCCTCGTTGCTTTCCACTTCGGCTTTGGAAAAATCAAAGTATTTTTCGTATGCCGGATCGACCGCCGGAGTCGTTTGTTCAGACGTATCCGTTTGCTTTTTATCAGTCACGGTGGTCTCTCCCTTCTCTATAGGTACGGGCGGACGCGCCGCCCGTGATTTTTGTCGTCGCTTCATATTATAAGCCGAAAACCATTAAAACTCAAATCACCGTTCGACGCGGAGCGGACGATAGCGGTTAATGGCCGACGCGATTTCAAACCGCCGCGGACGCGCCATGTCCCCGGGATGCTGGTTTTTAAACGGCGAAAGCGCGTCGAGCGACTGACTGTCGATCGTCTGCTCGATGTAGTCGAGCACCTCCGGAAGCGGCGCCGGCTTTTCGAACTGCCGGCTCGCGTGGCGGATGGCTTCAGCAATCGCGTTCGTCTGGCTGCCGGTAATCAGCTGCTCAACAGCGCTCAGGTCGATCGTTTCCGCTCCGTACATGACCGTATCGCGGCCCTTGCCGCTCACCTTTTCCTTTTTGCCCTTACGAGCGTCAAAGCGGTTCACCGCAATACGGCAGCCGGTCAGGGACCCGAACGCCTCCCCGGCTTCCTTCGCCCGGTTCGTCGGGTGCTCGCTGGCAATCCGGCGTGCTTCTTCCGTCACGTCATACGGCACGTACTCCTCAAGCATGATAACATAATCCGCCACGTCAAAATAATCTCCTGCTCCGCCGACAACGAGAATCGTGGAAATGCCTTCATCGTCATAAAGCGCGCGCACTTTATCGATAAACGGCGTGATCGGCTCCTTGCGCTTCGCGACAAGCGCCTGCATGCGGGCGTCACGGATCATAAAGTTGGTCGCGCTCGTATCTTCATCGATCAGAAGCGTCCCGGCGCCCGCCTCGAGGCCTTCCATAATGTTGGCCGCCTGCGATGTGCTGCCGCTCGCGTTTTCGGTCGTGAAAAACGAGGTGTCCTTATCAGCCGGCAGGTTTGCGATAAACGGGCTGATGTTCACCCCGGTCACCGAGCGGCCGTCCTCGGCACGCACCTTCACGGCGCTCGGATCGGCGATCACAAACTCGCGTCCGTCGCCGGCACGGTGGTTGTACACCCCGCGCTCAATCGATTCAAGCAGCGTGCTTTTGCCGTGGTAGCCGCCGCCGACAATGATCGTCACACCCTTTGGTACCGCCATGCCGGTAATCGGTTCGCCGTGCGGGAGCTCAATCGTCACTTCACGCTCCTTCGGTGACTGAAACGAGATGACCTCCTTTCCGCTCATCGGGCGGTTGCTGACGCCGCTAGCGCGCGGAAGCACCGAGCCGTTGGCCACAAACGCGATGCAGTCGTTGTCCTGCAGGTAGCGGCGCACTGCCTGCTGCTGGTCGGCGAGCTCGAGCTGGGCGTTCAGCTTCTGCCTGGAGTACTGCTGCACGGCGTGCTGGACCGCCTCCGGCAGCTGTTTCGTGAGCCGCTCAATCGCCTCCTGCCCCTGAATCGTACGGCCTCTCGCCGGCAGATGGATCGACAGCCGGATTTCAAGGTGATCCTTCGACAGCTTCACGGCTGTGCGGTCGATCATTTCCTGGCCGGGACCGTCAATAATAATGCCGGGCTTGCCCTTCTGTTTGCTGAGCTCCTGCTGCACGGCGAGCGCAAAAAAGTCGATGGCCGCCACCCGGCGCGCGTCACTCTCCTCGACCTCCGGGCCGAGCTCAAGCGCTTTGCGTGAAAGCGTCACCCGGGCGCGCGATGGACTGGCGAACGGGTCGGCCTGCACGTGATCCATATGCAGCTTGAAATCCGAAAACTCGTGGCTTCCTTTAATATCGTTATAGGCTTTGTAGCCTTTGCGGTCGATGCGTTTTAGCGTTTGAATCAGTTGTTTCATTGATATGCTCCTCTCATGGTCTGCCGGCATACAAAAAGACGCCGCATGGACGTCTCAAAGTACCACCGGCCGGTGATATGTATAGAATTGCCGGCAGCACGCCAGGCGGCTGCCGGATGCGGTGAAAAACGTCTATCTGGGCTCAATAATTAATTTTATCGCCGTTCGTTCTTCGCCGTCAATTTCAATATCGGTAAAAGCGGGAATGCAGACCAGGTCGATACCGCTCGGCGCCACAAACCCCCTGGCAATGGCTATCGCCTTGATGGACTGGTTGATCGCGCCGGCCCCGATCGCCTGGATTTCTGCGGCTCCTTTTTCACGAATAACTCCGGCTAAGGCACCTGCGACAGAATTTGGAGTGGATTTAGCGGATACTTTTAATACTTCCATTTCTAGTACCTCCCTGCGTAGGATCAATGGTAACGCCATTGTATAAGGCATAATTCATGAAAGAAGGGCCAGATTCCTGCTTTTTTCTAAATATTCTTTTTTATTCGAAAAATGGGTGGGATTCGTCAATGCGGATGCGTTCAATCGTCGTTGCTTTTCCGGTTTTCGGATCCGCTTTCACGACTACTCCATTTAACTGTTCCCGCCCTTCGGCCACTTCAAACTTGGTGGGCAGGTTCGTCTGAAACTTTCGTATGATCGCTTCGCGCTCCATACCGAGAATGCCGTCGCTCGGCCCGGTCATGCCCGCATCGCACAAAAAGGCCGTCCCGCCGTCGAGAATCCGGTCGTCGGCTGTCTGCACGTGGGTGTGGGTGCCGACAACGGCGCTCACCCGACCGCTTAAAAACCAGCCCATCGCCTGCTTCTCGCTCGTCGTTTCCGCGTGAAAGTCGACGAAAATAAAGTTGGTGCGCGCGGACGCCTCCGTGACAAGCTCGTCGGCCTTCCGGAACGGATCGTCGTTTGGATTGCCCATAAACGTCCGCCCGATCAGGTTAATCACTGCCACCTCCTGGTCGTTGATGCGCAGGTATTTGATGCCTTCGCCGGGCACGCCCTCCGGATAGTTGGCCGGACGGATCATCATTTTGGCATCGTCAATGAACTCGAAAATATCCCGGTTGTCCCACGTATGATTGCCCATCGTGATCACCTGCGCCCCCGCTTCGAGCAGCTGCTTGTAAATTTTTTCGGTAATGCCTTTGCCGTGCGCCGCGTTTTCGCCGTTCATGATGGTGACTGTCGGCTGATACCTGCGCTTCAGGCGTGGCAGGTATTCCTCCACCATTTTCCGTCCCGGGGCGCCGACGATGTCGCCGATAAATAAAAATTTCATATTTGTGACTTCCTTTCTTCGTGCATCTAAGCATAAAAAAATAAAGCGGTGAGTGCCACCGCTTTATTTTGCATAATCTACTGCCCGGGTCTCCCGTATCACCGTTACGCGGATATGTCCCGGATAATCCAACTCACTTTCAATCCGTTTCGTGATGTCGCGTGCCAGCTGCGGTGCCAGCTGATCGTCCACCACGTCCGGCTTCACCATAATCCGCACCTCGCGTCCGGCCTGGATGGCGAAGGTTTTCTCGACCCCTTTGAAGGATTCCGAAATTTCTTCGAGCCGTTCCAGACGGCGGATGTACGTTTCAAGCGTCTCTCTGCGTGCTCCCGGCCGCGCCGCGGAGAGCGCGTCTGCAGCAGCGACGAGGGAAGCAATCACGGAGGTTGCTTCAGTATCCCCGTGGTGGGAGGCGATACTGTTGACGACGACCTCGTGCTCTTTGTATTTCTTAGCGAGCTCGACGCCGATTTCCACGTGGCTTCCTTCGACTTCATGGTCGATGGCCTTCCCGAGGTCATGAAGCAGTCCGGCGCGGCGGGCCAGCTGTTCGTCTTCCCCGAGTTCGGCAGCCATCAGCGCGGTCAAATGCGCCACTTCCATCGAGTGCTTCAGCACGTTCTGGCCGTAGCTTGTCCGGAAGTGAAGGCGTCCGAGAATTTTCATAAGATCCGGATGCAGCCCGTGAATGCCCATTTCAAACGTTGCTTCTTCGCCGTATTCGCGGATGAACTCATCCACTTCCCGGCGTGCTTTTTCGACCATCTCTTCGATACGTGCCGGATGAATGCGGCCGTCCTGCACGAGGCGTTCAAGCGCAATGCGCGCCACCTCGCGGCGGATCGGATCGAAGCCGGAGAGAATGACAGCTTCCGGGGTATCATCGATGATAAGATCAATACCGGTTAACGTTTCAAGCGCCCGGATGTTGCGTCCTTCACGGCCGATGATCCGCCCTTTCATTTCATCGTTTGGCAGGTTCACCACAGACACCGTCGTTTCGGCGACATGGTCGGCAGCGCAGCGCTGCAGGGCGAGGGATAAAATATTCTTCGCTTTTTTGTTGGCTTCTTGTTTGGCCTCTTCTGTCCGTTCTTTGATCAGAAGCGCCGTTTCGTGTTCCATCTCTTGTTCGGTCTCGCGGCGGATCAGCTCTCTGGCATCCTCCCGCGACATTCCGGAAACACGTTCAAGTTCCTCCTGTTGTTTGGCGAGAATCTCCTCCACTTTGCTGTTATTTTCCTCAACCTGTTGTTGTTTTTCGTAGAGAGCTTCCTCTCTACGCTCCAAGGATTCTTCCTTTTTGTCCAACGTCTCACTTTTTCGGTCAAGGGTCTCTTCTTTCTGCATCAAGCGGTTTTCTTGTTTTTGAACTTCATTTCTTCGTTCATTCAGAGTGCTCTCTGCTTCTGCCCGAATTTGATGTGCTTCGTCTTTAGCTTCCAACCGCGATTCTTTTAAGATTGTCTCTGCCTGCCGCTCAGCTTCTTTCACAATCTGGCCGGCTTCGTGCTCGGCGCTTTTGAATTTCGCTTCGGCAATCGCTTTTCGGACAAAATATCCAATCAAACCAACTATCAATGCACCGATAACAAGCAAAATGGAGATGATTGCAGTGTTCATACATGTCACCTCCTCTTGCTATCTGATTGTTCACTTTCGGTTGTTGCGAAAGTTGCATTGATGATTCTTTTTCGTGTCCGCATTGTTCTGCTTGCGAATTAATACGCTCATCGAAGTGCGGAACAAAACAAACGTTCCACTTCTTTATTGTATCTTTACCGCATGGCGCTGTCAAGAAAGCTCACTGGCAGGAATCCCTGTTTTTATAGGGATTGACACCGTTTTCTTTCCTCACAGCCTCCTGCTTTCTCTGCCCGCCCGGCAGGAGTTTCGTGTGCTGCTGTCTCCCCCTTACCTTTTTCCGCACGAAAAAAAGGCGCCGGAATTCCGGCGCCTCGGCGGTGATTTAACGGTTCGTATCTGCTGTTTCTTCCTCTTCAGCAAGCAGTCCGGATTCCGCCGGAGCCTCCGGTTCTTCTTCCGGCTCTTCCGGTTCGGACTGGATGTCGTCGAGCTTGTAATGGTCGCGGATTTTCCGTTCAATCGCCGCGGCCGTTGCTTCATTTTCCTTCAGGAACTGCTTCGAGTTTTCCCGCCCCTGGCCAAGGCGTTCGCCTTCGTAGGAGTACCATGCACCGCTTTTAAGCACAATGTCGAGATCAGCACCGATATCGAGAATGGAACCTTCGCGCGAAATGCCTTCGCCGTACATAATATCCACTTCCGCCTGACGGAACGGCGGTGCTACTTTGTTTTTCACCACTTTGATTCTCGTTTTGTTACCGACCATTTCGTTGCCCTGTTTGAGCGTTTCTGCCCGGCGCACTTCAAGACGCACCGAGGAGTAGAATTTCAGCGCACGGCCGCCGGGAGTTGTTTCCGGGCTGCCAAACATGACGCCGACCTTCTCACGGATCTGGTTGATAAACATGGCAATCGAGTTCGATTTGCTGATCGCCCCGGAAAGCTTCCGCAGCGCCTGGGACATCAGACGTGCCTGCAGGCCGACGTGGCTGTCGCCCATTTCGCCTTCGATCTCCGCCTTCGGCACGAGCGCCGCCACGGAATCAATGACGAGAATGTCGATGGCGCCGCTTCGTACAAGCGCCTCGGCAATTTCAAGCGCCTGTTCGCCTGTGTCCGGCTGGGAAAGAATCAGGTCATCAATGTTAACACCAAGAGCCCGGGCATAGCTTGGATCCAGAGCGTGCTCCGCATCGATAAAGGCTGCTGTGCCCCCGTCGCGCTGGGCCGCGGCAATGGCGTGCAGAGCCACTGTCGTTTTACCGGAGGATTCCGGGCCGTAAATTTCCACGACACGTCCGCGCGGATAGCCGCCGACTCCGAGGGCAATATCTACGGCCAGGGCGCCGGTGGATATGGTGGAAATGCGGCGGTCGGTCTGATCGCCGAGCTTCATGATCGACCCTTTACCAAACTGTTTTTCGATGCGGCTCAGTGCTTGATCCAATGCGGCTTTTCTTTCGTTCATCTTATCTCTCCTTCAAGGATATATACTATTAAACAGATACTCTCTTCCCCACGAAGAACGTATCCATACATGCCTGCTGTTGTTCAGGAAGCGTTCCCGCTGTTTTCCTGCTTTCTACATTATATCTTTTTTTGTTCGGTTTGCCAACAGATATGCGAACATTTATTCGTGTTTTTTCTTTTACCCGAAAAGCCTTGCCGCTGACAGGCTGACGGTAAAAAAACTCTTCAGCGGCGGCTGCCGCTGAAGAGCGAACGGATTACTGGGACTGGCGCTGCGTGTTCCGGTTCGGACGGGCCGGACGAGGCTTCGCCGGCTCGAGGTTCACGCGCGTGCCGTTAATGCGTGCGTGCCGGAGGGCTTCATACACAAACGGCGCGCTGTCCTGCGGTACTTCCACAAAGGTGAATTTATCAAAAATATCAATCTTGCCGATCGACTTGCCGGGAATACCGACCGCGTTCGAAATTTCTTCAATCAGTATTTTCGGCGTCATGTTCACATTGCGGCCGACATTGATAAAGAATCTTGTCATGCCGCGGGCTCCGCCGGTTTCACCGAAGCCGCTGCTTTCGTCGGATTCGCTCACCGTGGCGGCAAAGTTCAGCTTCATCAGTGAGCGGACGACGTCCTTCGGATCATACTCGTTAAGAAGCTCATCCGTAATCTCATTAAAGAGGCTGAGCTCCGATTCCTCCTCCATCTGCGAGGCGATCTGGCGCTTCCATGCTTCCTGCTGCTTTTCCACCACTTCTTCGATGGTCGGCACCCGGTGCGACGGGATATACATTTTGATTTCCGATTCGATCGAACGCAGATGCTTCATTTCGCGAGGCGTCACAAGCGTCAGTGCTTCGCCCTTGCGCCCGGCTCTGCCTGTGCGGCCGATGCGGTGCACGTAGCTTTCCGGGTCCTGAGGAATGTCATAGTTGATCACGTGCGTGACGTTCTGCACGTCAATACCGCGGGCGGCGACATCAGTGGCGACAAGGAATTCGATCGCCCCGTTGCGGAATTTGTTCATCACGGCGTCGCGGTGCTGCTGGGTCAAATCCCCGTGCAGCCCGTCTGCGAGGTAGCCCCGCGCCTGCAGAATTTCCGTCAGGTCAGCCACACCTTTTTTCGTACGACAGAAAATAATGCCAAGGTCCGGGTCGCGCGCATCAAGAATCCGGCAGAGCGAATCCTGCTTGTTGCGCTCGAGCACCTTAAAGTACGACTGCTCGATGTTTGGCGCCGTCACTTCACTTTTGTTGATGGAAACCGTCACCGGATCCACCATGTATTTTTTCGACAGCTTACGGATCGCCGGCGGCATCGTCGCCGAAAACAGCAGCGTCTGCCGGTCGACGTTTACCTGTTTTAAAATCGCTTCAATGTCTTCCACAAAGCCCATGTCGAGCATTTCATCCGCTTCGTCGAGCACGACAGTATTAACTTTGTCGAGCTGCAGCGTTTTGCGGCGAAGATGGTCCTGCACCCGGCCCGGCGTACCGATGACAATCTGCACACCCTGCTTGAGCGCTTTAATCTGATGGCCGATCGACTGGCCGCCGTAAATCGGCAGCGAGCGGATGTTTAAATGCTTGGAGAGCTTCTGGATTTCCGACGATACCTGAATGGCCAGCTCGCGGGTCGGAGTAATAATAATCGACTGCACGTGCGGCTCCTCGGTCACTTTATTTAAAATCGGAATGCCAAACGCTGCGGTTTTACCGGTACCGGTCTGCGCCTGTCCGATCAGATCCTTCTGCTCGAGGGCATCGGGAATCGCTTTTTCCTGTACCGGGGACGGCTCTTCAAAGCCCATCTCCCGTACGGCCTGTTTAATTTCGTCCTTCATTTGAAAATCATTGAATGTTGTCATTTTCTACCACCTTTTCTTTCCATAACAATCGGCACCCTTCATATAAAGCCATAAAGCGGACACGATCCCTGGTGCCGGCGATGTGAATTTGTTTTGAGATCGTTCCCTGCGGTCCAGATATTCCGATCCAGACGAGTCCGGGCTCCTTACCTTCATCGCGGTCCGGCCCGGCGACACCGGTAAATGAAATACCGACGTCGGTGTTGAATTTTTCCTTCACTTTTTCGGCCATTGCTTCTGCGCAGGCCGCGCTCACGGCGCCCTCCTCGTCGAGAAGCGCCCGGTCGATGCCGAGAATGTGCTGTTTGGCTGCTTTGGAATACGTCGTGACCGATCCCTGAAATACGCTCGAGGCGCCCGATATGTCCACGATGGATTTCGCAAACCAGCCGCCGGTCAGGCTTTCTGCCGAAGCGATCGTCTGAGCGCGCTCTTTCAGCACTTCTACCGTATGGTTAAAGACCGAATCGTCATCATAGCCGTAAAAATGCTCCCCGACACGGCCAAGCACCTGCTTCTCCACGCCGGCAATCATCTGTACCGCTTCGTCTTCCGTCGCGGCAGCCGCCGTCAGCCGGAGCGTAACTTCGCCGTCGCCGGCCAGAGGCGCAATCGTCGGATTCGTCTGGGCTTCGATCAAATCCTGCAGCTCCTCCTCGAGCGAGGATTCCCCGATGCCGTAAAAACGGAGCACCCGGGACGAAACGAGCCGGTCGCTCCCGGCAAGCGCCGCCACGTAAGGCTCAACGTCATACTTGTACATGGATTTCATTTCCCTGGGCGGGCCCGGGATTAAAACGTAATGCGTGCCGTTTTCTTCGACCGCCATCCCGCAGGCCATGCCATTCTGGTTAAAAAACACCGTACTGTTCTCCGCGTAGTGCGCCTGGCGCATATTGGACGCCGGCATCGTCCGGCCCGTGCGCTCGTAATAGTCCCTGATCTTTTGCGCTGATGCTTCGTGCACGAGCAGCTTCCGGCCGGTAAAGCCGGCCACCACGTCTTTCGTAATATCGTCCTGCGTCGGTCCGAGGCCGCCCGTCAGGATGACGATATCCGCCCGTTCGGAGGCTTCCCCGATGGCTTCATGCATGCGGGCTTCATTGTCCCCGACCACCGTATGGCGGAAAACATTCACCCCGAGGGAAGCTAATTCCTTTGATAAATACTGGCCGTTCGTGTTGGCAATCTGGCCCAACAGAAGCTCTGTTCCTACTGCAATAATTTCAGCGTTCATTTACACGTTCCTCCGATACAGCTTACATCGTCTTCATAATCACGGCGCGGTTTTTCCAGAAATAATCGACGCCGGATATGATAGTTAAAATAACGGCAACCCACATGAGGACATCACCCGCCGGAAAGCCGGCATAGGAAAATGGAAAGTGATGAAGCAGGAGCACCACGATAGCAACCATTTGGAATGTGGTTTTCCATTTTCCGAGTCCGCTTGCTGCGATCACGTTTCCTTCCCCGGCAGCCACCAGTCGGACACCGGTAACCGCAAATTCACGGCTTAAAATAATAATCGCCATCCAGGACGCAAGCATGGAAATGTCAATCAGCACAAGCAGCGCCGCCGTAACGAGCAGCTTGTCCGCAAGCGGGTCCAGAAATTTGCCAAACGAGGTTACCAGGCTGTACTTTCTTGCAATATAGCCGTCGAGCCAGTCAGAGCCGGCCGCGATCGCAAAGATGACTGCACCGATGAAATGATGCACCGGAAGCTCGGCGTTGCCGACTGACCAGGTGCCAAACGGGAAAGGCACCAGAACGGCGATCACGAATAACGGAATCATCAACACACGGGCAATTGTAATTTTATTGGGTAAGTTCATCTGCGTCCTCCTACTTGCAAATCGTGCTATTCCGTCCACATTCCAGTCTTTCATATTGTATCACATATCTTTTTTTCTCATGGAACAAAACGCACAATTTGTTTATGGCAAAGCAAAGCCTTCGTTCTGAACATTTCAGAAGCGAAGGCCGGATTTATTCTTCTGGCACTGCCGTAAACGTAATAACCTGGTGGGTGCCATCTGAAGGGTAAGAAAAGTCCCGGCCGTTGACGGTCAGCTCCATGTTGTTCGTGTTGCCGACGTTGACGGTGATTTCTTCTGCCTCATACGTTTCTTCGAGCTCATCGCCCTCTGCCTGCTCTGCAAACATATCAAGCATCTCGCCGTCTGCATCCGTTATATCCACGTAGGAGTTGCCGCTGAAGCTCATCGTAAGCTCGAATGTTTCTGCCCCGATCACATCATATGACGCGTTGTCCCCGTCCGAGGAGGTTTCCTCCAGCTGCACATCGGTGTCCTGGGTTTCCTCTTCTTCAGCATTTTCGTCTTCTTCCCCGCCAGAGCCCCCGTTATTTTCCGGGGCGTTTTCTGCATTATCCTCTGCAGCTCCGCTGTCTTCTTCCGGAGACCCGGATTCAAACTGGACGCCGGTCCCTTCGTTGCTCTGCTGCTGGGTCTCTGTATCGCTGTTTACATTTTGAAACAACACCCAGATGCCTGCCCCGATAATAAGAAGAAAAATAAGCGCAAAAATAAAGGGCAGGAAGGATGTTTTTTTCTGTTTCTGCTGCGGCCGCTTCTGCTGGCTTCTGCTTCGCGTCTGCTTTCTTGACGCCCGCGACGGCATCTCTGTCGGCTCCTGCTTTGGCGCCGGGAGTTCATGGCCATACTGCTGGAAAACATTCTCGGCGTCCAGGCCGAGCGCTTCGGCGTAGCTGCGGATAAACGCCCGGGCATAAAAAGCCCCCGGCAGCGCCCCGTAATCACCGGTTTCAATCGCCTGCAAATACCTTCGCTGGATTTTCGTGCGCTGCTGCATCAGCTCGAGGCTTGCTCCCTGGCGCTCGCGTTCACCGCGAAGGTACGGTCCTAACTCTGCCATAACGGCTCACCTGCCTCTTTCACGTTAACTAATATCAAACGACGAAAAGCCGGAATCCACTGTATCGTACGAGATCACCTGGCTTTCATCATTTCTGAGCTCAATCATGCAGTCAAAATCATCCGCCGTATACGACGTTTCGCGGATGAAAATATCCGGATGCTCCACAACTTTGACCGCAGGCAGCCGCATAATCTCCTCCACCAGGTCGCGATGTTTCCGCGCCGCACGCATCGTGGTGACAATCCCGTCGATAATAAACACGTGGCTGTTCGTCCGTTCATCGTCGCCGAGCTGGGTACGCATCGTCTGGCGCAGAAGCGTCGACGACACAAACGTCCAGCGTTTATTGGCACATACGCTCGCGGCCACGAGGGACTCGGTCTTTCCGACCCGGGGCATCCCGCGGATACCGACAAGATAATGACGGTCCTTTTTGAACAGCTCGGCCATAAAATCGACGAGGAGCCCGAGGTCGGGACGAACGAAACGGAACGTTTTCCGGTCATCGGCATCGCGCTCAATGTAGCGACCGTGCCGGACAGCGAGCCGTTCACGGAGCCCTGGCTGTTTGACCTTTCGTACGGAAATGATCTGAATCGTATCAAGGATGGCGCGAAGCCGCTGAATGCGGTCAAAGCTGTCACAGCGCAGAAGCAGCCCCCGGCGGTTGCCCTCCACCCCGTTGATGGTTACGATATTAATTGCAAGCATACCGAGCAGCGAAGAAATATCCCCGAGCAGGCCGGGGCGGTTTTGATGAATTTCGTATTCCACGTACCATTCGTTGCCAGCCATCAGACGTCCCCCTCTTTGTCTCTATTTCTTTTATTGTACGTCATTTTTTCCCATTTGAACAGAAAACGACGGGGGTTTCAGGACGGAAATAAACCGTCAACGCGGAGCACTTCCCCGTGCACATAAGCGGCATCCTTCGAGCATAAAAAAGCGACTGCGCCGGCCACTTCCTCCGGCGTACCGATCCGCCCGATCGATACACGTCCGGCAACGTCCAGCTGTTCTTCCTCCGTTAAATGGCCGAGCATCGGAGAGGCGACTGCCCCCGGTGCTACGGCATTTACACGCACGCCGGACGGGCCGGTTTCTTTGGCGAGCGACCGGGTGAAGGATTCAATCATGCCCTTCGCCGCTGCATAGGTGGATTCCATTGCCGCCCCTTCCCGGGCCCAGACGGAGCTTACGAAAACGATCGTGCCGCGCCTGGCGGTGAGCATTTCCGGGAGAAGAGCACGGCTGACAGCCATCGCGCTCATCGCATTTGTCTGAATAATGGCATTTCGGTGCGCATAGGTGGTTTCCTGAAACAGTATGTATTCCTCCATGCCTGCAGCATGAATATAAGTATCAATATTTTTCGGCAGCCGGGCTATAAACGCCTCCTGGCCTGCCTCGGTGGCAAGATCGCCGTAGACTGCTTCTGCCTGCTGTCCGTTCTGGCGGCAGCGCTCCGCTGTCTGTTCTGCACGTTCACTTTCCCTGTAATAATGAAGCAAAAGCGGGCGGCCGGAGGCAGCGAGCCGTTCGGCTGTTGCTCCTCCAATCGCTCCGCTTGCTCCGGTAACGAGCGTCCAGTCAGGCATCTGCTTCCGCCTTCTGGTCGATAATGGATGTCGTTCGGTTGTCGATGCGGAATTCGCTCTCCAGCAGGCTGGAAATATCGTTAAACGTCACCTGCTGCATAATCTCCACCGCGTCCATGACCGAAGCTCCGTGAAACGCGTAGCGTGTGCCTTCGGTGGCGAGAAACTCGGTGGAATTCAGCTGCTTCACTAGCTGGCCGAGCAGCTTTTTGCGCATCCGTTCAAAGCGCCGTTCATCCATACCGTCGGTCTGCGCGTGCTCGATAATGTCGAGAATCCGGGCCTCGGTTTCTTCCGGCTTCGGCGTGTTACCGCCAAACGCCGCGAGTGAAAACGAACGCTCAATCATCGCCTCGCTTGAAAAGCTGTCATCGATCAGCCCTTCAGAGTACAGCGTTTCATACGCCTCCGAGCCTTCCCCGAACAGCGTTTCAAGCAGCAGCTCGAGCCGTGCTTCCTGATACAGCAGGTTGTCCGTTTCGCTGTGCAGCGACAGCTTGTAGCCGAGCAGCACCTTCGGCAGTCGGATGCTCATCTTTTCAACCGCCTTGGAATGAAGCGCCGTCGCTGGCTCATCCACTTCAATACGCTCCACATGATCCATCGGCGTAAATTCCTTCTGCGCCTGGTTGCTTCGCACGAGCTCAAAAATCTCCTGCGGCTCCACCGCGCCGGCCACGTACAAAATCATGTTCGCCGGATGGTAAAACGTATGATAGCACGTATACAGGTCATCCTTTGTGATCCGGCTGATGGACTCGGCCGTGCCGGCAATATCAATCCGCGCCGGGTGACGGTGATACAGATTACCTAGCAGCTGGAAAAACAGGCGCCAGTCGGCATCATCGTCGTACATGCTGATCTCCTGGCCGATAATGCCCTTTTCTTTCTCCACGCTTTCCTCGGTGAAATACGGATGCTGCACAAAGTCGAGCAGCGTATGCAGATTCACCGCGGTGTCATCGGTGCTTGAAAATAAATACGCCGTGCGCGTGAAGGACGTAAACGCATTGGCTGAAGCACCCTGTTTGCCAAACGTGTCGAATACGTCGCCTTCTTCATCTTCAAACATTTTATGCTCCAGAAAATGAGCGATGCCGTCCGGCACCTGCACGCTCTGCTTCTGTCCGATCGGCACGAAGGCGTTGTCGATGGAGCCGTAGTCGGTCGTAAAGGTGGCAAACGTTTTACTGAATCCCTGCTTCGGAAGCACGTACACCCGGAGGCCATTTGGCATGACCTCCGAGTAGACGGTTTCCTGCAGCTGATCATACTGTTGTTTCTGCATCTTCATCTTCCTTTCCGTGTAGGAAAAATACGGTATCAAGTACGATTGAATTCGCGCATGCAAGCACATCGTCTGCGCTCACCTGCTCAATTTCCTCGATCCATGTTTCAATAGGGCGGACGCGGCCCGCCATTTTGCCCTGAAAATGAAGGGCAGCCAGCCCGCCCGGAGCGTCGGTGGTCTCGCGGATCTGGTTGATAAGCATCCCCTTCGTCTGGGCCAGCAGTTCCTCTGAAACGGGCTCCTGCTGCAGCGCCTGCAGCTGTTCGCCAATCACTGCTTTTACCTGCTCGTACTGCTCCTTTTCAATGCCGGTCATCACCATGACCAGCCCCTTCTGGCTTTCGTAGCGGGAAGCAGCGTAATAGGCGAGGCTCCGTTTTTCACGCACCTCCTGAAACAGCTTCGAGTGCGGAAAGCCGCCGAACAGGCCGTTTGTTACCTGCATCGCAGCAAACTGCGGATCGTCCTGAGTAATCGTCGTCCGGTAGCCGAGCTGCAGCTTGCCCTGATGAATGTCATCCGACTCTTCCACGTAGCGGACACGCGGCGGACGTTCTGCGCCGTCTTCGACCGGCGGGAGGCTGCTCCGTTCCGGAAACGGGCCTGTAATCGCCTCGACGTCGTACGCCTCCACGTCGCCGACTACGTAGACATCAATGGCGTCTTCCGCCAGAAACTGCTCGTATACATCGTAGAGCTTCTGCTCATCGAGCGCCTCCATCCGGTGGGCATCGCCGAGCGGATGCACCGAATACGCTTCTGCGCTGCACATTTCCTGTACGAGACGCATGTTGGCATAGCGGTCCTTTTCATCATAAATCGTATTGATTTTCTGCAGCAGCGTCCGCTTCTCCTCCTCGACAATTTTCGGATTGAACGCGCGGTTCTCTGCGAGCGGTGCATGCACCATCTCCGCTAAAAAGGCGGTCGCTTCGGCAAACAGGTCCTCCTGCGCCGGCAAATACTGTTCGTTGACAAATTCCATGCGAAAGCTCATCACATGGTAATTGCCGCGTTTGCCGACGTCCACGCTGAACGTGGCGCCGTACAGGTCGTCGAGCTTTTCTTTTATATGGGACTGCGAAGGGTAGCGCAGGCTCCCTTTTTTCAGTACTCTGGCCAACAGCGCCCGTCCTGCTGCGGTATGCTCGGACAGCGGGGCGCGGCACTGCATAATTACAGCCGTCGTTTTAAACTGCTTCGTTTGAAATAAATGCACCGGAATATTGGTGTTCGTTGTCACTGGCTGCATCAAAATCCTCCTCAACTATGGTGCGTATCTTCCTTTTCTTCGGCTGGTTCGCCGCTTCCGCCGCGGGTATCGCCGAGCACTTCACGCGGCTTGCTTCCGCCGTATGGCCCGACAATGCCGCGGTCCTCCATTTCATCGATCAGGCGGGCTGCCCGCGTATAACCGATGCGGAACCGGCGCTGCAGCATCGATACCGAGGCACTCTGCATCTGCAGAATCATATCCACCGCTTCGTCAAACAGCTCGTCGCTCGGCCGTTCGGCCTGCGCCGGCTGCTCGTCGGGGATCATTTCCTCCTGGTACTTGGCTTTCTGCTGGGCAACGACAGCCTCCACCACCTGTTCCACTTCATGGTCGGACACAAACGCCCCCTGCACACGGGTCGACTTGTTGGAGCCGATCGGGGAAAACAGCATATCGCCTTTCCCGACCAGCTTTTCCGCTCCGCCGCTGTCAAGAATTGTCCGGGAGTCCGTCTGGCTCGATACCCCGAACGCAATCCGCGACGGAATGTTCGCTTTGATGACCCCGGTAATGACGTCCACGGACGGACGCTGGGTCGCAATAATCATATGAATGCCGGCCGCACGTGCCATCTGGGCGAGACGCGTAATCGCATCCTCCACTTCACTTGAGGCCACCATCATCAGGTCGGCGAGCTCGTCGACAATGACGACAATGTACGGAAGCTCGGGCTGCTTGGCCCCGCCTTTATCGTTCTGCTTCCGGATCCATTCGTTGTAGCCTTCAAGGTTTCTCGTGCCGGTGTGCGAAAACAGATCATAGCGGCGTTCCATTTCGGCCACTACTTTTTTCAGCGCCTGGGCCGCCTTCTTCGGTTCAGTAACGACCGGAGCCATCAGATGGGGGATGCCATTATATACGTTCAGCTCCACCATTTTTGGGTCAATCATCAACAGCTTCACTTCATGCGGACGTGCTCGCATTAGAATACTCGTAATGATGCCGTTGATGCAGACACTTTTTCCGCTTCCCGTCGCCCCGGCGACAAGCAGGTGCGGCATTTTATGCAGGGAGGCAAGAATCGGTTCACCGGAAATGTCCCGGCCGAGCGCGACATCAAGCACGTGGTCGTCTTTTTTCTCAAGCGACTCGAGCACCTCCCGGAGCGTCACCATCGCCACCTCCTGGTTCGGCACTTCAATGCCGACGGCAGATTTGCCCGGAATCGGGGCTTCAATCCGGATATCCCGTGCCGCGAGCGCGAGCGCGATATCATCGGAGAGGTTCACAATTTTGCTCACCTTTACCCCAACGGCCGGCTGGATTTCATATTTGGTCACCGCAGGCCCTAAATGAACCTCCGAGACGTTCGCCTTCACCCCGAAGCTCTGCAGGGTTTCCTCGAGTTTTTTGGCGTTGGCTGAAATCTGCGAACGCTCCTGCTGCTGGTTCTGATTTTTTGGTGCTGAGAGCATCGTAAGTGCGGGCAGCTGATAATTTTTGTTTTCCGTTTCCCCCTCGGTTACGCTCAGCATATCCGAGCGGTCCACGTCAGGTCCGGATTCGGCCGGAGCCTCGACTGCTTCCGTTGCCGGCGCTTCTTTTTTGCGTACGGGCTCCTCCGGCTTTGGTGCCTCTTTGGCCGCCGGCGGCTCCTGGTACGCCTGTTCGGTAAACGAGAAGATTTTCGGCTTTTCAGCGCCTTCCTTCGACTTTTCTACAGGTGCTTCAGGCGTCTCCTTCTGCTTCGGCGCCGCCTGTGCAGGTGTTTCTTTTCCCCGGGCTTCTTTTTGCTTTTTCCGCTCCGCCCGGCGCTGTTTTCCTTTTTCGACCGCCTGAGCCGCTCCCTGTTTGGAGGCACGGGCCACCCACGCCCCGCCTGTCTGCATCGTATGTTGGAAAGACCACTGCATAAGTAAAAACAGTCCTGCGATCATGAGAAGCACGGACACAATATAAGCTCCGGCTGTGCCAATCAGAAAATGAACAGCATCGTAGATAAGAGCTCCGATCGTGCCGCCCCCGATAGAGGCTGCCCCGGACCGGTCGAGCCAGCCGTCACGGCCGAACGTTTCCATAAAAACAGAAATCGCCGGATCATTGAAACCCGAAGCCCAGCGAACCTCCGTAAAGAGAAGCACCCCAAGGAAAAGAAGGGCGCCGCCTGTCCACCGCACCGGAAACTGCTTCACGATGGTCCGGTTGATCATCCAGACCGTGGAAAAAGCGAGTATAAACAGGTTCAATATCCACCAGAGGTCTCCAGTAAGCCACTGGGAACCGGAGCGCAGCAGCTGTCCGGCCCATCCCCAGCCGCCGAGCGATACGAGGGCGAGCAGCGCTGCCGCAAGCGCCGGCCATGAAAACGCCGGCTGCCTGCTTCTGTTCGACGAGGTTCGTTTTTTCTTCCGCTTCGCCGTTTTTGCCATGGTTTGGCTCCTTTCTCCCCGAAAAAACTCTATTCAATAAAACACCCCCTGCCCGCCAAACTGGCTAATGCAGGGGTGTGTCATGGCAAGCTTTTCGCGTGCTTTTAAATTTCCATAATAATCGGCAGAATCATCGGACGCCGTTTAGTTTTTTCAAACAGAAAACGGCTCATGGAGTCCCGGATGCTGCTTTTGAGCGTCGACCATTCGCTTACATTTTCGCTGATCGATTTTTCCAGCGTTTCGGATACTTTTTTATGCGCTTTTTCCATCAGCTCTTCGGATTCGCGCACGTAAACGAAGCCGCGGGAAATAATGTCCGGACCGCTTACGATGGTGCCGGATTTTTTGCTGAGCGTCACGACGACGACGAGAATGCCGTCTTCGGACAGCAGGCGGCGGTCGCGGAGGACAATGTTGCCCACATCGCCGATGCCGAGGCCGTCAATTAAGACGTTGCCGGCCGGTACTTTGCCGGATTTCACGGCTTTGCCCTTGCTGAATTCCACAACTTCCCCTTTATCAAGCAGAAAGACGTTGTTTGGATCCATGCCGGTTTCTTCCGCAAGCTCCCCGTGCACGAACTGCATCCGGTACTCGCCGTGCACTGGAATAAAGTACTGCGGCTTCACCAGGTTCAGCATCATTTTGAGCTCTTCCTGGCGGGCGTGGCCGGAGGAGTGCACATTTTCGCCCATAACGACCTCTGCTCCGATCTGGTAGAGAAAATCGATCGTCTGCGACACCGTTTTTTCGTTGCCGGCTACCGGGTTGGCGGCGATAATAACCATGTCGCCTTCTTCAATGGTTAAATTGTCGTCCTCGCCCTTCGCCATATTCATCAGCGCAGAGACCGGCTCGCCCTGGCTGCCTGTGCATAAAATAGCCACTTTTTTCGGGTCCATGTCCTCGACCTGGTCGGTCGTAATGAAAATGTCGTCTTCGGCATCGAGATAGCCGAGCCGGCGCGAAATTTCAATCGTTTTTTCCATTGCCTGGCCATTAACGGCAATCTTGCGGCCACTTTCCTCCGCTGCCTGGATCACCTGCTGAATGCGGTGGATGTTCGTCGCAAAGGTTGTAATCACGATACGTCCTTCGGTTTCCAGGAAGATATCCATGATTCCGTTGCCGGCAATCGCTTCCGACGGACTCACACCCGGCACTTCCGCGTTAATGCTGTCAGAAAGCAGGCATAGAACGCCCTTCTTCCCGATCTCGGTCAGTTTATCAAGGCTCGTGTACTGGCCGTCGACCGGCGTCTGGTCAAATTTGAAATCACCGGTATGGACAATAATGCCTTCCGGCGTTTGCACGACCATGCCGACCGAGTCCGGGATACTGTGGTTCGTCCGGAAGAAGCTTGTCTTCAGCTGGCCGGTCTGAATCACACTGTTGTCGTGCACCACACGGAAATCCGGCTTTTTGCGGAGACCTTTTTCTTTCACGTACGACTCCACGATGCCGAGCGTAAGCTTGGTGCCGTAGATTGGCACGTGCACCTGGCGGAGAATGTAGGTCAGAGCTCCGATATGGTCTTCGTGTCCGTGGGTTAAAAAGATGCCGCGGAGTTTTTCCTTGTTCTGTGTTAAGTATGAAATATCCGGAATGACGATATCAATTCCGAGCATGTCATCTTCTGGAAACATTAGTCCTGCGTCTATGACAATCATGTCCTGTTCTGATTCTATAACGTACATATTTTTTCCGATTTCCCCGATACCGCCAAGGGAAAAAACACGAACGTTACCATTCGCTTGTGTGGCCAAAGTATATTTCCTCCTAAATTAAAAATGAATTATTGCTGACGTCGATTTACGGCCCCAAAAAGAAACATTTTTCCCTTTGAGTGAATGGTTTCCGCACAAATCACTTATACTCAGTATAACCCAGGCGGTTTTTGAAATACAAGAGAAACTATTGCGCCAAGGCATTTTGAGCGGCCTCGCGCCGGCGATTCCTTCAGTATTTTTTATGTATATAAAACGGGACACCGGCAGCTGGGCTGTCGGTGTCCTGATAGAAATAACCGTTAGGAAGCGGCGGTAAACCACTGCTCAAGCTGGCGGATTTCGGCATCCGTGAGCGGCACGAGCGGCAGACGGGTGTAGCGGCCGGTAATGCCCATCTGTTCAAGCATCGCCTTTACCGGAGACGGGTTCGGGGCCATAAAGCAGGCCCGCATCTTTGGAAGGAGCGTCCGGTGCGCTTCCGCAGCCCGCTGCACGTTTCCGGAAAAGAAATCCGTCATCATCTGCTGCAGGTCCTCCCCGGCAATGTGCGCCGCTACAGATACCACGCCGTCGCCGCCGACCGAAAGCGTCGGGAGCGTCAGCGAATCATCGCCGCTGAAAAGCTGGAAGTCCTTCGGCGCGGAGGAAAGAAAGTGCGAAATCTGATCAAGGTTCCCGCACGCCTCTTTTACCGACGTAATGTTGGAAATCTCCGCAAGCCGGAGGAGCGTTTCCGGCAGCAGATTAACGATGCAGCGCCCGGGAATATTATATATCATCAAGGGCAGCGTCGTGGCTGCGGCAATCCGCTGAAAGTGCTGATACATGCCTTCCTGGTTCGGCTTGTTGTAATACGGGGTCACTGCCATCAGGCCGTCAATCCCGATCTTGGTCGCTTCGTTCGCCAGATCGGCGGAGTACGCCGTATTGTTCGTACCGACGCCTCCGATCACATCCATCCGGCCGCCGGCAATGTCCTTCACCCGCCGGAACAGCTGCAGTTTTTCATCACTGCTGAGCGTCGGGGATTCTCCAGTGGTACCAGCTACAACAACACCGTCGCTTTTTGTCGCAATCAAATGCTCCGTCAGCTGCTCGACTTGCTCCCAGTGAATGTCGCCATTTTCATGAAAAGGTGTAACCATTGCTGTAAGTAACTGTCCAAAAGCCATAGGTCGGCTCCTTTCTCTCATCTGCAGGGAATTGGTGCGGGTCGTGATGAGCCTCTGCAGCTTACTAGGAAACAGATGGGGGACGTACACCGGCACGTCCGAGATCAAATACGCGGTGAAGGGCAGCTACAGCTTTATCTGTATCCTGCTCCCGCACAAGCGCCCAGATGGTCGTATGCGAATCCGCCGACTGTAAAATCGGAACGCCGGCTTCTGACAGCGCGGTAACAATTTTAGAAGCAACACCCGGAACACCGGTCATACCGGCGCCGACTACGCTGACTTTAGCGCAATGAGGCACCGCTGAAAGGCTCCAGCCGTCCTCTTCAAGAGCATCAACCGCTATTTTTGCATGCGGGTCCGGAACGGTGAACACGGCGCTTTCAAGCCCTATATTAATAAAGTCCACGCTCAAACCAAGACTCTCCATCCGCTGAAACACGCGGGCATGCATGTCTTCGGACTGTGCCGCATCCGCCGTAACGCTGATCTGGGTGAGCGACGGAATGTGGGCGATGCCGGTGATCAGGCGCTCAGCCACTTCCCGGCCCGGGGCGCCGCCGAGCATGGACGTAATCAGCGTGCCCGGCTCTTTGGTCGACGTCGACCGGATACGGATCGGGACCTTCCCCTGCATCGCAATTTCAACCGCACGGGGGTGAATGACCTTTGCCCCCTGGTACGCCATGTTGCAGATTTCCTGATAGGTGACGGTGGAAAGCAGCCTCGCGTCCTCCACGACCCGCGGGTCCGCCGTCATCATGCCTTCAACATCGGTGAAAATATCCACCCATTCGGCCTTTAAGGCCGTGCCGAGCGCCGTCGCTGACGTATCGCTTCCGCCGCGTCCAAGCGTCGTAACCATCCCGTCCTCGCTGACGCCCTGAAAGCCGGTAACGACAACAGCGTCGTGCGTGGCAAGCAGCTCCTCCACTTTTTCTGTGCGCATATCAATGATTTTGGCGTTGCCGTGATTGCTGTCGGTAATAAACCCGGCCTGTGCCCCGTTTAAGGCAGCGGCCTTCAGCTGCTTTGAGCGCAGAAGCTCCGTAAACACCACGGCGGAGATGGTTTCCCCGCACGATACCAGCAGGTCGCGTTCGGCTCCGCCTTCTCCCGGCGCGCTTTCATCAATCAGGCTGAGAAGGGTGTCGGTGGCGTAAGGATCCCCGCTCCGGCCCATGGCAGAAACGACCACCACCACTTTATAGCCTTCGCGCACCGCGTCTTCGATATGGCCGGCGGCCTGCTCGCGCAGCTCCTTCGTTTTTACAGACGTACCGCCAAATTTTTGAACGATTATATTCATCGGTCCGGCTCCCTCACAGGTTATTTGATTAAATTAAGGCGGATCAGGCTTTCGGCAATCTGTACCGAGTTATACGCGGCGCCTTTCAAGAGATTATCCGATACGACCCAGAAATGGTACGCGTTTTCGCGGTCAAGGTCACGGCGGATACGGCCGACAAATACATCCGGCAGGCCGACGCTGTTCACAGCCATCGGATACACCTGGTTGGACGGATCGTCCTGAAGGGTAATGCCTTCGCCTTCGGCCAGTGTCTGCTGCAGCTCTTTGACATCCGGGTTGCCGGTTTCTGTTTCAATATATACCGACTCCGAGTGGCCTGTAGCGACCGGAAGGCGTACACATGTTGCTGCTACCGGGAGATCGTCCATATGAAGGATCTTTTTAGTTTCATTGATCATTTTCATCTCTTCAAACGTATAGCCGTTGTCCTGGAATTTGTCGATCTGCGGGATCGCATTGAAAGCGATTTGGTAGTGCTTTTTGTCACCGCTGACAGGCATAAGGTTTGCTTCTGCTTCTTCACCGTTCAGTACGGCCGTCGATTGGGTGTTCATTTCATCGACCGCGTCAAGCCCGGCACCGGATACGGCCTGATATGTGGAGACAATCACTTTTTTCAGCCCGTATTTCTGGCGGATCGGCTCAAGCGCCACCGCCATCTGGATTGTCGAGCAGTTCGGGTTCGCGATAATGCCATTGTGGCTGCGGAGGTCTTCTTCATTTACTTCCGGTACAACAAGCGGCGTATCCGGGTCCATCCGGTAGGCGCTCGTGTTGTCAACGACGATCGCACCCCGTTTAACCGCTTCCGGAGCCAGCGCTTTGGATATGGATCCGCCGGCGGAAAAGAGCGCGATCTGCACGCCTTCAAACGATTCAGGTGTTGCTTCCTCAATCGTATATTCCTGGCCCTTGAACGTCATTTTTTTACCGGCGGAGCGGCTCGAGGATAACAGCTTCAGGTCTCCGACAGGGAAATTTTTATTTTCTAAAGTTTTCAGCATCTGCTGGCCAACGGCGCCGGTTGCGCCTACGACCGCTACAGTATATGTTTCGTTAGACATATTCATTCTCCCTTTCTGGTTCATCCATTTCACATTTATTAAAACAAACTTTGCTTTATTTTACCACACTTGTCAGCACTGAAAAGGGCAATTATGGCTTATTCTTCGATGCTCACACTGAAATTGGAGCTGTTTTTCTTCAATAGCTCCGGCACACGGCCATCTGGCTGGATAAGTGAAGCGCTCGGCGGCGTCTGCATCATCGCAAGCCCCCGCTTTTCGACGTGTTCGAGCTGCACGCTGCTGAGCCTGTCCAGGGTTTCATCGATTCCGGGATGCCGGCCAAACAGCATTTCGTTTCTTGCGTTCCGGGCCATGCGGGCAGCTGACGACTCCAGTCCCAGCACAAAAGCCGATTTCAGCTGCGACCGGTGGTTTTCAATCTCCGCTTCTTTAATATTTCCAGCAGACAAACGTTCAAACAGCCCATCAACTGTCCTGATCAGCTCCTCCACCCGCTCCGGCGCCGCTGCACTGTAAATCGTATGAAAGCCGGTACGTTCAAAGGCTTCAAACGAAGAAAAGATGGAATATGCCAGCCCCCGTTCCTCCCGCACTTCCTGAAACAGGCGGCTGCTCATGGAGCCGCCAAGCAGGTTATTCCATAGCACCTCCGCAAAATAATGGTCATGAAAACGGGAAACACCGGGAAAGCCCAGACACAGGTGGGCCTGTTCGGTCTCCCTGTGTTTTACCTCCCTTCCCGGAACAAACACGGCTGTTTCCTCCCGGTTTTCCGCCCGGCGCCCGTGTCCCCAGCCGTCAAATAAACGTTCAAGGCAGGCAAGAAGCTTCCCGCTCACGTTGCCGGCAGCCGAAATAACAAGGCGCTCCGGCGTATAATGATCATGGAAAAAATCAAGCAGGCGCTCCCGGGTTATCTCACGGATCACCGGCCGTGTACCAAGGATCGGACGGGCCAGCGGATGGCTGCCGTAGGAAGCCTTCCAGAGCATATCGTGAATAATGTCATCCGGCGTGTCCTCCACCATGCTGATTTCCTCCAAAATTACATTCCGTTCTTTTTCCACATCCACCGGATCAAAACAGGAATGAAAGAACATATCGGCAAACACTTCCGCCGTCTGTTCCGCGTGTTCATCGAGTACGGTGGCCTGTAGGCAGGTGGTGTCCTTTGCCGTAAAAGCTTCCATTTCTCCGCCGATACGGTCAAAGTAGCCGGCAATGTCTGCTGCACTCCGTTCATATGTCCCTTTAAACAGCATATGTTCAATAAAATGGGCCATTCCGTTTTCCTCTGCCCGTTCCTGCCTCGATCCTGCATCTATCCACAGGCCGAGCGACACCGAACGTACATGCGAAATGTGCTCTGAGACCAGCCGAACTCCGTTCGAAAGATATTTCGTTTCCGCCATCTGCTTGGTCCTCCTTTTTTATTCTCTCTGTATTTATAAAAAAAAGGACCTGGAAATCCAAGTCCCTTCTGATCTATTATCGGATTACTGAGAAGGTGTGTCGGAGCTTTCTTTTGCAAGCAACGCTTTTCTCGACAGGTTAATCCGTCCCTGATTGTCTATTTCTGTTACTTTGACCATCACTTCATCCCCGATGGAAACAACGTCTTCCACTTTGTTTACGCGCTCGTGGTTCAGCTGGGAAATGTGGACAAGGCCTTCTTTTCCTTTAAACAGCTCTACGAAGGCGCCAAACTTCTCGACGCGTTTGACCTTTCCTAAATACGTCTCGCCCGGCTCTACTTCACGAATTAAATCTTCAATGATTTTTTTCGCTTCCTCGTTTTTATCCTGCTCAGTCGAGGAAATAAAGACCGTACCGTCCTGCTCGATATCAATTTTTACGCCGGTATCTTCAATAATCTGATTGATCGTTTTCCCGCTCGGGCCGATAACGTCACGGATTTTATCCGGCTTGATGTGCATGGACATAATTTTCGGCGCATATGGGGAAAGCTCTCCGCGCGTCTCGCTGATCGTAGCGAGCATGTTTTCGAGCACTTTCATGCGTGCGATTTTTGCCCGTTTGAGAGCAAATTCAAGCACTTCGCGGTCAATGCCCGCGAGTTTAATATCCATCTGCAGCGCTGTTACCCCGTCTGCCGTGCCAGCTACTTTAAAGTCCATGTCGCCGAGGGCGTCTTCCATGCCCTGGATGTCGGTTAACACGGCCAGGTCGTCGCCTTCCTTCACAAGACCCATCGCAATACCGGCAACCGGCGATTTGATCGGCACACCGGCGTCCATCATAGCAAGCGTACTTGCGCAGATGCTAGCCTGAGAGGTGGAGCCGTTGGATTCAAGCACTTCGGACACCAGGCGGATCGTGTACGGGAATTCCTCTTCGGAAGGCACGACCTTTTCGAGGGCGCGTTCGCCGAGAGCGCCGTGGCCGATTTCCCGCCGTCCCGGCCCGCGGATCGGACCGGTTTCCCCGACACTGAAGTTCGGGAAGTTATAGTGATGCAAAAACCGCTTCGACGTTTCGGTGCCGAGGCCGTCGATGATCTGCACCTCTCCGAGAGCACCAAGCGTACAGATGCTGAGCGCCTGCGTCTGGCCGCGGGTGAACAGTCCGGAGCCGTGCGTTCGCGGCAGAATGTCCACCTCGGATGTGAGCTGGCGGATGTCATCCGGGCCGCGTCCGTCCGGACGGATATGCTCTTCGGTAATCAGACGGCGGAATTCTGCTTTAACGAGTTTTTCAAAGATATCTTTTACTTCGCTATGCTGCTCCTCATCTTCATACGGCTCGGAGATCTGTGTTTTCAGCTCCTGGATGGCCACGTCGCGTTCTTTTTTATCGTTAATCATGACCGCTTCTTTCACGGAGTCCTGGAACTGGCTGCGAATCGTTTCTTCGAGATCCTTGTCCGTCTGTTTCAGCTGTACTTCCATTTTCTCCTGGCCGAGCTCGCTGATGATGCCTTCCTGGAACTCCACCAGACGCTTGATTTCTTCGTGACCGAACATAATGCCTTCAAGCATCGTTTCCTCCGGCACTTCGTTCGCTCCGGCTTCCACCATGTTGATGGCATCCTTTGTACCGGCAACCGTCAGTTCAATGTCGCTTCTCGCCGCTTCGGATTCCGAAGGATTGACGACAAATTCACCGTCGACCCGTCCGATAACAGCACCCGAAACCGGGCCGTAAAACGGAATGTCCGACAGGGAGAGAGCAAGTGACGAACCGACCATGGCCGCAATCTCCGGGGAAGCGGACTGGTCCACGCTCATCACCATGTTGATGACCTGCACGTCGTTACGGAAGCCGTCCGGGAAAAGCGGGCGGATCGGCCGGTCAATCAGACGGCTCGTTAAAACCGCTGTTTCGCTCGGTCGTCCTTCGCGCTTAATAAAGCCGCCGGGAATTTTCCCTGCAGCGTACAGCCGCTCTTCGTAATTTACCGTAAGCGGGAAGAACGGAAGATCCTTCGGTTCCTTTGAAGCCGTAACGGTGGAGAGCACCACGGTGTCTCCGTAGCGGATCATGACCGCTCCGTTTGCCTGTTTCGCGATGTGCCCTGTTTCGACGGTCAGCGTCTGCCCCGCCCATTCAATCGAGTAGGTTTTCTTTTCTTGTTCCAAATTTCAGGACCTCCTATACGTTTTTTTCACGTATACGTCTGACTGTCCGGGTATAAATATTCCATCCCGCCGGTACTGCCTGCTGGGTGGAAGCCCTTTCGTGCGCACAAGCTTAGCGCGGAAGCCCCGCCTGCTTACGCGCTAAGCTTGTGAGATGTGCGTAAGGGATCATTTTATACCGCACAGCCGCATACGTCATGCACATGGTTGTTTTTAGGTAAGAGAAAAAGCGGGAGATACCTCCCGCTTCCCAGTCATTCTTAACGGCGCAAGCCGAGTTTATTAATGATGTCGCGGTAGCGTGTAATGTCCTGATTACGAACGTACGTTAACAGGTTACGGCGCTTACCAACCATTTTTAAAAGCCCGCGGCGGGAATGGTGATCCTTTTTATGCTCACGCAGGTGTTCGTTCAACGAAACGATCTGCTCCGTCAAAATAGCGATCTGCACTTCCGGGGAACCGGTGTCGCCTTCATGTGTTTTGTACTCTTCGATCAACTCTGATTTACGCTCTGGTGTTAAAGCCATTCAGTCGACCTCCTTTTGTTATTTTGTTTCAACCATTTCCTCGCAAGCCGCAGGAGGCGCGTGCAAGCCAAGAAGTGGTTTCCATACATCAACCATCTTACCTTTTGAGCAGGAAAAACGCAAGGGAAAACAGGTTTTAGTCCCTGATTTCCTGCTTGAGCACCTGCTCGGCGGACTGTTTGTCTTCATGAAGCTGGGAAACAAGCGCATCGAGGGAAGGAAATTTCACTTCCCCGCGCAGCCGGTCCCGCCACTCAATGCGGACCGTTTTACCGTAAATGTCTCCGCTGAACTCAAATAGATGAACTTCAATTTCAGGGGGCCCGTCCCGTTCGTCGTGAAACGTGGGCTTATAGCCGATGTTGGACATCCCGCGGTACCAGCGGCCATCAATCAGTGCACGCACAGCATACACCCCGTCATCTGGAAGCAGGTACGGCTCTTCGGACTGGATGTTGGCCGTTGGAAAGCCAATCGTCCGTCCGCGTTTCTCTCCTTCGACGACAGTGCCTTCAAATGTATACCAGCGCCCGAGCAGGCGGGCGGCTTTGACCATTTCCCCCTCTTCCACCATCCGGCGGATCCAGGTGGAGCTCACCTTTTCTCCGTCTTCGGTATGTGGCGATACGGTGGAAAACGTAAAGGCGTCCCTTGAATGATACGGGAGCGTCTCCATCGTGCCGCGGCCAAATTTTCCGTACGAAAAATCGAACCCGGCCACCGCATGCTTTACGCCGAGATCAATGATGTAGGCATCGACAAAGGCCTGAGGATCGAGAGACGCAAAATCCTGGTCAAACCGCACGATGTACAACTCTTCCACCCCCAGTGACTCGAGCACACGCTGTTTTTCCTTAAGCGGGGTCAAATAGAACATATCTTCTTCCGTCTGCTTCGATAGTACCACCTTCGGATGCGGATGGAAGGTCATAACAGCAAGCGGCAGTTCCCTGTCCTCTGCTGCCTGCCGGGCCTTTTCAATCACTTCTGCGTGGCCGCGGTGCACCCCGTCGAAGTAGCCCAGTGCCATCACTTTCGGTTTTGAAAGCGACGCCGTTAACGTATGTGGATGTACAAGATGATGAACTTCCATTATTTTCACCTGCCGATATTCTTTCATTCACGCTATCAAAGAAGCATTGTTTTTGGTTTAAAAATGCCGGGCTTGTCCGGATGCACCGTATATACGGCCAGTGGCTTTCCGCTCTCTGCCTTTACTGCCATCGTCTGCTCCTGAAACCATTCTGCCGGCAGCACGCGTCCGTGACTGATCTGCTCTGCCGTTTTTTCCGACACCGTAATGGCGGGAAGGTGGGCCACGGCCCAGTCCACCGGGTAGACGGCGTCTGCGATACGGTCTTCGGCAAGCAGGGCTTCGAGCTCCTCCCACGTGGAGCTGTGCTCCGGACCAAACCCGCCGGACGCCGTTCGGACGAGCTGCTGCAGGTGCGCCGGATACCCAAGCTTCTCTCCGAGGTCGACGGCCAGGGTGCGTACGTAGGTTCCTTTACTGCAGGTTACATGCACTTTAAAGGAAAATTCTCCGTCCTGCGGAGCTTCGTCCATATCAAGCAGCCGGAAATCATAAATTTGGGCCTCCCGCACGGGACGTTCGACCTCTATGCCTTCCCGGGCATACTCATACAGCTTGCGCCCCCGGACTTTAACGGCTGAATACATGGGCGGCACCTGAGTTACCGCACCGGTCAGCGCTTCAAGCGCTGTTTCGATGCTCTGCTTTGCCGGGGCTTTCTCCACCGGAAGGGTCGCCACCGTTTCCCCGTCGGCGTCTTCAGTCGTCGTCGTTTTCCCGAGAGTGATAATTCCTTCATACGCTTTTGGAGCTTCGTGCAGGTAGTCCACCGCCTTGGTGGCTTTTCCGACACAAAGCGGGAGCACCCCGGTCACCGATGGATCAAGCGTGCCGGAATGGCCGACTTTTTTTGTTTTCAGCAGCCGGCGTGCGCGCACGACACAATCATGGGACGTAACCCCTGCTTCTTTCCACAAAGGAATGATTCCATCAATCATAGGGCTGTTTCGCTCACTTCCGTTACAGAATTCATAAACATAGGAAAAGCTGTTTCAAAGTCAGCAACAGCTTTCCAACTTTAAAACAGCTTCTTTCTTCTACTTCTCCCGCTCATTTAAATCGCGCAGAAGTGATTCAATACGGTTGCCGTATTCGATCGATTCATCGAAGGAAAAGAAGATTTCCGGCGTTTTGCGAAGCTGGATTCGTTTTCCGATTTCACTGCGGATGAACCCCCGGGCTTTTTCGAGGCCCTGAAACGCTTCCTCTTTATCTTTTTCTTCTCCGAGAACCGTTACAAAAATCGTTGCCTGCTGCAGATCTCCGGTCACCTCTACGTCAGTCACCGTCACAAACTGCACCCGCGGATCCTTGATTCCACGCGCAAAAATATCTGATACTTCTTTTTTAATCTGCTCTCCTACACGCTGAGCACGTATATTAACCATCACTGTTCCTCCTATAACCATTCATAGTGTACGGAGGTTATTTCCCATTCCGTATAACTTTCAATCATATGAATGGCACGCTGCAGCTCTTTTTCCGCCCCGGCCTTTTCGTTATGCACGGTGACGATCGAAAGAGCTGCCCGCTGCCAAAGCTCCTGGTAGTCCGTTTCCGCCACGGAGAGGTTGCGCTGCTTCAGCTTTGTTTTTACGCTCTGAAGCACCGCTCGTTTCTGCTTTAAATGACTCGCTTCATAAAGCATGCACTCTACATGGACGACGCCGATCATGTGCGTTTAACTTCCTCCATGATATATGGCTCCATAATGTCGCCTTCTTTAAGGTCGTTAAAGTTTTCGAGGGTCACACCGCACTCATAGCCGGCTGCGACTTCCTTGGCGTCGTCTTTATAACGCTTCAGGTCCTTAATACCGCCGTCGAAAATTACGACGCCGTCGCGCACAACACGCACTTTGGAGTCCCGGGTGATTTTGCCTTCGAGAACATAGCTTCCGGCAATTGTACCAACGCGGGAGACTTTAAACAGCTGACGCACCTCAACCTGTCCGAGTACGCGCTCTTCATAGACTGGGTCGAGCATACCTTTCATGGCTGTTTCAATTTCTTCAATCGCATTGTATATAACCTGGTGGAGACGAAGATCCACATTTTCTGCGTCCGCCGTACGCTTGGCGTTTACGTCCGGACGGACGTTAAAGCCGATAATGATCGCGTTGGAGGCCGAGGCGAGGATAACGTCTGATTCTGCAATGGCGCCGGCACCGGCGTGTACGATATTGATCTTGCAGCCTTCCACCTCTATTTTTTCAAGGGAGCCGCGAAGCGCTTCAACCGAGCCCTGCACGTCCGCTTTCACAATTACGTTGATTTCTTTCATGTCGTTTTCCTGAATCTGGCTGAACAGATCGTCAAGGTTAATTTTCGAGGTTTGGGCACGCTCGGCGTCCTTCGCCCGGCTCTTACGCGCATCGGCAATCTGGCGGGCTTTTTTCTCTTCCTCAAAGACGACAAACGGGTCGCCTGCCTGCGGTACATCGTTCAGGCCGATAATTTCCACCGGCTTGGATGGTCCCGCGCTTTTCACCTGGCGGCCAAGATCATCCACCATTGCCCGAATACGGCCAAAGGCGTTGCCGACGACAATCGGCTCGCCGACGTGCAGCGTGCCGTTTTGAACGAGCAGAGTGGCAACCGGGCCGCGCCCTTTATCCAGTTCTGCTTCTACGACGCTGCCGCGTGCCCGTTTGTCCGGGTTCGCTTTGAAGTCTTCCACTTCAGCGACGAGCAGAATCATTTCGAGCAGTTCATCAATGCCTTCTCCGTTAATCGCAGAAAGGTTTACAAAGATCGTTTCCCCGCCGTATGCTTCCGGCACTAACTGAAATTCCATCAGCTCCTGCATGACCCGGTCCGGATTCGCGCCTTCCTTGTCCATTTTGTTTACCGCGACAATGATTGGCACATTTGCCGCCTTGGCGTGGTTGATAGCTTCTCTTGTCTGCGGCATAACACCGTCGTCCGCCGCGACAACCAGAACCGTAATATCGGTTACTTCTGCACCGCGCGCACGCATCGTCGTAAACGCTGCGTGTCCAGGCGTATCAAGGAAGGTAATCAGCTTGTTGTTTTCTTCCACCTGATAGGCGCCGATATGCTGGGTAATGCCGCCGGCTTCCCCGGAGGTCACCTTTGTATGGCGGATGGAGTCGAGAAGCGTCGTTTTCCCGTGGTCGACGTGTCCCATAATGGTTACTACCGGCGGGCGCTCCTGCAGCTTTGCAGGGTCGTCCTGCTCGACATAGTTATCAATATCGAGTTCATCCACCACTTCCTCCTGCTCCACCGCTACGCCGTAATCGGTGGCGATCAGTTCAATGGTCTCTGCCTCGAGCGTTTCATTGATGGTCGCCATCACGCCGAGATTCATCAATTTTTTGATGATTTCAGAGCTTTCCTTATTCAGCTTTTCTGCCAGTTCCCCGACGGAAAGACTGCCGGCAAACGTAATTTTTTCCGGTGTGGCCTGCTGCTCTTTCCGACCGCCGCCCGGGCGCTTCTGGGTGGTCTTCTTCTTACTTGGGCCTCTGTTTCCCTGCTGGGTGTTTCTTGTTTTATTGCTTCTCACTTTACTCATAGTGACATCACTTTCCTTCCAAAGATATCGTTCCTGAATATTGTTCGTTTTTCCTCCATCTACACGTCCTTCTTAATTTATTTCTTCATCTATTAATTTTATCAGCTTTTTGGCAAAGCCGCGTTCTGTAACGGATAAAATAGTTCTCGATTCTTTTCCGATCGCCGCGCCGAGATCCGCTTTCGTTCCGGCAACCCGAAAAGGGCATGAATAAAAGGCCGTTTTATCCGTGAACTTTTTAATCGTATTGGCAGAAGCGTCCGCAGCGACGATGACCAGCTGTGCCTTTTTGGTCTGCACAGTTTTAAGAACGGTGTCATCGCCGCTTTTCAGTTCTCCCGCCCGCGCGGCAAGGCCAAGAAAGGACAATGCTTTATCGTTCATGACCCGCGCCTCTGCGCTCTTCGAGGAGACGGTCGTAGTCTTCGCTTGAGACTTTCACCTTCAGATGGCGGCTCAGCGAATCCTTTGCCTTCGCCTGTAAAAACACATCATCACTGTCTGTTAAATACGCGCCCCGGCCGTTCTTTTTGCCGGAGCGGTCAACAAAAACGGTGTTATCCAGATCCCGAACGACTCGCACCAATTCTTTCTTGGGCTTTTCTTCTCCAGTAATAATGCATTTTCTCATGGGAATTTTTTTAACCATAGCCGCTCACCCTCATTTTTACAAATCTTCTGTGTCTAAATCAATGCTTGTGCTTGTCACCGGGATTTCTTCCGCATCCTCCGGCGAAAAGATACCGAGATCTTCGGCTTCGGTTTCACTTTTAATGTCGATTTTCCAGCCGGTAAGCTTGGCGGCCAGACGGGCATTCTGCCCGCGCTTGCCGATAGCCAGGGAAAGCTGGTAGTCCGGCACTACGACGAGCGTGCTTTTTTCCTCTTCATTCACCTGAACATCCAGGGCTTTCGCCGGACTCAACGAGTTGGCCACGTACTCCACCGGATTATCCGACCACTGCACGATATCAATTTTTTCGCCCTTCAGCTCTTTAACGATCGTCTGCACGCGCTGGCCGTTCGGCCCTACGCAGGAACCGACAGGATCCACTTCCGGATCGTCCGCATACACCGAAATTTTCGAGCGGTCGCCCGCTTCCCGTGCCACTGAAATAATTTCCACCGTGCCGTCATAAATCTCCGGCACCTCCAGCTCAAACAGCCGCTTCAAAAGGCCCGGGTGCGTACGGGAAATAACGATTTGCGGTCCCTTTGTGGTTTTTTCCACTTTGGTGATATATGCTTTCAGCCTGTCATTATGGTTGTACGTTTCATTCTGCATCTGTTCGCTCTGCGGGAGCAGTGCCTCCACCTTCCCGAGATCCACATAGATAAAGCGGTGGTCCTGGCGCTGCACGATGCCGGTCATAATATCTTCTTCGCGGTCGATGAAATCGGAATAGATAATGCCGCGCTCGGCTTCGCGCACGCGCTGGGTCACGACCTGCTTCGCCGTCTGGGCAGCGATGCGCCCGAAGTTTTTCGGGGTGACTTCCATTTCCACTACGTCGTCGAGCTCATATGACGGGCTGATGGCCTGTGCTTCCTCCTGAGAGATTTCAAGCCTCGGGTCAAATACCTCTTCAACCACTTCTTTCCGGGCAAATACATGAATCGAGCCGGTGTCACGGTTGACGTCCACCCGGACGTTCTGCGCCTGGTTGAAATTCCGCTTATAGGCGGAAATCAACGCGGCCTCGATTGCTTCGAGTACTATTTCTTTATCGATTCCCTTGTCCTTTTCGAGTACGTCCAATGCTTCCATAAAGTCTGCATTCATGGAATTCAGATCCTCCTTTTTCTCGAGGCCCGCCGCACCTTTAAAAAATGATGGCGAGCCTTGCTTTAGCTACCTTGCTGTACGGTACATGCACCGTGCGTTCCTTTTGTTTTTGTTTGGTGGAAATCAAAAGCTCTCCGTCTTTGAAGTCACTCAGCTTTCCCTCGAACGCTTTTTCTCCTTCAACGGGTTCATACGTGGTCACGTACACGTTTTTTCCGACTGAACGGCGGATATCCGCTTCGTTATTCAGCGGACGCTCCGCGCCCGGTGAAGAAACCTCCAGATAATAAGCCTCCTGGACCGGGTCCATGGCGTCGAGCTGTTCACTCAGCCGTTCGCTCACCCGCCCGCAGTCTTCGAGATGCACACCGGAGGGGCTGTCCACAAACACCCGAAGGTACCAGTTTTTTCCTTCTTTTTTATACTCTGTATCCACAAGTTCCAGGTCCAGTTCTTCCGCAATCGGCCGCGCCAGACGTGCTGCGATATCTTTAATACTTTCTTTCATTACGTACCTCCCTGCTGCTTTGTCATCATCTTCATTTCTTCCAATGATAGTATATAGTTTATTTTATGCAGAAAGCTTCAACCATAAATGAAAGAGTGGGTATCCACCCACTCTTTCGCCGTCTCGATATACCTCTCACTGCCCATTATCATAGCACGATTTGTGCATTTTCGCAAGCCTCGCTGCCGTTTAGAACAGAGAAAGTTGGTTCGTATCCGGCAGTCCGTCAAGGCACCCGTGCAGGTCGAGATGCTCGATCACTGTTTTGGTTGCCTTGCTGCGCTGCTGCAGGTCTTCCTTGGATAAAAACTCCCCATCGGCACGCGCTTTCACTACGTTGACCGCTGCATTCGTTCCTACGCCTTCAAGAGCGTTGAACGGCGGTATCAACTCGTCGCCGTCGACGACAAATTCGCTCGCCTCTGAGCGGTACAGGTCCACCTTCTGGAAACGGTAGCCGCGCTCGGTCATTTCAAGCGCAAGCTCAAGCACGGTCACAAGGCTTTTCTCCTTTGGAGAGGCGTCAAATCCCTTCGCCTGGATTTCATCAAGCTTCGCCCGGATCGAGGTGCTGCCGTTGATCATGGTCGGCAGGTCAAAGTCATCCGCGCGGACCGTAAAGTACGCTGCGTAAAAAAGGATCGGATGATGCACTTTAAAGTAGGCGATCCGTACTGCCATCAGCACATAGGCGGTGGCGTGCGCCTTCGGGAACATGTATTTAATTTTCAGGCACGACTGGATGTACCACTCCGGTACGCCGTGGTTTTTCATTTCTTCAATCCATTCCGGATCGAGCCCGCGCCCCTTGCGGACGAATTCCATGATTTTAAAGGCGAGCGAATGCTCGATGCCTTTATAGATCAAATACACCATGATATCGTCCCGGCAGCCGATAACGTCCTTCAGTTCACACGTGCCGTTCTGGATCAGCTCCTGGGCGTTACCGACCCAGACGTCCGCGCCGTGGGAAAGCCCGGAAATCTGAACCAGCTCGGAAAACGTCGACGGCTTCGTATCTTCAAGCATCTGGCGCACAAAACGGGTACCGAACTCCGGAATGCCATACGTTCCCGTTTTACAGTTGATCTGCTCCGGCGTCACTCCGAGCACTTCGGGACCACCGAAGATTTTCATGACTTCCGCATCATCGGTCGGAATCGTCTGCGGATCAATGCCGCTTAAATCCTGCAGCATACGTATAACCGTTGGATCATCGTGGCCGAGGATGTCAAGCTTCAGCAGGTTGTCGTGAATGGAATGAAAGTCAAAGTGCGTCGTTTTCCATTCCGACGTTTTATCGTCTGCCGGAAACTGAATCGGTGAGAAGTCATGTATGTCATACTCGTCCGGTACGACAATAATGCCGCCCGGATGCTGGCCGGTTGTCCGTTTAACGCCCGTACATCCGCTGACGAGCCGGTCGATTTCCGCTCCGCGCAGATGCAGCTCGTGATCGCTCTGATAGCCCTTCACAAATCCATACGCCGTTTTGTCCGCCACGGTACCGATCGTTCCTGCCCGGTACACTTTTTCCTCGCCGAACAGCTCCTTCGTGTAATTGTGGGCCCGCGGCTGGTAGTCGCCGGAAAAGTTCAAGTCAATATCGGGCACCTTGTCGCCTTTAAAACCGAGAAATGTCTCAAACGGAATATCGTGACCGTCTTTAATCATGTCCACACCGCAGCTGTCGCACAGCTTGTCCGGAAGATCGAAGCCGGAGCCGACCGAGCCGTCGTCAAAAAACGTCGACTGCTTGCATTCCGGGCAAACGTAGTGCGGCGGCAACGGATTCACCTCGGTAATTTCTGTCATTGTGGCAACAAACGAGGAGCCGACCGAGCCCCGGGATCCGACAAGATAGCCGTCTTCGAGGGATTTTTTCACGAGCTTCTGCGAAATCAGATAGATGACGTCAAAGCCGTTGCCGATAATGCTGTCGAGCTCTTTATCGAGTCTCGTCTTCACGAGATCCGGTATGGGCGCGCCGTAAATGCTCTCCGCCCGGCGGTAGCACATTTCCCTTATTTCTTTATCCGACCCTTCAATGTTTGGGGTGTACAGATCGCTTGGTACCGGATGAATTGATTCCACCTGATCGGCGATCGCCTGGGTGTTTTCCACCACAATTTTTTCTGCGGTGCGGTCGTCCAGAAAATCGAAGCAGGAGAGCATTTCCCCCGTGGTGCGAAAGTGCACCTGCGGAAGCGTCTGATTGTTCAGCGGGTTCGCCCCGCCCTGCGACGCAATCAGAATCTGCCGGTAGCTGTAGTCGTGCTCATCCATATAGTGGGCGTTACCGGTGGCAACGACCGGAAGATTCAGTTCCTCACCGGTGCGGATGATTTTTTGAATCACATCCTTGACATCGTCGTAGCTTTTCAGAAGCTCCTTCTCCACCAGGTGCGCATAGTTTTCCGGCGGCTGCACCTCGAGGTAGTCGTAAAATTCAGCGGCTTTTTTCGCTTCGTCCTCCGACTTCTGCATCATCGTTTCAAACACTTCGCCTTTGTCACACGCCGAGCCGACGAGTATGCCCTCGCGGTACTTCTGCAGCTTCGAACGCGGAATTCTCGGTGTCCGGAAAAAATACTCCAGATGCGAAAGCGTGACGAGATGATACAGGTTTTTTAGCCCCTCCTGCGTCTGGGCAATCAGCGTGCAGTGCGACGGGCGCAGGCGGTGAAAGCCGGACTGGCCCATGTTGTCATTCAACTGTTTATGGTTCGTGATGTCCTGGGCAAGCGCATCCTTCATCATTTTCCACAGCAGGTACCCGGTCGCTTCCGCGTCGTAAATCGCCCGGTGGTGGCTTACGAGTTCGATATCAAACGTTTTACATAGTGTATTCAGCCGGTGGTTTTTTAAATTCGGATACAAAAAGCGGCCGAATTCGAGCGTGTCGATCACCGGCATGTCTGCCGTTTTACCGATTTTTTTGTATCCCTCCCGGAGAAAGCCCATGTCAAAGCTTGCGTTATGGGCGACCAGCACCGAGTCTTTGGAAAAAGCGTAGAAGTCTTCAAGCACCGGCTCAATTTCCGGGGCATCGACGAGCATGTCGTCCGTGATGCCGGTCAGGTTAATAATGGTGTCGGTCAGCTTTTCATGCGGGTTCGAAAAGCGTTCAAACCTGTCGATAATCTCGCCGTCTTTTACCTTCACAGCTGCGAGCTCGATAATGGAGTCGTACACGACCGACAGGCCGGTCGTTTCCACGTCAAAAACGACATAGGTTCCTGTTTCCAGATCCACGTCCGCCTCGTTGTAGGCGATGGGAACGCCGTCATCCACGAGGTTAGCCTCCATACCGTACAGCACTTTGATGTCGTGCTTTTTGCCGGCATTGTATGCCTCCGGAAACGACTGCACGACGCCGTGGTCCGTAATCGTGACCGCCGGGTGGCCCCATTCGGCTGCCCGGGCTACGTATTCCCCGGCAGAAACGGTCGCATCCATCTGACTCATGTTCGTGTGGGCATGCAGCTCGACACGCTTCTGTTCAGCGTCATCGGTTTTCGACGTTCCCTGCACCTGGATCACGTCGTTTGCGATCATCACCAGGTCCCGGACGAACGTATCATCCTGGACGCCGCCACGGGCCTTTACCCAGATGCCTTTCTGCACGGCTTCAAGCAGCGGCACCTGTTCTTTATCCTTGGAGAACATTTTGATCATAATCGAATCGGTGTAGTCGGTAATTTTAAACGTCAGCAGCGTCCGGCCGCTGCGGAGCTCCTTCGTTTCCGCTTCGAAAATGTAGCCCTCCACCGTGATGCGGCGTTCTTCTTCGCGGATCTCCTTCAGCGGCACGGCTTCGTCCTTGATCGGGTAGCCGATCTGAATTGACTGGGACGCACGCTTGGAATCGGCTTCGGATTCCTTTTTCTTGCGCTCCATCATCGCTTCAATGACTTTGGAGTGCTCTTCCTGCTTTTTCTTTTCTTCGAACTGTTCCTTCTCTTCATCGCTCGTTTTGGCTTCCATCGTAAACGTGGCAGCCGGCAGCCCGAACAATGGCAGAACGTCGTTCATCGCCTGCTGCAGCTTCGGTCCGAGCGAATTCATTTCGATATCGCTTTTACACGGAAAAATCAACTCGCCCTCGCGCAGAAACGGCGCTCCTCCGTTCAGCCTCATGCGCAGATGGGGATCGTAATTTTCGAGCTTCTGCATAATCAGCGGCCAGTAATCCGGGATAGCGTCCGCCGGCACCGCGGTGCCTTCTTCGTAATGAAGCGTAAAGTCAATGTCAGCGATGCTTTCAAATGCAGCCTGCAGTTTTTCCTTCAGCAGCGCGTAAACCGTAAATGGCAGCGGAGCTGCCAGCGTCAGATGAAAATGCCACTGCTTTTTTTCTTTATGAATAACAAGCTTTTCGAGGCGGCCTTCTGTAAAATAACGATTGGTTTCTTCTTCCGGCATGCCAATCTGCTCAAGTAGCAACTCAAAACGTTCCTGCTGAATGTGACGGTCGGTCTGCACGTTTCTCGCCTCACTTCTTCGTTCTTTTATAATTCATTTTATCAAAAAAATTCATTTCCGGCAGTTGCATGGAAGAGGGAAACCCCTCCTGGAGACACCAGAAAGGGTTAATGGATTTCAGACCACAGCTTCTCGAGATACTGCGGAAGCTCGCTGATGGCAACTTCCACGTTTTCATCGGCTGTGCGGGGTTTCACCTCCACAATCTGCTCCCCTGCTTTTTTTCCGCAGGCGATACGCACCGGAAGCCCGTAAAGATCCGCATCCTTAAACTTCACTCCCGGACGCTCCTTCCGGTCATCGAGCAGCACGGACCACCCGCTTTTCTGCAGGCTTTCGTACAGCTCGTCACCAAGCTGCTGCTGCTCGTCCTGCTTCGGATTGAGCACCAGCAGATGCAGATCAAACGGGGCGGCTGCTTTCGGCCAGCAGATGCCGCCCTCGTCATGGTTTTGCTCAATGACGGCCGCAATCGTCCGACTTACGCCGACGCCGTAGCTCCCCATAATGATCGGGCGGGCTTTGCCGTTTTCATCCAAAAACGTCGCCCCGAGCGCTTCGCTGTACTTCGTGCCCAGCTTAAACACGTGCCCGACCTCAATACCCTTGGCGAAACGGACCATGCCCCGGCCGTCTGGAGACGGTTCACCTTCCTGAATGAAACGCAGATCGGCGTACTGTCCAACCGGGAAGTCCCTTTCCGGCACCGCGTTCTGATAGTGCCGGCCGTTTTCGTTGGCTCCGCATACGGCGCCTGCCATACCGCGGACCGCGTAATCGGCAAGAACCTCTACGTCTTCAGACAGACCGGCAGGACCAATAAAGCCGGGCTCTGCTCCAAACGCCTTTTCAATTCGCTCGGCGGACGCGGGTTCAAGCACTTCAGCGCCCACCGCGTTTGCCACTTTTACTTCGTTAACGTCATGATCGCCGCGCATAAGCACAGCCACCAGGCGGCCGTCTGCATCAAAAACGACAGTCTTCAGGCATTCATCATGCCTGAGCCCAAGTTTTGCAGCCACTTCTTCAATGGTGCGCTCCTCCGGCGTATCGACCATGGACATATCTTCTGAGATCGGCTCCGGTTTTGACACATTGTCCGGTATGGCGGCTATTTCAATATTTGCAGCAAAATCGCTCTCGTCGGAGTACACGATCGTGTCCTCCCCGACGTCGGAAAGCACGGTGAATTCGTGGGTTTCGCCCTGACCGCCCATCGCACCGGCATCGGCCTGCACCGCGCGGTAGTCCAGTCCCAGACGGGTAAAGATCCGTTCGTAGGCGCGGTACATCGCCCAGTAGCTTTCGTTCTGCGCTTCGTAGGACGTATCAAACGAATACGCATCCTTCATAATAAATTCGCGGGCGCGAAGCACCCCGAAGCGCGGACGCGCTTCATCGCGGTATTTGGTCTGAATCTGGTACAAAATCGCAGGCATGCGTTTGTATGTATTCATTTCATCCTTTACAAGGGCGGCAATGTTTTCTTCATGCGTAGGGCCGAGCACAAAATCACGCTGGTGGCGGTCTTTAAAGCGCATCAGTGCCGGTCCGTAATTGTCATAGCGACCCGAGGCCTGCCATACCTCTGCCGGCTGCATGGCGGGAAGCAATACCTCCTGGCCGCTTGCAGCATCCATTTCCTCACGGACGATGTTTTCGATCTTACGGAGCACCTTGTGGCCGAGCGGAAGATAGGAATAGACTCCGGCTGCACTCTGGCGGATCAGACCGGCCCGGAGCATCAGCTGGTGGCTTGCAATGTCCGCTCCCTGCGGCACATCCCGGAGGGTGGGACTGAATAAAAATTGTTGTCGCATACTATATCAACCTCTTTCTCTTATACATCTGCGTCTGTAAGCTCTTTGGTTATTTTAACATAAGAACGGTGACGGGGCTTTGGCTCCGTCACCGTTTTTTTATTACGTGAATAAGCGGTTAATATCGTTCCATGTCACTGCGATCATTAACAGCAGCAGCAGCGCGAAGCCGAGCAGGTGGATCATGCCTTCCTTCTGCGGTTCGATCGGCTTGCCGCGGACTGCTTCAGCAATGATAAACAGCAGCCGTCCTCCGTCAAGCGCCGGCAGCGGAAGAAGGTTAACGATCCCAAGGTTGACGCTGATCATGGCGGACCACGCAATAAGGGTGAGAAGCCCTGTCGCGATCACCTGATCCGTCGCATCATAGATCCCTACCGGGCCTGCCAGGTCATCCAAGGAAAATTCCCCTGTTACAATCGTGCCGAGCGTCTGGAAAATCAGCGTGGACACCTCATACAGCTGAGTGCCGCCGTACTGCAGCGCTTCCGTGAGGGACCGTTCCGTTTCGGCATAGACGCCGATCTGGCCGACTTCCTCACTCGAGCCTTCCTGCACCGGAACGCCGTCGATGGTGACTGTGTCTTCAATCGTTTCTCCGCCGCGTTCAGCAGTAACCGTGACTTCTTCTCCCGGACGCTCCTGGACCACACCGGTCATTTCATCCCACGAGTTCACGGACTCGCCGTCCACGGAGGTGATAACATCGCCTTCTTCAAACGCGGATTCTTCCAGCGGCGAACCACCGGCAATGCCGCCGACGGCCGGGGTGTCCTGCGGAAGTCCGTTAGCGAGAGCGTAAATGACAAAAAGCACGAACGCAAGAACAAAGTTCATGAACGGGCCGGCAAAGATGGCCACTGCTTTTTTCCATGGACGCTTGGAGCCGAACTGCCGGTCCCAAGGCGCAATCTGTTCCCGCTTTTCGTCGACAATCAGATCGCACGCCCGGTCGATGTCGTACCGCTTTACTCCAGATTCTTCCTCATCCTCTACCGCTTCAATATAAAGCTCCCGCTCCATATCAATCGATTCCACGGATACAACCTTTGCTTCCGGGTGCTTGGATTTATTGTTTACAATGATTTCTTTTACTTTTCCTGCATCGTTAAACGTCAGGCCGATTTCATAGCCTGGTTTAATATTGACCGGGTCCGGATCGTCCCCGGCCATTCGCACGTATCCGCCAAGCGGCAGCAGCCGGATAGTATAAACCGTTTCATTGCGCTTCGTCGAAAATATTTTCGGCCCGAAGCCAATCGCAAACTCCCGGCACAAAATGCCGACTTTTTTGGCAAAATACAAATGGCCCCACTCGTGTATGGCCACCAATAAGCCGAACATGACAATTACCGCTATCAGCGTATCCAAAGCTTATTCACCTTCTTCTTTTGCTCTTTCTTCTCATTATAGAGTGTTTGTGAAAGAACGTCACGTTAAAAGCGTCTGTACGTGTTCTCTTGTTTCCCGGTCCACGCCTAAAATCGTGTCGAGGTCCGGATGTTCGATGCGCTTGTGGCGCAAAAGTGCCTCTTCCACAGCAGTTTCAATTTCAAGAAAAGCACACTGGCTGTTTAAAAACATCGCTACTGCCTGTTCATTGGCTGCGTTCAGCACCGTTCCCATGGAGCCGCCGGCTCTGCCGGCATCGTAGGCCAGCCGGAGGCTGCGGTAGCGTTCAAAATCAGGTGGCTGAAAATGAAGAGTGCCTATTTCCCAAAGGTTCAGCGATTCCTTGGCCGGATAGCCAAGCCGCTCCGGGTACGTCATGGCGTACTGAATCGGCACGCGCATGTCCGGCAGCCCGAGCTGGGCAATCACACTTGTATCCTGATACTCGACGAGCGAGTGAATAATGCTTTCTTTATGAAGCAGCACATCTATGCGGTCGTAAGGAACACCGAACAGCCAATGGGCTTCGATCACTTCAAAACCTTTGTTCATCATCGTAGCCGAGTCGATCGTAATTTTGGCTCCCATGCTCCAGTTCGGGTGGTTTAAGGCATCCTCCACCGTAACTCCGTCAAGATCGCTGCGTGAATAGTCCCGGAAGCTGCCTCCCGAAGCAGTCAAAATCAGGCGGCTCACTTCCTTTAGCTCGTTTCCTTCCAGGCACTGGGCGATCGCCGAATGCTCGCTGTCGACCGGCAGCAGACGTACGCCGTGTTCTTTTGCTTTCTCCATTACAAGGTGGCCGGCAGTAACGAGCGTTTCTTTATTGGCAATTCCGATATCCACCCGGTTTTCGATTGCCCGGAGCGTCGGCTCAAGTCCCATGCTGCCGCTGACCGCGTTCATCAGAAAGTCACAGGAGCTGCCCGCAATTTCTATGAGGCCGTCGTGGCCCCAGACGATGCGCATGCGCCCGCCGTATTCCGCCTGAAGCGTTTCGGCATCTTCCTTTGTATGGACCGCCGCAATTTCAGGTGAAAATTCTTCAATCTGCTTTCGTACGAGATCCACGTTTCTGCCGGCAGCAATCGCCGTTATCCGGAACCGTTCCGGATGGAGACGAACAACGTCGAGCGTCTGTGTACCGATGGATCCGGTGGACCCAAGCAATGCTATTCGTTTCATGGTTTAAACTCCTTTAGGTTGGCAGCCTGCGTCTGAGGCATTAACCGAAAAAATAGAAAAAATGAAGCAGGGGCATAACGAAAATCAGGCTGTCGAACCGGTCCAAAATACCGCCGTGCCCGGGAAGAATATTACCGGAATCCTTGACAGCGTAGTGCCGTTTAAGCGCTGATTCCACCAGGTCCCCGAGCTGGCCGAAGATGGATGTCACTACGATAAAAGCGCTCATTATCAGGTAGGACTCGAATACCGGGTACACTGCCTCAAAGATGAAGCCGACAATAAATGCCGCGACAAGCCCCCCGACAAATCCTTCGATCGTTTTTTTCGGACTGATCTCCGGCCAGGGCCGGTGACGCCCGAAATTCTTTCCAATAAAATATGCCCCGGAATCGGTTGCCCAGATTAAAAATAAAATCAAAATGACAACGGCAAGGCCGATGTCCGGCACCTGGCGGATCATAATTAAACTGTGAAACCCGTACCCTATGTACACAGAGGATAAGATAACGAATCCTGCTTCATCAAAGGTGAAGGAGTTTTTAGTAACTACTGTTAATGCAAGCAGGCCCAGAATCATCGTTAAAAAAATCTCTGTTTTCGTTATATGCTGCAAAAACGGAAAATCCAGCCATTCTGTAGGCACAAGCAGTATCCACATAAAACCCATACTGATTAAACCCCGGAAGGACAGCAGCGGGATCCGTTTCATACGCATTATTTCAAACATGGCGACAGAAGCAAGCAAAGCAATCAAAAGAGTAAACCATTCGCGGCCCACAAATACAATCGCCAAGACGAGTACTGCTCCGATAAGACCGGTCATCGCCCGCAATCCCATACAAGACCTCCCCTTCAGTCGTTAAACGCCCCCGTACCTGCGTTTTCTCTGCTGATATTCTATGACAGCCTCTGCCAGGCCGTCTTCATTAAAGTCCGGCCAGAGCGTTTCGGTAAACCAAAACTCCGCATAAGCTAACTGCCACAGCATAAAATTGCTCAGCCGGATTTCGCCGCTTGTGCGAATCAGCAGGTCAGGATCCGGGATCTGGTTCGTGTAGAGCCGGTTGGTGATTAATTCTTCATCGATGGCCTCTGCTTTCATCCGCCCCTCTTCCACGTCCCGGGCGAGCTCCTGCACGACATGGACAAGCTCGTGCCGACCACCATAGTTAAGGGCAAAGTTTAAAACAATGCCGGTGTTTTCGGCTGTGGCATCCACAGCCTCCTGCACAGCCTGCAGCGTATGATCCGGCAGCTTGTCCGCATCCCCCATCATTCGCACCTGGACATTGTTTTTCATCAGCTTGGGCAGTTCCTTGGCCAAAAACCGCTCCGGCAGCTGCATAAGAAAATTCACTTCTGATTTCGGCCGCTTCCAGTTTTCGGTGGAAAAAGCGTAGAGCGTTAAATACTTTATCCCGAGCTCGTGCGCTTTTTCCACGACCTTCGTGATCGCCTTCATACCTTCGCGGTGGCCGGCTACACGGGGCAGGCCTCTTTTTTTTGCCCACCGGCCGTTACCATCCATAATAATAGCCACATGGTCAGGCGTATTCACTTTCACTGCCGTGGTGTTTGCCTCCGCCCATGGATTTATTTGATTAAATAGTCGATCGTTCATAACGAGGGCACCAGCCTTTTCCCCTTTGTCTATTTTATATGGCGCGTGTTCAATCAATTCCATATAAAAACCGTTCCTGCCTCAGCATTGTTGAAGAACGGAAAGCAGTATATCTGTTTATGTTTTCTTCCCGGCAGTGCACATGCCTCCTGCCGGTTTTGTTCTTACAAAAAAACCCTCTTGAGTGCAGAGGGTTCCAGTCTGTTCCTATTGTAACTCGATTCGCATCAAACTTCCATAACTTCTTTTTCTTTTTGTTCTGCTGCCTGATCCACCTGGCCGATGTATTTATCGGTTGCTTTTTGCACCTGCTCCTGCTCACGCTTCAAATCATCTTCGGTGATTTCATTATTTTTTTCATCTTTTTTCAGCGTATCGTTGGCATCGCGGCGAATGTTTCGGATAGCCACCCGTGCTTCTTCCGCATACTTGTTAATCAGCTTGGTCATTTCTTTCCGGCGATCTTCCGTCATCGCCGGAATCGGAATACGGATCACTTCGCCGTCGTTACTCGGATTCAGGCCGAGCTCTGCCTTTTGGATCCCTTTTTCCACGTCCTTGATGGAGCTTTTGTCAAACGGAGTCACAACAAGCAGGCGCCCTTCCGGCACTGTAATTGTTGCGAGCTGCTGAAGCGGCACCTCGGCACCGTAGTAATCAACTACGACCCGGTCGAGCATGGAAGCGTTTGCCCTTCCTGTACGTAGTGTGGCAAGCTCGCGGCTTAAAGATTCCACTGATTTTTTCATTTTCTCTTCTGTTGCTTTTATATCATGAGCCATCATTGTTCCTCCTTATAATTGTTCCAATGTCTTCTCCCATTACTGCTTTCTTGATGTTTCCTTCTTCCATAATCGAAAATACGAGAAGCGGGATGTTGTTGTCCATACAAAGCGTCGATGCCGTCGAATCCATCACTTTCAGGTCATGATTTAAAATGTCCAGATAAGTGAGCGACTGGTACTTTTTAGCGTCCGCATTTGCGGATGGGTCTGAGTCATATACCCCGTCCACTTTGTTTTTAGCCATCAAAATGATGTCAGCTTCAATCTCTGCAGCCCGAAGTGCCGCAGTCGTATCGGTCGAAAAGTACGGATTCCCGGTCCCAGCCGCAAAAATGACCACCCGTTTTTTCTCTAAATGGCGAATGGCCTTGCGGCGGATGTACGGCTCGGCCACCTGTCTCATTTCTATAGATGTCTGCACTCTTGTAGGGATCTCAATATCTTCAAGGCTGTCCTGGAGCGCAAGCGAATTCATGACTGTGGCGAGCATGCCCATATAGTCAGCAGTAGCCCGGTCCATCCCTTTCGAGCTTCCGGCCATGCCTCTCCATATGTTCCCCCCGCCGACGACAATCACTACCTCTGTTCCCAATTCTACTATCTCACCAATTTGAGAAGCAATAGACTGAATGACTTCCGGATCAATACCGTAGCCCTGCTGGCCTGCTAATGCTTCTCCGCTCAACTTCAACACAACGCGATTGTATCTCTCCATCGTCATGAACCCCGCCTTTATATTATGTATCGCAGAAGCGCTGCGGCTTCTGCCCTTATTTTGCTTTCAGAAAAAAGGAGAGCCTACGGACCCTAGAGGATTCGATATGGACTCTCCCATACTGCCGATTTATTTCTTCACCTGGTTCATTACTTCGTCTGCAAAGTTTTCGTCGCGTTTTTCCATGCCTTCGCCTACTTCATAGCGGACAAATGTGCGGACGGAAGCGCCCTTGCTTTTCAGGTAGTCGCCTACTTTTTGGTCAGTATCCTTGACAAATTCCTGATCGAGCAGGCAGATTTGTTCAAAGTACTTGCCAATACGGCCTTCCACCATTTTTTCAACGATGTTTTCCGGCTTGCCTTCGTTCAGCGCCTGCTGCTTCAACAGTTCACGCTCACTGTCCGCTTCTTCCTTCGGAACGTCTTCGCGGGAAACGTATTTCGGGCTGATAGCCGCTACGTGCATCGCAACGTCTTTGGCAAGATCGCTGTCTTCTGTATTTTCAAGAACCGTCAGCACACCGATGCGTCCGCCCATGTGAAGATAAGCGCCGAATGCATCACCGTCGTTTTTCTCTGCAAGCAGAAAACGGCGCAGGGAAATTTTCTCCCCGATACGGGCGATTTGGTCGTTAATGTAACGCTCAAGCGTTACTCCGCTTTCGATTTCCCCGGCAAGTGCTGCGTCAACGTCAGCCGGCTGTTCTTTCAGCAGGTACGTGGAAACGTCCGCGACGAGCTGCTTAAACAATTCGTTTTTCGCGACGAAATCTGTTTCAGCGTTTACTTCCACGATCACTGCTTTGTTTCCTTCATACGTTGCGTACGTAAGGCCTTCTGCTGCTACACGGTCAGATTTTTTCGCTGCTTTGGAAATACCTTTTTCGCGCAGGTAGTTGACCGCTTCTTCCATGTTACCGTCTGTTTCGTTGAGTGCTTTTTTGCAGTCCATCATACCTGCACCTGTTTTTTCACGCAGTTCTTTTACCATGCTTGCTGTTACAGCCATTTAAATTCCTCCTTCGATTTTTCCATGCATAAACGCTTAAGCGCTATTTTTCAAGAAAAAGGGTGATAAAGGGTTTTTCCCTTTTACCACCCTTCGCGTCAGGCCTGGGCCCGTTATATTTATGCAGAGAGCTTACTGGTTTGAAACGCTCTCTTCTTCTGTGTTTCCTTCTTCTTCCGCTGCGGCTGCTTGCTGTTCTTTTTCCTGGGCAGCTGCCTGCTCACGGGCTTTTTCTTCTGCACCCTGGGTTGCTTCGATAACAGCATCGGCCATTTTACCTGTAAGGAGACGAACGGCACGGATAGCGTCGTCGTTACCCGGGATCAGCTTGTCGATCTCGTCTGGATCACAGTTAGTGTCTACGATCGAGATGATCGGAATGTTCAATTTGTGAGCTTCTGCCACCGCGATGCGCTCTTTACGTGGATCGATAATAAACAGGGCATCCGGAAGCTTGTTCATATCTTTAATGCCGCCAAGTACTTTTTCGAGACGGTCTTTTTCTTTGTTTAACAGCATAACTTCTTTTTTCGGAAGAATGTCAAAGGTACCGTCTTCTTCCATTTTTTCAAGGTCTTTCAAGCGGGCAATCCGTTTACGGATCGTTGCGAAGTTCGTTAACGTACCGCCTAACCAACGCTGGTTAATGTAGTACATGTTCGAACGGATCGCTTCATCGCGAACAGAATCCTGCGCCTGTTTTTTCGTACCGACGAAAAGAATTTTGCCTCCGTCTTCTGCAATGCTGCGTACATATTTGTACGCTTCTTCCACTTTACGCACCGTTTTTTGAAGGTCAATGATATAAATACCATTACGCTCCGTGAAAATATAACGGCTCATTTTAGGGTTCCAGCGACGAGTCTGGTGACCGAAGTGCACCCCTGCTTCAAGCAACTGTTTCATAGAAATAACAGCCATAAAATAATTCCTCCTTAGGTTTTTTCCACCGCAAGCGTCATATCTGTACAAAACTTTCCAAACGGAAAGCACCTCTGTACAAATCAGCTGTTGCGTGTGTTTTTAACACCAACACGTAATATACCATACGTGTCTACAGGACGCAATGTTAAAGCTTATTTTTCCTGCATCTGCAAAAACAGATGAACCTCCCGCTGGCCGATCGACAGCGTCTTTGCGATATCCTTTTCCTTCCATCCGTCTTTGTATAACATTATAACACGGTTCATCATCGATTCCTTCGGCGCCGCTTCCTCCATCTCCGGTACCGGCTCAGCTGTTTCCACTTCTTCCGCTGGATGCTTCCCGCCCTCCCACTCGGCGCGGAGACGTTCATTATCGCGTTTCATTTCGTCAGTGTAGTAGATTAAAAGCTGCTCAATTTCCTTCTTATCATTTTTTACCGCCTGCAGCTCACGCACGACAAATTGGTGCTTTATCCATAAAGCGCCGGCAGCCATGAGGGCAAGCAGACTGAATATCAGAGACATGGGCCCTCTCCTTTCTTACGTTCTTTCCTCCGTCTGTTTCAAATACTGGCGCAGCCGGAAGAGTGCTTTAGAATGGATTTGTGAAATTCTTGACGTGGACAGGGACAAAATATGACCGATTTCGGTTAACGTCATTTCCTCCAGGTAAAAAAGAGAAACGACCCTCTGCTCCTTTTCCGGCAGATTCGCTATTGCTTCGCCGAGCTCGTGCAGGGAGGCCTGATCGGTGAGCATTTCCTCCGGGGACGGGGCGTTGTGATCCACAATGGCCCCGCGATACGTTTCATCACGCTCGCCCTCCGGCGTCGTCTCATCCATGGAAAGCATATGCACGAAATAGTTTTCGGCAATCACCTTCGATACTTCCGAGGACTTCATATCAAGCTCTTCGCCGATCTCCCGGTCCGAGACAAACCGTCCCTTTTTCTGTTCGAGCCATTCAGCTGTTTCTTCAATTTTCTTCGTTTTTTCCCGGAGGGAACGCGGCATCCAGTCTTCCTGCCGGAGGCCGTCAATAATCGCTCCGCGGATCCGGAAAGAGGCGTATGTATCAAATTTCAAATCCCTCGACAGATCGAATTTTTTCATCGCATCGTACAGTCCCATCAGTCCGTGACTCACAAGATCCTCCCGGTTCACATTTTTCGGAAGCGTCGCTGCGATGCGTTGAACGTGATAATGAACAAGGGGCATATAAATGTCGACTAATTGGTCAGCCGCCGTGTCGTCATAATTATCCAGCCATTTCTCCCAAATCTCCTGATGAGCATGCGCTGTCGATCTACTCATGTAAGTTTCCCCCTGTTCATATTATTATTGGTTCTCCCCCGGTCGGCTTAATCCGGAGAACTCCTGTGGCCACGTCGAATTCTATCGTTCTGCCAATGTGGCCGCCTGTTTCCTCTGCTTTAAGCGGCACGGACCGCCCGGCAAGCATTTCTTTTGCTGCTTCGACATTTCGTTTTCCAATATGCAGATGATCGGTCTGAAACTGAAACATTCTTGCGCCCCCCGCAAGCTTTGCTTCGAGCGAAGCAATTGGAATATGCCGTCCCTCAAAGCCGGCAAATGCTTTTTGTAAAGCCGCATCGGTGTACTTCGCTTCGTTAATATGCTGGCCTTCTCTTGCCATGGAAGATGACGGAAGCATTGCATGGATCAGGCAGGCATACTGGTGACGGAGCGAATAAATGACTATACCTACACAGGAGCCAAGTCCGCTAGTAGTGAGAGTATCGCCGCCCTCTCCCCACTGCATATCCGCCATTGCCACCTTTATCTTCGCTTGTTTAATTTCCGCGTTTTTCATTCCCCGTCCTCCTGTACTCCGAGAGAGGAAAAAATTTTCGGAAGCGAGTGGGCATCCGGGATCATAAAAAACCAGCCGGCCATCTGCGAGCGATTCTCTCCTTTTGTCATGTTCGTATCGATCATGATCGCTTCGTCCCCTTCAAGGCCCGCTTCGATAAGCCCCTCGCTCAAAAGCGCTCCAATCATATCTACCGCAGACGAAGGGACCGTCGGCATCATATAAAGTCCGGTGAAATCGGAGAGTGCCGATAAATAAGATCCTGCCAAAATATTTGTTAATTCGCACACTGCCGACTCAAGCAGCTCCTGCTCATTTTCCGGCGTGTACGGAAGATTCCAGCTTTGCACAAGCGACCTTCCCACTGCCTGCATCTCCTCCGGCTCGAGCACAAAAAATATGCTGCCGCTGATGTGGCCCGCGATGCGGAGAAACGTAACCGCCGCTACTTTTTCTTCCCCTCCCGCTGCTTCAAGCAGCTCCGGAAACGGTACCATCTGCACTGAAGGGACGCTGATCTGAACTGGCGTTTTCAGGAGGGAGGACAGTGCCGTAGCAGCATTGCCGCCCCCGATGGTTCCAACTTCTTTTAATATATCGAGCTCTACGTCCCGTGCGCCCATCATTTCATCTCTCCTTCATATGCAGTAGTTTGTACCAGCCGCCCGATCCGCTCTCCAATCGTATGGAGCGGGAGGGTTTCATCAATGAAACCAGCCTGGACCGCTGCCCGGGGCATCCCGTAGACAACAGCTGTTTCTTCTGATTCGGCGACAGCATAAAGTGCCGTCCCTGCTTTTAGCTTTTGTAATCCGTATGTACCATCATTACCCATTCCGGTTAAAATAACAGCGAGTACACGCAGACCTCCTAATTCGGCAATAGAAGCAAACAGGATGTCCACCGACGGATGATAACGATCGCCCAATTTGCTTTCACTAACTGCTGTTACCAGCCGTCCTCCTTTTCGCCGGATTTCAAGCTGCCGGCCTCCGGGAGCAATATAAACGGTTCCTTTCTGCAGTGCTTCGCTGTCCCCGGCTTCTTTTACACTCCAGCTGTAGTCGCGGTTCAGCCTGTCGGCAAGCGACCTGGTGAACCCGGGCGGCATATGCTGCACAATCAGAATCGGCAGTTCGACCGTCTCCGGCATCGAACGGAAAAGCTCATGCAAGGCTGCAGGCCCGCCTGTGGACGTTCCGATCACCAGCAGATCCCAGCGTCCCGGCTTCCCGGGGGATTGAATGTTCATATACTCAGGCTCCGTTCTACGTGCGGGCAGAAGCGAACAACCGCTGCTTCATCCCTGTAATAAAATGCCGGAACGGCGCACCGTCCGTTTCTGCAGGCTGTTCTTTCATCCACAGTCCTGCTGCAATCTGCTTCATGCTCTGGGCCGCACGGCTGTTGGGATACGCAATGACAAGCGGTGTCTGCTCCATGACTGCCCTGCTCACTTTAGGATCATTTGGCACCATGGGCAGCAGTGCGAGCTGCATGCCGAGAAAACGTTCACTCACAGTGATTAATTTCTGTGCGGCTGCCCGGCCGTCTTTTTTCTGCTCCACCCGGTTAATGACTGCCGCAAATGGAAAGTCGCTTTTGTGGGAGCGGATGTATTTCATCATGGCGTAGCCATCCATGAGCGCCGTCGGCTCCGGGGTTGTTACAAGAATTCCGCGTTCGGTCGTCGTAATCAGGTGCATATGGTTTTCGTTCAGCCCTGCCCCCATATCAAAAATAATAAAATCAAATTCGCCTTCCAGCAGCTGCAGCTGTTCGTAAAAACGCTGCTTATGCTCCTCTTCCATATGAAAGACACCGGAAAGGCCCGAGCCTCCCGCAATCCACTGAACACCGGAGGGACCGGACTGAATCAATTCAAAAATACTTTTATTTTCCGTAAACATTTCCTGAAACGGCAGAAGGGGCGTATACCCGAGCAGAATATCGAGGTTCGCCATGCCGGTGTCCATATCAATCAACAGCACCTCTGCGCCAGCTTCTGCCAGGGAAATGGCCACGTTTAGGGAGACATTGGATTTACCGACGCCCCCTTTTCCGCTTACGACCGACAACACTCTCGTCTGCCTGCGGCCCCGTTTCTGCATCTGAGCGCGCAGGCTTTCAGCCTGATCATTTTTCACCGAGTGTCCCCCCTGCTATTTTTGCTGCGAGCCATTTGTTGTCCGCGGGCTCAATGTCCTCCGGCACTTCCTGACCCGTAGTGACAAATGCCACGCGGAGCGAAAATTCATCAATAATATTCAGAAGCGCTCCAAACGATGTGGTTTCGTCTGTTTTCGTGATAATAACTTCGTTTGATATATAGGGAAGAAACTTTTCAGCGACTTCCTTCATGTCCTTGTATTTAGCCGTCAGGGACAGCACGAGCACGGTTTTAATCGGCTCCCCTGCCGGCAGCAGCCGTTGCGCGTCTTCCACCGTCTGTTCATGCAGAAAATTTCTTCCTGCTGAATCAATGAACACATAATCATGCTCCCCGGACCGGGCTACTGCCTCCCTGTAATCTGCCTGGTCGTAAATAACATGCACCGGCGCTTCCATGATGGAGGCGTACGTATTCAGCTGTTCGACTGCTCCCATGCGGAAGGTGTCTGTCGTAAAAAAGGCAATGGACTTTTTTCTGCGGAGCATTTCCCGGGCGCCGAGTTTGGCAAGCGTCGTCGTTTTTCCGACGCCGGTCTGGCCGACCAGCTGGATCATCCGGAATGGCTTTGCTTCCACGCGGGGGTGCCTGTCCTCCAGCCACTCTTCGATGCAGGCTTCTAGCACCTCCGCTTTCGGCCGACTCGCCTTTTCTGCGTACCATTTCTCCATAAACCGGTTCATCAGCTCTTCTTCCACCCGTTCGTTTACTTCCTGTGCCTTCAGGGCTGCAGATACGGTCTGAAAAGGAGCCGGCGCTGAAGCCGGAAGCACTCCCGGTGTTTTTTCCGGCGCCTCCACAGCCTTAGCCTCTTTCGGTGCGGCCGGCTTTACGGCGTCTGCCGGAGGCGTGCGCTCTTTTTTGCGTGGAGGGGCGTCATCGATTCCTGCATAAACTTCGAGCTTGTTCACGGACTTAAGTCCAAACCATCTTCTGACTTTCACCGGCCTTGAATGCAGAATGACCGCTTCATCCCCAAAGTCCTTCCGCACTTTCGCTACCGCTTCCGGCATCGAATCCGCTGTAATTTTTTTCATTCTCATTCATTATTCACCACCCCGACGCTTTGGATTTCGATGGAAGGCTCCAGTTCGTTATAGGATAATACCGGCATCTGCGGGAAGAACCGCTCAATCAGCTGGCGCACATGCATGCGCACAGCAGGGGAACAGAGAATGACCGGTGTTTTTCCGATATTCATCAGCTGCTCGGCTTCTGCACCGATACGCTGAACCACCCGCTGGGACTCGTTTGGATCCATCGCCAGATAATTACCGCTTTCGGTCTGCTGCAGGGCATCGGCAATTTTCTTTTCAATGCCACCGCTGAGTGTGACGACCTGCAACAGCTCTTCTCCGTCCGCATACTGCTTCGATATCTGTCTCGACAGGGCCTGCCGTACATACTCTGTCACAATCTCCATGTCCCTGGTCATTGTGCCGTATTCCGCCAGCGCTTCAAAAATAGTCGGCATATTCCGGATGGATACCCCTTCCCGGAGCAGCTTGGCCAGTACCTTCTGCACATCCCCAATCGTAAGCGTTGAAGGCGTTACTTCTTCGACAAGCGTCGGGTACGTTTCCTTCAAATGATCGATCAGCTGCTTTGTCTCCTCGCGGCCGAGCAGCTCATGGGCGTGCGTTTTAATGACTTCGGTTAGATGCGTGCTTACGACTGACGGCGGATCCACCACCGTGTAGCCTGCGTCTTCAGCAATATCGCGCTCTTCCTCCGGAATCCAGAGGGCGGGAAGCCCGAATGCCGGCTCTGTCGTTTCAATGCCGTCGATCGGTTCTTCAGCCCCGGTGCCCATCGCCATGTAATGGTCCATGTACAGCTCGCCGCGGGCGATTTCGCTGCCTCGCATGCGCACAACGTACTCTCCCGGCTGCAGCTGGATATTGTCACGAATACGTATCACCGGCACGACCATCCCGAGCTCGAGCGCCAGCTGGCGCCGGATCATCACGACCCGGTCAAGCAGGTCGCCGCCCTGTTTCGCATCTGCAAGAGGAATGAGGTTATAGCCGAATTCAAACTCGATCGGATCCACATCCAGCAGCTGCATCACGCTGTCCTGTGAACGCAGATCCTCCTCCTGCGCTTCTTCGGTTTCATGCACTGCTGCCTGCTCCTCCTGAAGCACGGTCTGCCTGATGGTAAAGCCAATAGCAGCCATCGCGCCGGCAATGCAGGTGGTCAAAAAGAAATTGATCGGCGTGAACACCCCCAGTAAAAAGATGGCGCCCGCTGCCACAAACAGCATCGGTGGAAAGGCAAACAGCTGCTTTGTAATATCGTGGCCGAGGTTACCCTCTGAGGCTGCCCTCGTCACGACAATACCGGTTGCCGTGGAAATAAGCAGCGCAGGTATCTGACTGACCAGGCCGTCGCCGACGGTAAGGAGCGTAAAAGTGTTCGCAGCGGTGCCGATATCCATGCCGTGCTCGGTCATGCCGATCACAAGGCCAAAAATAACGTTAATAATGACAATAACAATCCCTGCGATGGCATCCCCTTTTACAAACTTGCTCGCCCCGTCCATCGAACCGTAAAAGTCCGCTTCCTGTTCGATTTTCTCCCGGCGTGCTTTGGCCTGCTGTTCGGAAATAACTCCCGCATTCAGATCGGCATCGATGCTCATCTGCTTCCCCGGCATCGCGTCGAGGGTAAAGCGGGCCCCAACCTCTGACACCCGTTCCGCCCCTTTAACAATAACGACAAATTGAATGACAACAAGAATCACGAAAACCACCAGACCGACAAAGGCGCTCCCCTGCACTACAAAGCTTCCGAACGTCTCGATGACGTTGCCTGCTTCGGCATTGCTTAAAATGGAACGGGTCGTTGAAACATTCAGCCCGAGCCGGAACAGCGTCACAAGCAGCAGCAGTGTAGGAAAGATGCTGAATTCGAGCGGCTCCTTCGTATTCATCGCCACGAGAATAACCAGAAGCGCCAGGGAAATATTGGCCATGATTAAGACGTCTAAAATAAATGTCGGCAGCGGGATGATCAGCATAATAACAATCAATATAACGCCGAGCAGCACTGATAGTTCTCTAAATCCCATAACGTTGCTCCTTTTCTAGCCGTTTTTCCTTTTGATGCGGTACACGTAGGCAAGCACCTCGGCCACGGCTTTGAATAAATCTTCAGGTATTTCATCATCAATGTCGGACTGGGCGTACAGCGCGCGGGCGAGCGGCTTGTTTTCCACCATCGGGATCGAATGTTCACCTGCTTTTTCTTTGATTTTCCGGGCCAGGTGGTCGGCCCCTTTGGCTATTACCTTCGGCGCACCCATCGCGCCTTCTTCATAGCGGAGTGCCACCGCAAAGTGCGTCGGGTTCGTAATAACAACGTCTGCCTTCGGCACTTCCTCCATCATCCGCCCCATCGCCATTTCCTGCTGCTTCTGTTTTCGTTTACCACGGATGAGCGGATCGCCCTCCATGTTTTTCATTTCCTGCTTTACGTCGTGCTTGGACATACGGATCTGCTTTTCATGGTCATGCTTTTGATAAATATAGTCAGGCAGCGAAAGCACGAGCAGCAGCAGGCTCCCAATCAGTCCCATGAGTCCGGTCAGGCGGGCAATTTCCATAAAGCCGTCCCCTACGTCCTTTTGCGATAAAAACAGCAGCCGGTCGAGCGCCAGCCAGAGAATCGCAAAAACGACACCGCCCACGAGCGTAATTTTCAAGAGTGCCTTGGCGAGCTCTACGAGTGCCCGGGCCGAAAAAATCCGCTTGATGCCGCTGAGCGGGTTAATCTTTTCCAGCTTCATTTTGATCGGTTCGCCCGTAAACAAAAATCCTACCTGCGTGAGCGATGCGGCGACTCCCGCCACCATGGCCACAAGCATCACCGGCAGAATAATGATTACAGACTGGATCGTAATTTCCTGCAGCATCGCCGGCACACTGGCTTTTGTAATTTCCCACTGCATGTATTCTATGTATGTATGTGTCATTAACGCCTGTAAGTGATTGAAAATGGTGCCTCCGTACATATAGAAGAGCGCAAATACTAAAAACAGGATGACTGCCGTATTCACATCGTTACTTTTGGGCACCTGGCCCTTCTGTCTCGTGTCCCGGCGCTTTTTAGGCGTTGCCTGCTCGGTTTTTTCCTGTGAAAAAAACTGCAGCTCAAGTGTCCACTTCATTCCTGTCCCTCCCCTAAAAGTTCAAGCAGTCCGCGCGAGACGTGAAACATATCTTCATACAAGTACTGAATTGCCAGAAACATCCCCGGGATTGCCACTACAAGCAGCGGCAGCCCTGCTGCAATTTTCAGCGGCAGCCCGACGACAAACACGTTCATCTGCGGAACCGCACGCGCCATAATCCCTAAAGCGAGATCGACCAGAAACAGTGAGCCGACGAGCGGAAACGCCAGCTGAAAGGCAAGAATAAACATCTGGTTAAACGCTTCCGCCACGTGCGTGACGACCGCTTCGTCGCCGAACGCAAGTCCCGTCTGGTCGATGGGCACAAAGCTGTAGCTGTAGTAAATGCCGTCAAGCAGCAGATGATGTCCGTTCACCGTCAGAAGCATTAAGAGCGCAAAAGCGTAAAAGTAGCCCCCGAACAGCGGACTCTGCGCGCCTGTCTGCGGATCCACCACGTTTGCCACCAGAAAGCCAAAGGAGATATCGAGAAACATCCCGGCGGTCTGCACTGCATAAAGCATAATCGTCGCAATAAGTCCAATCGCAAGGCCGAGCATGACCTCCTTTAGCAAAAGGAGGATATACTCGCCATCCACCGTCATCAGCGGGGCATCCAGTGCCGGGAAAATAGCCAGGGCGAGAAAAAATGCCAAACCCACTTTAAATTGATTCGGAATAGTCCGATAAGAGAAAAGAGGCATCGTCGTAAAGAAAGCGAGCACTCGCACAAGCACCAGGGAAAAAGCCGGGAGCTGCTCTATTATTGCTTCCATGGTATGTTCATCCGATGAACTGCTGCGCGTGATACCACAGGTTTCTCGTGTACTCCACCAGCTGTGTCAGCATCCACGGGCCGAGCACGAGCATAGCGGCCAAAACACCAAGAATCTTTGGTATAAATGCAAGCGTCTGCTCCTGAATCTGGGTGGTCGCCTGAAATATTGCGACCCCAAAGCCGAGCACGAGCGCAATAACAAGCAGCGGCCCCGCGATTAAAAAAACCATCCATATTCCCTGTTGTGCGATCTGCATTACCTGTTCTGCTGACATACATTTCTTCCTTTCTTCAACCCGGCTAGGTGTAGCTGAGGAGCAGCGACTCTACAATCAGATACCAGCCGTCCACTAGCACAAACAGTAAAATTTTAAACGGCAGACTGATCATGACAGGCGGAAGCATCATCATCCCCATGCTCATCAGTACGCTTGCCACAATCATGTCAATAACAAGAAAAGGCACAAAAATGAGAAATCCCATCTGGAAAGCTGTTTTCAGCTCGCTGATGGCAAACGCCGGAACTAGTGATGTGAGCGGAATATCTTCGACCGATTCCGGGCGCTCTTCGCCCGCATAATCCATAAACAACGCCAGATCTTTTTCCCGTGTGTACCGGGACATAAATTCCTTCATCGGGCCGACCGCTTCGGTCAGCGCTTCGTTTTGGTCGATTTCTCCTGCCATCAGAGGGCTGAACGCCTGCTCGTTTACTTCCGAAAGCGTCGGTGCCATGATGAAGAAGGTTAAAAACAGGGCAAGGCCGATAAGCACCTGATTTGGCGGTGTCTGCTGCGTAGCAAGACCCATCCGCACAAAGCTCAGCACGACCACGATTCTGGTAAAGCAGGTCATGAGCACTAAAATACCGGGAGCGAGAGATAAAACAGTAAGCAGCAGCACAAGCTGGACCGATGTCGCCGCTCCTTCTCCGCCACCTTCGAGCAGTCCGCTGAAATCAAGCGCAGGAAGAGCACTAATAATCATCACCGTTCCTCCTTCACTTCCGTCCGGCTATCCGGCGTCTCCGGATGCTTCGCGCCACGTGCTTTTTTCAGCCGTTCTTCGAGCACCGACTGAAAGGACTGGCTGCTTTTTTCCTCTGTTTTCCCGCGTGTTTTCCACTTATCCAACAAGGACGGGACACCTGTATATGTATTCTGTTCCTGGGCGGTAATCCGCTCCTGTTCTTCTTTATCCTCAATTTCCTGAAGCAGCGAAATCGTGTCCCCCACTCCGACCACAAGCATTTTATCCCCAACTTTAACGACCTGAATCGATTTATTCTGCCCAAGCCCAATGCCGCCAATGCTTTGAAGCGAGCGGGTGGACTGGTATTTGCTTGTTTTTTTGTTGATAAATTTCAGCAGCCAGAACAACAGCCCGAGAACAACCGCCAGCGCTCCAATCATTTTTACAAAGTTCAGCCAGAGATTGCCGTTATCCATCGCTGCCGGCGCGGTCTCCCCGTCTGCCGGTGCTTCTTCACTTCCGGGTGCCGGGCCCTCCTGGTTTTCCTGCGGATTCAGGGACTCGTTAACAGTAGTGCTGGCAAGCGCTGTATCAGCGCCTGCCAGAATAATTACTGTCATCATCACAACTATGATTACTGCGTATTTCCAGTTCATTTTCTTCCCCCGCGGCAGGCCATCAGCCTAGCGTTTTATTAATTGCTTCAAGTACACGGTCTGCCTGAAACGGCTTTACGATGAAATCTTTAGCCCCAGCCTGAATCGCATCAATTACCATCGACTGCTGGCCCATGGCTGAACACATGATCACTTTAGCGTTCGGATCCGCCGCCTTGATTTCCTTCAATGCTTCAATCCCGTCTTTATCAGGCATCGTAATATCAAGCGTCACCAGGTCCGGTGACGTTTCCTGGAACTTTTCCACTGCTTCGTTTCCGTCCTTTGCTTCCCCCACTACGTTAAAGCCGTTTTTCTCCAGAATATCTTTAATCATCATCCGCATGAATGCGGCGTCGTCTACTACTAAAACTGAATATCCCATGCTTTCCACTCCCTGTTTGTCGTTATTTTAATTGCGCAACCCGTTCTCTCGGACTGAGAATTTCCGTAATGCGTACGCCAAAATTTTCATCGATGACAACGACTTCCCCTTTAGCTACCGGCTTTTGGTTCACCAGTACATCGACAGGTTCGCCGGCAAGCTTATCTAGCTCAACCACCGAGCCCTGCGACAGCGACAAAATATCTTTGATCGGCTGCCGCGATCTGCCAAGCTCCACCGTTACATCAAGCGATATATCCATCAGCATATCCAGATTCCCGCCGCCGTCATTATATCTGTGCGCGGGCTCCTCAAGTTCGGAAAAGGCGGCTCCGCTTACTGTCGGAGCTGCTTTCGTTTCCTGGGCGCGAGTCCTTTGCGGCTCGGCTTCCTGCCGTTCGGAAGGCTCCGGGGCAGGCTGGTGCTTCGATTCGGGCTGCGGAGCTTCAGTGCTTGCCCCGAGCAGCTCCTCCACCATTTTCTTTGCGAATCCAAGCGGGATGAGCTGCATAATGTAGGAGTCCATCAGCTCCCCTATCTGGATGCGGAACGCGATCTGTACGACCGTATCTTCGTCGGGAATGTAGCGGGCCGACTCTTCTTCTTCGAGGTTCATAATATTGACGCCCGGCGGAGAAATGTCCACCCGTTTGTTAAAAATGGTGCTCATCGATGTGGAGGCCGAGCCCATCATCTGATTCATCGCTTCCTGAACCGCGCTTTGCTGCATTTCATCAATGCCAGCTGCCTCATCAACCTGCCCGTCGCCCCCCATCATCAGGTTGGCAATAATGCTTGCGTCCGTCATGCTGATTACAAACAGGTTCGTGCCTTCAAACCCTTCGGTGTATTCCACATTTACCGCTACGTGAGGACGGGGAAATGACTTTTCCACCATTTTGGTCGACACCGCTTTTACCCCTGGTATAGTGATGCTCACTTTTTGGTTCAGCAGGCTCGACAGGGCGGTGGCTGCGCTGCTGAAGCTGATATTGCCGATTTCGCCGAGTGTATCCTTTTCTTCAGTGGAAAGCAGATGTTCGAGTTCCTCATCTTCCGTGGAAGAAGCAATCTCTTCGGCCGGCGTCTCCCCGGAGGAAGCGCCGCCGTCGTCATCGTCTGCACCGACGTTTTTCAGCAGCTCGTTAATTTCGTCCTGCGAAAGCATATCGTCATTACTCATGCTGTTCTTCTCCCTCCTCTATCTTTTCTAAAATCTGTACAGCCATATGGCTGCGCTTTTTCCCCGGCTGAGCTGTAAATTTCTTTCTGCTGCCTATATGCACCTCGAGCGGGTCATGGATGTGCTGTTTGAGTGTTAAAATGTCTCCACGCTCCATATGTAAAAGCTCTTCGATGGTGATAGAGGAAGTGCCGAGGATTGCCTGGAGGGAAATATTTCCCTGCAGCAGCCACTCGTTCAGATGCTCCACTTCCTGCTGGTTCCGCTCTTTTACTTTCGTCTGCATCCAGTAGTGGGTGGTGAGCTTGGGCAGTATCTCTTCAAGCACCATATGCGGCAGACACAGATTAATCATCCCCGACGTTTCTCCAATCGTGGTGGTTAAAGAAATAACCACCACGGTTTCGTTTGGAGATACCATCTGGAGAAACTGCGGATTCACTTCAATTTCGGAGCCGATGGTTTCAATACTCAGCACCGATTCCCAGGCACTCTGAAAGGATTCGAGAATCATCTGCATAAATGAGCTCAAAAGCTTTGTTTCAATTTCCGTCAGCTTTTCAACCTTGTTCATGCTCTGCCCCTGGCCGCCAAGCAACCGGTCGAGCATGGCGTAGCCGACGTGCGGGTTGACCTCCATGAGCATCCGCCCTTCAAGCGGCGGTGCTTCAAACACATTCAGCAGCGTCATCTTAGGAATGGAGCGGATAAATTCGTCGTAGGGCACCTGATCCACAGAGGCTACGCTGATATCCACAAAGGATCGCAGCTGTCCTGAAAGCGCCGTGGTAAGAATCCTGGCAAAGTTTTCATGAATTCTCGACAGGCCCCGGATTTGTTCTTTGGAAAAGCGCAGGGCGCGTTTAAAATCGTAGGACCGGACCTTGCGTTCGTTTTCTTCTTTTTTTAGCTGCTCGCCGTCCATTTCTCCGGTGGACAATCCGGACAAAAGGGCATCTATTTCATGCTGGGATAGTACATCTGACAAGAGGTTTTCACCTCCCTTTCTCTTCTCTCGGGCGGCTCCTGGGTTACTGAATGACGCGTTCGGTCGTGTAGACCCGCTGTACTTTTCCTTCAGTCATAACCTCATTCACTTTTTCCCTGATTCGTCCTTCCATTTCGGTGGTCCCTTCCGAGCCTTCGATGTCTCCGGGTTCGAGCTGGGCCAGTTCATGGATAATTATGTTGTTAATCTGATAGTCTCTCTGCTCCAGTTCTTCCCGGGCTTTTTCGTTATCGGCCTGCAGGCTGAACATTGTTTTAATATAGCGGTCATTGCCTTTAAGGTTGGTGGTCATTTCGTCCATGTCCCAGGTGAGCTCCCTCAGTTCTTCAGCGCTTAATTCCTCGGCCTTTTCTTCTTCACTGCCCTCTGCCTGTTCAGAGGAGCCGAGAAACTGATACACAGCAGCCGCCGCACCGGCAATAAGTACAAGGGTCAAAAGCATAATCATCATTATTTTTCCTGCTTTGCTTTTTAACATAGCTCAGACGTTCTCCCCTTTTCGACCGGCCGGCATCCATGTCCGCCGGTAAAACCGTTCGGCACGATCCATCACTTCACTGAGGCTTTCCCGGACAACAATTTTGTTGCCGTTCAACAGCGTAATTGTCGTATCCGGCGCTGCTTCGACCTGCTCAATCAATGTAGTGTTCAGCACAAACGGGCGTCCGTTTAATTTTGTTAATTCCATCATAGTTAATTGAGGGGCAGCACTTCGCCCCTGCCTCCCCCGATTTCATTCATTAGTTACCGCTTGATGTTCAGCAGCTCCTGCAGCACTTCATCTGCTGTCGTAATACCACGCGTGTTCGCCTGGAATCCGCGCTGAGCAGTGATCATTTCCGTGAACTCCTCGGACAGGTCAACGTTGGACATTTCAAGCGCTCCGGCTACTACTTCGCCGGCTCCGCCCTGTCCCGGCTCAAGGTTGTTGGGAGCTCCTGAGTTCAACGAAGCCCGGTACACGTTGCCTCCTGATTTTTCAAGTCCTCCCGGATTTGCAAATGTCGCTACCCCCAGCTGTGCCACCGTTTCCGTATCTTCGTTCTGGTTGACAATATTAACGTTACCAGCAGCATCGATACTGAAGCTCCGGGCTTCTTCGTCGATGTTAATAACGTCTCCCTCCGTGTCCAGCACATACAATCCTTCAGAGTTCACCATGTCTCCGTTATCATCAAGATAGAAGTTTCCGGCCCGCGTAAAGCTTTCTCCCTCTTCGGTCGGATTCTGCAGACGGAAATAGCCGGATCCGGAAATAGCCAGATCAAGCTCACGGCCGGTGTTTTGCAGACTTCCCTGCGTGTCTACCGTATCAATGCTTCCCATCTCGCTTCCAAGACCAACCTGTTTGGCGTTCACGCCGCCTCGTCCACCTTCAGCTGCAGCGGCCGACCCGGTCTGCTGACTCATCATATCCTGAAATGTCGGGCGTCCTTTTTTGAACCCCTGGGTATTAACGTTTGAGATGTTATTGCTGATAACATCCAATTTCTGCTGAAAGTTCTTCATTCCTGCGATTCCTGAATACATAGAGCGTAGCATCGTATTCCTCCTTTAGTTTAAGCGGGCCCCGTCTGTCTGTCGGGAGCCCAGGCCTCCTTGCGGTCAAGCCTTTTTACATGAATATAACACCGTCAATATTTGTAAACGTGTGGTTTGCTGCTTCGTGCTTTGACATTGCTGTAATAACGGTCCGGCTCTTTGCGTTGACGACCAGTGCCGCTTCCGGGAACACCACTACAGATTCCTTGACACCCTTTTCTGCTGCCTCGCCTAGCTTCACCTGCATCTGCTCCCAGTCTGCGCTTTGGATATGGACATTTCTTTCTTCCATTCGTTTGGCAGCGTGCTTGCTGATTTTGACATCAGGAGCTGTGAGCTCGTTCTGCAGCAGCGAGGCAAATGAACCAGCCTGCTGCTTTTCCGGTCGTGGGGTGTTGGCTGTATTGGACGGAACCGGCATGCTGGAATAGTTATGTATCTTTGAATAATCCATGCTGTTCCTTCCTTCGTATCAGCTTTCCTCTGCAGCCGCCTCGTCCTCTCCGATGTTCACTACCTGCCTGCCGTCAATCCAGCGGCCGGAGTCAAGCTCGACCATTATGTTTCCCTGCGTATCTTTTTTTACCGACATAATTTCGTTCCGCCCCGTCTGCACATCCTCATTTGGTGTATTGGCGTTTACGAGCGACTGCCACGTTACGTCCTGGCCGATCAGGCCGCTCAGCTGCATCAGGGCATCCTGCGCCATAAACTGCGTCGACTGCTCCATCGACTTATTCATGTTGTTCATCTGCTCGAGCGTACTGAAGTTGGCAATCTGCGACACGTATTCAGTGTCGTTCATCGGCTCAAGCGGGTTCTGGTTTTGCAGCTGGGTGATAAGCAGTTTTAAAAAATCATCTTTATCCATGTTGCCGTTGCTGTTTTCAGCGGCAAAGGGCGATTTGTTGTTTGAACCATTGTTCAGCTGCATATTATCTGTGATCGTACTCACCGTTTATTCACCTCCTTTAAATTCGTTCGTTGACCGAAAGCTGCTGTAAAATATCTTCAAACGAGCGTTCTTCTTCTGAAGACTCTTCCTGCATGTTTACCGCTTCCCGCTGTTCTTCAGGTTCTTCTTTCTGTTCTTCTTCTTTATAGAAATCGGGGTGCTCTGCTACTTCGATGCGTTCGACCTGCAGATTCTGTTGCAGGAAGGAATGTCTCAACTTATGCACGCTGCCTTCCACGAGCTCCTGCGCCCCTTTGGAGGTTGTAATCAGCTGGGCGGTCCATTGTCCTTCGATTTTCGTGAGCTTCACATCGAGTCGGCCCAGATGTTCAGGGTGGAGACGAATCGTATAGGAAGCTCCGTTTTTCAGTTGGGCAGCGTTCATCGTCCCGAGCGTCTGCTGAAACTGCTTTAAAAATTCGGCCTGCCGCTTATTTCCTTCAGACGCCGGCGGGAGCTGAATCACAAGCGGTGTGTTCAGCTGAAGCGCTCTCGCCTCTCCCACTCCCGCTGTTGCTGCTGGAGAGTATGAAGTTTTCCCTGAGTCGCCGCGGATGCTCTGCAGAATCTGCTCAAGCTGCTTAGTAAACGCTTCATTCCAACCCGCATCTGCGGTTGAAGACGCCGACGGCTGCTTTTTCACCAGAGCCGAAAGACTTTGCATGAACGCGGTCAGCTGCCTTTCCGACTGTTCTCCAGTGGATGGCTGAAGAGCTTTCGGCACCCATGTGCCTGGCTGTTCCCGTTCACTGAGATATTTCTGCCACTGCTGAAGGTCTCTTTTTATCATCTGGATATCGGCGTCTGCCACCGCTGACCTCCCGTTAGCAGGGCTCATCCATCCGGCTGGCACCTGTGGCAGTAACTGTGGCCGCTTCTCAGCGCTGCTTTTGGCGTCGGCCTGCTGGTCCAAAAAGGAAATCAGCTGCCGGACCTCCGCCGTTTTTCTCGGAAACAGGATATCGATCTTTTCCATCGGGGACATTTCCTTCTGCGCTAGCGCCCTTGCCGGCTGACCATTCTTCTGTTTTGCCTTGAGGCCGTCTTCCTTTATCGGTGCTCCGGCGGCCACTGCCGATGCTGCAAGAGCAGCTTCTGGGAGCACATCCTCTGTTTTATCTGATAAAACTTTTGAAAAAAGCGCAGCCATTTCATTCAGACGGCTCGTAAATACTTCTTCTGTCTGTTTTTTTCCCTCCCCCTCCATGGCTTTGGAGAGCAGTGCTCCGGCGGCCTCCTGCAGCTTTTCTGCTGCCACCTGTATAGCCTGCTGATTGCGAGGAGCAAGGTCGTTAAACCGGGCTGCCAGCTGTTCGAGCACAGGCAATTCTGCTTTCCCAGCTCCATCTTTTCCTGCAGCTGTTTCTCCATCTGGAGAATGAAGAACAGCGGCAAGCTTTGTGAAAATATTTTCCATTTCCGCCGGCATTTCTTCGGGCGTTTCTTCCTTCACTGGTCCTTCACCGCCCTGTTCGTTACGTACGAGCTCAGCGATAAACATCACGGCTTCCTCAAATTCGGGATGCTGTTCCATCAGCGCATTGATCGTTTCCGGATCTGCTTCGATGGCTTCCATTATCTGCTCAGCAGAAGGCCCGGCATTTTCTGTTCCTTTTTCCATAACCGGCTGTTTGCCCGTTAATGCGGCGGCACCGGCAAACAGAGCGGCAAATGCTGACGGACCGCCTCCTGTCTGAGCGGGTACGAGCGCAGCGGCCTGGCCTGGCGACGCCGGCCGGCCGGTAATTGCTGTCTCCATAGCGGTCTCCTTTCTTTTACTGTTCCAGGTCGAGGCCTTCAACCCCCGAGACAACGGAAGCAGCAAGCTCCTCATCCATCTCTTCGAGTATGGCGGCCTGTTCCTCCGGCTGCAGCGTGTACAAATGCTGGACAATAACTTCAGTTTCCTGCTGTTCGAGCACCGCTGCCGCAGTTGCCGGCTTCATTTCCTCGTAAATTTTCTGGGCTGAACCGGTGTTCCCGCCGCTTTCTTCCTCTTCATCATTCTCTTCAGTTTCTGATTCGAGCGTCAGTTCCTCAAGCTCTTCTTCCACGCTTTCAAGCTCCCGCTCCCGTTCATCAAGCCTCTGCTGCAGTTCGACGATTTCCTCTTCCTTGGCTTTGAGTTCTTCACCGGAAGCTCCGGCGTCATCGGCACTTTCTTCGCTGCCGGTGACCGACTTCACTACGTCCTGGCCGAGCTGAGTGACATTTATCCCCATAAAGGACATAACAGCCACCGACAGAACAATGGCGAAAAGAAGCGGGATAAGAAACAGCATGAAAAACCATTGAAAAAAACTGCCTTTTTTCTTTTCTTTTTCAGCCATAATGCTGCACCGTCTGCTTCTGGAGATACATTTGCACCGCTGTGTCATCCATGGCCATACGCTCGTTCCGCTTTAATTTTTCCATATGCTTTGCTTCTTCTTTTTCTTTTATCAGCTCAAGCTTCCGGTTTTCACGCCATGCTTCCTGCATCGCTTTTTCTTCACGCTGCATCATCCAGCGAGCTTTGCTCACCGCTTCTTCGAGAACGGCTGCTTCCCGTTCATACATATGCAGCATTTTTTCCTGCTGACGAAGCTCCCGTACCGTCACCCCCCGGGTCATTTTCTCCCGGTTTATTTCTTCTGCGTGCTCTTTGGAACGGAGCATTTCATAGAGGGTGCCTGCTTTCTGCTCAAACTCGTCCACTGCCTCATTGTAGGATTTTACCTTCTGGTCTTTTTCGCGGTCTCTCAGCTGCAGCAGCTGTTCTAAAGAAAATTGGTAGGACATTAGGATGCTCCTTTCTCCATAACTTTTTGCAGCTTTTGCAGCGTCTGTTCCATCGTCGATGCTTCCATCGACCGCTGCTGAATAAGTGCTTCAACGGCAGGTAATTTTTCGAGTGCCTCGTCTGTTTCGGGCGAGCTGCCTTTGCGGTAGGCCCCGATTCGTATAAGGTCTTCTGCTTCCCGGTAAGCCGCAAGCCAGCTTTTTACTTTCGAGGCTGCCTCCTGATGAGCTTTATCCGTAATTTCTGACATCACCCGACTGACGCTTTGAAGCACGTCGATGGCCGGAAAATGATTTTTGTTGGCAAGCGACCGTTCGAGTACAAAGTGACCGTCGAGAATACCGCGTACGGCATCGGCAATTGGCTCGTTCATGTCGTCCCCGTCCACAAGCACCGTATAAAACGCGGTAATCGAGCCTTCGTTACTTGTGCCAGTCCGCTCAAGCAGTCCCGGCAGGAGAGCAAATACTGACGGCGGGTATCCTTTTGTCGTAGGAGGCTCGCCAATCGCAAGGCCGATTTCTCTTCGTGCCATCGCAAACCGGGTGATGGAGTCCATCATGAAATTGACCTTTTTTCCTTTGGAGCGAAAATATTCGGCAATGGCTGTCGCCGTGTAGGCTCCCTGGATCCGCATCGAAGCGGGCTGGTCCGAAGTCGCTACGATCAGCACTGATCTGGCCATGCCCTCTTCTCCCAGGTCGCGTTCGATAAAATCCCGGACCTCGCGCCCACGTTCTCCGATAAGCGCGATTACATTAATGTCGGCTTCCGTGTAGCGCGTGATCATCGAAAGCAGGGTGCTTTTTCCGACACCGCTTCCGGCAAAGATGCCTATCCGCTGGCCTTCGCCCATCGTGAGCAGACTGTCAATCACTCTTACACCAGTCGGCATGACGTTTTTAATCCTTGGCCGCTCAAGCGGAGCAGGCGGTGCTGCCTCCGAAGAAACGCTGACCAGCCCTTCCGGAAGCTCCTGATGATCCATCGGCTCTCCCATGCCATTTAGCACGCGCCCGATCAGCCCTGCTCCTGCCTTGATTTTCAATGGCTTGCCGGTGGCTTCGACCGTACAACCCGGGCTGATGTTTTTTAACGACTCCAACGGCATCAGCAGCACGTATTCCTGCCGGAAACCAACTACTTCAGCGGCCGTGGAACTGTCGCTTCCCACGCCATATATGTAGCAGATGTCACCAACGTTTGTTTTCGGTCCGCGCGACTCCACCATTAATCCAATCACCCGTTCCACACTTCCGTAGGAACGGTACAGAGACATTTGTTTCACCTGTTTCGCTGCATGCTCTGCTCTCATACCGGCATGCCTTCTTTAACAACAGCCTGGAGCTGTTTTTTTAATTCCTTGAGCTGAGTGTCAAGGGAAACGTCGAGTTTTCCGAAGTCCGTTTCGAGCACGCATTGCCGCTCTTTCATCTGCGCGTCCGGATAAATGGTCACCTTCTGGTCGCTTCCGGCCGCGTTTTGCAGCTCTTCTTTATATATTCGCACTTCTTCATAATCTTCCGCGCTGACGAGCACCCGGATGTTGCCCTGCTCACGAAGAGAGCTGACTGCCGTCGAGAGCTGCATCCGCCAGTGTTCATCCGGCAGCCATTCCGGTCCCAGCATTTTTTCAAGTGCCTGCACCGCAATATCGATCGCTGTCGGTTCGGCTTCGTTCAGGCGCTCATGAAAGGCCTGTTCCGCAGATTCTATGATTCGTCCGGCATGGCTAATCTTTTCCTGCCACGCTTCGAAGCCTTTTTCCTCCCCACTTTTAAAACCCTCGGCATATCCTTGCTGCTTGGCCTCTTCGGCCCATGCAGCAATACGCTCCTCAGCGCCTTTTTCTTCCTGTGTGATTTTTTCCTGGGTTTCCTTCCAGACCTGTTCGGCCTGCTCATGCAGCCGCCTGGCCTGCTCTTTTAACTGTTCTGCCTGACGCTGCTGGAGAAAATGCTCATCGATCTGCGGGGCCGTTTCTTCATACACGATTTTTCTCGGTGCAATGGTTCGGTGCTCTGCGCTGACGTGCGTGCGAAATACGTTAGACAATAACATCATCTCCTCCGCCGCGGGCGATTACAATTTCCCCCGTTTCTTCAAGTCTGCGGATAATACCGACAATTCTCGACTGTGCTTCTTCTACATCACGCAGTCTTACCGGCCCCATAAATTCCATTTCCTCCTGGAACGTTTCGGCCATCCGCTGGGACATGTTCTGGAAAACGACTTCTTTCACCTGCTCGCTTGCCACCTTAAGGGCAAGCTGCAGATCGTCGTTATTGACGTCGCGTACCACCCGCTGAATCGAGCGGTTATCAAGCGCCACCACGTCTTCAAACACGAACATCCGCTTTTTGATTTCTTCGGCCAGCTCCGGATCCTCCTGTTCCAGGGATTCAAGAATAATCTTTTCCGTGCTGCGGTCCACCCCGTTCAGCACTTCTACGACGGATTCAATGCCTCCCGCTTCGGTGAAATCCTGGGTGACGGACGTGGAAAGCTTTTGTTCAAGCACTGCTTCCACTTCGCTTACGATCTCCGGTGAAGTCCGGTCCATTTTTGCAATGCGGCGGGCCACATCGGTCTGCTGCGTCTCAGGCAGCTCCGACAAAATCTGGCCCGCCTGCCCCGGCTCTAAGTAGGAAAGCACAAGAGCGATTGTCTGCGGATGCTCATTTTGAATGAAGTTCAGCACCTGGGAAGGCTCAGCTTTACGGGCAAAATCAAACGGCTTTACCTGCAGCGATGACGTGAGGCGGTTGATCATATGCATCGCTTCCTCTTCTCCAAGCGCTTTTTCAAGCACGCTTTTGGCGTAGCCGATGCCTCCCTGGGAAATGTAATCCTGAGCAATGGCTATTTGATGAAATTCATTCATTACCTCTTCTTTTTTCGAGCTCTCCACTTTTCGTACGTTCGCGATTTCAAGCGTCAGCTTTTCAATCTCGTCTTCCCGTAAATGCTTATATACTTCGGCTGAAACGTCCGGCCCCAATGAAATGAGCAGCACAGCTGCCTTTTGTTTCCCGGTCAGCGTTTCTTTTCTTTTCTGCAATTGCCGCTCCCCCTTTTAATCATCGGACAGCCAGGAACGAAGCAGCTTTGAAAATTCTTCCGGCTTTTCCTTTGCTAACTTCTCGAGCTGGTTTCGTTTCATTTCTTCCTCGGTCATTTCCCGGCTGCTTTCCAGGTCAGGGACGTCGCGCTGTTCAAATTCCACAGCCTGAATGGTTTCTTCTTTAGCTTCTGCTGGCTTTTTCCGACGTACAAGCCATACCACTAATACGATAAGACCAGCAGCGCCGACAGCCATTAACGCATATGCCCACCACGGAAGGCCGCCTGCTTCCTGATCGATCTCTTCTGCGCCGAGGAAGGTCTGGGAGGAAATAGAGACTTTTTCTTCTACATCCATCTCCTCGCCTTCCACCTCAAGATATTCTTTATCGATGCTCGTACTGATGACGGTCTCAAGCATCGCCTGCATGTTATCCACCGTTTCCGGCTCTAAAGAATTCGGGTCCTCCGGATCCGGCGGCTCCACCATGACCTGAATACCGAGGTCGCGCAGCTTGTACGGACTCTCCTGAATCTCTTTATGTATACGGTTCACTTCGTAGTTGATTCGTTCTTCGGTCCGCTCTGAGTCACCGGCTGCTTCTGTACCGGCAGGGTAGTTGGCTACGTCTTCCTCCCCCGCACCTGCTTCGCCCTCTTCGAGCGGATCAACACCTTCGTAGGCTTCCGCAACTTCTTCGGCACTCACGGCAATGCCTTCCATCGTTTCTTCATCCACCGGCTCCACCAGGTCTTCCTCCCGGTTTTCTTTCGTAAAGTCGATGTCTGTCGTTACTGATACCATTACTTTATTCTGGCCGGCTACCGTACCGAGCATTTGCTGTACGTCACGGCGGATGTCTTTTTCGATATCCTGCTGGACCGCACGCTGGTCCTCGTATTCATTCATAGCGGAACCAGAGGACCCGTTTTCTTCATATGTATAATAGTTCATGCTTGTATCACTGATATCAATGTTTTCCACCGGCAGATCGGGCACACTTTTGGATACAAGGTTGTACAGGGTTTTCACCTGCTCCTGATCCAGTTCTCCGGTGCCGCTCAAATCAACGGTTACCGATGCCGTAGCTGCTTCTGCCTCCTCGGCTACCCATGTGGCCTCCTCCGGCATGTTAATCATGACATCGGTGCTTTCCACCGCGTCCATGTTGGAAATCAACGCCTCAAGCTCGGTCTGCAGCGCCGCCCGCTCCATGACGGAAAATTCATTGTCCGTCATTCCAAAGCCGGTCTGGTCTTCAATAAAGCTGTAGTCGATCGCCCCGTCCTGCGGAAGCCCCTCAGCCGCCAGGTCCACCTTTAACGTATCCACCTGATCCTTCGGTACGCTGATGGTAGTCCCTTCGTTCGATATTTCATACTTCACTCCGCGGGTGTCGAGCGTTTCTTTGATGCTCCCTGCTGTTTCCGGTGCCAGATCGGTGTAAAGAGGCTCAAAGTTTGTCCGCGAAAACAGCATTATGCTGATGAGGAGAAAAAGAAAGATCGCCGTCGTGCCAAAGATATATATTCTCTTTTGTTTTTTACTGCGGCTGCTCCAATACGTTTTCGCCTTTTGGCTGTATTCTTTCCATTTTTCTTTCATAACTCCGCTTCATACCTTCCTCTTTACGATTACACCTGCATCCGCATCATTTCTTTGTAAGCTTCCACCGCCTTGTTTCTCACCTCGGTGGCCGTCTGCATGTAGACACTTCCTTTTTCCGCAGCAATCATTACATCATGCAGATTATCAGCTTCGCCGGTCACCAGTTTTTCTGTCATCCGATCCGACTCGAGCTGGGCTTCATTGACTTTACTCATCGCCTCGCTCATTGCTTTTTGAAACGAATCACCGGTTTCTTTTACCGATGCCTGGCCCGCCTCATTTGCTGCTTTCATTACCGGGGCCTGTACATTTGGGATTTCCATCCGTATTCCTCCCTCCTCGGTTAGTTTTTACCGATTTCAAGTGCTTTCATCATCATATTTTTATTGGCATTAAGTGCCGTAACGTTTGCCTCATACGAGCGTGAGGCCGAGGTCAAATCCGTCATTTCTTTTAAAGGGTCCACATTTGGCATCTGTACGTAGCCTTCTTCATTGGCATCGGGATGCTCAGGCTGGTAAACCTCATCAAAAGGGGCATCATCTACACCTATTTCTGACACCCGCACGCCGCCCTGATCATTTAATGCTTTCGTTAAATTCGACTGAAAGGAATTCTCCTGCTTTGGGCTCATGGAAACGGTTTTGCGCTGGTACGGCTGCCATTCCCCATCGACGAGGCGGCCTCTTGTGGAATCTGCATTCGCAAGGTTGGAGCTCACGACATCCATTCTTAGACGCTGAGCCGTCAGGGCCGAACCGGAGGCTTGAATCCCATTAAAAATAGACATGATTATGACCCTCCCCGGATAGCTGATTTAATACCGCCAAATTTTCCGTTAATACGGTCAATTATGGCGTTATAATGCAGTTGGTTCTCCGAAAGCTCGGTCATTTCTTTGTCAATGTCTACATTGTTTCCGTTATTGTTGTATGTATTGCCCTTCTGCTCGTACACGCCTGGAGAATTTTGATTATTCTGAAAAGAGAAGTGTTTTGCGTCTGTCCGCACAGCTTCCATTTGACTGCTGCTTTCTTCTTTTAGCATGTCCTGAAAGGAAACTTCCTTTGCTTTATAGTTCGGGGTGTCAATATTGGCTATATTATCCGTGATTGCCTTCTGTCTGAGCGATGCTCCTTCGACACCCGCCTGTAATTTCTGCCATGCCCCGGATTGGAACAGTTCCATTTTCTCACCTCTGGGTTTTTAATTAATACTAAAGGTTTAGTTATTTACTTTTATATGAGCATTACTTCCTAAATTGTATAGAAAAAATGTACATTTGTCTAATCAATATTTCTTTTTCAGCATTTCAGTAACTTCCGGCTAAGCAGATAAACTATTTTTAAGTAGTTCTTTTATCTTTATTGTGCTTATTTATTGTATAGTATTTCGTTTTCAGTAGTATAAATCGCACTCCGTTTATTGCATTTTAGTTTAAGAACCAAAAAATGCGGCCCCTTAAAGGGACCGCACTAAAAATTTAATCGTTATTTTTAATTTTCTCGAGTTCATACAAAAACTTGTTGTTTAATACTTTGATATAGGTCCCCTTCATGCCGAGGGATCTTGATTCGATCACGCCGGCGCTTTCAAGCTTACGCAGGGCGTTGACGATCACGGAGCGGGTAATGCCGACACGGTCGGCAATTTTACTTGCTACAAGCAGCCCTTCCTTGCCGTCGAGTTCTTCGAAAATATGCTCTACCGCTTCGAGTTCGCTGTAGGAAAGAGAGCTGATAGCCATCTGCACAACGGCTTTACTTCTTGCTTCCTCTTCAATTTCCTGTGTTTTTTCATGAAGGATTTCCATACCGACCACAGTCGCTCCGTATTCGGCGAGGATCAGATCATCATCATCAAACGTTTCGCTTAACCGGGCCAGAACGAGCGTGCCAAGACGCTGGCCGCCGCCAACGATCGGTACAATCGTTGTCAGGCCGGACGCAAATAATTCAGCGCTTTCCTGTGGAAATGCCGTGTATTCACTTTGTACGTCCAGATTCGGCGAGGTTTCATTGATGCTGAACAAACCGGAGGTGTATTCCTGTGGAAACTGGCGCTCCTCTAAAATCCGCTGCATTTTTTCATGCTCGATTTCCTGTTCGATCGAGTAGCCGAGCAGCTTTCCACGGCGGCTGACCACAAACACATTGGCTCCGATAATTTCCTGAAGGGTTTCGGCCATATCTTTAAAATTGACGTGGTCTCCCTGTGTTTTCTGTAACATTTCATTAATTCTTCTGCTTCTCGTTAACAAATCCATGCTGATTCTCCTCCTGATTTATGCTACAAAATGTACCGGCTGACGTCCCGGTCCCTGGCGATCGTTGCCAGTTTATCATTGACGTACTCCGGCGTAATGGTGATAGCGTCCATGGTAATTTCCGGAGCCTCGAAGGACAGATCTTCGAGCAGTCTTTCAAGCAGCGTGTGCAGCCGTCGTGCGCCGATGTTTTCTGTCTGCTGATTGACCGCTTCCGCTAATTCCGCAATAGTATCGACAGCTTCGTCTGTAAACGTCACTTCAATACCTTCGGTGCGGATGAGTGCCTGGTACTGCTTGGTCAGAGCCTGGTCCGGCTCCCGCAAGATCCGGGCAAAGTCTGCTGCCCCTAAGTTATCTAATTCGACACGCACCGGAAATCTTCCTTGCAGCTCAGGAATTAAATCGGAAGGCTTGGCCGTATGAAAAGCACCGGCTGCGATAAACAGCATATGGTCGGTGCGCACCGGACCGTACTTGGTATTGACCGTCGAGCCTTCCACAATCGGCAGAATGTCCCGCTGTACGCCTTCGCGCGAAACGTCCGCACTGCTGCTTTCCTTTTTACCGGTCACTTTATCAATTTCATCCAGGAACACAATTCCCAGCTGCTCCGCCCGGTAAACAGCTTCCGTGCTCACCTCGTCCATATCGATCATTTTCTGGGCTTCCTGCTCGGTCAGCACCTTTCGTGCTTCGCGCACGGGGAGGGTGCGGCTGCTCGTTTTCTTCGGCATCATGTTCCCGAGCATCTCCTGCATGTTCATACCCATCTGCTCCATGCCGCCGCCCTGAAACATGTCACCCATGGATCCGGACTGCTGTTCGACCTCTATGGTTACTTTACGGTCTTCAAGCTCACCCATTTCCAGCTGCTTCTGCAGCTGCCGGCGCTGCTCGCGAAGATCACTGTTATCCGCGGTGTCTGTCTCTTCTTCTTCCTCGTTGTCCTCATTCTGCTGAAAAAGCATCCCGAACGGATTGCCGGAGTTGCTGTCCGCCTGACGATTTTTGCGTTTTCTCGGGGCAAGCAGCCGGACAATTTTTTTATTCGCAGCTTTTTCTGCTTTTTCCTGTACGGAGGCTGTTTTTTCTTCCTTTACAATCCGTACGGCAACCTCCACCAGATCCCGGATCATCGATTCCACGTCGCGGCCGACATAGCCGACTTCTGTAAATTTTGTGGCTTCCACCTTTGAAAACGGGGCGCCGACAAGCTTCGCAATCCGGCGGGCAATTTCTGTTTTACCTACGCCCGTCGGTCCGATCATCAGAATATTTTTCGGCGTTACTTCCTCCTGAAGCTGTTCGGGCAGCTTGCTTCTGCGGTACCGGTTGCGAAGAGCTACCGCAACAGACCGTTTCGCTTCATTCTGGCCAATAATATATTGATCGAGCCGTTCTACAATCTGTTTGGGTGTCATCGAAATTTCCATTAATAAGCCCCCTTAGCGGACTATGTTTTAAGATTCCAAATCTTCAACTATGATTTCATGGTTGGTGAAAACACATATATCTGCTGCTGTCTCAAGCGAAGCCTCAGCCATTTCCCGGGCGGTCAGGTGCGTGGCATGCTTTTTGAGTGCCCGTCCGGCACTGAGCGCAAAATTGCCCCCGGAGCCGATCGCAAGCATATTATCATCAGGCTCTATTACTTCTCCTGTGCCCGCGACCAAAAGCATGGTGGATTTATCCATAACAATGAGCATCGCTTCCAGACGCCGCAGCGTCTTATCGCTGCGCCAATCCTTGGCAAGCTCAACGGCAGCACGCTGCAGATTGCCGCTCCACTGCTCGAGTTTTTCTTCAAACAAGTCAAACAGTGTAAACGCGTCAGCTACCGATCCGGCAAAGCCGGCGAGAACTTTCCCGTTGTACAGCCGTCTCACTTTTCGTGCCGTATGCTTCATGACCACCTGCTGGCCGAGCGTCACCTGGCCGTCACCGGCCATCGCTCCTTTACCGTCGTGATGGACTGCGTATATGGTTGTGGCGTGAAAGGATGGTTCCATTAGTTATTCACGCTTCCTTTCTGCTCTTGGATGTGCATGTCGATACACATCCTGAAGCCGTTCTTTCGTTACATGAGTATAAATCTGGGTTGTGGATAAATTGGCATGGCCGAGAAGATCCTGCACGACCCGCAGGTCTGCCCCGTGATTGAGCAGATGTGTCGCAAACGTATGCCTCAGATCATGAGGAGAAATACGGAGCGTGCTTGAGACCTTTTTCACCCGTTCGTTGATGACATGGCGGAATCCGCGATCGGTCAGAGGACCGCCCCGGGCGTTTAAAAACAGCTGGCCGGTCGGCGCGCTGCTTTTAGCTGCCAGCTCCGGACGCACGTTCATTTTGTACAGCTCGACGGCTTCCTGGGCAAAGCTTCCTACCGGCACGTACCTCTCCTTCCGGCCTTTTCCCTTCACCAGAATGGTGCCAAGATAGTCATCGAGGTCATCGGCCTGCAGCTGCTGGCATTCGCTGATGCGCATGCCTGTCGCATAAAGCAGCTCCATAATGGCTTTATCCCTGATATCAAGCGGCTTGCTCAAATCAAATGAAGCAAACAGCGATTCAATCTCTTCTTCATATAAAAAGTGGGGAAGCGGCCGCTCTTTTTTCGGATGGCTCGCACCGATGAACGGATTTTGTTCAATATATTCTTCACGCTGCAGATAGCGGAAATACGCACGCAGCGCGGAGATTTTCCGCGCTACTGTCGCCCTTGCATACGAGCGGTCGTACATGCTGCTGTAGTAGAGGCGGACGAGCGTTGGATCAACCTCCTCCACGTACTTCCAGCCCTCCTGCTGCATAAACGCTTCAAATTCAATCAAGTCCTGTTCGTAAGCTGTTTTCGTATAAGAGGAAATGTTTTTTTCAAGCTCCAGATAGCGGAAAAATTCTTCCCTCCAGGTTAATAGCGGGTTCATCAGCTTTTTGCTCCTTTGCGCTTTCGTCTTCCTTCTGCGGTTCTGTTGCCGTCTTATGAAGACAAAAGCTAGTAAATCGTATCATAAACCCTGCAGCCTAGCAATCATATTTGGACTTTTTTCTTAAAATTCTGAATGGCATCCAGAGCCCGTTCTGCGTAGTATTCATTGCGTTCCCGCTTGTTTTTGATTTTCTGCTCCGGGGCGGGCAGCAGGCCGAAGTTGGCGTTCATCGGCTGAAAGTTTTTGGCGCCGGCCGTCGTAATATAGTGACTCATGGCCCCGATCACCGTTTCCTTCGGGAAGGTGTCCGTTTCTTCCTGCAAATATTGTTTAGCCGCATTCCATCCGGCGACCAGCCCGGAAGCAGCTGATTCCACGTAGCCTTCCACCCCGGTAATCTGTCCGGCGAAGAACAAATCGCTGCGGGCTTTCGTCTGATAGGTCGGATTCAGGAAGTTCGGGGAATTCAAAAATGTATTCCGGTGCATCACGCCGTAGCGGACGATGTCGGCATTTTCAAGCCCGGGGATTAAGCGGATTACTTCCTTTTGCGGTCCCCATTTGAGATGCGTCTGGAAGCCGACAATGTTAAAGAGCGTCCCTTCCTGGTTGTCCTGGCGCAGCTGCACGACGGCGTGCGGGCGCTCCCCTGTTTCCGGGTGCTCCAGGCCGACCGGCTTCATCGGGCCAAACAGCAGGGTCTTTTTGCCTCTGCGGGCAATTTCCTCGACCGGCATACAGCCTTCAAAAAAGATGTTTTTCTCAAATTCACGCAGCGGAACAACTTCTGCTTCCACCAGTGCATCGTAGAAGCGGTCAAATTCCTCTTCTGTCATCGGACAGTTGATGTACGCTGCTTCCCCTTTATCGTACCGGGATTTTACATACGCTTTGTCCATATCGATGCTGTCTGTTTCCACAATCGGTGCCGCTGCATCGTAAAAGTACAAATGCTCTTCGCCGGTCAGGTTAAAAATATCCTCAGAGAGCGACTCAGTGGTCAGCGGACCTGTGGCAATAATTGCCGGTTCATCCGGTATGTGGGTCACTTCCTCCGATACCACTTCCACGAGCGGGTGATTTTTTACTTTTTCCGTGACCTTCGCGGCAAATTCATGCCGGTCTACGGCAAGAGCGCCGCCTGCAGGTACCGACGCCGCGTCTGCCGCCTCGATAATCACGCTGTCGAGATTCCTCATTTCTTCCTTTAATACGCCGACGGCATTTGTAAGGTTGTTGGCCCGAAGGGAATTACTGCAGACCAGCTCCGCAAATTTATCGGTATGATGGGCGGCCGTCTGTTTGTTCGGACGCATTTCGTGAAGCCTGACCGGCACGCCCTGTTTTGCAAGCTGCCATGCCGCTTCGCTTCCGGCAAGCCCTGCACCGACGATGTGAACAGGTGTACTTTTCATGATAAAAACTCCTTTCCCTTTTGAAAGCGCAGGCAACTATTCCTTTCGGAAGCAGTCAGACCTGCGCTGTAACCAGTCATTTTTAATTTGGTTCTTCCTTATAATCACATTCAGAGCACTGGACGTGTACGCCTTTTTTCGTCTTTTTCTCTACAAGCATATTTTCACATTTCGGACACGGGCGGGCAATCGGTTTATCCCAGGAAACAAATTCGCAGTCCGGGTACCGGTCGCAGCCGTAAAAGATCCGCTTTTTCTTACTTCGGCGTTCAACGACATTTCCCTCTTTACATTTCGGGCATTTCACGCCAATATCTTTGACAATCGCTTTCGTATTACGGCATTCCGGGAAATTGGAGCAGGCCATAAACTTTCCGTAACGGCCCATTTTATATACCATCGGATGTCCGCACTGCTCGCAGTCTTCGCCTGCCGGCTCATCTTTAATTTCGACTTCTTCCATTTCTTCCTCGGCTTTTTTCAGCCTTGGCTCAAATCCCTGGTAAAATTCATCGATAATCTCGATCCAATTTTGTTTTCCTTCTTCAATGTAGTCAAGATCGTTTTCCATCTTTGCGGTAAATTCCACATCGAGAATTTCCGGGAAAAATTCCACAACCAGATCCATGACAATTTCACCGAGTTCAGTCGGCACGAAACGCTTTTCTTCAAGCGCTACGTAGTTCCGGCGCTGCACAGTGTCGAGCGTCGGGGCATACGTTGACGGCCGGCCGATGCCCATTTCCTCCATCGTGCGAACGAGCCGGGCTTCTGTGTAACGCGGCGGCGGCTGGGTGAAATGCTGATTTTCTTCCATATCCGTCCGGGTGACCATCTGGCCCTCCTGAAGATCCGGAAGCATTTTATCCTCTTCTTTTTTTCCGTCATCCTGGCCTTCCACGTACACCTTCATAAAGCCGGGGAATTTCACTTTGGACCCGGTCGCCCGGAACAGCACGCCTTCATTATCAAGGTCCACCGACATGGTGTCCATAACAGCCGGAGCCATTTCACTAGCCACCAGACGTTCCCAGATGAGCTTGTACAGCCGGTACTGGTCTCTTGAAAGCGAGCTTTTCACCTGTTTTGGTTCATACATGATCGATGTCGGCCGGATCGCCTCGTGGGCATCCTGACTGTTGCTGCTTTTAGTATTCTTTCGCTCGCCATGGCGGATGTATTCTTCGCCGTACTTTTCCGTAATAAACGTCCGGGCTTCTTCCTTGGCGGTTTGGGAAACCCTGGTGGAGTCTGTCCGCATATAGGTGATTAAACCGACAGTGCCAGCCGGTTTACCCAGGTCAATACCTTCATACAGCTGTTGGGCCACCATCATCGTCTTTTTCGCACGGAAATTCAGCTTTCTCGCTGCCTCCTGCTGCAGGGACGAGGTCGTGAACGGCTGCACCGGATTACGTTTACGTTCTTTTCTCGTAACCTTTGTTACTTCAAACTGATCGCCTTTCATCTTTTGAAGCACGCCGTCAACGTCTTCCCGGGAGGCAAGCGCCTGCTTTTCTTTCGCTGTGCCGTGAAATTTCGCCTCAAATTCCGCATCCCCGTCCGAGAACGTTCCATTAATACTCCAGTATTCTTCCGGAATAAACGCCTTAATTTCTTTTTCCCGGTCAATAATCATCTTCACAGCAATCGACTGCACCCGGCCGGCGCTCAGTCCCTTTTTCACTTTCTTCCATAGTAATGGACTGATGTTGTAGCCGACGAGCCGGTCAAGTATCCGGCGGGCCTGCTGGGCGTCCACCAGATCCATATTGATGGATCGGGGGTGCTTAAACGCATCCTTCACCGCCGTTTTTGTAATTTCGTTAAAAACAACACGGCATTCCGAATCTTCATCAATGTTTAAGCTGTGCGCCAGGTGCCAGGCAATGGCTTCACCCTCTCTGTCAGGGTCGGCTGCGAGATATACTTTTTTCGCTTTTTTTGCAGCCGTTTTTAATTCTTTTAAAACTGGACCTTTCCCGCGTATCGTTATATATTTCGGGTCATAATTGTTTTCAGTGTCGACTCCCATTTGGCTTTTCGGCAGATCTCTTACGTGCCCCATTGAAGCTTTCACCGCATATTTTTTCCCTAAATACTTTTCGATTGTTTTTGCTTTTGCGGGAGATTCCACGATGACTAAATAGTCGGCCATTCCTCTTCTCCCCTTTGTCTCAATGAAATATTACCATTATTAACTCGAATAAATTACTCTGTCAAATAGTGATGCTTTTATAATCTTGCTCGTTTCAGTGCGTTTTGTGCTTGAAATCACAATTATTCTTTCACAGTTTACTGGACGTGTCTAGCATAACATACGGAAAATTTAAAATTCCGTTTCAATTCCGTCAGCTGTTATGAGACGTGGTCCGGCTGCCGGATATGCTTAAATCCTCCGGCTTGAGGACCGGGAGAGCACCGTCATAAATCAGCTGGTTCGTCCCCGCACTCTGCCTGGAAAACACGGGCCCCGGCAGTGCGCAGACCTCCCTGCCCTGTTCAAGCGCAAGGGATGCTGTAATGAGGGATCCGCTGTTTACGTCCGCTTCCACCACAAATATTTTATCGGACAGGCCGCTGATAATACGGTTTCTGGCCGGAAAGTGCCACTTTTTTGGAGATCTGTCCGGAGGATATTCGCTCAAAAGCATCCCCTCGGCAGCAATATTTTTTGCCAGAGCGAGATGCTCCCTCGGATAAATACAACCAAACCCGGAGCCGAGCACCGCAATAGCCGGGGCTCCCATTGTTAATGCCTGCCGGTGGGCGTGGCCGTCGACGCCTCTTGCCAGTCCGCTGACAATCTGCACCTGCCCGTGCGAAAGAAATGCTTCCACAGCTGCTCTGCCGTACGAAGTCATGCTCCGGGAGCCGACTACCGCCAGCCGGGGGCCTTCTTGAAGCAGCTCTGTGTTCCCTTTCGTGTAAAGCACCCACGGCGCATCGTATATTGACTTTAAAGACAACGGATAGCGTTCGTCAAAATATGTAATCCATCCGATGCCCTGCTCCCGGTACCACGCGAGCCTCCGCTGCATGGCAAGCTGGGACATATATTTTCGCCAGGCAGTCAAATGGGCGCTGTTTACAGGCAGAAGATGAGGGTGCGTAAAGGGGAAAAGTAAATCACGGTCGCGGCGCAGCAGCTCTGTTACGTGCTTCCATTGAAAATAGGGAAATTCGTGGACAGCCAGAAGTCGTTCATTAAAGGAGAGATTTTGCATGAGGGATAGTCCTTTCAAGGGGGTTAATGGTTTTAGGGGGAAACACAGGAGAGAAAAAGAAAACCTCCGCCTGCCCGAAAGAGGCAGCGGAGGGCGGTTATTTTATACTTGTGGTTCGTGGGTGAGGCATTTTTCGTGCAGACCGCGTTCTTTCAGAACGTTGATCATCGTATCACCGATTTCTGCCGGTGTCGCTGCTACCTGCACGCCGCTTTCGTTTAACGTTTTGATTTTTTCCTCTGCGGTGCCTTTACCGCCGGAAATAATCGCGCCGGCGTGGCCCATCCGTTTTCCTGGAGGGGCTGTCGCACCGCCGATGAAGCCGACTACTGGCTTGGTCATATTCTGCTTGACCCATTCAGCTGCTTCTTCCTCAGCTGTGCCGCCGATTTCACCAATCATGATCACGGCTTCTGTGTCCGGATCGTCATTAAAGGCCTGCAGCACGTCGGTAAAGCTGGTACCGTTTACCGGGTCGCCGCCAATACCGACAGCTGTCGACTGGCCGATGCCTGCTTTCGTAAGCTGGTCTACCGCTTCGTACGTCAGGGTACCCGAACGGGAAACAACACCTACGTGTCCTTTTTTATGAATGTAGCCCGGCATAATGCCGATTTTGCACTCGTCCGGTGTAATAACGCCCGGGCAGTTTGGACCGACAAGGCGGGTGCGCTTGCCTTCCATAAAACGTTTCACTTTAATCATATCAAGAACCGGGATGCCTTCAGTTATGCAGATGGCAAGATCAAGGTCTGCGTCCACTGCTTCTATGATCGCGTCCGCTGCAAAAGCAGGCGGAACGTAAATAACCGACACGGTAGCACCGGTTGCTTCCACTGCGTCATCAAGCGTGTTGAAAACCGGCACACCTTCAACTTCCGTGCCGCCTTTACCCGGCGTCACGCCGCCGACGATTTTCGTACCGTACTCTAACGCCTGCTGAGTGTGAAAGAGGCCGGTAGATCCTGTAATTCCCTGAACAACTACTTTTGTATCCTGATTAATATAAATGCTCATAGGTCGATGGTCCCTGCCTTTCTATTGAACTAACGAAACAATTTTTTGCGCACCGTCTGCCATAGAGTCCGCTGCTGTAATATTCAATCCGGATTTTTCCAGAATTTCTTTGCCTTTTTCTACGTTCGTGCCTTCCAAACGTACAACAAGCGGAATCTCCAGTCCAGTCTGCTTCGTAGCTTCCACTACCCCGTCAGCGATGACGTCGCACTTCATGATTCCACCGAAGATGTTAACGTAAATGCCTTTAACAGCATCATCTTCAAGGATAATTTTAAATGCTTCCGTTACTTTTTCAGCCGTCGCACCGCCGCCAACATCCAGGAAGTTCGCCGGATCACCGCTGTAGTGCTTAATGATATCCATCGTAGCCATCGCAAGACCGGCACCATTGACCATGCAGCCGATATTGCCGTCGAGGGCAATGTAGCTTAAGTCATATTTGGAAGCTTCGATCTCCTTTGGATCCTCTTCATCAAGGTCACGGTAATCAAGTATTTCTTTTTGACGGTAAAGTGCGTTTGAATCGAAATTGAATTTCGCATCAAGGGCCATTACTTTCCCGTCCCCGGTCGTTACGAGCGGGTTAATTTCTGCGATAGAGCAGTCGTTGTCGATAAACACCTTGGACAGGCCAAGCATAAACTTCACTGCTTCTTTCAGAAGGTCTGTCGGGATATTCATGTTAAATGCCATGCGACGGGCCTGATAAGGCTGCATACCGATAGCTGGATCAATATATTCACGGAAGATTTTTTCCGGATTTTCTTCAGCTACTTCTTCGATTTCTGTTCCGCCTTCTTCAGAGCCCATCATCACAATGCGGGACGATACACGGTCGAGCACAACACCTAAGTAGTATTCCTTCTTAATGTCGCTTCCCTCTTCGATGTAAAGACGTTTCACTTCTTTACCTTCCGGGCCGGTCTGGTGGGTAACCAGTGTTTTGCCGAGGATTTCGTCAGCATATTTGCGGACGTCATCGAGGTTTTTAGCGAGCTTCACCCCGCCGGCTTTCCCTCTTCCACCTGCGTGGATCTGGGCTTTTACCACTGTTACGTCAGAACCCAGTTCTTTTGCAGCTGCTTCTGCTTCATCTACCGTAAATGCAACTTTTCCGTTAGGGACTGCCACTCCGTATTTACGAAGGAGCTCTTTTCCCTGGTACTCATGAATATTCATGCTTTTTCCCCCTCACCGTTACAATACGAATCCTTCTATCGACTGTGTAAGTGATTACAAAATCGAATCTGGGCAGAACGAAAGCCTCTAAATGGCCTCGCTCTCTCCCACACATCCTTTATCGTATAGAAATTTAGAAAAAAATTCAACATTTCCGTGAAAGTTTCTGCTGCGCGGTTTAGTTTTCATTTTTACCGGCCGTTTTTTTATCCATCCGGTAGATAAAGGCGAAGATTTCCGCCACCACTTCATACAGCTCTTCCGGAATTTCTTCATTCCATTCAAGCTCATGAAGCATATGTACAAGCCCGGCATCTTTATGCACCGGCACGTCCTGCTCAGCGGCCGCTTCAATAATTCGTTCCGCGGTCCATCCCCGCCCCTTAGCTTTGACGGCCGGCGCCTGTGAGGTGCCCTGCTTATAATTAAGTGCCACTGCTTTTTTCGTGGTCCAGTTCTGGTTGGAGGTCATATCCGAATATCAAATGCTCCTTTCCGTCCGGGTTCCCGGCCATGCTGCCTCTCCGCCGGCGCCGGATCTTCATGCCACTGAAGCGACACCAGATGGTAGTTTAACGAAGCCATCGCCGTTTTAAGCATGGGCTGGAAAAGATGCAGCGGCTGCTCCGGGCGCGGGTTTTCACTGCTGATATTTACCGTCACGTTTCGTTTATAAATCTGCACATCAGCGATTAAAGCGCCGAGCCGGTCCATCTCAAGCTGAAATAAAATATGGCACGTATCCGGATCGAGCTTTCCGTCTTCGGTACGTTTTCCCTCCCAGTGGACCACAGCATCCGAAAGCATTTCCCCCCACTTTGCCGGAAGATGGGAGAGCTGCTGGAGCCAGGCCTCCTGATCGGTCTGCTGCATAAGCTGCTGACCAGCCACATGGGCGACGGTCCGTTCATGCTGGGGTGAGAGTTCAGTTCTCGACATAATATGCGCCTGAGCCTGCTCTAAATGCCTGTAAGACGTCTGCATCGCTTCTTTACTCCCGCTTGCCGCCCAGGAAGACCAGCTCGAACTGCCGGTGTAATTTTTCAGCCATTCCACCATCTGCGGCGTATTGGCAAGCACCGTCACTGCTTCCGGGACCAGCGTGTGCCAGGCTCTCATCAGAACCTTTGCGCTCAGCTGCGGCGAGCTGCCCGGCTGCTGGATCGTCTGGTGCAGCTTTACCGCGTCTTCCACCTGGGACTGAAGCCATTTTTCCACGAATCCGCTGCTTATGGCCCCCTGACCGAGATGCTGCAGAAAGGCTTCAGCGTTCAATGGAGGCTGAAGACCCGCAAATAACCGGTGGATCAGCTGTGCGGCCTGACCGTTTTTGTCAATGACAGCCGCTGCGGCTGCCGCGGCGAACAGCTGCATCGGCTTTGTCGGAGCTTCGATGTCTCCTTTAAAGCTTCCCGGGGTGAGCACGGCACTGCTGATGGACTGATGAACGGCGTCAGACGCCTGGTGCCGGGCGAGCAACACGGTTAAATACTGGGCCGGCGACGAGCCGTGCAACACCTGGTGGACGCTTTGAAAGATGGATGTTTTTAAAGGGGCGCCTGCGCCGAGCATCCATTGAATCGTCTGCATCCCCTGCTTGTTTACGGTGCCTTCTCCTTTTAGCATCTGCACGCTTTTTTGCAGCGTTTCTCTCGTTACGGGCAGACGCATCTGTTCGAACATGCGGAATATGTACTGCTCCTGCTTTCCGGCAGGAAGGCCGAGCTGCTTCAGGAGCGCATGCCCTTTATCCCCGGAAGAAGCGGCAGCCCCGTTTGCTGCCACCTGCCATACCTGCCGGCCGTGTTCATTTTTCACCTGAAAATAATATGATTTACCGGTTTCCACCGGTGCTTCCAGGGAAGCGTGATACACTCTCCCGTGCACGGTAACCGCCGCCTGCTGCCCGGGGTACAGCTGTTTGACAGTGCCTTTAATAATCTGGCCGGCTTTAATTTCTTCATTTCCAGCTTGTCCTGTACGGTTTCCGGCATACGCGGATGGCAGCGACAGCTTCATCGATTCTCTCTCCTTTTACGAACGCCGGTACCCGGACACCGGCTGAAACGAATACCGGTGGATGGCACACCCGCCGAGACGATTTAAGCCGTCCAGGTGATTCTGGGTACCGTAGCCCTTGTTGCTGGCGAAATCATAGTCCGGATAGAGCGTATGATAATACTGCATATAACGGTCTCGTTCCACCTTAGCCAGAATAGAGGCAGCTGCAATCGACACGCTCCGGCTGTCTCCCTGCACCAGCGACTGCTGTTCAATATGTAATGGCAGAGTCATCGCATCTACCAGCAGGGCATCCGGAGCAGGTTTAAGATCCGCCACTGCCGTCCGCATAGCTTTTTTGGTTGCCTGGTAAATATTCAGACGATCGATTTCGTCCGCCTCGATATGAACAACGCTCCAGGCGACCGCCACCTCTTTAATTTTTATTTCGAGCTCTTCACGTTTTTTGGCGGAGAGCATTTTGGAGTCATTCACTTCCACCAGACTGACGTCCTTTGGCAGCACAACAGCCGCCGTAGTCACCGGCCCGGCCAGCGGCCCGCGCCCGACTTCATCCACTCCAGCGACCGCCTCGAAACCCCGGTCCCAATAATCCTGTTCAAACGAAAGCCGGCGGCAGAAGTCCTCGTACTTTTCCTGCTTCTGCTTCTGTCGTTTAACGTACCGCTGCATTTCCTTCTGGACGCCGGCCCGGGAGTCTTCCTTCCAGGCCTCCAGAAGCTCTGCATCCGGCTCCTCGTGTCTCTGCAAATATTCCTTTACAGCTATTATCGTCCATTTCTCCAATATTTTCACCTCTGCTGCACAATTATTCGCTTACGTCATCGTCCGGGCGTTCGAGACTGATGCGGCCGAGCAGCCCACCGCGGAACTCGCGTACGACCATTTCACCTGCTTTTTCGTAATCGATTTCCGCTCCTGCAAGCAGCGCTCCCCGCTTACGGCCGATGTCTTCAAACCATTCCAACGACGTCTCCCTCGGCTTATCCTCAAGTCCGAAACGCTGAAGCAGCTTTTCGGGGTAATACTCCTGGCAGATACCGATAATAAAATACGCAATATCCTGCAGATCCAACAGCTCGTCTTTAATGGCACCTGTCGCTGCAAGACGTTCCCCAACGTAAGGGTCTTCGAACTTCGGCCAGAGAATGCCCGGGGTGTCGAGCAGATCCATTTCCTTGCCCATTTTCAGCCACTGTTGATTTTTCGTAATTCCCGGACGGTCACCGATTTTAGCCGTCTTTTTTCCGATCCACTGGTTGATGAGCGTCGATTTGCCGACGTTCGGGATGCCGATAATCATTGCCCGTATAGCCCTTGGCTTAATGCCTTTTCTTTTCCACCTGGCCTGGAGCCGTTCCGTCTGCTGAAGCGCCGCTTCTTTAATCACATGCAGGCCCTTCTTGTGCTTGGAATCCACGTCCACGGCCTCAATTCCCTGATCGCGGTAATACTGCTTCCATTCCTCGGTTACTTTTGGATCGGCCAGGTCGGCTTTGGTTAATACGATCACCGATGGCTTATCCTGAATAATCGTTTCAAGCAGTGGGTTCCGCGAGGACCGGGGGATTCTTGCATCTGCAAGCTCGATAACCACATCCACCTGCTTTAGTTTGCTCTGCACTTCCTTTTGCGCCTTGTCCATATGTCCGGGATACCATTGAATGTCCATTTGTCTCCCTCCTTTCAAATTAAAATGGCGATGGCCACATATGGGTAAGCGGCCAGAACGTTATGACCGCTTCCCCGACAATCTCCTCTTCTTCTACGAGTCCGATAGCCCGGGAGTCATAGCTGTTCGGACGGTTGTCGCCCATCACAAACACCTGCCCCTCAGGAATACGGCTCCGTCCTGTTTTCTCCTTCAGTGTGAAATCGGTAGTCGCCGGGGGAGGGCCTGCTGCCAGGGTCTTTTTATCAAGAAACGGCTCGTCCACCTGCTCCCCATTAATAAAAAGCGTATCGTTCCTGTATTCGAGCGTATCGCCCGGCAGTCCGATGATCCGTTTAATGTAATCATCTTTATCGTTGGCGCGGAAAACGACCACATCAAACCGGTCCCACTCATGCAGCCATTTGCTTGATTTATTCAACAGCATCCGGTCTTCATCATGAATGGTCGGCTCCATTGATTCGCCTTTCACAACGACTGGAGCTACAAACAGCCAGCGTGCTGCCAATGCAATAAGTAATGCAATCATAATTACTGTCAGAAGATGCAGCCAATTGATGGGAAAGCGGCGTTCATTCATGCGGTCGATTCCTTTCTTTGTATAGTTTATCCGTATGAAAAAAGCTGCAGACGGAATACTCCGCTGCAGCTTTTTCTCCTGTGTCTTATCGAAGTTCTTTGATACGCGCAGCTTTTCCACGCAGGTTACGGAGATAGTACAATCTAGCTTGACGTACTTTACCGCGGCGTTTCACTTCAATCTTGTCGATTCTTGGGGAATGAAGCGGAAGAGTTCTTTCCACACCAATTCCGTAGGAAACCTTACGCACGGTGAAAGACTCGCTGATGCCTCCGCCGCGACGTTTAATAACGACGCCCTGAAACACCTGTACACGTTCACGGGAGCCCTCGACAACTTTCAAGTGCACTGCTACAGTGTCACCTGGGCGAAAGTCCGGGAGATCCGATTTTAACTGTTCCTTCGTTATGTCGCGAATAAGTTGTTGCATTTGTATTCGCCTCCTTCTCTCGCATGCTCTTGTCCACGATGAAAACAGCGGAGCACCGTAATTGATGACTATTTAGTCACAAAATGAATCATAGCACATTCCACGGGTGGAATCAACCGCCGGATTTACGTCTGATCGGTATATTTTTCCCAAAGATCCGGCCGGCGTTCTTTTGTTCTCTTTATTGCCTGGTTTTGCCGCCATTCAGCGATTTTTCCGTGGTCGCCGGACAGCAGAATGTCCGGCACCGTCATGCCGCGGAAGTCCGCCGGACGGGTATACTGCGGATACTCCAGCAGCCCGTCCTCAAACGAATCTGTGTGAGCGGACTGTTCATTGCCGAGCACTCCGGGTAAAAGGCGCGTAATGCTGTCTGCCATAACCATCGCGCCGAGTTCGCCGCCGGTCAGTACAAAATCGCCGATCGAGTATTCATCCGTGATTAGATGCTCGCGGATCCGTTCGTCATAGCCTTCATAATGACCGCATATAAACATCAGCCGGTCCTCGCCGGCAAGCTCCCGGGCGTCCTCCTGCTTAAACGGTTTTCCCTGAGGGCAGAGAAGAATCACCCGGTCCGGCGGAGCATCACCTGCGCTTTTAACCTGGGCGGCAGCGTCAAATACCGGCTGCGGCTTCAATACGAGACCAGCTCCCCCGCCGTACGGATAGTCATCCACCTTGTTATGCTTGTCGTCTGTATAGTCCCTTATGTCATGGGTATGAAAGGAGACGTGCCCTCTTTCAGCGGCCCGGGCAAGAATGGAGTGGCTGAACACACTTTCAAACATACCCGGAAACAAGGTTAAAAAGTCCATTCTCATTCCGGCAGCATTCCCTTCATTACCCTTACGGTAATACGTTTTTCGGCGACGTCCACATGCTGGACGACTTCTTCAATGTAAGGAAGCAGAATATCCTGCCGCCCTTCTGCCGGCTCCACCACCCACACGTCATTGGCTCCCGGGGTCAGGATTTCTTTCACATAACCGAGACGGATGCCTTCTTCCGTATAGACATCTGCATCGATGATTTCATGAAAATAATATTCCGTTTCTTCAAGCGGGGCAAGCGCCGTTTCCGGTACAAAAAGCGCCGCATTTTTCATCCAGTCCACGTCATCAATCGAATGAAATCCTTCGAATGTGAGCAGAATAAACTGCTTATGCGGACGGGAGCTTTTAATGACCAGCGGTTCATGGCCGGTTTCTGCCTCCGGCTTCTCCACGTATACCTTCTGCCCAGGTTGAAAACGGTCCTCCTCAAAGTCGCTGACGGATTTCACCCTGACTTCCCCCCGTACGCCGTGCGTGTTTACAATCGTACCTACATTAAACCATTCCATCTTCGTCACTCGCTTTGTGTTTTGATCTGATTTCTTTTACAATGCCCTCTTCCACTACAATGGTCCCCCAGTGCTCGCCTTCATGCCACGCGCTCCCCACCTCGATATCAAACATCACTTCCGTCGTTCCAAATGACAGCTCCGAGCCGATCGGAAGATGCTCGAGCTGGTTCTGTAAAAAATAAAGCTGCTGCAGCTCCTCTTTTCGTTTTTCAATTTCCTTGTTGAATTTATCCATGGCCGACCAGCGGCCGTTCTCGGTCTCCCGTTCCTTGTTCTGCTTTTGTTTTTGAAAACGAAGCTGTTCCGTTTCCTCGAGAAGCCGGGATTTCTGCTGCTCATATTTTTCCTGCAGCTCCTCCTTTAATGTTTCTGTCAGAATATGGTGAACGTTCATTTTTTTCATTACACGCAATTTATCACCTCTTCAAAGGCCCCGAAGCGGCAGCTAAACAGGGAGCTATTTTTGATCGTTCAACAGGTTAAGACGGACGTTTTTTCCTTCAGCCGAGGCTTTCGCCTGCAGAAGCGTCCTCACTGCCTGAATCGTTTTGCCCTGCCGGCCGATCACTTTTCCTGCATCCTCCGGATGAACCCTAACTTCAATAAGCACCCGTCCGTTCTCTTCCGATTCCGTCATATTTATATCATCCGGATAATCCACAATCCGCTCCAATATTATGTAGGCAAAAGATTTCATCCACTCATCCTTTCCTGATATGTATTATTTTATCACAAACAAGCGGCCCCCGGGTCTTTCTCCGCAGGCAGGAGATATACAGGCATGCCGTTACATAAAAAAAGACCGCCTCTCCCTCTTCATTCCGTGAGGAAATGATGGGCACAGACGATCTTTTTAGCTTATTACTTTGCGTGCTTTTCGTTGTGCAGACGGGTCATAAGACCTTCCTGCGAAAACAGGTTACGAACAGTATCCGATGGTTTAGCACCGTCGAGCATCCACTTGAGAGCCTTCTCTTCGTTCACGTGGAACTCGGCAGGGTTAGTCAGCGGGTTGTACGTACCGATTTCTTCGATAAAACGTCCATCACGTGGTGCCCGGGAATCCGCTACTACCAAACGGTAGAAAGGACGCTTGTTCGAGCCCATGCGCTTTAATCTGATGCGCGTTGCCATATGCAAACACCTCCATTTTTTTCTCACATTTGCTTATTATAATAGCTTCTTTGCGTGCTGTAAAGTGTTTTTCCTTGCCATATAAAAATTTTACATGAATGGCATCGAGAAATTGCCTTTTTTCTTACCCTTCTGCTGCGAAGTCATCTGCTTCATCATTTTTTTCATGTCTTCAAACTGCTTGAGCAGGCGGTTTACGTCCTGGATCGTCGTTCCGCTTCCTTTAGCAATCCGGCGCTTGCGGCTTGCGTTCATTAAAGACGGCTGCTGGCGTTCCTCTCTGGTCATGGAGCGAACGATTGCCTCCACCCGTGTAATCTGATTGTCATCCATCTGGACATTTTTAAGACCTTTCATTTTGCCGGCGCCCGGGATCATGCTCATAATATCTTCCATCGATCCCATGTTACGCACCTGGCCGAGCTGTTCGAGAAAGTCGTCAAACGTCAGATCCTGCGACCGCATTTTCTTTTCAAGCTCTTTAGCCTTGTCTTCATCCACATTGGTTTGCGCTTTTTCTATCAAAGAGAGCATATCGCCCATGCCGAGAATCCTTGAAGCCATCCGTTCCGGGTGAAACGGTTCAATGGCGTCAATTTTCTCTCCGGTACCGGCGAATTTGATCGGTTTATCCGTCACCGATTTAACCGACAGCGCTGCCCCACCGCGGGTGTCCCCGTCAAGCTTCGTCAGCGTCACGCCGGTAATGCCGAGCTGTTCGTTAAAGCTTTCTGCAACGTTGACAGCGTCCTGCCCGGTCATCGAGTCCACCACGAGCATGATTTCATCGGGATTGACTGCTTCTTTCATACGCTGCAGCTCATCCATCAAAGAATCATCCACGTGCAGACGTCCTGCTGTATCAATAAACAGATAATCGTAATGCTCTTCTTTAGCTTTTGCGAGCGACTGTTTGGCAATATCAACCGGGTCCGCTTCGGTTCCAAGAGAGAAGACGGGCATGTTCAGCTGCCGGCCGAGCGTCTCGAGCTGATCAATCGCTGCCGGCCGGTAGACGTCGGCGGCCGCCATCAGGGGCTGGCGGTTTTTGTTTTTCCGCAAATAATTTGCAATTTTCGCGGATGTCGTCGTTTTCCCGGCGCCCTGCAGGCCGACCATCATTACTACCGTCGGGCCCTTAGCCGCCTTTGCAATTTCCGCCTGCTCGCCGCCCATCAGCTGGGTCAGCTCTTCGCTGACCACCTTGACCACCTGCTGGCCGGGCGTTAAGCTTTTCATTACTTCCTGGCCGGTCGCACGGTCTTTTACGCTGTTGACGAACTGCTTTACGACTTTGTAGTTGACGTCTGCTTCAAGCAGCGCGAGCCTTACTTCGCGCATCATTGCTTTAACGTCTTCATCCGTCACCTTTCCACGGCTCTTCATATGGTCAAACGTGGACTGCAGACGTTCGCCTAATCCTTCAAATGCCATTACGAAACCCCTTCCTCTTCTAAATTTTCCAGCGTTTCTATCGTTTCAAGCAGCTGCTTCCTTTCCGGGAAATCGTCCGGAGCCAGTGCTTTTAACTGCTCGTACAGCGCCAGGCGCTCCTGGTATTTTTTATATAAACCAAGCTTTTCCTCATATTCCTCAAGCATCGTTTCGGTGCGCCGGATATTGTCGTACACCGCCTGGCGGCTGACGTTAAATTCCTCCGAAATTTCACCCAGCGAAAAGTCGTCTAAATAATACCTTTCCAAATAGAGCCGCTGCTTGTTTGTCAGCAGCGGCTGGTAAAAATCAAACAGTGAATTCATCCGAACTGTTTTTTCGAGCATGCAGACCACCTCTGGCGTTAAGTGCAATTACTTTACAGTTCATCTTACGAACCACAGCGGTTCTTGTCAAGAAATTGCATAACCGGATGCTACCGCTCCTCTGCATCGGCCGGCGTCTGTTCAATCATATCCTTAAACAGCCCGTAAACGAAATCCTCCGCTTCAAAAGGCTGCAGATCATCCAGCTTTTCCCCGAGACCGACCATTTTTACCGGAATGTTCAGTTCGTTTCGGATCGCCATTACAATACCGCCCTTCGCGGTCCCGTCAAGCTTCGTTAAGATGATGCCGGAAACCTCCGTTGCCTCCCGGAATGTTTTTGCCTGGCTCATGGCATTCTGGCCGGTGGTAGCGTCCAGGACGAGAAGCACTTCGTGAGGTGCCTCGGGAATTTCCCGCGTAATGACACGCTTTACTTTCGCAAGCTCATTCATCAGATTGACCTTGTTCTGCAGACGGCCTGCCGTATCGCAGAGAAGCACATCTGCCTGTCTCGATTTGGCTGACTTGATCGCATCATAAATGACCGCCGCCGGGTCACTGCCGGCCTGCTGCTTGATAACGTCTACTCCGGCACGCTCTCCCCAGCCCTCAAGCTGCTCAATCGCCCCGGCACGAAACGTGTCCCCGGCTGCGAGAACAACTTTTTTTCCTTCTGCTTTCATTTGATGGGCCATTTTCCCGATCGTTGTCGTTTTTCCGACGCCGTTCACGCCGACAAAAAGCATGACAGTCATTCCATCCGGATTCATGTTCAGCTTGGAATCTTCTCCGGTGCGATCCAGCTTTTCCGCCATTTTTTCCGTGATAAGCGGAGTCAGCTTTTCTGTCGTTCGGATATTTTTCAGGAGCGATTCGTTTCGCAGCTCGTCGATGATTTCCATCACAGTTTCCACACCGACATCTGAGCTGATCAAAATTTCTTCGAGTTCTTCAAAGAAATCTTCATTTACTTCGCGGTACTGGGCGAACAGTTCATTCATCGCTTCGGAAAACGACGACCTTGTCTTCGCCAGTCCTTCACGGAAACGGCTTGAAAGCGAGACGCGCCGTTCTTCTTCGGGCTCCTCTTTGCCTGATTTCTCTGCTTCCTGCTTCGCTTCTTCTCTGGCTTCTTCTTCCGCTGCTTCTCCGGCCATTCGTTTTTTTAATCGTTGAAAAAGACTCATGCTTTTCACTCCTTACACTTCCAGTAGTTCATCCGCTTCTTCCAGGCGGACAGATACCATTTTTGATACGCCTGATTCTTCCATTGTAATTCCGTAAAGTACGTCGGCTTCCTCCATGGTTGCTTTGCGATGGCTGATCACAATAAATTGGGTCGTTTCGCTGAACGAGCGCAGGTATTTCGCAAAGCGTACGAGGTTCGCTTCATCAAGAGCGGCTTCAACTTCGTCCAGTACGCAGAACGGGGCTGGTTTTACTTTAATAATGGCAAACAGCAGCGCGATGGCTGTCAGCGCCTTCTCCCCACCGGATAGCAGAGAAAGGTGCTGCCTTTTTTTGCCGGGCGGCCGGGCGGAAATATCCACTCCCGTATGAAGCAGATTCTCCGGATCCGTAAGCAACAGATCCGCTTCCCCGCCGCCGAACAGCTTCGCAAAGACGTGCTGAAATTCTTCGCGGATCGCATGGTACGTAGCGGCAAAACGCTCCGTCACTTCTCTGTCCATTTCATCGATCACATCCTGCAGCGACTGTCTTGCCTCCATCAGATCCTCCTGTTGGCTGCTTAAAAAGCGATGACGCTCCGTGACCCGCTCGCATTCTTCAATCGCCCCGAGATTCACAGTTCCGAGCTCTTCGATGCCAAGCTGAAGCAGGTGCACCTCGTCTTTTGCCTGCTCCGGGCTTACAGACAGCGTATGCTTCTCTTTCGCCCGTTCAAATGACAATTCATATTCTGACTGAAGGTAGGTGATTTTATTTTCGAGCGTCACATCGAGACGGTTCATGCGCACCGTCGTTTCATGAAGACGATCCCTGCTCTCCTGAAAGCGGTCATTCTGAACAGAGGCTGTTGCTTCGATTTGTTCTGCAGCGCGGGCTGCACGATTCTTTTGTTCATTCAGCTGCTCCTGCAGCCGCTCAATCTCTTCCTTAGCGGCTTTCGCTTCTTCGACCAATTCATCCCAGTCCTGGCTGCTATGATCGTTATTTAAATGCTCTTCCCAGGCAGCTGCACGCTCTTTGCGCCGCGCGACTGCCTGTTCAAGTTCTTCTTTTTCCCTATGGAGCCGTTCTTTTTCTTTATGCTGTGCAGAGACGTTTTCCCGGAGCGCTGCCGTCTGCACTTTTGCTTCTGTCTCCTGCTCCCGGAGCAGCGCTTCTTCCTCATCCCGCCTGGAATATTCCTGCTCGAGCGCGTCGATCGATGCTTTCAGCTCTGTGATGGTTTTCTCGACTCTCGTCCGGTTGTCTTCAAGCACCTGCAGACGCTCATCAAGACGTTCTTTCTCTTCCTCAAGCGAGGAGTATTCCCGGTCAAACATGCCAAGACGGGAATCAAGGCGGTCGTGCTCCTGCTCACTTTTACGGCGTGCTTCCTTTTTCTCCTCAAGCTGTCCGGAATATTCCCGGGCTCTCTGCTGCTTTTCGCCGGCAGTCGCTTTCTGCTTTTTTACAGCCTGCTTCGTGTTTTCCACTGTTTTCTCCCAGGCTGCGGTCTTTTCTTCTATTTCCGATAAATTATTTCTTAACTCGCGAAGCTCACGCTGTTTTTCGAGAAGTGTGCCCTTCTGGTTCTGCGTTTTTCCTCCGCTCATCGAGCCCCCGGGGTTTACGACATCTCCTTCAAGAGTGACTATGCGAATTTTATAGCTGCACGCTGCCGCCAGGCGGTTCGCGGTTTCCAGCTGGTCCACCACAAAAATATGGCCGAGCAGCTGGTCACGGACATGCTCATATCCCTGGCGGACATGTACAAGCTCCCCGGCCGTACCGACAAAACCGGTAAACGTCTGTGCTTTTTCATAGCTGGGCCGGTCGGCCCGTCTTGGACGTACCGTTTCGGAGGGGAGCAGCGTCGCGCGGCCCTTCTGATGCTTGCGCAAATATGCAATTGCCTCGCGTGCGTCTTTTTCTGTCTGCGTTACAATATGCTGCAGTGAAGCGCCTAGCGCCGTTTCCATTGCCTCCACATATTCTCCCGGGACATCCATCAGCTCGGCTACCGATCCGATAACGCCTGAAAGCTTTTGTTCCCGGGCCTTTAAAATTTCTTTGGCCCCCTGGTAATAGCCGGCATACTCCTCCTGCATTTCTTCAAGCATACGGATTTTTGATTTTTTTTCGTCAACGTACCGGTACGCTTTATACAGCTTGTCTTCCTGTTCTTTTAATTTCTCTTCCAGGCGCTGTTCTTCTTTGGTGGCTGCTTCAGCTTCCGAGCGTGCGTTTTCCGTTTGGCGGGAGAGCGCTTCTTCTTCTTTTTTCTGCTCTGTAACGAATTGTGCGGAATTCCCGCGCTCTTCAAGAAACGATTGATTATCCTCTTTCAATGCTTTCATACGCCGCTCGAGAGAAGCTTTCTGGTCTGTCACATATCGGGTCTCGTTCCCTACAGACGCCTGTTCGTTGAGTTTTTCAATATATTCGCTTTTTTCTTCTTCAAGGTCTTTTCCGTTCATTTCCTGGTAGGAGCGCAGCTGCTTTTGAACCGAACGCAGTTCATTCATCCCGCTCGTGAGCGTTTCGTTTTCTTTTTCATACCGTTCTTTTTGCTCCCGGTAAGCGTTTGTTACGCTGCTCAGCTTTGCCTCGTCTTCCTCGAGTGCCTTTTTTTCTGCTTCGAGCTTTTCGGCTGCATGTTTTCCCTGTTCATTTGAGAGGTTACGGTCCCCTTCACGCTTTTCGAGATTTCTGGCCACTTCCACATAGCCGCTCTGCACCTGCTGGTGAAACCGGGCAAGCAGGGCTTCGAAAGCCCTGGCTTTACGGGCGGCCGCTTCCGTCTGTTCTTTTTTCTGCTTCCAGCGCCTGTTGTGCTGCTCTTCTTTTTTCTCCTGCTCCTGAGCTGCTTTCCAATCGGAATGCAGCTCTTCAATTTCATGCACGAGCAAAGCCGATTCTAACGCTTCAAGTTCTTCACGCTTGGCGAGGTAGTCCTTCGCTTCGGATGCCTGTATCTGCAATGGCTCCATCTGCTCATTCAATTCGTGCAGAATGTCTTTTACCCGGTGCAGGTTCGCCTCTGTTGATTCAAATTTTCTTTCAGCTTCCTGCTTGCGCTGCTTGTACTTCAATACCCCGGAGGCTTCTTCAAACATCGCCCGCCGCTCTTCAGGCCGGCTGTTTAACACCTCTTCGACCCGGCCCTGGCCAATGATCGAAAATGATTCTTTTCCCATGCCGGAATCCATAAACAGATCAATAATATCCCTGCGGCGGCATTTTGTCCGGTTCAGCAGATACTCGCTTTCTCCGGAGCGGTACAAACGGCGTGTCACGCTTATTTCGCTGTATTCATATGGAAGGCTTCCGTCTTCATTATCAAGCACGAGCGTGACTTCCGCAATATTCAGTCCACGACGGGTGTCGCTTCCGGAAAATATCACGTCTTCCATACGGGCGCCGCGCAGCGACCGGGCCGACTGTTCTCCGAGTACCCAGCGGATGCTGTCGGAAATATTGCTTTTGCCGCTGCCGTTCGGACCGACGACGGTCGTAATGCCGGGGTTAAAATCAATATGTAAACGGTCGGCAAACGATTTAAATCCTTTAATTTCTATTCGTTTCAGGAACAAAGGTATGCCCCCTCTTATTTTATAGTATGTACTGACAGCGCCGGGCGCTGATCTCCGATGTTTATATTTTATCACAACACGCGCGCCGGCAGAACTCGCCCTAAATCCCCCTTTGTCAAACGCGGGAAAAACCACTACAATAATATTAACGTTGTCATTAAAACACCGTGAAAGCTTTTAAAGAGATGAACCACGGGTTTTTAAACTGGACGGAGTGGAGGAGAAGAAATTCGCATGAGTTTAGAACAAGCAAGCCGCGATAACCTGGATTACATGATTACTGAGCTGCAGAAAAAGCTGCAGATCGTCAATGTTTCTGTTATGCAGCCGGAGCATTATGATGTCGATCAGTACCATGAGATTAAAGAAATCTACGACATGGTGGATTCCAAAAATAATATCAGCGTCAGCGAGATGCAGGCCATCGTTTCCGAGCTCGGCCATCTGCGCAAAGGCTGATCCGCACATTTAAACAACCGCCAGCGTTTGGCGGTTGTTTTTTAATTTCGTTTATTCACGGCGCTGCAGCTGTTCAAGGGTAGCCTGGGCTGCCCGCTGCTCCGCTTCTTTTTTTGACCGTCCGCGACCGGTACCGGCGCGCGCCTCGTTTAAGGAGACCGCCGAATGAAATTCCCTGTTGTGGGCCGGCCCCTGCTCATCGGTGATTTCATAGGAAATCACGCCCAAGTTTTCCTTCTGAACAAATTCCTGCAGTTGGCTTTTGTAATCGGCTGTCACAGAAAACGCCCCTTCATCAAGCTTAGGAAAGACGAAGCGTTCCAAAAACTGTTCAACGTTTGAAAGCCCCTGATCAAGATACATTGCTCCGACAAACGATTCGAATACGTCTGCGAGCAGCGCGGGCCGGGTGCGGCCGCCGGTCATTTCTTCGCCCTTACCCATCAGGACCACGTTTCCAAATTGCAATTCCTCGGCCAAGCTAGCTAGCGATGCTTCACATACCATTGCGGCGCGGAGTTTTGTCATATCACCTTCCGTCATGGAAGGGAATTCGCGGAACAAATGATTGGAAACCGCCAGCTCCAATACAGCATCGCCGAGAAATTCCAAACGTTCGTTATCCCTTACGTGCTTCATACGATGTTCATTTACATAGGAAGAGTGCGTGAAAGCCTGTCGCAGCAGCTGTTCGTCTGCAAAGGAAACCTGCAGCTCCCGGAGAATGGACTGCATAAGTTCATGCTGTCTGGCCGTAAATACTGCTTTCTCCCTGGATTGGCTTTTGGACGATGTAGGTTTTGGCAAAAATGAACCTCCCTTAAAATAATTTCGGGGTATTACATAGAAAAGCCCAGCCCGCTTGCACAGGACGTGGGCTTGCTTTCTACTACTGCTTCTCTATGTAATTGATTACATCACCGACTGTTTGAATTTTTTCTGCTTCTTCATCAGAAATTTCCAGATCAAATTCATCTTCCAGTTCCATGACTAATTCTACTACATCCAGAGAATCCGCGCCGAGATCTTCCTTAAAGGTCGCGTCTTTATTGACGTTCGCCTCATCCACCCCGAGGTGGTCTGCAACGATTTTTTTCACACGTTCCAACGTGTCTGCCATTCCTTTCACCTCCTTTAAAGAATCGTTTCGGCTTCATCCCATTCATTCCACTTCTGAGCGCGAATGAAACCGCTGTGTCACCGATATTTTATGGCATTACCATGCCGCCGTCAACATGAAGCGTCTGGCCGGTCATATATTTGGCGCTGTTTGAAGCGAGAAATAATACCGTATTGGCTACATCTTCCGTCTCCCCGAGCTTTTGAAGCGGAATCTGCTGCATCATCTGTTCCTTCGTACCTTCTTCGAGCTCATCGGTCATCTCCGTGGAGATAAATCCTGGCGCAACAGCGTTCACCCGGATATTTCTTGAAGCAAGCTCGCGGGCGAGCGTTTTCGTGAGCCCGACTACTCCTGCTTTTGATGCCGTATAATTCGCCTGTCCGGGGTTCCCGGTCGTTCCGACGACTGAAGCCATATTAATGATCGTTCCGCCCCGTTTTTTCATCATCGGACGGGCCGCTGCCCGGGATGTTAAAAATACGCTTTTTAAATTTGTATCAATGACGTCATCCCATTCATCTTCTTTCATGCGCATTAACAGGTTATCCTTCGTGATACCAGCGTTATTTACAAGCACGTCAATACCGCCGAATTCCTCTGTTACCTGATTGAGCATTTCCTTGACATCCGATTCACTCGACACATCAGCCTGGATCACAAGCGTCTTCACGCCGTGCTCCCCGCACTGCGAAGCGGTATCCTCGGCTTTTTCCCGGCTGCCGGCGTAGTTGATCGCAACGTTCGCTCCCTGAGCGGCAAAGCCGAGGGCGATGGCTTTGCCGATACCTCTTGACGCTCCGGTTACAAGCACGCTTTGTCCTTCGAAATTCATGACGATGCACTCCTTTTTTCAAGCCATTTATCCAGCGATGCTTCGTCCTGAACTGCATGTACATCCAGACCGCGACGCTGAATCCTCCGGATCATTCCGCTCAGTACGTTGCCAGGACCAATTTCCACAAATTCCGTTACACCAAGGTCAATCAGCCGGCGTATAGAATCTTCCCAGTGAACCGGAGAGGTTACCTGGGCAGTCAGCTGCTGACGGATGGCGGATGGGTCCGAGGTTTCCTTGGCATCCACATTCGCAATGAGCGGCCGACGTGGCCCGCGGATCTCAACGTTTTGCAGAGCCTCCGCCAGCTTTTCCTCCGCCGGCTTCATAAACGAGGAGTGAAAGGGACCGCTCACCTGCAGCGGCACCACTTTCTTCGCTCCGCGCTCCGGAGCGTGCTCCTCTACATAGCGCACGCCTTCCCGGCTCCCGGAGATAACAATCTGCCCGGGAGCATTCAGGTTGGCCAGCTGTACTTTATCAGCGGCTTCTGTCGCTTCATCCGCAAGCTCCTGCAGATCTTCACGTTCCATTCCCATGACTGCGGCCATTGTCCCTTTACCATCGGGATCCGCTTCAGCCATCCATTTTCCCCGTTTGGCCACCACAGCAGCGGCATCTGCGAATTTGAGCGCACCATTAGCCACTAGCGCCGAATACTCCCCGAGGCTGTGACCGGCGGTATAATCAGCCTGCACGCCCTTTTCCTCCACAAGCGCATGAAGGGCGGAGCTCATCGTGAGCATTGCCGGCTGCGTGTATTCCGTCTGGGTTAATGTTTCTTCCGGGCCGTTAAACATAATATCGGTCAGGCTGTATCCAAGCGCTTCATCTGCTTCCTGAAAGACCGTACGGGCCGTCGGAGCGTTATCATATAACTCTTTTCCCATTCCAACAAACTGGGATCCCTGACCGGGAAAGATAAAAGCCGTTTTTCCCATTGTGATGCCTCCTACTCTTCTAAGTGCTTCTGCATAAGGTGTGTCACGTTTTCCTGGGCCATCTGCCGGGCCTGACGGATCGAGTGATAGACGGAAATATGGTCGGACGACCCGTGACACTTAATCAGCGGCGCCTGCAGCCCCACAAGCGTAGCCCCACCGTGATTGGAGTAATTCATTTTCTCGCGCAGATGCATCAGGCCTGTTTTCATCATGGCAGCAGCCAGCTTTGTCCGCAGACTTGCCATAAATTCTTTTTTCAGCAGCGAAAACAGGGTGGATGCGGTGCCTTCGATGGATTTTAACACGAGGTTTCCGGAGAAGCCGTCGCAGACCGCTACGTCACAGACACCATCGAGCAGATCCCTTGATTCTACGTTTCCGACGAAATTGATCGGGGCATGCTCGAGCATCTCGTACGTCTCTTTCATTAAATTATTGCCCTTGCCCTTTTCCGTACCAATATTAACAAGTCCGACCCGCGGGTTTTCAATACCTCGTACCAGCTGCATATATGTACTGCCCAAAATCGCGTGCTGATACAGATGATTCGCTTTTGCATCCATATTGGCTCCTGCGTCAAGCAGCAGAAAACCGCTGCCGTCCACTGTCGGGAGTGTCGGAGCAAGTGCCGGGCGCTCTACGCCGTGTATTCTGCCGATATGCAGGAGACCTGCCGTCATAAAAGCCCCTGTATTGCCGCAAGAAATACCTGCCGCTGCCCGGCCCTCTTTCACTTCCTGCACGGAAAGAACCATCGAGGACTGCTTTTTGCGGCGAATAGCTTTGGTCGGGGACTCGTCCCCATCGATCACTTCATCAGTATGCAAAATATCAATACGTTCTGTACTGGATAAATGTTTTTTGATTTGGGGCTCAGAGCCCACCAGTGTAATCTCGATATCCTTAAAAGCTTGAACAGCAGCCATTGCTCCAGCCACCTGGGCTTTAGGAGAATGATCGCCGCCCATTGCATCGACTACAATTCTCATTTTTTAGTCTCCTTATTCGTTCACCGAAGCAGCGTGGGAACGGTACATGACGAATTCGCCCTGAAACACTTCTTCCCCCTGCACGCGGCTTGTTACCGTAACATATGTTTTTCTTTCGGTCTTTTTCGTAACGACCGCTTTGGCAATAATTCGTTCTCCGAGAAGCACCTGCCGGTTAAATTCAAGCGAGGAGCGCATCGTAAGCGCTAGTTCATCGTTGATCACAGCTACTGCAAGGGAATTCGCCTGCGCAAACAGATAATGCCCGCGCGCAATGCCGTTCCTTGAGAATACGTGATCCTCCGTAATTTCAAGCATGCTGATCGCTTCGTGGTCGAGATGAAGGTCAATAACCTCTCCGATCACTTCTTCGAGCGGCAGCGCCTTGATTTCGTCAAGCCTTTCTTTAGCAACGTGCTTGATTCTCTCCCGGTGCTCCGGGATCGAGAGCTCCAGGCGGTCCAGACGGACAGTCTGGACGCTCACCTGAAACGACCGGGCAAGTGCTTCGTCGGTAATAAAAGGATTAGAGGCAATAACAGTTTGAAGTTCTTCCTGTCTTGCCTTTTTATTTTTTCGGGCCATAATAATCATCCACTTCTATGAGTAGGTACTAATAGTAGTATATAGACCGATTTCTTTCATTTCAACCACTAATCCAGTTTATCTTTTTGAAAGGCTCCGGCTTCTTCAAGATATTCCCGGAGAGGCCGGTATTTTTCATCCTTCCAGAACACTTCGCTACGGATTAATTTAGCCGCATCGTCCCGTGCGGTTTCAAGCGCTTTAAAATCATGAACCACGTCCGCAATTTTAAAATCAGGCAGGCCGCTCTGCTTTTTTCCAAAAAAGTCTCCCGGCCCGCGCAGCTCCAGGTCTTTTTCCGAAAGGACAAATCCATCCTCGGTTTCCTGCATGATATTCATCCGCTCCTGGCCGGTTTCGGATTTCGGGTCGGCCAAAAGCACACAATAGGACTGGTGCTCTCCGCGTCCGACACGGCCCCGCAGCTGATGCAGCTGGGAAAGGCCGAAGCGTTCTGCGTCATAGATCACCATCATCGTAGCGTTTGGCACGTTCACGCCGACCTCTACGACCGTCGTCGAAACGAGAATATCAAGCTCATGGCCGGCAAATCGCTGCATGACGTCCTCCTTTTCCTCTGCCGGAAGCCGTCCGTGCATCAGGCCGACATGATATCCCGGGAAGAACTGCATCAGCTGGGCATGCACGTCAATCGCGTTTTGAACATCGAGCGCTTCTGATTCTTCAATGAGCGGACAGATGACATAGGCCTGCCGCCCCTGATCGATTTCTTTCTGCACAAAGCGAAGTACCCGCTCAAGCATCTGCGGCTTCGCCCAGTAGGTTTCAATCGGTTTCCGGCCCGGCGGCATTTCGTCAATCACTGATACGTCCATATCACCGTAGACGCTGATGGCAAGCGTACGTGGGATCGGGGTGGCCGTCATAAATAACACGTCCGGGTCCTCCCCCTTTTCTTTAAGAATCCGGCGCTGGCCGACCCCGAACCGGTGCTGCTCATCAGTGATGACAAGCTTCAGATTATTAAACTGCACCGGCTCCTGGATGAGGGCATGAGTACCGATGATAATATCGATGGTGCCGTCGGTAATGCGTTCATAGACGTTCCGCTTTTCCTTCTGCCGTATCGAACCGGTCAGCAGGCCCACAGTCACCTCTGTTCCTGCAAACAGCTCCTGAAGAGACTCATAATGCTGTTCGGCAAGAATTTCTGTCGGCACCATCAGCGCCGACTGGGCGTTTCCGGTAAATACGGCCTGCATGGCAATGGAGGCCACCACTGTTTTTCCGGAGCCCACATCCCCCTGCAAAAGCCGGTTCATCCGGATCGGAGCCTCAATATCCTCAAGGATTTCCTGCACTACTCTTTTTTGCGCATTCGTGAGCGGAAACGGCAGCTGCTTTTCAAAATCCGCCGTCGCCTCTGCATCATACACAAACGGCACCGCTGAGGCTGACTGGCGCTCCATTCGTTTAAACATCTGCATTTTTAGCTGAAAAAACAGCAGCTCTTCATAGACGTAGCGCCTTCTTGCATGCTTCAGCTGTTCGCGGCTCTCCGGCTGGTGAAGCGCCTGAAATGTTTCGGGTTTTCCCGGCAGGCGGTACCGTTCACGGATTTCTTCCGGCAGGTTTTCAGGAACTACCTGCGAGACGTGTTTTACGGCTTCTGCCTGAATACGCTGCATCTGCTTGACTGTCAGACTCCCGGTCACGCTGTAGATTGGCTCAAGCTGCTTCGCCGGGTCGGGGGCGCCGGCACGAAAATCCTGCACCGAGATGGTAAGGCGGTGCTTGTCCCACTTTCCGGTGATAGTCACCTGCCTGCCGACTTCTATCTGCTTTTTTAAAAATGCCCGGTTAAAAAACACCGCCGTCACCAGTAAATGATCAATTAATATCCGTACGGTCATACGGGACTTTTTTTTACCGAAAAAGCGCACAGACGGCTCCGACTGCACTTCGCCGGTAATCGTTACTTTTTCCTGATGCTTCAATTCTTCTATAGGAACCACTTCGTGGTTTTCATATCGATATGGGAAATGGTGAAGCAGGTCGTCGATCGTTTTAATACCAAGCTGTTCGAGCTCCCGCTGCTTTTCTTCTCCTACACCTTTTAAGTCAGAGACCGGTGATTGAAGCGTCGAATTCATAAACCGTCCCTTCCTTCCTGCTTTTGCTGTATTATACGAACGGTTGTTCACCTTTCATTATATACGTTTCCTTTTTCGCGCGAAAGAGATACTCCTGCGCGTTAAACAAAAAAATAAGCTGCCCCGGGCAGCTTATTCCACAGAAACGATATATTGGTACAGCGGCTGTCCGCCCGCATGCATTTCTATTTCCACCTCCGGATATGCCTGCTCAAGCTCTGCGGCAAGTTCATCCGCCATCTCTTCGCTCACATCTTCACCGCTGATCAGCGTAATAATTTCGCTCTCGCTGTCCACCATCTGTGCAAGCAGTTCCTGAAAAGCCTGTTTCATTTCCCCATGAACGGTAACAATGTCTTTTTCCAGGATGCCCATAAAATCGCCTTCCTGAATCTTCTTTCCTTCGATGCTCGTTTCTCTTACGGCATGGGTGATCTGGCCGGATTTAACGTACCGGGTGGCTTCTTTCATTGCTTCTTCATTTGTCAAAGCGTCTTTTGTGTCGTCAAACGCAAGCATGCCGGCGAGACCCTGCGGCACCGTTTTGGTCGGAATGACCGTTACCTGCTTGTCGCTGATGTCTGCTGCCTGCTCCGCAGCCATTACAATGTTGCCGTTATTCGGCAGTATAAACACATGCTCCGCCTGCACCCGGCTGACGGCCTCGAGAAGATCCTCGGTACTCGGGTTCATTGACTGGCCGCCGTGGACAACCTCCTGTACTCCGAGGCTTTCAAAGAGCGAGGCTACTCCGTCACCAGTCGTTACGGTCACAAAGCCGTAGGGCACAAGAGATGCGGAAGCCTCAGGGCTTTCTGACGATCCTTCCTGCTGCAGGGCACGATTCTGCTCACGCATATTTTCAATTTTTATATGAATCAGCTCTCCGTACCGCTGGGATTTTTCCAGAATTTTTCCTGGTTCTTCGGCGTGAATATGAACCTTCAGCAGTTCTTCATCACAGACCACCAAAAGAGAATCCCCGTGGGCCGACAGCTCTTCCCGGAATGCTTCTTCCTGAAAGGAAGGCTCACTTTCTGCAAATCGGACCATCACTTCAGTACAGTAGCCGTACGTAATAGCTTCGGCTCCCCCCTGGGCGGCCGGATCCTTATGGTGCTCGAGCTTCACAAGCTGGTCAAGCGAAGGCACAGATTCTCCTTCTTCTTCCTCCTGCCCGGTTAGCGCGTGCAGCATCCCTTCATATATGTGCACAAGCCCCTGGCCGCCGGAGTCAACTACACCAACCTCCTTTAAGACCGGGAGCTGCTCAGGCGTATATGCAAGCGCTTCTTTTGCCGCTTTTAAAAACCGCCGCATCCATTCTTCAAGCGCAAGCTCACTGGCGTTATGTTCATTTTTCATAGCAAGGGATGCTTCCCTGGCCACCGTGAGAATCGTTCCTTCCACCGGCTTCATCACTGCCCGGTAGGCAGCGTCCACTCCTTGTTCAAAAGCTTCTGCTACGTCAGAAGTACGGAGCTCAGACTTTTTTTCCATGGATTTGGCAAAGCCCCGGAACAGCTGCGACAAAATAACGCCGGAGTTTCCACGCGCTCCCATTAACAATCCTTTGGAAAAGTGTTTGGCCGTCTCTCCGGCATGCCGGTTCTCCTTGAGCTGTTCGACGCCGGAACGGATCGTCAAACTCATATTGGTGCCTGTATCCCCGTCCGGAACTGGAAACACATTCAATGCGTCTACCTCTTTGCTGTGTTTTTGCAGCGCGGAAGCTCCCTGCTTCAGCATCCTTCCCAGTTCAGGACCGCGTACTAATTGATCCATTTTTCTCTCTCCTTCATCCGTCTCTTCCTATGGTGAGGCCGATTCAATCTGGACGCCCTGAACATATACATTCACAGCGGACACGTCCAGCCCTAGCATTTTCTGCAGCTGATACTTCACTTTCCGCTGCACGTTGTGCGCCACTTCCGAAATTTTCGTACCGTAGCTTACAATAATATACATATCAATATGGATAAGACCGTCCTCTTCCCGGACGACTACTCCACGGGAATAATTTTCTCTTCGCAGCAGTTCCGATAGATTGTCCTTGAAATGTTTCCTGGACGCCATGCCTACGATTCCATAGCAGTCCATGGCTGCCGCTCCCACGGCAGTGGCAAGCACTTCGAGTGTAATATCGACTGTACCGTTTGACGAATATATTTCGAAACTCATGTCTCGCTTCCTTCCCTTCCGGACGCCGGCTGTATCCGGACGCTCCAGCTTGTTTTCAAAGTAACTATGCCATTATCACTATAACCACGTTTGCCTTAAATGAAAAGCATAATTGTATTTTTGACGAATCAACATTGCGTGTGTACAGGCTCTGTGCTAATATATTTGAGTATGGGTAATTTTGTTTGACATTAATAAGGAGGTGCCGCATATGTCCCGCAAGTGCTATGTAACAGGGAAAGGCCCTAAAGCCGGAAATAATCGTTCTCACGCCAACAATGCAACGAAACGCCGTTGGGGAGCTAACGTGCAAAAAGTCCGCATTCTTGTAAACGGTAAGCCAAAACGCGTATACGTTTCCGCCAGAGCATTAAAATCTGGTAAAGTCACACGCGTATAAAGCAAAAAGCGGCCACAGAGCCGCTTTTTTTATGAGTGTTTTTTGTTTACATAATAATATTATTTACTGCTTTAATTCTTCGATCGCCTTCGCTTTATCCTCCTGCTTAAACAGGGCAGAGCCCGACACAAGCACATTTGCCCCGGCTTCGAGACAATCTTTGGCTGTTTCCCGACTGACCCCGCCATCGACTTCAATCTCGAGCTCCGGATTAACGACATCCGCCGCTTTTTTCACTGCTCTGATCTTGTCGAGTACATTCGGAATAAACGCCTGGCCGCCAAAGCCCGGGTTTACAGTCATTAAAAGCACAAGGTCAACATCCGGCAGAATATGAGTGATCATTTCCACCGGAGTCGCCGGGTTTAACACTACGCCCGCCCGACAGCCGGCTTCTTTAATCTGCTGGACCGTACGGTGCACATGAGGGCACGCTTCCACGTGCACCGAAATAATGTCGGCTCCCGCCTGGGCAAAATCCTCAATGTAGCGTTCCGGCTTTTCAATCATTAAATGCACATCAAACGGTTTATCGCTGTAAGGGCGAATGGCCTCAATGACCGGAAGCCCGAACGTGATATTCGGAACGAAGTGGCCGTCCATGACATCGATATGTATATAATCCGCCCCGGCTTCGTCAATTTCCTTCACTGCCCGGCCCAATTCCGCAAAATCAGCTGCCAGAATGGAAGGCGCTATTTTTATCATCATTAATACCTCCTCGGAGTGGATGAAATTTCTTCGTGGAACTGTTTGTAATGCTCGTAGCGATAAGACGGGATCCGTCCTTCCTCCACGTCGAGCCTTATGGCACAGCCCGGCTCCTGTCGGTGGGAGCATCCTCGGAATTTGCAATCAGGCATTCTTGCCCGCATTTCCGGGAAGCAGATATCGAGATCTTCGGCTGTAATCGAACCAAAATCAAGCGAGCTGAACCCGGGCGTGTCCGCCACCCATCCGCCGTTAACCCGCAGGAACTCTACGTGCCTTGTCGTATGCTTCCCGCGCCCGAGAGCCCCGGAAATGTTCGCTGTCTCGAGATCAAGATCAGGAGCCACCGCGTTCAGGAGCGACGATTTCCCCACTCCCGACTGTCCGGATAAAAGAGAATACTTCTCCGGAAAATAAGCAGCGGCCTCATCGATGCCTTCGCCTGTTTTCGTCGAATAAAAATGGAACGAATAACCGATATGCTCATAATCCTTCTGTGCGGCCCGAAGCGTCTCTTTTTTTGCTTCATCTGCTTTGTCCCATTTACTCACTAAAATCACCGGTTTAATTTCTTCGTTTTCCACATGCACAAGAAAACGGTCGAGCAGCCAGGTGGAAAAATCAGGCTCGACAGCGGAAAATATGAGCAGTGCCTGGTCAATGTTTGCGACCGGCGGGCGCACCAGCTCATTGCTTCGTTCTTTAATTTCAAGTACGTATCCGTCTGTATGATTTTCTGCTTCAAACCGCACAAGGTCTCCTACAAGCGGTTTGATTTTCTGTTTGCGGAACAGCCCCCGCCCGCGACATTGAAAATATCCTTCTTCACTGTCTACATAATAGAAACCGCTGACTGCTTTTACAATTCGACCTGTCGCCATATCTTCGCCCCTTCTTGTAATATTTGGCCCTCTCCTGGCCAGGCTGCATCCCACACAGCTGTCTGCGCTGCGGGAAATACGTGCGGTATTAATTTCATTGAGCCACTCACGACAAACATTTCTGGAAGCAGCCAGTAAAAAATTGCCGCTCCTGAAAATACGAGTATACAGGCCACAACATACGGCCATTTTTTAGTTTTTTCCGGCTGCCGGTCTCCCTTTGTTTCCAGGCCAGAATCCTGCTGCTCGTCTTCCTGAACAGCCGGCGCTGCTACCATCGTGTCCTCTTCAGCCACCTGGGGGGCCGACCATTCCCGCTCCCGGGCATTGGTGTAGCCCTCCTGGATGAAATAAGGGCGTTCGTTTCTTCTCTCGTCCGAGAGCGCCGAACGAATGTCCTCATACATTTCTTCGGCGCTCGCGTAACGGTCATCCGGACTTTTGGCCGCAGCTTTTAAGATAACGTTCGACAGACTCTGCGGCAGGCCCTGTCGCAGCTGCATCGGGTCCGGAAGCGGCTCCTGAATATGTTTTAAAGCAATACTTACAGCGGATTCTGCATCGTAGGGGATCACCCCGGTAACCATTTCAAACAAAACGATACCGGCAGCATAAATATCTGAGCGGGCACTTACCACCCCGCCTCTCGCCTGCTCCGGCGAAATATAATGAACGGAGCCCATCATCGTATTAGTCTGCGTGATCGTGGAAGCAGACGCAGCGCGGGCAATGCCGAAATCAGCTACTTTTATTTCCCCGCGGTCGTTGGAAAGAAGATTGTGGGGCTTAATGTCCCGGTGGATGATGCCGTGACTGTGCGCCTGCATCAGCGCCTCAAGCAGCTGCCTGGTAATATGTACCGCCTGTGCAAGCGGCAGCGGCCCATGCAGGCGGATCATTTCCTTCACCGTCTGGCCTTCCACGTATTCCATAACGATATAATGCAGCTCCCGCTCTTCGCCAACATCATAAATATTGACCGTGTTTCTGTGGCCCAAAATAGTGGCTGCCCGTGACTCGCGGCGGAACCGCTGCAAAAATTCCTCATCGCCGTTAAACTGCGGCTGAAGAATTTTAATTGCCACCAGCCGTTCCAAAATCATATCCTCTCCGAGATATACGTACGCCATACCGCCGCTCCCAAGGAGGCGTTTAATATGATAACGGTCACTGATACGGCGTCCGATCAGTTGGTCCATACCTCTTCCTCCCGCATTACCACCGCAATCGTTATATTATCTTCGCCTCCACGGTCGTTGGCTGCCTGCACCATCGCTTCCACACCTTCGCGAAGGTGCCTGTGGGAAGCAAGCATTCCGGCCATATCTTCAGCGCCGAGCTTATTCGTCAGCCCGTCGGTACAAAGAAGCACGCCGTCCCCTTCGCCCCATTCATACGTATAGATGTCAGGGGAAAGGCCGCGGTCCGTGCCGAGTGCTTTCGTTAATATATTTTTCTGCGGATGCGACTCCGCTTCGAGTGCTGAAATTTGTCCTTTATTATACAGCTCCTGCACGAGAGAGTGATCTTCACTCTGCTGCTGAATGGTACGGTCCGTCCAGATATAGCTTCGGCTGTCACCGATATTTCCGGTGACGGTAAACGACGGGTGGCAGATGGCTGCGACAAGGGTCGTTCCCATTCCCGCATGCTCCGGATAATGATGGGCGTGGCGGATGATGGCTTCATTTGCTTTCATCATGTTGTCAGTCAGCCACTCCGACGCCTCTTCCATTGAATTGACAGACGGATTTTCCTCCCACGCGTCCTTTAACGTCTGATAAGCCATGGCGCTTGCCACGTCTCCGGCCGAATGTCCGCCCATTCCATCGGCAACGACGGCTAAAACAATGCCGGAAGCATGCGTGACGATGCCTCCGGTATCTTCATTATGAGGACGGATTTTCCCCCGGTCTGTTAAAAACATATGGTTCACTGGGAATTAGCCTCCGTTTCTTCTTTCCGCTGGTTGGCACGAAGCTGTCCGCAGGCTGCATCGATATCATGCCCCTGCTCACGCCGGATCGTTACGTTCACCCCGCGGTCTTTTAATGCTTTTTCAAACGCAAAAATGTCGTTTCTTGTGGTACGAACGTAGTTTCTTTCCGGCACATCGTTCACAGGAATCAGATTGACGTGGCATTTCAAATCACCGATTAGGTCGGCGAGCTCTTCCGCGTCCTCTTTCTGGTCATTTACCTGGCCGAACAGGCCGTATTCAAACGTGATTCTGCGATTCGTTTTCTTCTGGTAGTAGCGGATCGAATCCATCAGTTCCGAAACATCCCAAGCGCGGTTAATCGGCATCAGCCGACTGCGGGTTTCTGTGTTTGCTGCGTGGAGAGATACTGCGAAATTGATCTGCATGTTTTCATTGGCAAAGTCATAAATGCGCGGCACGACTCCGCTTGTAGAAACAGTAATGTGGCGTGCACCGATGTTTAAACCGTCGTCGTGATTGACTACGCGCAGAAAATTCATCAGGCCGTCGTAATTATCGAACGGCTCGCCGATGCCCATGACCACGATAGAGCTTACACGTTCGCCTCTTTCATCAAGCAGACGCTGGGATTCGAGCACCTGAGCGGTAATTTCGCCGCCTTCAAGATTTCTTTTCAGGCCGCCAAGTGTGGAAGCACAAAAGGTACAGCCGAGCCGGCAGCCTACCTGGGTGGTTACACAAACGCTGTAGCCGTAGTCGTGCTTCATCAGCACGGTTTCGATCGTATAGCCGTCCTGCAGTTCAAACAAAATCTTAATGGTGCCGTCCTGGGACTGCTGATGGATGACCTCTTTTAACGTCGTCAGTGTAAATGTGCTTTCGAGCTTTTCGCGAAGCGTTTTCGGGATGTTGGTCATTTCCTCAAATGAGGTCACGCGCTTTTGATACATCCATTCAAACAGCTGCTTTGCACGGAATGCCGGCTCCCCGTTTTCTTTTAACCATTGTTCAAGTTCTTCGTATTTCAAGCTGTACATGGAGGGGCTGTCCGTTTGCGGGGCAGGCGCCTCCTTTTTTAAAATCTGCATGCTTATGCTCCTTCCGTTTCTTCCTGATTGTTTTTTACCGCCGCGGCAATGAAAAATCCGTCTGTGCCGTATTCATGGGGAAGAATCGTGCACCATCCGTAATCGCTGGAAAAATGCTCTATTTCTGAAAGTTTTAGTTTGTCGGTCAGTTCATGGTCTGGTGATAGTTCTGGATGCCGGTGCAAAAATGCTTCCCACACCTGTTCGTTCTCCTCTGGACGAATTGTACATGTGCTGTACACAATCCTTCCATTAAATCGTAACATACTTACAGCTTCATTCAATATTTCGTGCTGTATCTCCGGCAGGCGTTCAAAATCCTCTGCTTTTTTGGCCCATTTCTGCTCGGGCTTTTTCCGGATAACGCCAAGTCCGCTGCACGGTGCATCGACGAGTACCCGGTCAAATGTACGCACCGGAAAAGTAGTTGTCAATTGACGTGCATCCCCGGCGGCGGTTTCAATATTTTCAAGCCCAAGTCTTGCCGCCTGTTCTTCAATCTGGACAAGCTTTTTTGCACTCAGGTCATGGGCTGCCACGCTTCCGCCCGGGCCGGTTCGTTCGGCAGCGTCCGTTGATTTCCCGCCCGGGGCAGCGCAGGCGTCGAGAACGTCCATATTTTCTTCAACCATCAGTGCTTCACCGGCTTTCATGGAGCTTTCGTCCTGCACCGTTATATAGCCGTTCTGATACGTTTCAGTGACGAGAACATTTCCTTTTTCTACAATTAATGCTTTCTCTGCAATAATACCGCGGGTTGTCTGAATCCCTTCCTGTTCGAGCATTTCCTGCACGTCTCCGAGTTCAGCCTCAGAGGAGACCCGCACGTTCGTTTTTGGCGTGACGTTATTTGCTTCGGCGATACGGAGGGCTGTGTCTTCCCCGTAGGCCCCCTGCCATTCCCGAAGCATCCATGCCGGATGGCTGTAGTCGACAGCCAGACGTTCCTCTGTGTTTTTGATAGCGGTGGTGTCGGGAAATCCTTTGCGCTGCAAGGAGCGGAGCACCCCGTTCACAAAACCGCTCACCCCTTTATTGCCTCGCTGCTTCGCAATTTTTACCGCCTCATCCACCACGGCGTGGTCCGGCACCCGGTCAAGGTAACGCATCTGATACACACTCATGCGCAGCAGCACGCGTACCCAGGCGTCAAGCTTCGTTAGCGGTTTGTTCACAAAAACCCCAAGCACGTAGTCGAGGGTATTCTGGCGGCGGAGGGTGCCGTAAACAATTTCGGTCAGAAGGCCGGCATCCTCCCTCGACCATGCTTTTCCGGCGAGCTCGTGATGAAGCAGCAGGTGGCTGAAAGCCTGGCCGGTCTCCACCCGCTCGAGCAGGGAAGCAGCTGTATACCGGAGGGAATAGGAAGGCTCCGTTTTATTCATTAAAACTCTCTCCTTTGGACCAGCCGTGGCTTCCCCGCAAAAACTCGGCCGTTTTCATTCTTTTTTTACCAGCCGGCTGAATCTCCCACAGCCGCACCGTTGTGCCGTCACCGGCTGCCACATCAATGTAGTCATCCGTTATCGAAGTAATAGTACCCGCTTCAGCACTGGCGGAAGCGTCCACCCATTCGGCTCGCCACAGCTTAATCGACTTTCCGTCTTTCTCTGTATAGGCCACCGGCCATGGATTCATTCCACGTATCTGGTTATAGATCGAACGTCCGTTCTGCTTCCAGTCGACCTTTTCCTGGCCGCGCTGGATATTGGATGCAAACGTTACTTTCTTTTCATTCTGCGGAGTCCGTTCCGCCGTGCCGTCGATTACTGCTGGCAGCGTTTCGATCAAAAGATCTGCTCCAACGGCGCTCAGTTTGTCATGCACATCTCCGACCGTATCCTCCCATTCAATGGGTACCTCCTGCTGACGGATGATGTCGCCGGCGTCCAGTTTTGCAACCATGTCCATGATCGTGACGCCTGTTTTCTCCCGGCCATCGATGACCGCCTGGTGAATAGGGGCGCCGCCACGGTATTCCGGAAGCAGGGAAGCGTGCACATTCACCGCTGCAATGGAAGGGGCTTCGAGAAGCTTTTTCGGCAGAATCTGGCCGAACGCCGCTGTAATAATTAAATCCGGCTTCTCTGCCAGCACTTCGTTTAAGGAGGCTTCGTTTTTCAGCTTTTCCGGCTGCAGTACAGGAAGCTTCCACGCTTCGGCTTCAACTTTGACCGGCGGCGGGGTCAGCTCTTTTTTTCTTCCCTTCGGGCGGTCAGGTTGAGTGACCACCGCGGTTACCGGATAGCCCTCTTCAAGCAGACGCCGAAGGACCGGGACCGAAAAGTCCGGTGTCCCCATAAATAAAATGTTCATATTTATCCCTCTTTTCACAATACACAGCCCCGTGCGTCGGTCACTATCGAAGCAGCGGGGCTGGTGTTTACCTTATAGAAACAACTGCGGGTACATATCAATCGTAATAAACAGCTTATCCTGAGCTGTCTCTTTTTGATAATGTACAGCAATATCATTCAGGATTTTCGTTAATTCAGGCTCATCCCTGTATTTTATCATGCATTGGTACCGATATCTATCCTTGATCCTTGCAATCGGAGAAACAGTTGGCCCGAGAATTTTTGCCTGCGGGGATAATTCCTCCCGCAGCCGGCTCGTCACTTTTTCAGCGGTTTTCAGCGCGACGCCGATCTCTTCGTGAGAAACGTTGACCATCGTTAAATAATAATACGGCGGGTACCCGCCCCGCTTGCGCTGGCCCATTTCATGCCGGCTGAACGATGGATAGTCATGGTTTTTAGCAAACTGGATACTGTAATGATCGGGGCTGTAGGATTGAATCACTACTTCGCCCTGCAGCTTGTCCCGGCCGGCCCGGCCGCTCACCTGAGTAAGCAGCTGAAAGGTCCGTTCCGGCGCCCGGAAATCAGGCAGATGCAGCATCGTGTCCGCTGCCAGTACACCGACCAGCGTAATCATAGGGAAGTCCAGGCCTTTGGCAATCATCTGGGTGCCGAGCAGAATGTCCGCCTCTCCGTTTCCAAACCGGCGAAGCATCTGCTCATGAGAGCCTTTTTTCGTGGTGGTGTCCATATCCATCCGGATAATCCTGGCCTCCGGCAGCACCTTCGTCAGCTCTTCTTCGACCTTCTGGGTGCCTGTACCGAAGTAGCGGATCTGTTCACTTTCGCAGGACGGGCACGTTGCAGGCATCTCTTCTTCATAGCCGCAGTAGTGGCACTTCAGCTGATGCTTTGTCTGATGGTATGTGAGCGTAATTTCACAGTGCGGGCATTCAGCAGTATAGCCGCATGAACGGCACATGACAAACGAAGAGTAGCCGCGCCGGTTTAGAAACAAAATACTCTGCTCCCCTTTTTCCAGACGGTCCTTCAGCTTTTCAAGCAGCGTTTCGGAAAACACCGAGCGGTTGCCTTTATGAAGCTCGTCCCTCATATCCACCACGTCGATGGCGGGCAGCTGTTTCTGGTTAATTCTCTCCGGCATTTCCAGCAGCTGATAAACCTCCCGACCGGCCCGGGCATATGATTCGAGCGACGGCGTCGCGCTCCCTAATACGACCGGAGCCCCGTGATACCTACCTCTCCAGATCGCTACCTCCCGGGCGTGATACCGGGGATGATCCTCCTGCTTATAGCTGCCTTCGTGCTCTTCATCAATGATAATCAGGCCGACATTTTTGAAGGGGGCAAAAATCGCCGACCGCGCGCCGACCGCTACTTTCGCGTCTCCGGCGTGCACCCTGCGCCATTCGTCATAACGCTCGCCTCTTGAGAGAGCGCTGTGCATCACCGCCACCTGGTCTCCAAACCGCCCTTTAAAACGTTCCACCATTTGCGGGGTAAGCGAAATTTCCGGTACGAGCACAATCGCCTCCCGTCCCTGCTGCAGCACACGGTCAATAGCCTGCAGATACACTTCTGTCTTTCCGCTTCCGGTGACCCCGTGCAGCAAAAACGTATGGTGTCTGCGCCGCGACGTTTTTTCCGTAATCGGATCAAGTGCTCGCTGCTGGTCCCGGGTGAGCTCCTGCGGGGGTGTGGCTTCAAATGATCGGTCTTCAAACGGGTCCCGGTACGATTCCTGGTCCCGCTCCATAAGGATGTTTTTTTCCACTAGACCCTGAATAACCGCCCGGCTCGCCGTCTGCTCATGCAGCAGCTGAGCCGCGGGTACAGCCGCTTCTTCGTCTCCGATCGCAAGAAACCAGTCGTACAGCTCCAGCTGTTTTTTCGCCTTCGCCGTAAGAGAAGCTGCATGCGCCCGGTGCTCCGGGTGAAGCCGCAGCATCCGCTTCGTCTGCTTTTTCGTCTGATCCTTCACCTGATAATCGATCCGGATCTGTTCATTACGAACAGCTTCCTGCACATGCTGCATCACTGATTTGTCGTCCGGGAGGTCCTTCCAGTCGATCGTCGTCTGCTTCTGAAACACTACCTGCAGTACCGGCGGCAGTGTCTCCGTGGGCACGAGCAGTTCAATCTTCTTTTTTGGCTTTGCCCGGATAGCTGCCGGAATCATCGACTGATAGGCCGTAATCAAAAAACAGACTGTTTCAATGGCCAGATACTCTCCGAGCTCAAGCAGCTCCTGCGTAAGCACCGGATGAGGATCGAGCACGTCTGTAATCGGCTTGACCCGGGCAAGCTCTGTTTTGTCTTCGATCCGCCAGATAAATCCCTGAATTTTCCGGGCGCCAAACGGCACCGTCACTCTTGATCCGGGGTGTGCGAGCATCTCGAGTGAAGCCGGAATCTGATAATCAAAAGCCCGGTTCGTCTGGCCGGTCGCTATATCCACAATTACTTTGGCGTACATAGTTACGCGTCTCCTATTCGTTTCTGCAGCCAGGACATAATTTCTGCCGCTGCCTCGTGCTTCGACTGGGTGGGAAAAGAAACAGCTCCGTTTTTATCCACGAAGGTGATAGTATTTTCATCGGCCCGAAAGCCCGAACCCGCTTTTCCAATTTCATTGGCTACAATTAAATCGGCGTTCTTACGCTGCCGCTTGCTTTCTGCGTATTTCTCGAGGTATTCCGATTCTGCAGCGAAGCCGATCAAAAGCTGATGCTTCTTTTTTTCTCCAAGCTCCTGGAGAATATCCGGTGTTTTCACCATCGGCACCTCAAGGCCGTCGTTCTTTTTCTTCTGCTTTTTTTCATACACGGTCTCCGGCCTGTAATCGGACACAGCAGCTGCTTTAATAACCACATCCGACGTATCGTAGTGGGTGAGCACGGCTTCGCGCATATCCTCCACGCTTTCGACGTCGATTCTTGTCTGGACACCGCCGGGCGTGGAGAGCGTCACTGGCCCTGCAACCAGCGTCACCTCTGCTCCCCGCCGGGCTGCTTCCTCAGCGATCGCAAACCCCATTTTTCCGCTGGACGGGTTGGTAACGACCCGGAAGGGATCAATATGCTCATGCGTCGGACCGGCCGTAACAAGCACTCGTTTGCCGGCAAGCGGAGTGCCGACATCTTCGGCATCCTGGACAAACTGCATAATGTCCTCGGGCTCCGCCATCCGGCCTTTGCCAATCCAGCCGCAGGCAAGATAACCCTCTCCGGGTTCAATGAAACGGTAGCCGTCCTGCTTTAACGTTTCCTTGTTGCGCTGAAAGCTTGGATGATTATACATGTTTACGTTCATCGCCGGTGCAACGTAGACATTGGCAAGTGTCGCCATCATTGTGGTGGTGAGCATATCATCTGCGAGTCCGTTCGCAAGCTTGCCGAGCGTGTTGGCCGACGCAGGCGCTACGATAAATACGTCCGCCCAGTCCGCCACATCAATATGGGAAACGACCGAAGGGTCAGCTTCTGCAAACGTGTCGTCGTACACTCTTGACCGGGTCAGTGCCTGAAATGTGAGCGGGGTAATAAACTCTTTGGCTTCCGGGGTCATAATAATGCGCAGCTCTGCCCCCGCCTGGTACAGCTTACTTGCAAGCGCCGCGGCTTTAAAGGCGGCTATTCCACCCGTGACACCGAGTACAATTTTTTTGCCTTTCACAGCTATGTCCTCCTTTTACAGGCGCTTCCAGGCTAAAAAAAGCAACCTACGTGATGCCATAGGTTGCTTCTTCTTATCCGGTGCCCGTTCATTTTCCGTTATTCTTCGTAGTCATGTTCTTCGTAGTCGCCCTGCCGGTAGCTGAGCACGCCGGCCTGGATTTCTTCAAGAGCGATGCCTACTGCCTTCACGGATTTTGCGTTATCGATCATCGGAAGTGCCCCGTCGATTTCTTCGAGGTCTCTCGCGCGCCGTGCCGATACGGATACTAGCGTATATTTGGAATTGATATGACCGAGCAGCTGGTCAATGGACGGATACAGCATTCCTTCGTCATTTCTGTTTGAAGCCATTATTCCACCTCCGCTAATTCTTTGTATTTTTCAATCAGGCGTTCCTGCTTGCAGTGTTCTGCAGTGACAATAGAGCGGATGCGCGAGACCGCTTTTTCAATCTCATCATTTTCCACTACGTAGTCATACATCTGCATCATGTCAATTTCATTTTTGGCCACAGTCATCCGTTTGTCAATCAACTCGGATGTTTCCGTGCCCCGTCCGACAATCCTGCTGCGGAGCTCGGCGAGACTCGGAGGCATTAAGAAAATAAACGTGCCTTCCGGGTAACGCTCCTTCACCTTTTCTGCGCCCTGCACTTCAATCTCGAGAATGATGTCCTTGCCGCGGTCGATCGTTTCCTCGACATAATCAAGCGGGGTCCCGTAGTAGTTGTCTACATACTGCGCCCACTCCAGCAGACGGCCTTGCTCAATCATTTTTTCAAACTCTTCCTTCGAATGAAAGAAATAATTTACTCCGTGCTCCTCCCCCGGACGCGGGGCCCGGGTAGTGGCGGAGACGGAATACTCAATGTTCGTATCCTCTTCGCGCAGCGCCCCGCACACCGTACCTTTTCCTACACCGGCCGGGCCGGAAAGCACAATCAATAATCCTTTATCATCTTTCATAGGTTGACACGCCTCATTTCACAATCTTATTCGTCCGATGAATCATCGTCTTTTGTATGCAGCCGCTGGGCGACTGTCTCCGGCTGAACCGCAGAAAGCACAACATGGTCGCTGTCTGCAATGATAACCGCTCTCGTCCTTCTGCCGTAGGTGGCATCAATCAGCATGTTACGGTCCCTGGCTTCCTGAATAATCCGTTTGATTGGTGCAGATTCCGGGCTGACAATAGAAATAATCCGATTTGCCGACACAATATTTCCAAATCCAATGTTGATTAGCTTAATGCTCAAAACTACCCCTCCTGGTCGGACCATCCCTCTAGCTGCTGCCTGAAAAAATGGTTCATATATGTTTTCTTCTGCGGTTCCTGACGAGTTGTTCTCCTGCCTCAGTATAGCACGATTATTTCAAGCGTCACAAACGATGCTTCGCGGCGAGGCCCGAACATTATGTACTTCTATATTGTAAACAATATCTCTTCAGCCCACAACCAATGTTTATTCAGCAGACAAGACGGCGCGCTTTTCATTATGCTATAATCCACCGTACAGAACGCAAGCAGCAGAAGAATTTCTCCTGCTTGTACGAGTAAAGGATGATCGAACGTGAGCTTTGACGGAATCATGACCCAGGCCGTTGTCCAGGAGGTCCAGCAGACGCTCCAAAACGGCCGGATTACAAAAATACACCAGCCCTACAAAACTGACCTGGTCATTTCAGTGCGGGCGAACCGCAAAAATCACCAGCTCCTGCTGTCGGTGAACCCTTCCCTGTCGAGAATGCATCTAACAGATGAAAAGTACCAGAATCCCAAGGAGCCTTCCATGTTCTGCATGCTGCTTCGCAAGCACCTAGAAGGTGGCTTCGTCCGGGAGGTGTCACAACAGGGACTTGAGCGGATCGTTTCGCTGCGCATTGAAAACAAAGATGAAATCGGTGATCTTACGGAACGGACCCTGGTCATGGAAATCATGGGCAAGCACAGTAATGTCGTGCTTCTTAATGAGGACCGTACGCATATTCTCGACAGCATGAAGCATATTTCCCCGGCCCAGAACACGGTCCGCACGATTCTCCCGGGCCAGGCCTATATCGGACCACCGTCCCAGCATAAGGCGAACCCCCTCAAAGCTGAAGCCGGTGACGTGCTGAGAGCACTCGACGCCAACCAGGGCAAGCTCGACCGCCAGCTGATGCAGGCGTTTGAAGGGATTTCTCCCCAGAGTGCCAAAGAAGCCACGCACCGTGCCGGTCTCGGTTCGCTGCAGAAACTGGCCGAGACGTTTACTTCGCTCATGCATGACGTTAAAAACGGGAATTTTAAGCCGCAGATTGTGACCACCGAAGCGAATAAAGAATATTACAGCGCCATTGACCTTACTCATGTGGACGGCACGAAGGAGAATTTTGACTCGGTGAGCGCCATGCTCGACCGCTATCATAACGGCAAAGCCGAACGTGACCGCGTGCACCAGCAGGCCCATGACCTCGAACGGTTTCTACAGAACGAACGCGAAAAAAACGAGCGCAAGCTGAAAAAGCTGCGCCAGACGATTACCCAGGCCGAAAACCGCCTCGTCTACCAAAAATACGGGGAGCTGTTAACCGCCCACATGCACCAGCTCCGCGGTGGTGAAAATGAAATCGAAGTAACAGATTACTACGATCCGGAAGGCGGCACGCTTACCATTGAGCTTGAGCCTGAGCTCTCGCCGTCAGATAATGCCCAGCGGTATTTTAAACGCTATAATAAAGCCAAAACCTCGCTTTCCGAAGCGAAAAAACAGATCAAGCTGACCCGTCGCGAGATTGATTACCTCGACCGGCTGATTCAGCAGGTGGAAACGGCTGCCCCATCTGACATTGACGACATACGCGAAGAATTGTCGGACGGCGGCTATCTGAAAAAACGTGTTCAAAAGAAAAAACAGAAGAAAAACACGAAACCGCAGGTTGAACAGTATGTTTCCTCGGCCGGCACACTTCTGCTCGTTGGAAAAAACAACCGCCAGAACGAATACGTCACCAATCGGGTCGCAAACGCCGGAGACACCTGGCTGCACACTAAAGATATCCCCGGCTCCCACGTGGTGATCCGCTCCACAGACGTGGACGAGGAAACGTTAAAGGAAGCGGCTGTCCTGGCCGCCTATTTCTCCAAAGCGCGCTCCTCGTCCTCGGTGCCGGTCGACTACACCCTGATCCGGCACGTACGAAAACCAAACGGTGCCAAGCCCGGATTTGTGACCTATGACCAGCAGTCCACCCTGTTTGTCACTCCGGAGGAAAGCCTTGTCCTTGAAATGAAAAACCGGGCCAAGGCCCAGACCGCTGCAAAATAAAAAAAGCTTCTTCCGGCACAGCCCAGCTGTCCGGAAAAAGCTTTTTTTCGTATTTACGCCCAGGACGCCGGGGCCTGCTTCCATTCCTGCAGACGTTCGATGTCGTTTTCCTGCACGTAGCCTTCCTCAGCAGCAATCTGGATCAGCGCGGAGTAATTGGTCAGTGTTTTGGCCGGCAGCTGCGCTTCTTTAAGCTGCCTTCCGGCTTCCTCCAGCTCATACGTGAAAATCGCAGCCGCTCCGAGTACGTCGGCTCCTGCGTCCAGAAGCGCCTGCTGGACTGTAATCATGCTTTGACCTGTGGAGATTAAATCCTCAACGATTACGACTTTATCCTCTGGAGTAACCCGGCCTTCAATCTGATTGCCTTTGCCGTGGGATTTGGAAGAACCGCGCACGTAGCACATCGGCAGGCCGAGCCTGTCCGCTGCAAGCGCCGCATGAGCGATCCCGGCCGTCGCGGTGCCGGCGACGATCGTAGCATCAGGGTAATTACTCCGGATCAGCTCCGCCAGTCCTTCTGCCACCCGGGTCCGTACGTCCGGGTAAGACAGCGTCAGCCGGTTGTCGCAGTAAATTGGGGAGCGGATACCGGAAGACCAGGTGAACGGTTCATCCGGGCGCAGTGTCACTGCTTCGATGGTCAGCAGATCCCTGCTGAGAAGTTCTTTATTCTGCATTGGGCATTCTCCATTCCTGTTCCATTTGTTCATAAGCCGAAGCCGGATCAGCAGCTTTTGTAATGCTGCGTCCGACGACGATCGCGTCACTGCCAAGATCTGCTGCGCCCCGCGGTGTTACTACCCTGGCCTGATCTCCCGCCTCTTCACCGGTCCCGCGTATTCCCGGTGTCACGGTAATAAAAGAGCGGCTCCGGGAGCTTTTAATGAGCGGCACTTCTCCGGCAGCACAGACAACGCCGTCCTGTCCCGACCGTTCGGCAAGATCCGCGTAAGCTGCCACCGCTTCGTTCATCAAAAGCGGTATGCCAAGCTCCTCGTTCAGCATCGTTTCGGAGGTGCTCGTCAGCTGAGTGACTGCTATGCAGGCAGGTCTCTTCTGCCCGGCCCGGGTGCCCTGCTCCAGGCCTTCTACAGCACCCGCCATCATCCGGCTTCCGCCAGCGGCATGGACCGTAACAAGATCCACCTGCAGCCGGGCCAGCTGAGCGGCAGCCCGCTGGACCGTATTGGGTATATCATGCAGCTTCAAGTCAAGAAATACCCGATGTCCTTGTGCTTTCCATTCCTCCACAAGCGCTGGGCCTTCTTTATAAAATAATTCCATGCCGACTTTTAAAAATAGTGATTTCTGCCCGAATGAAGCGAGCAGGGCAGCCGCCTCCGGTTTATCCGGCACGTCCATGGCAATAATCAGAGGACGGTCCTTCATGCTTTCACCCCGCCCCGTTTCCAGCTGGCCCAGTCCAAAGCCGCCTCTGTGCCGGCCCAGTCTGTCAGCCCCTGAATGATTTCCGGGCAGGCAAACGGGTTGCTGATGTTTGCTGTTCCGACAGCGACCGCATCAGCTCCAGCCATCATAAACTCCAGCACGTCCTCCATGCCCATAATGCCGCCCATACCGATAATAGGCAGTTCTGTTACCTGCCGCACCTGATATACCATCCGGATGGCCACCGGCTTAATGGCCGGTCCCGAAAGCCCCCCGATTTCATTGGCGAGCAGCGGCTTGCGCGTCACCGGATCAATTTTCATCCCCGATAATGTGTTAATCAGTGACAGGCCGTCCGCGCCGGCATGTTCCACCGCTTTGGCAATTTCAGTGATATCCGTCACGTTGGGAGACAGCTTGACATAAACAGGCACGTCAGACACGTGCTTCACCCTTTTCGTCAGCTCTGCCGCAAGCTTCGGGTCGGTGCCAAACGTAATGCCCCCTTCTTTCACATTCGGGCAGGAAATATTGAGCTCCAGCGCTGCCACCATTCCGGATTCCGACAGTCCGGCTGCCACCGCTTCGTAGTCTTCCATTTTCGTTCCCGCAACATTTGCAAGAACCGGCGTGTCCAACTGCTGAAGCCACGGCAGCTCCTGTTCAATTACTCCTTTAAGCCCCGGGTTCTGCAGACCGATAGCGTTTAGCATGCCTGCTTCTGTTTCTGCCACCCTCGGTGTTTCATTGCCGAACCGTGCTTCTTCGGTGGTCGCTTTAATCGCAATGGCTCCGAGGTTATTGAGGTCATACAGTTGGGAAAATTCTTTTCCAAAGCCAAAGCACCCGCTCGCCGGCATAACAGGGTTTTTCATTTCAAGCCCGGGCAGGCTTACATGCAGTTTCATGACAGCACCACCTCTCCCCACGGAAAGACCGGGCCGTCGCTGCAAACCTTCCGGTAGCTTGTCCCGTCAGGGTCGTCTGTAGTGTGACACACACAGGCAAAGCACGCGCCGATGCCGCAGCCCATACGTTCCTCAAGGGAAAGCTTCCCTTTTGCGGCCGCATAGGAGCTGTCGAGCGCGCGAAGCATTGGCAGCGGTCCACAGGCGTAAATAGCATCGTAGGAAAGACCCTGGCGGTCAATCACATCTGTGACAAAGCCAGCCTCCCCTATACTTCCGTCAATTGTACTCACAAAGCAGTCTCCGAGTGCGCTGAATCTTTCCTGGAAGAATGCACTGGATTCATCGGCAAAGCCGAGCACGGTCTGCACCCGGATGCCCTGGCCCACCAGCTGTTTAGCGAGACCGAGCAGTGGCGGAACGCCGACACCGCCTCCGACAATCAGCGCCTTTTCTCCTTCGTTCACGTCACTCGTATCAAACCCGTTGCCGAGCGGCCCGAGCACATCCACTTCGTCGCCTGTACGCCAGGCTGCCATCCGGCTTGTACCTTCCCCTTCAGCCCGGAAAACCAGCGCCATCCGCCGCTGGTCAGGCCAGTATTCACTAATACTGACCGGACGACGCAGTAGCGGGGCGACATGCGGTGACGTCTTCACATGCACAAATTGTCCCGGTGCCTGAATACGCTCCGGCATATCGCCTTCGAGTACAACTTCAAAAATCGACGCTGCGATTTCGTCGATAGAAACGACGCTCATCCATTCTTTTTGAATCACGCCATCACCTCGTTTGTACGATCTTCTTTCATCGCAGGCATGGCTTCTGTGGAAAAGGTAATCATCTCAAGCACCTTCAACAGGGCTCCGGCCGTGTCGAGGGATGTGAGACATACTACTTCATTTTCCACCGCTTCCCTCCGGATCCGGAAGCCGTCCGCCGCCGCTTTTTTCTGTTTTTCCATCGTGTTGATAACAAACTGGGCTTTGCCTTCCCGTATAAAGTCCAGAATATTTGGCGACTCTTCTTCCACCTTAGCGACCGAGGAAGCCGGAATGCCTTCCTTGTTCAGCCACGCCGCGGTTCCCTGGGTCGCTGTAATCGTATAGCCGATCGCATGAAACCTCCTGGCGAGCGCAAGTGCCTCCTTTTTCCATTCATCAGCGATAGTGAACAGCACGGTGCCGTGATTTGGAATTTTCATCCCGGAAGCGATCAGTCCTTTATACAATGCTTTCTCGAGCGTCTGATCCCGGCCCATCACTTCTCCGGTCGATTTCATTTCCGGGCCGAGCGATATTTCCACCTGGCGGAGCTTGGCGAAGGAAAAGACCGGCACCTTGACCGAAACGCCTTCCGCCTCCGGCAATAGACCGCTTTCGTACCCAAGGGAAGCAAGGCTTTCGCCGACCATTACCCGGGTGGCAAGCTTTGCAATTGGACATCCGGTAATTTTACTTAAAAACGGCAGGGTGCGGCTCGCCCGTGGATTCACTTCAAGCACATACACTTCATCTTCGTGTATGACGAACTGAATGTTCAGCAGACCTTTGATGTTCAGTCCTTTTCCGATAGCGATCGTCCGCTCGGCAAGTGTTTGTTTCGTCTTCTCTGAGAGCGTCTGTGATGGATAGACCGCAATCGAATCGCCCGAATGCACCCCGGCGCGTTCAATGTGCTCCATGATCCCCGGTATAAGCACTGTCTCTCCATCTGAAATCGCGTCGACCTCTACTTCTTTTCCGACCATATAACGATCGATCAGAACCGGGTGCTTGCGGTTGACGCGTACGGCCCGCTCCATGTAGTTAAGCAGTTCTTTTTCACTGCCGACGATTTCCATCGCCCGTCCACCCAGGACGTACGACGGGCGGACCAGAACCGGATAGCCGATATCAGCAGCCACTACCCGTGCCTCTTCTGTGCTGACCGCTGTACGGCCGAGCGGCTGAGGAATTTGAAGCGACTGCAGCGCCGCTTCAAATTTATCCCGGTCCTCTGCCCGGTCCATGTCCTCGAGTGTAGTGCCCAGAATCTTTACGCCGTGCTCAGCGAGACCATCCGCCAGGTTAATGGCGGTCTGACCGCCGAATTGAACGATGACACCCTCCGGCTGTTCTACATCGACTACGTGCATTACATCTTCCACTGTAAGCGGCTCAAAGTACAGCTTGTCGGAGACGCTGAAGTCTGTCGACACCGTTTCCGGGTTGTTGTTGATAATAATCGCTTCGTATCCCGCTTCCTGTAGTGCCCAGACGGTATGCACCGTCGCGTAGTCAAATTCAACTCCCTGCCCGATCCGTATCGGGCCGGAACCGAGGACGATAACAGACGGACGCCCGGTTTTGCTGCTTTCGTTTTCTTCTTCATAGGAGGAATAGTAATACGGCGTTTCGGACTCAAATTCCGCGGCACACGTGTCGACCATTTTATACACAGGCGTAATTCCCAGATCGAGGCGCTGACTGCGCACCTGCTTCTCTGTCGTATTCCAGTAGGCCGCAAGTGTTTCGTCAGCCATGCCGGTTGTCTTAGCCATCCGCAGTATTTCTTCATCATTTGGATAGGCACGTGCCATTTCCGCAACCTTGACGATACCGGCGAATTTTTCAAGGAAAAACAAATCAATTTTTGTCCAGCTGTGCAGCTGCTCAAGCGAGTAGCCGCGCTTCAATGCTTCCCCAATATAAAACAGCCGCTCATCATCCGCACGAATAAGCTTGTCTATAAGCTTCTCTTCAGAGGCCTCTGCGTAGTCCAGGTGTGTCAGAAATGCGCGTCCGAGTTCGAGCGACCGGATGCCTTTTAAAATGGACTCCTCGAATGAACGTCCGATGGCCATTACTTCCCCGGTCGCCTTCATCTGTGTGCCGAGCCGGCGGTTCGCTGCCTCAAATTTGTCGAACGGCCAGCGGGGAATTTTCGTTACTACGTAATCAAGGGCCGGCTCGAAGCTTGCGTAGGTCGTACCGGTAATCGGGTTCTTCAGTTCATCGAGCTTATATCCCGAGGCAATCTTGGCTGCAAGCTTGGCGATCGGGTAGCCGGTGGCTTTGGAAGCAAGTGCCGAGGAGCGGCTTACGCGCGGGTTGACTTCAATGATATAGTATTCAAAGCTGTCCGGGGAGAGAGCAAACTGCACGTTGCAGCCGCCTTCAATTTCGAGCGCACGGATGATTTTCAGGGACGAGTCCCGGAGCATATGGTACTCCCGGTCGGCAAGCGTCTGGCTCGGGGCCGTGACGATCGAGTCACCGGTATGAACCCCTACCGCGTCGATATTTTCCATGTTGCAGACGACAATTGCCTGTCCTGAGCTGTCGCGCATCACTTCGTATTCAAGCTCTTTAAATCCGGCGATACTTTTTTCCAGCAGGCACTGGGTTACTGGACTGTATTTAAGTCCGGAGCCGACAATTTCCACCAGTTCGTCGTGATTGTCCACCAGGCCGCCGCCGGTACCGCCGAGCGTATAGGCCGGACGGACGATGACCGGGTAGCCGATTTCATCCACAAAGGCTTCGGCCTCCTGAAGGTTGTGCACGATGGTGCTTTCTGGCACCGGCTCGTTCAGCTCGTACATGAGGTTCCGGAAGGACTCCCGGTCCTCTGCCTGCTCAATGGCAGAGAGCTCGGTGCCAAGAAGGGAAATATCATACCGCTCGAGCAGCCCGTGACGGTGCAGCTCCATCGCCATATTCAACCCGGTCTGGCCGCCAAGGGTTGGCAGAATGGCGTCGGGCCGTTCTTTACGGATTACCCGGTCGACAAATTCTAGGGTGAGCGGCTCCATGTACACCTGATCGGCAATGTTAGTGTCCGTCATGATGGTTGCCGGGTTGGAATTGATTAGAATGACCTCGTATCCTTCTTCCTTTAACGCCTGGCACGCCTGCGTGCCGGCGTAGTCAAACTCCGCCGCCTGGCCGATCACTATAGGACCAGAGCCAATCACTAATATTTTTTGGATATCTGTACGTTTTGGCATGGTGACTCCCCTTTTATATTCGAGTAGGTACTTTTTCGTAGCGGTTCATTAACCGGACAAACTGGTCGAACAAGTCGTTGGCATCGCTCGGTCCCGGGCATGCTTCCGGGTGGTACTGAACACTGAAGGCAGGGTATTCCCGGTGTTCGACGCCTTCAACCGTGCCATCATTGACGTTGACGTGCGTCAGTATAAGGTCAGTGCCCATCAGCGAATCCCGGTCCACGGTATAGCCGTGATTCTGGGAGGTTATGTCCACCCGTCCGGTTTTTACCTGCTTGACCGGATGATTTCCCCCACGGTGGCCAAATTTAAGCTTGGAGGATGTAGCCCCGCAGGCAAGACTCAGCAGTTGGTGCCCGAGGCAGATGCCAAAGACTGGCACTTCCCCGATCAGGTTACGGAGCGTCTCCACAGCCTCCGGTACGTCTTCAGGGTCTCCGGGGCCGTTACTGAGCATTACTCCGTCCGGGTTCAGGGCAAGCACTTCTTTCGCCGTAGCGTTGTACGGGAGCACAAACACATCGCAGCCACGACTGAGCAGGTTCCGAGTGATGCCGTGTTTAGCCCCGTAATCCATCAAAACGACGCGTTTACCGTTGCCCGGTGCATGGTAGGCATTTTTCGTACTGACCCGGGACACCTGATCCCGGGGATCAATCCACTGCTGCAGCTCCCGGACGATTGCCTCCTCTTCCGCTTCTTCTACGCATAGTCTGCCGCGCAGCGTGCCGGCGGTCCGGATCATTTTCGTCAGGCGACGTGTATCAATGCCGCACAGGCCGGGAATATCCTTTTCGTAAAGCCATTCGCTGAGCGTGCCGATGCTTCGGAAATTGCTCGGATGCGAAGCTGCTTCCTTGACGATCAGTCCGCCGGCAGAGGGATGCATCGTTTCGAAGTCATCCCGGTTAATGCCGTAGTTGCCGATCAGCGGGTACGTCAGCGTCACCAGCTGATCGCAGTAGGACGGGTCGGATAAAATTTCCTGATAACCGGTCATCCCGGTGTTAAATACGACTTCCCCTACGGTTTCCCGTTCGCTTCCAATGCCTTCCCCGTGAAAAACTGCTCCATTTTCCAGTATTAATTTCCGCTTCATTGCTGCACCTCTTCCTTTTCATACACTATCTGTCCGTCTACGATCGTGAGCACTGGCCAGCCCTTCAGCCTCCAGCCGGTAAATGGGGTGTTTTTTCCTTTTGACACAAACTGAGTAGGATCGACCGTTTCCTCGTGCTCCAGGTCTATGAGCGTCAGGTCTGCAGCAGCTCCGGTGGATAGCGCGCCGGCAGCAAGTCCGAACACCCCGGCCGGACGCCCCGTCATTGATGCGACCAGGTACTCCAGAGTGCATACTCCGTTTAATACCAATTCGTTATATAAAAGCGGAAAGGCCGTTTCAAATCCCGTAATGCCAAACGGAGCTTCGCCTATCGGCCGTGCTTTTTCTTCAGCAGCATGAGGCGCGTGGTCGGTCGCTATAAAATCAATGGTGCCGTCGAGCCAGGCTTCAAGCAGCGCCTGCCGGTCGCCGCGGGAGCGAAGCGGCGGATTCATTTTATAGTTCGTATTCACCTCCGGTATGTCGTCTTCACTTAGTAGCAGATGATGCGGTGTGACTTCGGCTGTTACATGGATGCCGGCACGCTTCGCATCGCGGATCAGCCGCACAGATTCCTTCGTGCTCACGTGACATACGTGATAGTGACAGCCGGCCGCTTCAGCGAGCAGAATGTCACGGGCGATATGAACGGATTCAGCTACCGCCGGTATGCCCTTGAGTTCGTTTTTTTCCGCGAACCTCCCGGCGTGCACGCTGCCCCCGTACACGAGCGTATTTTCCTCACAGTGCGCCACCACCGGCATACCGAGCGCTGCGGCTTCCTGCATGGCCTCGTACATGACAGAGGCGTCCTGCACACCCACTCCGTCATCTGTAAAAGCAAAGGCCCCGTGCTCTTTCAGAGCTTTCATGTTCGTACGTTCGGCCCCCTGCTGCTTTTCCGTAATGGAGGCGTAAGGAAGGACACGAACCACAGCCGTTGCTTCGATACGTTCATACAGCAGATCAAGCTTTCCTGCGGAGTCTGGCACCGGGTACGTGTTGGGCATCGGACAAACGGTGGTGAATCCGCCTTTCGCGGCCGCCTTTGTACCTGAATAGATCGTTTCTTTGTGCTCGCCTCCCGGCTCACGAAGATGCACATGCACATCAACCAGTCCCGGACTGAGCAGCCTTCCTTTCGCATCGAGTACTACTTCAGCCTCCTCCGGCGCCCGGCCTATTTCCTGGATACGCCTATTTTCAATCAGTACATCCCGTGGTTCGATGGTTTCCCCGGAGGTGAACACCTGCGCATTGATAATCCATCCGTTCATTTCCAATCTCCTCCTTTAGCCTGTCTTAATACATGGTCAAGCACAGCCATTCGGATAAAAACACCGTTTGTCATCTGCTTGAATATTCTTGAGCGGCTGCCCTCCACGAGCTCGTCCGCGATCTCCACGCCCCGGTTGATCGGGGCCGGGTGCATAATAATGCTTTTATTGTTCATGCGCTGCGCACGCTCTATGGTGAGCCCGTATGCTTCGTGATAATCGTTCGGGCCGGCTATCAGCTGGACAGTATGCCGTTCATGCTGAATGCGGAGCATCATCATAACGTCCGCCACCTCCACCGCTTCATCCATAGGTATAAAGCGGCTGCTCATCGCTTCATCCATCCATTCTCTTGGCCCCGATACATATACCTTCGCTCCAAGACGCTCCAATACCTCCACGTTTGAACGGGCGACCCGGCTATGCCGGATATCGCCGGCAATGACAACCTTCACTCCGGCAAACCGACCAAACTCCTGCTGGATTGTCATTAAGTCCAGAAACGACTGGGTGGGGTGATGCCCGCAGCCGTCCCCTCCATTAATAATAGGGATGCTGATAGAGTCCCGCAGTTCATCAAAGTACCGTTCCTGTTCGTGACGGATAACGACCACGTCAGCCCCAATGCTCTCGATCGTGCGCACCGTATCGTACAGACTCTCTCCCTTTTTTACGCTTGAGGTGGCAGCATCGAAGTGAAGAATCCCGAGGCCGAGGTTCTGTTCGGCCGCTTCAAAGCTGAGCTTGGTCCGGGTGCTGGGCTCAAAAAATAAGTTCGCTGCGTACAACGGAAGGTTTTTCCGTTCCCGCTCCATGTCTGCAAATGCATTCGCCCTCGCCAGCAGCTCATGAATCTGCCGCACATCCCATTCCTCCATCGTCAGCACATGCTGGACTGCTGCTGTTTTTGAAGATTTCATATTCATCATCGTTTCCGCTCCTTTTTAAGCGCTTCGATCCTATATAAAAAACCCGGAGTCGGAAAGACTCCAGATGTACGGGTATGAAGAAACGCCCCGCGCAGGATAATCTACTGACGGAAGTGTTTTCATGCCGTTCAACCTTGGATGTCTCTCTGTACTTCCTTAAAGGATGATCAAGCTGCCTTATTTTTTGAGGTAGATGTACTTACAGATTCAAACATCGACCGGTTGCCGTAGGAATCTTCCTTCCCCGGCAGCACTGCGTGCAGCACCATGCCGATCACTGTGGCAAGCGCCATGCTCGATATTTCAAAGTATTCCCCGATTTCGATGAACGCTCCTCCGATTCCGGTCACCAGGATGACGGAGCTGATAATCAGGTTTCGCTTAATGCCGAGGTCAATGTTGTTATCAATCAGCATCCGGAGGCCGTTCGAGGCAATGATGCCAAACAGCAGGATCGAAACGCCTCCCATTACGGCTCCGGGGATGCTTGCGATAAAGGCCTCCACCTTTCCGATAAATCCAAAGCTGATGGCGAGCACAGCGGCTCCGCCGATCACGTAGACGCTGAATACGCGGGTGATGGCAAGCACCCCGATGTTTTCCCCGTATGTCGTGTTGGGCGGCCCCCCAAGCACGGCGGCAAACATGGTTGCCACCCCGTCGCCCATGATGGAGCGGTGCAGACCCGGGGACTTGAGGAAGTTTTTTTCCGCTACTTTGCTTAATACAAGCTGGTCGCCGATATGTTCAGCAATGGTCACCAGTGCAATCGGGGCCATGATCGCGATAACGCTCCAGCTCCAATCCGGACTGTATGTGGCAAACGGCACGGAGAAATCCGGCACCTGAATCCAGGCAGCCTCTCCAATGGCACCTGTATTTACCATCCCGGCAGCAAGTGCCGTCAAGTAGCCGCCAATGATGCCAAACAGTACGGGAATGATGCGGAAAAATCCGCGGAAAAATACAGACGCGACGATGACAATCGCAAGTGTTACGGCGGCTACGCTCATATGGCGCATCGGTTCATTGTAGTTTCCGGTGTCTGTGTTGTAGTTCATCGACATTTCGATTGCTGTCGTCGCAAGGCCAAGGCCGATAACCATAATGACCGGGCCGACTACTACCGGGGGCAGAATGTTCATCAGCCAACCTACACCCGCTTTTCGGATAATCAGCGCCGTGATGCCGTAAACAAGCCCTGCAGCGAGCGATCCGAGCATAACGCCTCCAGGACCTCCGATGGATAAAGCGGCAATAATCGGGAAAATAAATGCGAATGATGAGCCGAGATAAGCCGGTATCTGTCCTTTGGTAATTGCCAGATAGGCAAGTGTTCCAAGACCGCTGGAAACAAGGGCTACGGCCGGACTGAGTCCTGTAAGCGCCGGCACCAGTATTGTCGACCCGAACATGGCGAACAGATGCTGCAGGCTCAGAATCAGCCACGTAGCCGGGGCCGGGCGGGTCTGGATATGGATATCTTCGTTATTTTTCATGATAAACCTCCACTAATATTGGCATGGAGGGAAGAAACGCTTTCGTCTCATCCCTTTTTGAACTCACTGGTTCAAATTAAAGAGAAATCCTGTTACGCAGAATGGATACTTACCTGGTCTTCGCCGTCTTCTTCTGTCATGTTGACAGCTATAATTTCTTCCCGGGAGGTCGGTACGTTTTTGCCGATGTAGTCCGGCCGAACGGGAAGCTCCCGGTGGCCACGGTCCACGAGCACGGCCAACTGGATCTGTGCCGGCCGGCCGCTGTCCATCATGGCGTCCATGGCTGCCCGCACGGTCCGTCCGGTATATAACACATCGTCCACCAGAATTACTGTCTTTCCGGTAATCTCTCCGGGAAGCACAGCCCCGCGCAGCTCCGGCTCCTGGCTGTTATTGTTGTGGGATAAATCATCGCGGTACATCGTAATGTCCACTTCGCCAATCGGAATCGCGTTTCCTTCAATCCGTTCGATACTTTCTGCGAGCCGGTTGGCAATGTAAATGCCCCGCGTTTTGATTCCGACCAGGATACAGTCTTCCACGCCTTTGTTTCTTTCAATAATTTCGTGCGATACCCTTGTCAGAGCTCTCCGGATTGCCTGTTCATCCAAAAGCACCCGTTCCATCTGCAGCATCCTCCTTTACTTCATAAAAAAAGCCCCCATCCCGTAAGGATGAGAGCTTGCGGATCCGGGCACATTCATCCGCAGGCCGGGTATTACACATACGCCGCCCTGGGTATACTTCTGCGCTCAGTCACCACCTCTTCTCAGCCTCACGGGACTGTGTTAAAAAGGCATTCGTTTTTTTCGTTATTACGTAGTATGACAGTCTTTTTCTGTGCGGTCAACTAGTTTTGTTAAGTTCATCAATAGCAGCCTGCATCTCCTCCGGCAGTTCGGCTTCCACTTCAACCCAATTTCCGCTCACAGGGTGCTCAAAGCGGAGGCGGTACGCATGCAGCGCCTGGCCCGGAAGAGAAAGAGTCTTCCGGCGCCCGTACTTCGGATCAGCGGCCACCGGGTGACCGATCTCGGCAAAATGCACACGGATCTGGTGCATCCGGCCGGTTTCAAGCTCACATTCCACAAACGAGTACTTATGCCACCACTGCAGCACATGGAAATGGGTCACTGCCGGCTTCGAGTTTTCACGCACCGCCGCCATTTTCTGACGGTCATGGGGATCACGGCCGATCGGCATATCAATTTTCCCTGTCTCGTGCGGTACCTCTCCGTGCACAATTGCTTTATATTTCCGCTCAATTTTACGCTCCTTCATCTGGGCGGATAACTGCTCGTAAGCCTCAGGATGCTTGGCCGCTATAAGGAGTCCGGATGTATCCTTATCCAGGCGGTGAATCAGCCCTGCCCGGGCTTCGGGATGTTTCTGCCATAATGGATAGCGGTGCAAAAGCCCGTTCATCAATGTTCCGCGGGCATGCCCCGGCGCCGGATGCACAACCATGCCTCTTGGTTTGTAAATCACCACCACGTCGTCATCCTCATAGCGTACATCAAGCTCCAGCTCTTCCGGCGTCATCTCTTCATGATTATCTTCAGGTATAGTGACATCGATCCGGTCGCCGGCCTGAAGCTTGTAATTATTTTTCACACGACCACCGTTGACTGTGACCCAGCCCTCTTTCACCCATTGCTGAACGATCGAACGCGATTCTCCCAATTCGTCTGTCATCAGACGGTCGATTCTTGTTCCCTGCTCTTCTTCATCAATAATTCGTGGATTCATTTGCTTCTTCCTTCTTTCGTGATCTTTCATCTAAAAACATACCAATAATCAACCAGATTACACCTACTGTCAGGGCAGCATCTGCGACATTGAAAATAGGATAATTATAGGCGAACAGGTAAACATCAACAAAGTCTATAACTTCGCCAAATAGCATACGGTCAATGAAATTTCCAACAGCTCCTCCTAGAACAAGGGCCAGCGGGATGCCAAAAGTAAACGAGAGCGTGCCGTACTGCTGCATGTAATACACCACTACTGCTATCACGACGATCGTAATAATTAAGAAAAACCAACGCTGGCCCTGCAATATACCAAAGGCTGCTCCTGCGTTCCGGTGAGAGGTCAGATATAAAAAAGACGGGACCACTTCAATGCTTTCTCCAATACGCATGGAGGCAGCTACTATGTATTTGGTTACCTGATCAAAAATAATAATCAGCGCAGCCAGCAGGTAATGCCACTTAATGATTTTCATACGGACTCTTTCATCCTCTCTTGCGGTGTGCGTTCCATCCTTAGCATTTTAGCATATATTCGCCGGTGCGAACAGCGCCCGGGTCGATCCATCCAGGCCTCACTTTCCGTAAAAAAAGAGCCCCCTGCCGGAAAGGGGCTCCTTACATGCTATGACTGACTGACGTTCTCTTTTTGATGCATGACTGAGGCACAGCGGCTGCATAGATCCGGATACGCCGAGTCTTCTCCCACCGTTTCGGTCACTTCCCAGCAGCGTTCGCAGCGTTCACCTTCCGCTGCTCCTACAACAACGCTTACTTCGTCAAGCTTCGCTGCTTCCGCCGGGGCCTCTGACGCTGAGCCGGCAATTTCTGCCTTCGACACAATAAATAGCGTTTTTAAACGGGTTACGCTCTGCAGCATATCCTTTACTTCCCCATCTGCGTAAATATCTACCGAGGCTTCAAGCGACTTGCCAATCACTTTTTCTCCTCTCGCTGTTTCGAGAGCCTTTAATACATCGTCCCGGACGTCCATGAGACGATCCCACTTCCGGCGGAGCTCTTCGTCCTCCGTCGAGCGGTCCGCCTGCGGCATATCCGTCAGCTGTACGCTGTCAGCTTCTGTCTGAGGGATGAATTCCCATACCTCTTCGGCCGTATGCGGAATGATCGGTGCGATCATCTGCACAAGAGCTGTTAACGTGTCATACAGTACCGTCTGCACAGCCCGGCGGCGGACATCGTCTTCATGCTCGACGTAGAGCGTGTCCTTGGCGATATCAAGATAAAACGAGCTCAAATCTACGGTGCAGAAGTTGTGGAACGTTTGATAAACATTCACAAACTGGTATTCTTCATAGCCGGCACGGATTTTTGCAATCAAATCCTGCAGGCGCAGATGCATATACTGGTCAAGCTCGCTCCAGTCCGCTGGCTCAACCCGGTGCTTATCCGGATCAAAATCGCTCAGGTTTCCGAGCATAAATCGGAACGTGTTACGGATCTTACGGTACGCTTCAGCGATCTGCTTTAAAATGTTGTCCGAGAGCCGGTGGTCCGCCTGATAGTCGACACTCGACACCCAGAGCCTTAGAATATCTGCGCCGAGCTGCTTTGTGATGTCGTTGGGCGAAATTGTATTACCGAGCGATTTGCTCATTTTTTTGCCTTCTCCGTCCATCGTAAAGCCGTGGCTCAGTACGGAACGGTACGGCGCTTTTCCGGTAACCGCAACACTTGTTGTAAGAGAGGAGTTAAACCAGCCGCGGTACTGATCGGAGCCTTCAAGATACATATCAGCCGGACGCTGCAGAAGCGGAGATGCCTCAAGCACTGACTGATGGGACGATCCGCTGTCGAACCACACGTCCATAATATCCATTTCTCTCGTAAAGATGCCGTTTGGACTGTGCTCCGACATAAACCCTTCCGGCAGCAGATCGGCTGTTTCCCATTCAAACCATACGTTGGAGCCATGGCTGCGGAACAGCTCGGATACGTGCTGGATGGTTTCATCGTTAATAAGCGCTTCGCCGTCCTCTGCATAAAAGACCGGAATCGGCACACCCCAGGCACGCTGTCTCGAAATACACCAGTCGCCCCGGTCACGCACCATATTGTACAGTCGCGTTTCTCCCCATGCCGGGGTCCATGTCACCTGGCTGATTTCGTCTAAAAGCTCGCCCCGGATGTTTTCGATTGAAGCAAACCACTGGTCAGTCGCCCGGTAAATCACCGGCTTTTTCGTTCTCCAGTCATGCGGATACGAGTGGCTGAAGAAATTCAGCTGCAACAGCGCCCCGAGCTGATCGAGGTTGTTCGTGATCGCTTTATTCGCCTTATCGTAAAACAGTCCTTCAAAGCCCGGGGCTTCGTCAGTAAACACTCCTTTATCATCAACGGGGCAAAGTGTTTCCAAACCGTACTGCTGTCCTACCACAAAGTCTTCCTCACCGTGGCCCGGCGCTGTGTGCACGCAGCCGGTACCGGCATCGAGCGTTACGTGATCGCCGAGAATGACGAGGGAATCCCGGCCGTAAATAGGGTGCTCAGCCATCACGTATTCCAGGTCGCTGCCCTTCATGCGCTTTGTAATCTCATAGCCGTCCCAGTCAAGCTTTTGTTCAAGCTCCTCGAGCAATCCCTCGGCTACGACATACTTTTCTCCCTTCGCCTTCACGACAACGTAGTCAAGCTCTGGATGAACAGTGATCGCCAGGTTTGCCGGGATCGTCCACGGGGTCGTCGTCCAGATGATAAACTTTTCATCACCCTCGAGAACGTCCTTGCCGTCTTTAACCGCAAACGACACGTAAATCGACGGAGAGCGCATATCGTGGTATTCGATCTCTGCTTCTGCCAGGGCGGACTCTGAGGATGGCGACCAGTAGACCGGTTTTTTGCCTTTATAAATATGACCGCGCTTGGCCATTTCGCCGAATACCTGGATCTGCTGGGCTTCGTACTCATGATGCATCGTCACATACGGGTTCTCCCAATCGCCTCTTACTCCGAGACGTTTAAACTGCTCCCGCTGCCGGTCAATTTGTTTTTCCGCATATTCTTCGCACGCAGCACGGAACTCAGCTGTCGTCATTTTTTTCCGGTCGACTTTCTTGTTTTTCGAAAGCGCCGTTTCTATCGGAAGCCCGTGAACGTCCCAGCCCGGCACATACGGCGCATGGTAGCCTGTCATTGATTTATAGCGGACGATAAAGTCCTTGAGCACTTTATTCAGGGCATGCCCCATATGGATGTCCCCGTTGGCATAGGGCGGCCCGTCGTGCAGCACGAACAGCGGACGGCCTTCAGTGCGGGCCTGCACCTGCTCATAGATGTCCTGCTCATTCCACGTTTTCTGGCGTTCCGGTTCTTTATTTGGCAGATTGCCGCGCATTGGAAATTTGGTTTTTGGCATTAACAGTGATTCTTTGTAACTCATTTCCGCATCCTCCTTTTTTCTTACAACAAAAAGAGCCATTCGGAGCCCCTGTGCATAGGGGCGAGAATGACTCGCGGTACCACCCTGATGAGCGCAGGAGGCCATACGGCTCCCTGCTTGTCTCTTCATTAGCAATAACGGCTTTTTCAAAGCCGCCTTAACTTACTGCTTTGTTCAGTTAAGGAACTCCGGGGTGATAACAAAAATGCCCTGGTTCTGCGCTTACACCAACCGCAGATCGCTGAGACCGGTACATTACTGCCTGCTCCCCTTCAACGTTTATCGAATATGATAATGCAAAAGTATAATCTAGTTGCCGGTGTTAGTCAAGACGTTCGCCGTCGCCTGTATAAACGTCCGCCTCCGCCGGTTCTTCCTCGGAAAGATTCAGCCATTCATCCGAATGAAGCATTTCCATCTGGGCTTCGAGCAGCATTTTAAATTTGGTCTGGTAAACTGAAGCCTGCTTTTTCAACTCTTCAATTTCAAGCTCAATCCGGCGGGATTTGTTCAGGGCATCGTTGATAATCCGATCCGCATTTTTCTCCGCTTCCTTCACCGTCAGCTGCCCTTCCTTCTCTGCATTTTTCCGCACTTCTTCTGCCGATTCCTGGGCTACATAAATTGATTTGTTCAGCGTTTCTTCAATGCTCGAGAAATGATTAATCCGGTCTTCAAGCTCTTTTGTACGGTCATACAGCTCGTCACGTTCACGAATCACATCTTCAAAATCCTTAATGAGCTGCTTTAAAAAATCGTTTACTTCATCTTCGTCGTATCCCCGGAAACCTCTTGTGAATTCCTTATTATGAATATCCAGTGGTGTTAAAGGCAAAGTCCTTCACCCTTTCTACAATTCAAGTATGTATACCGGCCCGAAAGCCTGCTGCCTTTTACTGCATTCGCGGCGAAAAAGGCAGTTCCTTCCTTCAACAGAAAAAAGGTTATTTTTTTCTTTTCTGCTCTTTAATTCCGTACACAATCCGCTGCTTATCTTTTTTCGTGCGTCCGAGCACCTCCATCAATTTGGAGCGGCCAAGCCCGCGTACCGAAACATAATCCCCTGGACGCAGCATATAGGAGGACTGGTCGACCTTTTTCCAGTTCACGCGCACCTTTGCTTTTTCTATGAATGGGAGTGTTTTGCTTCTTGAAAGCCGGTATGCTTCTGCCATAAATGTATCAAGCCGAAGCGAAGAAACCGTCGTTTCGCGTTCCACCCACTGCTCTTCTATCGGCAGCATAGCGGAAAACGGTTTTTCCACCGGCGTTACGGAAACGTTGGCGATTTTTGGAAGGTTCAGCTCAATATAGCTGCGGACTTCGGCAGCCGCCACGAATTGAAAGCACCCCTCCCCTTCCAGAATATCACCGAACTTCTCCCGTTTTAATCCGATGCCCATCAGGGCCCCGAGAACATCCTTATGTTCAAGAGAAGCGAATTTCTGCGGATAGGATATTTCAAACAATATCAGTTGAAAATCCTCCTGCTCCGGCTGTTCGTAAAATGGATAAATCAGCGCCCGCTTTCGCTCAGCATCATCGTTTCCCCCGGCAAAAGCATAATGGACAGTTTCATCTTTTCCGATAACTGACGCTAAAATATCCCGCTCCCGCGGATCTAGAAAATCGGTCAGCCGTCTTTCGAAGTTTGTTTCGACTGCTTCTTTCCAGTCTGACGCCTGTTCCACCCAGGCTCTTTCTTCCGGCCTGAAGTGTTCGAGCATATTCATGTTGTATTCACCTCAATTAAAACAACGCCCCGGCATTGAAAAACAGCGCCCGGATGCCGGATTCTGCAAAAAAGAGTACGATGATTGCCACAATCGGCGAAATATCAAGCGGGCCGAGCGGCGGAATAAAACGGCGGAACGGCTCCAAATATGGTTCACAGATCGAACCGATAAACTGGCCGATCGTAGTTTCTCTCGCATTTGGGAACCAGGACATGAAAATATATACTATTAACACAATCCGGTAAATACTGATTAAACTAATCAGCAAAGAACCTATAAGCTGCATAATCCCTCTCCTTTCCTTCTAATAATGTTCGTCCCGTTCGGACATGATATCTGTAATAGCTCCCGAAATATCCACATTATCGGGGGCGCAGAAAAAGATCTGGCTGCCAACCTTCTGAATGTCCCCGCCGATGGCATATACAGTGCCGCTTAAAAAATCAACGATACGCCGTCCCTGCTCTCTCGGCACCCGCTGCAAATTAATGATCACTGCTTTCCGGCTGCACAGGTGATCGGCGATATCCTGCACTTCTTCGTAGCTGCGCGGCTCCAGAAGCATCACCTTCGAGGACTTCTGTACACTCTGCAGGCTCACCACGTTGCTCGGCGCTGCCCCCTGCCTGTTTTCATACTGGGCATATTGTTCTTCTTCAGAAAGAGGAACCTCCTGTTCGACCACATCGTCGTCCATCTCAAAAAAACGCCGGAACTTCGAACGCAAACTCATCTTCTCCTCTCCTTTTTACACAAAGATACCAGCTGTTTTGTTACTTAACGCCGGATTCTTTTATTCACCTACAAGCGAAGTACCGAGACGAATATGAGTAGCGCCTTCTTCAACAGCTACCATATAATCGTTGGACATTCCCATGGACAAATAATCGCAGGGAGCATGCGCCCAGTTTTTTTCCTGGATACGCCTGCGCATCTCATTCATCTGACGAAAAACCGGCCGGGTGTTTTCAGCGTCCTCTTCAAATGGAGCGAGGGTCATTAATCCTACGATCCGAAGGCCGGGAAGTTTCACCAGTGATTCGATGAACGGTTCCACTTCCTGAAGCCCAAGCCCTGCTTTACTCTCTTCTCCGGAGGCATTCACCTGTACAAAGCATTCGGTGACTGTTTCCCCGGAACGTTTATTGATTTCCTCTGCCAGGCTCCAGCGGTCCAGCGAATGAATGTATGCACATTTGCCGATAATCTTTTTCGCTTTTTTCGACTGCAGGGTGCCGATAAAATGAATGTTCGCCCGTCCGGAAACAGCTTCGTATTTTTCAAGAGCTCCTTCCACACGGTTTTCCCCCAAATTGGTTATTCCGGCTTCTACTGCCTCTACCGCCCGCTCCGGAGACACGTACTTTGTAACAGCAATGCATGTTACATCCTCCGGGTCCCGGCCGGATGCTTCACAGGCGAGGCTGATGTTGTGCTTTATCACTTTCCAGTTGGATTCCACCGTGTTCAAAGTGCAGCATCCTCCCTGTCTATATAATATAGATATAACTCATCATTCGTCCAGTTTTCCCGTTTTCACGCCGGTGGGAGAAAAACAGTTTTTCTTCAGCATAAGTACAGTAATCGCTGACAGCAATACGTTCAGGCGGCAGGCCAGCCTGTTCAAGCAGCAGTTTGTTAGCTGTTTTTAAATCAAGCGCGTACCGCCCGCTTGCCTTTTGGACCCACGGCTCCCCGCTGGAAAAATTCTGTTGATCCTTAAGCGCTGAGAGAACTGTTTCATCCACTTCATAATTAGCTCCGGATATAGCCGGCCCAATGGCCGTATATATTTGTTCAGGCGGGATCCCTTTATCTGCAAAAGCCCGGACCATTCCAGCTCCGATACTGGCTGCAGTTCCTTTCCATCCTGCGTGGGCAAGCCCTACAACCCCGGAGCTTTCTGCATAAAAGAACAGAGGAACGCAGTCAGCATAAAAACTGACAAGCGTTACTTCCTTCGACTGAGTAATCATGCCGTCAGCTTCTGCCACAGAGGTTTCCCTCCGCTCACTTCCTTTGCCGGCGTCACTGCGGCCGACCTCTACGATACGGCTGCCGTGCACCTGTTCTTCAGCAGTCCAGGTAGAAAGGGGCCGCCCGATATGTTCGGCAGTGACCATACGGTTATTTATCGTTATATTACTGTCCTCTCCTACATGAAAAGCTGTGTTACGGCTTTCGTAGGGGGGCTTTCCCGAACCGTTTAATCTTGTGGTAAAGCCGGCGGCAGCTGCTTTGCTGTTCATTTCCAGCTCGAGAATGCCGTTTGTTAGAAGGTGAAACGGCTCAGTTTGCATGCCATCACGACCTTTCTGCTTATTGATCAATTATGGGGCTTCATATAGATTACATCAGCCTTAGCGAAGAAAAGCGGGCCGTATCCGGCCCGCTTTTTTCTTCTATCACCTGCACGCGCTTAACGACGGCGCCGGTTGCGCAGGAACGTTGGAATATCGAGTCCTTCATCTTCTTCCTGTCCATCTCTGGACGATTCGTTTTCAGATACAGGCTCTTCCTTCCAATCCTGCTGAGGCGCAGACTGCTGTGGCTGCTGCGGCGCCTGCTGTCTTGTCGGCTGCTGACGGGAAACAGTCTGGCGGCCTCCGCCTCGCGATCCCTGCGCACTCCGCTGATCTTCACTATCCTGAAACCCTGTAGCAATTACCGTAACTACGATTTCGTCCTTCAGGTTCTCGTTAATAACTGAGCCAAAGATCATATTAACATCCGTGTCCGACGCTTCAGATACAATCTCAGCTGCTTCGTGCACTTCAAACAGGCTCAGGTTGGAACCGCCGGTAATGTTCATCAGTACGCCCTGAGCGCCCTCCACGGACGTTTCAAGAAGCGGACTTGATATCGCTTTTTTCGCCGCTTCCACAGCACGATTTTCTCCGGTGGATATGCCAATACCCATCAACGCAGAACCTTTTTCGCTCATGATCGTTTTTACGTCGGCAAAGTCGAGGTTAATAAGTCCCGGTACCGCGATCAGGTCACTAATGCCCTGGACGCCCTGGCGAAGAACATTATCCGCTTCACGGAATGCTTCAAGCATCGGCGTACTTTTATCCACAATTTCAAGCAGACGGTCGTTTGGAATAACAATCAGCGTATCCACTTTTTCCTTTAAAGAAGAAATCCCGTTGGAGGACTGCACCGCACGCTTTTTACCTTCAAATGTAAATGGGCGCGTAACGACACCTACGGTCAGTGCTCCAATTTCTTTGGCTACTTCAGCAATAACGGGAGCTGCACCTGTGCCTGTGCCGCCGCCCATACCGGCTGTAATAAATACCATATCGGCACCGGTCAGAGCTTCTTCGAGCTGCTCTTTGCTTTCTTCTGCAGCTTTTTTACCAATTTCCGGGTTCGCTCCAGCCCCCAGGCCTCTTGTCAGCTTTCCGCCTAATTGAAGCTTTGTTTCTGCTTCTGATAATTTCAGTGCCTGGGCGTCTGTGTTTACCGCAATAAATTCTACTCCCTGTAAACCGTTCTCAATCATACGATTCACAGCGTTCGAACCGCCACCGCCGACACCGATGACTTTAATCTGGGCTAGCTGGTCCATATCCATTTCAAATTCCAACATATGTGGTCCTCCTATATAGTCGTTTTATCCTTCGTTACTTATTCAAAGAAAGATTTAAATACGCTTCGCATCCGCTCTTTAAATCCAGGCTCCTCCGGATCTTTTTCCTTCGTCCGGTTTTGCTGGCGCGTGTTTGAACCATTGCGGTAATTAGCTTCTCCTGCTGAAGCCGGGCGGTCTGATTCTGCATACTTCTCAGAGCGTCCCGCTGCTACAACGGACTCCTCTCCACTATGAACCTTCATGCTTTTATATGCAAATTCAATCAAACCGATACTGGCTGTATACGTAGGTTCACGTACGCCAATGTAGTCCGGCATCGCAAGACGGACATGCTGCTTCCAAATGTCCTGGGCAAGCTCGAGCGTTCCCGGCATCATGACCGCTCCTCCGGTTAATACATACCCGCCCGGAAGATCATGATAACCCATGCGGTTGATTTCCTGCTGCACTAATGTAAGAATCTCTTCCATTCTCGGTTCAATAATTTCTGCCAGTTCAAGCTGCGTGAATTTTTTCTGATCATTATTTCCAAGCGTCTGAATGGAAAATGACAAATCATCAGAAGCATCATCAATAAAGGCATGACCATGCTCAAGCTTCAGGCGCTCTGCTTCTTCGGCGGTCGTTCTGATTCCGACAGAAATATCGTTTGATATATGGCTGCCGCCAATTGGAAGAAAGGACATTGTCTGCAGCTGGCCTTCCTGGAATACAGAGACCGTCGTCGAGCCGCCGCCAATATCAATTAAGGCTACTCCAAGAGATCGCTCGTCCTTTGAAACAGCTACACTCCCTGAAGCCAACGGCTGAAGGACAATGTCTGCAATTTCCAGTCCTGCTCGCTCCACACAGCGTAGTAGGTTATGTAAAGCGGTTTTGGCTCCTGTAATAATAGTGCCTTCCATCTCCAGACGGGTACCGAGCATGCCGCGCGGATCTTTAATTCCATCCATACCGTCTACAATAAACTGGGCTGGAATAATATCAATAATTTCTCTGTCTGGCGGAATACTCATCACATGTGCCGCATCGATTACTCTCTCTACATCCTCATCCTGAATTTCACGATCAGTGCTTGATACGGCCACTATTCCATTACACGCCCGCATTTCCACCTGATTACCATTAATTCCTACAATGACCTGCTTTACTTCTAAATCAACCATTCGTTCCGCCTGGTCTACGGCCTCTTTGATCGCTTTCACCGTTTCATCGATATCGACGATCGCACCTTTTCTCATGCCGATAGACGGCGCCCGGCCGACTCCGATAATTTTTAAGGCACCACCGCTCATATCTCCGATAATCGCTCGGACAGACGATGTGCCGACATCAAGACTGACATACAAATTTTCACTGTTCAAGGTTGGGCACCCCCTTATAGATCTATTTTCGTTTCGATTTTACAGCTATTTTGTCCTTTATATTTCCATACGCACCAGAATTTTTCCGATTGCGCTTCCATTAATAATATGCGGCAGTATTTTTGTTCAGGTTAAGAAAAATACGCCTTCTTTTCAGTCTACAACAACTATCTTCAATGGAAAAGGCAATTTTCAAACAATATTCATTCTTTTATTGTCCAGCTCCATTGGCACTATCGTTTTCTTCTGTGTCAGAAGTTCCGTTTTCTGTCCCTTCAGGAGTATCATTTCCTTCAATGAAGCTTTCCTCCGGCATTTCCTGCGTGCCTTCCATTTCTTCCCCAGATCCTTCCTCCGGCTCTGCTGCTTCAAAATACGGAGCCCTCATCATATAAAGCACCCCGTTTTGGCTGGCATCAATATTTCTTGCAATGGATGGGTACGAGCCCATATACTCCGAGAATTCAGAAACAGAACTGCGGACCTCAAGACCGTCGTTCATGTAAAGAGTGATATTATCCTCCTCATTTTCAGAAGGATCGAAATATACTTCTGAAATCCGGTTGGTCACCCCTTCACCTAATTTACCAAGTTCCGCTGCGAACGCTTCAAGTCTTTCTTCTTTCTCAAAATTCTGCAGAAGCGGCGCATCTGCCGGAAGTTCGCTGCTTACGTTATCTGTAAGCTCGTGACCGTTTTCAAGCACCGGGGCATAAGCGCCTTCAACCTGCGTATAAGCAACTTTTTCATACTCAGTAACCTCAATGTTTACCGTCGCCGGCCAGGATCTCGTCACCTCTGCTTCTTGAATTTCTGGCAGCTTCTCTACATTATTCTTAATCACGTTTCTGTCCATTTCCCAGATATTTGTTCCGACCTGGGCCCCGCTTTCTTCTTTAACAACCTGTTTTTCTGTGAATTGGGCTCCGCTCGTTTCAATACTGCGGATATGACTTAACGGAGATTGAAAATAAATAACCAGTCCAATTAATACAAAAAATACAGCCAGATAGATAAACAGCCGGCGCCGCGATTTTTGTCGGCGCTGCTCCTTTAAACTGGGGTGATGCTCTTCGAGCGAGACCAGTTTGCCATCATTTGGCTTTCTCACACCGCAGTCCTCCTCTGTTTCCCCACTTATCAGCTGTCGGCTGATCTTTTGTTTACAATTTCCACTTCGGTCTCAAGCTCAATGCCATAAGCTTCTTTCACGGAGGAACGAGCTTTTTCAATTAATGCCAGCACATCAGATGCTTTGGCTTCCCCTGTGTTAACAATAAAGTTTGCATGAAGCTCTGATATCTGCGCACCGCCGATCACGTGACCTTTTAACCCGAGGTTTTCTATAAGCTCACCGGCATGGTCAGGCAGAGGGTTCCGGAACACACTACCGGCACAGGGATGAGCCCACGGCTGCGTCTCTCTTCTGTACTCTTTGTATTCCTGCATTTCTTTAAAAATGACGTCTTTTTCCCCCTGCTCAAGCTTGAGCCTGGCAGCAACACAGATGCCTTTATCCGACTGGAGCCTGGAGGTACGGTAGGCAAATCCCATTTCTTCGTTAGGAATCCACTCCATTGTTCCATCCGGAAATAAAATTAACGCTTCTACCAATACCTTTGACATGTCAGAGCCGTGGGCGCCTGCATTCATAAATACTGCACCGCCGACACTCCCAGGAATGCCCCCGGCAAACTCCATGCCTCCGTATCCGTCCCGGCTTAAAATCGTAGCGAGCCGGACTAATGGATAGCCCGCTTCCACCGTGACTATACCGTTATCGTTTTCCATATTGGCAAGCTTCGTGCCAAATTTTATTACTACGCCTTCAATCCCCTCATCATCCACCAGCAGATTTGATCCACGGCCGATAGCGCGCCATGGAAGATTTTCTTCCTGAATCCATTTCATGGCGTTTTCCAGTTCTTCCACGCTTGTCGGCTCAATTAGCCAGTCCGCCGGCCCGCCAATTTTCCAAGTCGTATGCTTCGCCAGTGGTTCATCTTTCAGTACTTTGCCAAAGTCTTCGAACTTCCATGCTGATTCCGCCTCTTGTCCCATACGATCCCCTCCTGTTTATTCATTTTTTTATTTCAGACTCCCTGGATTCCATTACATTTTTTGTTTGTTTTTGTGTACTCTCTCTTTAAAGAATGCATCATTCGATCCATTCCTGAAACCACCTATTAAAGGTAGCTTCAGGAGTGGAGCAAAAATGCGCCCCATATCATTTATACTTTTCTACATATTCCATAAACGTCCGTCCCCGTTCTTCAAACGTCCGGAACTGATCCCAGCTCGCACAGGCAGGAGAGAGCAGCAGCACATCCCCGCTTTCAGAAAGCTGGAAGCCTTTGTCTACAGCATCCGCCAAAAATTCTGTGCGATGGATTTCATTCACCCCTGCTTCCTGAGCAGATGCCGCCAGTTTGTCCCGGGTCTCGCCGTAGGCAACGATGGCTTTGATTTTCCGAAAAGACTCAATCAAATCATCGAAGGTGTTTCCACGGTCAAGCCCTCCGGCCAAAAGCACCACCGGCTCTTCGAAAGCTTCGATCGCCTTTTGGGTGGAAAGCATGTTTGTCGCTTTTGAATCGTTGTAAATTTTGCGCCCGTTCACAATCCCGCTGAATTGAAGCCGGTGTTCGATGCCGTGGAAATCGGATAATGCCAAATCGATGGCTTTGTTGGATGCACCAAGTACTTTAGCTGCAGCAATTGCTGCTAGCATATTTTCCTTGTTATGTGCTCCGGGAAGAGAGGCACGCTCGACAGCCATCACCGGCTCTGTTTTATAATAAAACATACCTTCTTTAATATAGGCGCCGTTTTCACAGACAGTCTCTGTGGAAAATGGCACAAGTGCGGCGCCTGAGCTTTCAGCAATTCGTTTTACCTCTTTTTGATCATAATTGTAGACTGCTGTATCTTCTGCGTTCATGTTTTGAAAGAGCTTTGCTTTTGAGTGCTCGTAGTCATTCCGCGAGCCATGGTAATCCAGATGGGCATCGAAAAGGTTTAACAGCACCCCAACCTTCGGGCGGAACTGGCGTGTCCCTTTCAATTGAAAGCTCGAAACCTCTGTAACCATGATCTGGTCTTTTTTAATCTGAGGAGCTACTTCACATGCCACGTTCCCAATATTACCAGCCACAGCGGCTTCTCTGTGGTCATTTTTGAAAATGGCCTGGATCAATGAGGTAGTAGTGGTTTTACCGTTCGAGCCGGTAATAGCCATCATCGTCCCTTCACACAGTTCTGCGGCAAGCTCAATCTCCGTAATAATATTAAATTGTTTTTCCAGGGCTTTTTCGATAAAAGGGTGGTGGTAGGGAATACCCGGATTTTTTACAATGACCGAAAACGATTCTTCGAGCAAGGAGGCCGGATGGCTTCCTGTAATCAGCCGAATGCCGAGATCCTCAAGCTCCTGAATCTTTGTGTCTCCTTCTTCCGCTTCCTTTCCGTCATTCACGGTCACCTCCGCTCCAGAGCGGTGCATCAGCTTCGCTGCCGCTAATCCACTTTTAGCCAAACCTATGATAAGCACTTTTTTTCCCTTATATTCTTCTAAGCGATCCATTATAAAAACACCTCTAATGCGACCCCGGACAGTCCGGCGGCGGCACCTACCACCCAAAAAGCAGTAACGACCTGCCACTCCGACCAGCCTGATAGTTCAAAATGGTGATGAACCGGGCTCATTTTAAATACTTTTTTCCCTCTTAATTTGTAAGAAATCACCTGAATAATGACGCTCAGCGTCTCCAGAACAAATACGAGGCCGATCACAATCAACGTCAGTTCGGTTTTCGTTAAAATAGCTACAGCAGCAATTGCGCCCCCGAGCGCCAGGGAGCCGGTATCTCCCATGAAAATCTTTGCCGGATATTTATTGAAGATTAAAAAGCCGAGCAGACTGCCCACCACTGCAAAGGCAAACAGCCCGATGTCCATATACCCGAGCGAAAAAGCGACCAGGGCATAAGCGGCAAACGCCATTGTTCCCGTACCGGCGAGCAGTCCATCCAGACCATCCGTCAAATTCACCGCATTGGAAGCACCGACGAGCATAACAATGATAAGAAAGAAATATGCCCATCCGAATTCGAGTGACCATTCTGTTCCCGGCACAGCTACACTCGTGTCAAACGTCCCATTATACAAAACAATAAAAAAGATAAATGCAATAACGATCTGGCCCACCAGCTTTTGGATACTCGTAAGACCGAGATTTCGTTTCATGACAATTTTAATGAAATCATCCAAAAACCCAAGTATTCCAAAGCCTACTGTTACAAGCAGGAGCAGCCATATTTCCGTTGTGTAGCCAACAAAAAGCGGCAGTACGATGAGAGCAGTAATCAAAAGGCCGGCAATAATCATTACGCCTCCCATTGTTGGCGTACCGTCTTTTTTCTGATGCGATTCCGGTCCCGTTTCCCGGATACTCTGGCCGAATTTCAGCCGTTTCAAGGCTGGAATAAGAACCGGTGCTGAAACCGCACATAGAATAAATGAAACTATCGTTACTATTAAAGCTGCAAAACCCATCAAGGGAGCTCCTTTCAGTATGAAACACTAAGCCTGTTTATTATTTTTTTTTCTGACCGCCTCTTTTGCCACTTCTCGGTCATCGAATTCCAACGTTTGATCCCCTATTACCTGGTACGTCTCGTGGCCTTTGCCTGCAACAAGCACTGTGTCCCCGGCCTCTGCAAGGAATACGGCACGCTCGATCGCCTTCCGGCGGTCCTCAATGATTTCGTATTTTGCACCAGTAAACCCTGTTTCCATCTGCTCCAATATTTTAACCGGGTCTTCCGAGCGCGGATTGTCAGAGGTGAGAATCACCAGATCACTGAATTTTTCTGCTGCAGCTGCCATTTTTGGCCTTTTTTCTTTGTCTCTGTCTCCGCCGCATCCTATCACGGTATAGAGACGTCCTTCTGTCATATCAAAGGCTGTTTGAGCTACATTTTCCAACCCGCCTGGAGTGTGGGCATAATCAACGACAATGGTGCTTTTCTGCCCTGCTTCTACAGCTTCAAATCTGCCGCTTACGACCGGAGCATTTTTTAGGCCGTCAACGATGCTTGTGACGGAAACGTTTTCCGCAATGCAGGCAGTAATGGCTGCGAGCGCATTGTAGACATTGAACCTTCCAAGCAGCGGATATTCCACCACCGTGCTTCCCCAAGGGGTATTCAGCGTAAACGATGTTTTACCGCCGGTGGTTTTTATGTTTTCGGCATAGATATCGTTATGGTCACTGATCCCATAAGTGAGTACCGGAGCTGTCGTTACGGCCTGAAAGTAATCGGAGGCTTCGTCGTCTCCGTTTATAACCGCAGTGCCCAGTTCTCCTGCAAAGCTGTTGCCCAGCTGGGAAAACAGCAGGCTTTTAGCGTTCCTGTAGCTTTCCATCGATCCATGATAGTCCAGATGATCCTGTGAAAGGTTTGTAAAGACTGCTGTACGGAACTGGACACCCCGTACGCGCCCCATCTGCAGGGCGTGAGACGAAACCTCCATCACACAGCTTTTCACTTCTTTGTCCCGCATATCCGCAAACAGCTGCTGCAGATCCAGGGATTCAGGCGTGGTGTTATTGGTCTTTACGGATTCATTTCCGATTTTTGCATACATAGTGCCGATTAAGCCTGTCTTTGTCTGCTCTTCGTTCAGGATAGATTCAACTAAATGGCTGGTGGTGGTTTTACCATTTGTACCGGTAATACCGATTACGCGAACATCCTTTGTGGGATGTTCGTAGAAATGATCCGCTGCGTAAGCCATTACCTTCTGCGTATCCTTCACGATCCACACAGGGACTTCAACGTCCACGTGCCGTTCGGCTATCACAGCCGCCGCTCCGTTGCTTACTGCATCGGCGGCAAAATCATGGCCGTCTACCTGGGTTCCTTCAATACAAAAAAACAGACCATTTGGGGTCACTCCCCTGGAATCCATATGTAAGCTTTCTATTTCTTTGTCTTCGCGCTCAAGCCGCACCATTATACTTGGAATGATGTCTGTAATATATTTCATTTCCGTGCCTCTTTTCTATCCGGAGCAAGTGTTTACCACTAATTATAGAAAAAAATGTGTTTCGTCCTTCCCGGCTGTCTTTTAATGAACATGCACGCAGAGAACTATGTTCATTCTCTGCGTACACCTCACTCATTCTAATGCGAACGATAAAACATGTCATGGGACAATCGTCATTAATTTTCTACCGGTGCTTCACCTTCTTCTTGCTGCTCTTCGCCAGAGCTTTCCTGGGTTTCATTTTCCTGGGCTTCAGATTCCTCTGTTTCGGCCTCTTCCGGAGACGCTTCCCCATTTTCATTTTCCGCGCTATTTTCTTCCGTTTCCTCCTGCTCTGTCTGAGCTTCCTGCAATTCGTCCGGAGCCACCAGCTCGACTTCCATATTGCCGGCGGCATTTGCAGCCGTGCCGGGCTCTACCGACTGGGAGCTCACATAGCCGGAGCCGCTGGTGTCTATATCAATTTCAAGCAGCGCCTCGAGCCGCTGGATTTCCCGCAGGGACCATCCGCTGACATCAGGAATACTTTTTTGTCCATTTGTAAGGAAGATTACTTTTTCACCTACGATCAGCCGTTCCGTGTTCGTAGGAACCTGACTTTCCACCTGCTTGCCGCTGCCAATTATCACTGGCTCTAGCCCCGCATTCTTAGCGGCGTTTTCAGCTTTATTTACTGATTTCCCGGTATAGTCTTCAAACTCAATGCCTGACTCTTCATAGGCTTCCGTATTTTCGACGTCCGACGGTTCTAAATTCATATACGAAAGACTTTGTTGCATTACCGGGTTAAAAATAGCGCTCACGGCATCTGAGCCTGTTTCTGTCGCTTCAAGATCCGGACGGTCAACAATGACGTAGACAATAACTTCCGGATCGTCCGCCGGCGCCATTCCGATGAAGGAGAAAACATTTTGATTCTCCCCGCTCAGATAACCTCCTCCTTCAGGATCGGGAATTTGAGCAGTCCCCGTTTTTCCAGCAACATCAACTCCGTCAATTTGATAAGGGGCCCCTGTGCCATTCTCCCCGTCAACGACTGTTTGCAGCTTATTTCTTGTCTCCTGGGCCGCACTTTTACTGATCGGTGTTCCAGCTTCCTTTGGTTCGGATTGATAAGTTGTTTCATTATTATTCGGATTCTCAATATGGTCAATCACATAAGGCTGCATCATTTTGCCATCATTAGCGATAGCAGTGGCTCCCTGAATCATTTGAATCGGGGTAACCGTTGACGCCTGACCAAAGGCAGTAATCCCTTCATTTAAAGGGGTTTCTTCTGCTAACGCCCCATCCGCTTCATTCGGGAGATCAATACCTGTTTCCTGCCCGAAACCGAAGTCCTCCAGGTAATCAAAAAGAGCACCCTCCGGCAGAATTTCAAGCGCAATTCTCATGAATGCTACGTTTGAAGAACGACGGAGGCCTTCATTGTACGTAATTTCTCCCCAGCCTTCTCCGTTGTTGTGATCCCGCATCGTTTCCCCGGAGACTTCGTATGTGCCGGATTCATAGGTTTCCTTCCCTTCGTAAACCCCTTCATCGATTGCAGCTGCGAGAGTAAACATCTTAATCGTGGACCCGGGCTCAAACTGGTCGGAGACTGCATAGTTTGTGTAATTTTCAATTTGTTCGTATTCGTTTGGATTAAAGCTCGGCCGGTTGCTCATACCGAGAATCTCGCCACTGTCCGCATCAGCCACGATGCCCGTCATTTTATTTGGGCTGTAGTTTTCCTCAACCTCGGACATCGACTGCTCGAGTACACTTTGAATATTGCCATCAAGCGTTAAGTGAACATCCTCGCCGTCCTTGGCTGTGTTTGTGGTCGTCTCATCTTCTTCGAGAAGAGCATTTTCCTCTGATTCCGTCCTGGTGCCATCCTCGCCGGTCAGCTCTTCATTCAAGCCGGCTTCGAGTCCCATCTGGGCTTCTGACATGTCCCGGTTCGTGTAGCCAAGCACATGGCTTGCAAACGTCTGGTTCGGGTAATAGCGGCTCGGTTCCTCTCGAAAATGGACGCCTGCCAGATCAAGCTGTTCGATTTCTTCTCTTTCAGACAATGTTAAATATTTGCTGCCGGAACCAAGCTCTACCTGGTACTGGTCACGTTCGAGCATGTCCTCGAGTTCTGCCGCTTCCATTCCGATCAGCGGCCCAAGCTCTTTTGCTACTCTGCCCGGGTTTTTCACATGGTCATCGTAGGATTCATCAAGGACAGCATACACAGAATAGGAGGGCACCTGTTCCGCCAGCGGCTCTCCCTGCTTGTCATAAATAGTGCCCCGTTTTGCCTCAACGGTTTCGGTCGACGTATACCTTGAATCTGCCATACTTGCAAGATCATTGCCCTCTACTGATTTCCCCACCTGGATATACACCATACGGCCGGTAAAAACGAGGAAAAAAACAGCTACAGCAATAACCAACAAAAGCGCCCGCATTTTCGTACTTTTCAATTTCTTCATGCTGAGAACGTTCACCACCTGAGTTTTTACATGTAACGGGGCGTAGGTTAACTTGCAAGAAGGGAGCAGTACTACCGCGTTTCCACGGATTCCCCTCCCTTCTGCATCAGTTCTGTTCTGTTCCGTTTACGACTTGAATATTTTCGTCTTTCATTTCCATATCCAGTTCATTTTTTGCGTAGTCCATGATACGCTCCGGTGAACTAAGTTCAGCCACCTGCAGCTCAAGGTTTTGATTCACCTGCTGCTGCTCCTGGACCTGCGTTGCAGTCTGGTCAATTTGCTGGTCCTGGGCGTGTATCGTAGCAAAGTTTGAAACGATGAAAAAGGATGCGATTAAAATCCCTATTATGACAGCCGTCATAATCAGTTTTTCACCCTTTGTAATACCACCACGAACATGGTACTGGACTTTTTTATGTACTATTTGTTTGTCTTCCTGCTGGCGTTTAATCTGCTGTGCCAAATTCTCCATTATTGTTTCCCCTCCTCGCGTTTTTCGATGATTCGAAGCTTCGCGGAAGCCGCCCTTGGATTTTGCGTCAGTTCATCTTCTGATGGCAGGATCGGTTTCTTTGTCACCAGGTTAAAATCTGGTTCTGCTTCATCGGGCACGACCGGGAGTCCCTTCGGAAGCGGAGGTGGAGAACTTTTCTGTTTAAATAACTTTTTACAAATTCTGTCTTCTAACGAATGAAATGTTATTACGCACAATCTTCCGCCCGGCGCTAACATTGTCAGCGCATCGTCGAGCGCTTCTTTGAACACATCAAGTTCATTATTTACAGCAATTCGCAAAGCCTGAAAAGTCCGCTTCGCCGGATGACCGCCTTTTCTCCTGGCCGGTGCAGGTATTGCACTTTTGATGATTTCCACTAATTCTTCCGTCGTTTCAATACGGTAATCTTCACGCGCTTTTTCGATTTTTCTGGCAATCTGCTTTGAAAAACGTTCTTCTCCGTATTCCGAAAGGATCTGCCAGATTTCCTGAAACGGTGCTTCATTGACGATGTGCGCTGCTGTACGCTCCTGCCGGTGCCTGTCCATTCTCATATCAAGAGGAGCATTGTAGCGGTAGCTGAATCCTCTTTCCGGACGATCAAACTGTGGCGATGAAACTCCAAGATCGAATAATATCCCGTTTACCTGCCCGGCTTGAAGCTCAAGCAGCTCTTCCTTTAAAAACTGGAAATTGCTATGTACGATCCTGAAATTTTCTCCATGAGCGTAAAGCCGCTGCTGGGCATGCTCAATCGCTTCCTCATCCTGGTCAAAGGCGATTAAAAAACCTTCAGCAGACAGTTGTTTCATAATTTCTTCACTGTGTCCGCCGCCGCCGAGGGTACAATCAACATACACACCGTGCGGCTGAATGTTTAGTCCCTGGACTGCTGCTTTCTTCAATACGGTTTCATGCTCAAATTGTGGCGGCACTTCTATTCCTCCGGCAAAAACGTGTTTGATGCTGCTTTAAAAATCCAAATCGGCCATGTTCTCTGCAATATCCGGAAATACTTCTTCTGATTCTGTGTAATATTCGTCCCATTTGTGTTTATCCCATATTTCTACTCGGCTGCTTACCCCGATGATCATACATTCTTTTTTTAATTCTGCATATTGGCGGAGGGTGGTAGGAATCATCGAACGTCCCTGCTTATCAAGTTCACATTCGGATGCTCCTGAAAAGAAAAAACGGGTGAATGCCCTTGCATCTTTTTTTGTGAAAGGCAAAGCTTTTAATTTGGTTTCAATTCGCTCCCATTCGTCATATGGATAAACAAACAAGCATCCATCCAGACCACGGGTAACGACGAAAGAATCTCCCAACTTCTCCCGAAAACGGGATGGTATAATAATTCTTCCTTTGTCGTCCATATTATGTTGATATTCTCCCATAAACATATGGACCCAACCTTTCACCACTCCATACATTTAAGTTACCACATTCCCCCACTTTGTACCACTTTTTCCGGAAAATTTTTTTGACAAAAAAACTTCCCGCTATTTCGGGAAGCTTTCAGCCGGATATCGTATAAATCAGCACGAAGATGCTACAGTAATATAATGTTCTGCCGGCCGCTTTTCCATTCTATTTTAGCTGTAACCTGTGATGGAAGACAGCCGCCGAATTCATTCAGCATAAACAAAATGTTCACCTGCCGTTCCGCCGGCTCCCGGCGCGGGTAGAGCTGACCGATAATCAATTCGAGCCGCCGCAAATGAACCTGCACGGTACGCTCCTGTTCCGCATCCAGCCGGTCGCCAAGATAACGGACTTCTTTTTCAATCCTCCGCCAGTTTTCTTCTGCAAAACTTTCCTGTGAAGGGAACTGCCGAATCCATTCGTCGGCAAGAGCGGCATGCGCTTCTTTCATTTTTTCCATTACCTGTGCCGCTTTGGCTTTTCCGTCCACTTCAAGGGCAGCATGTTTCACCTCCTGAAGCTTTTGTTCGAGTACCGGTAAATTAAGCAGCTCCCTAAAGGGAAGGTGTTCTTTTTCAGCGGCCTGCTGTACCTGCCGGGTGGCATAATGTATTTCCATGCGTTTTTGCACAATTGGCACCCGCAGGCCCATTGTTTCAAACAAAGGCTTCAAAAGGGACCAGTACTGCAATTCTCCCGGGCCTGCTACGAAATGAAGAACTGGAAGCATCTGCTCCTGCATCAGCGGCCGGGTCACTACATCAGTACTGAAACGAAAGGGGGCGTGTACTGCTTCTTCCAGTAATTCCCCCGTTTTCATTGTTTCTCCCGATCTCCGGCTTCGCCAGATCCCACCTTTATATTCAAGCAGGTGCCGCACATGATTTATATGATAAAACAGGTGGCCGCTGTCAAAATTAATGCCTTTGACCTCCCCGTAGCCCGCTGCCGCTCTTTCAGCTGAACCCTGGTAAACAGCTTCTTTTATTTTTTCCGGTACAGAGAGCAGGCTTTTAAGCAACGGGGCTCCCAATTCTCTCCATTTCGGCTGCTGCGGGTCCATCATGATGAGATCCGTATCTTTAAACAGCCAGCGCATCATTTCTGCGAAAAACTGGGACCAGGATGCTGAACTATGCACCAGTACATTCACTTCGTTTCTTAATTCATTTGTCAGCGGAGTCTCCCGGAGCTTTGAAAAGGCTTCTTCCACAAATGCTTCCGCTTCCTCTGGATTAAATGGCTGTTCTGAGACAGGTACGTTCGGCAGAAAGTTGCCCTCAAATCTCGTTTTACTGAGATGTCCTTCGCCCGGGAAATTAACATGGTTTACTTCCTCCCAGTCATGGTCCTCGCCCGCGATCCAAAACAAAGGAAGCACAGGGCGCCCCAGCCTCTTTTGCTCATGCTCTGCAAGCTTGATTACCGATACAGCCTTGGATATAACCATAGACGGACCGGTAAGCATACCCGCCTGCTGGCCGCCGACTACAATGACGGTTTCTTCGTTTTCAAGTTTTTCGAGGGCTGTAACCGCCCTCCCCCCGTATTGCAGGCTGTCATTATAGTTCTGCAGAAGCTGCTTTAAACGCTGGCGTTCAAAAGACCGGTCGTCTAAATAACGAAGCCGGTCCTGCACCCCCTGTGTATTTCCAGCGTAATGAAAGAGCTGTCTGGCACTGGGTTCTCCTCTTTGATAGTCATGCAAAAAATGATTGTTTTCTGTTGGTTGACCGTACAGCACTTTCATATCAAACTACCATCCTTTATGCCTTGCTCCGTTCTATGCCATAAACTGCAGATACAACCAGTATCCGGCTAACAGGACATACCCTGCCGTAAATATAAAAAAGCTGCATCTCCATATGCCCTTAAGCACCCGAAAAAATTCCAGCTCCTCCCGGGAATGATAATGAATGATGGAGATCACTATGGCACTGGCCAGAATCACTAAATATATAACCCACAGGTAGGATTCGTTCCACAGATCACTTGACCATCTGTGCACCGAAGCGATGAACAACAATGTAGTGGAATCACAGGCAGCCCGGAAGGCGTATGTTTTTCTTTTCGTTAATTTTGCCGTGACCAGATAGGCTATGTACCAAAAAGCCGGCGGAAAGGCCAGAGCTGCTTCCATTAACCATCCATATATCTGCTGTAGCATATTTGTCACTTTCCCTCATCCAGTTTGCTCGTATTTTCTTAACTTTATCATATTAAACACCAATATTATTGATGAATTTTAGATGTCTCAAGCATTTTAGCATATCTCTACTCTCCGGACTAGTAGCATTGAACGATCAGGGACACCGACTTTTCACTTTTCGATTTAAAACGTTTTCGTGTATAATGAAGTTGGAAGTTATTAGTGAAGGAGGCCAATCGCATGAGCGGAATAGAAGTTGTACCATTACTCATAAACTACAAGACATTAGAAGAATTTCAAAACTTCAAAGAAGTTGGCGCTCAGGAGCTTTCCATGCAGGAAGAGCTCGAAGAAAACATTATGGAAAACGACAGCCGTTCTCCATTTTACGGCATTTATTTCGGAGACCGGCTCGTGGCACGCATGTGTTTATATACAATCACCGGCAAATACGACCGCTTCTTTGATCCTCCCCAGGACTATCTTGAGCTTTGGAAGCTCGAAGTACTCGAGCCTTACCGGGGACGCGGTTTTGGTGAGGAGCTTGTCAACTATGCAAAAAGCTTTGAACTGCCGGTGAAAACAAACGCACGTCAGCGTTCGGATGATTTCTGGCTGAAAATGGGCTTTGAACCCGCAGAATACAACCCGGTCAGAGACCGTGGTGAAAATCCATACGTATGGTATCCAAAAGGGGTACAGCCGCAAAAAGCAGAAGAATTAACTGCCGAACCACCTCTTTCCGATAGCGACTCGTAATATCCGATTTTCCAGTCCTTATATAAAAAAGCAGGGCGCCGTTTCCGGCTCCCTGCTTTTTTTATTACTTTTCTACAACTGTTTCACCTTTGTAAGAACCGCAATTTCTGCACACGCGGTGAGATAGTTTCTGCTCTCCACATTGTTCACATTCTACCATACCTGGTACTGCTACTTTATGATGAGCTCTGCGCATACGTTTACGGGTCTTAGAAGTACGTCTAAAAGGTACTGCCATGATTCCCACCTCCTTATAAGATAAAGATTATTTCAACCAGTGAATGATTTTGGATCAGCTGGAGCCTTTATCGAAATACTTCGATAAATCAGCCATTCTCGGATCAACTTTAGGAGCTTCCTGCTCCCGTTCCTTTATTAATTCATCCTCCGAGATTACCCGCCAGTCGTCTCCACTCTGAGGAGCAAGCGGCTCACCGTCCCCCTCTTTCGCGAAGACTCTGAACGGCATTTCAAGGAAAATGTTTTCTTTAATATATGGGAGAAGATCGACAAAACCATCTTCTGGCTCGTGTTCATTAACGTTTTCTTCGTCCGCCGGCATTCCGTCCAGCCGAAATGCTTCAAACATTTCCACATCAAACGGATGATGGACGTCCGCGAGCGTGCGCGCACATGGAAGTATCATTGTTCCTGTTAACCGCAGGTGTACATGAAAGGTTTCTTCAACGATTGTCCCTTCGCCCTGCACATGCACGGCACTGATATCCCGTAACTCTTTATCGCGTTCAATCATCTCTGAAACATCTGCGTCACCTTCGATGTTAAACGCCTGTTCGTGCTTCTTTGAAAGTAACTGCTGGATACCCCACTTCATCGGATCCACCTCCAGACAACAAGAGTAATTATATCCATCGTAACGTTCTTTGTCAACATTTTTTCTTTACAGTAAACCCTTTTGAACTCTCGAAAAACATCGTATCATGAATAAAGAAACGTGAAAAGCGATATCTCCCGAAATACCCTACTTGAAAGGCGGACTTATAATGAACGTTCTAGGAGTGGTTGTCGAATACAATCCTTTTCATAACGGCCACCTGTATCACCTCAAACAGGCTGCGGTCAAGAGTAAGGCCGATGTGATCGTATGTATTATGAGCGGTCCTTTTCTACAAAGGGGTGAACCCGCTCTCGTTCCTAAAAGGGAACGGGCGGAAATGGCGATCTCGAGCGGGGCCGATCTTGTTATCGAGCTTCCTTATATGTTTGCCTGCCAGCATGCTGACATATTTGCTGCCGGGGCTGTTTCCATCTGCAGAGAGCTCGGTGTTACCGATTTAAACTTCGGCAGCGAGCACGGAGAATCCGTTCCATTTATAAAGCTTGTCGATTTTCTTTACACGCACCGGGATCATTTTGATGAACGCGTCCGCTTTCATATTCAGGGAGGATGCAGCTATGCTAAAGCTAACGAACTGGCCTACAGGGACTTAGAGGCTCCCGGCTCCCTGCCGGACTTAAGCCAGCCAAACAATATTCTCGGCTTCCATTATACAAAAGCTGCAGCACAGGCTTACCCGGAGCTCCGGATCGACACCGTCAAACGAAAAGGCGCTTCCTATCACGATATTTCTCCACAGGACTCGTCTATCGCAAGCGCCACCAGCCTCCGGCAGATGCTTCAGCGCGGGGAAGACATCAGGTCGTTTATCCCAGAAGCCTCCAGGCGCATTCTTACCCAACTCCCACGCCTGCGGTTTTGGGAGGATTATTTTTCTGTGCTGCAGGCAAAAGTGGTTACTGCCTCCGACACAGAGCTTGCTTCCCACTATGATATGTCCGAAGGCCTTCATAACCGCATGAAGCGGCTGATGAAAGAAGCAGCCGCTTTTGAACAGTGGCTGCACCTCGTAAAAACGAAGCGTTATACTTTGACACGTCTTCAGCGCACCGCTGTGCATATATTAACCGGCCTGACAAAAGATGAAGCCTCTGCCGCCTCTGACGGCCGAAACGTTGACCACATTCGGGTTCTCGGCATGAACGAACAGGGAAGATTCTATTTAAACCAGGCAAAAAAAAATATATCCGTTCCTCTTTATACAAAAATGAGCAGTAAAAAAACGCCGCAGCTGGTCCTCGGCGAACGGGCTGATAACGCTTACGCGCTTTTACTTCCGCCTGCTGAAAGACAGAAAGAATGGCGGAAGGATTATGACCTTCCGCCTCTCCTGCTTTTTTAGGATTTGCTTTCAGCTACTTTTAGATCGTTTTTCAGATAGTTTACAGCTTCATCAAGTGATTCTACTGGCACGATTTCCATGTCAGTGCCGATGTTTTCCGCCGTTTGCTTCGCAATTTCGTAATTGGACGGCGAAGCCATGTCTGAAGCCGGTGCAAAAAAGACATCTATATTTTCATTATCCGCCGCAACAACTTTTTTATCTATTCCGCCAATCGGGCCGACCCCGCCCTGCTCATCAATGGTGCCGGTACCGGCTATTTTCTCTCCATCTGTAAGATCTTCTTCTGTGAGCTGATTGTATACTTCAAGCGCAAACATCAAACCCGCAGAAGGCCCTCCGATAGACCCAGCGTCGATCGTAACCTCCGGCTCAAGAGAGACGGTTCTTTCCGTATAGGGGTACAATATTCCAAGACCGGAGTTTTCCTCCTCCCCGGTCGAATTCGGAAACGATTCCACTGCAACCTCCGCCTCCATCTGCTTATTATTGCGTTGGAAAGTGATGGTTGCTTTTTCACCGGTTTCCACGTTTGCAATCTCACTGTTTAATTCTTCAAGCGTCTGGATATCTGTGCCATTGACCTCCTGGATCAGGTCGCCCTCCTCCAGCTTTTCTGCCGCATCCATTCCGTCAATAAAGTCCGAAGCCCTTACTCCGCGGTACTCTACATTGACAGTTTTCCCGGCTGCTTCATACGCTGCTATTTCTGCAGACTCCTGGGAGCTCTCCATCACCTGGCGCTGGCGTTCAAAAAATTCCTCCTCACTTTCATCTTCGAATTGGTAGGAATTTTTTGGAGAAAGCTCGCGGTAAGGAGAAAATACTGACCATAAAGCAAGTGCCGGTGTAGCTCCCTGTTGAAAAACAGTTGTTAAATACATTTCGCCGGACTCCTCCGCCCCCTGCTCCACTTCGACCACCGGGGACAAGCTGGCTGCCGAGCCTGGCTGTATATAATAGTACGGCAGAGGCATCTGGGTTAATATAAGCACTACAGCTGCTATGACAGCTGCAGTAATAATCCGCCGCATTTTTCTGCTTTCAGTGCGATACATGTTCTTCATCCTTTATAAACAATTATTATTCATCATACGAAGGATGGGAGGGGGATTGCAATGAATCGCACTTCTACCCCCGGTTTTTCTCCTCAAACTGCTTTCTGAGCGCATCTTCCACGTGTGCAGGCACAAGCCCGGACACGTCTGCTCCGTATTCCGCTACTTCTTTTACAATACTCGAACTCAGATAAGAGTACTGGTGATTTGTCATCATAAAAAACGTTTCCACGCCGGGCTCGAGTTTTCTGTTTATTGAAGCCGCCTGCATTTCATATTCAAAATCAGAAACCGCCCGGAGACCTCTTACGATCGTATCAGCTTTTATTTCTTTTACATAATCCACTAAAAGCCCGTGAAAAGCATCCACTTCCACCCCTGGCATGTGCTTGACTGATTCTTCTATCAGCTTCACCCGCTGGTCAATGGAAAAAAACGGTTCTTTTTTTCGGTTATGCAGTACTGCCACTACCACATGGTCAAATACATTGTACGCCCGTTCGATAATATCCAGATGGCCGTTGGTAACCGGGTCAAAGCTTCCTGGATAAATTGCTTTATTCGCCATTTTTAGAGCCTCCTGTCAGCTGCAATATTGTAAGTGTGGTATCACCATAATTTTTTTCTGCAAACACAGACAGACGTTCGTCAAATGCTGCCGATTTGGTCGTGGCATGCTCCCATATAAGCATGCCGTTTTCTTTTAGCACAGAGCAGTCCAGTACCTTTTTCACCAGCTGCCCTGCTTTTTCTTCTGCGTAAGGAGGATCAAAAAAAATCAAATCGAACTGCCGCTCCCCGGCCTCAAGACGTTCCAGGGCTTTAGATGCTTCTGAACGGTAAACCTCTGTGCGGGCTCCAAGCGCAAAAGCGTCAATATTGGCCCGGATGGTCCTGACCGCGTTCTGGGCTTTGTCGACAAAAACAGCTGAACTGCAGCCTCTGCTGAGCGCCTCAATTCCGAGGCTCCCGGTTCCGGCAAACAGATCGAGGACCGTTTCCTCCTCAGAAAAAAAAGGCCCCAGCTTATGAAACAATGCCTCTTTTACTTTATCTGACGTTGGTCTTGTGCCAATTCCCGGCACAGCTTTCAGCCTCCGTCCTTTAAGTTCCCCTGCTATCACTCTCATATGTTTCGCCTCACTCTATGATTCTGTGCGCTGCGCCAGCTTTGGAATCACTTTTGTATACATGACAAAGACAGCAGCCCCCAATATGGCGGCGCTGATTAAAAACAAACCGCGCATACCAAGAGCGGCGCTGATCAGCCCTCCTGCGGCCGGTCCAAGCATATTTCCAAGAAACAAAAAGCTGTTGGAAAATCCGTATGCCCTGCTTTCCATCCCCTGTGGGGACAACTGGCGTATTAACGTGTTAGCCGCCGGCAGAAGGCCGCCGAGACACAAACCAACAAAAAAACGTGCAGCAATCAGCTGCCAAAGGTTTGTTACGAAGGCCTGCGGTATAGAAAGGAGCACTGCACCGATTAACGAACCGAACAGCACATATTGCGCTCCTTTCATATCACTGAGTTTACCAAGCTTTGGTGAAGCAAGCATGTTCGCCACCCCGAGAGAGGCTACAGCCAGACCAGCGTAAAAAGCATTTTCCTCTCTGCCACTCAGCTCGCCAACAAACACGGAAATGAGCGGATTCACTCCGATCAGCGCGAACTGCACAAGAAAAATCACGGTATACAAAGGGATCATAGGCTGTACGCCTGCAATCCTTTTGAAATCATCACTCGTTTTCGTTTTTTCCGTCTGCTCCGGCTTCTCGAAATCTTCCTTCACTAAAAACAAAACGGCCACCGCTGCCACGGCGATGCCGAGTCCGGTAATATTAAATATAGCCCGGAAGCCAAACGTATCTGCCAACAGGCCGCCGATCAGCGGACCGCAGATCGTTCCTGCCACCGTGCCCGACTGCAGCATGCCGAGCGCACGCCCCACATACTCCTTCGGTGTGTTTGTGGACACGAGCGCAATCGAAGCCGGAATAAAACCGCTGATGGTCCCGTTCAGCATTCTCAGAAAAAACAAACTCCACGGACCGGTGGCAAATCCCATCAGCACCATTACGATCGCCATACCGAAGCCGGAACGAAGCACCATCAGCTTACGGCCCTGTCTGTCTGCAATTTTACCCCAGAGCGGGGCAAATAAAAAAGCCGTTAAAAAATTGACGCCAAAAATAACACCTGACCAGATACTTATCTGCCCAGGGTCTGTCACTCCAAGCTCCTGCAGATACAGCGGCAGGAATGGAACGATCATCGTCATGGCTGCCATTACGAAAAATTGGGCTGCCATTAATATATATAAATTTTTTCTCCATCTTACCATGAGAGAGGTCCCTTCTTTCTGCCTCCCTTATTATAAAACAGCGTTTCCCTTCGGACAATAAAAGGTGGCTTATTTATATTCCTATGCTGTCATCCTGCGGGTGGCTTTCTTTTTCGACCTTGTGGTATTCTAGCGGAATAAATGGTTTTTCCGAACGTTCCACCCTTTCCACAAAGCCAAGATTTCCGATTTGGCTCATAGCCGTATCCACATTTTCCTGATCCACATATATTACCGCGTATTTCATTTGTTTGGAAACGTAGTGCACTAATCCGTACTTTCTCAGCTGTCTCGCTTGTTTGACAGATTTAATCCAAACGGCTATGCCAATTCTCGGCTGATGCATGAAAGCACATCCTTTCGCGTGATTTTCGTTAAGTCTAGCATGTCAGAAGAAAAAAGGGCAATGCTGTCTAGGAGGAGTAACATGAACCGACCATCTGTAATTGTTATCGGCGGAGGCTTCGGCGGGCTCACAACGGCCGCCCTGCTCGCCCGCCACCACTGTGACGTCACTTTGTTTGAAGCCTCCAATGAATGGGGCGGCTGCGCCGGTAAGTTCACACACAAGCCGCACCTGTTTCCTGTCGGCGCCACTCTAGGCCTCGGTCTGCAGCAGCCGGACGGGCTTCATCACCGGGTTTTCAACCACCTCGGAGAGCCGATTCCAAAACACGAGAGCCTGGAGACCATTATGCAGGTTCACGCTCCTTCTTTTACTCTGCCTCTTTACTCTTCCCGGGAAAAGCATATCGATACTCTCTGTGGGTTGTTTCCGTCCTCGGCAGCCAGTATTCGCTCGTTATACCGCTATGTTTTCCGGGTGGGGCAAGAGCTCCGGAAGCTGATCCACCACCTCCCGGTTCTTCCAATGCAAAAGCCCGCTGATTTTATTCGTTCTGTGTGGGCGCTGCGGCCCGGCATCCTCGGTGCTATCCGCTGGCTTGCTGCCTCCACCGAGGATGTGCTGCGGCACTACCATCTGCAGAATACCGAGGTGCACCAGTATATTGACGGACAGCTCCTGGACAGCCTGCAGACAAGCAGCCGTCATGCTCCTGCCCTGCTTGGACTGTACGCCCTCGATTTATACCATCAGGGTGCTTCCTATGTATACGGTGGATTGTACCGTATGGCCGAACAGTTAAAAGAAGCTGGTGAGCGTCACGGGGCTTCTATGCAAAAGCGCCGTCGCATTCAGGCTGTAGAAAGGAATGATGACGGTACCTGGACAGTTATTGATCACCGGGACCGGAAGAGCAGCGCCGATCACCTGGTGTTAAACATCCCTGTCCAGGCCGCCCTGCCTCTCTTTCGGTCTGAAGAGCGAAGACAATTTACCCGGCGCTGGCAGACCAAATCCGAAACGCCGATCTGGAGTACTTTTTCTATGTACGGCGTCTGCAAGCCGTCAGAGTCGCCTGCAGCGCTATTTCACCAGCTGCTCTGGGACCAGAAGCTTCCCGGCATTTCAAGCCATTTATTTTATTCATTATCAGCGCCGGATGATCGCCTCCGGGCTCCCGAAGGTGAGCGTACGTTTACCGTCTCCACTCACACACCGCCCGAATACTGGGAGGATTTGTCCTTGTATGAAGAAAAAAAGTCAGAAGCCACCAGGGCGCTTGTGGAAAAGATTCAGGAAGCCGGCCTGCCTGTCGAGCCGGAGCGGGTCCTGCCCGGAGCCCCTCACGCCTGGGAACGCTACATTAAACGGCCCCGCGGGATGGTTGGCGGATTCCCTCAGACGAGGAAAAACACGTTTTTTCAGCCATTATCCCACCGGAGCCCGCTTGAAAACGTATGGTTCTGCGGAGATTCCGTTTTCCCGGGTGCCAGCACGATGGCCGTGACCATGAGCGGCATTCATGTATTTGAATCGATCAGCGGCCTATCCTTTGCCGCTCTTGAACGACAGCGGTAATCATTTGCGGTGGAACTGCCTGCGTCCGATTTTTTCTACTGCTGAAGGCCACAACTGGTAAAGCGTACTGAGAACTTTCATCCACCGGGGCATAAACACGGTGCGCTTCGGCCTTTCCACCAGCTTCACCAGCTGTCCGGCTACTTTTTCGGGGGACAGGGCTATCTGTTCCACCGAACGCTTATACTTTCCGCTCGGATCCGCGCGGTCATGAAAATCAGTTTTCACCGGCCCAGTATTTAATACCGAAACCCGCACCCCTGTTCCGGCCGTTTCCAGGCGCAGCGCTTCGGCGAATCCAAGCACAGCACGCTTGCTTGCGGCGTAAACAGTCGCTTTGGGCGTGCCTATAATACCTGCGGTCGATCCGGTGAAAACGATATGCCCTCCCGTCTGTTTTAATTCAGGAAGCAGCGCCTGAGTGATGGCGATGTTTCCTTTTACATTTGTATCTATCATCTGCTCCCAGTCTTCTATGCAGAGCTGCTCCAGTTCCCCAAACTTCCCTGTACCGGCGTTATTAATGAGGACGTCCGGGCTTCCGTATATACCAGTGATTTTTTTCATTTCTTTTGCCGCATTTTCTGTTACCCCTACATCCATCGTCCAGGCTGCAAATTTTCCGGCATACCCCTTCCACTCTTCTTCTGCTGCCTGCAGCTGCTTTGTGTTTCTTCCGATACCTATTACTTTCTCTCCATTTTGCACGAGCTTTTCTGCTGTTCTTCTGCCAATACCGCTGCTTGCTCCTGTTAATATAATTGTTTTCAATTAATCTTCCTCCCAGACGTATTAAAACTTGACAAACTACCCGGCACTTTACATAATAGTAATCACAAATAAGCTGAATAGTGCAAAAGCTGTGAAACGGAAATAGTAGGACAAAGCACCGACAGAGAGCATAGCCACGAGCTGAAAGCTATGCCGGAATTTGTTTTGCCTGAACCTGTCCGTGAGCTTCCTTTAGGACGCAGTCCTGCGTTAATGGACATGAGCGGAAAAGACACAGTCTTTTCAACTAAAGGTGGTACCGCGGATAACTCTTTCGTCCTTTTACAGGCGAAGGAGTTTTTTATATGCAATCAGAACGAATAAGACAGGTGGTTCCAATGAAAAAAGAACGGGTCGTAGTTAAAATCGGGAGCAGCTCTTTAACGAATCAGCAGGGGAGCTTGAGCAGGGAAAAGCTTAAGCAGTACGCAGATGAAATCATCCGGCTGCGCCAGGCAGGAAACGAAGTTATTTTGATCAGCTCCGGGGCAGTAGCTGCCGGCTTTTACGACCTTGGCTATCCTTCCCGTCCGGTTACGACTGCCGGTAAACAGGCAGCCGCTGCTGTCGGGCAGAGCCAGCTGATGCAGGCGTATAATGAAGAATTCAGCAGAGTAAATATCGCTTGCGGCCAGCTGCTTTTGACCCGTGAAAATTTCGCCAACCACAGCCAGTACCAGAACGCTCATTCTACTATTACCGAGCTCCTTCACCGCCAGGTGCTTCCCATTATTAACGAAAATGACTCCATCGCTGTTGATGAATTAACGTTTGGGGATAATGACATGCTGTCAGCACTTGTAGCGGGACTTGTGCATGCAGATACACTGCTGATATTAACAGATATCAACGGTATTTACGATAAGAACCCAAACGAAGATCCGGAAGCCAAAAAATATCATTTCATCCCCTCCATCACGAGCGACCTAATGGAGCAGGCCGGTGAATCCAGCTCCTCTGTCGGTACCGGTGGTATGCGGTCTAAGCTAAAAGCAGCCGGCACAGCCATCCGCCTCGGCACCCGGGTATTTGTCGGCAGACTCGGCAGCGGCCACCGACTCGAAGACGTCCTCAGCGGCAAAGGGGACGGCACCTATATAGGGGTGCCCGGCGGCGATGTGGTAAACAATAAAAAACAGTGGATCGGCCTCCACTCTGTTACTGCCGGTGCCTTAACAGTTGATGATGGAGCGGCAAAAGCGCTGCTTCGCTCGGGAAAAAGCCTGCTGCCTGCCGGGATCGTCGATGTCCAGGGCCACTTTTCCCCCGGAAATGTTGTCGATGTATATGACCAGAAGGACCAGCTGCTCGGACGGGGGCAGGTGAACATGAGTGCCAAGGAACTGCAGGCTGTTAAAGGGAAATCCTCGGCCGAAGCAGCCTCGTTTACATTAACGTCAAAATCAGAAGTCATCCACCGGGATAACTGGATTACTACTGTAAGGGAGAGATAAACATGGAACAAACACAAATCAGCACCCAGATGCGGGTGCAGGGAGAAGCAGCAAAAAAAGCAGCGAAACGTGTCGCTGTCGCTTCTACCGAAGAAAAAAACAAGGCACTTGCACTGATCGCCGACGAACTTGAAACGCGGGAAGCTTTTATTCTGGAAGCGAACGCCCAGGACCTTGAAGCAGGGAGAAAAAACGGATTATCCCCCGCCCTCCTTGACCGCCTAACGCTTGATTCGGGACGCATCGCAGGCATGGCTGACGGCTGCCGGCAGATCGCGTCTCTTGAAGATCCTATCGGTGAAACCATTGAATCCTGGACCCGGCCGAACGGCCTGAAAATGGAAAGCATCCGGGTGCCGCTGGGCGTAATCGGCATGATTTACGAAGCCCGTCCAAATGTGACGGCTGACGCAGCCGCTCTTGCTTTAAAAACCGGCAACGGCGTTCTTTTACGCGGAAGCTCTTCCGCTTTTCAGTCAAACCAGGCGGTCATGGACGCTATATGGGAGGCTCTGGCAAAAACCTCCCTTCCGAAGGAAGCGGTGCAGCTTGCCTCCGACACGTCAAGAGAGGCTGCCACGACAATGTTTCAGATGAATGATTATCTGGATGTGCTGATTCCGCGCGGAGGTGCTAATTTAATAAAAACTGTAGTGAATCAGTCCACCGTGCCGGTGCTTGAAACCGGCGTCGGCAACTGTCACATTTTTATTGATGAAACCGCCGAAGCCGACAAAGCGGTCCAGATTGCCGTTAACGCCAAAACGCAGCGCCCTTCTGTCTGCAATGCAGCTGAAACCATTCTTGTTCACCAGTCCTGGCTTAATGCCCACGGTGAATCACTGGTGCATGCACTGCTTGCCCACGGAGTGACTATCCGCGGGGACGCCGGCGTACAAAAGCTGCACAGCGATGTGGAGTCCGCCACTGATGAGGATTGGAACACCGAATACCTGGATATGATCGTTTCGGTGAAAACCGTCCAGGATACGGAAGAAGCCATAGAGCACATCAATACGTTCACGACATATCACTCTGAGGCAATTGTTACAGAATCCGCGGAAAATAAACGGAAGTTTTTCCAGCAGATTGATGCAGCAGCTCTTTATCATAACGCGTCCACCCGCTTCACCGACGGATTTGAATTCGGCTTCGGGGCAGAGATTGGAGTGAGCACCCAGAAGCTGCATGCTCGCGGGCCAATGGGACTGAAGGCAATCACCTCCTACAAATATTTAATTCACGGAGATGGGCAGATCAAATGATGACAAAAACAAACCTACAGCAGAAAACTATTGCATTTATCGGCTCCGGCTCGATGGCAGAAGCTATATTCTCAGGGCTTCTGCGCCATGAGCTGGTAAAACCGGCAAACGTGCTCGGAACGGTGAAATCGTCTGAGGATAAACAGAAGCGATTGCAGGAGCAGTACGGCATCCAGGTCAAAACGGATAATAAAGAAGCTGTAAAAGCAGCGGACATCGTCGTTCTTGCCGTCAAACCAAAAGACGCTGAAGCGGTCGTCCAGTCATTTGCCGGCGAACTGACAAAGGATAAGCTTTTGATCAGCGTTCTGGCCGGCATTTCTTTAAGTGATCTTGAATCCTTTGTCGAACAGGAGGTGCCGGTAGTTCGTTCGATGCCAAACACTTCCGCTCACGTCGGCGCCTCAACAACGGCTATATGCGCAGGCACCTATGCCACTGACGAGGACCTTGATCTTGCGGAATCGCTGTTCCAGGTAGTCGGGAGCGTGCACACGATTTCCGAGCAGGACATCGACGGTTTCACCGCGATTGCCGGAAGCGGCCCTGCCTATTTTTATTATTTTTTGGAAGCGATGGAGGAAATGGCGGCCGAATCCGGCTTTGAGCCGGAGGAAGCAAAAAATATTATCGCTCACACAATGGAAGGGGCGGCTTTTCGCTACCTCGATGCTGACAAAAAACCGCATGAACTGTATCAGGAAGTACTGAGTCCAAATGGTGTGACAGAAGCGGCTTTTACCCATCTTGAAAAACACAGAGTCCAGAAGCATTTTTTAGAAGCCATGAAAGAGGCTTCGAAGCGATCCGGCTCCATTGGCGATTAATGAAAAAAAGCAGGAACCGGGCCCCGGCTCCTGCTTTTTTATTGTAGCAGCGAAATAATTTTCCCTGCTGCATCCTTTCCACTTAAAACAGCTCCTTCTACTTTCCCTTCTCCAAACGCATCTCCTGCAAATGCAAGTGGATACGGCGAATCATAGCTCCTTGAACGATCCGGATACATATGTACCGGCTTCGCGTAACGCCATCGCTTCGGGTGAATCTTCATTATTTTTTTGCGGTCCAAAAGCGGCCCGGCAATGCGGGTCAATTCTTCGGCAAAAACTTCATCGGTATCTTCCCAGTGCTCCCTTGACCATTCACCTTCAGCGTGTACGGTTAGAACGCAGGAATCTGAAATGCCTTTCTGAAGATTACAGCCGACAAACTGAATTCTCGGGTCTCTGGTCTGGATGCCTCCAGGGGCCATAAGAGGACTCTCCCCGTCATATTCGATCATCACGGATAGACACGGGTCATAGCGGACAGAAGAAAGATCCTCTTCCCACCTGCGCTCACCGGGAACGTTTTGCAGCATATCCAGGGACTGCGGCACCGGGGATGTTATAAGTACAGCCCGCGCTTCCATTTGATTAGTATCTGTACGCAGTACCCAGCCTTCTTGCCCGGGCACGATTGTCGTAATTTTTGTTTCCTTCTCTATCGTTTTTCCCTTCCATAAATTTTTCATCAGCGGGGCCATTCCGGCCCGCCCAACGTACCTCGGGTGACCATCTCCCTGAAAATGCTGCTTTTGCTCAAGGTTTTCGAGCTGAATAAACCCATTGCTCCAATTACGTATGTATCCCGCCGCTTCCCATTCTTTTACTGTCTCTTTCATCGATTGGCTTCTGGCAGTGAAAAACTGAGCCCCGTGATCCGCACGACTGTTATTCAATCTTCGTGTCGCCATTCTGCCGCCAAGTCCTCTGCTTTTTTCTGCAACCACAGTGCGAAGGCCGTGCTTTTCAAGCTCACGGTTCGCGCTCCAACCGGAAAGGCCGGCACCGATAATAATGACATCCGGGTTCATATAATTCCTCCTCACACAGCTATTTCTTTTCTTTGTCTATTTTTTTCTGTACAATCAAAACGGTTCACATCTTTTTAAAGGAGTCCACCCATGAGCGAGATATCTACCTTTACCCGTTTTCGGCAGCGTTTAGCTGTCATTTTGGACCAACCGGTATTCACTATTGTTGTAACGACACTGATTTTATTTAACGCGCTGCTCGTAGGGCTTGAAACCTCGGAAACCTTGTACAAACGCTATGAAAATACGTTTTCTGTGCTGAATTACATACTTCTCTGGCTGTTTACCATTGAGGTTATCATCCGATTATTAGGTGTTTTTCCCTCCTATCATTTTTTTAAGTCTCCCTGGAATTGGTTTGATTTCTTCATTGTAGCAGCCGGTCACATTTTCGCCGGCTCAGCTTTTATTACGGTCCTCCGGATACTTCGTGTACTCCGGGTCCTCCGGGCTATCACAGTTGTCCCATCCCTGCGGCGGCTTGTGGATGCTCTGCTCCGCACCATCCCTTCGTTAGGGAATATTATGATTCTGATGAGCATCATTTTTTACGTGTATGCCGTAATTGGCACAATGCTTTACCGTGACACGGCCCCTGAGTATTTCGGGGACATTTTCCAGTCCTTACTGACACTGTTTCAGGTTGTAACCCTCGAGTCGTGGGCAAGTGCAGTCATGCGCCCAATAGCTGAAACGAATCCATTAAGCTGGATTTATTTTGTCTCCTTTGTGCTCGTCGGAACGTTTGTTGTATTTAACCTATTTGTCGGCGTCATTGTAAGCAACGTTGAAAAAGCGGAAGCCGAAGAAAGTGAAGACAAGCTGCAGAAGCAGCTCGATCACATGGAGAGCGAGCTGCGCGATATTAAACAGCTTCTAAAGGAAAAACAAAAGGATTAGCTTTTTATGCACAAAAGAGGGCAGCCCCGGGGCCGCCCTCTTTATTTTTACTGCAGTATTTCTTTCGTGCTGAAAAATTCTTCATATAAACCGCGGATGGCTTCATCAACATGCCCTTCAGCAATCCCGAAACTGAGTGACACTTCAGACGAACCCTGGTTGATCATTTCAATGTTAATGCCTTTTTCAGAGAATGCACGGGTCGCGCGGGCAGCTACACCCACTGTCTCATGCATGCCTTCGCCTACGAGCATAATCATCGCGTATCCTTTTTCAATGTAGGCGTCGTCTGCATCGAGTTCATTCATGATCCGCTCAATGATACGCTCTTCTTTTTCTTTGGACATCTGACCTTCTTCGATAATGATGGACGTGTCGTCGATCCCTGACGGCATGTGCTCATACGAAACTCCTTCGTCTTCAATAATCGCAAGCAGCCGGCGGCCAAAGCCTACTTCTCTGTTCATTAAGTATTTGCGCACGTAGATAGTTTCAAATCCTTTATCTGCCGCAATGCCGATAATTGGATTCAATGAATATTCCCGTTCGGAAATGATCATCGTTCCGCTTCCCTGCGGATTATTTGTGTTTTTCACGCAGACCGGAATTTTTTTGCGAAAAGCCGGAATGAGTGCTTCATCATGAAAAACAGCGAATCCTGCATAGGAAAGCTCCCGCATTTCACGATAGGTCATCCGCTTAATTGCGCAAGGACTGTCCACCACTGTCGGGTTGGCCGCAAATACCGAGTCCACATCTGTGAAGTTTTCGTAAAGATCAGCCTGTACGCCCGCAGCCAGAATGGAGCCGGTAATATCTGATCCCCCCCGGGAAAAGGTAACGAGATCCCCTTCTTTCGAATAACCGAAGAACCCTGGAAATACTACCACTCCTTCGCGCTCTCGCAGCTTATAAATGTGGTCGTAGGATTCGTGCAGCACCTGGGCATTTCCGGGAGTGTCGCTCACAAACAGGCCGGCATCATTTGGGTTAACATACTCGGCCACGGTGCCGATGCTTTGAAGATACCTTGCCACCACCTTAGCGTTATTATCTTCGCCTCCGGCTTTCATCTGGTCAACGAAACGCCCTTCGTTACTTTTGCTGAACTGAATCCGGGATTCAATATCACTTTCAATAGTTGCAATAATATCGTCTGATAAGTTCAATTCGGCTGTAATACTACGGAAGCGTTCCAGTACTTTGTTTTTGGCCTCTTCCACCCCGGAATTCTCCAGGCAGGCTTCGGCAAGGGAGATTAATAAATCTGTTACTTTCGTATCTTCACTGCTTCGTTTGCCAGGGGCGGATACTACTACCACCCTGCGGTCTTCATCTGTCGCTACAATATCTGCGACCTTTTTTATCTGTTCCGCGCTTGCTAGAGAACTTCCGCCAAATTTAGCTACTTTCATTTTCCTGTCACTCCTGTCATTATTTCCAGTCTTTGTATAAATATCATTCGTGTATATTTCCTGCTTTGTTATTATGATGTGAATTGTTCAAAAATTTCACAATTAATAGATTATCACATGTTTTATCCGTCAACAATCAGTAATATACATGGTTAAAGCCCGTTTGGACCGATTCTTATGTGAAAGAACCCGTGGTCCGTTGTATACTCGTAATCCATAGCAATTACTTTCAATTGGTAGGCTGTAGTCATTTGTCTATTAATTCCCCTCTTTTCACAGGTTTAAGCATTGATTTTACATTTTCACCCCTCTGTTATGTAAGGTAATCTGACAAATAACCATACATAAAATATTTATTATGGTATATTAGCTTACAAAAGAGATGAAAAGGGGAGCAAACTATGTCGTCATACAAAGATAAAAAGGTAATTACGATTGGAGTTATGAGCGAATTAACCGGCCTTTCCGAAAGAAAAATTCGTTACTATGAAGAACGTAAACTGATTTACCCTGACCGCACTTCCGGCGGGACCAGGAAATATTCTTTTTTGGATGTAGAGCGGCTCCTCGATATTGCAGAAAAAATGGAAGACGGTATGCAGACATTTGAAATCCGCCGCATGGAACAAAAGAAAATGAAAAACAAAGAATTGCGGGAAAGAATGCTGCGCGGCCAGCTGAACGCAGCATTCAATATGCGAAAAGGCTGACGCCCATTTTCTTCCAAAAGACAGCTGTTGAGTCAATTTGAACCAACAGCTGTCTTTGGTCTGCCTAAAAGCGCCCAGATTACCATTAATTGCGTTTTTTGGAACTTGACGAAACCTTGAAATCCTTTTATTATTCAACATGTCTTTATATCTCTTTGTTGTAGTTATCGTTCTTTTGCTTTATGAGAAATCAATGAAAGTATGTGATGACAGTGCTTCATGAGTTAAAAAACACAAATATTATGAATCAGGAAATAGCTGAGCTGATCATCGGCCACGAAAAAGTAGCCCATGTACAGGCAGTCAACCCCCTCGATCATGCGCTTTTAATACTAATTAAATCCGGTTACACTGCGGTCCCGGTGTTAGATACGCATTACCGTGTTCAGGGCCAGATCAGCAAGGCCCAGGTACTTGATACTATCCTCGGTACAGAACGGATCGAAATGGATAAGCTCCATGAGCATACTGTGGAAACGGTCATGTCGGAAAAAGTTCCGAAAATGAACGTGGATGATAACTTTGGGAAGGCATTGACGCTTTCTATCAATCATCCATTTGTATGTATTGAAGATGATGAAGGTGCATTTGTCGGCCTCATTACACGGCGGGCTATTCTCGTTATGGTCCACCGCGAATTTCAATCTGATTAAAGGAAGCTCCGCTTTTGATTAAAAAGCGGAGCTTCCTTTATTTTCCGGACTGAACTGTTTTACTACAAAGGCTTTGCGGCTTTTAAACATTCCGCCTAAAAAGCACTTCACCATCCATGCCGGCACCACTGACTCAAATTCGATGTAATCATGAACTCCCGTGAGCGGCCCGAGCTCCTGGAAAGTATGAGTATGCTTCCATGCCGTAAACGGAAAAGGCAGTTTTTTTCCTTCATCCTGAAACGAGCTCGGTTCATCTACGTAAGTAATAACCGAATCCCACACCGTTTTCCATAGACCAAAATAAAGGTACAGCCGGATCTCCGCCCCTGCTTCAGCTTTACCGGATGCTTCCACCTCGACCTCGGGAAACTGCGTCATCTCTTCAAGCTGCACCGGGTCCTGAAAGTAATTCCAGACTTCTTCTCTGGACGCAGGCACTACGGTTTGGGCTTCAAACACACCTTTAAACATAGCAAAAACCTCCTCTTTCAAGGAGGTATACCCTAAAAGAGAAGGTTTTATGTTTATCACGAGCAGCCGCAGCTTCCGCCGGTCGAACAGCCGCACGACTGGTTATCATAAAACGGATTGCCCGTAGGCACCTTGATGGAAGATGATACGGATTCCGCCACAAGAGTGGATATTTCTGTCAGTAAATTATCAAGCGCTTTTTCTGCCTGACGGTACCGGATGACTGTTTCATGCATATCCATTTCCCGCTTTACGACTCTCACCTGTTTGGCGGTTGTCTTATAGTCCGGGTGATATGCCCCAAAGCGCTGTACTTCTTCGTACTGATCCTTCCAGCTTAAAAAATTATTAATTTTTTCCTGGGCTTCCGGATCCTCCTTCATCGCTTTTTTGGCTTCCTTATATTCAATATATATATGAGACTCTACAACCATCTGTCCTAACTGTTCCGATTGCTCGAGTATATCCACAGACGTCGATGCTTCTATTACAGACATACATTCACCTCCACTTTTATTTTATCACGGATCCCTTCATTCTATGAAGAACGAATCATCATATTTGTTCGCTTTTTATCTTATTGCTACAATATAAAAAGAAGTGCACTACGGAGAGGATGACAAACATGACGGAAAAACATTCACCTCAGCTCACAGAACAAGAGATGCTTGAAGGCATTCTGGCAGATGGCTCCCCGAAAGCCAAAGAGCTGACCAGACATTATCTTAAATTACTGCACGACTGGGATACTTCAGACGCCAGAAGCGGCGTGGAGCATTTGATGCATACGTCCACCTACTGGGAGAATGAAGAAACGCTCTGCGCTCAGATTCCCGTTCATTCCGGCCTGCACAACACTCACGGCATCGTTCACGGTGGTGTACTGACGACGATCATGGATAATTCCATGGGAGTGCTTCTTTCAGAGCTGTCTCCAGTTCCCGGCGATATTTTAACGATCGATATTCACGTACAATTTATTTCAGCCGGCACCGGCAGGCAGCTCACCTGCAAAGCGTCTCCAGTCACCGTCGGCCGCCGGATCTCCTATGCCGAAGCCGCAGTTTATGATGAAGAAAACCGGCTTATTGCAAAAGCAGACGGCACCTTTTATTTAAAACAGGCTGCCCGCTCCTGACTCAGCGTCCATTAATTTAGTACTACTATCCTTCTAAATACATTATAATGAATAAAGTACGTACATACTGCTTCATTTTGACGAAAGGAGTTTCCCTGTGACCGCCCTGCTGACAAAAAAAAATATCTTCCGGTTTATCGGCATCGTTCTTGCCCTTGTCGCTCTTTACTTTATTCTGCCAGTCTCAGGTCCTATTATTCTTGCGTGGCTGACAGCCCTGGCCCTTTCTCCGGCTGTGCGCCTCGCTATGCGTTCTCTTAAGATTAAGCGGCCGTTTTCAGTTATGATCGTTTTCTCGGCTTTTCTATTACTATTGATTTTACTCGGCTATTTGTTGATTACGCAGGTGATCACCCAGCTGGTGGCTTTCTCCAAAAATCTCCCTACATATATTAGCAATCTTGTGGATACCGTAGAAAACGTTCAAACCGGACTGAACAACCGCTATGAGCAGTGGAATCTGCCACAGGACACCATCGACCAGATCAACAGCCGGATTGCCGAAATGCTTACCGGGCTCCAGGAAAATATCGCAAGCGACGATCTGCTGAATCAGGCGACGGCGGTTGTTGCTTCTATCCCAGGTTATTTAATCATGTTTTTAGTGTATTTGATCGCTCTGTATTTGTTCATGATCGATCTCCCAAGACTGACGGACAAATTCTATTCCTTTTTAAAGCCTGAAACTGGTGAAAAATTTCAATTCATGACCAACCGGCTTGCTGAAGTGATTCTCGGCTTCTTCAAAGCTCAATTTTTAGTCAGCTTAATTATACTCGCGGTTACGTTTATCGGATTAATGATTTTCACCCCGGAAGTGGCGGTTGTGATGAGTCTGATTATCTGGGCCATTGATTTCATTCCAATTATCGGCTCGATCGCCATCCTCGCCCCGTGGTCTATCTATATGTATATCAGCGGCGATCTTGTCCTTGGAACACAGCTGCTGGCGCTTGGTATTGTTCTGCTCATTATTCGCCGCACGGTCGAACCAAAGGTGATGGGACACCATATCGGACTCTCCCCGCTTGCTACATTAATCAGCCTGTATCTCGGGCTTACCCTTCTCGGCGTAGTAGGCTTTATCGTCGGCCCACTCGCAGTTATTGCTTTTACGTCTGCAAGGGAAGCAGGGCTCATCAAATTAAATTTCAGAGTATAGAAAAAGGAAAGCCGCCGGGGCTTTCCTTTTTCTTAATAGTACGGTGCGATCATGAAATAAACCACCACGCCGGTAATGCTCACATACAGCCACAGCGGCATCGTCCACCGGGCAATTTTACGGTGCTTCTGCACCTGATACGTAAAGCCTTTCAAAAAAGTATAGATTGAAAGCGGCACGATCAATGCTGCCAAAATAATGTGAGAGATCAAAATAAAGTAATACACATATTGAATGATTCCTTCTCCGCCGTAGGACGTGCTCGATGCAAGGCTGTGGTACGCCAGATACGTCACGAGAAAAAGAGCGGTGGTCGAGAATGCCCCGTATATAAACCGGCGATGCATCTTAATATTTTTTCTTAATATAAAGTATAAAGCTCCGAGTAAAAATACAGTCGTAAAACTGTTAAATATTGCATTCATCATCGGCAGAATGGTCAAATCGAAGCCGTTAAATGTCTGCCCGCCGCCTTCTACAAAAATCAAAATCGTGACGAGCCCGTTAATAATCACGCTGAGCAGTATCACGATCCACGTGTGCGTACGATTAGTGCGCTTCTGTTCTTCGGCTTTTAAATGCGACACGTATATTCCTCCTCTTCTCTGGTAGCGGTTATATTATACTAAATCATGCGGCTTTTTGCAGAACCCTGAATTAACAATCCAGTGAACGTTTTTTCTTTGCCGTTGCTGCTTTCACATATTTTTCACATTTCATTATTTGTTCACGGGCGGACCAGTATTAAAAATTGACTTTTTCAGACTGGAAATCTACGATTAATTATGTAAGAAAAACGTGGAATTTTTAATTGCATTTATATTGAAGGAGTGACTTATTTTGCACTGGGGACTACGCATATTTGGCGTCATTACTTCCATCGGCATGCTCATTGTACTGCTGCAGGGAGCTCTGGTGACTAACACAGGGTCCGGGGAAGGCTGCGGTGCCACCTGGCCGCTTTGCTTTGGGGAAGTAGTACCTTCCAACCCTGCCGTCGCCACTATCATTGAATACAGCCACCGGCTCTGGTCGGGACTGATGGGACTTTTTGTTATCATTCTTGCTATCTGGTCGTCCGTGAAGCTTTCCCACCTACGGGAGACAAAATTTATGGCGCTGATGGCTGTATTATTTATTATCTTTCAGGGATTAATGGGAGCCGGCGCTGTCATTTGGGGCAACTCGAGTCTCGTGCTCGCGCTTCATTTCGGCATCAGTGCCATTTCACTTGCCACAGTTATCATGCTCACAATACTGGCCTTTGAGGACAACGAGAAGCCGGCGCTGCAGCCTAAAGTAACGAAAGGCTACCGTAGTTACCTGATCGCTACTATCGTCTATTCTTACGCTGTCATCTATACCGGGGCCTACGTGAAGCACTCCGGCGGATCAGAGATGGCCGGGTGGATCCATCGCGGCGCTGCTGTTGCCCTCATGATTGTCGTCGCGGTTCTGATGATTTGGACGCTGAAACGATTCAGGTCCTACACCTCCCTTGCTGCTATGAGTGTGATGACCTTCGTTTTAATGCTCGTTCAGGCAGGCGCAGGTATCGCTCTCCTTTTCGGGGCGCCTCACTTAACATCAGTGCTTATTCATGCGCTGACAATCAGCATTATTTTCACTATTATGACCTATATGCTCGTGATTATTACGAGGCGTCCGGCCCTTTCAGCATCAGAGCTTACCAGCACCTCCAATAACATCAAGCAGAAAGAAGCAGGCCTTCATCATTAAAAGGCCTGCTTTTTTGCATTAGAAAAAGTCATACATAAATGGAGTGAATTCCGGGAGAGCACGGTTAAGCAGCTCGAGCTGCTGTTTATTTCCTTTCACCAGCGACGTGCGCTCAGCTTCACGTACGGTAATATACCCCATAACAAGAGCAGTTAAGGTATTAATGGAAAGTTCGATGCCGGTACGGTTTGAGAGAACTTCTTTAATTTCTGTCCGGCCCTCTTTCGATTTATACAGCTGCCAGCTCGTATTGTTCCAATCACAGAAGTCATCCTCCACATGCAGCACGAGAGACTCCTCGGTCGGCAGATTCAACGGGTACTGATGCAAAAATGGATATACATCGACAATCCTGGCCATAAAGTAGCTTTTTCTCGTTTCTTCAATTTTCGGCTCCGGCAGCAGATAACGGCTGGGATCATCAATAACTGGAGAAATTTTAGCGGTTTCAATCATGGAATCATGATTCGCCAAAAAACGCCACAATTCTCTGCGGGCATCTTCATGCCAGGCCACAAATTCATGCACGGTCAGCTGCTGCTCTTTTACCTCATACAGCACGTACCCGCTGTCAAAACCATTCGCGTCAGTGTAAACAGCGGCATTGCCTTTTTTTCGCTGAAGCGTCCGGTTTTTCCACCACTGTTCAGAGCGCGCAATCATGCCGGCATACTGTTTTGCCCATTTCTGATAGATATAGTCGAGAATCTGCCAGTCCTGCTGGTAAATTCGGCGAATGCTGCCTTTTTCAGGCTCCCCAGTATCCGGAAGTTCGTTTTTCGTCACCGTCCAGTGCTTTGTATCACAGAACACCTCCCAGCCGAATTTCCGGTAAAATGAAGTCGAAAACGGATAAAGCATCGAGATCGGAACCCCCCGGTCCCTCAAATCCACTAGCGCTTCTTTCAGCAATGAACGCACCAGGCTGCCCCGGCGCTTTTCCGGCCATGTTGCCACACCGGAAATTCCTCCCATCGGCATTTTTACGTCTCCGAGGTAAACTACCGTGGGGAAAATAGCTACTTTAGAGAGGACCTTGCCCCGTTCGACCGCGACCCAGTTATCCTGGGGAACGATAGTCCGCCGCCTCTCCCGGCGCTGTTCTTCGGTTAAATGAATTTGAAAAGCATATTGGGCCAGATCCAGACTCTGATCAATTTCTGATTTTTTCATACGGCGAATGTCCATGGCTTACTCTCCTTTAAACATTTCAATTGCTTTCTTTCGCTGTACCGAATGGTCCACCTCAGGCTCCGGGTAGTCCTCTCCGAGGATGCAGCCGTAATCCCGCTGCTGCTTTTCACTCATTTTCCACGGAGTATGAATATATTTTTTTGGAACTGACTGAAGCTCCGGCACGTATTCACGAATATAATCGCCCTGCGGGTCAAAACGTTCACTCTGCCTCACTGGAGAAAAGACGCGGAAGTAAGGCACCGCATCTGTACCAGTAGATGCAGCCCACTGCCATCCCCCGGCATTGGAAGAAGGATCATAATCAATCAGCCTTTCAGCAAAATACCTCTCCCCTTCTCTCCAGTCAATCAAATAATCCTTAGTTAGAAAGGAAGCAGCGATCATTCTTCCGCGGTTATGCATCCAGCCTATTTCATTTAACTGCCGCATACAGGCATCTACAATCGGATAGCCAGTACGGCCTTCCTTCCACGTCTGCAGTCTTTTTTCATCATACTCCCACCGCAGATCCCGGTACGCCTCTTTTAGCTCCTTGTTTTTCAGCTCAGGACGCGTGGCGTGAATCATATTGTAATAATCTCTCCAGGCAAGTTCACTGACAAAAGCTTCAGCCCCCGGGTCCCCCTCTTCAAGCTGCTCTGAAAGGGCTTGATAAATCGTCCGAACTGACAGCCGGCCGGTTTTTAAGTAGGCAGAAAGCCGGCTCGTTCCATCGCTCGAAAGGGCATTATTCGTTTCATGATACTCCGGGGCAATTTCCTCCACAAACATTTCCAGCCGTTCCCGCCCGTCTTTCTCCGCGGTGCGCTCCCACGTCTTTTTGTTATTGTTCAAATAAGAAGATAGTTTATTATAAGCAGTCTTTTGCGGCAGTTCCAGACGGGCCTGCTGGCTGATAATGTGATCGAGCCTGCATTCATACGGCTGTTCTTTTTCAAGCTGGCGCCAGGCACGATAATAAGGAGTGTAGACGGAATAGAATCCTCCGTCCTTTTTCTTCACTTCATCGGAACGATGAAAATGAGCATCTTTATAAGCATGTGCTTCTACGCTTTTCTGCTCCATTTCTTTTAATACCTGGTTATCCCGCCGGGCCGCCTGCGGCGCCTCGTCTTCATTAAAAAATAAATGCGTAAGCTGCGGAACTTTTTCTTTTAAGTACGTGAAAGCTTCATTTGCTGGACCGTGCAGAAAATATAATTGTATATGTTGATCATCGCATTCTTCACGAAATTTTTCTAGATTTTGAAAAAAATAATCATGATGAGGGCACGTATACTCATAAAAGTCTGGGTCAAGATGAAAAACTAAAAACCACTGCCTGTCTCCTTCTGCTTCCACCCATCGCTGCATTTCATGCATTGCCCGGTTATCTGTTAACCTTAAATCCCTTCGCATCCATAAAGCACTTACTTCAGTCATACACTCCGCTCCTTTTACACCCTAATGCTTCCTCTTCAATTCTATACCTTTTTTCCGTTTATTTTACGCTTTTTCCTAAAGAAAACATCCTTTTCAACAAATTTTACCTTTCAGAAATATTTTCTTAGGGCTGGGAAAAAGTCACTTTCACTTTTTTATATTCATCATAAAAAAAGACCGGCCCGCCGGCCGATCTTTTTTACCTGTTATTCAAATTCGATAAGAAGATCTCCCGATTCGATCGGTTCATTATTTCCTACATACACGCCTTTAATTTTTCCATCAAATGGCGCCTGTACGGTCGTTTCCATCTTCATTGCTTCTGTAATCATGAGCTGGTCGCCTTTAACCACTTCATCTCCTTCTTTTACAGAGGTTTTCAGCACAGTTCCAGGCATCGTCGCTCCAATTTGGTTAGGATTTGATTTGTCTACTTTCGGACGCACGCTGGCATCCACCTTGGCGTTTTTATCCTTCACGACTACTTCGCGGGATTGTCCGTTCAATTCAAAATACACGTTTCTATGACCCGTTTCGTCCGGCTCTGATACAGAGATTAGCTTCACGATCAGCGTCTTTCCTTTTTCAATTTCCACTTCCACTGTCTCTCCGAGCTCCAGCCCGTAGAAGAATGTCGGTGTATCCAGCACAGACACATCACTGAAGCTTTGACGGAACTGTTCAAACTCCATGTATACTTTTGGATACATCGCGTAGGAAATCATATCATGGCTCGTCACTGGCCGGTCGAGTGTATTAAAGAGCTCTTCTTCAATAGCTTTGAAGTCGACCGGTTCGAGGTTTTCACCCGGACGGTTCGTAATAGGGGTACGGTCCTTCAAAATAATTTTTTGAAGTTTTTCCGGGAAGCCCTGATGCGGCTGTCCTAAATATCCCTGGAAGAATTCCACTACGGAATCCGGAAAGTCGAGATTCTGTCCGTTATCGTAAACATCTTCTTCTGTCAGGTCATTTTGGACCATATACAGTGCCATATCCCCGACGATTTTCGACGACGGTGTTACTTTTACAACATCTCCAAACATGTCATTCACACGGCGGTACATTTTTTTCACTTCCCGCCAGCGGTCGCCAAGGCCTACAGCTTTAGCCTGCTGCTGCAGATTGCTGTACTGACCACCCGGCATTTCGTGTTCATATACCTCAGGTGCAGGTGAACGCATGCCGCTTTCAAATCCCTGGTAGTATTCACGGGTCGTATCCCAGAAGTCACTAAGCTCCTGCAGGGCGCCAACATCAATCTTCGGCTGGCGCTTATTACCTGATAGGGCGTAGTACAGGCCGTCTGCGCTTGGCTGAGAAGTAAGACCTGCCATGGAGCTTTCAGCCACATCCACAATGTCCACTCCTGCTTCAACGGCGCGGGCATATGTGAAAATACCATTGCCGCTCGTATCATGCGTATGCAGGTGAACCGGGATGGAAATCGAATCTTTAAGTTCAGAAACAAGCTGGTACGCGGCTTCCGGCTTTAACAGGCCTGCCATATCTTTGATGCCCAGAATGTGGGCGCCGGCGTTTTCGAGCTCTTTTGCGAGATTTTTATAATATTTCAGGTCATATTTCTCCCGCTTCGGATCGAGAATATCCCCTGTATAACACATAGCTGCCTCAGCAATTTTGTTTGTCTGACGCACTTCATCAATCGTAAGCGTCATGCCCTTCAGCCAGTTAAGAGAATCAAAGATACGGAACACATCGATACCGGCATGTGCTGATTTATGAACAAATTCTTTAATCAGGTTATCCGGATAGTTTTTGTAGCCGACAGCGTTTGACGAGCGGAAAAGCATCTGCAGAAGCGTGTTCGGCATACGCTCACGAAGTTCAATCAGCCGGGTCCACGGATCTTCATGCAGAAAGCGCATGGCCACATCAAAGGTCGCACCGCCCCACATCTCCGAGGAGAATAAGTTAGGGAGCATCCGGGAAGTCGGTTCTGCGATACGCTTCAGATCGTCGCTTCGGACTCTGGTAGCAAGCAGCGACTGGTGGGCATCGCGGAACGTGGTATCGGTCAAAAGCACTTCGTTTTGATCCTTAACCCAGTTCGCAAGTCCCTCCGGCCCCTGTTCATCGAGAATCTGCTTCGTTCCTCTCGGTATCGGTTTTTTCTTATCGATCTTTGGCACCACCGGCTTGTTGAGCGTCGGCTTTGGTGTATTTTCAAGGCCTGGGTACCCGTTTACAATCGTCTCACCGATAAATGTGAGCATTTTTGTCCCCCGGTCCTGACGCACCGGGAATACAAACAGCTCTGGACTCGAATCAATAAAGGAGGTGTCGTAGGTCCCATTAATAAATTTATCGTGCTGGACAACATTTTCCAGAAACGGAATATTTGTTCGAATACCGCGGATCCGGAATTCCCGCAGGTTCCGGAGCATTTTTTCAGAAGCTCCTTCAAACGTGCGTGCCCATGTGGATACCTTCACGAGCAGCGAATCGTAATACGGGGAAATGATCGCTCCCTGGAAACCGTTACCGGCGTCCAGTCTCACCCCAAAGCCACCGCTTGAACGATAAGCCATGATGCGTCCCGTATCCGGCATGAAATCATTCGCAGGATCCTCCGTTGTCACCCGGGACTGAATGGCATACCCAAATGTTTTAATATCCTTTTGCTCCGGAATATCTATGGAAGCGTCGTGCAGCGTGCCGCCGTCAGCAATTTTCAGCTGGGACTGAACAATGTCCACGCCGGTAATCATTTCTGTAATAGTGTGCTCCACCTGAACACGCGGATTCACTTCAATGAAGAAGAACTCACCCTGGTCGTTTACGAGAAACTCTACCGTACCCGCGTTAACATATTCAATATTTCTGGCGAGCTTAACAGCTGCATCGCAGATACGTTCCCGCAGCGACTCGTCGAGCGCAATACTCGGCGCTACCTCCACTACCTTCTGGTGACGGCGTTGAATGGAGCAGTCCCGCTCGTATAAATGTATAACGTTTCCTGCTTTATCACCGAGCACCTGTACTTCAATGTGCTTTGGATTTTCCACAAATTTTTCAACATAAACAATATCGTTGCCGAAAGCAGATTTTGCTTCGGATTTCGCCCGGTCGTAAGCGTCCTCCAGTGATTCCGCGTCGCGGACGATACGCATGCCGCGCCCGCCGCCGCCAAGGGAAGCTTTAATCATGATTGGGAAGCCGTGCTTGTCAGTAAAATCCTTTACTTCCTCCACACTGTCTACCGGCCCGTCGCTTCCTGGAATAACCGGAAGGTCGGCAGCGATAGCTGTTTCTCTTGCTTTAACTTTATCACCGAACATTTCCAGATGACGGGTCTCAGGTCCGATGAAGGTAATACCTTCTTCGTCACATCTTCTGGCAAAATCAATATTTTCAGAAAGAAACCCGTAGCCCGGGTGTATAGCATCGACACCATTCTCTTTTGCCGTACGGATAATATCTTCAATATCCAGATATGCATCGATTGGCTTCTGCCCTTCCCCAACTAAGTATGCTTCATCTGCTTTATAACGGTGAAATGCACCTACATCTTCATTGGAATAAATAGCCACGGTGCGTATATGTAATTCGGTGCACGCCCGAAATATGCGTATAGCAATTTCACCGCGGTTTGCTACTAATACCTTTTTAATATTCTCTAGACCGTTCATCCTTCTCCTCCTCTTATCTGGTGCATCTCCTGCAGGATGTATCTATCTTATCCCGATAGGTTCAATCAGAATTACCTTCAATAACTGATAATTCTAAATATAAATTATCATACGCAAGAACCAGGCCATCTGTCAAAGTAATATTCTCATTTTTTAAAAATTTATGCCTATTTTGATTATGGGCGGCTCCTGCGTAACGTTTCTTTACCCTGTTTTTCACACGCATAAAACTTGGAATTAAAACTACACCTGTTTGTAAAAAAACCAAGCTATTCAATTAGAATAGCTTGGCTCATCCACCGACTGTTGCTTCATGAAAAGCAGCAAGTTTCCGTTCGAGTTCAGAAAGAATTTGTTTACCGGTATGTTCGTCGATGAGATTCAAACGAATGGCAAAATCAATTTCTCTTGAAAGGCCAAACATTTGTGTATCAAGCACCTCTTCGTAAAGTGGGCATTGAGGCATTGTCAGGTTGTCCATCTGTACTTCAATAAGCTTTCTAATTTTTTCAGCATCTGCTTTTAATAAAGCATATGCTTTCTCACTATGTTCTGTTGCTGCCCTCATGCTCAAGGCAATCCCTCCTACAAGCTGACTCCTTCTATTCATCTTATCTGTTCATTAAAAAAAAAGCAAGATGGTTTGCGTATAAAATCTTGATTCTTCAGACTATATGCCACAATTTCCGGGGGTAGCAATAGCTTCTGCTTTTTCTCTATTACCCGGTTGTGGTAGCATAAAAACTAGTTCCAATCAGCAGCTATTAAATTGGAGGAGTTCCTCATGAATTTCATTGTAATGATTCAGGGAAATGTTTATTTCCCAATCACCCTCGATCCTACTACATGGATCTTTGACGACCGTAAAATTGATCTCGATACGTATTTTGATACCGATCCTTCCGCTGAAGCACAGCCTTCCACGGAAGCTGATCACACAGCCAGACGGTTTGCAAAAGACCGCGAGGAAGGGTCAAACGCCCCGGATCCGGATCCTGGCCGGGGACGAACCAATAAGGTACGCAACAAAAAAGAAGCTATCATTAATGGATCCTTTGGCATTAGATTCGAGCCATTTTTGGAGAACGCCGAACCGAAAGAAGACGCCAGCCACGTCGTTGTGGAAACTGAAGCGGAAACTCATCTTGTCTCTCTTGAGGAAGCGAAAAATTTCATTGTGGCCTTTTCCCATAAAGGAAGCCCCTTGAAAGAAGACGGCCCAGTCCACATATATTACGGCGACGGATCCAATAAAGCCGCTCCTATTAGGCACGTGACAGGATTCCGGGTAAAATAATCAAAAACGACAGCTGGAGCAACCCCAGCTGTCGTTTTTTTATAATATATCTGCTGCAAGCTGGGCAAGGCCGGAGCGTTCCCCTTTTTCCAGTTTTACATGCCCGCTGATGCCCTGGTTTTTAAACATTTCAACCACATAAGCGAGTCCATTGTTCAGTTCATCAAGATACGGATGGTCGATCTGGGCTGGGTCGCCGAGAAAAACAATTTTACTGCCTTCCCCCACCCTTGTCAGTATCGTTTTCACTTCATGCTTTGTCAGGTTTTGGGCTTCATCAATAATAATATACTGATCCGGAATGCTGCGTCCGCGGATGTAGGTTAAAGCTTCCACTTGTATTGAGCCCATTCCGGCGAGAATGGAATCGAGCTCTCCGGGCTTTTTAGCATTAAATAAATACTCCAGGTTATCGTAGATAGGCTGCATCCAGGGACGCAGTTTTTCATCCTTTTCCCCCGGAAGATAACCTATATCCTTCCCAAGCGGAACGACAGGCCTTGCCACCAAAAGCTTATGATAACGCTCCATGTCTTCGATCTGCAGTAAACCGGCTGCTAGAGTTAACAGCGTCTTTCCAGTTCCTGCTCTTCCGGTTAACGTCACAAGCGGGATGTCTTCTCTGAGCAGCAGCTCAAGTGCCATCTTTTGTTCGACATTTTTCGGGCGGATGCCCCACACATGGTCGATATCGGAAGTAAATTTGCGAATTCTTTTTCCGGATTCATCGACTTTTGCAAGGGCCGATGAGCTGCTGAGGGCGTCCCTTAAGATGAGGAATTCATGAGGACAGAATCCTTCTTCCGAAACTTCTTCAGTGGCCAGGGAACCTTCCTCGAAAAAAGCGTCAAGCAGCGGCCGGTCCACCGTCAGCGTCTGATGCCCTTTGTAAATATTGTCGTACTGAGTGACGCGGTCATTCAGAAAGTCTTCGGCCGTTATACCGAGTGCGTCTGCTTTCACGCGCACAAGAGCATCTTTGCTGATAATGACGACATGGTAATCTCCCATCAACTCGTATTCGTCCTTTAAATTTTGAGCCACTGCCAGAATACGGTTGTCATTGGTTACCTCGATAAAGGTATCTTTCATGCTCTCATACGAACGGTGATTCAGTTCCACACGCAGTGTGCCTCCTGAACCAAGAGGCACGCCTTCATGCAGTCTGCCTTTTCCCCGGAAGCGGTCCAGAATCCTTGCTGTTTCTCTCGCATTCCTGCCAAGCTCATCCATTAATCGTTTTTTGGAATCAATTTCTTCTAATACTACAGCTGGAATTACGACATGATGTTCATCAAACTGGTAAATTGCCTGGGGATCTTGGAGCAGTACGTTCGTATCTAAAACGTAAATTTTTTTCATATCAGGTGCTTCCCCCTATCTTATCTCTATCGGGATATTTGCATTCAGTGTATGTTCCTCATAGCTTCAAGTACTTTATTGTCTAATTCTTCCGCCGCTTCCGGATCATATGTCTTTTCAAACACCGGTCCGCAGAGCATTTTTGATCCATAGAACATTACGTCCTTTACTTCAACAACATCCACTTCTATAATCGCAAGCGGAAAAGAAATTCCACTTACTTCGGTTGTTAAAATTTTCCTTGGCCTGCAATGGAATACGTAGTGCCTCCGCCGATGACAGTCATTGCCATGCCAGGGGTCTCCCGCAGGTTTTTCACAGCAGACGCCCGGGCATCAACAGCAAACCGTAGAATCCTTGGAGAAGCTGCATAAACCCATGAAACAGCGTGAACGTCCGGGGTGGAATTTTTCGGTTCGATAGTAGAAACCGTCACATATTGTTCCTGCTTTAATAAATGGACGATTTCTTCGGGTAGTTCGTCAAATACTCGACTAGCCATATGTATCCCCCCTTATATGTATAATAGTACCATTTTGATCAGAAAATTTGTCCAATCTTTTTCGGATTTCTCCGTTTATTTTTTCCTGTTCCCTTCATCTAATGCTCGTTCTGTTCTCAAAGCAGCGGCCGTGTTATACTTGATGCATATCTTTTGGCTGAGCAAAGCAGAGGTGAAACGAAATGATGCGTGTAAAGTGCGTAATCTGCGATGAAATTCATAAATTGGACGATGAAAATCCAGAAGCAAAAAAAATTCGGAACCGGCCGATTCACACTTATATGTGCCCCGAATGCCATGAACGCATTACTAGCCGGACAAATGAGCGAAAGGCTACAGGCCATTTCCATCTTTACCGGGATCCGGTGAAAAATAATAACTGGTGATAGCGGAATCCTAAAGATTCCCGGCTTTTCAACAAATGTTTTACTAAAATAAAAATTCCGGCTGCAGTAAAAACTGCAGCCGGAATTTTTATTATTTGGAAACGCTCTGGCGTTTTTCTTCGCGCTCGCGCTCGCCTTTTTGGAGAATTTTCTTTCTGAGACGGATGGAATCCGGAGTAACTTCGCAGTACTCGTCTGCGTTTAAATACTCAAGAGCTTCTTCAAGTGTAAGAATCCGCGGCCGTTTCATCGTTACGGTCTGATCTTTGTTAGCTGAACGCACGTTTGTCTGCTGCTTCGCCTTTGTCACGTTTACAGCCAAATCATTTTCCCGGCTGTGCTCGCCGACGATCATGCCTTCATAAATTTCAGTACCGGGCTCAACAAACATTGTACCGCGATCTTCAAGCTGCATCATACTATACGGAGTAGCTTTTCCATTTTCCATGGAAACGAGCACTCCCTGACGGCGGCCACCAATCTGTTCTTTAATATACGGACGGTATTCTTCAAACGTATGGTTCAGGATGCCGTAGCCTTTAGTCTGGGATAGGAATTCGTTCGTATATCCAACCAGACCACGGGATGGAATCATGAAATCGATCCGGACCTGGCCATCGCCTTTATTGACCATGTTTTCCATTTCGCCTTTACGCTCACCGAGAGACTCCATAACTGCTCCAGTATAATCTTCCGGCACATCAACCTGCAGACGCTCATACGGCTCACAAAGCACACCGTCCACTTCTTTAACGATTACCTGCGGCTTGGATACCTGGAGCTCAAAATCCTCGCGGCGCAGGTTTTCAATTAAGATGGATAGGTGAAGCTCACCACGTCCGGAAATCAACCATGCGTCCGGGCTGTCGGTTGGATCGACCCGGAGACTTACGTCTGTTTCGAGCTGCGTGAGCAGCCGCTCTTCAATTTTACGGCTCGTAATTTTAGAGCCTTCGCGTCCAGCAAACGGGCTGTTGTTCACAAGAATAGTCATTTGAAGCGTTGGTTCATCAATACGGAGTACCGGCAGTGCTTCCTGATGATCGACCGGGCATATTGTTTCTCCGACCATGATATCTTCCACTCCAGAAATAGCTGCGAGATCCCCTGCCTTGGCTTCGCTGATTTCTTCCTTTTTGAGACCGAAGAAACCAAACATTTTGGAAATCCGGAATTTTTTTACCGTACCGTCAAGCTTGACCAGTGCGGCATGATCACCTGTCCGGAGTGTCCCACGGAACACTCTTCCTACGCCGATTCTTCCAAGGTAGTCATTATAATCAAGCATCGCTATCTGGAACTGGAACGGCTCATCGCTGTTATCAAAAGGAACCGGCACGTTGTCTGAAATCATGCGGAAAATAACATCCATGTCCTCGTCCTGTTGTTCAGGATCTTCGCTTGCTGTTCCGTTAATAGCTGAAGCATAAACAACTGGAAAATCGATTTGGTCTTCGTTCGCTCCAAGCTCGATAAACAGGTCCAGCACTTCATCCACAACTTCTGACGGACGGGCCATATCGCGGTCGATTTTGTTTACTACTACCACCGGAGTTAAGTTTTGCTCCAGTGCTTTTTTCAAAACAAAACGCGTCTGCGGCATGCAGCCCTCGTAGGCGTCTACAACAAGAAGTACGCCGTCCACCATTTTCATGATGCGTTCTACTTCCCCGCCAAAATCCGCGTGGCCGGGAGTATCAAGAATATTGATACGCGTATCATGGTATTTCACTGCTGTGTTTTTGGCCAGAATTGTAATTCCGCGTTCTTTTTCAATATCGTTTGTGTCCATTGCCCGCTCGTCTACCTGTTCATTTTCCCGAAATGTTCCTGATTGACGAAGAAGCTGGTCGACGAGGGTTGTTTTCCCGTGGTCAACGTGGGCAATAATCGCGATATTGCGAATATCTTTGCGTAAAACTGTCACTATAAATCTCTCCTATTCTCTTGCTGCAATCATAACAAACCCTGGCGCTCGACGGGATCGTCTTCCATAAAGCCAGGGTTCTCATTGCCATTTTTATCTGAGTTCCTACCATTTACATTTTACATTGTCAGTATAACATATGCCGGGTTCCAATGAAGGAACACCGACTGGCAAGTTACCATCACAGACACTACTTTCTTCAATATAACATAAACCATCCCTGAATCAAAGCCGGCTGTACTTATTTGAGTTTTCTTTCCAAAGCCGATAAAATACTTATAGTATTATTTTAAAGGAAGAAGGGACTCTATGACAAAAGTACAGTGGTTATACCTGCTGCTTGCAGCGTTAGCTATTTTCGGCATCGCCTCTATCGGGATTGCTATTGCCGAAGCTTCCATTATTATTGCCGTTATATCCATCGCTGTAACGTGCTCAGCCTTTTATTTTGCCAGAAAGCTGAAAGCAAATTCTGCAACGTAGGCAAAAGCCAGTACGGGGGATCAGCTGTTCAGCATCCCCCGTACTTTCTCCTGCAGACCCGGACGTCCCGCCAGGTACGGCCCTTTTTCAAGCATCGAGGGCCGCTGATTATCGATCGTCGAAATATCCGCCCCGACTTCCCTTAACAACACTTCCGCCCCGGCAAAATCCCACGGTGCAAGCCAAAGGTTCACATAGGAATCAAGGCGGCCGCATGCTACATAGCAAAGTTCAATTGCAGCAGAACCATAGGCCCTGGTGCTTCTTGATTCATCCACAATATTACGCATCTGTCTGGCATAAGGAATTTTTTCGTTTTTAATCCATCTGGCGTTAATACCTACAATTGATTCTTTCAATTCTCCCGGCTTTAGCTTGGGCAGCTTGACATCGTTGCGGTATGCACCTCTTCCTTCCAGTGCGGTAAACCATTCGTCTGCCATAACATCATAGACAATGCCCACCTTGCCGATGCCATTTTCAAAAACGGCCAGGGATACAGCAAAATTAAACTGTTGATGCACAAAATTCGTCGTTCCATCTATTGGATCTATAATCCAGATAATGTCGTCGGTATCCATAATATCTGCTCCGGCTTCTTCTTCTCCTAGAATACGATGCCCGGGGTATTCCTCCATGATCTTTTTTGTTAACAGCCGCTCAATTTTAAAATCCATTTCTGTTACTAAATCATTTGGATTCGATTTTGTTTCTATAATTAAGCTTTCCTCCAGGGAAGCGCGAAGCAGCTCCCCGGCTTCCTGTATCCATTTTACAGCCTTCTGCTGCATTGCTGACCAATTCTCTTCCATTATAATCCTCTCCGCTTCTTCCATATGTATATGAGTTCTTGTTCCCTCAATACAATAAAATTATGCACCAATTTCCGCATAAAAAAGCCCGGACTGCTGTGCAGCAGTCCGGATCTTCTTACTTTATATTATACTTCCAGCCGAATCCACTCCTGGCGTAGCTGCTCTAAGCGGTATTTGCTGGCGTGAATGGATGTTAAATCTTCCTCTGCCATGGCGTCATGAAGGGTTACCAGTTCATAATCAATTTCTAAGCGCAGTACCGGGATTCGTTCTTCTGCATCTCTACGTTTAAACGCCTGAATTACTTGTTCCAAGTTTCCCACACCCCTTAAATGGAATAATAATGTCCCGAGCTGAAAGTTAACTTACGCTGGAAGTTCTTCTCAGAATGTTCAGAAAATATAAGATGCAGAACTATCGATGTTGTTCTGAAATTATATTTTGCGACGGCCTCTCCCTACTGTGTTTCCTGTGTATCTAACGATATACTGACAACATTTAAGCAATCGTTATTCTTTAAGGATTATTGGAATTATAAAACCTTTTTACCGGAAACGCAAGAAAAACACACAAAAATTTTCAGTATTTTTAAATTATTGCGTTTTCTTTATGATTCAATTGGTTGCCGGAGGCCCAGATTTTCAGTATGCTTGATGACAGACCAATTGAAAAAGGAGCATTCATTACATGAGCAGACAGCATTTCACCAAAAATGATTTTTCTATTATGCAGGCAGAAGGTCTTGAAAACCGCATGAATCAAATCCGGAATGACATTCAACCAGTTTTTTCCCGCCTGGCAGAACCGCTGGCTGAAGATCTTTCCGCAGATACGGGCGAAGAATTGTTTATTCATATTGCAAAACATGCCAGACGTTCTGTTCATCCCCCGGAAAGCACCTGGTTCGGTATTGCCCCGGATAGAAGAGGCTACAAAAAGCATCCTCATTTCCAGGTTGGACTTTTTGATGACCATTTATTCGTCTGGCTGACTCACATGTACGAAGTACCGGAAAAAACCGATATTGGGAAAATGTATCTTGACCGCCTATCTCAGCTTAATTCCCTTCCGGGCGACTATAAAATTTCCCCGGACCACACGAAACCGGAAGCATTTTTTATTCATGAAAACAAGGATAAGGTCATTCACACCCTCGAGCGTGTAAGGGATGTAAAAAAAGCGGAACTTCTGATCGGCCGTCAGTTTGATGCAGAAACGGCTGCTTCCTGGAACGATGACGAAACATACGATTATATCTACAGTACATTCAAAGAACTCCTCCCTTTATATCAGCTGTCATTGCAGACGGCATAAAAATGCCGGACGCTCTATCCTGAGCGTCCGGTCATATTAATTTTTTCCCCGGCTTCTGCTTTTCTGGCCTCCTGCACGGTTTTCCAGCAGTTCACTTCAGCATCCTCATCAAACTGGCGGAACATCTGCTTTTCCTCGCTTTTACTCGGAACGATTTCTTTAAATTTCCCATATAGTCCTAAAATATCCTCCCTGGGCACAGCCCTGCCGTGCGCTGTTTCAATCACTTGAAAAAACGTGGTCACATCGATAATTTCCTGTGTGGACCACTCCATGGATATAGGTATATTAACATTTTCCTTCATGACTGCTTCCCCCTTCGGTAATATTCTAGCAAATCCCGGCCGGAACGTCTCACAAAGTTATTTATTGACGGCAGGAAATCTGCTATAATTTGAATGTTTTTGAACGTAATGGAGGGACACATATGAATAGACAGCAGCTTACTCCGATATTCACTAAATTAAAAGAGCATATCCAGACGCAGCCCGTGCCTTTCCACATCCCCGGGCATAAAAACGGCACCGGAATGGATGAAGAGTTTCGTGAATTTATTGGCAGTAATATATTGAATATGGATTTGATTAATATCGAACCGCTTGATGATCTGCATCACCCTTCCGGCATTATTGATGAAGCACAGAAGCTTGCCGCAGAAGCCTTCGGTGCCGACTATACCTTTTTTTCCGTTCAGGGAACAAGCGGTGCCATTATGACAATGATCTTATCTGTTTGTGCTCCGGGAGACAAAATTCTCGTTCCAAGAAATGTGCACAAATCGATTATGAATGCGATCATTTTTTCAGGAGCCGTCCCGATATTTATGTATCCGGCGCTCGATGAAGAGTTCGGCATATCACATGGGATTACACCTTTAACAGCACAGCATGCTCTCGACAGACACCCTGATGCGAAAGCGCTGCTCGTGATTAACCCGACATATTTCGGTTTTTCCTCCGACCTTGGTGCCATTGCAGAAACCGCCCACCAGTACGATGTACCAGTCCTGGTCGATGAAGCTCACGGAGTGCACATTCATTTTCACGAAAGCCTCCCTCCTTCAGCCATGGAGGCGGGTGCTGACATGGCTGCTACAAGCGTGCATAAGCTCGGGGGATCGATGACCCAGAGCTCTGTATTAAATGTCCAGGGCACCCGGGTTTCCATTGCTCACGTCCAAGCAGTCTTCAGCATGCTGACAACAACATCTACATCGTATCCGCTTTTGGCCTCGCTCGATACTGCACGCAGGCAGCTTGCATTAAAGGGGCATAAGCTGATAGAAAATACGCTTGAAATCGCTGAAGAAGCCAGAGTCTTTATTAATTCTATTAACGGCCTCTACTGTGCGGGCGCTGAAATGCTTAAACAGAATACTGTCACCGCCATGGACCCGACCAAGCTGTTAATTTCTGTTCAACAGCTTGGCATTAATGGCTATGAAGCTGAAAAATGGCTGCGGGAGCATTATCGTATTGAGGTAGAGCTCTCCGATTTGTATAACATTCTATGCATCATCAGCTTTGGTGATACAAAAAAAGAAACATCGCTTCTCGTACAGGCAATGAAGGATCTCGCCCGGGAGTATTATGATCCTGACTCCTACACGGCTCCGGCAGTATTAAAGCTTCCGTCTATCCCGACCCTATCCATTGCTCCCCGTGATGCATTTTACGCCGAAAAAGAGACCATCGCTCTTTCAGAAAGTGCCGGCCGGATTATCGCAGAATTTATTATGATCTATCCGCCAGGCATCCCGGTTCTTCTTCCTGGCGAAATTATTACCGAAGAAAATTTAACGTACATTCAGGCTAACGCAGCAGCCGGACTGCCAGTCCAGGGCCCCGAAGACCCTTCTCTTCAAACTGTACGTGTTATCCAGGAGCAAAAGCCGATTCAATAAAAAAAGCAGCCAAGGCTGCTTCAGACTGTCGACAATGGCTCTCATTTTAGAGCGTGTCGGCAGTTTTTTTATGCTATGATAAAAAGAAATAGCCTGGAAAGGGGTTATCGCGCATGATGAGGCGGGATACGGAAGAAGCTCGTTACCGGGAAGCCACCATTCAGTTGGATCAGTTAGTGCCTGCGGACCACCTGGTCCGCCAGATCGAGGTCGCGGTGGATGCCGGCTATAAAACCCCGGCCATTGCTCATCTGCTTCGCGAGCAGGCCATTCGCCCGGTTATGCCTTATACCCGTCCCAAGGGCCCGCCGGGACGCTTGCGCAAACAGGACTTTGTGTATGATGCCTACCTGGACGCGTATCTCTGTCCCGAGCATCAGGCCCTGCGCTACCGCACCACGAATCGGGACGGTTATCAGGAGTATGTCTCGGATCCCGTCCTTTGTCAGTCCTGCCCGCTGCTCGAGACCTGTACCCAAAGCCGGGATCACCGGAAGGTGATCCTCCGCCACGTCTGGCAGGACGATCTGGACGAAGCCGAACACCTTCGGCACACCCCGTGGAACCGGAGGACCTATGCGGAACGAAAAGAAACCATCGAACGGATTTTTGCGGATCTCAAACAAAAGCATGGCTTGCGCTGGACGCTCCTCGCCGGAGGGGCACGAAACACCGCGCAGGCGATGCTTGTTTATGCGGTGATGAACCTCAAAAAACTCGCCACCTGGCGGTGGCGACAGACGTGCGCCGTCCGTTGGATGCTTCTTTTTCCCTCAATAGCACAAACAAAGGCCTCCGAAAATGAATTTCGGAGGCCTTTGTCTACAATCTGAAAGCAGCCAAGGCTGCTTTTTTTGCTTTTACATATAATAGGGCAGCTTGGCATTAATGAAAGACATAATTTCTTCGAGAAGCCATACTTCTTCTTTTTCCAGCTCTTTCATCCCTGCCTCTCTTGAAACAATAATTCCCCCGACAAATACTTCACTCTCATAAAACGGAAGCATCCAGTTATACATTCCTTCTTCCCTGCAGCAAAACACTGTTCTTTCTATATCAGCCAGAAGCAAAAGACCGTTTTGAATATCCATTTCCTTCGTAAATACCGGATGCACGTCCCCGTCCTGCCATTCAAAATGCGTCCATTTATTAACATACAGCGAAATCAGGTCTTTATGCGGCCAGTATTTTTGGAATGCATTCATAACATCGTGCAGGAAGCCTTCAGGCGTTATGGAATAATCATGGGCAAGGCCTACGTGCAACCTTATTTCATCATAGAGTGCAGAATGGTCCATAGATGTTCCCCCTTCGTGTGAATCCTATTCATTTTTAATCAATATAGCATTAATATGGTGCCTATTAAAAATTTTCAACAAAATTCGACATAAAAAGCTTTTATATCACGCATTTTTCTACTCTTTTTCTATATATTGGGGATCGATAAACGAATAGCCTTTCTCATTAAATCCTTCAATAATTGGACCGAGCGCTTCTTTCGTCCATTCCCGGTCATGCATAAGAATATTAGCGCCGTCCGTTAACAGTTCCGTGTTGAGCGTAATATCCGTGAGCGCTTCTGCTTCCTGGTATTTTGCTTCAAAATCATACCCATACGTCCAATTCATTTTTATCATACCGTGTTCTTTAGCATATTCATCACTAAATGAAGTATTCTGTCCAAACGGAGCACGGAAAAATGCGGGTGCTTCTCCGGTTATTTCTTTCACAAGTTCATCGGTTTCTTTTAATTCTTCAAGCTGCTCATCTTCTGATAACTTTGGAAGCGAAGAATGAGTAGTCGTATGATTACCTATCGCAAACCCCATGTCGTGTATTTTTTTCAGGGCCTTTCTGCCTTCTTCATCTTTTAAAAACATACCATTTACAAAAAAGATGGCAGGTACTTCATTTTCTGCTAAAATATCCGCGATTTTTACAGCATTTCCATCCGGAGCATCATCAAATGTGAGAAGAACTTCCTCGCCTTCGCTTTCTTCTGCCTGAACCGTCCAGTTTGCTTCATTAACTTTATAAATTAGTTCTTCCTCCCTCGATACCGCTGCTTTTTCGTCTTCTTTTTTCTCCTCATATTTCTCCAGGGCTTCCTCATGCGCAGCGGTATCTGTTCTTTCCTTTTTTTCTGCATCTGCATTGCCTTCTCCTGCATTCGAACAGGCTGCAAGAAGTGCAGCCAGCGATGATAATATCAGCATTTTTTTCAACCCCGAGTCCCCCTGTTTAATTATTCCCTTTTATATTTTAGCAAAATTCCTGCAAAGACAGGGCTAAAAGTCTAAAAAATTTCTATAAAATGTTAATAATAACTTTTGTATGGAAATATTAACGCTGCTTATTGCCCGTAGGTATTTTTTAACAATTATATATAAAGCCTTCTGGGTTTGGGGACCTAGGTTTAGGGTATATATTATTCATGCCTCCTGGTTGCGTATGAAGATATGAGTGTTATAATAATCATCGTTGTCATTTATTAAATAGGTATGTACCTGCTTGCTGAAATTGCAACTATCCCCTCTTTTGCTGAGTACCGCTGCCTAAAAATCAAATACCCCGCTAAAAGAAAGGTGGAATGTAAAAAGTCATGAGAAAATTAACAAGCGTCTTTTTTGTGACCCTGATAGCGGCGCTTGCGGTAATCATCTGGGGTGTTGTCACGCCAGGAAATTTAAATACAGTGACCGGTGAGATCCAGGGATGGATTGTTACTAATCTCGGATGGTTTTATCTAATATCCGCAACGTCTTTTGTTATCTTTTGTATTTACTTAGTGTTCAGTCCATACGGGAAAATCCGTTTAGGAAAACCGGACGAGCGTCCGGAGTACAGTTACTTAACATGGTTTTCATTTCTATTCACAGCCGGTATGGGGATCGGCCTAGTATACTGGGGTGTTGCTGAGCCTCTTTATCATTATTACGGTGGTCCGGAATCTGAACCTGAATCCCAGGCTGCGACAGCGGATGCCATTCGTCTTTCGTTTTTCCACTGGGGACTTCACCCGTGGGCGATCTATTCCGTAGTGGCCCTAGGCCTGGCTTATTTTCAGTTCCGACATAATGCTCCCGGCATTATCAGTTCAGTCTTTCGCCCGCTTCTAGGCGACCGTGTCGATGGGTGGATGGGCACACTGATCAACTTTATCGCTGTGTTCGCTACTATTTTTGGTGTTGCCCAATCCCTCGGGTATGGAGCCACCCAGGTAAACGGCGGATTGAGCTTTATATTCGAAGGAATCAATCTTAACCTTCCGACACAATTGATTATTATTCTTGTCTTTACTATTATTTACCTTGCATCAGCTACGACCGGCTTAAACAGAGGTATTCGTTACTTAAGCTGGGCAAATATCGCATTAGCTGCGCTTTTGATGCTATTTGTTCTTCTCGCCGGCCCAACTGCAAGTATTTTAAACTCTTTTACCACCGGTATTGGTTCTTATTTGCAGACGTTTCCTGATCAAAGCTTTACCACTTATGAGTATACAGGGGATCGGGCATGGCTTGATTCATGGACGATATTCTATTGGGCATGGTGGATTGCGTGGGCACCATTTGTTGGTACCTTTATTGCCCGCGTATCCCGCGGCCGGACTATCCGTGAATTTATAACCGGCGTTCTGCTCGTGCCATCACTATTTTCATTTGTGTGGTTTGCCGTTTTTGCAACTACCGGTATTGCTGAAGACAATGCCCAAAACGGCGGTTTGTACGACTTAATGACGAGCCAGAGTGATGAAATTGCTCTATTCGGCCTGCTTGACACCCTTCCTTTGGGTGCAATCACAGGGTTTATAGCACTTCTTTTGATTATGAGCTTTTTCATTACTTCCGCAGACTCGGCAACGTTTGTGTTGGGGATGCAGACGACAAACGGGAGCCTGAATCCACCGGTTTCCATTAAATTCATCTGGGGACTTGTTATTTCCGGCTCTGCAGCGATGCTGCTTGCCTCCGGAGGTATTGAAGGCGTACAGATCGTTATGACCATTGCAGCCCTGCCGTTTACGGTGGTAATGATACTGATGTGTGTATCACTGCTGAAAGCTCTCCAGACCGACCGCACCATTCTTAATAAAGAACGCAAGCTTCGTCAGGATGATGAAACAGGACTTTCCCGTCGCGAACGTGAGCAGCTTCGCAAAGAACAGGAAGAGCTTCAAAAAGACCTGACTGGCAAAGAGTAGCTTCTAAACAAAATAAGAAATCCCCGGCCTCTGCGCCGGGGATTTCATTATACTGAGAAGGCACGAAATATTCTGCTTCCTTGAGCAGATACCCTTCTCCTTTACACAAGAAGGCCACGGCTGTGATAAGCCGCGGCCTTCTTATTTTTATTAAGTGATGTGAATTGGCATGCCAAGTGCTGCTTCTGCCGTTTCCATCGTAATCTCACCTAACGTTGGATGAGCATGAACGGTCATCGCCACATCTTCTGCTGTCATGCCTGCTTCAATTGCCAGGCCTGCTTCTGCAATCATGTCAGAAGCGTTAGGGCCAACGATTTGGGCCCCGATGACTAATCCATCATCCTTGCGTGTAATCAGCTTCATGAAGCCTTCAGAGACATCCAGAGACAACGCCCGTCCGTTAGCCTGGAACGGGAACTTCGCAGATTTTACATCAAAGCCTGCTTCTTTCGCATCTTCTTCTGTATATCCAACGCTTGCAAGCTCCGGATCTGAGAAAACAACCATTGGCATGCCGAGATAATCGACTGCTGCTGCTTCTCCTGCTATAGCCTCTGCAGCTACTTTCGCTTCGTAGGAAGCTTTATGAGCAAGCGGGAGACCAGGTACAATGTCACCGATGGCGTAGATGTTATCTACACTTGTGCGGGACTGCTCGTCCACCTGGATCAGGCCGCGTTCGCCTATCTCTACGCCAATCTGCTCAAGCCCAAGTTCTTCTGTATTTGGACGGCGTCCAACAGCAACGAGTACATACTCTGCTTCAAACGTTTTTTCTTCACCTTTTACTTCAGCTGTCAGGGTTACACTGTCCTCAGATTCTTCAACGCCCTGCGCAAATGCTTCTGTTTGAATATCAACACCCTGTGCTTTTAATTTCTTCTGCACCGGCTGAGTCATCTGCTTTTCAAAGCCCTGGGAAAGAATACGATTCTCGCCTTCAAGCACCGTAACCTCTGTACCTAGGTTTGCGTAGGCACCAGCCATCTCGATGCCGATGTAGCCGCCGCCGACCACAATCATGCTTTTCGGAATTTCTTCGAGGTTTAAGCCGCCAGTGGAGTCAAGTACACGTTTTCCGAACGGAAGCGGCTTGAGTTCCACCGGACGGGAGCCCGTAGCAATGATGCAGTTGTTAAATTTATACGTCTGAGAGCTGTATTCATCCGTGGAAACTTTTACCTGATCCTTGTCGGAGAAGTAAGCTTCCCCTTTTACAATGTTTACCTTGTTTGCTTTTAGAAGGGATTCGACACCGCCAGTAAGCTTTTCAACAACGCTCCCTTTCCACTCCTGTACCTTTGTGAAATCCACGTCGGCACCCTTCGAGGTGATACCCATGTTTTCTGCGCCTTCATTGGCTTCGTGAAAACGGTGCCCCGCCTGGATTAATGCTTTGGACGGTACGCAGCCTACGTTTAAGCAGACTCCGCCCAGATTCCCTTTTTCTATGATCGTTACTTTTTGTCCAAGCTGGGCGGCACGGATGGCTGCAACATAGCCACCCGGACCGGCACCTACAACTAGCGTGTCAATTTCTTCTGCAAAATCTCCTACTACCATGAATTATCCCTCCATTGAGATTAGTTCTGGTTCATTTAACAAGCGTTTGATGTGATTCAATGCGTGCTGTGCTGTCATGCCATCGATTAGGCGGTGGTCATAGCTTAATGAAAGAGCAAGCATTGGTGCAGCAACAATTTCGCCGTCGCGCACTACCGCTTTTTCTTCAATACGGCCTATACCAAGAATAGCTACTTCCGGATGATTAATAACCGGAGTAAAGAAAGCACCTTTTGCAGAGCCCAGGTTCGAAATCGTAGCAGAGCCTCCGCTCATTTCAGCTGAGGAAAGCTTTCCGTCTCTTGCTTTTGTAGCAAGCTCGTTGATTTCGTCAGCCAGTGTAAAGATTGGCTTGCGATCTGTGTCTTTAACAACCGGTACGACAAGTCCCTGCTCTGTATCAGCTGCAATGCCGATATTGAAGTAATGCTTATATACGATTTCAGAAGCTTCATCATCGATAGAAGCATTCAGTACAGGGAACTTACGAATTGCAGAAGTCAGAGCTTTTACTACGTATGGCAGGTACGTAAGCTTGGTGTCCTGCTCTGCAGCTATAGGCTTGAATTTTTTACGGTGGTCAACCAGCGCACTGACGTCCACTTCGTCCATATGAGTAACGTGTGGAGCCGTCTGTTTTGATTGTACCATTTTTTGAGCGATAGCCTTACGGATACCTTTAAGCGGCACGCGTTCTTCCATAGCGCCCTGGTCCTGGGAAGGTGCTGCTGCGCTCGCTGCTGTTTTGCTTTCTTCAGCACCGGAAGCAGCTTCTGTTGTTTCTTCTTCCGCTGACTGGTCGCCGCTCAGGAATGCATCGATATCTTCACGAAGAATACGTCCATTTTTGCCCGTCCCTTTGACTTTTTGAATCGTTACGTCATTTTCGCGGGCATATTTGCGTACAGATGGCATAGCGATAACGCGTGCGTTTTCGTCTACATCTGCTTCTCCTGAAGTACTGGCGCTCTCGCCGCCTGCCGGCGCCGGGCTTTCTTTCTCTGCTTCCGTGGAAGCCGGCTGAGCATCATTCTGCTCCTGCTCGTCTCTTTCTGATTTACCTTCGGAGCTTTCATCCCCGGAAGCTTCTTCCGCGGAATCGTCTGAAGAGGACTCATCTCCACTGCCATCATCGATAGTGAGAATCACTTCACCGACTGTAGTCGTTGTTCCCTCATCCACTTTAAGCTCTAAAACTTTTCCGTCTACAGGGGAAGGAATTTCCACAACTGCTTTATCGTTTTGTACTTCGCAGAGTACGTCGTCTTCCTTGATTTCATCGCCGGGCTTAACCTGCCATGAAACGATCTCGCCTTCGTGAATTCCCTCACCAATATCGGGAAGTTTAAATTCATAAGCCAAAACAAATGCCTCCTTTTAGTTTACATTCGATATTACGCGTAGCAAACAGGTTGATTTCAGCCATCAACCTGTTGCAGTCATTTACAAATTTAGAAGTTGAGTACAGCTTTCGCTTTTTCGATCACGTCATTCTCATTTGGCAGCCATACGTCTTCAGCTGCTGCAAATGGGAAAACAGTGTCAGGAGCTGCTACACGAAGTACCGGTGCCTCAAGGTGCAGAATGGCACGCTCATTCAGGTCGGCCATAACGTTAGAGCCGACACCTGCCTGTCTTTGTGCTTCCTGCACCATTACAGCACGGTTGGTCTTTTTCACGGATTCAACAATGGTGTCCATGTCAATAGGGCTTACAGTACGGAGATCGATTACTTCTGCTTCGAATCCTTCCTCTGCAAGCTGATCAGCTGCTTTCAGGCATGTATGGACCATAGCGCCGTAAGCAATCAGAGTAACGTCTTTTCCCTCACGCTTCACATCCGCTTTGCCGATTTCCACTGTATATTCTTCTTCCGGTACTTCTTCCCGGAAAGAACGGTACAGCTTCATGTGCTCGAGGTAAAAGACCGGATCATTGCTGCGGATCGCAGAAATGAGCAAGCCTTTTGCATCATAAGGAGTCGACGGAATAACGACAGAGATGCCTGGGGACTGTGCAATCAGCCCTTCCAGGCTGTCTGCGTGAAGCTCCGGAGTCTTCACTCCGCCGCCGTAAGGTGTACGGATAGTCACCGGTGCTCCGTATTTACCGCCTGTGCGGTAGCGCAGGCGGGCAATCTGGCCGACAACTTCGTCCATTGTTTCAAATACGAAGCCGAAAAACTGGATTTCCATTACCGGACGAAAGCCAGTAACAGCCAAACCGAGCGTTAAACCCCCGATACCAGATTCTGCGAGCGGAGTATCAAATACACGCTCTTCACCAAATTCGTCCTGCAGTCCTTCCGTAGCACGGAAGACACCGCCGTTCTGGCCTACGTCTTCACCATAGACGAGGACGTTCTCGTCATTTTTCAGTTCCGTACGCATTGCATCTGTAATTGCTTGAATCATCGTCATTTGCGCCATGGCTTACTTCGACTCCTTCTCTCTGTATTCTTCGAGCTGTTCCTGCAGGTTCTGCGGAAGCTTTTCATACATAATTTCGATTAAATCGGAGGCTTTTTGTTTCGGTGTATCGTCCGCCTGTTTAATCGCTGCTTTAATATCGGCTTTCGCCTGATCTACTACTTCGTTTTCTTTATCTTCATTCCAAAGGTCTTTATCCTCAAGAAACTTCCGGAAACGAATAAGCGGGTCTTTCTTTTCCCATTCGTTATCGAGTTCTTCTGTACGGTAACGGGTCGGATCATCACCGGCCATTGTGTGCGGGCCGTAACGGTAACAAACAGACTCAATCAGGGTAGGTTCTCCGTTTAAAGCATTCTTACGGGCTGTTTCCGTAACAGAGTACATGGCAAGGATATCCATACCGTCAACCTGTACGCCGTGAATCCCGGCAGCTACTGCTTTTTGGGCAATTGTTTTAGCTGCGGACTGTTCTTCTACCGGCACGCTGATGGCAAACTGGTTGTTCTGAACAACAAAGATAGCTGGAGCTTCATAGGCACCTGCGAAGTTCATACCTTCGTAAAAGTCGCCCTGGGAAGCGCCGCCGTCCCCGGTATAAGTAATAGCAACATTATCCTGATGACGGCGCTTCAAACCAAGCGCGACGCCTGCTGCCTGTACAATCTGCGCCCCGATAATAATTTGAGGGGGGAGAATGTTGACGCCTTCCGGAATCTGGCCGCCGTGGAAATGACCGCGGGAATAAAGGAACGCCTGATACAACGGAAGGCCGTGCCATACTACCTGTGGTACATCCCGGTAGCCTGGAAGAATCCAGTCTTCTTTTTCCAGTGCATAGTGGGAGCCGATCATGGAAGCTTCCTGTCCTGCTACTGGCGCGTAGAAGCCGAGCCGTCCCTGACGGTTCAGGGAAATTGCGCGCTGGTCCCAGATGCGCGTATAAACCATGCGGTGCATGATTTCCTGAAGCTGCTCATCGGAAAGGTCAGGCATTGCGTCCTTGTTAACTACCTCTCCGTTTTCATTTAAAATTTGAAACATTTCAAAGTGACTTTCAACTTGTTCAATCGTTTTGGTCGCCACAAATGTTCACCTCTTCCTCTCTTCTTAAAATACACCGGCTGTATCCAGTAGTTGTGTTTTATCTGTTCTTCAATTATCGTCTGAATTTCCCCATCTGCTGCTAAAGTATTTTACGCATGCGGATTATAGGACCACATCATTTTTTAATACCCTTCACAAGCGTAATGTAATCAAGGATAATTTTAACAAAGAACAAATAAGTAACTGTTTCAGTTTATTATATCATTTCAATGAAACAATACTTTTCAATAGTTAGAATATACCAAACGAAAAAGATACGTCAATCCTTTTTGTTCAAAGGATTATCCTGTCATTTGGCATCTTCTATTTTTTGTAAATAAGCAAATCTGTTATATATCATTGGTCTATGCGTATATACACAGTTCAGCCGTTTTTATCCATAAGCTTCCTCATCCCGCCGGCTTGTTATAAAACTGAATTAACTCTCTTCTTCCGTCATTTCCCCGAATGCATTTTTAGCTTCATTGAATACTTCCGTTTCTGTATTGAATGTTTCCCTGTAATTCTCCACCTCTTCATAGGAACTGTTAATAGTGTCAAGCTGTTCCTCGAGTGCTTCAAGCTCTAAATTCCCGTCATTAAATGATTCGTACATATCAATTTCTTCATCCGCTGCTTCCATATAAGCATCGTGAACGCCGTTAAATGCTTCGTTCCTCTTTTCCATAGCCTGTTGAGCCTTCTTTGCTTCTTCCGTCATTTCTTTATTTTCCAGGTTTTCAATAGGGTCACCCGCTTCCACCGTTTCGTCGTAAGCCTGATTGATCTCTTCCTGTTCTTTTTCCATCAATTCTTTACGCTCGTTCACCGAGCTTACAGCTTCCTCCACAGATGACTCTATTTTGTTCTGTTCATCGCTTTCATAGGAGGTTAAATTTTCAAATACTTTTTGTTCTGCCTGGGCCAGTTCGGTCATTTCTTCATCTTTTTCGGCAAAATCCTCTTCAACCCCGGCCGCTTCACTCCACTGATTCTGGATGCTTCCCTCCGGGGAGCCGCATGCCGATAATACGAAAACCGATAATGTAACGACTGCCGCTCCTGTCAACTTTTTGTTCATTTTGTACATATGTATTCCTCCCGTATGTTCATATTCTTACTGCATTTCACACTTTAAAGCTGTTTTAGCTGAATTTTTTTTGCTATACTAATAAACTGTTATTAACGATTATCATATGTAAGTTTGATTGGAGGCAGTTGATTCATGTTAACAATGAAAGATATTAAGCGTGAGGGAAGCCCTGCGCTCCGCAAAGTATCTGAAGAAGTCCCGGTTCCTCCGTCTGCTGAAGATCTGAATACCCTGCAGGAAATGCTGGATTTCTTAAAAAACAGCCAGGACGAGGAAATCGCTGAAAAATATGAGCTCCGTTCCGGCGTCGGTGTAGCAGCACCCCAGCTTGGCATTAACAAAAGAATGTTTGCCATGCATGTGACCGACGATAAAGATGAGCTGTACAGCTACGGCTTCATTAACCCAAAAATTCTGAGCCATTCTGTAGAAACCACTCATTTAGAGGGCGGAGAAGGATGCCTTTCGGTAGACCGGGAAGTGCCTGGAAACGTTCCAAGATATTCGCGTATCACATTAAAGGCACAGACTCTTGAAAACGAAGAAGTGAAGCTGCGTCTCCGGGGACTGCCGGCTATTGTTGCCCAGCACGAGATTGATCACCTGAACGGGGTTATGTTTTACGACCGGATTGAAGATTACGAGGACGAGTACAAACGGGAACTGCCAAAGCTATAGCCTGCTAAAGAAGCGTTTTCCTTCGGGAAAATGCTTTTTTATCTCATCAGTATTTTTCTGTGAATTTTTCTCTCCCTGTTTTGTTTGGTAATAATTTCTATAAAATAAATTTTGTGTATTTATAGATAAATTATTCCTTTTCTATACTATCATGGTTCTTTAGTACCCGTATAGTTACTTTCTTTTGTCTTTTTCTTACCCTGCACCCGGATGATTTTTAGACAGAAGTGATTAAAAGGATGAAAAAAACAGTTTCATGCTTTATAATATGAATTATTAATGGTTGGTACGTACACTGTGGTGCTGTTCAGCTTGAGTTCTTTGGCCGGAAGCTGAGTAGAACCGCTCTGGATATGAAGTCATTTTTGATTAAACAGCCAGGCTGTTGCAACGATTACTTCCTGTCCTTCCTGCATTATTTTGCTTTTTTCTATTTACAGTACTAGTTTATGCCAAAAAACCATTTTTTTCTAAATCAGCTATAAACGCCGCATTTACATTTCAAGAAGGAGAGATATTTACGATGATTTACAAAGTTTTTTACCAGAACAATTTCACAGAAGCCCCTGTACGGGAAAACACTCATTCACTATATGTAGAAGCAGATTCGGAGCGGGAAGTCCGCCGCAAACTCGCCGACAAACAATTTAACATTGAATTCGTTCAGGGGCTTACTGATAAGCAGCTTGAATTCGAAAAAAGATCTGAAGACTTCCAAGTGGAGAATTTATAACGTATGAAACAAATAAACCAAAATCAAGTTGCTGTTTTTGCCCTGGGCGGGTTAGGCGAAATCGGCAAAAATACGTACGTGGTTCAATACCAGGATGAAATTATAGTCATCGATGCCGGGATCATGTTCCCAGAAGATGATTTGCTTGGAATCGACTACGTTATTCCCGACTACACATACCTGGTGCGGAATAAAGAAAAAATTAAAGGTGTCTTTATCACCCACGGGCATGAAGACCATATCGGCGGCGTGCCGTTTCTGCTGAAAGAATTAAATGTCCCTATTTATGGTGGCCCATTGGCTATTGGTCTGTTAAAAGGAAAGCTCGAAGAACGCGGGCTTTTACGTAAAGCAAAATTAAATACTATCCAGGAAGACCAGCCTGTTGCATTTAACCATTTAAAAGTGGATTTTTTCCGGACCACCCACAGCATTCCTGATTCTCTCGGGATCAATGTCCACACTCCTGAAGGGAATGTTGTCCATACCGGTGATTTCAAATTTGACTTTACTCCTGTAGGAGAGCCGGCCAATTTAGCCAAAATGGCTGACATCGGCGAAAAAGGCGTTCTGTGCCTGCTCTCGGACAGCACGAATGCGGAAGTTCCAGGGTTCACTGTATCCGAACGAAAAGTCGGGGACAATATCCGTTCCATCTTCCGCCAGGCCAAAGGAAGAATCATCTTTGCAACATTTGCTTCCAATATATACCGTCTTCAAAAAGCCATTGATGCGGCTGTAAAAGACGGGCGCAAAATTGCCGTATTTGGCCGTAGTATGGAATCATCCATTACGATTGGCCAGGAGCTCGGATATATTAATGCACCAAAAGGAACGTTCGTGGAGCCCTCCCAACTAAATAAACTGCCGGACGATCAGGCAGCCATTTTATGTACCGGGAGCCAGGGCGAACCGATGGCGGCTCTCTCCCGGGTAGCCCACGGCACCCACCGTCAAATTCAGATTATTCCCGGAGACACTGTCGTATTCTCGAGCTCTCCTATTCCCGGAAATACCACGTCGGTGCATAAAATCATTAACCAGCTTTACCGGGCAGGTGCACGTGTCATCCACGGATCGCTTAACAACATTCATACTTCCGGTCACGGGAGTCAGCAGGAACAGATGCTTATGCTGCGCTTAATGCGCCCGAAATATTTCATGCCAATTCACGGCGAATACCGTATGCTGAAAATGCATTCGAGGCTTGCCCGGGACTGCGGCGTGCCTCTCGAAAATTCCTTTATTATGGAAAACGGTGAAGTTCTCGCCCTGACCCGGGACAGTGCTTCTGTCGTAGGTAAGGTGCCTTCCGGTGCTGTTTATGTCGACGGTCACGGTATCGGTGACATTGGAAATATTGTGCTTCGGGACCGCCGCATTTTATCCGAAGAAGGGCTTGTTGTAGTGGTCGTAAGTATCGATATGAAAAACTTTAAGGTTTCAGCCGGTCCGGACTTAATTTCACGTGGCTTCGTTTATATGCGTGAATCCGGAGATTTGATTAACGATGCCCAGAAAACATTAAGCAGGCATCTTGATGAAGTGATGAAACGTAAAACCAGTCAGTGGTCTGAAATTAAATCAGAAATTATAGACAGCCTGGCGCCTTATCTATACGAACGCACGAAGCGGCGCCCAATGATTCTCCCTATTATTATGGAAGTGTAAACCACTTTGCTTCTGCCTCCGCAATACATGCGGAGGCTTTTTTATGTAGATTTTTCTTTTTCCTTTGGTTATAATGGTGATATTGAAAATCATTATCATTAATATAGGGGGATTCTAATGCGTTTACATACGACAATTGGACAATTTGCTGTTTTTACAGCTGGCACGGTCCTGCTCGCTTCCTGCAGCAGTGGGGATGAAAGCAGCTCTTCAGCAGATAATACAGAGAGCAGCGAGGAAACCAGAGAATACGAAACAGAAAAAGGCGAGGTCTCCATCCCCTCGGAACCAGAAACGATTGTGACAGACTATTATGCCGGGGAGCTGCTTGCAGTTGATGCAGATGTTTCCGGTTCCGGTCCTGACGCTTTTTCCAACCCTTTTCTTGAAGAACAGCTGAGCGGTGCAAAAAATGTTGGAGATCCGATTGATCCTGAAGAAGTGCTCGAACTCGATCCCGATTTAATTGTTGTAATGTACGATGATAATTACGAGCAGTTATCAGAGATCGCCCCAACAGTTCATATTCCATACAACCCGGACACAGATGTACAGGAAACGCTTGATACCTTTGGGGAATTAACTAATAACCAGGCAGCAGCTGAAGATTTTAAAGACACTATTGAGGAAACCGCGGCAGATGCAAAAGAACGTCTTGAGGGGACCATAGATGAAGACGATACCTTTGGAATTTACGAACTGACCGACAATGACGAGCTTTACGTTTTCGGTGCAAATGGCGGCCGCGGCGGCCAGGCTATTTATAACGCCCTTGATTTAAACGCTCCTGAAAAAATTCAGGAGGAAGTTATGGGAGAAAATGCGCAGGAAATTTCAATGGAGGTTCTCGAGGAATACTCCGCTGACCATATGTTTATGACTACCTATGATCCCGAAGACACGGGTGAAAGCAAGGAAAAGATTCAGGATTCCGATGTCTGGGCCAATCTGGACGCTGTCCAAAATGAACAATTTTATTTCCTTGATTTTGACACCTACTATCCGTATGATCCCATTTCTGTGAATGAACAAATCGATTTGATCGCCGATGAACTCACTGAATAATAAGCCGCCTTTCATATCTAAAAAAGCCCTCCGGCGCTGCCGGGGGCTTTTATTTAGTGGTAGACATACAGCTCTTTGATAATAAGATCCAAAGGATTTTCAGCCATATATGTTTTCATCTGGGCGATCGTATCGTTCCGATTGTCTTCAATGTTCTGTAGAGCTTCTCGCAGCGTTTCTTCGTTCAACTGTTCTTCTTCTAGGACAGCTGCATATCCTTTTTCCTTAAATGACTCAGCATTCAGGATCTGGTCTCCTCTGCTTTGAGCACGTGTTAACGGCACAATCAGCATTGGCAGATGCAGCGTCAGAAATTCAAAAATAGAATTGGAACCGCCACGGGTAATGACTGTGTTTGTGGCAGCCAACACATCCGGCAGCTCTTCATTGACGTATTCGAACTGACGGTAGTTTGGCTGACCTTCCAGACTCTCGTCTGTATGGCCTTTGCCACAAAGGTGCACTACTTGATATTTATCCGTGAGCCACGGAAGCGCCGTCCGTACCGTTTCATTAATTTTTTTTGCTCCGAGGCTTCCCCCCATAACGGTAAGTACCGGCCGGGATTCCCCGAATTGAAGGAATTCGAGTCCTTTTCTTTTGTCTCCACGTGTAATTTCTTTTCGCACCGGTGAGCCGAGAGCTTTTGCTTTTCCGGAAGGAAAATGAGCTGTCGCTTCCTCAAATGAAGTGAATATTTTTGTCGCAAACCGCTGGGCTATTCTATTGGCAAGTCCCGGCGTAATGTCACTTTCATGAATAATAACGGGAATATTCAATGTTTTGGCTGCGATAATCACCGGCACAGTGACAAAGCCGCCCTTGGAAAATACCACATTCGGTTTAACCTTTTTTAAATACTTACGGGCTTCGAGACAGCCTTTTGCCACACGGAAAATATCAGTAATGTTCTGCCAGTCTATGTAACGGCGCAGTTTACCCGAACTGATAGAGTGGTACCGTATGCCTCTGCGCTCGATCAGCTCTTTTTCAATACCTTCTTTAGAGCCAACATAATAAATGTCCCAATCACTTTGATCGAGTTCATTAATCACAGCAATATTCGGCGTAACGTGACCGGCGGAGCCACCGCCGGTAAATACGATCTTTTTCTGCATTTTCCTCATCATCCTATACGTCGTTAAGTCTGTTGGGGAAATATTCTCCCGCCTTTTATAATATCATACGCTTACGAAGGTGTAAGTTGTTTCGATAGTAACGAAAACATTTCGTGCCAATATTTTTCCGTCCGGAGCCTTTCTTCTCTTAAATGCTCTTCGACTACTTTCCCCTCCAGCTGTTCATGATGAAGAAAAACTACGTCCTGGGTTACAATCAGCTGGCTCCCGTTTAAAATTGAGTTAATTTCTACTGTGATTTTTTCGTCCTGCCCGCCTGTCTCTTTACGGATGAGCGTTTTTTCGATTCGTTCCGGCGGATCTATTTCCAGATATTTTCCGTAAGCCCGGTACGCTTCCTCCTGGCCTTCGTTCACGACGCTCCATGCTCCCCCTTCTGTTACATCAGCCTCCGCTTCTGCTTCTTTGTCTCCACCTGACGGAAACATCCACGTTTTCATCAGCTCAGGATTGGTCCAGGCTTCATATACCTGCGCAGGCTCTGCATGATGGATGTGGCACCCTGCCTGGGCGATAATTCTACTGTACTTTGCCATAATCAATTTCTCCTTTACAGTTTGCTTTTTATCCCATTCCCTAAACGATAGCTGAAAAAACGCAACTTGGGGATTGGCTGTCCTTCTTGTTTAACTTAATAGGGGCATGGGTATAGTACGGTAGTTCTACCTAAAGGAGTGAATAAATATGGCTAATATGGAATTTAACGTAGAAGGAAACGCTAAAAACTTTCAGACTGATCTATCTACAGGTTCTCATGAAATTACGATCGATGAGCCGGAAAACCTTGGCGGAAGCAATCAGGGTATGGATCCTTTATCCGCTCTTCTTTCTTCCCTGGCAGGCTGCGAAAACGCTGTAGCTAATTTCGTGGCTAAGGAGATGGATTTTGACCTGCAGGGTATTTCATTTCAGGTAAATGGCAACATTGATTCAGAAGGTATGATGGGCAATCCTGATGTTCGTCCGTATTTTCAGACTGTTTCGGTAAAAGCGAAGGTCCGGACATCTGAAAGCGATGAACGTGTTCAGGAGCTTCAGGAGAAGGTTGATGCCCGCTGTCCGGTATTTACTACTCTGCACGCAGCCGGCGTAGAAATGAATGCTGACTGGAGTAAAGCTTAATCGGAAACCACAAAACACGCCCGGTGTATTTCTCCGGACGTGTTTTTCTTATACATATTGCTTGCTTTTCATGTCACCTGGTGCATCCATACTCTCTTAGGAAGAAAATTTCTGTGCCAGTGGATAGACCCCAAGGCTTTGAATCACAAGCGACAGCAGGATGGCTGCAAACGTCAGCGAAACAACTAGATCCGCACTGCTGCCTGACTGCGTTTCAATGCTCAGCAGCAGAGCCACAGAAACAGTTCCTTTCAGCCCTGACCAGGTCATCATAAACACGGATGACCACTGAAACCGTTCTTTGATATGCGGGGATAATTTCAGGAAACCTCCCAACACAATGAAACGGACGATCAACGAAATTATAAATACCCCAATCGCAAGCAGCCAGTGACCGAACGCAAGATAATCCGCTGACTGAATACCGATCAATAAAAAGAGAAGTGACAATACAGCCGGCTCCACCACTTTCCAAAAGCCATCCAAATAGGAGTGAAGTTCCTCCTCCTTTTCTGACTTCTGGAAGGCCCGGGAGAGCATTATACCTGCGGAAACTGTTGCTAAAACTCCGGAAGCTCCAAGGCCTTCAGCAATATAAAAGCCGCCGTAGGCAAGAATTATACTGAGCATCACCTGGTACACGTGATTATGCATGACGTGTACCGCTTTTGTGACAAGCCATCCCCCGGCCGTACCGACGGCAACACCGCCAAACGAAACGAGCAGAAATTCACCCAGAAACGAAAATATAGAAAAGGATTCATTATACAAAAACATGGATGAAGCTATCCCGAACAATACCACGCTTGTGCCGTCATTGATCATCGATTCCCCTTCTACTACTTTCGGGATATCCGAATCTCCGAACACATTTTCAAGGATAGCCGTTACGGATACCGGATCGGTCGGTGTCAGTATCGAAGCAATTAAAAATGCCGCCACGAAAGACAGACCGACAGCCGGACCCCCTACAAGATATATAAGCACTGCCATTAAAAAAACGGTGGCCATTAGCCCAAGTGTTCCAAGTGTCGCAATCGGCCAGATGTTTTTCTTTAATGAACGTATCGGAAAACTATAGGCAGAGACAAATAATATCGCCGGAAGCAGCAGATCAAAAATAATATCATGATTTAAACCAAGCCTGCTGAAAACGGGAATGAAGGAGAGCCCGAGTCCAATAATCAAAAGCACCATCGGCACCGGGAAATAATTGCTTTTAACATCAAATATATAAACAATCAGCCCGATGGCCAACAGTGTTACGAGTAATGACGCATACAGCAGCAACTAATTCACCTCCTGTAATAATATATGCAGCCAACATCCTTATTTACCCTTTTTGTAAACTGAAAAACTAAAAAAACCCTTCCGCATGAATCATACGGAAGAGCCTTGGCCATTTTCAGTTATCATCTATCCACCGGGCCTCGAGTCTCGCAATGTCCCCATCCGCACCCACAATAATCAAGATATCTCCTTCGCTGATATCCACTTCCGGGCGCGGAGACACGTGGACGTCCTCCCCTCGTTTAATCGCGAGGACGTTACATCCATACGTTTCACGTATATCTAAGTCGAGAAGAGATTTCCCGTCAAGCAGCTGACCGGCTTCAAGTTCTACGATGCTGTAATCCTCGGAAAGCTCCAGGTAGTCGAGCACGCTTTTAGACACGATGCTGTGCGCCACTCTTACTCCAATATCGCGCTCCGGGTGGATAACTTCATGGGCGCCGATGCGCCGCAGTACTTTTTCATGATAATCATTTTGTGCTTTTACCGTAATGTGCTTGACGCCAATTTCATCAAGCACGATGGTCGTCATAATGCTTGCCTGGATATTGTCGCCGATCGCTACAATGACATTGTCAAAATTACGGATCCCAAGGCCGCGCAGCGCCTTTTCATCCATACCATCCGCAATGACCGCCTGGGCGACGACCTGGGCAAATTCATTGACCCGGTGTTCATTGGAATCAATAGCAAGCACGTCCATTCCTTCGTCGGCCAAAGCGTTGCATATGCTTCCACCGAACCGGCCGAGGCCAATGACTGCAAACTGTTTCTTCATTCCGTTCTCCCCTATTCTTCTCGAGTCCTTCAGCTTTTTGGCAATCCTCTTTAGCCGGAACCAGGGAAGGTCACGTGTTCAGCGTGTCCTGTCCCGGCTTCCAGTTCGCCGGACACATTCCGCCCATCTGCAAAGCCTGGAGTACGCGAAGCACCTCATCCACATCGCGCCCGACATCGTTGTGATGAACCATTGAATACTGCAGTTCTCCGTCCGGGTTAATAATATACAAACCGCGCAGCGCCACTCCCTCTTCTTCGATTAACACGCCGTACTCCCGGCTCACCCGGTGGTTTGTATCAGCTGCAAGCGGAAACTTCAGCTGCTCGAGCCCGTTCTCTTCCCGTGTCATATTGATCCATGCTTTATGCGAGTGGATCGTATCCGTCGAGACGCCGATAATTTCTGTATCAAGTTCTTCAAACTCTTCATAATGGTCACTCATTGTTGTAATTTCTGTCGGACAGATGTGGGTGAAATCCATCGGATAGAAAAAGAGCACCGTCCATTTATCTTCCTTCATTATTTGTTCAAGGCTGATCGTGCCAAACGAGGTGTCTGGCATGACGGCATTCATCTCGAAGCGCGGAGCCTGCTTTGCTACCATACGCTTTTCACTCATGCATTCCACTCCTTTAATAATTACGATCCTGCATTCTATCCTTCATTATATGGACCGCCAATTTCAAAGTCAACGAAACGCTCCGCTCCTGTTTTTACGGCAGTTTGATTCATTACTATTGCATATTTTTTGGCACAATCGGTTATGTTATACTAATCAGGTTGAAATGGAAACTATAGGCTGGGGAGTGGTATAAGTTGGATATGGAATCGTTTAATGAAGGAATTTTCTGGACAGCTGCCATTATTTTAATGGTGCAGCTAATTGGTGTGCTCATCGGTTATATTATAATACGCGCCATCGGGAGCAAAATCATTCATCGCGCCTTTAACCGGATGGAAAAACAGCGGAATATGCACCCCGGCAGGGTTAAAACCCTTTCGAAGCTCGCTATAAGCATCTTTACTTACATTTTGTTATTTATCGTGATTACCATTACTTTGGGCTTGTTTGATCTTGATATTGCTCCACTGATCGCCAGTGCCGGGATCGTCGGGCTTGCGATAGGTTTCGGGGCCCAGGGCCTTGTCAGCGACGTCGTTACCGGCTTTTTTATTCTGCTTGAAAAGCAGATTGACGTTGAAGACTACATTGCGATTGCCGGAATAGACGGGATTGTCGAGGAGGTCGGACTGCGCACAACTCAGGTGCGAAGCTTTGACGGCACGCTGCATTTCGTACCAAACCGGGAAATCAGCGTTGTGAGCAATTATTCACGCGGGAACATGCAAGCCATTGTCGATATCGGCATCGCTTATGAAGAGAATGTGGATAAAGCGATTGCCGTCATTCAGGGAGCCTGCAACCGCGTAGCTGAGGAGCAGGGTATTTTCAAAGAAGGCCCTGATGTTGTAGGAGTAAACGCCCTTGGTGCTTCGGAGGTAACGATTCGTATTATCGCCAAAACAGAGAACATGATGCAATGGGCCATGCAGCGGGAGCTGCTGAAGGCCTGCAAAGAAGACCTTGATGCCCATAATATCGAAATTCCTTACCCGCACCAGGTGAACATCAGCAAAGAAGCATAAAGCAAAAAAAAGACGACGGAGGCTTTCAGAGCCCCCGCCGTCTTTTATCGTTTATTACCTGCTGTGCAGAAAATCAGTGAAAAACTTTACCGCAGTCTCCATCGCTTTTTCGGAAGGGCTGATCCGGTTGTCATGCAGACCGTACGGCGTGTCCACCCCGAGCCAGACCATCGTCCCCGGGATGTCCCGGAGAAAATAGCCAAAGTCTTCCCCGGTCATTGCTTCCCGGCTTTCCACAAAGTCAACATCCCTGTGACTCTCTGCAAATGCAGCCAGCTCAGCTGTTTTTGCTTCATCGTTATACACCTGGCAGTAATTCGCCCCCCAGTCCACATCTGTTTCACAATGGAAGGAAGCTTCCACCCCTTTCAGCATTCCGGTTATTCTCTCTTTAATCAGCTTCATGTTGTCCATCGAAAAGGTGCGGATCGTCCCTTCCACCCGGGCGGATTCCGCAATAATGTTCTGCTTCGTGCCTGCTTCAATTGTACCGATGGTTACCACGGCCGGATCGAGTGGATCAATGTTTCTTGCCACGATTGACTGAAGCTGAGTCACAAAGTGGCTCGCAGCCACTACCATGTCCTCTGTCTGGTGGGGACGTGCCGCGTGTCCGCCTTTGCCGCGGAGATTAATAAACAATTCCGAGGTATTAGCAAACAGTACTCCCGGTTTTGTCGCAACCGTGCCCACCGGGTGCTCCGGAGCGATATGAAGCGCATAAATTTCGTCCGGCTTCCACGCCTTGAATTCCCCGGAGCGGAGCATAGGCTCTGCTCCCCCGGGTCCTTCTTCTGCCGGCTGAAATAGCATCACCACGTTTTGAACCGGCCGGTGCTCCGCAAGGTTCTGCAGTATGCCGAACGCAATTGCCATGTGCATGTCGTGTCCACAGGCGTGCATCATTCCTTCGTGCTCGGATGGAAACTCCAGACCTGACTGCTCCGGAACCGGCAGGCCGTCCATATCCGTCCGGTAGCCAACGGTTTTTACCGGGTCAGAGCCTTCGATACGAACGAGAATACCTGTTTCCCATGTTTTACATGACAGGTGTTCCTGAGGCAGAGCGCGAATCGCATCAAGCAGATACTGCTGCGTTTTGACTTCTTGAAACCCCGGCTCCGGAATGCGGTGAAGATCACGGCGGAATTTCGTTAAATCAGTGGAGGTCATTACTGCACACTCCTTTCTTTCAGGGCGTTCATTTCTTGGGCAAGGGTTTCAATAAAGGAATCCACCTCAGCGCGTTCAAGGGTCAGCGGCGGCAGAAGGCGGATAATACGCTGCTGGGTAATATTAAACATAAACCCTTTCGCAAGCAGCCTCTCCTGCAGTGCTTTGACAAATGAAGCGTCGGCCTCCAGCACTACACCGATCATCATGCCGAGTCCACGGATTTCCTGCACAAATCCTTCGCTTTCGTTCTTCCAGTCTTCCAGACGGGACCACAAGTATTCAGAACGTTTCCGCCCATTTTCCAATTCGTTTTGATCATACAGAACGTCAAGCACTGCATTTCCCATCGCAGCACTGAGCGGGGAAGGCCCAAACGTTGTACCGTGATCGCCCGGGTGAAATACTTCCTGCACATGCTCTCCTGCAATCATCCCTCCAAGCGGCAGGCCGCCGCCGATGCCTTTGGCAAACAAAATAACATCCGGCGTAATATCCGCCCGCTCATAGGCGAAAAATGTGCCTGTGCGACCAATGCCGGTCTGAATTTCATCCACGATAAACAGCACGTTGTATTTCTCACAGAGAGCTTTTGCTTTTTCCATAAAAGAAGGAGAAACCGGCTGAATACCGCCTGAGCCTAATACCGGCTCGAATAAAAATGCGGCCGGCTGCTTCGTTTTAAGCACTTCTTCCAACGCCTCCAGGTTTTCTGCTTCCACTTCATATACAGGATAGTCCGCTGCCGGAAAATCCTGATAAATTCCGGGCTGGCGCGTCAGCTGAATAACGCCCAGCGTCCGGCCGTGGAAGCTTTTTTCCAGAACGGCGATTCCTTTTTTGGGGATTTCCTGGCTGCTCCCCCATTTATGCACTAGCTTGACCGCTGCTTCAGTGGCTTCCGCCCCGGAGTTTGCAAAGAATACCTTTCCCGGAATACTGAGTTCAATCAGCCGTTCCGCCAGGCGGACGGCCGGTTTGTTAATAAACATATTGGAAATATGCAGAAACTGGTCTGCCTGCTCCTTCAGCTTATCGAGCAGATAAGGATGCGAATGGCCAACAATATTGACGGCCAGACCGGTAAATAAATCGAGATATTTGTTTTGTTCGCTGTCATATAAGTAATTGCCTTCCCCTTTTTCCACTACAATTGGAAGACGCTGGTACGTAGACATTATATAGTGCTGGTCTTTTTCAAGCCAGTTCATGCTGTTTGCCCCTTTCGCATAAATGAAAAAGAAAGGCCCCTTTTGGAACCCGTCCCAAAAGGCAGCCTTTCACCGTTACGTTGTCGCGTTGTTATTTTAAGCGGCGCAGTTCCTGTTTAATTTCTGTTTTTCCTTTTGTCTGCTCGTCAATTTCTTTAATGACGCGTGCAGGTGTACCTGCAACGACCGTATTTGGCGGCACGTCTTCTGTTACTACCGCGCCGGCAGCTACGACTGCGCCTTCACCAACAGTGACTCCTTCAAGGATTACGCAGTTGGCGCCAACCACAACGCCGTCTTCAACAATGACCGGCTGTGCGGACGGCGGCTCAATGACGCCGGCGAGAACTGATCCTGCACCGATGTGGCAGTTGTTACCCACGGTGGCACGTCCTCCCATGACAACGTTCATGTCGATCATCGTGCCTTCTCCGACAACGGAGCCAATGTTGATGCTTGCACCCATCATGATGACGGCGCCTTTACCAATTTCCACCTGGTCACGGATAATCGCGCCCGGCTCAATACGTGCTTCAATGTCTTTTAGGTCAAGCATCGGGATCGCGCTATTTCTGCGATCATTTTCTACGACAAAATCTTCAATTTTGTCTGCATTCGCTTCGATTCCCTCTTTAATATCTTCCCATTCACCGAACAATACACCGGTGTTTCCTGTAATAAACCGCTTCGTTTCATTTCCAAATCCGATAGCGTCCAACTCGCCGGTAATATGTACTTTAACCGGAGTGGATTTCTTACTATCTGAAATGAACTGGATAATTTCGTTTGCGTCCATTTGATTCATGTTTTACATCCTCCTTCAAATTTCTCTTTCCTAGATTATCATATCGCCCTTTGAAAGCAAAATGATAGTGACATCTTTTTTCTGTTCTTCTGCTATTTTCTTTCTTCTGGGAAAGCCTTACAATGAAAATAACAAAAGGAGGCATACATATGGGTAGAACAGCTGACATCTGTGACGAATACGGAAACGAGGTTTTTGTCGCCAATGAACCGTTTTTATCGCACGGACCAGTACTTTCCTTCGAAGGTCCGGTAGAAACAGTACGAGTATTTGAGGATAACGTTCTTGTTGAGCAGGCGCTTGGCGATATTCCCGCCGGCAGCGTCCTTGTAGTTGACGGAGGCGGTTCATCCCGGCGCGCTCTCCTTGGGGACAACCTGGCAGAAATTGCTGTTAAACGCGGACTCGCGGGCATTATCGTGAACGGGGCCATCCGTGACAGCGATGAATTGCGCGAAATGAATGTCCGGGTGTTTTCCCGTTTCACCAACCCGCGGAAGTCCGTCAAGGAAGGACGCGGAGAGCGCTCCATTCCAGTCGATTTTGCCGACGTTACCTGGACGCCCGGAGATTACGTCTATGCCGACAGCGACGGTATTGTGCTTCTGCCTGCCAAAAGCTAGCCCGCTTCCACCGGCATGAGGCGGCGCACGCTTGTAAGTGTAACTATTAACAGAAGCAGACCGCCTGCAATGACACCGATCCAGCCAGCTATAGGCCAAAGAAGTCCAAAATAAATACTGCTGAGACTTCCGCCCAGATAATAAGAGGTCAAATAAAGTCCTGAGGCACTCGCCCGGGCTTTTTTGGCGTTTTTTGTCACCCATGAGCTTGAGGTGGAATGCGCAAAGAAAAAGCCAAAACTCAGTACTGCAAGCGATGCAATAACCACCCATAGCTGAGGTACAAGCGACAGCATCAGACCGCCGGCCATAATGAAAATGCCGGTCTGCATACAGTCTGTCTGTTTAAAGCGCTGTGTCAATTCTCCGGCAAGGCTGGAGCTGAATGTGCCCGCCCCGTATGTTAAAAATAGCAGGCCCAGGACCGCCGTGCTGACGAAAAAAGGGTCCCCGTCCAGGCGGTACGTAATAAAGTTAAACGTGCCGATAAACACGAAGAAATTCAATCCGCCGATAATATAAGCGAGCCGCTGGACTGGATCTTTAAGGTGAAACAGCGCATTTTTCCAAGTATCGCTCCACTCCAGAGGCTTTGGCTTGAAGTTTTTCGAAGCCGGAAGTAGAAGAATCACGAGCACGGCCAGCAGTACGCTTGCCCCGGCCATGAAAAAATAAGCCGTCCGCCAGTCAAACCAATCAGCAAGCACGCCGCTCATCACTCTTCCACCCATCCCCCCAAGACTGTTTGCACTCACGTAAAATCCCATCGCTACTGTCATTGCCCTCGGCGTGAATTCTTCCCCGATATAGGACATAGCCGCAATGGGAATTCCGGCAAGCCCCACTGCCTGTACCATCCGCATCAGCAAAAGCAGCCAGAAGGAGCCGGCAAACGGAATGAGGAGCGTAGCTATCGTCCCCCAGATCATCGCATACACGATGATTTTTCTCCTCCCTTTTGCGTCGGAAATCGCGCTGATAAAAAAGAAGCTTACTCCAAGCATCAGCAGCGATAATGAAATGACAAAGCTCGCTGTCGCTTCGCTTACATTGAATTCTCCGGTAAACAATGGAAGCAGAGGCTGCGGATAATACATATTGGCAAAAATGAGCAGGGATGCAAGCCCTAGGGCAATGGAAGCCCGCCAAAACGTTCCAGTATGCCGGTCAATCATAAAGCATTCGTCCTTCCGTCTCATTCGTCGTTGCTGCTTGTATTATACAACCAGTATGTATGATTCGTTCTTTTTTTATTTACCCGTTTTGGCTCGTTATATGCTGAGCATTACCCGGGTTTTAGAAAAACCGTTCCTGATACAGCTGAAGACCCGGACGCTTTTTCCGGCGTCGGGTCTTCTTGTTAACTGCGTGTCGTTTTCAGATACGAGCGCGCAATATTTCGTACATTGGGATTCCAATGGGTCATGCATCCGGCCATTGCCCGTTCCACATGCTCTGCTGCTTCGTCTTCCCAATAGCCGTTGCTATTCTCGTGCTCAACTGCTGCTCCAAGATATTCAGCTGCCACTCTGGCGACTGCCTTTTTTTCTTCTCCATGTACTCTGAGTTCCACTTTGTCCCCGAGTCTGATGCTTGTAAACAAAGACATCATGCCGAGTACGCTTTTTCCGTTTGCGGAGGTTCTCCGCTTTTCAAAAAACACATCTGCTTTAAACGTTTCCAGCTCATGCACAAATGACAATACTTGACTGGCATTCAGTCCACGGGTTAACACGAATGTTTCCACTCGTTCCATCGAATGCATCGGCTCCTTTTTTCGTACATATTCCTTCTGACAAACATTCTTATTATAACATGTACGTTTCAGTTTCCAACCGTAAAGCACGCTTAATTATTGTCGGAGATGTGATAATTTTCTTCAGGCGATTTTTCAATATAAATAGACTGTGTTGGATAGGCAAACTGAACGCCTTCCTCCTGAAGGATACGAATGATTTCAAGATTCAGCTCTTCTTTTATTTCCGCCCATTCCAAAAATGCGGTCGTTTTAGTAAAGCAGTAAACCCACAGATCGAGCGAGGAGCTGTTAAATTCTTTAAATTGCACAAGAATCAGCTCTTTATCAATGTCATCACGGTTATTCAGCATCTCCTCAAGACGCTCTCGCAGCTGCAGCACCTGCTCCCTCGGCGTCTGATATTCAATGCCAAGCGTCATATCTATTTCCCGCTTACGCATTTCACTCCAGTTCGTAATCGCTTCGTGAGCAAGTGTGTTGTTTGGAACGATGACGATCGAGTCAGCGAAGGTACGCACCTTCGTACTCCGAAATGAAATATCCTCCACGATTCCTTCCACCGTCGGCGTATAAATCCAGTCCCCCCGCTTAAACGGGCGCTCCACTACAATAATTATTCCGCCGATGAAGTTAGCCACCATGTCCTGGGCAGCGAGAGCAAAAGCCAGGCCGCCAAGGCCGAGACCTGCCACGAAGCCGTTAATGTTAAAGCCCCAGGAAGAGAGAATAATGGTGAATGCAAGCGCCACGATAATAATCCGCAGCACCCGGGAAAGAAAAGGTACCAGCATATTATCTTCTTTTCCCTCGAGCCGTTTAATCATCGGGTTAAAGAGCATCGAAGACGTGTTCAGAAGCTTGTATGTGCCCCATGCTACGAGTACGATTAAAATTGAACCGTACAGGCGGTTGATGATTGTCATGGAATCCCACGGTATAGGCAGATACAACAGCGCTAAGTATATGCCGAACACGGCGAAAAACATGCGGATCGGCCGTTCAAATGATACTAAAACATTCGTAAACAGCTGAGATCTCGATTGGTGAGTCATTTTTAAAATGAACCTGAAAATGTATTTAGTAAAAAGCTTCCGAAAAGCAAACACGAGAAGTGCAATCAAAACGGCTACGCCTATATCAATCCAGGGCAGCTCTACAATACGTGTCTGCCATTCCATCCAAAAGTCTGCATATGCCTGCATGAACATCCCTCCACCTTTGTCCCGTTCTCTCTATATTTTAATGCTGCCGCCAGGCAGTTTACTGCAGGACTCCCACTTTTCACATTCGTGGATATCTTTCAAACCTAAGGTATGGTAGCATGTAAGTCGGAAAAAGACATCATCACAAAGGAAGGTTTAGATAGTCGCATGGATTTACTTATTTTACTGCTAATTGGTTTTGCTGTAAATACGCTCATATACCAGCTTGCCCGTTTGATGCAAAAAGTCTCCGGGCGAAGTCTTCCGCTTCTGGGTATCACTTACATTGCTTTTTTCGGAGCACTGTCGCTTGGCATTCTTAACCAGGGCCCGATCGGCTTCATTCTTTCCAATCTCAGTCTGGGCATGCTCGCCTTCTGCTTATTTCTATTCCTTCAGCAGCGGAAAGAAAAACAGCAAAAGGAAAAGTAATTCATTTTTTAATGGATATATCGTGATCGATAAAGATTTCTGTTTCTGCCGCAGTTGCTTATACGTCTTTAATATATCCGGCAGAAACAGGAATACGGCAGGATCTTTAAGCTTCATCGCCCAGAGGAAAATGAATGGCCAGCATAAACCCCTGCTTTCCCTGATTAAATTGGTCGCAGAAGGATTGACACCATTCTTTTCCTATTGTATATTATTTCTGTCGCTTCATTCCATATCATTTGTTCCGTTAGCTCAGTAGGGAGAGCGCCACCTTGACAGGGTGGAGGTCACTGGTTCGAGCCCAGTACGGGACACCATAAATAATAAACTACAGCAGGAGCCTTTGGCTTCTGTTTTTTAATTTGCATAGCCCGGGCTGTTTATCGCCACCACTTTCTTTGGTACATCTATTGCCCCACCCATTATTTTACAATAATTAGTACTCTCCATAAAATTTATGTATATTCCTGTGCCATTCTTCTGTATCCTCTGCTTTTATTAAAACGTTCGAGGGTATATTATGATAAACAAATACTGAAAGGAGGCATACGGATGAATTCATCATCAATAGACAGTTCGAATTTCGTCGAGGTGTATTTTGACCCTTCCGCCATTCCGCTTTTTGAACTGAATGGATTCCAGAGCGAGGGCACCTTCGAAGAACATTCCAGCTATGTTAAAGCAGTAGTGTCATCGGAGAACTACGGTATTGAAGAAGCGGGAATCTACTTCTATCAGGAAAAAGCCAGGAACACTTCCGGCGGTAGCCGAACCATCTTTGTTCCTATGCGTTTTATTCTTACTGTAGTGGAGCATGCCGAATCAAGGGGGCCTATCGGCTATACGGACCCAAATACTCTTTAGCACAGGCAAAGGCAGAAAGCTGCTGGCTTCTGCCTTTTTAACGCAGAACGTATATGTGCCGCCCAAGCTGGATAATTTCTTCATTCTCAGGAAAATAAACCCGCTCAAACGTCGGATGAAAACCGCTGTCCTGCATGGAGTGTATATCGGCGACCCATCCCCCTTCCCCCGGCCAAACAAGGCAATGCAGCATGTGCCCTTCACTACAAATAATTACCTGCACCTGACGAATATGCCGGTCAATATAAACTACCCCCATGGCGTATACCCCCTTAATGACAATATACCCATTCGAGGTGAATCAAGACTTATTTCCCGGCTATTTATTTAATATTTTTTCAAAATAAAGAAGCGCCGCAGTGGACGCTTCTTTATTCTATAATCCCAGTATATCACCGAATGTACTTTGAAGATGGTTCCGGACGATATCCATATCGAACTCTTTTTCCTCTTTTTGACTGTACATTTTACCTTCCTGTACATATATAATATCCAACTCACTCGTGGTATCATCGGTGCCTTGAGTGACTTGAATGTGATAATTCCCATCCTCTGTAATAGTTTCAAAAATTACTTTGCGGTTATCGATGGTCATATAGCTGCGGTGCTTCGAACCATAGCTGCTAAACGAATCGTTTTTCACTTCGCCGATTTCCTTATTCAAATTGTTGAAGTACTTGGCAATTTCCCAGTTTACTTCGTTCATAATATTTGCATCTTTATCCTCTTTTAAATACTCTTTTGCTTTAGCTACGAACTCATCTTCAAAACTCATTGCCATCACCCTCTTCTTTAAAGTAATTCCCCATTCTACAGGTTATACGGCTTCTCCACTACTGCAGCGGAAAAATTATGTAAAAATTTTTTATAAGAAAGAGTTATGTTAACTGCTCATAAAAACAGTTAACATAATTTATTTTACTTCTACTACATACACCCCGGCGTCAACATATCGGATCAGCATCAACTGTCCATTGCCCACCATCGAATCAATAGTTTTCAAAGCAAAAGAACTGTCAATACTGTTTCTATCTTTTAATATAGCGGCGACATCTTTATTAGTCAGTGGCTTTTCATTATCCTGAATGATATTTTTTATTGTTTTTGCCCCTCTGGTTTGTAATATAATGTTCACCCCTTTACTTATCATTGATATTCTATTTCCGAAAAGTCTCCGGGGTAATCATCAAATTATTACAACTTTTAAATATGGGGAAATAAAACTACTGGTCGCCCTCACGCATGTGGTTTTCTTTCTCCTGTTTAACCTGTAATTTCCCTCTTCGTATAGCTTCCGTTATGGTTAAGCATAGCGCTCCGGCCAGTACATGAATGAACGCCCATAAATAGCTTTGCAATACCAGGCCGACAATTATACCGAGGCCGATATTCCATATACCGATAATAAGCCAGAATAGGATAAAATAACTGTTTATTGTTCTTCGTTTCATTTCTGACATCCTTTAACGTTTTTCTACAAATTACCATATTTATGTGTGAAAGTCATTTTTCATGTTTTTGATAGCGTTATCATCCCTGTCGCACATCCGTCATGTTACACTAATCTTATCCTGAAAAAAAGAGGTGCTCAGATGAAACAAATACAGTTAGGAAGCAGTTCTCTTCACGTATCCAATATAGCACTCGGGTGTATGCGCATGAATGAGCTATCCATCGATGATGCTGAAAAAGTTTTCCGTGCCGCTCTTGAAGCGGGTGTGAACTTTTTTGATCATGCTGACATATATGGCGGCGGCGATTCTGAAGACATCTTCGCCAGGGCCGCCGGCATGAACGATGACCTGCGGGAAAAAGTAATTCTACAGTCCAAAGCAGGCATTCGCGAGAATTCTTTCGATTTTTCCAAGTCCCATATTCTAAAAACCGTCGATGAAAGTCTGAAGCGTCTTCAGACAGATTATCTGGATGTACTGCTTCTTCATCGCCCCGATGCGCTCATGGAGCCTGAAGAAGTAGCGGAAGCGTTCGACAGTCTTCGAGACTCTGGAAAAGTCCGGCATTTTGGTGTCAGCAACCAGAATCCAATGCAGATTGAGCTTTTAAAGCAGCACGTCAAGCAGGACCTGATAGCTAATCAGCTGCAGTTTGGGCTGATGCACTCCCTCATGGTAGACCAGGGATTGAATGTAAATATGAAAAACGATGCTGCTGTAATGCGTGAAGGCGGGCTGCTTGAGTACAGCCAGTTGAACAATATGACTGTTCAGGCCTGGTCTCCGTTTCAGTACGGCATGATGGAAGGCGTTTTTGTCGGAAATGACAAATTTCCGAAAGTAAATAAAAAACTCAGCGAACTAGCCGGACGCTACCGTGTCACTGAATCGGCGGTAGCGGCAGCCTGGATTCTGCGTCACCCTGCCCGCATCCAAACCATTGTCGGAACGATGAATCCAGAACGACTGGCAGGTATCGCCGAAGCTTCTGAGATAACTCTGACACGCGAAGAATGGTACGACCTGTATCAGACCGCCGGCAATGAACTTCCATAACAATAAAAACCCCTTTTCCTCTATTCAAGGAAAAGGGGTCTTTCTTTATGCTTTCGCTGCTTCTGTGCTTTCTTTTTCTGTGTTCTTTCTGATCTTTTTAATATTAAATCGCATTACAATCATAGCTGCCAGGGCGACTACGAGAAGAATGTTAAACAGATAGAACGATAAGGTATAGCTTCCTGTAGCCGAAACGATACTCGAAACAGCTGTCGGCCCGGCTACCCCGGCAAGAGCCCAGGCGGTTAAAAGAAAGCCGTGAATAGCGCCAAGCTGTCTCGTGCCAAACAGGTCACCGATATACGCCGGCAGACAGGCAAAGCCGCCACCGTAGCAGGTGATAATAATGAATAAGAGAATTGCGAGCAATACCACATTAGTCGTTAAAGGGAGCAGGAAAAAAGCAACGATTTGAATAAGAAAGAACAGCGTAAACGTATTTGTTCTTCCAAGATAGTCCGAGAGCGACGCCCAGACAATCCTTCCACCTCCGTTGAAAAAGCCCATTACGCCGACGATGGTAGCGGCTACTGCTGCACTGGTGCCGGTAATGGACTGGGTCATGTTCGACGCCACCGCGAGCAGCATGATACCTGAAGAAATGTTAATAAACATCACGAGCCACAGCAGGTAAAAACGCATCGTCCGGAGTGCTTCTTTCGCTGAAAGCTGTGCCAGGTCCCCGCCTTTCTGGTTCGTTTTGAGGTCTTCTTTGTTATAACCTTTAGGCATCCAGTCTTTTGGCGGCTTCTTCATGTAGCTTGCCCCGGCAAGCATAAGAACGAAGTACGAAGCACCCAGAATATAAAATGCTCCCGGTATCGATACTGCGTTCATCAGCCATTCAGCTATGGGACTCGTAATCAGCGCCCCGGCACCAAATCCCAAAACTGCCATGCCAGTAGCCATTCCTCTGCGGTCTGGAAACCACATAACGAGTGTAGAAACCGGGGATATGTACCCGATACCAAGACCAATGCCGCCGAGAACACCATAAGAACCAATAAATAATGGCAGACTTTCAAGCTGGACCGCAAGTCCGGCCCCCATTGTCCCGGCACCAAACAGCACGGCCGCAATAGCCGCTGAGATTTTCGGCCCGTATTTTTCCACGAAGAACCCTAGTGAAGCGGCCGACATCCCCAAGAAGAAAATTGCAATGGTAAATGCGAGTGTTACGTCGGAAATGTTCCAGCCAAGTGACTCATTCAGCGGGTTCTGGTACACACTGTACGCATAAACCGAACCGATCGATAAATGAATCGCCACAGCTGATAAAGCCATCAACCAACGATTTCGATCTGCTTCCATAATTAGTAAATCCCCCTTCTGTAATAATACAACCCTCTCATTCCCTCTGTGTGTGCATTCAAACGGCTATTCCCAAAAAAATTGTAAAAATTCTCTATTAAGAATAGCTTTAAAATAACGAAAAAAAGCACCCGGGTGGATGCTTATACTTCGTCGGCGTATACATTGTCCAAACGGACGCTTTTTCCAGTTCTGCTGCTTTCATAAATAGCTTCAATAATCCGGGTTACACGCAAAGCCTGCTCGGGCTTAACGACGACCGCCGTTTTTCCTAGGCAAGCTTCAGTAAAGTTTTTCGCCTGCAGTATGTCCTCACGCTCAGAGTTTGTTAAGTGCGGCTCCGTACTCATCATCGAACCGAATTTTGACTGGTAAAGCTCTAGCGGAAAGACCTGGAGTCCTCCATCCACCCCGGAAATGCTTAATTCTTCCTTATCTTCTTTTATATTCGCTGCCCAGGATGACTCTAGGAGCAGCGTCATGCCATTTTCAAATGTAATATAGCCCGTCACATGGTCCTCCACGGAAAAGCTTTCCGCATCGATGGCACCCCATTCATTAATCTGGCCAGGGGTTTTACTCAGACGGTCGTATGTTCTTCCGTTCACTTCCACCGGCTGTGGATCATCCAAAAGCCAGAGAGCCAGATCCAGCAGATGACAGCCGTAATCAATCAGACTGCCTCCGCCCTGAAGTTCTTTATTCGTAAACACGCCCCATCCGGGCACCTTCCGTCTTCTCATCGCCTGAAGGCGTACAACCAGCGGATCACCAATTTCTCCCTCCTGCACCATCTGTCTGGCTGTAAGGGACTCCTGCATATAACGGTAATGATAACCAATCGTTAACACAGCCCCTGAACGCCTGGAGGCATCAATCATGTCTCTGCATTCAGCGGTGGTCATCGCCATCGGTTTTTCACAGAGCACGTGCACTCCTGCTTCCAGGGACTGCACGGCAAGTTCTGCGTGAAATTTATTCGGTGTACAAATGATGACTGCTTCAACATGAGCGAGCAATTCTTCCACAGTGCTGTATACAGCCGGAATATCAAATGCTTCAGCAGCCGCTCCGGCTTTACTGAGGTCTGTATCAAAAACAGCGGTTACGTGCGCGTTTTCCATTTGCTGAAAAGCAGGGAGGTGTCTGCCCCGGGCAATGCCGCCTGCACCAATAATGCCTATCTGCAGTTTTCCCATTAGTCACATACCTCCGTATCTTTACCCGAAATGGATTCCAAAGGACTGGCATTACCATAAACAGGCACTGGCGTATTTTTCGGAGTTGACCACCGGACAGCGTTTTTAATCACCGTTTGAATGTCTTTATTATAGTATGTTGGATACGTTTCGTGCCCCGGACGGAAATAAAATATCTTTCCCCTTCCCCGGGTGAATGTTGCGCCACTGCGAAATACTTCTCCGCCTTCAAACCAGCTGATAAACACGAGTTCATCCGGTGCAGGAATATCAAAGTGTTCGCCGTACATTTCCTCTTTCGGCATTTCGATATACTCTCCGAGTCCTTCTGTAATCGGATGGCCGGGCTCTACGACCCAGAGACGTTCACGCTCGTCTGCTTCCCGCCACTTCAGGTCACAGCCTGTGCCCATCAACGTACGAAATATCTTTGACAAATGGCCGGAGTGAAGCACAATCAGTCCCATCCCGTCCAGCACACGAGCCTGAATGCGTCTGACAATGACATCCTCTACTTCTTCGTGGGCAATATGGCCCCACCATAAAAGCACATCGGTGTTGTTTAACACTTCCTCCGTTAGTCCATGCTCCGGCTCATCGAGTGTTGCTGTGCGTACAACGTCTGCCTCTTCCCCCAGAAAGTCAGCCAATGCGCCGTGAATTCCATCTGGGTAAACCTTTGCGACGTCCGGGTTTTTGTTTTCGTGCCTGTTTTCGTTCCATACGGTAATGTTCATGCGGTACCTCCTTTAGTCGTTAAACGCTTACTGAATACGTTACCAAAAATATTTAAATATTTTTCATCCGGTTCGAGATTATTAAACCGCTTCCATTTCATAGTAATCCAAAACGTTTCGGATCGCAATCTTCAATTGCTTTTTATTAAAACAGGCAAAAGCCTTTTCGGCTTTTGCCTGTAAATCAGGACCTCTTTAACGGCGATGTCTGTCCATAAATTTTCTTATATGCCTGAAATGAGTGTTCATATATTAGCGACTGGTCAGGATCAGGATAAAACGTTTCGCTTTCTTTAACAAACGTTTTTTTGCATTCTTCAAGCGAAGCGAACCATCCTGTGCCGTAGGCTGCAAGCATTGCTGCCCCGAGCCCTGGACCCTGTTCATGAGCGAGCTTGCGCACAGGGCATCCGAAAGCATCCGCCTGCATCTGAAGCCAGAAGGAGCTTTTTGCTCCCCCTCCAATCGATACGAGGGAATCTATTTGAAAGCCCTGCTGAAGGATGATTTCGTGAGACTCCTTTAGAGAATACGTTATCCCTTCCATCACGGCCCGGACGATATGGCCTCTCGTATGACGGATATCGAGGCCTATAAAGCTGCCCCTGATTCCTGCGTCCATATATGGCGTTCTTTCACCGGTCAAAAACGGGGTGAACAGCAATTGGTCCGCCCCTGGTGGCACCTGGGAGGCCCGTTCAACGAGCTGTTCAATCGTTTCGTCAAAAAACAGGTTGTCCTTTACCCACTGCAGGCTGTTCCCGGCGGACAGAGTGACTCCCATATAATAATACTGGTCCTTTGACGCGTGATTAAAATAATGCAGGCGTCCATCCGGCACTGCTTCGCCGTGATCCGGCACCAGAAGCACTCCGGAAGTTCCTATACTTAAAAGGCCTTCCCCCGGTTCTGTAATTCCGCTTCCTAAGGCACCACAGGCGTTATCGGCCCCGCCGGCTATAACGTTCACTCCTTCGTGCAGCCCCGTTTGTGCTGCCGCCTCCTTCGTCAGGGTTCCCGCGCTTTCATGGGACTCAATCAACGGAGGGCAGAACGAGGCGGAAAGATTGAAGCTTTCCCGCATCGTACGGCTCCATGTTTTCCCTTTTACGTCCAGCAGAAGCGTCCCGGCAGCATCGGATAGCTCCATCTGCATACTGCCTGTCAGCTTGTACCGTACGTAGTCTTTTGGCAGCAAAAAAGATGCTGCCCTGCTCCAAACCTCCGGCTCATTTTCCTGCACCCAGAGCATTTTCGGAAGAGTAAAGCCTTCGAGAACTGTGTTCTGCGTTGCCTCAATCAGCTCTTTCTCCCCGATCGTGCGGCGGATCGTTTCGCACTGCTCCGAGGTTCTTGTATCGTTCCAGAGTATAGCCGGACGCAGCGGCTGGCCGCTGTCGTCCAGGAGCACGAGGCCATGCATCTGCCCGGAGAAGCTGAGGCTTTCCACTTCCTCTACCTTTATTCCTGTCTCCTCGAGCAGTGCCTGAATCGATGCTTTCGTCTGGTCTACCCATTCATCAGGATTCTGCTCAGAATGCCCTGCTGCAGGCTGCTGGACAGACAGCGACTTTGATACAGATGCTGTCACGTCCCCATTCCGGTTCACAAGCAGGGATTTCACTGCACTCGTTCCTAAATCGACCCCTATTACGTAAGTCATGCCAGCACCTCTTTACTTAAACTTTTACTTTATTGTTGGCGTTTAAAATATACTGATTCAGCTTTGCCTTAATAAGCTCCTGTTTACCCGACTGGTGTTCGATCGGCTCCTGGAGTTCAAGTGCATAGGCTTCGAGCTCTTTAAAGTTTGTTTTCCCGGCAAGAATGTCGCTTCCCACGCCTTTATCAAAGCTGCTGTAGCGCTCCTCCACAATGTTTTCAAATACACGGTCTTCGATTAGCTGGGAGGCTGCCTTTAATCCATACGCAAAGGTGTCCATTCCTGCAATGTGTGCATGAAACAGGTCTTCCGGCTTATGAGATGGACGCCGCACCTTGGCATCAAAGTTTAAGCCGCCGCTGCCGAGGCCATCGTTTTTCAGAATTTCGTACATCGCAAGGGTCGCATCGTAAATGTCAGTTGGGAACTCGTCGGTGTCCCAGCCGAGCAAAAGGTCGCCCTGGTTTGCGTCCACCGAGCCGAGAATGCCCATTTCTCTCGCATAGCGGAGTTCATGTTCAAACGTATGGCCGGCGAGCGTAGCGTGGTTGGATTCGATGTTCATTTTAAAATGGCTGTCGAGATCATACTTTTGCAGGAAGGCATAGGCGGTAGCGACATCAAAGTCGTACTGATGCTTCATCGGCTCACGTGGCTTTGGCTCGATCAGCATCTGCCCTTCAAAGCCTATTTCCTTCGCATAATCCACGGCCATATGATAAAAACGTGCCAGGTTATCCATTTCCCGCTTCATATCGGTATTAAGCAGGGTCTCGTACCCTTCGCGGCCGCCCCAGAACACGTAGTTTTGCGCGCCAAGCTCTTTCGCTACCTCAAGCTGCTTCTTTACTTTAGCTGCGGCGTAGGCATAAACATCCGCATTATTTGTCGTCGCTGCCCCGTGCATAAACCGGCGGTCCACAAACATATTCGCCGTATTCCATAAAAGGCCGATACCATGTTCTTTCATATTATCCTTCAGCATCGCTGTGATGGTATCAATATTTTGATATGTTTCTTTTAAAGAATTACCTTCCGGCGCAATATCGATATCATGGAATGCAAAACGGGTGATCCCCAGCTTATTCAGCAGTTCAAAGTTTGCTTCCACCCGTGCTTTTGCGAGATCCATGCCGCTGTATTTCTGATAGGAACGCTCCATTGTCGGCCCGCCAAAAGGATCCTCCCCGCCGAAAGTATGTGTATGCCAGTAGGCTACTGAAAAGCGAAGCCATTCGTCCATCGATTTTCCCATGACGGTTGCGTCCTTGTCATAGTGCTTAAAAGAAAAGTCATTGGCCGAAGCGGCACCCTCGAAGTTGATAGTTGGTACGTTGTTAAATACAGTCATTATGCATCCTCCTAATTGTTAGTTAAAATCTTTACTTTGGTGTATCAGCCTTTAACAGCGCTTGACGATATGCCTTCCACCACTTTGTTGCTGAAAAACAGAAAAGCCACAAGAACTGGAATGATACTGATAACAAGTGTAGCTCCGATGGAACCCCAGTCTGTCATGTACTGCCCGATGAAATTTTGAATTCCGACGGTCAGTGTCTTGTATTCATCTGAGCTGATAAATGTATTCACAAATACAAATTCGTTCCAGTTATAGATCATATTGATGATAACTGTTGTAGCCATTACCGGTGTTGTCATCGGCAGGATGATCGTGAAAAACAACCGGTTAATCGAAGAGCCGTCCATGACTGCCGCTTCTTCAATTTCTCTCGGCAACGTATAGTAGAAGCCGAGCAGAATCATAATCGTAATCGGTAGATTGTACGTTGTGTATGTGAGAACAATTGATAATGGATTATCGATTAAGTTCACGCTGAGAAACATACTGAACAAAGGAATCAGCGCAGAGTGAATAGGAATCATTAGTCCCACCATGAACAGCCCCAGCACAAATTTATTCAGCTTCCAGTTCATGCGTGTAATCGCAAATGTCGCCATGCTGGCAAAAAGTACTGTTAATACAATAGCCAGACCGGTAATCCAGACGCTGTTGAAAAAATACAGCCCTATACCACCCTGCCAGACGTTCAGGTAATTCCCCCACTGCGGATCACTCGGCAGTGCAAACGGGGAGCCCGAAAAAATCTGAGCGTTATCCTTAAGAGAAAACAATACCAGCCATAGCAGCGGAAAGATCTGGAATGCCGCTACCAATGCCAAACATACGTACAACAAAATATATCCAATTCGACCCATAACGTTCACCTCATTTCAACTAGTACTGAATATCTTCCTTAGATGCAGTTAATTTTCTGATGACGACCGTAACGACGAGTGTGATAATCAGCAGTAAAAAGCCGATGGCACTGCCGTAACCGAAGTTATTCGTACTAAAAGCAAGATCATACATGTACGATGCCATTACTTCACTCGAACCACTAGGCCCGCCTCCGGTCATCACGTAGATCAGGTCGAAATATTTCAGCGACCCGACGATGGCCAGAACGATGGTTACTTTTACTACGCCCATGATTAAAGGAAGTTTTATTTTGTAGGCAATCTGCAATGGGGTAGCCCCGTCAATTCTTGCCGATTCAATCAAGGATTCCGGGATGTTTTTCAGCGCAGCATAGTATATAAGGATATAAAAGCCTGCGTACTGCCAGAGAATCGGTATGAATATGGCGTACAGCACGACATCCGGATTCGCCAGCCACGATGGAGGATTTTCAATGCCAATACCACGGAGTATCGTATTCAGAATACCGTTCGCGGGATTGTACACTTTAATCCACAGCTGTGCGATCGCGACAGAAGACAAAAGCATCGGAATCAAATAAATTTTTCTTAATAAATCCGCTCCTTTGATTTTGGAAGCCAAAATCATGGATACCGCCAGGTAAACCACTAAGCTTAAGGTTGAAAATAAAGCCAGCAGCAGGGAATGCCATGCGCTGTCCCAGAACTCCACATCCTGAATGGCATTGATGTAGTTTTCCATACCAATAAAAGTCATTGAGCCGATACCGTTCCAGTCCATAAGTCCGTAATAGCCGGTCAGTATGAGCGGAACTATAATAAGCACGGCAATGAGAAATAAAGCTGGGAATATGTAAAGCGTAATCATGAGTTTATTCGACATAACTTTATTCATTTCACTTGCCCCCAAGCTCTGCATTTACGTCCATAATGCATTCATGAATGATATAAAGGGCACACCCTGAAGGAATGCCCTTTATTCATTTTTATTTACTCGTTTTCTTCTTCTTCTATTGCTTCTTCATGCATTTCAGCGAATTCCTCCGGCGTAATTTCTCCACCGAATAAAGATTGAATGGCTGAGAGGTGAGTCTCGGCAACATCCGGGCTCATCTGTACGTCTGCAAACAATGTCAGGTTTTCTGCGTTGTTTAAGTCCTCCAGTACTTCGAGGTACATATCCGGAAGATCCACGTTATCCGTGTTTACTTTCGTAGCTGGAATAACGCCCGCATCACTGACGGATTTTTCGCCCCACTCTTCAGAGAAGTACTTAACAAAGTCTTTAGACTCTTCTTTTACGTCAGACTCTTCAGAAACAAACAGCCCTACGCCAGGACCGCCTACCAGACTTTCCTGGCTGCCTTTACCTTCCACTGTTGGGAAATCGAAGTAGTCAACTGCATCACGGAAGTCCTGAGACACGGTTTCATCGGTTGTATAGTTCGGAAGATCCCATGTAGCAATTAAATACATTGCTGCCTGTTCACTCGTAAACATGCTTTTTGCTTCCTGGTCGGAAAGACCGTTAAATCCTTCGGTGAAAGCTCCGCTTTCAGCCAAGTTCTGTGTTTTTTCCGCCGCATTCACCAGTGGCTCTTCCGTAAAGGATGCTTCTCCATTGATTGCCTGATTTAATAGGTTGTCTTCACCAAGCCGGTCTGCCATATACATGTACCAGAGTGAACCGGTCCATCTGTCCTGGTTTCCTAATGCAATCGGAGCCACGTCGTTTTCCTGAAGCGTACTAATAATTTCTTGAAGTTCTTCATATGTTTCTGGTTCCTCTAAATTGTATTCATCAAATATCGCACTATTATAGAAAACCTGGGCTACGTTCAGTTCGAGTGGCAGTCCATAAGTACTTCCGCCCATCTCATATGCTTCCGTGGTGCCTTCCACATATGAATCCCGCAGGTCGTCTTCATCAAGCACATCATCGAGTGGTGCAAACATTTCACCGTCAACGTAAGGCTCAAGAAATCCCCCCGGCCAGGTCATGCCCACATCCGGAAGTTCACCTGATGTAGAAGTTACCTGCAGCTTTTCCTTATATTGTTCATTACTCAATACTTCAAGCTCCACTTTAGTATCCGGATTCTGCTCTTCATAATCGGCTATGATTTCGTTTACAATATCATAATGATCCTTTGAACTTCCTTCTGGCCATAAGTGCATAAATTCAATCGTTTTTTGATCCCCGTCCCCGCCCCCATCGCCAGACCCCGAAGATTCCGAGTTACAACCTGTCATCACCATTGCCGTTGCACAACCTGCCGCCAAAAACGAAACCGCTTTCATCTTTTTCATTTGTTGTCTCCCCCTTTTCTTAATACTAAAGTAACACCCCCTACATCATTTGTCCAGTAAACAAACTAAGTTTTTATAATTTTCCTTAAAATATTTTTATTGACCACGGTAGCAACAAACGCTGTGGCGCTTATACCAAATATAAAACCGAGCGCCGGAACCAGGTAAAAAATAATTCCTAGAAGAAATAAACTTAACATTAAAAAGAATAAGTGACCGGGATGAGTCAGCATAATAAAAAATGCATTTTTAAAAACATTTTTTAATTTATCATCAAAATGAGCAAAGGACGGAAACAGAAATAACAGAAATATAAACACAAACAGGATATAAACAAATAACGGTATGTGCAGCCAGTTCAGCGTGTCACTTGCTGCGATAAACTGAATATCGAGTACAACCAGCACGAATAAAACCAGAACTACGGCCCCCAGTTTATTAGACTGAATAAATTCCTGTTTATATACCTTCCAGAAATAAGAAAAAATTGGCAGATCCTTCTCTCCGCTCACCCATTTACGCACTACTGCAAACAAAGCATTTGTAGCCGGAAATACACCTGCCACTACAGCGCCCATCAGCGTAAAAAAAACCCAGAGCACCTGCACGTAGGCAAAATTCATCACCCATGTAAGCGCTTGATAAATTTTACTATTCATTTTCGGACAAACTCCTTTCCATACTTATACAACCGTTACTCTGCTGGTCGAAAAAAATGTTTCAATTGAAAAAGCTGCAGAGCCCAGCGCGCAGGAATAAATGCTATTTTCGGAAAAGGATAACGTGAAAGAGTCTCGAAATTCCTCGTGAAGTCGCTGCTGAAACACTCTTTCAATAGGATTGCGAAGCCACTGCTCCAATTCTGCAAAACGGTTGCCTATAATGATTTTTTCTGGGTTGAATATATTGATAATATTCGTAAGTCCAATACCGATATATTCTCCCACCTGATCAAAAGCGTTCAGCACTTCCAGGTTTCTTTCCTTTGCCTTTGCGATCAGGCATTCGGTCGTTACTTCTTCCCGGTCCGAAAAGAGATGAGCTGTTTTTTCCACCAGGGCACCTTCCGAGCTGTACAGCTCCCAGCAGCCTTTATTGCCGCACCGGCATTTCCTTCCATTTGGTTCAATGGTGAAGTGACCGACTTCTCCGGAAATACCGCTGCCGCCCTTATATAATTGGTCATTAATAAAAATACCTGCGCCGACACCAATACCGATACTTACATAGATAAAGTTCGAAACGCCCTGGCCAGCTCCATAACGTTTTTCACCGTGCGAACCAGCCTTTGCTTCATTTTCAATGAATACCGGCAGTTCGTATTTTCTTTCCAGATGCTGTTTTAAATGCACATTTTTCCATTCCAGGTTCGGGGCGAACAAAATGGTACCTTCGTTATCGATCAGCCCCGGAACACCTACGCCGATTCCTACTATGCCATAGGCACTTTTAGGCGCCTGTTCCGTAAGATCCTCAATGACTTCCTCGACCTTATTAAACACAGCTCCTTCATCGATAGAAATCAGCGGTTCATTAATTTTAGCAACGATCGATCCCTGCAGATCTGTCAGTATACCAAGAACATAATTTACTCCAAGATCGATCCCAATAGCATAGCCGGCTTTATTATTAAAAAAAAGCATCGTCGGCTTTCTTCCTCCATTGGAAAGCCCTGCCCCCATCTCCTCCACGAGTTTGCCCTCCAGAAGGTCGGCTACCAGACTTGAAACTGTAGCTTTATTCAGCCCGGTATCTTTTGAAATCTGGGCTCTCGAGATTGGGCTTTTCTGCTGAACGGTCGTCAGCACGATTGATTTATTTATTTGCTTTACTAGAGTTTGGTCTCCTGTGCGCATATTATCTTCTCCTACGTCTCAATTTTGATCGGTTTACGTACATAATAGCATACATTTTCTTTTGGTCATTATATAGTTTTTTAATTAAACAAAGTTAAGGTTATCTATATGCAATAATTTATGATTTCATCCACTTTTTCGCTTTAAAACAAATTGACCGTTGAGCAGAATCAGGAATTAAGTTATATTTAGTTTATTGCTTATACAATCTATTTTGAAAGCGTTACCAATTTAAGGAGGCTACTTTCGTGAATGATCAAATTACTAATCCAATTTTAACTGGTTTTAACCCTGACCCGAGTATTTGCAGAGCTGGAGAGAATTATTATATCGCTACCTCCACGTTTGAATGGTTCCCCGGGGTGCAGATTCATCACTCAAAGGATTTAAAAAACTGGGAAGTCGTCAAACATCCTCTTGAGCGGATCTCCCAGCTGAATATGGCTGGCAATCCGGACTCCGGCGGCGTTTGGGCGCCCGCTCTCTCCTGGCACGATAACCAGTTCTGGCTTATTTATTCAGATATTAAACAAATCGACGGCATTTGGAAGGACGGCCATAATTACCTCGTCACCTGCGATACGATTGACGGTGAATGGAGCGACCCTGTGTATTTGAACAGTTCAGGCTTTGACCCTTCCCTTTACCATGACGATGACGGCAGAAAATACCTGCTGAATATGGTCTGGGATTACCGGCCGGGCAATCACCGCTTTTACGGTATCGCTCTGCAGGAATACGACGCCAAAGCTGAAAAACTGATCGGTGAGCGGCAGATTATTTTCACCGGTACAGATATCAAGCTGACCGAGGGCCCACATATATATAAAGTTAATGGATGGTATTATCTACTTACCGCAGAAGGGGGCACTACCTTTGACCACGCAGCTACCATCGCACGGTCCAAATCACTATTCGGCCCTTACGAGGTCCACCCGGAAAACCCGTTTATTACGTCCTGGCCCTATCCGAGAAACCCTCTGCAGAAAGCAGGGCACGGCTCTCTTGTGGAAACGCAGAACGGCGATTGGTATTTTGTGCATCTGACCGGTCGTCCGTTAAAAGAGGAGCAAAAACCTTTGTTGGATCCGCGTGGCTTCTGCCCTCTCGGCCGGGAGACTGCTATTCAAAAGGTTTATTGGGAAAAAGATTGGCCTTACATAGCCGGCGGCAATGAGCCTTCGCTATACGTGGAGGGCCCTGGTCTTTCGGAAGAGCCACAGCAATCAGCGTCTCCTGTTTACAGTCATTTTAACACCGGTAATCTGGATAAAAGCTTCCAGACACTGCGGATCCCTTTAGAAGAAAATACGTTATCGCTTAAAGACCGCCCAGGCTATTTGCGGCTGTACGGTAAAGACTCCCTGACTTCTAAATTCACCCAGGCATTTGTCGCAAGAAGGTGGCAGCACTTTTATTTTGATGCTGAAACCGCCATTCAATTTGATCCGGATCATTTTCAGCAGTCCGCAGGCATGGTCTGCTATTACAATACGCAAAACTGGGTTTACTTTTACATTACCCACGATGAAAGTAAAGGAAGGATTTTAACCCTTCTGACTAATGACCATTATCAGTTTGACACGCCGCTTGGAGACAGCGATATTGAGGTTGACCACAATGTAGAAACGATTTATCTTAAAGTCTCTGTACGTATGGACAAATACTGGTTTTCCTACTCCTTTGATGGCAGCACTTGGACTACAGTGGATATTTCTTTTCCTTCCGCTAAACTATCGGATGACCATATCCAGGGCGACGGCTTTTTCACAGGCGCTTTTGTCGGTATGCAGTGCCAGGACAGTTTTTCTTCCAAGCCTGCAGATTTTGAATATTTTCATTACGCTCCTAAAGAAGAGAACGACGCATAACACTAAGAAGGCCCGGCTGCATTTGTGCAGCCGGGCCTCTTTTTTAATCACTTCACTTTTTTTAATCCCATTTCTATTTCTTCAAGCGTCTTCCCTTTCGTTTCAGGAACAAATTTCCATACAAACAGAGCGGACAATATGCTCATGAGACCGTAAAATCCGTAAGTTAATCCGCCGCTGAACTCGATCATGGCTGGATACGTGGAAGAAATAAAATAGTTCGCTGCCCACTGGGCTGCCACCGCAATAGCGAGAGCCTGGCCACGGATTTTGTTCGGAAATATTTCAGATAAAAGCACCCATACCACCGGTCCCCACGACATCATAAACGAAGCAGTATAAATGATGATAAATACGAGTGTTGATATACCAATCGTGCCGGTAAAAGCAAGAGCCGAAACACCAAACATGCCTATGGTCATACCAATAGAGCCAATAATAAGCAGCGGTTTACGTCCGAATTTATCCACCGTCATAATCGCAATGGCTGTAAATATTAAGTTGACGGCCCCCATAATAATGGTCTGGAATAAAGAAGCGTCTCTTGCCGCTCCCATGCTTTCAAATATTCTCGGGGCATAATACAGGGCAACGTTAATGCCGACAAACTGCTGGAAAACCGACAAAAGAATACCGACAATAATAATCAATTTTCCGTAAGCAAATAATTTTTCTTTACTTTTATCAAACGATTGATTAATTTCATAAAACGTAGCCTTGGCCATTGTCTGGTCGTAGATTCTTGAGAGAATTTTCATGGCTTTGTCATCCCGGTTTTTGGAAACCAGATACCTCGGCGTCTCAGGCACCATGAACATAAAAAGCAAAAACAAAGCAGCTGGTATAGCTTCTGAAGCAAACATATACCTCCAGCCGAGCGCATCGACCCATTCCGCTGTTTGTCCGCGGGCAATCCCCCAGTTGACAAAGTACACGACAAACTGACCGAAAATAATCGCAAACTGGTTAAGAGAAACAAGTCTTCCCCTAATGTTAGGCGGCGCCATTTCACCAATATACATAGGTGCGACCGCTGAGGCTAGTCCTACTCCGATACCCCCGATAATCCGGTAAATATTAAATACAATTAAAAGGGCAACAGAAGGATCCCCGGCTTCAAAAAACAGAAACTCCGGATAGGCTGAACCCAATGCGGAAAGAAGAAACAAAACCGCTGCTATAATCAATGTGAATTTTCTTCCTACCCGATTTGCAAAAAAGCCGGAAATCAGTCCGCCAATGATACATCCGATAAGCGCGCTTGAAACCGTCAGACCGTGAATAAGCGGACTTAGGTTCAGACTGTCGGCAAAGTAGGTCTGGAGTGAGCCTTCCGCTCCGGAAATCACAGCCGTATCGTAACCAAACAATAAGCCGCCAAGCGTAGCTACCATTGTAACTAATACTACATACATCGTTCGTTTAGAATTCATATACTTGAGTAGACATGCTACTCTTCCCCCCTTCCTTTATGTAAGCGATCACAAGTTAGGGTAAAATTCTTTGTTTGTTTAATCAATAAACTTTATAAAAACACAGCTTTGCAGGAATACTTTTATTGTTTCTTTTGATTAAGTAAATGAAAATTCATTCTGAACTAAAAAAGACGTTCCTTCAGAGTCTTATCCGGGAATGTATATAAGTAGCCAATTTATGAGGAGGAAATCAATAGTGAGTCTTTTTTCATCTATTAAAAAACGTGTAACTGACGCAAAAGAAAACGGAGTAACCATTCCAGTAACAGAAAAAATGTTTTTAAAGGTGCTTCAGGTAAAAAAAATGGACAATGTGGATATTTCCGCCGTTCATATCCAGGACCAGGTCCTGCGTATTGAAGGCGTTAAAAATGATAGCAGCCAGAGCCGCTTCAGCATGCTGCTTGAACCTTCCCACGCTTCAGAGCGGACCCTTTACTTTACGTTAAAATCCATCTCCCCTTTAGAAGCGGACGACGTGTTCAGGGAAATCTTCGACCGTCCGCCTTATTTCTCTGCTCAGGAGCAGCAGGCAGGTTTTCACCTGGAAGTATTTGAGCCTATGAAAAAAGTTCCTTATGGAAAAATAGACTCCTACTACTTTGAGCAGAACAAATTGAAGGTCGTCATGAAATGGAAATAAAACAGCTTTTCACTGATTCAAAAATTTAATTCGAGCATCACTTTCTCTCCAACACTTTTTACTTCCGGCTTCGGCCGGGAGTTTTTTAAGTAGAAATTACCTAGTTTTTCATGCATAATAAAAGAAAAACGAATGGGGAGAAATACATGGAATATCAAGCAGCTTCCTTCGGCCGGTACCGTGTTCTCCAAAATGGCTCTATTGAAGTTATTGCAGAAATAACAAGCCGTTTTGAACACTCTCGCTGGGAGAATATGTGGTATTTATCAGAGACAAAGAGAATCTGCCGTGAACTGGAGACGCTTGGAATCATTTCAGAGTGCGACAGCTTTGAAATTGTTGACCGTAACCAGTTTAAGATCTTTTGGAAAAAAGATCGTATTGCCTGGGGCTATATTGATGAAGACGAAACGTCTTTCCGCCTTCGCTTCACTGGATTAGTCGACACCCCGGCTACCGATTAGCATTGCTGCCTGTTTTTATCATGGTTGCAATTAAACGCCATATCCTTTAGGGTGTACATACAAAGCAATTACTTAAGAGCAATTAAATAAACGGTGGAAATGGATAGACAATGGCGCTATTTCCCATAAGCCAAAAAGAAACACGAGGTACCTGCCTCCTGTTTATCTTTTTGGCTTTTTTTATTTGTTTTATGAAAGGAGTATCTTTTTAATTTATGAAATTTTTAATTGATCACGACGGCCAAAAAATTCACAAGTCGGTATTTGTTAATGACCGCTGTATGACCAACAGCAGGCCCTCAGACTGGGAAAGCCTGCTGGAAGAAGCTGCTTTGCAGTCACTCACTCAAAAGAACTACTCTTACTGCGTCCACTGTTTTCAGGCATATGCGGGCTGATACAGAAGGTTGGAGGGGTTCCCTCGTTCTAGCCGGACCCGCTCATAATAAAGACGATGACGCTGCGGTCCCGTTCGAAATCCCAGTCAACAAACACATCAGCAATGTTCATTCCCGCAATGGATGTAAATGACTTCCCTTCTGTTAACAGCCGTTTTTCCAGCTTGCGTTTAGTTACCTTCAGTTGTTCTTCATATCCCTGCTGCACTAACTCTTTTTCAATGTTAATCAGCAGTCCTTCCCGGATCACGAGAACAGTCTTATTATTCAGCATGCCTGAAAAGACTTTGTCGGGTTCTTTTCCGCTTCTGCAGTGACCTGCCGAACCCTTTCCTCCAGCTTCTTTTTACCTGGGTATTCTTTAAACGGATTTTCGCCATCATACGCATTTTCGTCGATTCCGACAAAAATACTGGATTCTTTATTAAAATCACTGTCGTGGTAAAAGTTTTTATACACCTGACCGGTGACCGACTGCACATATCCGTTAATTTCCGGAACAATTTTGTGCATCATGCTTTCACGCAGACGGAAAATTGCCTGTTCACCTTCCTGCTCGAGAATAACCCGCTCCATTGGGCTCAGGAAATGACGCAGGTAGATGGTGATGAACGGTCCCTGCATTACGACATGGGCAGCTTCCGGGCCTTTGCCGAATCTCTCCCGAAGCAGTCTGCCGGCAAAGCTTGCGATATCCTTTTCGTTTTCTGTTGGCCTCATGTTTATCAGTGTCCTTTAATTTAAGTATTATTCACATATTTACTATCCAAAAGCATTATAATCTAGTTTTGATTTAATCACAAATGCCACCCGGGTCAACAGGGCGGCTGATCATTATTAAAATATTGTTTTAAGTTTCTAGTTTCGTGGAAGTGTGGAAGTATACCTTTATTGTTTTTTACATTTTCGTCTGTAATCCCTAGAATAAAGGTGCACTCCCTTGTCTATTACATAAGCGAGTGCTGCATTCATCTACCGTCCACTACTTTTTTATTCCTTTAGTCCAACTTTATTTCCAAAATGGAAGGATGATTATTTTGTCGATTATTCGAGTAACGATGAATGGCACCGAGCGCAAAGTATCGGATGACTCTACCATCCTCGACTACACGCGCGGCACCAATGAAGAAGTCCCAAACGTCTGTTATCATCCGAGCTTAGGTGCAATTGAAACCTGTGACACCTGTATGGTGAAGGTAAACGGAGAAATTGTCCGTGCCTGTTCCACCGAATTTAAAGAAGATGATGTCATCGAAACCCTCACCCCTGACGTCGATCAGGCACAAAAAATTGCGATGGACCGGATCCTGCACAATCACGAGCTGTATTGTACCGTATGTGATTACAATAACGGCGGCTGTGAAATTCATAATACGGTGGAAGCAATGCGTGTCGAACACCAGAGTGTTCCCTTTGAAACTAAGCCGTATGAAAAAGATTATACGAACCCTCACTACCGCTATGACCCGGATCAGTGCATCCTCTGCGGACGCTGTGTGGAAGCCTGTCAGGACGTTCAGGTGACTGAAACCCTTTCCATCGATTGGGAACGTGAACGCCCCCGCGTCATCTGGGACAACGATGTTCCTATTGGCGAATCCTCCTGTGTATCCTGTGGCCACTGTTCCACTGTCTGTCCATGTAACGCTTTAATCGAAACAAACATGGAAGGCGAAGCCGGCTACATGACCGGGATCAAAGAAGATACCCTTCGTCCGATGATCGATATCACCAAGGACGTTGAAACCGGATACAGCTCGATTCTCGCCCTTTCCAACATGGAATCCAAAATGCGCGACGACCGTATTGAAAAAACGAAAACAGTTTGTACTTACTGCGGGGTTGGCTGCAGCTTTGATGTCTGGACGAAGGATCGTGAAATCCTTAAAATTGAGCCGCAGGCAGAAGCACCTGCAAACGGCATTTCCACCTGTGTGAAGGGCAAATTCGGCTGGGATTTTGTAAACAGCGAAGAACGTCTGCAGAATCCGCTCGTCCGTGAAAACGGCCAATTTGTCGAAACCACGTGGGAGCATGCTTTAGATGTTATTCAGAAGAACTTCACTTCCATTAAAGAAGAAAGCGGCAACGACTCTCTTGCATTTATCAGCTCTTCCAAGACAACGAACGAAGAGTCCTATCTTATGCAGAAGCTCTCCCGTGCCGTCATGGGCACGAACAACATTGATAACTGTTCCCGGTACTGCCAGACTCCTGCTACTCAGGGCCTCTTCCGCACAGTCGGCTACGGCGGGGACACCGGAACGATAGAAGATATTAAAAACGCGGAGCTTATTATTACCGTCGGGACAAATACATCTGAATCCCACCCGGTTCTTGCCACGCGGATTAAAAGCTCCCATAAGCTGCGCAACCAGAAGCTGATCGTCTCCGACATCAGAAAACACGAAATGGCGGAACGCTCGGACATGTTTATCCAGCCGAAACCAGGCTCGGACCTTGTATGGCTGAACGCAGTAGCAAAATACATTATCGACCAGGGCTGGGAAGACACAGAGTTTATTAATGAACGCGTGGATTACTACGACGACTTTGTGAAAGAACTCGAGATGTACACCATCGATTACGCTGTAGAGCAGACCGGTCTCTCCCGTGAAGAATTGATTGGCATTGCTGAAAGCATTCACGAAGCAGATACTACCTGTGCCCTGTGGGCGATGGGTGTTACCCAGCACTCCGGGGGCGCGGATACAAGTACTGCAATATCGAACCTCCTGCTTGTCTCCGGCAACTATGGTCGTCACGGCACCGGCTCCTACCCGCTTCGCGGACATAATAACGTCCAGGGTGCTACAGACTTCGGCAGCGCCCCGAATCTGCTTCCCGGCTATCAATCTGTGGAAGACGAAAACGTCCGCCGCAAGTTTGAACAGGGCTGGAACACAGAGCTCTCCAGTGAAGTCGGCATGACCAACCACGAAATGGTGGATGCCATGCACGAAGGCCGACTGCGAAGCCTGTATTTGAAAGGCGAGGAAATGGCACTTGTAGACTCTAACATTAACTATGTACAGCAGGGCTTTGAAAAACTTGATTTCTTCGTGGTCCAGGACATTTTCTTATCCGAAACCGCCAAGTTTGCGGACGTTGTACTTCCTGCAAGCCCAAGTCTCGAAAAAGACGGCACGTTTGTAAACACCGAGCGCCGTTTTCAGCGTTTATACAAGGCGCTTGATCCACTCGGTAACTCCAAGCCGGACTGGGAGATTCTTCAGCTTGTGGCCAACCGGATGGGCGCAGACTGGAACTACAGCCACCCGTCTGAAATTATGGCAGAAGCTGCTTCGCTCTCCCCGTTCTTCGAAGGAGTCTCCTACGAACGGCTTGAAGGATACAACTCTCTCGTATGGCCTGTAACAAAAGAAGGCAAGGATGAGCCGCTTCTTTACGAATCCCGCTTCCAGTTTCCGAACGGAAAAGCAAGATTCCATCCGGTTCACTGGACCGAACCGCAAACCTTCGGCGAGCAGTACGACCTGCATGTGAACAACGGACGGATGCTTGAGCACTTCCACGAAGGCAATATGACGTACAAAACGGAAGGGATCACGCTGAAAACTCCGGACAATTTCGTGGAAATTTCTCCGGAACTCGCCGAAGAACGCGGACTCGAAAGCGGAGCTCTTGTTCGCTTGAAATCGCCGTACGGGGCTGTACGCATCCAGGCGCTTGTCACTGACCGCGTGAAAGAAAAACAGCTTTACATTCCAATGAATAATTCCGGCGAATCGGCCATCAACCGCCTCACGAGCAGCGAAGCTGACAAGGATACGGATACACCGGCCTACAAGGAAACGCAGGTATTCATGGAAATACTCAGTACGGACGGCGAAGCACCGATGCCGAAAAACAATTTCCGTTACGGAAATCCTAATCCGCAGAACGGTGTGGAAGTTGAACGGAAATGGAAACGTAATGATTACATCTTCCCTGGTGACATGGTTAGAAAGGAGAACCGCTAATGGCTGAGCGCATAACTCATATTGAGAAGCTGAAATTCTCCGAAGAAGAAATCAAACAGCGGGACATGGAAGAGCTCCAGTCCCATCTGCTTAATAACAAAGAAAGCCTGGAAAAGATGATGCGCACCGCGAACCTTCTTGATGAGTCCGGCCTGCTTGATATGGCAAATGGACTTCTAAGCGAAGGTGATAAGGTGTTGAACGTTGCAGTAAACGCGATGAATACCGAGGGCAGCACTAATATGATCAAAAACCTGCTTCTACTCGCAGGTGAAGCCGGCAAACTCGATATTGAAAGCATGCAGCCGCTCCTGTTGAAATTAAATAAAGGACTTGAGCGTGTGGCGAAGATGGAAGAAGAAAAAGAGCAGGAAAAGCAAAACGTTAATATTTTCCAATTGTTAAAGCTGCTCCGGGACCCGGAAGTAAATCACACGCTTTCGCTTGGCATTGCTTTTATGCGCGGCATGGGCGAAACCGGCAAACCCGAAATGGAAAAAGAACAGCAGGACAGGAAACCAGACACGAAGGTTTAACAGGCACTACCCAATACACTCCAGGCTGCCCCCTCGCAGCCTGGAGCTTTTTGTTTAAAAACATTGTCCTCAAGGGAATAGATTTGAAAATAAACTAAGGGAGCAAATGTCATTGTCTTTCAAGAGTCTTCAACTGTCCGACGTTCCAAAAAGTTCCTGGATACTTATCATTGCCGGCCTGCTCACGCTGTTTACGACAGCTTTTCTATTTTTGGAGATGGGTGAAGAGGTACTCGAACAGGAAACTTTTAAAATCGATCAAACAGCTCAAGATATTGTATCAGCGCTCAACGCTGATATCCTGCAGTCTATGATGGGATTGATTACGGAGGCGGGATCGGTAACCTGGCTGACAATCGGTGCCGCAATTACCACAATCTATCTGTTGTTTTTTTCACCTTTCAGCAGATGGACTGCTGTTTATTTTACCTTAAATATGATCGGCATCAGCATCATCACCACTGTTTTAAAAAACTTTTTCTCCCGGCAGCGCCCGGAAGTGCTCGCAGCCTATGACGGGACCGGATACAGCTTCCCGAGTGGCCACGCTACTGGAGCCATTACTTTTTACGGCTTTCTTGCCTATCTGGTTATCCGAAGTACAATGGCAACTGTATGGAAGTGGGTATTCGGAGCATTGCTGTCGCTCGCTGCTATGCTTGTCGCTGTCAGCCGTATGTTCTTAGACGTTCATTATTTTACAGATGTGCTCGCAGGCGTTTCAGTGGGCTTATTTTGGCTGCTCATCTGCATCATCGCCCTGGAGCTTACACTTTGGAACAAATACCGCAGACAAACCTAAATGAAGCCTCCGGCCCAACAGGCCGGAGGCTTCATTTATTATCCATTTATGCGTTTTGCATCTGTTCTGCTTTTCTCGCTTCGATTTTTTCCTGCACGTCTTTTGCCGTCAACCCATGCTCTTCCATATACCGGTTTCTTGGATGAGTCATGCATTCCGTTGTGCAGCTTCTCATATATTTATGCTCATTTTCCTCGGAGCAGATAATTTGATTGTTGCAGTCAGGATCTGCACAGTTAACGTATCGTTCACACGGTTCCCCGTCAAAGTGGTCCCTTCCGATTACGCGATGCTCGACCTGATTGATTGGCACACTGATACGCTGGTCAAACACATAGCACTTTCCGTCCCACAGCTCCCCTTTTACTTCAGGATCCTTACCGTAGGAAATGATGCCGCCATGCAGCTGTGCCACATCGTCAAACCCTTCTTCTTTCAAAAATCCGGAAAACTTCTCACAGCGGATACCGCCGGTACAATAGGTTAATATTTTTTTACCTTCAAGCTGTTCCCGGTTTTCCCTGACCCAGTCCGGCAGCTCCCGGAAGGCATTAATGTCCGGACGGATCGCTCCCCGGAAATGCCCAAGGTCATATTCATAGTCATTCCGGGCATCAAGAACGATAGTTTCATCGCTTTGAAGTGCTTCGTAAAACTCTTTCGGGCTCAGATGTTCCCCAGTCTGTTCATTTGGATTAATGTCATCTTCAAGATACAGTGAGACCAGCTCTGAACGCGGACGTACGTGCATTTTTTTGAATGCGTGCCCATTGGCATCGTCCACCTTGAATTCGGTATCTTTAAACCGCTCATCGCCTGTCAGCTCCTGCATGTATGCCTCCGTCTGTTCTACAGTGCCGGAAACAGTACCATTGATGCCTTCCTCTGCAACAATAATCCGTCCCTTCAGACCAAGCTCCTTGCAGAAATCCAGATGCTCTGCAGCAAAGGTCTCAGGGTCTTCCACGTACGTGTAATTGTAATACAATAACACCCGGTACGATTGATTTTCTTCTGTCATTTGTTCTCACCTATCCGGAATATATTTGCAAGATACATTCCTGACTCCCTGTCTTGCAATCAGGAAGCCTTGTCACACAAGGATTTTGTTTCCTACTTCTTTAAATTTTTATGAAAAACGCCCACACAGCGCCCACGTAATTTAAAAACGTAAAACAAAGCCTCAATAAAAATCCCCTGCTGCAAGCGGGGGATTCTTGTTGTGCGCAGACATATTATATAAAAATTTTCCTGTCCCCGCAAATGAAAAAGTTTTCTGAACAAGAGGAGAGAATCGGTTTTTTTCCTTTTCTATCTGTGTCCTCATTCAGTTTTCAGTAGAATATTTTACTGTTTTCTGCTTTTCTGCACATTTTCAAAAATCCCGGCGCCTCCCAGTCCAGCAAGCACTCCTGCCCATACCCGTTCTGCCAGCACAGCATTCGTGTACGGAAAAGGAACAAGTGCCAGGGCGGCCCCGATCCCGAGCGTGAGAAGGGGGATATACTTTTTCGGCAGCGGGAGCGCCTGCTTTAACAGCTGCATCAGTGCCGTACTTGCCGTACCGATGAATGACATGTACAGAAGAAATTCCGGACTGACTTCCATTTTCTCCGCCTCCCCTTTGTTTTTATTCTCCCTGCAAAAGGCATGTATGCCTCTGTTTTTAAACCGTCTTTTTAAGTTGAATTTACAAAAAATAAAAAAGGCCCGGTACCACCGGCCCCTTTGTATATACTATTTAATTTGGCTTTTTGTCTTCCGCTTCCCCTTTATTCAGTCAGCGGTTCCTGCGCAGGCATGGCACCTGCTTCGATATATTCAGCCATGCCACGAACAATTTCCTCTGCTCCGTATTTCTTTGCCTCTAATGGAAACATCTCTTCGACAGTTTCCAAATAAAAAGAAAGATCTTTATTACGGAGAAAATGGGAATAGTATTCGCGCTCGTTCTGGAATTCGTGTCTTGATCTCGTTTGAGCAACAGACTGCATTTCAATGTCCGCTAAAGTACGGACCACCTCTTCAAATGTTTTCATGTCTTCACTCCTTTTCATAGGATCAATGACACGGAAAAGTACAATACATGAATAGAAGTATATTATAACACGAAAAGGCTTATGAATCATAACGAGTTGGCCAGAACTGTGATAATATTTCTCCGTGTCGAGCAGCTTCCGTCTATTTTCCGAAGGCATCAAAAGTTGACAAACAAAACTGTAATATTTATAATTACAGTATAAACATTAACAATTCTTTTTACCCGGAGAGATACGTATGAACAGCCACTTTTCTTTAGCTGTACACAGCTTGACGCTGCTCGCCCACCAGCCGGAGAAAGCTGCCTCAAGCTCTTTCATTGCTGAAAGTGCCTCTGTGCATCCGGTGCGGATCCGCAAGGTGTTAAGCCTGCTGAAGCAGCATGATTTGATTCAGTCCAAGGAAGGCGCCGGCGGAGGCTTTGTCCTTTCCCACCTTCCAGAGTCCATCACATTGTGGGATGTATACCAGGTCACATCCAAAGGCACTCTGCAGCCCCGGTGCCCGGATGAAAACCCCGATTGCTCCGTTGGGGCTAACATGAAACATGTGCTGGGCAGTGTTTTTTCTGAGGGCGAACACGTTTTTGGAGAACACCTTGATCAGTTTACTATTGCCGACATGCTGAAAAAATGTATCACAAATTAACTGAGCAATGTTTTTGCAATCAAAAACAGGGAAATGTATAGTTATAGATAATTCAGATTACAACACTATTAATTAATAGGTAATCCTTAGGAGGTTACGCGAATGTTACCAACAAACGATATTATTTCGGTAGGAGATTGGGTTCGAGGAACCACCATTTATGGTGAATTGGTTGTAGGCTATGTAGAAGCAATTGAAGAATCTTACCAAACAATTAAAGTAAAAGTCATCTCCTCTGATAATCAGGATATAATGGAAAAATCAGCTGAACTGCTGCTCCATAAAGTAAGTAAATTGAATACCGTGCAGCCTGTTTCAGAAGATGAATTGTATGACTTGATTGATCTTGCATTGGTCACCAATGATAAACAATGGTTTCTCGAACTCACTGCCGAATTGAATAATAAAGGAAATGTCCGGTCATCCAACGATTCCTCCTACGCGCTGTCGAATTACAGCGAGTACTAGGAAATTCCGGCATATTTACTACAATAGCCCTTTGCAGATTTACTGCAAAGGGCTATTTTGCATCTATATACTTGTTATTCCTTAATTTGAATATTCATCTTCTGTTCGAGGGCCTGCTGCAGATGAGCAAAGGTTTTTACTTTACTGAAATCAATCCCAAGCCGAACGGCCGTTTCTGCAATTTCCGGACGGATGCCGGTAATGATGATTTCCGTGCCGATTAAACTCAGCCCGTGATGCAGGTTAAACAGCTGCTGAGCCACCATTGTATCGATGATCGGCACTCCGGACATATCAATAATCAGTACATCGAGTTCAAGCTTTGCCACCTCTGAAAGGGTCACATCTTCAATCATCTTCGCCCGATGCGTATCAATATCTCCGACAAGCGGGAGGACACCAATATCACCTATTAATTTAATGATCGGCACACTCAGTTCCACCATCATCTGCTGCTGCGCCTCCAGCTGGGCTTCGTTCATCTGATAGTAGTATTGGTTCACAAGCTCCAGTCCCTTTTCAAACACCGACTGAATCTTCTCGGCCCACTCGGCCACCTGCAGCGGGGAAATCTCGTCCTCCCTTTCTTTAAAATAGGTGGACAGACGATTCCAAAGGTCGACACGCCCGACCCTGAAAAACTCTACCGAGTAAAACCTCGGCCCCTGGTTTTCAAGCCCGTCCATCGCCGTAAGCTGAGCCCAATCAGTAAGTAATGGTTCTTCTCCTATTACTGCCTTTGCCGTTTCCTGAATGAATCCTTTGAGTCTTCCCCGGAAGGCCTCTCTTCGATCGGTATCGTTCGGGTAGATACCTTCCGATTGTGCTTCAATATCTTCCATCCATGTAGTCACGATCTCTTCGGCATGGTTTAGCATGAACTCGTACAGTTGTTTATTCAACGCCAATAATCCTTTCTGCTATTTCCTATATTTAATATATTTTAAAATACATAATCAAAAAAATAAAGCTGTCTTACTGATTTTCGCGCTTTAATCTATTAATCCACTCCGCCTCAAGCAGTCGTTCCACATTCGTCTGGTCCATGCTCCATTCCCATACCTTTTCCTGAAGCTCTCTGTCACGGGCATGAGGAGCCGTATCTTCTTCAAAAGAATCAATAAAGTATCGGCCGTGCACGCCCTCCACTTCACGGGAAGCGGCAAGATACACCGATGTTTCCGCACCCTCTGCAGCTGTGCGAAGCATCGGCCGGATAGCCTGATGAATACGGCGCCCAAAGCCTGTAGACCGGTCCACTCCAAGCATAGTACTTACCCCGCCTGGATGCAGGGCATTAACGCGAATATCTGTTCCTTCGAGACGAGAAGCAAGGGCGTATGTAAACAAAACGTTCGCCAGCTTTGACTGGGCGTACCCTTTCCATGTGCCATATCCCCTGGTTAAATGAGGATCCGGAAAATGAATATTTCCGTATTTGTGAGCTCCTGAAGAAACGTTCACGACCCGTGACTCTTCTGCCGAACATTCAAGAAGAGGCAGAAGCTGCAGTGTCAGGGCGAAGTGCCCCAGATGATTCACGCCGATCATGCTTTCAAAACCATCTTCGGTAAGCTCTCTTTTCAGTGATACCACGCCGGCATTGTTAACCAGTACGTCCACACAGGGGACGATCTGTTCGAGTTGACGCACAAAGGTATGTATATCCTGAAGAGAGGACAGATCACAGCGCATCACCCGCACACGTGAAGCTCCGGTGCTGGCCTTTATCTGCCTCATCGCTTCTCCTCCGCGCTTTTCGTCCCGCACGGCCATGATGACATTAAATCCTTTCACGGCAAGCTGTTTCGCTGTTTCGAATCCCATTCCGGTGTTTGCTCCGGTAATGATGGCTGTTTTCTCCATAATTTATTCTCCTCTGGAATAGTTTTGTTGCTTTTCCTATACCCATTGCTGCTATTGTTCACTCTTTGCACTGTATATTTTCTGAAAATTAATCTTTTTCTATTTGAAATAAACAGGAACATTCGTAAAAGAAATAGAAGCTAGCAAGTCAAACTCGTACACTGCCCAGTAAATCTTTTGTCATATTATCTTCCAACTCTATTGAAGTTTTTTTCATTCCCCGGTACGATGCAGGTATTACCACTTACCCTTCGTATATATTCAACAATTGGGTTGAACGTTTCTACTGGAAACCGTAATTTCCAACTACGAAGAACGCCTTTTGCGGGCGTTCTTCGTTTTTTTATGCATACAAAGGAGTGTTTACAATGACCACGATCTTAATACGGCAGGCTGAAATCATGACGATGAACGAAAACAATGACATTGTGCACGGAGATATACGAATTGAAAATGAATACATTAAAGAAATCCGACCTTCTTTAACTCCTCATCCGGGTGAAAAAGTGATTGAAGCCCAGGGGCGAACTGTGCTTCCAGGCTTTATCCATACCCATATTCACCTTTGCCAGGCACTGTTTCGCAGTCAGGCGGATGACCTTGAGCTGATGGATTGGCTGAAGGAACGCATATGGCCAATGGAAGCTGCCCACACTCCCGATTCTATCTATGCCTCAGCGATGCTCGGCATCGGCGAATTGATCCGGAGCGGCACGACAACGATCGTCGACATGGAAACAGTCCACCATACAAACGCTGCCTTCGAAGCCATAGAAGCTTCCGGCATCCGGGCTCTATCCGGCAAAGTTATGATGGATAAGGGCGATGAACTGCCTGCTCCCCTGCTTGAAACCACGAGCCAGTCCGTGCAGGAAAGCGCCGATTTGTATGAAAAATGGAACGGTCGGGATAATGATAGAATACGATACGCATTTTCACCCCGGTTTGTTGTCTCCTGCTCTGAACCACTGCTGCGCGAAGTTTCCCGGCTATCTACTCATTACGGAGCGTATGTGCATACACACGCTTCAGAAAGCCAGGGAGAAATAGAAATTGTTGAAGCTGATACCGGTATGCGCAACGTAACATATCTCGATCACCTTGGCCTTGTACACCCGCGCCTTATTCTCGCCCACTGTGTCTGGCTCGATGACCATGAAAAGCAGATTATTAAACAAAAGGGAGCCCATATTAGCCACTGCCCAAGCTCCAATATGAAGCTTGCTTCCGGATTCGCGGAGATTCCGGACCTGCTTGACCACCACCACAATGTCAGTCTCGGCGCCGACGGAGCCCCGTGCAACAACACGCTCGACATGTTTCAGGAAATGAGGATGGCCGCCCTTATTCATAAACCCTCCTATGGTCCGACCGCCATGAATGCCAGACAGGTTCTTCGCATGGCAACCATCGAAGGGGCGAAAGCGGTCGGTCTTGACCAGGAAATTGGCAGTATCGAAATTGGCAAAAAAGCGGATTTGTCTATCCTCAACCTTTATGATTTTCATACATATCCGAGCGAAGGAGCAGATCCATATTCCCGTATTGTGTATGCTGCTTCCAAAGACCAGGTGGAAACCACCATCGTAAACGGCCGGATTGTAATGGAAGACCACAATATGCAGACCATGAATAAGAACCACGTGCTTAGTGATGCGAACAAAGAAGCAAAGCAGTTATTCCATCGGGCTTCCCGGTATATGTCTAATTCTTTTGCATAAATTATGAGCAATCTCCTCCCTGCCGGCTGGAAATTCTGATATGCTGATGACGGAATAATAGCGCAGAAGGAAAGGAAGAGAAGATATGCTTAGTGCAAAACGAGGAGATATTACCACTGTCACCAATGTCGATTATATTTGCAATGCTGCAAACGGACAGGGGTCGATGGGCGGCGGCGTTGCCGCTGCCATCAAAAAAGCTGGCGGAGAGACTATTGAACAGGAAGCAGAAGCCTACTGCAAAAAGCACGGACCGAAGCGTGGCGAGCTTTACACGACCACGGCTGCCAGTCTACCGTATGAAGCCGTCCTTCATTTAGTGACGATGGAAGCCCCGGAGGAAAAGTCGAACTACGACGTGGTTTATTCCTGTCTGCAATCGTTAATACGTTACTGCCAGGAGCATCACATCTACCGGGTCGCCCTCCCGGCGCTTGGCACCGCCACCGGCGGCCTTGACCCCGAGACCGTCGCGATTTACTACCGGGAGCTGCTGCACAACATACGGGAAATTCAATTTATCGCTGTCGATATGGACGAAACGTTCATTCAGGCGCTCCAAGCCGAATAGCATAGATACAAGGCCCCGGGGTTTTTACCCCGGGGCCTTTCAAATAATTTTTTCAAACCTGCTCCCTGTCCTTTATTCCCCCGTATTTTCTGCTTCCTGCCGGCCTGCAGTCTGCACTGCATGGACGACAGCAATGGCAGCCACGAAAATGGAGGGCACGTACACCGTAACGAGTAGACTTACGTACAGCACAAAAAACAACACCGCCCAGAGATATTTTTTTACATACACCTGTCCCGCCCCTGGAATGATAAGCGACAACAGCCCCGCTATCCACATCTTTTTGTTTCTCATATTCTATCCCTGCTTCCTAAAAATTTTTAATTCTTCATGAATATTAATAGTTCTTCAGCCGATATAAGAAATACTGTATCACCCATACTTTTATTGCATCGGGAGGCTATTAATATGCTGTTTTCAGCAAAATCATCATCTGCACCAGCTTCACAATTTCCAGGGGACGTCCATTCCGGCAGCCGGGTCAGGCTTTCCCCCGGGAGCGATCTGCACCGTCAGCTACAGCTGATTCATCTAACCGACAATGACCTCTATATACTATCCGCACTTCAGCCGGTCATTGCTGAAAACATTGAAGCTATTGTTGATGCCTTTTACCGCAACCTTAAGAATGAACCAAGCCTGCGCGCTATCATTGAAAAGCACAGCTCGGTCGAACGGCTGAGTCGGACGCTTGCTGTCCACGTGCAGGAAATGTTTCAAGGGACGATAGAGGATACTTTTATTCAAAAGAGGCTGAAGATTGCCCAGGTTCATTTACATATTGGCCTTCTGCCAAAATGGTATATGTCCTCGTTTCAAGACATGGAGCAGTCCATCCTTCATTTTGTCGACCAGCACCTTACCAGCCGGGCTGATTTTCTTCCAGCGGTTCTTGCAGTTACGAAAATCATTAACCTCGAACAGCAGCTTGTGCTTGAAGCCTACGAGGAGGCCCACCTTACGCTTCACAAAGAACAACAGGCTGTGAAGGATCACCTGCATGAGCAAATTTCTGTTACCACCTGCTCGCTCCGCGAGGTTTTTAACCAGACAAACAACTCATTGGCTTCGCTTACTGCGACGTCCAATAGGGTCGTTACCATTTCAAAAGAAAATGTTCAAAGCAGCTCCGGGGCCGCTTCCCAGTCCGAGGAAGGCAAGCACGAACTCGAACAGCACGGAAAGCATATGAAAAGCCTCCAGGAGCTCATGGATTTTATGCGCACGGAAACAGGGGAACTTAAAGCAATTGCCGCTAAAATTGATGATATCACAAACATCGTCACAGGGATTGCTGAGCAGACGAATCTTTTGGCCCTGAATGCTTCCATTGAATCTGCCCGGGCCGGCGAGCACGGCCGCGGATTCGCAGTAGTAGCCACAGAAGTCCGTAAGCTTTCCGGTGAAACAAAAAAGTCGGTAGACACCGTATCTGAACTTGTCCGGAAAACAAATGACCAGATCCAGCTTGTGAGCAATCACATTGAGAATGCGGACAATCAGATTAGTGATGGCACAAAACGGGTCCATGAAATTAACAGCATGTTTGACGGGATTGTGCAGGAAATGGCAAAAAGCCGAAAGCAGAGCAATGAAACTGAGACAGAAGTTCATTCACTTATTCAGGAGCTGCGTGAAGTCGAACAGGCCATTTCCCGGGTAGGCAGCTCTGTCTCCTCACTCCATGATTTAACCCAGGAATAATCAGCCCCCCTTGTCTCATGCTATACTTACACTATAGCCAGAGAAAAGGAGGCCCTCAGATGGAAACTCAGGAACAGCTTACAGATATTACAAAGCAGTATTTGAACACCTATGAGGCGTTAAAGAAAAAATATCCGTGGCATCATTCGGACGCCCGTATGTTCATGCTGATGGCATCGATGTATTCCCTGCACCACAAGTCGTTTGACATTGAGCGGTTTGACCGTTTCCAGCAGACGATTAAAAAGAACAACAGCTGGTTTTCACCGCTGCGGTCTCACCAGCGCTTTCCAATCGCTGGTATGCTTGACTGTTTGGCTGAGAACCCCGAAGACAGCTGGACCGGTTTTAAGCAGCTATACAGCCAGTTGGTTCAGGGACCTTGGGGGCGCGGCACCTCTACGTACGCTGCCGCTTTATCATATTACACCTTCTTTCGGGACGACTTTTCTGCTGTACCGGCGTTTACTGCCTGGTACGAGTTTCTGCAGGAATCCTTTCCGGATTTAACTAGTGCGGATTATTATCCTCTGCACACGCTTTATATTCATCAGTTTCCCGGAAACAAGGAACAGATGATTGAGCATATGAACAGCACCCATCACCAGCTGCTCGAGCGGGACTTTAAAAAAGGAACTCAACTTCAGCACCTTTCCTTTTTAGCTGCCCTGAATCTCGAAAGTATAAACGAAACTGCATACTTTGAACGTTTCGACGACATCCTTGGCTATTGGCAGTCCGGACAGTGGCACGTACGTCCGTTCTATTACTCGCTCCTCGGAGTGCTCGGATTTACAGCTTCTTTTTCTTCCATTATTGATGACGCCCGCAGCGTTCATACCATGCTGGCTGAGCAGAGTGACTTCCGGCGGTTTCAGCATTTTGCGGTTCATATCTCCATACAGATTGCTGTGGCTCATCGCGCTTCTCCGCAAGTCGGCAGTCTGCCTTCAGCATTAATCGACGCGCAGCGGGCTGTCGCTCTACAGGCACTGAATTCCTCAACTTCTGCTTCAGCAGCGATAACCCTTTAAAACAAACTGAAGGCGCACACTACCCGTGCGTCTTCTTCCAATTTATAACTGTTGCAATTATTACAATTGTGCTACGATAGTTTCTGCTTATTTACATACATTCAACGTCACATCATTTCACAGGGAGGGGATTCAGATACCGCGTTTTTATTCTGTTATTATAATGCTTTTTTTCTTGCTATTTATAAGCGGCTGCGGCATGCTTCCTTTTTCTGCTGATTCCGGCGAGAGCGATAAGGGAATATTCGTTTCCCCTTCAGGAAATGATGAGCAAAACGGTACTATCGATACGCCTTTTCAGTCTGTTCAAAAGGCCGCTGATACCGCGGAAGCCGGAGATACTATTTACTTACGGGAAGGCACTTATGAGGAAAATGTGAAAGTGAGCGAGCAGGGTGAAGAACAGCTTCCCATCACCGTCCGTCCGTTTGAAAATGAAAACGTTCATTTAAAAACCGCTAGCGATAAGCCGTTTTTCTCTTTAGAAGACACCGAATACATAACGATTAAAAAATTCACCTTTCATCAGGAAAATACGGCCTCTGTGATTGCTTCCTCCGGAGAGACCCGGGCCCTTCAAATACTCGATAACCGTTTTTTATCGTCTCAAAAAGCGGAAGAAGAGCCTGGGTCAGCAATCCATATAGCTAGTTCAGATGCAGACAGCATCCACGAGGATACAATCATAAGCGGCAACACTGTCGAAAGATGGAAGCATGCTCCAGGCTTTGCACTGGAGGGCAACATAGCTTCGTTTACAGTTTCCCATAACCGCTTTGAGAAAACTTCCGGAACATCTCTCGATCTTCAGGCAGTGCCCGGAGAAGTAAACGGCCGAGCTCCTTCCGGAGGTGTTGTGAAAAACAATATTATTAATTCCTCGAACAGAAGTACCGATCCAGCTGTCGCAGTCAAGGGGGCCGATGAGATCACTTTTTCACATAACACTATAAGCGGAGGGTCTGTTGGGACATTCATCCGTAATACCTCCTTTGCAGAAACAGAGGATCTCTCGTTCAAAAATAACGTATGGCGGGACCAAACGTCGGCCGGAACGGCTCTTGTTCAGGGACCTGCTCAACGTCCAATCAGCCGCGTCTCTTTTTCAGAGAACACTTGGAAAAACGCGCACGGCAGCCGGGACTCCGCCCAGCTGCGTATCCAGTCCTCCATACGACATTTAAGCGTCATCAATAACGATTTTGAAGGCTCTACATTCAACGGATTTTATATTGATGCCACTGAAGACATTAGTAACTATGTTACCCTGAAGGATAATTCCTTCCCTTCTTCCTCCAGAGCTGAATGGAAATGGGAGGGGCGTGAATTCAGGGATCTCGTTACATTCCAGCAATATATCGAACAGGACGCCCCCTCCTCCTCTTCTGAAGAAACTGAGTAGCGGCTCTGACAGCTGCGGGGGACCCAATGTACAAAACCTGTGCAGCAGCTGTGCACAGGTTTTTTCTTTCTATTTCCAGCCTATTGTATAATGATAGAAAGAACCGTCCGAAGGAGTGATAGTATCAAAAGGATAACTGCTTTTATTCAAAATTTATTTTCAGAATTAATGAAGGACAACGCTGCGGGCCTTGCTGCTCAGCAGGCGTTTTATTACCTTTTATCCATTTTTCCGCTGCTTATTTTGTTTCTATCACTTCTTCCCTACTTTAATATCGATGCCGACCGGGCTGTATCACTTTTGTACCAGTTCGTTCCCGCAGAGGCTGCCTCTCTGTTTCAGGACACGATTGAAGATACGATAAACAGCTCAAGCAACGGGCTGCTTACTATTGGGGTCATTGGCACAATATGGACAGCCTCCAACGGGCTGAATGCTTTTATCAAGGCGGTGAACGGGGCTTATGATGTTATCGAAACGCGGTCCTTTTTCAAGGTGCGGCTATTGTCTGTCGGTTTGACCTTTGGATTAATGCTTTCCGTCATTCTCGCGCTCTTTTTGCCCGTCTTCGGCAATTTGATTTTATCGGCGGTGCAATCATTTATTTATGTTCCGGAAGATACTGTTTTTCTTGTGCAGCTTCTGCGCTGGCTTATTACTATTTCGATCACTTCCGTCATTCTCGCCATGCTCTATCATCTTGCACCAAACAATAATATGCCCTTTTGGTCTGTTCTGCCGGGGGCAATGACAGCTACACTACTCTGGCAGGTAATTTCGCTGGGGTTTTCCTTTTATGTCAACAACTTTGCCAACTATGCCTCCACGTATGGCAGCCTTGGCGGCGTCATTGTGCTAATGCTGTGGCTGTTTCTTGTGGGACTGATTCTAGTCACCGGCGGAGAAATTAATGCTCTTATCTACCGAGAGAGGAAAAGAAAACATCCCGCTCCTCTGCTTCATGATTACTATTAACCTATCTTGCTGTGCATTGGTACAACGTGAGTGATTGTAGTATACTAAACGAGCAAAAGTGTAGAAAAGGAGAGCCCATACATGAGTAAAAAAATGATTTTTTTCGATATCGACGGAACGCTGTACGATGAAAATAAACAGTTGCCGGCTTCCACCAGAGATGCTATTCAGAGGCTCCGGAGCAAAGGCCATGAAATCGCGATATCCACTGGAAGAGCCCCTTATTTGTTCGACGATCTCCGGGAAGAACTCGATATCCACACGTTTATTTCGTTTAACGGTCAATTTGTGAAATATAATGGAAATGCTATTTACCAAAACACTATTCCAACCGCAAAACTTCAGTCTCTGCAGTTCTTCGCTGCTGAAAAAGAGCATCCGATTGTATTTATGGGCAGCAATGCCATGAAAGCTAATATTGAATTCCATCATGATATTCATGACAGCATTACGACGCTCGGCGTAGAGCATCCAGAATTTGATGCTACGTTTGCCGAACAGAACAATATTTATCAGGCCCTTCTGTTTGCCCGCGAAGACGAGGAAGACCGTTATGTAGATCAGATGCAGGATCTGCGGTTTGTGCGCTGGCACCCTTATTCACTCGACGTTATTCCTCCTGGAGGGTCGAAAGCAAACGGAATCAAAAACCTAATCGCTGAAGCCGGCATTGCGCTTGAGAACTGTTATGCCTTTGGGGATAATTACAACGATGTGGAAATGCTTCAGTATGTGCCAAACAGCGTTGCCATGGGAAACGCCCCTGATGAGGTTAAAAGCTACGCCCGCCATATTACGGCTGACGTGGGAAATGACGGCATCGCGCGCGGTTTGGAAAAAGTAGGACTCCTATAACGTTCCGGATTTATTTACAGCGAATAATGATAGGAAGCCCCTTTGTAAAAAAAGGTGGCTCAGATTGTAGACAAAGGCCTCCGAAATTCATTTTCGGAGGCCTTTGTTTGTGCCATTGAGGGAAAAAG